>NZ_JBCHVB010000001.1:0-1289245 GCF_039023475.1 Erwinia psychrophila
GTATTGTTTACGCAACAAGGTTGCGTGGCCGGTAATGTAGGGAAAAGCCGTGCTCTGGTCAACTCCCTTTCTTCACTTTTCCGCTTGTTTAGCCAGTTTTACAGCAGTTTGTTGCTAAATTCGGCAATCAACAGCTCCCGGACGCATAAAGGATTATTTCAGGCAGTAATTCAACGGCGCGGAGTGCATAATAATGCGCTTATTATTGCATAACCATTGCTGAGGTCAGGTGTGAACACCTCCAAATCTGTTGCCGGGGCTACGCCATCAGGCACGAGCGCGCTATTTTTTATTCAAATCTTTGCCACGCTCGGTTTCGCCGTGCTCTATTCCACGCTGGTGCTCTACGCCACTAAACGCCTAGGCTTCAGTGAGAGCCAGGCTAACACCATGATGGGCGTATTCGGCGCGTTTAACTACGGCCTGCATCTGTTCGGCGGCTACCTTGGTGGACGCTACCTCAGTAACCGTAACCTGTTCGTACTGGGGATGGTGCTTCAGGTCGCCGGCTGCTGGGTGCTTTCCGGGCAGAGCGCGGAAGGTCTCTACTGGGGACTGGCAATGTTCCTGACCGGGAGCGGCCTTAACGTAACCTGCATCAACATGATGCTTACCCAGCGCTTTACACCAGAAGATAACCGCCGCGAAAGCGCTTTCCTCTGGAACTATGCCGGGATGAACCTCGGGTTCTTTATCGGCTTTACCGGGGCAGGCTACTTCCAGCTCACTGAACACTATGAAGCTCTGTTTCTGTTCGCGACGCTAGGCAATGCTGTCGCCATTGTTATTTCATTACTGCGCTGGAAAATCCTGCGTGATATCGATACGCCACTCCTTCACGTCAGTAAAAAGCAGTTCCGCCTGCGCATGCTTGCCGGTCTGGCCATCCTTGCCATTCTGGTGCCGTTAATCCGCATTATGCTGACTCATGCAGACTTTACCGGCAGCTTTGTGATCGGTCTTGGCGTGATGATCTTCCTGCTGTTCGGCTTTATCACGCTGCGGCACAAACCTTACGATGAGCGGCGCAGGATGAGCGCCTATCTGCTGCTGGCGATGGGATCCCTGGTATTCTGGATGCTCTATCAGCTGGCGCCGATGGGCCTGATGCTTTTTACCGAACACAATATCAATCTGAACGTTTACGGTATTCAGGTTGCGCCCCAGTGGGTTCAGAACATCAACACGCTGGTCATTGTTTTCGGCGGCCCGCTTCTGGCCGTGGGTTTTCGCAACCTGCGCGAGCGCGGCTGGCGTATTGATATCCCACTCCAGTTCGCCTCGTCGCTGTTTATTATTGGGCTTGGCATGCTGGTACTGCCGCTGGGTATCATGCTCGCCGGGGGTGATGGCATGGTGGCCTTCAAATGGATCGTTATCAGCTACGTGCTCCAGAGCATCGCCGAGCTGCTAATCTCGCCAATCGGCTACGCGATGATCGGTAAACTTGCCCCGGCGCGCTATCAGGGCGTGATGATGGGCTGCTGGATGATGGTAACGGGCGTGGCGTCAGTTCTGGCCGGGTATGTCTCAGGGATGATGCCGGAAAACAGCGGCAGCACGCCCGTGCTGACCAACCCCGGTTACAGCCACATCTTCACCTTACTCGGCTGGGGCAGTGCCGCCGTCGGCATGGTGATGCTGATGCTTATGCCGCTGTTGCGTAAGCTGATTCAGCCTTCCGTCACTCGCTGACACTCCGTTGGGATACGTCCGGTATCCCAACAGATTTTCCTTGCCAGCCGCTGCGTTTTCCCTGAGCCTGAAGAAAAAAGAGGAGACCCAACGTGGACGTCATTTTTTATCACCCATTCTTTAACCCCCAGACGTGGATAGAGGGTTTGCAGCAGCGTCTGCCCGCGGCCCGCGTTCGCGCGTGGACGCCCGGCGATACGGGCCATGCGGATTATGCGCTGGTGCGGCAGCCGCCGGAAGAGATGTTAAGGGGCCGCCAGGACCTGAAAGCCGTCTTTGCGCTGGGCGCGGGCGTGGATGATATTCTCAGCCAGCTTCGCCAGCATCCCGATCTGCTGGCCCCGGGCGTGCCGCTTTTCCGCCTTGAAGATACCGGGATGGCCCGCCAGATGCAGGAATATGCGCTCTATCATGTTCTCGGCTGGTTCCGCCGCTTTACGGAATACCAACAGCAAAAGCAGCAGGCATGCTGGCAACCTTTACCGGTGTATTCGCGTGAATCCTTTACCGTTGGCCTGCTGGGTGCGGGAGTGCTGGGCCGCAGCGTGGCAGACTGTCTGAAGGCGTGGGGTTTTCCCGTACGCTGCTGGAGCCGCTCTCCAAAGGCAATGCCGGATGTGACCAGCTTTTACGGCAACGACCAGCTGCATGACTTTCTGTCCGGTACGCAGGTACTGATTAATCTTCTTCCCAATACGCCTCAGACGGCAGGCATTATCAACCGCGATCTGATGAGTCAGCTAAAGGCGCAGGCCTTTATCCTTAATCTGGCGCGCGGTGCGCATCTGGTTGAGGCAGATCTGCTGGCCGCTCTGGAAGCAGGTGAGGTGAAGGCCGCCGCGCTGGATGTTTTCGAAAAGGAACCGCTGGATCAGCAGCACCCTTTCTGGCGACATCCCGATATTGCTATCACGCCGCATAATGCGGCTGTCACCTTGCCGGAGGAGGCTATGCAGTATATCGCCAGGGCTATCGCGCAGTTTGAAAAGGGTGAAATGCCTGCCGGCCAGGTCGATCTCAGCCGCGGCTATTAAGCTCACTCAGGGCAGGAATGGTGCTATTCTTGCCTGATGCAATCAGGAGAAAATTATGTACCCCGTTGACCTTCATATGCACACCGTTGCCAGTACCCATGCTTACAGCACGCTTCGTGATTACGTTCAGCAGGCGCAAACCTGCGGCGTGAAGCTGCTGGCGATCACCGACCATGGCCCGGATATGGCCGATGCGCCGCACTACTGGCATTTCGTGAATATGCGTGTCTGGCCGCGAATGGTTGAGGGGATAGGGATCCTGCGCGGTATCGAAGCCAACATCAAAAATGTTCAGGGTGAGATCGACTGTACCGGTCCGATGATGGGCGCGATGGACATCGTGGTGGCAGGCTTTCACGAGCCGGTTTTTGCGCCGCGTGACAAAGCGGTACATACCGAAGCGATGATTGCCGCCATGGCCAGCGGCAACGTCCATATTATCAGCCACCCGGGTAACCCAAGATATCCGGTTGATATTCCCGCCATCGCCGAAGCTGCCGCCAAATATGAGGTGGCGCTGGAGCTGAATAACTCCTCTTTTACCCATTCACGGGCAGGGAGCGAACCTAACTGCCGCGCCATTGTGGCGGCAGTGCGGGATGCCGGCGGGCTGATCTCCTGCGGCTCAGATTCTCATACCGCCTTTACGCTCGGTAATTTTGAACACTGCCTGCGGATTATGAAGGAAGTGGATTTTCCTGAGGATCGCGTATTAAATGTCACGCCCCGCCGGCTGCTGGATTTTCTGGAAAGACGTACGGGCCAAAAAATTGCTGAATTTGCCGATATGTGACGTTGTCACGCTTACCTCTGAATGGACTGACCGTTATGAATGAATTTTCCGTCATCTGCCGCATCCTCGGCTCGCTGTATAACCGGCAGCCTCAGGATCCGCTGCTGGTGCCGCTTTTTACCTTACTGCGCGAGGGGAAATTGCAGCAGCAGTGGCCTCTGGAGCAGGATGAACTGCTGACCCGCCTGCAACAAAACAGCGATCCACAGGCGCTGGCCGCCGACTACAATGCGCTCTTTGTTGGCAGTGACTGTAAGGTGCCGCCCTTCGGCTCTTACTGGGAGAACGGACCACAGGAGAGCGAAGTACGCGCTTTCTTACAAAGCAGGGGAATGCCGCTAAGCGAGGCACCAGCTGACCATATTGGCGCGCTGCTGCTGGCCGCATCATGGCTGGAAGACCGGTCGGAAGCTGACGAGGCTGAAGCGCAAATTACGCTGTTTGATGCGTTTATCATGCCCTGGTGCGGCCAGTTTCTCGGCAAGGTGGAAGCCCACGCCAGCACCGCTTTTTACCGTACGCTCGCGGCTCTGACGCGCGAGGCGATTCAGGCGATGCGTGACGAACTGGAAGAAGAAGGGGAGAACTGATCCCATTCCCGCCAGTTCAGAAAGCCCCGATGGTCAGGCTATTGCTGCGACAGTCGGGGCTTTTTTATCAGTAATGAAAAAAGGCCGGGGTGGTATTTTCCCCGGCCTTTGATCCAGTTATGTCAGCGGTTGATGGCTGTCACTCACTTGCGTTTCGCAAGGATTAACTCCACGATCTGTACAGTAATCTGTAAGATTACCAACGCGATCTTTAGCACCAAAAAGATGATGGCCAGAGTAATCACTGAGGCAATCTCCTTAGCCGGAGAGCACCGCACGTAGCTTATGCCTTTGATTTTACCCTCACTACGCGCATATGTGTGTACAGATGCAGAGCAGCACTCCTGGGTGGAGGCAAACCGGACAGCACCACCTGTATTCCGGTCGGATAAAATCTGATGCTGTGTTGCGCACTGATTAACCACCCAACAACTGTATACACATACAGTATATCATCATCCTTTTAATGCACAGAAAATTTATCGGCTTTTTTTTGAGCGGTTGACGATGTGACGAGAAGTGATAATATTAAAGTGTGTACAGATGCAAGCAGTACGTTCCGTAGCAGCCACCAACTGCAGCTGGAATAAGCAAAAAGCCCGATAACGTATCGGGCTTTTTTGCGTTTATTATTTCCCTTTGCGCCTGCTTGCAGCCGCTTGCCGCGCCGATCCTGAATGTCCACCGGGCAGGCTACAAAGCCGTTACCGTTGGAGGGCAGAACGCCCCTTCTTAGCGGTTACTTATCCATCCAGCAGGGTTCCGCCGCACCCAGCCTTGAGGCGGCGCGCGACCAGACAACCGGCGTGCCGGGCAGCCAGACCGGAGAGTGCAGCCGGTAGCCGATTCCCCACGGCGTGATTTCGGTTTCCACACTCTCGTCATAGGGCTGGGGCGAACCCAGGTTTTCAGTACGGGGCGCATCGGGGCAGGGAAAGCGGGTCAGCAGGCTGGCGGTTCTCGCCAGCGAAAGACGAGCGGTGAAACCAGTATTATGCAGGCGTCGCTGACGCATTCCCTCCAGCGCTGCCGCCGCCATCATATAGCCCGTGGCGTGATCGAGCGCCTGAACCGGTAGCGGCGCGGGCGAGGACCTGTGCACCCATTGCCGGTTGAGGTCCGCGATACCACAGGCCATCTGAACAAGGCTGTCGAACCCACGGCGGTTGCGCCAGGGACCGCTCCATCCCCAGGCATTCAGGGCAATATCAACCAGACCCGGTGATAACTTTTGCCGGGCTTCAGTATCGTAGCCCAGCGCACTGAGCGCATCGGCACGGTAGCCATGGACCAGGATGTCAGCCTTAGCAAGCAGCGTTTCGAAACGCTCGCGACCTGCGGCGGACTTCAGATCTAACCTGGCGCAGCGCTTGCCGAGGGTTAGCTCCTCCTCAAGCGACGGCTCTTCCCAGCCGGGCGGATCAAGGCGCAGCACCTCCGCGCCCAGCCCGGCGAGGAAGCGGGTGGCGACCGGCCCGGCAATTATCCGCGTCAGATCCAGTACGCGAACGCCGATAAGAGGACGGGCCGGGGAGAGTTGCCACGCCGGAGCCGGGGCTTCAGGCTGAAGCGCCTGCGCGATTAACGCTTCACTCGCCACGCTCACTCCCTGCGGATGCTGCTGCCATTGTGCCAGGCTGCGCATCTCAGCGGCACAGCCTCCGGCATCGACAATAGCCTGTTCCAGTGCCGTTTTATCCCAGACGCTGACGGCTTTTTCCACGCCGGCCCGGCTGGTGTGCTCGCCCAGCACCTGCGCCATCGCTGCCCGGTGATGGGGCAGATTGGTGTGCAGGCGGAGCCAGCCATTCCCCGCCTCATAATCGCCCGAAAAAGGGTCCCAGAGGTCAGGCACGGTACGGTTGAGGGGAATAAAAGAGCGCTGAAACCAGCGAGAGGCAAGGCGGTTGTTCACCTCTACCTGATGCGGAATGCCGGCCAGATCGGCGGCTGCCTGAGTGGCAAGCGCAATAGAGGCGCTGGCCAGTTCCGTTACGGGCCAGGCTGAACTGAAACGCTGCGTGCCGGTGAATTTCACCTCCGGCAGCGGCGTACTGGCCCTACGCAGGCCGGTCCAAAGCTGCTGCCAGAGCGCCGTCATTAACCCATTGTCCATTGCCGTCTCCCTCTTTCATCTGCCTTACACCTTAGCAACGAAAAGCGGGTTTTGCCTGGCACTAACGCTTGTAGCGAAATTTAAGCAGGCGGGCGTGCATCCGCAGGTTTCGCAGATTGATCACCGCAATCGCCGTACCCGCAATCACCAGCAGCGCGCCGGAAACTTTAAAGGCGTTCAGGCTGTCGCCCAGCACCACGACGCCCATCACTACCGATAAAACCGGCGTCAGCAGGGAGTAGGGCATGATCAGGTTAACGTTATAGTTTCTGAGCAGGCCATACCAGAGCGAGTAGGCGATGACAGAGGAGCCAATGGCACTGTAGAAAATGGCGAACCAGCCGCGCCAGGTGGCGTGCATCAGGCTCTCAATCTGGCCGCTTTCCAGCGTAAACGACGCCAGAGCCACTATCGGGATCGCCAGGAAGGAGAGCCAGCCGGTCATCGTCAGCGGCTTAATGCCGGGGGATTTTTTCACGATCATATTACTGATTGCCCAGCCTGCCGCACTGCATAGCAGCAGACACAGCACCCACCACGATGGGATGGTTGGGCTGCCCGCCAGCACAAACACGCCGGTCAGCGAGATAGCAATGCCCAGCATCTGTACCAGCGACAGCTTCTCTTTCAGAAGAATCATCGCCAGAATCATCGCAAATGGCGTACCGAGCTGCACCACGATGGCGGCAGTACCGGCATCGGTATATTTAAGCCCCACAAACAGCAGCGAAAAATGCATAAAGCCAAAGGTAAAGGCCAGCGGGATTAGGTAGCGCAGCTGTTGAAAGGTTATTCGCGTAAAGGGGATCAGAATTACGGCTACCACGACAAAGCGCATCATGGTCAGAAAGAGCGGGGGAAGATCAAGTAAACCCCATTTGATGGCAACGTTATTAAAAGCCCAGGTTGTTACCACAAATAAGATCAGGAAAAAATGACGCAGTGCCACAAGACAGTCCTTTTATGTGCGTTATATCACCTTTCTATGATGGCATGGTTTCCGCTTCTTTTGCGCCAGCCGCCGGGATTTTTTTCCACGCAAACCTTTCGCTTGTTGATAATAACGGACCGTTTTCAAACGCAAGCCATCGCGATTTCGTCACTCATCGCGCTGCTTTACTTGCGCCGTCACAGTTAACTATTCTTTGCTGGCGTCCTTAGCGTCAGACCTGTATATACTTCCTCTGCGTGCGGCAACGCCTGCGGTCAGCGCGCCCGTCTGTGCGATGGCTCACAATCTGCGTCTATTTTTCCTCTCCTTCTGGCTTGCTCACAGTTTCCGGCTCGCCCCTCTGACATGCTCACTGCATCCTTTGTGTTAACTGATGGTTAATACATTGTTACGCCTATGAAGTTGGAACCCTGAAGGAGAATAACGATGCGTTATGCATATCCGGGCAGCGATGATTCACTGGTTGTCCTTAAACCGCAGTATGGCAATTTCATCAATGGCGAGTTTGTGCCGCCGGTTAACGGACAATATTTCTCTAATACCTCACCCGTTAATGGTTCCGTTATTGGGCAGTTCCCCCGTTCCGACAAAGAAGATGTGGAAAAAGCCCTCGACGCCGCGCACGCTGCGGCTGACGCCTGGGGGAAAACTTCCGTTCAGGCCCGCTCGCTGATCCTGCTGAAAATTGCCGACAGGCTTGAGGAGAATCTGGAATATATCGCCGTCAACGAAACCTGGGATAACGGCAAGCCGGTACGGGAAACGCTGGCGGCGGATCTGCCGCTGGCAGTCGACCATTTCCGCTATTTTGCGGGCTGCCTGCGCGCGCAGGAAGGATCGGCGGCGGAAATCGATGAATTTACGGCCGCCTATCACTTCCATGAACCGCTGGGCGTGGTGGCGCAGATCATCCCCTGGAACTTTCCGCTGCTGATGGCGGCCTGGAAACTTGCTCCGGCCCTGGGCGCGGGTAACTGCGTGATCCTGAAACCCGCCGAGCAGACACCGCTCTCCATTACGCTGTTCGTGGAACTGATTGCCGATTTACTGCCGCAGGGAGTACTGAACGTGGTGCACGGCTTTGGCCGTGAGGCGGGTGAGGCGCTGGCGGGTAATTCCCGTATCGCCAAAGTGGCTTTCACCGGATCTACCGCCACCGGCGGGCACATTCTGGAACTGGCGGCCAAAAACCTGATCCCCTCCACCGTCGAACTGGGCGGTAAGTCACCGAATATCTTTTTTGAAGATATCATGCAGGCTGAACCTTCCTTTATCGAGAAAGCAGCAGAAGGCGTGGTGTTAGGGTTCCTCAATCAGGGCGAGGTCTGTACTTGTCCTTCCCGTGCGCTGGTGCAGGAATCGATCTATGAACCTTTTATGCAGGCCGTTATGAAAAGGGTGAAAACCATTCAGCGTGGCGATCCTATGGATACGGCAACCATGGTCGGCGCACAGGCTTCCCAGCAGCAGTTTGATAAAATCCTTTCCTACCTGGAAATTGCGCAGCAAGAAGGGGCCGAAGTGCTTGCTGGTGGCGGCATTGAGAAACTGGAGGGGGAGCTGTCAACCGGCTACTACATCCAGCCGACGCTGCTAAAGGGAGACAACAGCATGCGCGTCTTCCAGGAGGAGATTTTCGGACCGGTGATAGGGATCACCACCTTTAAAGACGAGGCTGAAGCGATTGCCATCGCCAATGATTCGATCTACGGCCTGGGCGCCGGCGTCTGGACGCGGGATATCAACCGGGCTTACCGGGTGGGGCGGGCGCTGAAGGCGGGGCGGGTCTGGACAAACTGCTACCATCTTTATCCGGCACACGCGGCCTTTGGCGGCTATAAGAAGTCCGGTATTGGGCGTGAAACCCACAAGATGATGCTGGATCACTATCAGCAAACCAAAAACCTGCTGGTCAGCTACAGCGTCCAGCCGCTCGGCTTTTTCTGATGCATGCCTGAGCGCCCGGTCCAGGTCACCCTGCGGGCCGGGCGCTCAGCTTCGTTTTATCTCTTGCCGGTTATCACTTTTCTGCTCCCACACAGCGCCAGCTATCCCCACCGCTGGCGCGAGTAGCGTTTTATGGGAACTCTTTCTTAGCGGAAAGCAGCTTGCCGATTTGCGCTTCCGGCACTGCCTGGGAGAAAAGATAACCCTGAAGCTGATTGCATCCCGCCTCGGCCAGTACGGCCATCTGGCCGCTGGTCTCCACGCCTTCTGCGGTAACCGTCAGCCCCATCGCCTGACCCAGTTTGATCACCGATTCAATAATGGCGCCTGAGTTCTCGGTGACGCCCAGCGACTGGGTGAACGAGCGGTCAATTTTGATTTTATCGACGGAAAAGTGGCTGAGATAGTTCAGGCTGGAATAGCCGGTACCAAAGTCGTCCAGCGCGATGCGGAATCCCGCTTCACGAAGACTGGCCATAATTTCCTGCGCGCTTTTTTCATCCTCAATCAGTACGCCTTCGGTGATCTCCAGCTCAATACGTGATGGCAGCGTATTCTCCTCCTTCACGATAGCCTTCACCCGTTCGACAAACCCCGCCGCCCTGAACTGTAGCGGCGAAACGTTGACCGCAATGGTTAACGCCGGCCAGGCCAGCGATACCCGGCACGCTTCACGCAGCACCCACTCGCCTACCTGGATAATCAGCCCCATCTCTTCGGCCAGCGGAATAAATTCGCCGGGAGAAATGGCGCCGTGGACGGGGTGATTCCAGCGCATCAGCGCCTCCAGCCCGACCACCTCTTTCCCGGAAATATCCATCAGCGGCTGATAGTAGACCGCCAGATCCTGTTTGTTTTGCAGCGCCATACGCAGATCGGAAGCGACCTGCTGGCGTGTTTTCAGTGATTCATCCATGACCCTTTCAAACAGCTGATACTGTCCGCGTCCCTGGCTTTTTGCTTCATAAAGTGCAATATCCGCTTTACGCATCATCTCACTGCGGTCGATCGCGTCGTCAGGAGCCATCGACACGCCGATGCTGACGCCAATCCAGGTTTCGCTACCCAGCAACGTGAACGGCAGAGAGAGGGCCGCGATGATCCGCTCGCACAGCGCCTGTGCGACGTCGGGAGTGCGGATGTTGGGCACCACGACGACAAATTCATCACCGCCCAGCCGGCCAACGGTATCTTTCTCCGAAACCAGTCCGTTCAGGCGGTGTCCCACTTCGATAATTAACTCATCCCCGGCGTGATGCCCGTAGGTGTCATTAACCAGCTTAAAGCGGTCGAGATCCAACAGTAACAGCGCGATATGTTCATCACTGCGCGTCATCTTGCCCAGAGCCTGAGTGAGGCGCTCTTCCACCAGTGCCCGGTTGGGCAGGCCGGTCAGCACGTCATGGAATGCCAGGTGCTGGGCCTGCGCTTCGCTGGCGCTCAGCTGGAGCAAAGACTGGGAAAGCGTCAGCGAAGAGAGCCAGAGACGACGCAGCATAACGGCGCAGATCAGGGCGATGATCAGGACGACGATAAAAACCAGTGGGCCGAGCAGATGCAGCATACGCGTACCGGGCTGGTCAGGCTGCCAGGCGAGATACCCCAGCGGTTGACCTTCCCGGCTGGTTAGCAGGTAGTTTGCGCCTTTGCGGGTGGGATTGCCGTCCACATAGCGAAGCGCCTTGAGCAAACTGCGCTGAGAGAGGGAATCCAGATAGTGGCGGTCGAGGTATTTAACGCTGACGAGGGTAAAGCGCCCGGGCTGGCCCTGGTCACCCGCTATTTTGCCTGCGGCTATAACGACGGGGCGCTTATCAATCAGCGTAAAATCGATAGCCTGATGGCGCTCGCCGTCGCCGGAAGTCTTCGCGGTGAAGGTATTAAGTAAATGGGCGACCGACGGCTGCAAATGCGCAAACTGCTCAGGCGGTACATTTTTGCCATTCTCCCATCGATAGAGCGGTTTTCCTGCCTGATCCAGTATGTAAACCAGCTGGTGGCCAAACATTGAAGATAGCCAGTCTCCCACGTTCTGATTGAGCCAGAGCGTATCCTGCGGATTAGTGGCTAAATGCTGTCCCAGCGGCAGCCAGAGCGCCAGGCTGCGGTGCTGTTCAATCATCTCCTCAAGACTTTGCGAAAGAGACGTTCTGATGATCTGCTGCTGCTGGGCAGCCGCATCGGCGTTGCTTCTGGCCGTTGCCCAGAAGACGGTAAAACTGGCGGCGATAAAGGTAATCGCCAGCACCAGCACCAGTGGCAGAAGGATCTCACGCAGAAAGTGAGCGCGAAAGTTGTCTGTTATTTTCATCTTTTTTATCAACCTTTTCTGCGCCTGTAGCGCGGCGTTCATCCCTCTTTGAGGCTAGCATAAAAACCGTTTAACCGGTTCAGGCTCCCCCTGGCGGGGGCTCCTGTATTTTTCAGCATTGTTATCAGCGCTTCCTGGCGAAGGCATTAATGTTTTTTAACCTTATCGGGGCAGATTTATGACCTGATAACGGGGCCCCGTTACAAACCGACGGTCACTCATTCTTATCCACTTTGTCGGCCAGCTTTGCCTGACGCCAGTTCAGCAGCGGCGTGACGGAAATCCCGTGTATCACCACGCTGGCGACGACCAGAGTAAAAGCCATATTCGCCATCCGCGTGGCTTCATCCCCGGCAAGTCCGTGCGTATAGGCCCAGGCGGTGTAGTTAATGCTGCCGATGCCCCGGATCCCCAACCATCCCAGCGCCAGTCGCTGTCTTGGCAGCGTCTTCGTTCCCATGGTGACAAGCCATACGGAGAGAGGGCGAATAACCACAAAGAGCAGGGCGGCCATTATCAGCCCTTCGGGGTCCCAGTGCTGCGCCAGCGTCACGCCCAGCACGATAATAATGATGGCGGCCAGCAGCCGTTCGACCGTATCGCCAAACGACAGCGCATCGCCGACGATCAGGCCGGCTGAACTGGCAGGAGTGGTTTCCCCCTTTTCATGCCGGATATGGGGATTGATCATAACTTCCGCAGGTGGGCGGTGTGCGCTGTCTGTAAAGCTGTCCGCGGGCAGGCGATAAGTCACCCGCACCTCGGCGCGGCGTAGTCCGACGCCAGCGGCAAAGGCGGCCAGGAAGCCTGATGCATCCACTTCCTGCGCGAGAGAATAGCAGAGGGCGATCAGCGCCAGCGCCAGACAATCATTAGGCGCCACATCCTGATGCGCATGCCGTAAATGAGTGACGTACTGACCGACAAAGCGGCCCATGATAAAGCCGATACCTACTCCGCCCAGGATAGCCCACAGCAGGTCAACCAGCGCCCAGTGCCCTAATGCTTCCAGCGTAAAGCCGTCGGGGCTGGTCATCAGCAGCATCGCCAGCATCAGCAACGGCAGGGCCGTGCCGTCATTCATCCCCGCTTCGCTGGAAAGCGATACGCGCAGGTTGTCATCATCGCGGGCGTCGTTAACGGAAATCAGACTGGCCAGGACCGGGTCGGTCGGCGCCACAATCGCCCCAAACGCCAGGGACATTAGCCACGACAGGCCGAAGAGATAGTGTGAAGCGAGCGTTACGCCACCTACCGTCAGCAACATACCGGGAAAAGCCAGCCGCAGCCCGGTTTTCCAGCCCGGACTTTTCAGCGGCATTCTCAGCTTGAGGCCGGTAATAAAGAGCGAGGCGGCCATGGCGATTTCAGTCAGATTTTTTGTCAGCTCAGCGTGGGCGGCGATATCTATTCGCAGCTGGTCGAGCACCCAGGGCCCGCAGATCACGCCAGTGGCCAGATAAACGGCAAATACCGTCACCGGGCCCCGTTTAATCCAGCCGGAGGCCAGCGTCATCAATAAAAGTAATCCGCCGACGGCGGCGGTCCAGCCAAGAAAGCCCATCTTTCCTTTTCTCCTCTGTTTTTCGTTAACAGTATGGACGCTATCGGGAAAGCGCACCGGGTAGCTGGCTGAAAAGAGCCCCTTATCAGAATAAAAGAAGGGCCTTTCACGCCTGAAGCGGTCTCTTTTGCCCGCCTGCTGAGAGGCGTTACACTTTCTGTGCCGTAAACCTGCCCGTCCGGTCGGCAACCATTGTCATGACGCCGCCAGAGGTATACTGTTAGCAGACTCATTTTTTGTCACCGCTGGCGCTTGCCTGCCGGTGATTCTTCGCTAAATCGAGGTTGTCTTGTCCACTCTCTCTCTCAGCCAGCGTCCACGACGTCTGCGCCAGACCCCATCGCTTCGCACCCTTTTTCAGGAATCCTCACTGAGCATCAACGATCTGGCGCTGCCGATCTTTGTTGAGGAGGGCCTTGATGACTACAAAGCGATTCAGGCCATGCCGGGCGTGATGCGCATTCCCGAAAAGCGTCTGGCGTACGAAATTGAACGTATTGCCAAAGCCGGCATCCGTTCCGTTATGACCTTCGGCATTTCTCACCATACTGATGCGGATGGCAGCGATACCTGGCAGGAGAATGGGCTGGTCTCCCGCATGTCACGTATCTGCAAAGATGCCGTGCCGGAAATGATCGTTATGTCCGATACCTGCTTTTGCGAATACACCACGCACGGACATTGTGGCGTACTGCACGATCACGGCGTGGACAACGATGCGACACTCGTTAACCTGGGCAGGCAGGCCGTTGCCGCCGCGCGTGCCGGGGCAGATTTTATCGCCCCCTCCGCCGCGATGGACGGTCAGGTCGCCGCTATTCGTCAGGCGCTGGATGAAGCCGGATTTACCCAGACGGCGATCATGTCCTACTCCACCAAGTTCGCTTCCTCTTTCTACGGCCCGTTCCGTGAAGCCGCGGGTACCTCGCTGAAGGGCGATCGTAAGACTTACCAGATGAACCCGATGAATCGCCGCGAGGCGCTTCGGGAGTCGCTAATCGATCAGGCCGAAGGTGCAGATGCCCTGATGGTGAAACCGGCGGGGGCTTATCTGGATATTATTCGCGACGTGCGTGAACATACCAATCTGCCGCTGGCCGCCTATCAGGTGAGCGGTGAGTACGCGATGATTAAATTTGCCGCGCAGGCTGGCGCTATCAGCGAGCAGGATGTGGTGCTGGAAAGCCTGGGCGCCATCAAACGCGCCGGTGCCGATTTGATCTTCAGCTACTTCGCGCTCGATCTGGCTGAGAAAAAACTGCTGTAGTTCTTCTGGTTAAAAAACGCTGAAGTAGGGTTTTGTTTGCTGGCAGCGTGGCTGCTCAGTGAGTACAGGCCGATCGTAAAGACGCAAAAGGCGTCGTCCCTGACAGCTTGGCCCGCGCCGTCCATGGCGCGGGACGCTTTACTTTCCGGCCTGTACTCCCTTCGCTTTGACATTATTCGTCGCCTGAACCCCTCCTCAGACCGGTTTTTTAACCGGCGTGGAGCGAATTACTCCACCACCTCCGAAATCCATTTTACCGGCGTGATATTGCTGAAGTTGGCGACGTCGGCAACCAGTTCGTCAGCGTGGCCCTCCATGCCTTTTTCCAGATCCTCCAGCGAGGCGCAGAAAATGTGGCAGCCTGCAACATAAGGCACCGGGCTGCCATCCTGGCTGGCGATGATTTTATCGATAGACCAGGAGTGGCAGTAGTCACCCATGCGTTCCTTAATAAGCGGCAGGTGCACGTCACGGTAGTAATCATGGTCGAAGGTGCCGTTTTCAATGTTCGGATACATCACGCTGTATTTAATCAAAATAATACCTCTGTTGCGGTTTAGCCGTCCTCACAGTATAGCGAGCCTTGAAGCGGATGGATTAGCGCTCCGGGCCTGGCTGGCCACTTTCTCTGTAACGGGACGTTAAGGCATTCATCGTCATTTACAGGTTGTTAAGCAACTCTTACTTAATTACAACATACTGAGGGCTTATCTGGCCGTGCCAGTCCGCTGCTGAGGCCGCTTATTCGATGTGCTGGCTGAAGCGAAGAAGGTAGCCATCCGGATCCTGAACCAGAAACTCTCTCTGGCAGGCTTCCGTCTCCCCCGTACTGTAGTAACTATCACGAAGCGTACGGTAGAGTGGAACATCATGGGCCTGCAGACGAGCCACAATGGGTTCAACCTCATCCACTTCAATCTGAAAATTGATGCCCCGGCCCAGCGGATGCACAAGGTCTGCGGTATTCCAGCCTTGTGGATGCTGCTGCTCCAGCATCAGCTGCGCCTCGCCGAAACAGATATAGGCAAATTCCGGCTCGTTGCGCCTTATCATGACGGTAAAGCCGAGGACATCGACGTAAAAATGGAGGGAAGCAGGAAAATCCGTTACGGTCAGTTCGGGAACCATCGCGTTCCAGTACGTCGCTTTGCCATCCGCCATTACAGTCTCCTTTTTCAACTGAAGCTACCTGCGTTAAACAATGTGCACTCTCTTTGCGGTGACATCCGGCAGGCCTGACAAATCCCCCTGACAGCCAGCACAGCCGTGCCGGGAATGGCGGGCTGCACCTGGCTCAAACGTCAGAATTATTTCACGGACAAGCTGGTTGGGCTTTCGCCGCCAAAAGCGACAGGTAAAACGCTTTTCCGACGAAACCACATCGCAAAGAAACCTACGATCAGTAAAAACTCTGCCAGATCGCCACCGTAATACATCCATTGTGCCGCGCTCTGAATTTCAGTCAGGCTGGCCGGCGTCCCCTGCGGATAGCCATAAGCAAACATCAGTTTTCCGAGCACCGCGTGGGCAGCCGTTGCGACAAAAACCACCGAGAGACGGGTAACCCAACCAGGACGGCGCGGCGCAGGGTCTGGCCCGGCGATGGACCAGGTAAAAAGGTAGCCTGAGAGCACAAAATGCAGATGGAGAAAAATAAACAGGCCAGGGTGGGACATGCAGTGGAGATAGAGCGGCGTCAGGTAGAGCAGATACATGCCGCCAATATCGAGAAAAGCAGCCGTTACCGGATGGATCAAAAACCGGACCGGCCTGACATTGAGAAAGCTCATCACACGGCGCGCGGCCTGCGGAGGAATGCTGCGCAGTAACAGGGTACCGGGAGCGCCAAAAACGAGCCCGAGCGGGCCGAACATGCCCAGAAACAGGTGCTGGACCATATGGCCGCGCAAATCCTGATGCGCCCATATAGCCAGAGGCGGGAGCATGGCAGCAATAATAAGCGCTGTCCCGGCGCTATAGCTCGCGATGCGCCAGAGACTCCATCCGGATCTTTTACGTAGCCGGACGGCAGCCATCAGGTAAAGGCAAAGCAGTAGCGCAGGCAGGATCACTAATAACACCAGCAGTAGCGTTGATCCCCCCATGCTGCCGTGATGTGTCATCGGCTCCATGGTTTATTTTCCCGTGCGGCGTCGTGCCGCCGCGCGTGAACGGCGTAAAATCAGGAAGCCAGTCAGCAGCAGCAGCAGGCCAAAACCGTTCCATGCCAGATCGTAGGGCAGAATATTGTCAACGTAGCGAATCTGATGCAGCCCGAGGAGCTTATGGTCGATGATGCCGTCAAAGAGCTGAAAGCCGCCCATCCCTAAAAAGAAACCTGCCCAGGCAGAGGACTTATCCAGCGCACCGCTTGTCCGCAGGTTGTGGAACATAAAAAAGCCGAGCACAAAAAAGATCAGCTCTGCCGAATGCAGCAAGCCATCCGAGAACAGGGCGAACATGGGCGTGGACCAGTCAAAAAAATGGTGCCATGCCAGCATCTGATGAAACACGATTTCATCGATGGCCGCCATCATACCGACGCCAAGCGGAAGGGTGGCAAGCAGTGAGCGGCGCAAATCGGTGTTGTTTGTCGTGGAAGAAGAGGACACAGCATTCTCCTGTTGATGGCCTGTTACTGTTAAGCAGAGCGAATAAATAACAGTAGTTGAGTCAGGCAGGAGTTCAATTCTGACGGCGCTTATTTTTAAGCTTACTCACTGTTTTTGCCCATTAAACAGGTTGCAGTGAATGCGCGCTATTTATCCATTCCCCTGCATTATTATTTAAATCCTGACGCCAGGAGACAAAAGTAATGCCGGTCGAGGGTCGGGGAAGCTGAACCGGCATTTAGGCGCGTCGGGATTATTTATCGTCTGCCGGCTGGCTTTGCAGAAAGTGGTAGGAGGCGCCTAACATCCCGGAGTCATTACCGTAGGTTGCGGCTTCAATACGAATATCGATACCATACTTATCCAGACGCGCGGCAAGTTCGTCCAGGAAAGGCTTGCGCTCAGTAATGCCGCCACCGATAAAAATGGTTTGGGGATCGAATACGCTGGCAAGGTTATAGAGGCAGGCAGAGAGATCCTCATAAAAATCATTCACCACCCTTTTAGCAATATCGTCGTCATTATCAGACGCATCGAACACATCTTTGCCGGTTATCTCATCAACGGGCTTTTTCACCTGCTGAGCGTAATTTTCCCGTAGCGCCGTCATGGTGCAGCTGCTCCCCATGGTATGAGGCGCAATATCGCTGTTGTCAGGGCGCGAGGTTAGCAGGCAACCAAACTCTCCGGCACGATTCCGGCTGCCGCGGATCAGGGCGCCGTTACAGAACGCCGCGCCGCCTAAGCCGGTACCGATAGTCAGCATCAGAAAATCGTTGAGCTGCTGAGCATTTCCTAACCAGCGTTCCGCCAGCAGGGCACAATGCGCATCGTTCTCAACGCTGACGGGCAGGGAGGTTTTTTCTTCCAGCCACTGCTGCAGAGGGAACTGGTCAAATTCCGGAATGGTACCGCCCATAGAGATAAAGCCTGTCCCGGGATCGACATATCCCGGCGTACTGACCGCGATGCCGGCGCAGGAGGGATTTTTTTTCAGCCAGGCCATAATCTCTTCCAGGATTTTTCCCCGGGATTGCTGGGCAATATCCACGCTGTCACTCTCTAAAATTTCTCCGCGGGCATTAGTTACTCCCATTTTTAACGAGGTTCCACCAATATCGAAAGCCGCAATGTCCATAAATTTCACCAATAAGTGATAAGAGTGGATTAATTATAGCGCTTTATAATAACCCGGCTTATCTGTTAGCAGGCTGAAAACTATTATCAGCAAAATCTTAAAACAACGCGTTATTTAAATAAGTGTAAATATTCTGGTTATTTTTAATATTCACATGGCGCGAAAAGAGCACGGGCAAATATGAGTATTCGCTAGTTAATATCGGGCGAAGTGCCTCAATTGCCGTATGCCTGGACTCCTGAGCGTCTGTTTCCCTGAGAAAAAGGGTCGGCCGTACCGGGAGAACGCCTGACCAGCGGCCCTTAACGGCGGAAAACCATCTTTTTTCATTGCGCCTTATGCCGGTAGAAGCGAAACTTTTTCCTGCACACGCTTATCCGAACTGTCCATTGCCGTTCAGGGGAACATTATGGATCACCCATCTTCACAAACTGTCATTAGCCTTTATGAAAGGCACTGCGCGGCCTTTGAAAAAATGCGCCCGGCGACCCTGCTGGAAAAGAGCTGGCTCGACAGCTTTGCCCAGGCTGTCCAGCCTGGCGGACATATTCTGGACATGGGGTGTGGCAATGACACACCGGTTGCGCAATACCTTTTCGGCCTGGGATTTCAGGTGACCGGGATAGATTCATCTTCCTCAATGATTGCCCGGTGCCGCGAAAAATTTGCGGATAATACCTGGATAGTTGCTGATATGCGGGAACTGGATCTCAAACGTAAGTTCGACGGCATCCTTGCCTGGGACAGCTTTTTCCACCTCGCCCGCACCGGCCAGCGTCAGATGTTTGATATTTTTTCTGCTCATGCCAACAACGGGGCGGCTCTGATGTTTAACTCTGGCCCAGCGGATGGCGAAGCCATCGGGGAGTTTAAGGGCGAACCGCTTTATCATTCCAGCCTTGCCGCCGATGAATACCGCGCTTTAATGCAGCAATCGGGTTTCCGGGTCATTAAACACGCTGTTGAAGATCCGCTATGTGGCGGGCGCACGATCTGGCTGGCGGAGAAGCATGACTAAATTTCCGGCCTGATGCAGGCAGAGAATGGCCCGGCAAAAGTCACGGCGCCGGACAGCTTTTATTAACCGACAGAAAAAATAGCTTACAGACCGAAGACCGCTTCGATTTCTATCTTCAGGTCGGGTGAGAAAAGCCGGCTTACCTCAACCAGTGAGCTGGCGGGAAGGGCATCGCCATAGTTGCGGTAAAGCACTTCACGCAGCGCAGCAATTTCCTCAAAAGAGGTGATGAAAATTGTCACCTTAATCAGCGAAGAAAAATCGGTGCCCTCGGCCTGAGCCACTTTCCTTATCTGACTGAAGACTTCCTCCGCCTGCTCAGCAATACCGGCGTGTTGCGCGGCGGTGCCAAATGCGGTCAGGCCTGAAATATACAGCGTATGCAGATGCTTCACCGCGTGAACGTAGGGTGCTTTAACTTCACCCAGCTCAGGATAATTTTTACGTTCTACCTTATTCATACCGTTCTCCCCGTCAAGGTTAAAAGCACGCGAATATTATCATCCGCCCGTTACGATAAAATTATATAAGCATCAGTATATTATCCACATCAGCTGACTATTGTAGAGGCTTTACGCCGCCTGGAAGAACATTTAATGGAAGGCGCTTCATTCTACGATTCGCCTTGACAGGTAAAACGAACGTTTTACACTTTGAGGATGAAAAAACAGCATGAAATGATTACAAGCGCCATGCACATCTTCGATACAGAGAGCCTTCGCGGTGTCGGTATCGATCGTGTGGTGGCCCATTCCGGCGTCTCAACGCGCACGCTCTATAAGCATTTTGGTTCGCGCGATGGGCTGATCCTGGCCGTGCTGAAGGCGAGGCATCTGGCCTTTATGGAGCAGCTGGCAGCAGAATGCAGCGATGGCGATCCTGTTGGGGCAGTGTTTGATTCACTGCGGCAGTGGATGGAAGTGCATGGAACACAAGGATGTATGCTGCTGCGGGCGCGCAGTGAGTATGCCACCGCGAATGAGGAGATTGTCGCGCTTGTCCACAGGCAGAAAAGTGAGTTTCGCGCTGAGCTTGCCAGGCGTGTCCGGCTCGCGGTGGGTGAAGAAGATGAAAGGATTATCAACCAGATCTGGCTGTTATTTGAAGGCGCTACGGCGTCAGCCGCCATTGCCACTGTTTCCATCATCGATGATGCCAGGGATGCCGCACATTCACTTCTTACCGTAGCCAGGGCGCGTAAAGTATGAATAGTCGTATTAATTTTGTTGCCGCCGCGTTTTCACTGACTGCGCTTTCTTACGGCCTTGCGCGTTTTGCTTACGGGCTTCTTCTTCCACAGATTCGGGAAGATCTTGCTGTTAGCGTGACCGTTGCAGGATGGATCGGCGGCAGCGCATTTGCTGCCTACTGTCTTGGTATCAGTTTCGTGCTGCTGGCCCCGGGTAAGCTCAGCGCCCGGACAATTACCCTGCTGGCGGGACTCACCGCAACTTTTGGTATGCTGCTGGTGGCGCTGTCAGCCTCAGCCTGGGTGCTGGCGGCAGGTATTGCGCTGGCGGGGCTGAGTACCGGTCTGACGTCGCCGCCCCTCGCTTTCGCCGTTTCCCGTCAGTTTGGTGACAAAAACCGGCCCAAGGCTAACGCCACAATTAATGCTGGCACGGCGGCCGGTATTGTCTTTTCCGGTATGGCCGCCTGGCTGGCGCCGGGCTCATGGCGCGAAATTTACTTTGCTTTCGTACTGACAGGCGCAGCCGTCACTGTCTGGCTCTGGTTTGCTTTCCCGCGCGGTCTGCACGCCGCGTCCGGCAGCCCGGTTTCCTGGGCTATTTTGAAACGTCCCGGGCTTTTTACATTATGCGTAAGCGCGTTCTTTATGGGCGTCTCCAGTGCGGCCATCTGGACCTTCGCCGCCGATATTCTGCGTGATAAGGCGGGCTTTACCTCCGCTTATATCGCGTTGATTTGGGTGGCGCTGGGCATTTCCGGCCTGGTCGGGGCGCTGACTGGCGTGCTGACCAACCGCTTTGGTATCAGGCCCATTCACGCTTTCTCACTGCTGGGAATGGCTGTTGCAACGGCGGGACTTGTCATGGCTCCCCTCTCTGCCGCCTGTGGCTTTGTGGCAGTAAGCCTGTTTGGGGCGGCCTATATTGTCTCAACCGGCGTCTATTTAATTCAGGGGACCGAACTCCTTGCCGATCGTCCCGATCTGGGGCTGGGCATTCCATTTCTGGCGGTGGCAACAGGCCAGGCGGTTGGCAATCCGTTATTTGGCGCGTTACTCGCATCAACCGGCTTGATGAATGCCCTTCTTGCTTTCGCGGCGACAGCCGGCATCGCCGCCTTTATCAGACCATCGCCAGAACAGCTGAGGAGAAGGGCAGCCATCCGCTAAGCGCACTGTCGCAGAAGTCGCCGTTTTGTCGTTAAGCAAAACGGCGACGTAGCATGTCGGGAAGGGATAGTTACCGCGCGATGGGCAAGTCCGCGTATCTTGTCGTATAGGCCGGGGAAAGCATTTCGCGCTTCATTGCCCAGGCTTTCTCCATACCCTGACCGGCAAACCAGATTTTGCCTTTACCGCTTATTAAAAAGCGCATGTTTTTTGCCATATTTCATTCACGGGGAACCTGTATTGCAGGTATTCACTCAACGGATCTTTTGGTAACCTGATCGGCTGGAATTCTCCCAGCCTTATAGCCGTTCTATCGGTCAAGGAGGTTCCCATGCATGTCCGTCGTAAACATCAACCTTTCTCCTCCCTCTCACGGCGTATCCGCCGTCGGCAAGTCATCAGACTTAAAAATCTTATTCATAAAGAACGTCATCGTTGCGGTGGAATATTTTATGATGAATGTGATTTCAACAGATTTGACGATGAGCCGGGTTATATCTGGAGCTGGAGTGATATTTACTTTACTGGATTAGATCCTGCTACTTTCTGGAATGCGGAAATCATTACAGCGCAGGTGGCTTTCAGGGATGCGGTTCACGCCCGTGCATTTGATGAAGCCTGGGAACGGCTCAGTGAGCCGCAACGTGAATGCGAAGTTAAAATAGAAACCCGACCTGATTATAATGCCAGCGGGAAAATAGTCAGTCATACCCTGATCCCTCGCGAAGCTAGTCAGTATGATGCTTTCAATGGTCTTACATTTTCTGAATATGTTAAGAAGCGTGAGCAGGAAATTAGCCGGGATGAACCTCCCGTGTTTTACCGCCGCTACGAGCTTTTACCTGGTTATGCTTACGGTTCAGGGCTGCGCATGATTGTTGATGCTTCGGCGTTAAGTCAGAAAGCGATCGAAGATGCTATTGCTGATTTTCGTTTACACGGTGAGTGTGATTTGGGTTTATCTGAATCGTTTTCGTTTTGAAAAAATGCCATCCCAGCGAAAACTGGTGCATAAGATCGGGTTATTTTGGCAGCAGAACATCTGCCGTGAAGAAGCGGTTGAAAATTTACCGCCACACAAAATTATTTCAAAATCATAGGGATAAAAAATAGATAATGAGTCATTGTTAAAGCACAGCTTGATCTCCATCAGTGATGCATAATACTGTATGTATATACAGTTTAAATTAATGGTGATTATCTTGCAGTTCTTCACGCCTACTGAGCTACGCCAGGACGTAGCATTATCTATGTTCGGCGAGCTTGTCCCATGCGGATTCCCGAGTCCTGCACAGGATTATGTTGAGCGGCGCATTGACCTGAATGAACTGATGATTCAGCACCCGAGTGCGACCTATTTCGTGAAGTCCAGCGGTGACGCGATGATTGACGCCGGGATTTGCGAGGGCGATTTGCTGGTGGTGGATAGTTCCCGTCAGGCTGCGCATGGCAATATCGTCATTGCGGTAGTCGGGGGTGAATTTACCGTTAAGCGCCTCCAGCTACATCCGGTTGTCATGCTTAAGCCTGAAAATACGCTTTATGCGCCAATCATGATAGGCAGCGAAGACAGTCTGGAAATTTTCGGCGTGGTAACCTATATCGTGAAATCTGCGAGCTGATTATGTTTGCTCTGTGTGATGTTGTAAGTATCCCTGCAATACGGATCATTCACTTTTAGAGATCTTCCGACATACTGACTATGTCCCCTGAGGAGATCGCTATGCGCAAGATCCGATTTACTGAACACCAGATCATCGCCGTTCTCAAATCTGTCGAAGCCGGGCGAACCGTCAAAGATGTCTGCCATGAGGCCGCTATATCCGAAACCAGCTATTACAACTGGAAAGCGAAATATGGCGGGATGGAAGCGGCTGATATTAAAAAGATCAAAGATCTGGAAGACGAGAACCGGCGGCTAAAACAGATGCTTGCCGATCTCAGTCTTGAATGTCGGGCGCTGAAAGACGTTATCGAAAAAAGCTTTAAAACCAGCGATAAAGCGGGAGCTCGTCAGCTATCTGACGGCACAATTTGCCATGAGCATCCGCCAGGCGTGCAGGACCTTATCGCTGTGCAGGACGGTATATTTTTATCAGCCCGATACCCGGCGTGATGAACCTGTGATCCGGGCTTTAACTGAACTGGCTGAGCGCTATCCGCGATATGGCTTTAAGAAGCTGTTTCAGGTGTTGCGCAGGCAGGGCAACGTCTGGGATCACAAACGTGTTCACCGGCTTTACTGCGTGCTGAAACTGAATTTTCGTCGCAAGGGCAAACAACGTCTGCCGGTGCGCAATCCGGCACCGCTGGCAACGCCGGAAGCGCTTAACCAGAGCGTGCGTGGAACTAAAACGGATGTACTTACATAGGGTCCATTATCCTACGTTAGGCGTCATTGTATTCGTTAACCATAACCTCTTACGTAAGTCGGCCTCGACACATACTCTGCTCAAGATAGGCTTATGTTATGTATTGTACTGGCTGGAATATTTTTAATTTCTTAGTAAATCATGATGGGATATATATTTTGGTTTGATAAGTTAGATACCCACGCAATTCTTGAATCTCACAAGTCCTGTGTTTCAAAGGCACGCCAGCGGCTACTTTCTCAATTTAATGACATCTCGCGTGAGGCTGACGAGGCGGAGCAGGCACACTATTTCCATTTAAACAATGGATTATCTCCTTAACGTACGTTTTCGTGCCATTGGTCTTTAAACCCCGCAGAGTCAAGAAAATAAGAACGCCAGTGTGGCCAGTTCAAAAAACGGGCTAACGTACAATTTTTCCCATATCCAAACTGACCCCTGTGGAAGAGACGAATACTTTTCAGGTGATGAAAGCATCGGAGAAACTAGTGAAACTGCTTACAGTCTTAAAAATCACACCAGGAAATAAAAAAATTATTTTTTGGAAGGTCAGCACCTAAAAAAATGGTTTTTATTTTACAGGAATATAGTAACAAATATTTATGGATGTGCTGGATATTTTCTCAATGCATAAAATCTCGCTTTTCCCATTATGGATATACCCTCCATAACAAAGAGAAGAAAAAATAAAAAAAGAAAATTGAATGAAGTTCTTCGCCGTTCCTGAGTAACTAAATTTAAGATGCTTGTTTACGGGTTTACCTGGAGGGGGTAAAGATGGTGGATTCTCTTTCATATATAACATATCACAACACAAAATATTCATATCGCTTTGCCCACGCAGTGCGTTTATGTCCAGTGAATATGCTTGCCCTTCTTTTAACTTTTTTGCTAATTCATTCAGAAAAGAAATGTCTCCTTTCTGATATGCATCGACACCACACCGAACAATAGTACATTCCGATCCCTTTCTTTTTTGTATGTTAACCACTTCAGGGGGAGATATGTCGGCCTGCTTGTTCAGTATCGACTCTTGTGTTAACCTTAATGCGCAGGCTGATTTGCTCATTTTCCTTTTTCGGATATACTCAGCAAGCCGTATACCTGTTTTGTCTCTGAACATACGCTGAAGATACCATTTGCTGTATCCGGATTTATCAGCAACGTGCTCTATTTTAAGACGTTGTTCCATATTCCCCTCAATCCACTCAATTAAATCCAGTATAAAAATATCTCTCTCTGTCATTACGTTATCCTTTTCATAAATTCTCTTTGTGTCTGATAAGCCAGATTCCATCAAAGAAGTCAGGCTTATCATAGTGATATAAAAAAGGTTCAGCCGTTATATTGCCCTATGGCATGTGATTGTCATGCTTTTTTTCTAGCTCTGAATAAGCTTAAAACCCATACGAAAAATACCGGAACAAAAATGACACCCAGCAAGGTTGCCGTCAGCATTCCTCCGACAACACCGGTACCGATAGCTCTCTGACTGGCTCCTCCCGCGCCACTTGCGACCATAAGTGGGATGACACCAAGGATGAATGCCAGTGATGTCATGACAATAGGCCTGAAACGGAGTTTTGCTGCTTCCACTGCAGACTCTTTCAGAGAGTAACCTTGTTCATACAGACTTTTTGCAAACTCAATAATAAGAATGGCATTTTTTGCAGCCAGACCGATGATGGTAATCAGTCCAACCTTAAAATAAACGTCATTAGACATACTTAGTAAACCGGCCGCAATGACTGAACCCAAAGCACCTATTGGTACGATAAGCATGACTGCAAATGGAATATTCCAGCTTTCATATAATGCAACCAGTAGAAGGAATACAATCAGTACTGATAGTGCCAGGAGCGCAGGGGCCTGCCCGCCAGCCACTTTCTCCTGAAATGACAGGGCTGTCCATTCAAAACCTATTCCCTTAGGTAAAGTGCTGACTATATTTTCCAGTGCCTGCATAGCCTGTCCTGATGTGTAGCCGGGTGCTGCATCTCCTGTGATTTTAAATGCAGGATATCCATTATATCGGGATATCTGAACCGGGCCTGTCTCCCATTCAATTGAAGCAAATGTTCTTAACGGTACCATTTCTCCTTTTGCATTCGGCAGATTCAGGTCAAGAACGCTTTCAGGTGTTGAGCGTGAAGCGCCATCAGCCTGGACCACAACACGCTGCAGTCGCCCTTTATTAGCAAAGTCGGCTGCAACATTTGAACCGAATGCGGTGGTCAGCGCATTATTAATCTCAGAAAAGTCTATACCCAAAGCCTGGGCTTTTTCCCGATCAATATCCAGGCGGATTTGTGGCGCATCATCAAGCCCCTCGACCATCGCGTAAGCAATAGCAGGATCTTTACTGGCTTTCTCCAGAAGCGTATCCCTTGCTTTAATGAGTGCTTCACGACCAAGGTTATTTCTGTCCTGAAGCCTCAGGGCGAAGCCGCCTGAATTACCCAGCCCTTCAATCGGAGGTGGATCAATTGCCGTTACTGTTGCATCGGTATAATGAGCAAAAGCAGTATTAAATGCCCTGACTTCATCGGATGCTGACTGCCCCTCCCCACGCACCGACCAGTCTTTAAGAGTCGGGAATCCCAGTGCAGCGTTTTCCCCGGACCCTGAGAAACTGTATCCCATGATCATCGTGGTATTTTGCATACTGTCTCTGGAATGCATGTATTTTTCCAGTTCAGATACAACATGCCGGGTACGATCAAATGTCGAACCGGGGGGCAGCTGGATATCAACAAGGTAATAGCCCTGGTCTTCAACAGGTACAAAAGACTCCGGCATGCGTAAATACAGGAAGCCCAGCAGTGCAACCAGGGCGACATAGATCGTCATGCACCGTCCTGTTTTTTTCAACAGTGCGACATTCAGTGTTTCAAAACGGTTTGTCAGACGTGAAAATTTACGATTAAACCAGCCAAAAAAACCTTTCTTCTCAACGTGGTGACCTTTCGGTATAACTTTAAGAATTGTGGCGCACAGAGCCGGGGTAAATGTCAGGGCCAGGAAACCTGAAAACAAAATTGATACTGCGAGAGACAGTGAAAACTGCTGATAAATAACCCCCACTGAACCGCTCATAAACCCCAAAGGAAGAAATACAGCAGCCAGAACCAGCGTTATTCCGACTATAGCCCCGGATACCTGCTCCATTGCCTTTATCGTCGCTTTTGCCGGGCTCAGTCCCTCCTCCGACATGATACGTTCCACGTTTTCCACGACCACAATAGCATCATCAACCAGAATGCCAATGGCGAGAACCATGCCAAACATTGTCATCATATTGACTGAAAATCCCAGCAGGCTCATTACCGCAAGTGTACCAGCCAGACAAACAGGTACCACGATAGTTGGAATAAGGGTATAGCGCAGGTTCTGCAGAAAGAGCAGCATGACAAGGAAAACGAGAATAATGGCTTCAATCAGTGTCTTGACAACTTTACCGATTGCCACATCCACAAATACAGACGTGTCATAGGGGACGTTGTATTCAATATCCTGGGGAAATGTTTCCGATAATTCTGCAAGACGGGCTTTTATCGCCTCAGCTGTCTGCAGAGCATTAGCTCCCGGGCTCAACTGTACCGCTGCCCCGACAGATTTTTTGCCGTTAACTTGCGTGGCAAACCTGAAGTCCTGGGTGCCAATTTCAATACGGGCCACATCACTCAGTCTGACACGTGAACCATCCGGATTTGCTTTAAGCGTGATGTTACCAAACTCATCAGGCGTACTCAGCATGCCTTTTACATTGATAGTTGCGGTCAGTTCCTGATCGGCAGGTCCGGGGCGGCTCCCGAAACTACCCGCTGGCACCTGGACATTCTGTGAAGCGATCGCATTGTTTATATCGGATGCGGAAAGGTTATAATTTAACAGCTTCTGAGGGTCAATCCATACCCGCATTGAAGCTTCAGCACCAAAAAACTGAACCTTACCCACACCGGGGATACGGCGTATCTCATTATTAACGTTACGTGCTGCAAAATCAGCCAGTTTTACATCATCTTTATTGCTGTCATCACCTTTATACCCGAGGGTATAAATCATAAGATAACCAGCGTTTGCCTGCTCAATCTGTAGTCCCTGCTGTGTGACAGAAGCCGGAAGACGGGCTTCAGCTTTCTTGATACGGTTCTGTACATCTACCTGAGCCAGGTCCGCATCCGTACCTGGCGCAAATGTCACCGTAATCTCAGCGGTTCCGGCACTGTTTGAGGACTCATAGTAAAGGAGACCTTTAGTCCCGTTCAGTTCTTCTTCAATAACGCTGGTGACATTATCCACAACAGCTGTTGCTGATGCCCCGGGATAAGTTGCCCAGATAGAGATTTGTGGAGGCGCAACCACCGGAAACTGTGAAACGGGTAGGGAGGGGAGTGCCAGTAAACCGGCAAGCATAATAAATATAGCAACTACCCATGCAAATCTGGGGCGTTCAATAAAAAATCTGGACATATATTATAAGCTCCGGGAAGACTGGCCATTGCCTGTTTTATTTGATGCTATATCCTGTCTGTAAGGTTCGGGGACAACCTTTTGTCCTTCCACGGCAGCGCCACTAATAACAATTTCATCTCCAGAATTAAGCCCCTCCAGAATATGCCACTCTGAGCCATACATTTTTCCCGTTGTGATATACCTCTGTTCAACTGTTCGATCATCACGGACAATATAGACACTCGCTTTCCCATCCAGATCCCGATGTACAGCACGCTGAGGAATTAAAACGGCTTTTGGATCAATACCCTGTCCAAGACGGACCCGGACATACATCCCGGGTAAAAGGAGATCATCCTTATTAGGAAAAATGCCCCTGAGGGATACCTGTCCGGTTTCACGATCAACGGTTATATCAGTGAAAAGTAACGTACCTCTGTGCTGCTCATTATCTCCCTCTGCGGAAATATAGACAGGGAGACTTTTATCATCTGTCTTCTGTAGTTTTCCCACACTCACCGCTTTTCGTATGGCTAACACTTGTGAGACAGACTGCTGAAAATCAGCATAAACAGTGTCAAGTTGCTGAATAGTGGCCATGGATGAAGAATCATTCTGGGAAACCAGCGCACCTTCAGTCACCTGGGCGCGGCCGATTCGGCCGGAAATCGGAGCCCTGACCGTCGCATATCCAAGATTAATTTTTGCTGTTTCCAGTGAGGCACGTGCGGACTCTTTCATCGCAAGTGCACTTTTATATGCTGACATTGCCTGGTCGAACGCCTGTTGACTGACAAGATCTTTTTTCACAAGCGGTTGATAACGCTTAACGAGAGACTGCGCCTCATAAAGGCGGGCGTCAGCATCAGAGAGTCCTCCTTTCGCTTTTGCCAGATCAGCTTTAAAGGGGGCCGGGTCAATCTCAAAAAGCACCTGACCGGCCTGTACATCAGCTCCCTCGACAAAGTTTCGTTTAAGCACAATGCCTGTGATCCGTGCTCTGACCTGAGCAATTCGTACCGGCTCAATCCTGCCGGGTAATTCAGCCGTCATCTCAAATGGTCTGGGGGTAACCCGGGTCGTTTTGACGTGAGGTATTGAGGATTCTGCGTCTGGCGCTGTTGACTCGTTACATCCCGAGATAAGGAATACAGACAGAAAAAGTAAGGACACCCTGGTGGCACATGGATAAAGATTCATAACATACCCGCTCTATTAAAACGAGCTCAGATAATGCACGAAAAACTCAAATGAATCAATTATGATTCATTTGAATGAAGTAAAAATTCTTTTAAGTCGTATCAAAATATAGTAATAGTATGGGTACAACCTGAATCCACATAGCTTCATAATGCCTGCCATAATGACTGATTTAAACGTAAAGAATGAGGACATGATGATGGTGAATGCACTTGCCGGTGCGCTGGTCGAACATCCTCGAGCAACCCTGAAGGAGTTAGCACAGGCGGTTGGTGTGAGCAAAGCGACACTCTACCGTTTCTGTCAGACGCGTGAGCAACTGGTCCAGAAAACGGCCGAGCTCGGTATCAGTGTCATGCACGAAGCGATGGAAATGGCTGAGCTCGAAACCCGGCCAGTACCTGAAGCGCTGACAATCTTGATTGAAAATTATTATGCACATAAAGAACTTACCGTTTTTCTGATGCATTACTGGAAAGATGTGCTAGTTGATCGCTCTGTTGAAAATGAGTGGCTGGGTAAACAGGATGCCTTCTTTCTTCGCGGCCAACATGAAGGCGTTTTCCGTATTGATATCAGTGCGTCAGAGTTGACAGAAATATTCAACGCTCTCATATGTGGGCTGGTTGATGCTGAACGAAGAGGACGAATTGCTCGTGCTGGTCTTGTAATATTAACCGAACGAGCCTTTATGAATGGTGCAGAAAGATAAGAGGTCTGACGCTTAGTGGAACAGTCTCAGCCGTTAGGGGTCTGATAGGAAAATAGTCCTCAGACAACACAACTCTGCCCCTGCATGTACTTAATTTCCATTTAAACAATGCATTACCTCCTTAATATACGTTTTCTTTCCATTGCCCCTCAAACCCCGTTAAGGGGGTTAAACGTACAAAATTTCCGACATCCAAACTAGCCCCACGTTCACGGTGCCGGGGCGGAAAAGGCTGATGTGATCCCCCTTCATTAGCGTTGCATCGACCAGTTGAACTCACAGCGAAAAGCGGACGCGGGGAATTTAAAGCCCGCGAATCGCTCAATATACATTGATGCTTATTGTGTGACGTGATTAGCCATAAACGACAGTGAAACCTTCTCCGGAAGCCTTAACCGTAATTCCGGTCAGCTCTGTGACGGCGTGAGCCTCCGATGCCCCCTCTGCGCCAGGCATGACTGCAATTACTGAGGCTCCGCTTGCCAGACCGGCCTTTATACCCGCGGATGCCTCCTCAAAAACCACGCATTCGCCCTGATCACCCACCCAAAAAAGGTTGTCGCCAAAAATATAACAAGCATTGACGTTAACCAGTGTGTTGACGCCATCTTCGCCGGGTTGCCAGCGATTCCATTGATTATCTGGAAAGGCGACAGGCCCTTTTTCGGTGAGTCGTGCTTAGGCAGGCTACTTAAGATATCCCTGAAATCGTGGAAAGTTCAGGAAGCAGGAACCGTTGGTCGCTACGGCAATGCTATTGGTAAATCAGGGTGATTGAGTGAAACGCTGCAACGCCGGGTTGGTTGCTGATTTTGTAAAAGCTAAAACTGGACTTGCCAGGCATATCGCGGCCAGGCTACCGCTGATAAATTCTCTGCGCGGCATGACTTACTCCTGTTCCGATGATGGGCCGGGGATCCAACGCGACGCAGTGGCCTGCGGGTCATAACTCAGGGCGGTCGGCAGAGAGATCAGCTCAATAAGCAGCCCAAAAGGCGTCATGCAAAACCAGGTCTGGTTACCTTTCCCTTGTTCTTGGGCAAAACAGTCTGACGGGCCGTCAAACATTTGTGCTCCATGTGCCTGCATCCTCTCGCCGGCCTCTTGAATATCGTCAACATAGAGAGAAAAATGGTTAATGCCTGACTGGGATGGATTGGCTTGATGATCCTTTGCGGTAGGTTGAGTCTGAAACAGTTCCACATTACACCCGTTCGCAAGACGTAACATCGCTAACCCAGTTACCTTGAATTCACTGGGAAAACCATTCAGGGGCCGCATATTATCCCCAGCGATGCTGTCTTCCTTATCATCAGGAGAAACCAACTGATAGAGAACAGATGCGCCAAGCGCATTAATGAAAAATTGTTTGGCGTGCTGAATATCTTCAACAGTGATTCCGATGTGCTCGATACCGCGGATTGTCATTTCTGCTCCAGCTGTTTTATCCATAATGATTTTTATTTCAAATCTAAGCCTGGCATAAATGAGCGGAATGTCACATAAACAGGTATCAAAAAGAATGTTCTCAGCCAGACTTTTGTGCCTTTTTTCAAAGTATTATAAGTCGGGAGTATTGGACAGGACCGCTCTGTAAAATAAGGGGCCGCTTGTAAAATGGGCACTATTTTACGCTAAGATTTTTTCTCACATGGGCATGTCAGACTGCTTTGAGCTGTGAGGGGGCAGTTTGGATATCGAAAATTATTGTACGTAAAGGTGAATTTTTGTACTTATGGGCTGTGGTAAGGGAGCTTGACCACGTTGACAGGCAGCTTTGAGCGAAAAACGGACCCTGGGAAGTCAGGATATGCCACTAAGAAACATTGCCTGCGGAGGTAACCATTGGGATTAGTGGTGATGCCAGTGCGGCGACGGGACTCAATGCGGGCTGTGATGTCTGGTACTCAGTCTGTGGTGGCTTGTTCCCCCACGTTGCGAAGGAGATCACCGATGTCGTGGCGCGAGGAGAACGGGAACAGGCGATGCAGTTGAGTGAACGCCTCAACCCGCTTTGGGCATTGTATCGTAAACATGGTGGCAGCATCCGTGTAATGGCGGCAGCGGCGGGAGTGCTTGGCCTTACGGAAGTAGATTGTTTGCCACGGCCCATGCGTCCATTGACTACAGGCGATATCGCTGAAGTTGCCGCCGTCATGCGTGGTCTTAAACTGACGTAACTATTTTACTCAGAGTTTTTCTGGCGTAGATATATTTATCATTTTGGCGGATACGATGTAATTGACTACCACTCATATTGTAAGTATCCCTGCAATACGGACCATTCACTTTTAGAGATCTTCCGACATACTGACTATGTCCCCTGAGGAGAGCGCTATGCGCAAGATCCGATTTACTGAACACCAGATTATCGCCGTTCTCAAGTCTGTCGAAGGCCGGGCGTGGTCAATGCCGCTTCACGTTTGGTTCCTGTAATGCAACAGACGAGGAAACAGTGGCTTTCGCATGCAATTATATTCGTATGGGAGGCTTTAAGGTCGAGCCTGACAGACAGGAACAGGAAAGCGATACAGCAGGATATAGGGTACTGATCCGCTGGCTAGATTGAACATCAAAAGTCTCAGGCATGGATTCGGTAGAATAAGGGGTTTACCGAACGGCGGGAAAAGAGAGAAAGCGGTTGCAACAATAGGCACAAGTGCCTGTTTCACTCTGCAACCGGAGAATGGCATGATGCGTGAGGAGCAGCCTATGACCGGCCAATGCTGCTTTCACTTAACCGTCAGCAGCTCCTCAAAACAAGTTGTGTAACGAGGCGAGAGCATTTCACGCTTCATCTGCCATGGGTTTACAGTCCCCTGGCCTGCCAGCCATACCTTACCCAGCCCGGATTTATTTATCTGGTCGATGGTTGCCATCAGCGCATCGGCATTTGCTTTTGGCTGATGCTCGCTGAACATATCCAGCTGTGTAATACCGGTCTGGAAGAAATCACTCAGCATGATCCCGGCTTTCGCGTACCGGTAGCCGTCGCGCCAGATGGCATCGAGCGCGCGGATCGCAAATGCCACTATATCGCGTGTGTCGCTGGTAGGGTATGCGCAGGTAAAACTTGCTGTATTTGAATACTGTGGCTCATGGCCATAGCGACCGGTCGCAACGAAAACGCTAATGTGGCAGCATTTCGACCCTTGTTCCCGCAGCTTTTCGGCGGCGCGTGTTGCATAGGTCACTATCGCGTGTTGCATATCTGCCAGCTCGGTAACGCGCTGTCCGAATGATCTGGAACAGAGAATCTGCTGTTTCGCCGGCGGCATTTCTTCCAGGGGAATACACGACTCTCCGTTCAGTTCCCGGACCGTTCGTTCAAGCACAACGTTAAAATTTTTACGGATCATGCTTGTATTGGTGTTCGCCAGGTCGAGCACGGTGTTAACGCCCATCGTCTGCAGTCGTTTAGCAATACGGTCTCCAACGCCCCAGACCTCGGTAACATTAACCAGTGCCATTAGTTTACGCTGGCGCACGGGGCTGGAAAGATCGACAACGCCGCCGGTTTTCGTCCATTTTTTTGCAGCATGGTTTGCCAGTTTCGCCAGGGTTTTCGTCGGTCCAAAACCTACGCCAATCATGAGGCTGGTTTCCTGACGAACGCGGGTTCGCATTTGATGGCCAAACTCTTCCAGCGGCATGTAACTTGCGATCCCGGAGACGTCAAGAAAGGTCTCATCAATTGAATATATTTCCTGACCAGGCGCCATGTCACTGAGGATAGACATCATACGGCTGCTCATATCGCCATAAAGCGCATAGTTGGACGAGAACACCGTAACGCCATTGTCGCGAAAATAACGCTCAAATTTAAAGAGCGGATCGCCCATTTTGATACCGAGCTTTTTGGACTCCGCGCTACGGGCGATCACACAGCCGTCATTGGTACTGACCACGACAACCGGTTTGCCTCTCAAATCCGGGCGAAAAATGGTTTCGCAAGAAGCGTAAAAATTATTGGCGTCAGCGAGTGCAAACATTGCGGATAGCCTGATTGTTATCTGTATATATATACAGTATTAATGAGGCGACAGAAATTATCAATTAGTACCTGCGGCGGCGCTGAATCCCAGCCCAGCGAGGTCGGTAAGAGCGTATGACACCACGCCCCAGACAGAGAGATCAAAATCATCTTTTAACGGCGTGAGGGCACCATCGCCGGTAAGCTCCTGCAGTGCCGGTGAAGGAATAATCAAAAGGCGTCGCAGGACAAGCTCATCATTCACTTCCGTAATGATGGTATTCCCGTGCTGAGGTGTCAGACTGCGATCTACGGTCAACAGCGAGCCTTTCACAGTTCCCACATCCGGGTAGTCGCTGGCACTGCGCATCAGATAGGTAGAGTGCGCGGAAAGGCTGACCGTATCCCTCAAGTTTAGCCGTTTCTCCTCATAGTTCTGCGCCGGACTTTGAAACGCCATTTTTTCCTTGTATCCTCTCATTGCTTTAGATTTTAGCCTTCCATGGCTTATGCCACCTGCTCTTATCCCAGAATTACCGCGATTATTGCGGCCTGAATATGCAGCAGGATCGGCAGTAACAGACCGCCACTGTGCCAACGTGCGCTGCAGAAGAGCATACCGACTGCAAACATCTCTACCAGCGTGCTGATCTGCTGATACTGATAGTGCATCAACATAAACAGGGTTGACGATATAAGCGCACCCAGCAAGAAAACCCAACGGCCTCCCTGCGTAAAAACGTTCAGGATAAGGCCGCGGAAGATAATTTCTTCATTGATCGGCGCAATCAGAAAGATAATCAGACAGGTCGAAAAAATCCCCAGAGCCGGCTTAGCAAAAATCGTTAGCATAAACGTTTCCTGCGGGACGCCAGTTACTTTGTCAAATGACCATTCTGCTATGTATAAGGCCACAATAGCCAGGACGTGCCAATGCGCACCACACTGTTTAATCTTACCCAGCGGCAGCGGTCCCACAAATCGAAGATAAACAGGCATGACGATCGCCAGCAGAAGCAAAGTCGCACCGTGTTGCAAAAACAGACTGTGATTCCAGTATCCATTCGATATTACAAAAGATGCCATATAATGCAGCAGGTTATACGCTCCAGCTGCAATCACAATCGCTGCGGCCAGCTGCTTTATCAGCGGTGGTGTTACAGGTTCGTTCACGTCCTTCTCCTTCAGTGGTCATTTCGATCCAGAATGCAGAGCTGCTTTAAAACTGCCTGTTTATTTAATCAATTTTTCCTTTAAAGCAATGGATCCCGCGCCAGTAGACGGTTGATCCGGCATCGTCCGCTATGCATCTTATTGGGTCCTGGTCTGTTGGCAAGAAACCATAACCGAATATCTAGCGCGTTTTGCCAGACGTCATGATGGATATTGCTGTTGCCACGTACACCGCAGTGGCGAACGAGATGAACGAGCCCGAGGAGGAAGCCGCGCGGAAGTGCGCACGGTATTTATTTGACTTTATGACGGCGGTTTGTGATACCGGCGTAGTGATTTACTTTCATGCCCGAGTCTATGAAAGACTCCAGGCCGGCGCTTTTAGCCTGCGAGGCAATCATGCGTCCCGTATAACCGGTGGCGCCGTAGATCAGTAATGTTTTCATGGTTGAGGGTGCTGCCAGTCTTTGTAAACAAATTCCAGGCTATAGCCATCGGGGTCCAGGACGCCGGCGGCGTAGTAGCGGGGATCGTAATGAAGCCGTGCGCCGGGCGCGCCATTGTCGGTGGCGCCGGCACCTAAAGCGGCTGACCAGGCTTCATTCACCGCAGCCTGGTTCCCGGCAACGAAGCCGACGTGTACAGCTGGTGGCGCCACCTCTCCTTCACGCAGCCAGAAAAAAATTCTGCCGCCAGCGCCGAATCCTTTCAAATCCGGATGCCCGGGCGGGCCATCTTTACCGTCATAATCATGGCGTACGGTGATGCCCAGTGGGGCCAGGGCCGCAGTATAAAAGCGGACAGAGCGGTCAGTATCGCTGACCGTTAAAAACAGGTGATCAAGCATAAAACCTCCGGAATGTTCAGATCTGGTAGCCGCCGGCAACCTCAATGGATTGGGCATTAATCCAGACGCTGTCATCAGAAACCAGGCCTGCAATAACCCGTCCGACATCATCCGGTTCGCCCACGCGTTCCAGCGCGGTTTGTGAGGCGAGCAGAGCCTCAAATGCCTCATTCAGCCCCCCGCCCAGCGACGTACGGATAGCGCCCGGGGAGACAGCGTTTGCCCGGATGCGCCGGGGCCCGAACTCTTTGGCCATGTAACGGGTCAGCACTTCCAGCCCTCCTTTAACGGCGGCGTAGGGTGCCACACCTGCCGTGGCCACCCGCGTGGTGGCGCTGGTAACGTTGACGATGTGCCCGCCATCACAGATGAGGGGCAGCAGCGTCTGGGTCAGGAAAAAAGGCCCCTTCAGGTGGACGCTAAAAAGGCTGTCGAACTCACTTTCCGTTACCGTTTCAATCGGGTTGAAGAGGCCAAATCCGGCGTTGTTGATAAGCACGTCAATATACTTCTGTCCCCAGGCGGCGCTGAGTAAATTAAGCAGGGCGCTCCGGAAAGCACCGAAGGTTTCTGTACGTGAAACATCCAGCGGTAGTGCGCCAGCACGACCGCCTGAAGCTTCAATATCCTTCACGACCTTCAGGGCTGATTCAGGATGACTGTTATAAGTCACAATCACCCCCATGCCTTTTGCCGCACACTGCTGCGCCACGCTGGCACCGATCCCGCCGCTGCCGCCGGTAACAAGTACGATTTTCATAATCTCATCCCTTCTCTCTGCGATAGGAAAAGGGTAAAGCAACCCCGATTGGACAGCCTCTGCGTTCCTGCTCGATTCTTGCCTTTTTCTGCTTTATGCTCACTGAAAACGGCGCGATGAGGAAAAATAATGACATCACAGGCCGTGCTTGATGAATTGTGCAGCCTGGCTGCACACGCCCGAAACTGGCGGACCGAGACGGGCATACCGCGCGTGGCGATGGTTCAGGGAGAGATACCGGCGCATGCGCTGGCGGCAGTATACGAACCGATGGTCAATCTGATACTGCGGGGCAGTAAATCAATGACCGTCGGGGAGCGGGTGTTCTGTTACGATCCCGCCTCTTATTTCGTCATGTCCGTGGAGTTACCGGCAGTGGGCAGCGTACATCCGGCGCCATCAGGAGAGCCGTATCTGGCGGTGAGTCTGACCCTGGAACCCGAGAGGATAATGACGCTGCTGGCGGATTTACCCCCTTCCGTTGGGGCGGTGCAGGAGGGCGCTTTTTCCGTGGCCTCCGTGACGCCTGAGCTTCTGGATGCCTGGGTAAGGATGCTCCGCCTTATGCAAAACCCAGAGGATATTCCTGCACTGGCGCCACTCTTTGAGCGGGAAATCCTTTATCACATCCTGAAAGGCCCACACGGCTGGATGTTGCGTGATATTGCCTCACCAGGCTCAATGCTGGCGCGCATCAGTAATGCCATACACTGGATTAGGCACAACTTTACGGAAGAGTTTATCGTTGAGTCTCTGGCTGAGCGTCAGGCTATGAGCGTGTCTGCTTTTCACCGGCACTTTAAATCGGTAACGGCCATGAGCCCGGTACAGTACCAGAAGCGGGTGCGTCTGCTTCACGCACGCACAAAGCTTTTATCCGGCCAGGAGAGTGTGACTGCCATAGCAATGGCGGTAGGATACCGCAGCGTTCCGCAGTTCAACCGGGAGTATGCCCGCTTTTTTGGCATGTCTCCTCTCAGGGATGCGGCAAAAATCAGACGCGGCATTCAGACCCAATAGATTTGTCTGACTGGCATAAACTGATTGAGCGGAGTACAGGGAATTAACCATTCCCTCTTCGGGAAAACGTTATCGCAAACAGGTTGTGGCTTTGCCCGCCCGCCTGAATGAAATGGCGATGAGGAGCAGCCATGGTGGGAAAGAGTACGTGATAAGCTCCGGGTTGATGTGAGGACTTCACTGACGAACATGATTATTATTCCAGCCTTACCTGAATTAAGGGCGCGTTATTTGGATGAGTAAATGCTTCCCGGGAAAAGAGATCGTCCAGTTGATATTATTGGTAAAGGCATCGACTATATTATTCGGGGGAGCTTAGCCTGATAGCCGTCTGATTGGATGCCATCGTTGCAGGATCGGTACCTTAACTGTGTCGCGCCAGCGGAACTTATGGCGCACGGTGCGCCGTGTTTTGGCACCGCACTTTATTTCGCATGGCGTTAAAGTCTTGTGGGGAACGTTTCGGCCAAATTCATCCCCCTTAAAATATCAAATAACAGGGCCGGGCCGATAATTAATTTTAGCTGGTCCTGTTGCCAGATCATTTGAATCAGTCGTGCCATCTCATTATTTTTTGCAACCTCTCAGATCTATTGGCAAAAAAATGACGTCGTTAGTTGCTGTTCAAGTTGAGCGATACGATAACAGGATTTTAAAATGGTAGCTCCGGCCTCGTATTTTTAGATTCGTTTTTAACTAAAGAAAATTATTCGCTTTCCTCTTCAGATATTACTATAAATCAAATCCAGCAAATCCAGGCGCTTTACCAGATTTTATCTGGTTGATTTTAGGTTATTAATGTAAATAATTCAGGGCCATTCTTTAGATTTTTAACGGCGGGATTACTCTTAAAATCCATTTTCTACGAGGGCGACTGTTAAGTAGCGCTGGACATTTTTTGGGCGAAATGATGTGATTCTTTTCGCTCTGAGACCTTTCTTAATACGCCGAAAATTTAATGCTATTCATTACGCCTGAAACAACACGCTGTGTGCTTTCAGGCTTTGTCTTTTCTCTGTTGAGGAAAACACGGTGTTTAAATTAAATCCTGTACTTCTGGGCCTTATTGCTGCGCAAGGCATGATGTTCCCGGCGCTAAATGCATCGGCAGCGATATTAAAACCCTATGCGCCTGAAAGTAATGATAATAAATCTGGCGTCTATTGCCTGTGTAACGGCAGCACCCAAACATTGAGCGGCCTGCCGCAGTTTTCGTCGGGGGAAAGCGGGCTGACGCGCGTTACGCTCGGCGATTTGCAGCGCACAGGCCGGATTATTGATGACAATCTGACGGGGCAGGAACGTATCAATATCGGGCAGCAGAATTTAAACATCCTTATTCCTGATTTCGAAAACAATACCTATTCGGTCTATCCGGTGTATGACAGTCTCGCCTTTAGTAATTTACCTGCCGTTGACCTCAACACAGAAGTGCCAGATTATTACGCGGTAAAAGACCGGCAATACATCGATGCCCGTGTGGCGTCAGTCAGCAACGGCACCATTAATATTGATATTGGTCAGCAGGGAGCTACAACCCGTTCCAGTACCAATAGCTGGTCGATGGCCGCAAAACAGAGCCAGCTGTTTACCGCCTCGAAGCGTGGACAGCTGAACTGGAACTCCGACAACCGGATTACCTTTACCGCCGCAGCGCCACCTTATAACAGCGATCGGCTGGCGTTTAACCTGGAGAGCGTGGCGCGTTACACGGGCGTGTTTACCATCAACACACTGGATGGTGGCGTCAGTACCTTTAACGTAACCAGTCTCGCCGGCCTGCGTGATTACAATGACTGGTTAATCAATCAGCTCGCCAACCGCGCGATTAATCCTGAGGACTACAGCAGCGCGTTTCATAAAGCCTTTACCTTGTATGATGGCAGCGTGGCTTACCGTCTGAGTCCTGATATTTTACAGGATGAGGTTGCGCAGCCTTCAGGCGACCAGGTGGTGTTGAGCGCCGATGGCCCTGACGCCCGGGTGAAAATCTCTGCCGGTAAAACGCTGGAGGTGGTAAACAGCAGCAGCGCGGCGGTACGGGCCAGCAATGGTGCGACAGCGATCGTGGACGGCAAGCTCGCTACCACCGGACCGGCGCAGTTGGAAAGCCGGGGACTGGAGTTGATCAACGGCAGCACCGGGATTAACAATGGCGTCATTAACGGCGGCTTTCTCAATAACGCTGACGGTGAAGGCGTGGACAGCAGCACGCTGGGCTACGTCGGCAAAGCTGTGGCGGTCACCGGAGGCAGCAATTTTACCAATAATGGCGTGATCAACCTTGCCGCGGGCGATGCACCTTCCGGGGGGAGAAGCGACGCGCTTTGGATCGACAAAAGCAGCGCAGTCAACCATGGCAATATTAATCTCGGCGTTGCGGATGTCAGTAACGGGAATTCGGCGGCAGGCGTCAGCCTCGGCGGGGAAGCCAGCTTTATTAATGCAGAAGAGGGCACGCTATATATTGGCCGCTCGCCACAAAACCACAAGCCGGACAATACCCAGGATGTCGCGGTTAACCTGAGCGGCGGCGTCAGCGCCATCCGTCAGACTCTTAATGCAAGCGCCATTAACAACGGGCGCATCGTTATCGGCAGCAAAGTACAGAACGCCGTTGGCATGCGCGTCGAAACCGGTCCGGACGCACTGGCATTGAATAACGGCACGATTGATGTCAACGGGCGGGCGCAGGTTCAGCCTGCGGAGAACATCGGCCTGCTGGCGCTCGACGCCGGCAGCGGTGGACGCGTAGGCAACACTGGTACGATCAACCTCAACGGTGATAACAGTACCGGGATCAAAGCGATCGCCACTCACGGCAACAGCGCCAGCGTCTATTCCACCGGGACGATAAACGTCAACGGCAATGCTGATGCGGCGGCCGGCACAAATAACACCGCTGTCTGGGTAATAGGTCAGGATGGCGGTCGGGCGAAAGCGGAGCTGAGTGGGCCTGTCTACCTGAATGGCAACGCTGCCATCGGCCTTCGCGCAGAAGGAAATGCTGTCATCAACGTCGCAGCTGGCGCGATACCGCACTCGGCGGGCGGCCAGGACCAGATCAGTTTCTTCACCACCGGCCCGGACGCCAGGATCAATCTCCCCACTAATGGCCACTATGTGACTTCAAGCCCAAATGGCACCTTGTTCCGCTTACTCGACGGCGCAAATTTTGACGCCAGGGGAATGACGCTGTCACTTAACGCGCCAGGTGCGACCGGCGTCACCGGCAGCGGCAGAGACAGCGATATTTTCACCCACGGCGCGACGTTTAATATGGGTGCCTATGGAACAGGCGTGAAGATTGAGGGCGGCGCGCAGGGGACAATTGACGCGGCCACCAGGCTACGTCTGACCGGTGAAGGTTCCAGCGCGGCCACGGTTGACGGCGATAAGCACGATCTGCGCGGCAACGTGATTAATCCTGATGTTGCCTCCGACGCCACTACCTTGCTGACGAACCATGCCCCGATTAGCGGTCTGGGGAATGCTCAGCTCGGTTTACTGGCGCTGGCTCAGGCGCAGCTGGTTAACACCGGCGACATTACCTTAGGCGGCGAAGGATCAACCGGTATTGCCGCGCGCTTCGGCGCAACGGTGACTAACAGCGGCGACATCAGCGTGACGCGCGGCGGCACCGGCTTGTATTCAGAAGGTTATGCCTCTCCCGACGACAATACGATCCCTACCGAGGTTACCAACAACGGGACGCTGAACGTCTACGGTATCCCGGGAAGCACCCAGCCGTCGACCTATGGCGCGATAGCGACCGGAGCGCGGAGCATCCTCAACCAAAATGGCATTATCAATCTCTACGGTGACAATGCTGTCGGCGGGATCGTCGCCAGTGATGCAACGATCAATACTGGCTCCACCAGCAGCGTGGTATTCCACAATGATAATCAGACGGGTTATCAGGTGAGGGGGGCGGACAGCATTATTTTTGGCAGCGGCGGCAACACGAACGTCAATACCAACGGATCTACGCTCTACCAGCTCAGTAACGGCGGCGATTTCTATGCGCTGGCACCGGCCACGGTGACGTTGAGCGGTGCCAACAGTACCGGGGTTTCGGTCTCCGGCGAGGGCTCGCTTATCTATCGTTCCGATGTTTTTAATGTTAACGGCAGCGGCGCAGCGGCGATACGCGTTTATGACCTTGGAGAAGCGATAATCACCAGCGCTATCACGCTCAACGGTGATAATACGCTTGGCGCAGTGAGCACGGGCGATCGGGCAACTATCTATGCTGCTTCCCAGATTACCGGCAATGGCAGCAATATCGCGGCGTTTGATGTCAGCTATAACGCAGCCATATTTAATCAATATCAGGGCGTGGTGGATTTAAGCGGTCCCAACAGCACCGGTGTTCGCGTGCATGACAGCGGCACTTTCATCAACTACGGCAGCGTGCATGTGGCGTCGGGGACAGGTATCGATGTCACCAGCGGTTATGGCTATTACAATCCGGTCGATAGTCAGCTGCGTGTTGACGACGGTATCGCTGCGCTGCGCGTCGGCAGCGACGCCGGCCTCCAGGTATACGGCGACGGGCAGGGTTACAGCACGCTGAGCGCCAGCGGCAGCGCAGATGGATTGCTGCTCGATAGCGGGGCGCAGTGGTTCGAGGCCAACGATGTGACTCTGGGCGCTTACGGCAGCGGTAATGCAATCAACAACCGTGCTGAAACCGACGGTATCATGCTGCAAAACGTCCGGCTTGAAACGGGACGCGGTGCCGGTATCCGTTCGGCTGTTTCGTTCGATGCTGGCGGCAGCGCGCAGATTTATGTCGGCAGCGGCGGGACCGGTTATCTGTTTGCCCATGAAGATGGATCGACGACCAGTAACGATCTGTTGATCGGCGAAGGGTATTCCATTGTGGTCCCTGGCGAAGGCACCGGCGTGCGTGCCAATACTACCGGCAGGGTGATTGCCCGCGGCACCATCGATATTCAGTCAGCCCGGGGCGGTTCGGCGATTGTCACCAGCACGGCCAGTCAGGTCATTAACCAGGGCACGATCGCTTCACAAAGCGTGGCGGCGCCTATTATCGATCTGCGCGGCGGCGAGTCGGTGTTTATTAATGAAGGAACGATCGCTGCGCCGAATCCAGAAACCGTGGTTGTCGCTGGTGGCGCGACCAGTGACGTTATCGCGCTGCTGGACGGTAAAGCTGTCGGTGATGTTAATACCGGTAATGGCAACGATTCACTGCTCGTCTCCGGCGGTACGCTGGATGGCAGCCTGACGATGGGCAACGGCACGAATGTCGCCACGGTGCAAAAGGTAAGCCTGGCAAATACACGCCATATCACCACGGATAACGGGGCCGGCAGTACGCTGAATCTGAGTGACATTACGGCGCGTGGCGGTTCGTTCGCCAGTGACGATCTGCGCAAAGGCACCAATCTTGGCGCTGGCTGGAGCACGCTGAATTTCTACAACACAATGTGGACGTTAACGGACCATATCAAACTGGCGCACAGTACTATTAACGTCGACGGCAACTCGACGCTGTTCGCGGGTAATGGCGTCAATCCGCTGTTACAGGGTGCGGAAAATGACTCACTAGTGGTAAGTAACGCCGGGACGCTGGATCTGACCAACGGCGGTAGTGCGGTGAATGATTCACTGACCATCAATGGAGATCTGGTGTCGGCGCAGGGTAATCTCCGGCTCAATTCCGCCGCTACGCAAAGTGACATACTGCGTGTGAATGGCAGCGTCAGCGGCACCACGCGCATTGAGGATTCCCTGACCGGCAGCCCGCTAATGGACGGCAATCGCGACGGCGTCATTGCCGCGACGGAAGGCGTTTCTCTGGCGCAGGTTTCCGGCAATGCCAGCGCGGGCAGCTTTGTTTTGCCGCGGGGTTATGTGGCATCAGGGCCCTGGCAATACAGCCTGTACAGCTTTGCGCCCGGCAGCAGCGACGCCAGCCAGCGGCAGCTGAGCGGCAGCGGGGATGATTTCTGGGATTACCGTCTTGCTAACGCCTTTGTGTGCGAAGCGGGTTCGCTGTGCCAGCCGCAAACAGGCAGCGGCCGGGCGGCAGTGCGTCCGGCCGTAACGCCGCAGGTGCCTTCTTACCTTTCCACTCCCGTTGGCCTGGCGTATTACCAGCTGGCGACTACCGACGATCTGCATAAACGACTTGGTGAATTGCGCCACCAGCAGGGAATGTCTGATACCCCCGACGGCGAAATGTTTATTCGCTATCTGGGTTCGAATCTGAAGTACCAGAGCGATCGGGGGCTCAGCGATTACGGTTATGACTTCGATCTCGACTATAGCGCGGTGCAGCTGGGCGGCAACCTGTTACACATTGAGGGTGCGCAAGATAGTTTGCGCGGCGGCATTGCCTATACGCGAGGCAATACGCGTATTCGTCCGCACGCCGCCGATGGCTACAGCTCAACCGCTTTTGACAGTGACAGCCTGGCGCTGTATGGCACCTGGCAGCGTACCAGCGGCCTCTATGTGGACGGCTCGCTGGCCTGGAACTGGCATCGGGGCGAAACCGATATTGCCCGGCAGAAAGCGGTGGCGTCACCGAAGGGGGATGGCTGGACCGCGTCGCTGGAGTCGGGCTATCCGTTTGAGTTCAGTAATGGATTACGCATTGAGCCGCAGGCGCAACTGACCTATCTGCGGGTAAACATGGACAGCTTCACCGACCGCGATCGGACCTTTGTCTCGTATGAGAATTATGATCAAACCATCGGCCGGCTCGGCGCGCGCATGGATCACACATGGCAGGATGAGAGCCTGCGTCAGTATACGCCCTACATCCGCACCAACTATTACCAGAGCTGGGGAGGCGCGGCGAAAACAAAAGTGAGCGCCGGCGACAGTAATATCAGCCAGACATTTACCGGCGGCAGACTCGGTCAGATGTGGGACATCGGTGTGGGCGGCACAACGACGTTCAGGAATGCTGTTTCACTCTATGCCGAAGCGGATTACCGCAAAGAGATCGACGGGAACGGGGTTAAGGGCTGGCACTATAACGCAGGTGTTCGCTGGACGTTTTGAGCATGAAGCGCGGGCGTGGCCCGCGCATCATGCTGGCTGACGACAGAGGGTCACCTCTCAACAGAAAAACGTAATTTTTGCGAGGGCGTACGCAGCACGGGATGTTTATTGCGCGTTCTGACCGCGTCATTGTCTCTTCAGGGACAATGTACGAGCCGAATTTATGGCAACGTTCTATGCTTTATAAACGCAAACTGTCAGAAATACAGGAGTAAAATATGAGTAAAGAAAATCGCGTATCCTCCTCCCTTAATCAGACTGATTCAGATAATTATCCCGTTCCACCGTTTGAACATCAGAAGCAGCCTTTTCCCGGTCTGGCGGGAAAAATGACGCCTCGTCCCGACCATGGCGAAACCTCCTATAAGGGAAGTGGCCGTCTGCAGGGACGTAAGGCGCTGATCACCGGCGGCGATTCAGGCATAGGGCGCGCCGTTGCTATCGCCTACGCCCGGGAAGGCGCCGATGTTGCCATCAACTATCTGCCGGCTGAAGAAGAGGATGCGAAGGAAGTCATTGCGCTAATCCGCGCGGAAGGACGTAAAGCGGTGGCGCTGCCTGGCGATATTCGCGAAGAAGCCTTCTGCCAGACGCTGGTGAAAGAGGCAGCCGAAGCGCTGGGTGGTCTGGATCTGCTGGTCAACAATGCCGGACGGCAGCAGTACAGTGAATCGATCCGGGATCTGACAACCGAATCTTTTGACGCCACGTTTAAAACTAACGTTTATGCCATGTTCTGGATAACCAAAGCCGCCGTGGACTATCTGCCGCGCGGCGCCTCCATTATTAACACCTCTTCCGTTCAGGCTGACAAGCCCAGCGATATTCTGCTGGATTATGCCCAGACGAAAGCCGCTATCACCGCGTTTACCAAATCGCTGGCGAAGCAGCTTGGTCCGGAGGGTATCCGCGTTAACGCCGTCGCGCCCGGGCCTTACTGGACCGTTTTACAGTGCTGCGGCGGACAGCCGCAGGAGAAAATCGAACAGTTTGGCGCTTCCGCTCCGCTGGGAAGACCAGGACAGCCAGCCGAGATAGCGCCGCTCTACGTGACGCTCGCCTCTCAGGAAAACAGTTACGCATCGGGCCAGGTCTGGTGCTCCGATGGCGGCACCGGCACGTTGTAATACCTCATCCCGCAGTGGAATCTGATATCTGGAGGAGTTAAAACGATGAAAGCGCTTACCTATCATGGGCCACACAAAGTCAGTGTGGACACTATGCCCGATCCGGCCCTTGAAGCGGCGGATGACATTATCCTGCGGGTCACGGCCACCGCTATCTGCGGCTCCGATCTGCATCTTTATCGCGGCAAGATCCCCGGTACTCATCATGGCGATATCTTCGGACATGAGTTTATGGGTGAAGTGGTGGAAACCGGGTCGGCCGTAACCGCCGTCGCGAAAGGCGATCGGGTGGTCATTCCTTTTGTGATCGCCTGCGGTGACTGCTTTTTCTGCCACCTTCATCAGTATGCGGCCTGTGAAAACACCAATAGTGGCAAAGGGGCCGCACTCAACCGTAAGAGTATCACGCCGCCCGCCGCGCTTTTTGGCTACAGCGACCTGTACGGCGGTATTCCTGGCGGTCAGGCGGAGTATGTCCGCGTGCCGAAAGCCAACACCGGGCCGTTTAAAGTGCCCGATACCTTATCGGATGAAAAAGTGCTGTTCCTGTCGGACATTCTGCCGACGGCCTGGCAGGCGGTGAAAAACGCCGAAATTAAGCCGGGATCCAGCGTGGCTATCTATGGCGCGGGACCGGTTGGCTTGCTCAGCGCAGCCTGTGCCCGTCTGGAGGGTGCGGAACAGATATTTATGATCGATCATAACGACTATCGGCTGGCCTTTGCCCATGAGCGCTACGGCGTGATCCCCATCAACTTTGATAAAAATGACGATCCGGCCGCCTGGATTATTGAAAACAGCGCCGGGCATCGCGGCGTCGATGCCGTCATTGATGCGGTAGGGTTTGAGGCGAAAGGCAGCCTGACGGAAACTGTCCTGACCACTCTGAAAATTGAGGGGAGCAGCGGTAAGGTGCTGCGGCAGTGTATCGCGGCGGTCAGGCGGGGCGGGGTGGTCAGCGTGCCGGGTATTTATGCCGGATTTATTCACAGCTTTATGTTCGGTGATGCGTTTGATAAGGGGCTGACGTTCAAAATGGGGCAAACTCATGTTCACGCTTTCCTGCCCGATTTACTGTCGCTGATCGAGAAAGGGCATCTGAAACCTGAAGAGATCGTCACGCACCATATGCCGCTGGAGGACGCTGCCCGCGGCTATGAGATTTTTGAAAAACGTCAGGAAGAGTGCCGCAAGGTGATTCTGGTGCCGGGCATGGGCGCCGACAGAGCCACAATCTGAGGCGTAACGGCAGGTGGAGCGGGCCGCCGCGGCTTTCAGGCAGGCGCCCGCTCAGCCACAGGGCTAAGAAATGCCAGCAGATACCCTTTACAAAATAATATATTTTTACATTCAGCCATAAATATAAAGATTATATTCCGGTTACATTATTTTAACGTTATCAGAAGTTCGTACTGCGTTAAAATTGCAGTTCTCTCAGAAGCTTAGTCAGCAGCATAATTTGATAGGTATTTTTTATCAATTATTGCTTGAAACCCTGAGGCATGTTGCTAGAGTTATTCATGCACGACGTTACTGAGGGCCTTAAATAATTAAGCTGGCAGCATGGCGGTAATTATTCGTCAACAAATTGTCAGAGAGTTGGCCTCAGTAAAAATTCAAACACGAAGAGGAAGATAATATGACTCAGCATCGTGGTAATTCCGGCAACTTCGCCGAGGATCGTGAAAAAGCATCTGAAGCAGGCAAGAAGGGCGGACAGAGTAGCGGCGGTAACTTTAAGAATGACCGTGAAAAAGCGTCTGAAGCGGGTAAAAAAGGCGGGCAGAACAGCCGCCGTGACTAAGACCTGTTAAGTGCTATCCGGTACGACAGTACCGGAATAAAACCCACTTTCCTTTCTGGAAGTGGGTTTTTTTAGGCCATAATAATCTCCACCATGCATGGAGAGCGTATCGGGTTTTATACTTGCAGCCTGATTTCATACGGAATAAATAAAGTGTGCATTTTTAATGCAGAGCTACTAATTTACCTTTCGGTAGTAAAATCTCCCTCCATAAATTAATCAAAATACCTTTCCCGAGTGTTTTCACTGCGTGAGTTTGCTTATGGAAGCATCATTAAGACTATTCTTAATATTTGGCTTTTATGTGGTGTTGTCTCTGGAAATAGAATCAATTGCTTCTATGCTTAATAAGGTTAATAAAAGTTTGAACGTACACCTGATTCATAATTTTTGTCTGTTTCAAAACGGAGAGAATGATGACTATCAAGACCCTGGAAGACCTGTTTATCCACGACTTATCTGATATCTACAGTGCAGAAAAGCAGATTACCCGCGCACTGCCTAAGATGGCCCGTGCCGCCACCGATGAAAAACTGGTCGCGGCTTTTAAACAGCATCTTGAAGAGACGCAGGGGCAGATTGAGCGCCTGGATCAGCTGGTTGAAAAGACCGAAGGCGTGCGCATCAAACGCATGAAGTGCCACGCGCTGGAAGGCCTGGTGGAAGAAGCCCAGGAAATCATTGACTCAGTGGAGGCCGGTCCGGTCAGAGATGCAGGGTTAATCGGCGCGGCTCAGAAGGTCGAGCACTACGAAATTGCCACTTACGGCACGTTGCGCGCTATGGCCGCCAGACTCGGCTATACGGAAGCGGAAAAACTGCTGACCGAGACGCTCAATGAAGAAAAAACAACGGACGAAAAACTGACCGTGATTGCAGAACAGCAATAGTTCTGCGGACGGCAGCATCGATAACGTGAGAGGTAAATCATGACGAATGAAGAACACTACCTTGACTGGGTAAAAGACGCCCACGCAATGGAAAAGCAGGCTGAAAGCATGCTGGAAAAGATGGCAGGCCGGCTTGAGCACTATCCCGATCTGAAAGCCCGCATTGAACAGCATATTGAGGAAACGCGTCAGCAGCAGGCGATGGTGCAGTCCGTTATCGACAGATACGACACCTCAAGTTCCACGATCAAAGATGCGATGGGCAAGCTGTCGGCGATGGGTCAGGCGATGGGCGGCATGATGGCCGACGATGAAGTCGTAAAAGGCGCTATGAGCGGCTATGTCTTTGAGAACCTTGAAATTGCCAGCTACACCTCGCTGATTGCGGCGGCTGAAGTTGTAGGCGATCAGGAAGGCGCACGTATTTTTACCCAAATCCGTGAGCAGGAGATGGCGATGGCTGACTGGTGCCTGAAGCATCTGCCAGATGTCACCGAGCAGTTTTTGGTGCGCTCCGCCGCGCCGGGTGTGGAAGCAAAAAAATAATTCGCAGCACCAGCGAAAGGCCTGCCTGAAGGCAGGCCAGCAGAACATTTAATAAAAACCGGAGTGAGCTATGTTTAAACACGTAAAACAATTGCAGTACACCGTACGCGTTGCCGGGCCGAATCCGGGGCTGGCTAACTTACTGCTTGAGCAGTTTGGCGGACCGCAGGGCGAACTGGCCGCTGCCTGCCGCTATTTTACCCAGGGGCTGGGAGATGATGATCCAGGCCGTAAAGATATGCTGATGGATATCGCTACCGAAGAGCTGAGCCACCTTGAGATCATTGGTTCACTGGTCGGTATGCTGAACAAGGGTGCAAAAGGCGCACTGGCCGAGGGCACTGAAGAGGAAGGTGAGCTGTATCGTAATATCACCGGCAACGGCAATGACAGCCATCTGACCTCGCTGTTATATGGCGGCGGTCCTGCGCTGACCAACTCAGGCGGGGTGCCATGGACCGCAGCCTATGTTGATACCATTGGTGAAGTGACGGCAGATTTGCGCTCCAACATCGCTGCGGAAGCAAGGGCGAAAATCCTTTATGAGCGTCTGATCAATATGACGGACGACCCGGGCGTGAAAGATGCGCTGGGCTTCCTGATGACGCGGGAAGTGGCGCACCAGATATCGTTTGAAAAGGCGCTTTACTCTATTCGTAATAACTTCCCGCCAGGAAAACTGCCGCCGATTGAGAAATATGCCAATAACTACTACAACATGTCTGAAGGTGGAGATGTTCGTGGTAGCTGGAACTCCGATGAAAACTTCAACTATGTCGCTAATCCTACCCCGGCTGTGGATGGCGGTGACGGCATGGCCAGCGTGGAACTCCCCGCTGAGCAGCAGGCCGATCTGGACAGTATGATTAAACGTACAGCGTCCGACCCGTCGGTCAACCCGGTCACCGGTACCGATATCGGCTCCGTTCCACCGATTGAAAATGATTCGGCTCCCGCCAAAAAATCCTGATATTACCGTGACGGCCTGCGGGCCGTCTTTTTAGTTCAAAGAGATTACTTACATGTACAGCCTGTTAAAAAGTCTGTTCAGCAGTCCTGAGCGTCTTTTAAGTGTAATGTCACGAAGAGACATGCAGGAGGAGAAAGATGATGGCGAACGCATTCTGATCGATGAAGATGGCGGCGCTTCCGTAAATATATGCAGTCCGGAAGTACACGAGGATTTTGCGCGTCACGTCGAGACGCTAAGGCACGCAGGCGACGTCTCTTCCTTAAACTTAGCAGGGAAAAAAACAGTGGTTGAGCAGGATGTGCTCAAAAAGTACCCAGCTAATTAAATAAGAAGCCACGTTTATCCCGCAGAGCGGGTTTTGCAATGAGAGGGAAGGCCAGGCAGCATCCAGGGAAAAAGCAAACCGCTATCTGCTCAGTGCAATACAGTTGTTAAGGTGCTAGGCTGTATATATGTCCAGCTACCGTGGGAGCCTGTGTGCACGGTCAGGAACAGGATTATTCAATAGCTATCCACGCAGTGATAGGTCGCGCTGTTTCGGAACTCATTGAAGCAGGGGAACCGCTGGGTAAGCAAAATATACTTATCATGTTGCAGGTTCACAGCGCGCAGTCGACGCAGGAAGGGAAGAAAATCATCTACCAGATGGCGTTTCGTAAGTTACTTGAAGAGTTCCGGTAAGTCCTTTGCCGGGCGAAAGGCGGGAAGATAATCTCTCGTTCTATCGCCATTATATTCCGCTATCCGTTTTTTTAAATCACCGCTTTCCCTGTTCCATCTTCAGCATTGCCACTCTGGGCACCCTCGGTTGCAGACATCCGTCATGAGGTTCAGAACGCGTAGGGCAACTATCGCTTAGTGTTTCTTGGCGCCGTCGGGTGGGCCTTCACTCGTAAAAAGATGAATGTTATCGCGGCCGCGGACGCGATGCGTAACAGGCTTTGGTGGCGCCGGTCGGTTGTTTTTCACTTCTGCGATAGCAAGCTGGCAGGCACGTTGTCTGGCAGGGATTTTTTCGACAGCAGCCATGTGCTGCAATTGTTGTATCAGTGACGCATTACTGACAGGCGCATCCCCTCTGAGAAGGGCAAGGATCGCTTCGCCAAATACAATATCCGTCAATATGTCTTCATCTTTTTGATACATACCTACATCTCTGAATCAGTTATTCAGGCACATTTCCATAAAGCCTTAGCCGCTGAGCATAACCCCTTTCAGGCCCCTCATCACCAGCATGACCGGAAAGAGAGACGTCAGGCGGGTTGCGGTAACTCACCCGAATAAAGAATAAATGCTGGATAAGCGTTTAGCGGGTAGAGCGCTTAGTCACCGCGACCAAACAGCATGCCAATTAGCGCCTGATAATGCTTTTCCTGCTCCGCCGACGTGGAAAGCTCAAGGCGTTTGAGCAGTTTGGTACAGATTGCTTTACGCGTGATTTGCCTGCCGGAGCGCAAAATTTCGACGACGATTTGTCCCAGCGTCTCCTGCTGGGAAGGAAGCGCCGCGTCATTGAAATAACGGCTGATATCGTTCTCTGCTTTCGGGTTAGAGCCGTCCTGACGCATCTATCTGCCTTAAGTCGTTAAGAAAAAGTGATTTGCGCTAAAGTTATACAGAAATACATAACTTGTACAGTAATAGTGGATTTTTAAGAAAGTGAGGTTTTTGCAAAAAGTGCTAGTTGTTAATATTCAACCGGTTATATTGAGCGGGTTAGCGCTTTTTACAGGGGGGTAAGGGCAGATAAGCCATTGTTAACCGAAGAAGGCGAGCGGAAAAATGCACCGTAGCAGGTCAGGAAAATCGGTGGGACCGCTGACCAGCGGTATTGAATGTCCGCTGGTCTGGGTTTGTCGCTGACTAGCGCAGTGGCCGTCCGGAAGCAGGATCGGCCAGGCCGATCGTAGCGACGCGCCGATCCGCCTGCGAAGTCAACGCCTCCAGCCAGTCGGGGCGGCTATCCGAATGCCATCCTTTACTGAAGGTCTGCAACCATTTTCTGGCCTGCCAGATACCGAGGAGGCGATCGTCATCCTGCTCATCGTCGGCCATAGTGTGTAATTGTTCAATAAGCGATAGCAGGGTAATATCCTGGTGGCTGAAAATAAGATTTAATGTCGCCTCGCCAATCATAACCTGCTGATTATTTTCCTGATAATATATAGTCAATTGAGACCTCCGTAATGTTTATCAAAAAGAAATCTCACGTTTGCACTAATAAGCATAAGACAGATATATGATTCCGGTGTCTTTTTTTAAAGAAATATTTACCGGTGGAAATATAAACAAAATAAAAGGGTTTTTAATTTAACTGCTTGAATATAAATGATAAACATAAGGAGTTCTAAAGGATTTATTCAGGAAATAACATTGTAATTCTGAATGTTTCCAGGTATTAATGTGTTTTCCCGAGCGATAATCGTTTAGAAATAAGAATTACCTTAAAAATAAAGAAGACCGTATTTCGTTCAGCCATCCTGCCAATTACCTCTTTTAACATGATGTTATCCGCTTGCCTGTCTGTCATATGTCGGCCAGCCGGCGCAGCTTATGCCTTTCCAGGGAGACGGGAAAAATTGTCATGCAGAAAAAAGAGAAATCGGGCCAGCTAGCTGGAAAACCCGGTAAGGGTGTTCCAGGCTTATCAGGGTAACGTTATTAATAAAAGGAGGATGAATGAACGAATCTTATATGAACTGTCTTGAAGCCTGCTATCGCTGTGCGGCCGCCTGTGATCACTGCGCCGCCTCCTGCCTGCAGGAAGACAACATAGATATGATGCGTGAATGCATACGTCTGGACACCCAGTGCGCCAGCCTTTGCCGGCTTGCCGCGCAGTTTATGGCGCTGGAAAGCGAATCAGCACCTGCACTTTGTAAGCTCTGTGCTGAGCTTTGCCAGAAATGTGGAGATGAATGCGCGAAGCATCAGCACGATCACTGCCAGAAATGCGCGGAGGCATGCCACGCCTGTGCCGATGCGTGCCGTAAAATGGCCGCCTGATCGGACGGCATGAGGAGGGCGTGTTTATGCCCGCTTCGTGCCGGCTTTACGGTTTAGCAGGGCTGAATCCCGCAGATATTCTTCAAAACAGAGCTAAACATTAGCCGGATTGCCAGTGGTACTCCCACGGCTGCCATTGCAGCAGGATAAATCAGAGCAATATCACTCTATTCAGAGGGTAAATCATTTTCTTCATCATCCAGCAAAAGAAAACAAGCCTGTTTCCGGCCTCAGTCGGGAAAGGAACCTTACAGGTGAATGTTGCACGTCCGGGCCTTTATGCATCCACAGGAACTTTAAAAACGGCTGCAAACTCAAATAATAAGGAATGCCAGGGGACTTTCTCCTTATTGAACGAGGTTTCTGTCAATAAAGGAGGCTGTGATTTGCTCAGGCGCTTTATTTTATTACCGACGCGTTGGCTATAATTACCGGCTAAAGCAAATTAACGCCATTTAGCGAGGAAACCTGCATGAAAATACACCATATTAACTGCGGCTGTATGTGCCCTGTTGGCGGAGCGTTTTATGACGGGTTCAGCGCGGGGCTAAAAGCGAAGCTAACCTGTCACTGTCTGCTGATTGAGACCGACCATGATGGCCTGGTGCTGGTGGATACCGGCTTTGGTCATCAGGATATGCAAACCCCCGCCAGGACGCTATCGACCTTCTTCCGGGCTATCAATAATATTCAGCGGAAAGAATCGTTAACCGCCTTGTCACAAATCCAGGCGCTCGGTTTTGAAGCTACAGATGTGCGGCACATCATTCTTACCCATCTCGATTTCGATCATGCCGGTGGCATCAGTGATTTTCCTCATGCCCGGGTGCATCTGATGGAAGAGGAGATAAATACCGCCCAGCGGCGGCACAGCTGGCTGGCAACGCAGCGTTACCGGCCTGCTCAGTGGGGCGGTACGTCGGGCTGGCAGGGCTACCGTGCGGCTGGAGACAGGTGGTTCGGCTTTGAGGCGGTCAATCAGCTCGCCGGCCTGCCGCCGGAGATCCTGATGATACCCCTTGCAGGACATACAACAGGCCACGCCGGCATCGCTATACGCACCGACAACGGCTGGACTTTACATGGCGGCGATGCCTGGTTCTATCGCGGAGAGATGCATCAGGCGCAGCGGCACTGTACGCCAGGTTTGCGGTTCTATCAGTGGTTTATGGCTGAGGATAATAAAGCACGCCGTATTAACCAGCAGAAACTCAGGGAGCTTTCCTGCGCTCATCCTGAAGAGCTGACGTTATTTTGCAGTCATGATGCGCTGGAGTTTGAACGGCTCGCTACGCTTCAGTCATCCGCCGGTCATTAAACGCCTGCTAACCGGATGCTGGCCGAAAGCCCGTGAAGCCATACGCTAATGCGAAATAGCCTCTTCTTTGAGAGCCATCATCCGCTGGCGTAGCAAGAGCGGGGGGTGAGTAGGGACAGTTATAATAACCAGATGTTAAAAAAAATATATATTCACTTTAAATAACAAAGGGTTGTTTTAATCAGCCCTGAATAAACCCAGGGTGTGATGAAATAGCTTTACGGGTGCGGGGATCAAGCGAAGCGCTAAAAAATTTAAATCCTTTATTACACAACAATATAAGTTTTCTTACAGAAACAGAGACCGTAATTCTGCCGCTTTAATGGCGCAAATACCGCCCCCTGACTACAATTATTCAGGCATCACGGCTGCAGATGGCGGGAAAATGACTTTTCCAGAACCTATGCTATCGGCGGAATAAATTAAACACGAATAGGAAGTTTTTATGACTCAGCATCGTGGTAATTCCGGCAACTTTGCCGACGATCGTGAAAAAGCATCAGAAGCCGGTAAAAAAGGCGGCAAAAGCAGCGGCAGCGGAAGTGGCGGCGGCGGCAATTTCAAAAACGATCCTGAAAAAGCCTCGGACGCGGGCAAAAAAGGTGGAAAGTCCAGCGGTCGTAGCTAAAGCAGACAGGCAGCGTTAACCAGCATGCCTGCAGCCCGCCACCCTTAATGAGGGTGGCGGGCTTTTTATTGTGTAACGCATATATTGCCTGACCAGAGAAACCAGCATACAACAACTCTGTGAATATTTTAAAACGCCGCAAACAGGACCCTGAAACAGAGTGCGTGTAATAAGGAAAACGTTTTTGATGCCTCAATTTTCCCCAGGGCAGAAGAGAAGAGGGAATTTTGCGTACAAGACGTGGCTGACAGCGGGAGGGCATTTCCGAAAGCGACAAAAAAACCCGCCGGGGCGGGTTTTTTTTATTACCTTTACTTAACTGCTCAGGCTGTTGCCGTCATCGCTGTCGTAAGCGGGGGTAACAGATGTTGTCCCTTACAGGGCAACAACGTTTGCGGCTGAAGGGCCTTTAGCACCATTTTCAATGGTGAATTCAACGCTCTGGCCTTCGTCCAGGGTTTTATAGTCAGAACCCTGAATAGCAGAGAAGTGAACGAACACATCTTTGCTGCCGTCCTGAGGCGCGATAAAACCAAAACCTTTACCCGCATCAAACCATTTTACTAAACCAGTCATTTTACCAGACATAGATACTTCCTTAATTTTGAGCCACGCAAGCGGCAGAGATGGCCTGTACAGCAGATCGTAACTTATTGGGCACTTAGGAGGAGACTCATGAAGAAGGGGTATCTTTGGATAACGCTTGAACTGAGGACTGCTTTACTAAAACTGCTTTCATAAGGTCTGTCTTCCAAACCGATGACGCTATTTAGTCATGACGACACCGGTTTGGCAAGCTTTATCTCAAGATAATTATCTGAGCATCTTTTTTTTGGCGATATTTTTTACTGCACGCCAGCGGTCCGCAGCAGCGCCGTCACCGCGCAGGCGCTGAGAATTACCAGAATAAGCGGCGCTTTTCGCCAGGCAAGCAGGGCTGCAAAAAGCACGCCGCCCAGCCGGGCGAAGCCGGCAAAGTGCTGGTTTTCAAATAACGCTGCGGTCGCCGCCACGGAAAACAGGAGCAGGGTGGCGGCATCGGTTAACAGCAGCTGCGTACGTGCGGAGAGCGGCAGGCGAGTGCCAAGGCGGTAGCCCGCGAACCGCATGGCAAAAGTGCCCGCGGCCAGCAGAGCGATGCCCGTTACGATCGATAAGGTATGCGTCATCTTTTATGCTTCCAGATCAGTAGCCCGCAGAGGGCAACCAGCACCGGTAAACCGGCGGGGACAAAGGGGACCGCAATCAGGGCCAGAAGCGAACCTGCCAGCGCAGGCAACCGGGTCCGGCGCAGCCTCAGCGCCGGAAACGTCAGCGCCATCAGGATCGCCGGGAAAACCGCGTCGAGGCCGATCGCCCTGATATCAGGAATAAGTTTACCGAGTGAGGCTCCCAGCATGACGCTCAGTGGCCAGCTGAGAGCAATCCCGATTCCGCAGAGCCAGTAGGCCGCAATACGGGCTGCTGGCGTGGGCTGCGAGAGGCCGAAAACCACGCTTTCATCGTTCATGATGTGACAGCCGGCCAGGCTGGCAGCCCGCTTGCCGACAAGATCTTTCACCGCAATACCAAAGGGTAAATGCCGGGCATTGACCAGCAGTCCGGCCGCAGCGGCCGTCAGCGGGCTGCCGCCGCCAGCGACGATACCAATAAACATAAATTCGGAGGCGCCGGCCAGCACCAGCGTAGACAGCGCCAGCGGAACCCACAGCGGAAAACCATCGGCGGCAGCCAGCGAACCATAGGATAGCCCTACCACGGCGTCCGCCAGACAGACCAGAATAATCGCCTTAACTACGCCGCCATCCAGCGGTGCCACAGAGTGCTTCATCATCGATTTCTTCTCATAAAGAACGAATAGTCATTATAATGAACAAAACCGGTCTGTTTTTCAAACCGAACGTTCGTTCATTATAATAAAACGGAGTGTCCGTGACGCCAATCACCCTTATCGCCCAGTCTTTAACCCGGGAACGTCAGCGCACCGGCATGTCGCTGGGGGAGGTCGCCCGCCGTGCCGGGATCGCTAAATCCACCCTTTCGCAACTGGAGGCGGGCAACGGTAATCCGAGTCTGGAAACATTGTGGTCACTTTGCGTGGCGCTCAATATTCCTTTTGCCCGGCTGATGGAGCCGGAAATCAGTAAGATGCAGGTGATCCGCCGGGGGGAAGGACCGTCGGTGACGGCGGCGCAGGCTGATTATCAGGCTATTCTGCTGGCGACCTGTCCGCCCGGCGCCCGTCGCGATATTTATCTTCTTACCACCCAGCCTGGGTCGGAACGCCTTTCACATCCCCATTCACCCGGTTCCGTCGAGCACATCATCATTACTCAGGGAAAGGCACTGGTTGGCCTGAGCGGATCGCCAGTTGAACTCAGCGCTGGCGACTACATCTGTTATCCGGCGGATGAAGAGCATGTTTTCCGCGCGTTAGAAGCCGATACCATGGCACTGCTGATCTCAGAACAGAACTGAGCCGCGCTTATCCTCCCGCCTTTACTGTGCCTTTACTCTTAACGTCCGCAGAGATTTGTAAAAAAGCGGCTAAAAGTGACCGATCCCTGTTCCCGGGAGTGAAGGTTTATCAGGCAAAGCCGATACCTGTAGTGACTGGGAAAACAGACAGGAGAGGCAGGAGAGATAAAATGATACAGCTGATTCCGGTAGCAGAATTACGCACCGGCATGTATGTGCACAAGCTGGAGGTGTTCTGGCTGAAACACGAGCGCGTGCATAATGATATGCTGCTTACCAGTCAGGAGCAGATTCAGGTCATTACTGACACCGGCATAAAAGAAGTCTGGATCGATCTGGACAAAGGCCTCACGCCTGTATGCGTCGACGCGGCAACGCGACCCGCACTGTCAATAGCCTCTGCACCCGTCGGCCTCTGCCAGGAGGTAGCGCAGGCGCAGGCTATCTGCCTTAATGCAAAAGGTCAGGTGATGGACATGTTCAGCGATGCGCGGCTGGGCAAAACCATTGATACCATCAGCACGCTGCCGCTGGTGGACGAAATCGGCGGCTCTATCAGCCGCCATCCCGCTGCGCTGCTCAGCGTAGTGCGGCTAAAAACGCATGATGACTACACCTATCTGCATTCGGTAGCAGTCTGCGCGCTGATGATTTCTCTGGCGCGTCAGCTTAATTTGGATGAAAAGCTGGTCCTCAGGGCCGGCACTGCGGGATTGTTGCATGATGTCGGTAAAGCCGGCGTCGCCCTGGATATTCTTAATAAGCCCGGCAAACTGACCGATGACGAATTCCGCATTATGAAACAGCATCCGGTGCTGGGCGAAGCGCTATTGCGTCAGAGCGGGGGCGATGAAGATTTGCTCGACGTGGCGCTGCATCATCATGAGAAAATTGATGGTTCAGGCTATCCTCACGGACTGAAAGGTCAGGCAATTTCGCTGCTATCGCGTATGGCGGCGGTTTGCGACGTCTATGATGCCGTCACCTCCGATCGCCCCTATAAAAACGGCTGGAATCCCGCCTACGCGATGCATCAGATGGCAAGCTGGGAAGGGCATTTTGATCGTCAGGTGTTTTACGCCTTTGTCAAAGCGGTGGGTATCTATCCACCGGGCTCGGTAGTGAGGCTCGCCTCCGGTCGTATCGCGGTCGTGGCTGAGCCAGGGGAGGACTCCCTGCTGACGCCGAAAGTCTGCGTCTTCTGGTCGCTTGCGGGCAACCAGCGTACCCGACCTGAAATCGTCGATTTGGCCGATCGTTTCTGCTGGGACAGTATCAGCGGACCGGAGGAAACGAAGTGTTGGGGTGGCCTGGACATCAACGCCCTCTGGATGCAGCCCATCGCCTGCTGAAGCGGCTATTGAGGCGGACCCGCTTCGCCGCGTTTTCCTGATTCACCTTCCGGATTGCTGTGACAACAACCTCTGTCTCATGACGCCACTTTTCGTCTTTATCCTGGCTCTTTTCTGACGTTATTTTGGCAGGCTGTTAGCCCGCAGGCAGCGTCTGCCCGCCGTTTCGTCTGGCAGAGTGCGGATCAGCGTCTATACTTAACGCTGAAAAGGTTACGCTATGGCGTGTGAAATGATGCGACGGTAAAGCTGCTCTCAGAGAGTAAACCGCAACTGAAAGGACAATGTTCCAGTATAAATAATGAAAAGTAATATGACCTCCTTTCTGCATTTTTCTCTGCCACGATCGATTTTCAGGTCAGCGCAGACCGCCAGCGTCAACTCTGTTTTTTCCTCAACCCCCCAATCAGGAGGAATCCAGTGAACATCCAGAAAGATGCTGGTCCACAGCTGCTCCGGGAAAGGCGCTACGCGTTCTTTCTTGACGTCGATGGAACGCTTGCCGCTATCCAGCCTCGCCCGGATGAAGCATTTATCCCGAAAGGCGTGATCGCAAATCTGCAAAAACTGGCTGAAGCCAGTGAAGGCGCGCTGGCGCTGGTATCCGGACGTCCGCTCGTCGAGCTTGATCAGCTGGCTGCGCCGCTCCAGCTTCCGCTGGCCGGCGTTCACGGTGCCGAGCGCCGTGATATTCATGGCCAGACCGAACGGATCTCCCTGCCGGATACGGTGAGCAGTGAACTGTCGACGCTGCTCACTGAAGCCGTTGCCAGGATGCCGGGCACGCAGCTGGAAACCAAAGGAATGGCTTTTGCGCTTCACTATCGTCAGGCCGAACAGTATCAGCAAGCGGTGCTTGAGCTTGCTGAAGCAATGACCCATCGTTATCCAATGCTGGCGCTTCAGCCGGGTAAATGCGTGGTGGAATTAAAACCGCAAGGTGTGAATAAGGGTGCCGCGCTGAAAGATTTTATGCAGCAGGCGCCGTTTGCCGGAAGAACGCCGGTATTTATTGGTGACGATTTGACCGATGAAGCAGGTTTTAATGCGGTCAATGCCATGGATGGGATCTCGATCAAAGTGGGTGAAGGCCAGACCCAGGCAGCCTATCGTCTGTCTGACGTTGAGGCGGTTTATCACTGGCTTAATCAAACTTTATTACAATTATATCAAGACGATACAACGTCGGTAAGGAGTCAAGGTTATGAGTCGCTTAGTAGTCGTATCTAACCGCATCGCTGTTCCGGACGGTTCCAAGACCAGCGCAGGCGGGTTGACCGTGGGCATTATGGATGCGCTTAAAACTACCGGAGGGTTATGGTTCGGCTGGAACGGCGATATCAATGAGACGGGTGAAGAGAACGAGGAGATGAGCCTGTTTGAACAGGATAACGTGACCTATGCCTCTTTTGCTCTTAACCAACAAGATTATGACCTCTACTATTTACAGTTTTCCAATGCCGTGATCTGGCCCGCGTTTCACTACAGACTCGATCTGGTCAACTTCCAGCGGGAAGCGTGGGAAGGCTACTGTGATGTGAATACGATGCTGGCGGAACGTCTGCTGCCGCTGCTGAAGCCTGATGACGTCTTATGGATACATGACTATCATCTGCTGCCTTTCGCCGCCGCGCTGCGCAAGCTGGGCGTCAATAACCGTATCGGTTTCTTCCTGCACATTCCTTTCCCCACGCCGGAAATCTTCAACGCATTGCCGCCGCATAATGAATTACTGGAGATGCTGTGTGAATACGATCTGCTGGGCTTTCAGACCGAGAGCGACCGCACGGCGTTTCTGGAATGCCTGTCGCTGCTGACCCAGGTGCAGAGTGACGGCAAAAAACACCGCGCCTTTGGCAATAACTTTGCAACTGAAGTCTATCCTATCGGCATTGAACCAGACAGCATCAAGGAGATGGCTGAAGGGCCGCTTCCACCGAAAATGGCGGCCATGAAGCGGGAGCTGGGTGATGCGAAAAATATCATCGCCTGTGAACGACTGGATTATTCGAAAGGGCTGCCGGAACGCTTCCTTGCCTATGAAGCGCTGCTTGAGAACTATCCTGAGCATCGCGGAAATATCCGTTACTCCCAGATTGCACCTACTTCCCGGGGCGACGTTCAGGCTTATCAGGACATCCGTCATCAGCTCGAAACGGAAGCTGGTCGTATAAATGGCAAATACGGCACGCTGGGCTGGACGCCTCTCTACTACCTTAATCAGCATTTTGATCGTCGGCTGCTGATGAAAATTTTCCGCCTGACAGATATTGGGTTGGTGACGCCGCTGCGTGACGGGATGAACCTGGTAGCGAAAGAGTATGTGGCGGCGCAGGACCCTGAGGACCCGGGCGTTCTGGTACTGTCACGCTTTGCCGGAGCGGCAAACGAGCTGACTTCAGCGCTTATCGTCAATCCATACGATCGTGATGAAGTTGCCGCAGCGCTGAACCAGGCCGCGACCATGCCGCTGAATGAGCGTATCTCACGCTATAACGACATGATGGCCGTGTTGCGCCAGAACGATATAACCCACTGGCGTAAGTCATATCTGAAAGATTTGCTGGCAATCCCAGCCCGGACAAAAGAGCAAGGAGAGGCCAATAAAGTGGCCACCTTTCCGCGACTAGCATAAGACGTGCCATTACTGCAAAAAGGCGATCTCAGATCGCCTTTTTTTATGGGCCCGGCTGAGCCAGGTGAAGGGGATAACGGCGAAATGAGGACCATTTTAAAAGAAAAAACAGAAAATAGGCTTTTTAACTAAAGAATTAGCCCCGGATGCCGATACCATACCAGCGAACCTGAAACACCATTCCAAACATTCATATCCTTAATGTACCCTCTGTTACAACTCCTTGCAGACCATAAACACAAGCCCGGCGCGCTTTACAAAACATTATCACTCATCAATCAAATGTTGCGCTCTGTCACATTTATGTCTTCATCTACCTACTCAACTGTCACCTTTAGTGATTATTTAATGTGCGTGTAAAGCGCAGTCAATCAGTTTATTGTTCTGCATTTTAATAAATAACTAGCATTAAATAACAACTAAGATCCGGATCACGTTTCTATGCCGTGGAAAGCTCCTAAAAAGAATCATTTTCATTTGTAAAAGTGGGCTACCAGGCGAAATTTAACAAATTGGCCCTGTTTTGGTTACTTAGTGTGCTAATCAACAGTATTCCTGAAGGTTTATTTTAGCAAAAATCGCCAAAAAGTGTGATCTGGATCACACTTTATCTAAAATTAAGGGTGGTCCACGTTGTATGTCTAAATCAGAGCGGATAGAGTTGCCTTGTTTTCGGAATAGTCTTAAAACAGACGCAGAAAACGACAGGAAGGGAGGTCAGGGAAGAGATGAAAAACTCAGGAGCAGCACCTGGCAAAATGGGTTAATGACCACTTTCTGTATGACGCCTTAAGGCAGCTTACAGCTTCGCAAACGTTTGGCTTCTGCCACTGAATTTTTTGCCATCTTTAGCTTTACCAAGCAGCAACCAAGGTAGCGGCGTTGTCCGCAAACGTTTATGTAGTGTCAGTCAGGACGGAACAAAAATGGGTACAACAGAATTACTCAAACATATTTACGATATCAACTTGTCATATTTGCTGCTCGCACAACGCCTTATTAACCAGGAAAAAGCCTCGGCGATGTTCCGTCTGGGTATTGATGAAGCGATGGCCGATGTACTGGCTCAGCTGACGCTGCCAGAAATGGTTAAGCTCGCCGAAACGAACCAGTTAATTTGTCAGTTCCGTTTTAACGACCACACTACTATTAACCGCCTGACTCAGGAATCTCGCGTGGACGATCTTCAGCAAATCCACACGGGCATCTTGTTATCCAGCCGTTTACTGCGCAATGCGTCAGCGAAAGAAGATGAGCTGCCGAAAAAGAGGGCGAGTTAATGAGTGATAAAAGTATTGTGCAGGAAGCGCGTGATATTCAGCTGGCGATGGAATTAATCACCCTGGGCGCACGTCTGCAAATGTTAGAAAGCGAAACGCAGCTCAGCCGCGGTCGTTTAATTAAGTTATATAAAGAGCTGCGCGGCAGCCCGCCGCCAAAAGGGATGCTCCCTTTCTCTACGGACTGGTTTATGACCTGGGAGCAGAATATTCACTCTTCCATGTTCTGTAACGCCTGGCAGTTTTTACTCAAAAGCGGGTTGAGCAAAGGCGTGGAGGCTGTGATTAAGGCCTACCGGCTCTACCTCGAGCAGTGCCCGCAACAGGACGAAGGCCCACTATTAGCGCTGACGCGCGCCTGGACCTTAGTCCGGTTTGTTGAGAGCGGAATGCTCGAACTGTCCGACTGTAAATGCTGCGGCGGCAGCTTCATTAACCATGCGCACCAGCCTGTTGGCAGCTTTGTTTGCAGCCTGTGCCAGCCCCCTTCGCGGGCAGTAAAAAGACGTAAACTTTCGGTAGAATCTGCCGATAACATTTCACAACTGCTGGATGAACCTGTCAAACAAGCTGTTTAACAGAAGATCCCCATGTGGAATGAATCCAGCAGCGGTTATTTAACCGCTGCTTTTTTTTTGCCTGAGGCTGAATGAAAGGGCCTGGCGCAGTCAGGAATCATCCACCCACTCGTCACCAGACGTAAGGATTGAATGTGTTAATTATTATAGGGTATATCCTGGTTACCGCGTCGGTGTTGGGCGGTTATGCCATGGTTGGCGGTCACCTCGGCGCGCTTTATCAACCTTCTGAACTGCTGATAATAGGCGGTGCAGGTATTGGCGCGTTTATCGTCGGTAATAATGGCAAGTCGATTAAAGCGACGCTTAAAGCCTTTCCGCTACTGATGCGCGGCTCAAAATATAATAAAGCCGTCTATATGGATCTGATGGCGCTGCTCTACCGTCTGATGGCGAAATCCCGTCAGCAGGGGATGCTGTCGCTGGAGCAGGATATTGAAAGTCCGCAGGACAGCGAAATTTTCGCTAATTACCCGCGCATTATTGCCGATAAAAGATTAGTGGACTTCATTACCGATTATTTACGCCTGATGGTAAGCGGAAATATGAACGCGTTTGAAATCGAAGCGCTGATGGATGAAGAGATCGAAACCTACGAGCATGAGTGTGACGTTCCTGCAACGGCCATCGCCTCGGTAGGGGATTCTCTTCCCGCTTTCGGCATCGTGGCGGCGGTAATGGGGGTGGTACATACGCTGGCGTCGGCAGATCGTCCGGCAGCCGAGCTGGGAGAGCTGATTGCTCACGCAATGGTCGGGACGTTCCTCGGGATCCTGCTGGCCTATGGGTTTATCTCTCCACTGGCCGGCGTACTGCGCCAGAAGTGTGCCGAATCCACCAAGATGATGCAGTGCATCAAGGTGACGCTGCTCTCCAGCCTGAATGGATATGCGCCGCAGATCGCCGTTGAGTTTGGCCGTAAAACGCTCTACTCAACGGAAAGACCGTCGTTTACCGAACTGGAGGAGCACGTCCGTAACGCGAAATCGCCAGCGAAACAGACATCGGATCAGGACGCATGAATAACAATCACCCTATTGTGCTGGTTAAGCGCAAGAAGCATAAGAAGCATGATGGTGCACACGGCTCATGGAAAATTGCTTACGCAGACTTCATGACCGCCATGATGGCCTTTTTTATGGTGATGTGGCTGATTTCCGTCTCCAACCCTCAGCAGCTGGTGCAGATTGCCGATTACTTTAAAACGCCGCTGAAGACGGCGGTGACCGGCGGCGCACGCAGCAGCGACAGCGTGAGTCCGATTCCGGGCGGTGGGGAAGACCCCACGCAAAAGCAGGGCGAAGTCCATAAAGTAGTGAATATGGATGCGCAGAAACGCAAGCTGGAAGAGATCCGGCTTAACCGACTGCGTGAACGGCTGGATCAGCTGATCGAAGCCGATCCCCGACTGCGGGCATTACGGCCTCATTTGATTATTAACATGGTCGAGGAGGGGCTGCGTATTCAGATTATTGACAGCCAGAACCGGCCAATGTTTAAAACCGGGAGTTCAGACGTTGAGCCTTATATGCGTGACATATTGCGTGCTATCGCGCCCATTCTGAATGACATACCAAACAGGATCAGCCTGTCCGGACATACGGATGATATCCAGTACGGCGGCGGTGACCGGGGGTACAGTAACTGGGAGCTTTCAGCCGATCGCGCTAACGCCTCTCGCCGTGAACTGACCATCGGTGGTCTGGCCGGCAACAAAATGCTTCGTGTGGTCGGCATGGCCGATACCATGAAACTGAAAAACCGCGGCGCGGATGATGCCGTTAACCGCCGAATCAGCCTGCTGGTGTTGAACCACGATACCGAAGAGCAGATTGAAAAGGAAAACTCGGAAAGCGATGTCGTGCAGATTAGCGACCCCGATCCGGCAAGTTTTAAAAATATAGCGGCACCGGCGATACCCGGCGATGCCAGCAAAAACCCAGACCCTCAACTCCCACAGGCTGAGCCTGCGGACAGTCAGGCAGTACCGACGGCACCTGCCCCGGTAGCGCCTGCGTCAGCGGCCCAGACCGATCGCGACTCACAGCAGAGGTGATACCGTGAGCATGGATATCAGCGATTTTTACCAGACGTTTTTCGATGAAGCCGATGAACTGTTGGCCGACATGGAACAACACCTGCTGGGGTTAGATCCCCAGGAACCCGATTCGGAACAGCTTAACGCTATCTTCCGGGCGGCCCACTCTATAAAAGGTGGGGCAGGGACCTTTGGTTTTACCGTGCTGCAGGAAACGACGCACATTCTGGAAAATATTCTCGACGGTGCCCGCCGCGGCGAAATGCAGTTAAGCACCGACATCATCAACCTGTTTTTGGAAACCAAAGATATTATGCAGGAACAGCTGGATGCCTATAAAACCGCCACGGAGCCAAATGCCGAGACGTTTGCATACATCTGCCAGGCGTTGCGCCAGCTGGCACTGGAAGCCAAAGGTGAAGTGATTGACCCGGCAATAGCGGCAAGCGAAGCGCCCGCATCGGCCCCGGCCGCTGCCGCTGGCGCGCTGCGCCTGGCGCTGGTCGATCTGAAGCCGACAGAAATTCCGCTGATGCTGGAAGAGCTGGGCAATCTCGGTACCGTATCAGATGTAATCAAAGGCGAAACGTCGGTTGAAGTCACCCTCGACTCCTCGGTGGATCAGGACGATATTGTCGCCGTACTCTGCTTTGTGATCGATGAATCACAGATCAAGTTTATCAACGCGTCAGCCGTCGCTGCACCAGCGCCTGCCGTCGCTGAGGCGGTTGTTGAAGCCGCGCCTGAGCCTGCTGTCGTGAGCGAGGCCGCGCCTGTGGCCAAGCGTGATAGTGCGAAGAAGGCTGCGCCAAAGGCGAGTGAATCCACCAGCATCCGCGTTGCGGTAGAAAAAGTCGATCAGCTGATCAACCTGGTGGGCGAACTGGTGATTACCCAGTCGATGCTGGCGCAGCGTTCTAATGAGCTTGATCCGGTCGCCCATGGCGATCTGCTGAACAGCATGGGCCAGCTGGAGCGCAATGCCCGCGACCTCCAGGAGTCGGTGATGTCCATCCGTATGATGCCGATGGAGTATGTGTTCAGCCGCTTCCCGCGCCTGGTGCGCGATTTGGCCAGCAAGCTGGGTAAAGAAGTTGAACTGACGCTGATGGGAAGCTCTACCGAACTGGATAAGAGCCTGATCGAACGCATTATCGATCCGTTAACCCACCTGGTGCGTAACAGCCTGGATCACGGCATCGAATCGCCGGAGAAACGTCTGGCGGCGGGCAAACACGCCGTCGGCAACCTGACGCTCTCTGCGGAACATCAGGGCGGCAACATCTGTATCGAAGTCAACGATGATGGCGCCGGGCTGAACCGCGAACGCATCCTGGCCAAGGCGCTCTCTTCCGGGCTGCCGGTCAGCGAAACGATGAGCGATGAGGAAGTGGGTATGCTCATTTTCGCCCCAGGCTTCTCTACGGCGGAGCAGGTAACAGATGTCTCCGGCCGCGGCGTGGGCATGGATGTGGTGAAAAGAAACATTCAGGAGATGGGCGGTCACGTCGAAATCTCCTCTAAGCAGGGTAAAGGCACCACTATCCGTATCCTGCTGCCGCTGACGCTGGCGATCCTGGACGGCATGTCCGTACGCGTGGCGGATGAAGTCTTCATTCTGCCGCTGAATGCGGTAATGGAATCGCTCCAGCCGCTGGCAGACGATCTCCATCCGCTGGCCGGCGGCGAGCGCGTACTGGAAGTCCGCGGTGAGTACCTGCCGCTGGTTGAGCTGTGGAACGTGTTCGACGTGCAGGGCGCGAAAACCGAAGCGACCCAGGGGATCGTGGTTATTCTGCAAAGTGCCGGAAAGCGCTACGCGCTGCTGGTGGATCAGCTGATTGGTCAGCATCAGGTTGTGGTTAAAAACCTGGAAAGTAACTATCGCAAAGTGCCGGGTATCTCGGCGGCCACCATCCTTGGCGATGGTAGCGTGGCGCTGATTGTCGATGTATCGGCACTTCAGTCTCTCAACCGTGAAAAGCGCGTGGCGGGAGCCGCAGCCTGACTTAACCGATTAAGGGTAAAACTATGACTGGAATGGCAACTGTCACTAAACTCGCTGGCGAAACTGTGGGTCAGGAGTTTCTGGTGTTTACACTGGGTGACGAAGAGTACGGCATTGATATTTTAAAAGTACAGGAGATCCGTGGTTACGATCAGGTGACCCGCATCGCTAACACCCCTCAGTTCATCAAAGGGGTTACCAACCTGCGTGGCGTTATCGTGCCAATTATCGATCTGCGTATTAAATTCGCGCAGCCGGATGTGGAATATAACGATAATACCGTGGTGATCGTGCTCAATCTTGAGCAGCGCGTGGTGGGGATTGTGGTTGACGGCGTCTCCGACGTTCTGTCGCTGACTCAGGATCAAATCCGCCCTTCACCGGAATTTGCGGTCACGATGTCTACTGAATATCTGACCGGTCTCGGTGCGATCAATGAACGCATGCTGATCCTGGTTGATATTGAGAAACTGCTCAGCAGTGAAGAGATGGCGCTGATGGATACGCTGCGCAGCGCATAAACCAGCTCAGATCATAAGAGAGCCGATCCAGCGCGATCGGCTTTTTTTATTCCTTTACAAACAAATTATTTGTCTGCTTATCAATTATTTCACCAGCGCTATTACTTCAAAATAGCCATCGTGCCGCATAAAGTTCCACCATACCAGGCCGATAGATCCGGTGACGTTCCATTATATTCACACCAAGGGTGCTCCATGTTTACACGTATTAAGGTTGTAACCAGTCTTTTAATCGTTCTGCTGGTTTTTGGCTCGTTGCAGCTGATTTCCGGCGGGTTATTTATTCAAGCGCTGACCAAAGATAAAAACAACTTTGCGATTGCGCAGAGCTCCAGCCAGAACGTGTCTCTCTTTACCGATGCCTGGATCGCGCTCAACCAGACGCGTATCACGCTGAACCGTGGCATGCTGCGTTTACAGAGCGATACCGCGAACAGCATCAACAGCGAATCGCTGAAGGCCATCAGCACGCAGGGACGTGCATTGCTGAATGATGCTGGGAAATCTTTCGCGGCCTATCGCTCCATTCCTAACACGCCAGGCACCGATCCAAAGCTGATCGCCAGCCTGGAGGATCAGTACCGTAATTATTCATCTGCGCTGAATACCATGCTTGAGCAGATGGAAAACCGCCAGCTGGTGGAGATGTATAAGCAAAACATCGAAGAGAAACAAAATGAGATGCAGGCAGTTTACAGCGCCTGGCGTAATGCACAGAACGTCCTGACCGCGCAGGGTGTGGAAGCAAACCAGAACGCCTATAACATGATGCTGGCGGTTATCGCTGGCGTAATGGTACTGGTCGTGGGGATTATCGTGCTGTGCTGGTTTGGCCTGAAGCGCGTTCTGATTAAGCCGCTGCAAACCAATATCGCCCACATCAGCAAGATCGCCAGCGGCGATCTGACCGATAAGATTGACGTTGTAGGCCGCAATGAAATGGCCGTGCTGGCCAACAGCCTTCTCGAAATGCAGCAATCTCTGGTGCGCACCGTCAGCGACGTCCGTGACGGTTCCGATGCAATTTATACCGGCGCAAGCGAAATTTCTGCCGGTAACAACGATCTCTCTGCCCGTACCGAACAGCAGGCTGCCTCTCTGGAAGAGACGGCCGCCAGCATGGAAGAGCTGACCGCCACCGTGAAGCAGAATGCCGAGAACGCCCGTCAGGCCTCTCAGCTGGCGCTGAGCGCTTCAGAAACCGCGCTGAAAGGCGGCAAAGTGGTCGACGGCGTGGTGAAAACCATGAGCGACATCGCCGGCAGTTCGAAAAAGATCGCCGATATTACCAGCGTTATTGATGGTATCGCCTTCCAGACCAATATTCTGGCGCTGAACGCTGCCGTAGAAGCGGCGCGTGCCGGTGAGCAGGGCAGGGGATTTGCGGTCGTGGCGGGTGAAGTGCGTAACCTGGCGCAGCGCAGCGCGCAGGCGGCTAAAGAGATCAAAGGGCTGATCGAAGATTCTGTCGCTCGCGTGGATAGCGGTACCGTGCTGGTTGGCACCGCCGGTGAAACCATGAACGACATCGTGAATGCCGTGACGCGTGTAACTGACATCATGGGCGAGATTGCCTCAGCTTCTGATGAGCAGAGCCGGGGGATCGATCAGGTCGGTACGGCGGTGACCGAAATGGATCGCGTTACCCAGCAGAATGCCTCGCTGGTGGAAGAGTCTGCCACCGCAGCGGCAGCCCTGGAGCAGCAGGCGAGCCGTCTGACGCAGGCCGTGGCGGTATTCCGCGTACGTAAAGAACAGGCCGTCAAAACCCTGAAGCCGGTAATGACAAAAATGGCGCCGGCCAAAGCAGCTGGCACCAAAAGCAGTGCGCCTGCGGCTTCTGAAGGGAACTGGGAAACGTTCTGATTTGGACCCTGCGGATGAACCGAAAACGCCGCCCTTAGGGCGGCGTTTTATTTTCAGAGGCGGTTCCCGCTGCCAGCGACCGGGTCATATCACCGCATTCCACGGCGCACCCGCTTTCCATCGGGCTGTTTCCTCTCTTTTTTTTCTCATCCGCCGTGCAACCGGCGGATTCCCCAATAAAGATCCCTTCCAGCCTGCCGATAATAAAGCCAAATGGCCCTTTACAGAGGTAGATATGTTCAAACGTATGAAAGTGGTCACCGGCCTGGTCGGTGTCCTTATTTTGTTTGCGGTTTTACAGCTTGGTACCGGTGGTCTTTTCTTTAATACCGTTAAAAACGACAAAGAAAATTTCGCCTTTAACCAGCGGCTGCGGGATTTGCAGCAGGCGATGGGCACCTCATGGGTTTCGCTGGTCCAGGCGCGTAACACCCTGAACCGTTCCGGCATCCGTTATTTGCAGGACGCGACGCAGTCGGGCTCCGGCACAACGGTGAAGGAGCTGCTGGCGGAAGCTGCCCAGGAGCTGGATCGCGCGGATAAATCTATGGTCATTTTTAATGCCAACCTGTCTGAAAAAGGGAAAACGGCTGAGAACATCAGGCAGCTGCATGCGGACTATAAACAGCTGCATACCGCCCTCACCGAACTGATTGTGATGATGGAAACCGGCAGGTTTGACGAATTTGTCGCTCAGCCGACGCAGGGTTATCAGAATCAGTTCGAAAAGACGTACAACTCCTGGCTGGAAACCAATAACCAGCTGACGGCACAAGGCGTGGAAACCAACGAAAACGCTTACCGGCATACGTTGTGGATACTGTTTGCCGTCGCGCTGATCACCCTGGCCGTCATTGCGCTGGCCTGGCGCGGTATTCAGAATATTTTGCTGCGTCCGCTAAAAAGCAATATCGACCACATCCGTCATATTGCCCGTGGCGATCTTACCCAGTCCATTGAGGTGGAAGGGCGCAGTGAAATGACGCAGCTGGCTGAGAGCCTGCGCGAAATGCAGCAGGCGCTGGTACGCACCGTCAGCGACGTCCGCGATGGCTCCGACGCTATCTTTACCGGCGCGAGCGAAATCTCCGCGGGTAACAACGATCTCTCTGCCCGCACTGAACAGCAGGCAGCCTCGCTGGAACAAACGGCGGCCAGCATGGAAGAGCTGACCGCAACGGTTAAGCAGAACGCCGAAAACGCCCGTCAGGCCTCTCAGCTAGCGCTCAGCGCCTCCGAGACCGCACAGAAAGGCGGCAAAGTGGTCGATGGCGTAGTCAAAACGATGAGCGATATCGCGGGCAGTTCGAAGAAGATTGCGGATATTACCAGCGTTATTGACGGCATCGCTTTCCAGACCAATATCCTGGCGCTCAACGCGGCAGTGGAAGCGGCCCGTGCAGGCGAGCAGGGACGCGGCTTTGCCGTGGTCGCCGGCGAGGTTCGTAGTCTGGCCCAGCGCAGCGCCCAGGCGGCCAAAGAGATTAAAAGCCTGATTGAAGATTCAGTTGCCCGCGTAGATACCGGCTCGGTGCTGGTCGAGAGCGCGGGTGAAACCATGTCCGATATCGTCAGCGCAGTCACCCGCGTCACCGACATCATGGGCGAAATTGCGTCCGCCTCTGGTGAACAGAGCCGGGGTATCGATCAGGTTGGCACCGCCGTGACGGAAATGGACCGCGTCACTCAGCAAAACGCCTCGCTGGTTGAAGAGTCCGCCGCCGCCGCGGCTGCGCTTGAGGAGCAGGCTAGCCGGCTGAGCCAGGCCGTCGCCGTGTTTCAAATCCGTAAAGAAAATGTCATCCAGGCCGTTAATGTCATTAAGACGGTAAAAAACGAGCCGGTCGCCTCGCGTAAAGCGCTGGCCGCACCCGCTTCAGAAGATAACTGGGAAACCTTTTAACTGACTTTTAGCCGCCCGGATGGGGCGGCCTTGCCAGGGAGACTTTGATGTTTAGTCGGATTCGCATCTCCACCACAATCGTTTTTTTACTGGGCCTGTTTTGCGTCATGCAGATTGTTGCCAGTGGTTTGTCGTTTAACTCGTTCCGCCAGGATGCGCGCAATATGCATCAGGTAGAAGCCAGCGGTGCGCAGCGTGATGCGCTCGGTCAGACCTGGGCCGCGCTGCTGAGCGCGCGCCTGACGCTGAGCCGGGCCGGAACACGCGCTGCGCTTAGCGTTCCCCGCGATAAAGTCACAAGTTTGATGACAAAGGCTCAGGAAGATCTGGATGCTGCCGATAAAGCATATAAGGCCTTCGAAGCGTATCCGGTAGCCGACGCGGCAATGAATAAAAGCATCAAAGTCGTCTATGACAATTATGCCCAGGAGCTGGCCCAGCTGATTGTCTATTTGCAGAACTATCAGCTACAGGATTTTCTGGATTCACCGACGCAGGGCGTTCAGGACAAGTTTCAGGCCGAATATGGCCGCTGGATGCAGCACTTCGACCGGGAACGTATGGCTGCCAGCGAAGCGAGCAGCGGTTTTTACACTCAGTCAAAAGTGATTTTCCTGATGGCCGTTGTGCTGTCACTGGCTGTCGCGCTGGCCGGGATGGTGTGGGTACGTAACGCCGTCATCGCCCCACTTGCGCTGATGCGCGGTCATTTTGAACGCATCGCCTCAGGCAACCTCGGCGGAACGATTGTCGCCGAAGGCCGTAATGAACTGAGCCAGCTCTTTATCAGCCTGAAGGCGATGCAGCAGGCGCTGGCAGAAACCGTCAGCAGCGTACGCGACGGCAGTCAGGTGATGCAGACGGGCATCCGGGAAATCGCCTCAGGCAATAACGATCTCTCGGCCCGTACGGAGCAGCAGGCGGCTTCACTGGCGGAAACGGCGGCCAGCATGGAGCAGCTCACGGCAACGGTGACCGGGAACGCTGAAAACGCCCGGCAGGCGTCACAGCTGGCGAAGGAGGCATCGGTCACGGCGCATAAAGGCGGTTCGCTGACTGGTAACGTCGTTGCCACCATGAATGAGATTGCGGGCAGCTCGAAGAAAATTGGCGATATCACCAGCGTCATTGACGGCATCGCCTTCCAGACCAACATCCTGGCGCTGAACGCGGCCGTGGAAGCGGCCCGCGCCGGCGAGCAGGGAAGGGGATTTGCGGTGGTCGCGGGTGAAGTACGCAGTCTGGCCCAGCGCAGCGCGCAGGCGGCCAAAGAGATTAAAGGGCTGATTGAAGAGTCAGTCAGCCGGGTCAGTCAGGGTTCCGTGCTGGTCGCCTCAGCGGGTGAAACGATGGACGAGATTGTCCGCTCGGTGACGCGGGTCACCGACATTATGGGCGAGATCGCCTCCGCCTCCGACGAACAGCGGCGCGGAATAGAGCAGGTGGCAGATGCCGTCAGCCAGATGGATCAGGTTACACAACAGAATGCCGCGCTGGTAGAGGAAGCGGCAGCAGCCACAGAAGCACTTGAAGCACAGGCAGAGCATCTGACGGGCGCAGTGAGCAAGTTTTCACTCAGCGACGCAGACATGCCGGACCAGGTTGCCACGCAGGCCAGCAGGGAATATGACTTAGCTTTAACCCCATAGACTGCAATTAGCAGGGTGAATCTGGATGAAAAAATCGACGTTGTTAGCGCCGGCGGAAAACGCAACGCTGCTGGGCCAGATGGCACAGCGCCTGCCGTTATCCGATACCCATTTCAGGCGTATCAGTCAGCTGATTTATCAGCGAGCCGGTATTGTACTGGCCGATCACAAGCGGGAAATGGTTTACAACCGGCTGGTTCGCAGGCTGAGGATGCTGGGCATCGACGATTTTGGCCGTTACCTGGCGCTGCTGGAGAGTGATTCCAACAGTCCGGAGTGGCAGGCGTTTATCAACTCGCTGACCACGAACCTGACGGCATTTTTCCGTGAGGCGCACCACTTCCCGATTCTGGCCGAGCATGCTAAACGGCGCAGCGGCAACTTTAACGTCTGGTGTGCCGCGGCCTCAACCGGGGAGGAGCCTTACTCCATCGCGCTGACGCTGGCGGAAACGCTGGGCAGCGGCCCGGGGAAATTCCAGGTGCACGCTACCGACATCGACACTCAGGTGCTGGAGAAGGCGCTGGCTGGCGTTTATCGCCAGGAAGAGCTGCGGACGCTTTCGCCGCAGCAGATGCAAAAGTTTTTCTTTCGCGGCACGGGCCCCCACGCCGGTATGGTGCGGGTACGCCCCGACCTGGCGAACATGGTCTCTTATGCCCAGCTCAATTTGCTGGCTAATGAGTGGGCTGTCCCCGGGCCGTTTGATGCCATTTTCTGCCGTAACGTCATGATCTATTTTGACAAAGAAACGCAAGAGAAGATTTTACGGCGCTTTGTGCCGATGCTGAAACCCGGCGGCATCCTGTTTGCCGGTCACTCGGAAAACTTCAGCCAGATTAGTAAAGAGTTTTATCTGCGCGGCCAGACGGTCTACGGACTGACTAAGGAAAGATGATGGGTAAAATCAGAGTGTTATGCGTTGATGACTCCGCACTGATGCGTCAGCTGATGACGGAAATTATCAACAGCCATTCAGATATGGAAATGGTCGCCTCGGCGCCCGATCCGCTGGTGGCACGCGATCTTATCAAGCAGTTCAACCCCGACGTGCTGACGTTGGATGTGGAAATGCCGCGTATGGACGGCCTCGATTTTCTCGAAAAACTGATGCGTCTGAGGCCGATGCCGGTCGTGATGGTCTCCTCTCTGACCGGAAAAGGTTCGGAGATCACGCTGAGAGCGCTGGAGCTTGGCGCGGTGGATTTCGTGACGAAACCTTCGCTCGGGATCCGTGAAGGCATGCTGGGCTACAGCCAGATGATTGCCGATAAGGTACGCGCAGCTTCCCGCGCCAGGCTGCAAATGCGCGGCCCACAGCCAGCCCCGACAATGCTGAAAGCGGGCCCGCTGTTAAGTAGCGAAAAGCTGATCGCTATCGGCGCATCTACGGGGGGGACTGAAGCGATCCGTCATGTGCTTCAGCCGCTGCCTGCGACCAGCCCGGCGCTGATGATTACTCAGCATATGCCGCCAGGCTTTACCCGCTCCTTTGCGGAGAGGCTGAATAAGCTGTGTCAGATTACGGTAAAAGAGGCCGAGGACGGTGAGCGAATTCTGCCCGGCCATGCCTACATCGCGCCCGGCGCGATGCATATGGAACTGACGCGTAGCGGCGCGAACTATCAGGTCAAGCTGAATGAAGGGCCGCCGGTAAACCGCCATAAGCCCTCGGTGGACGTCTTATTTAAGTCAGTGGCCCAGTATGCCGGTCGCAACGCCGTAGGCGTGATCCTGACCGGGATGGGCAACGACGGAGCAGCTGGCCTGCTCGAAATGAACAAAGCTGGTGCCTGGACCATCGCTCAGAACGAAGCGAGCTGTGTGGTCTTTGGTATGCCCCGCGAGGCAATTGGCCTCGGGGGCGCCAGCGAAGTGGTGGATCTCCACCAAATCAGCCAGCACATGCTGGCAAAAATTAGCGCCGGACAGGCATTACGTATATAACGCAGCGCCCGTCCGCGGGGCTACACAAAACAGGAGTAAGTATGGCTGATAAAAATATGCGGTTTCTGGTGGTCGACGATTTCAACACGATGCGTCGTATCGTCCGTAACCTGCTGAAAGAACTGGGCTTCAACAACGTTGAAGAAGCAGAAGATGGCGTTGACGCACTGTCGAAACTGCGTGCCGGCGGGTTCGACTTCGTGATCTCCGACTGGAACATGCCCAATATGGACGGCTTGCAGCTGCTGCAAACCATTCGTGCAGACGCTGCGATGAGCAAGCTGCCCGTGCTGATGGTGACGGCAGAAGCGAAGAAAGAAAATATTATCGCGGCTGCTCAGGCGGGAGCCAGCGGCTACGTTGTTAAACCTTTTACGGCAGCCACTCTTGAAGAGAAGTTAGGTAAGATCTTCGAAAAGCTGGGTATGTAAGGAGCCGAGATGACCACTATTCCGACACCAAATGTTGATGCGGCCTCTGCACAAGGCATCATCACTCGCATCGGTTCACTTACGCGTATGCTGCGCGACAGCCTGCGTGAGCTGGGCCTGGATCAGGCGATAGCCGAAGCGGCTGAAGCCATTCCTGATGCGCGCGATCGACTGGACTACGTAGTGCAAATGACCGCGCAGGCGGCAGAGCGAGCCCTGAACTGTGTGGAGGCTTCGCAGCCACGGCAGACGCTGATGGAAAATGGCGCGAAAGACCTGAAGGGGCGCTGGGATGAGTGGTTTGAACATCCTGTCGATCTGGCCGACGCCCGCACGTTGGTGTCGGATACCCGTGGTTATCTGGAAGCCGTGCCGGAGCATACTGCGTTCACTAACGCTCAGCTGATGGAAATCATGATGGCGCAGGATTTCCAGGACCTTACCGGTCAGGTGATCAAACGCATGATGGACGTTATCCAGGAGATTGAGCGTCAGCTGCTGGCGGTGCTGCTGGAGAATATGCCAGAACCGGCGTCGCGTCCTAAAAAGGATGCGGACAGTCTGCTCAACGGACCGCAAATTAACGGTACGGCACCGGGCGTAGTGGCGAACCAGGATCAGGTTGATGACCTGCTGGACAGCCTCGGATTCTGATCCTCAGCCGCGCCGGCGGCATACAAGTTATACGACTCCCTGAACAAGGGGACGGCTTCTGCCGTCCCCTTTCTCCGCTATCCGCAAAATAACCCCCCTTTTACGCGTTTACTCGCGCCATCATTGCTGCGCGGATTTGGCATGCTAGCCGCTGAAATTTCGCATTGAGGTAAGCTGCCGTGTCCCAGGACAGCGACGAGGAAAAGACCGAAGACGCCACACCCCACCGAATAGAAAAGGCGAGGGAAGAGGGGCAGATTCCGCGATCGCGGGAGCTGACCTCCGTCCTGATGCTGGTGGCGGGGCTGAGTATTTTATGGCTGAGCGGCCTCACGATTGCCAGGAAACTTGGCGCTCTGCTGGCCGACGGCCTGAAGTTCAATCATACGGTCGTCAGCGACAGCAGCCTGATGCTGCACCAAATTGGTTACCTGATCCCGCAGGCTGTTTTTGCGCTGTTGCCGATGATGGCCGGACTGGTACTGGTCGCCATCGCCGCGCCAATGCTGCTCGGTGGGGTTCTCATCAGCGGCAAAGCAATCAAGTTTGATATGGGCAAATTAAACCCGATCAAAGGGCTGGGAAAGTTGTTTTCCGCGCAGTCGGCGGCGGAACTGCTTAAGGCGGTGCTGAAGGCGATACTGGTGGGCTGTGTAACCTGGCTCTATCTGCGTACCCACTGGCCGGAGATGCTGAGGTTAGTCAGCGAGTCGCCGTTTAATGCGCTGGCCAGCGCCCTGAATATGATCGCCATGTGCTGTCTGCTGATCGTCCTTGGGCTGTCGCCGATGGTAGGGTTTGACGTCTTCTGGCAGATCTACAGCTACTACAAAGGGCTGCGCATGACCCGCCAGAATATTCGTGACGAATACAAACAGCAGGAGGGCGATCCGCATGTGAAAGGTCGCATCCGGCAGCAGATGCGGGCCGCGGCCCAGCGACGCATGATGTCTGACGTGCCGAAGGCGGACGTGATCGTCACCAACCCGACGCACTACTCGGTGGCGCTGAAATATGACGAAGGCAAAATGAGCGCCCCTAAAGTGGTGGCGAAAGGCGCCGGTGAGATTGCGCTGCGCATTCGTGAACTGGGCAAAGAGCACCGTATTCCCCTGCTGGAAGCGCCGCCACTGGCGCGTGCGCTCTACCGGCATACTGAGATTGGGCAGCATATTCCGGGCACGTTATATGCCGCTGTAGCAGAAGTGTTAGCCTGGGTCTGGCAGCTCCGTCGCTGGAAGCTGGAGGGAGGCCTGGCCCCGAAAAAACCTGACAATTTACCGGTGCCGGAAGCGCTGGACTTTGGCTCAAGAGAAGAAGACTGATGGCGAATCTGGCCGCACTATTGCGCTTACCGAATTTTAAAGATACCCAGTGGCAGGTTATGGCCGGGCCGGTATTGATCCTGATGATCCTGTCGATGATGGTGCTGCCGCTGCCGGCCTTCATCCTCGACTTGCTCTTCACCTTTAATATTGCGCTGTCGATCATGGTGCTGTTGGTGGCGATGTTTACCCAGCGCACGCTGGAATTCGCCGCCTTTCCAACCATTCTGCTCTTCTCCACGCTGTTACGCCTGGCGCTGAACGTCGCCTCTACGCGTATTATCCTGATGGAAGGACATACCGGCGGCGCGGCGGCAGGCCAGGTCGTGGAAGCCTTCGGGCACTTCCTGGTGGGCGGCAACTTCGCCATCGGTATCGTGGTATTTATCATCCTCGTTATCATTAACTTTATGGTTATCACCAAAGGTGCGGGCCGTATCGCTGAAGTTGGCGCGCGCTTTGTTCTTGACGGGATGCCGGGCAAACAGATGGCGATCGACGCCGACCTGAATGCCGGCCTGATTGGCGAAGACGAAGCGAAACAACGCCGCTCTGATGTGACCCAGGAAGCTGACTTTTACGGTTCGATGGACGGTGCAAGTAAGTTTGTGCGCGGTGACGCCATCGCGGGCATCCTGATTATGGTGATCAACGTGGTGGGCGGCCTGCTGGTAGGGGTTATCCAGCACGGCATGTCCGTTGGCAGCGCTGGTGAAACCTATACGCTGCTGACCATCGGTGACGGCCTGGTAGCTCAGATCCCGGCGCTGGTAATCTCCACCGCAGCGGGCGTTATCGTTACCCGTGTCGCGACCGATCAGGACGTTGGCGAGCAGATGGTAACCCAGCTGTTCAAAAACCCACGCGTAATGATGCTGAGTGCGGGCGTGCTGGGCATGCTGGGCATGGTGCCCGGGATGCCGAACTTCGTCTTCCTGCTCTTCACGGCGGCGCTGCTTGGCCTGGCCTGGTATCTCAGGGGCAAAGAGACTCAACCGAAGGCGGAAGTGCCGGTTAAGCCCCGTCAGACTGAAACGGCGGCCACGGTAGAAGCCTCCTGGACCGACGTCCAGCTTGAAGATTCGCTCGGGATGGAGGTGGGCTACCGTCTGATCCCGATGGTGGATAACACTCAGGATGGCGAACTGCTGGGACGTATCCGCAGTATTCGTAAAAAATTCGCTCAGGAGATGGGGTTCCTGCCGCCGGTGGTGCACATCCGTGACAATATGGATCTGCCACCCGCCCGCTATCGCATTCTGATGAAGGGTGTGGAAATTGGCAGCGGTGACGCCTATCCGGGGCGCTGGATGGCGATCAACCCTGGCACGGCGGCGGGCACTTTACCGGGTGAAGCGACGGTCGATCCGGCCTTTGGCCTGGCGGCAGTCTGGATCGATAGCGCCCTGAAAGAGCAGGCGCAGATTCAGGGCTTCACCGTGGTGGAGGCGAGCACCGTGGTCGCCACCCACCTCAATCACCTGATTGGGCAGCACGCCAGCGAGCTGTTTGGCCGTCAGGAAGCGCAGCAGCTGCTGGATCGCGTGACCCAAGAGATGCCAAAGCTGACGGAAGATCTGATCCCTGGCGTCATTACATTAACGACGCTGCATAAGGTACTGCAAAACCTGCTTCTGGAACGCGTTTCTATGCGTGATATGCGCACCATTATTGAAACGCTGGCCGAGCACGCGCCCGTGCAGAACGATCCGCATGAGCTGACCTCTGTCGTGCGCGTTGCGCTGGGCAGAGCCATTACCCAGCAGTGGTTCCCGGGTAACGGCGAGGTGCAGGTTATCGGCCTGGACAGTTCGCTGGAGCGCCTGTTGCTACAAGCGTTGCAGGGCGGCGGCGGGCTGGAACCTGGCCTCGCCGATCGTCTGCTGGCGCAGGCGCAGGGAGCGCTGAATCATCAGGAGTCGCTGGGGGCGCCGCCGGTATTGCTGGTGAATCATCCTCTGCGTGCGCTGCTGGCCCGCTTCCTGCGTCGTAACCTGCCACAGCTGATGGTGATCTCTAACCTTGAGCTGACCGACAACCGTCAAATCCGTATGACCTCAACCATCGGAGGGCAGTAATGAAAAGCGCTGCACTGCTGCTGGCGCTGGTTCTACCCGGCGCGGCGATGGCCGGTGGTGGCTGGCAGGCCAGTTCACCCGGCCCGGGGATCGGTAACCGCGGTGAGATGGCCACGTCGCCAGCGCTCAGCCCGGCAGAACCGGTTACCGGCGTGATGACAGAGATAGCCTGGCGCTATGTGCTGACCGGCCCGCCTCCATCCGGCCTGCGCGCCTGGCTCTGTGCGCAAAGCCGCTGCGTGGCGCTGGAAGGCGCCAGCGGAACGACGCGCGGCCTGACTAATATTAACGCGGGAGAGAGCCTTCATTTTGCCTATGGTGTCCAGGGCAAGGGAAGGCTGCCGCAGCCGCTGCGCGTACTGAGTAACCAGGTGATGGTTAACTACCAATAAAAAAGAGGCAATCGATGATTGCCTCTGAGTTCTGCGCCTGCTGCGGGAGTACCGGTCGAAAGTAAAGACGCAAAAAGCGTCGTCCCTGACAGCTCGGCCCGCGCCGTCCATGGCGCGGGACGCTTTACAATCGACCGGTACTCCCTTCGCTTTAACCTTATTTGCCGTTTGCTAAGAGAATCACGGCTTACTTCTTTACCCATACGAATCTGGAAAGGGCGTTACATCCTTTCTACTGTCTCAATGCCCAGCGTATCCAGACCCAGCTTCAGCGTTCTTGCCGTCAGCAGCGCCAGCTTCAGGCGGCTCTGTCGGGTCGCCTCATCCGCAGCCGACAGAATCGGGCAGTGCTCGTAAAAGCCGGAGAACAGGCCTGCCAGATCGTAGAGATAAGCACACATCACGTGCGGCGTGCCGTCGCGGGCAACCTGGGTAATGGTTTCATCAAACTGGAGCAGGCGTACGGCCAGCGCGGCTTCACGATCTTCTGCAATGACGGTTTTCCCGGTCACTTCAGATTCCGCGATGCCCGCCTTGCGGAAGACGGAAAGCACGCGGGTATAGGCATACTGCATATAGGGCGCGGTATTGCCCTCAAAGGCCAGCATGTTATCCCAGTCAAACACGTAATCGGTGGTGCGGCTTTTGGACAGGTCTGCATATTTCACAGCACCAATGCCCACGCTGTTGGCCAGCGCCTTCAGCTCATCGGCCGGCATATCGGGGTTCTTCTCGCGAACCAGTTGGGTTGCGCGTTCAACCGCTTCATCCAGCAGATTGGAGAGTTTAATGGTGCCGCCAGCGCGGGTCTTGAACGGCTTGCCATCCTTGCCGAGCATCATGCCGAAGGCGTGGTGCTCAAGCGGTACGGACTCAGGCACGTAGCCCGCCTTACGGACGATGGTCCACGCCTGCATCAGGTGCTGATGCTGGCGTGAATCAATATAATAGAGTACGCGATCGGCCTTCAGCGTCTCATAGCGGTACTTGGCGCAGGCGATGTCGGTGGTGGTATAGAGATAGCCGCCATCTTTTTTCTGGATGATAACGCCCATCGGGTCGCCATCTTTGTTTTTGTATTCATCCAGGAAGACAACCGTTGCGCCTTCGCTCTCTACCGCCAGACCTTTGGCTTTCAGATCGGCCACGATGCCGGGCAGCATGGCGTTATAAAGACTTTCGCCCATCACGTCATCGCGGGTCAGCGTCACGTTCATACGGTCGTAAACGATCTGGTTATGCGACATGGTGATATCAACAAGCTTTTTCCACATCTTGCGGCAGTACTCATCGCCACCCTGAAGCTTGACCACGTAGCCGCGCGCACGCTCGGCAAACGCCGGATCTTCGTCATAGGTGCGCTTCGCTTCGCGGTAGAAGTTTTCCAGATCGGAGAGGGCGATCTCTGCGTGATGTTCGCTCTGCTGCTTCTCAAGGAAAGCGATCAGCATGCCAAACTGCGTTCCCCAGTCGCCCACATGGTTGGCACGGATCACGTTATGGCCGAGGAAGGAGAGCGTGCGGACTGCGGCATCACCGATGATGGTCGAGCGGACGTGGCCCACATGCATCTCTTTGGCGACGTTTGGCGCGGAATAGTCGATCACCACCGTCTGCGGGGCTACCGGCGCGACGCCCAGTCGCGGCGCATCGATAACGCTGTCCACCTGCGCTGAAAGCCAGCCGGCGTCGAGGAAAAGATTGATGAAGCCCGGACCCGCGATTTCAACCTTGCTGACAATCCCCTGAAGATCGAGATGCCTGAGGACTTCTTCCGCCAGCTGTCGGGGCGCCATGCCCAGTTTTTTGGCCACGGCCATGATGCCGTTTGCCTGGTAATCACCAAACTGTGCCTTGGCTGACTGCCGAACCTGCGGTTCACAGTCGGCCGGGGCGCCTGCTGCGATCATCGCCTGACTGACTTTTTCTGAAAGAAGAGCCTGAATATTCACCGGGTTACCTTAATATGCTGAAAAGGCCCGCGCTGGTTGCGCGGGCCGCCTGCCTCAGCGAAGCCCGTCAGCAGAGCGATCTGCTGCAGAAGGGCACCGCTAAAAAATAAGGGGAAAAGTATACTGCATTTTTGTCCCGGTTATCCAGGAACCTGACGGGGGATATCAGGGGCAGTCGCGGGCGGGAAACCCATTAACGCAGTTTCCCGCCTGAGAGAGGAATCAACGGCGACGCTGGGGCCGGTGAGGACTGGCGATGGTGGTTTTTGTGTTACGAATCTTCCAGTGGCGTACCAGAGCAAACCCCATCATCGCGATCAGCACTGCGACAAATATCAACATGAGCATGATGCTATACCTTTCGGGAAAACCGGGATAAATTCAGAAGCAGGAAGAATACGTTATACTATGCCGCTTTGTATTTAAGAATTGTCGCATTGTATAGCTTATCCCAAATTAAAACAGACAGTTAAAAGTACCTTCCTAAAGAAAAGTCTGGTACTGAGCCAGTGATAACTGAGATTTCCTGGCTAAAAGCGCCTGTTCAGATAAGAATTCCTCATAAATTATGAGAAATTGTTTAATCCAGTGGACCGGACATGATTGTAAAAATGTGTTAAAGGTTAAGTTAATCTAATGTTAAATGGCGGAAAAATGCATTCTGAAGGCGTATTACGAGATGAACTAAGCGATCTGGCTAATGATTTGCCGCGGTTTGAATCTTCACTTAATCAGCTGGCGGCGCGGCTTGGGCTCGAACTTGCCGCTCTTGAGGTGGATCATATTGCCGTGCGCTGTCATCAGAACAGCACCGCTGAGCGCTGGAAACAAGGATTGTCGCGGCTCGGCGAGCTGTTTTCAGAAAAAACGATCAACGGGCGTCCTATTGCGCTTTTTGAACTGCACAATCCACTGAAGGTGGGCCCGTGGCAGATTACCGTCGTTGAACTTCCCTGGCCCGGCAACCGCCTGTACCGGCATGAAGGCTGGGAACATATAGAAGTGGTGCTGAGAGGTGACCCCGCTCAGTTGGGAATGCGGGCGCTGGCGCTGCTTGCCGATGAAGGATTATGTGAGCCGGGGATTTCGGTGAAAAGCAGCGCGCCCGAAGGCGAAGGCGAGAGGCTGCCCAATCCCACGCTGGCGGTGACCGACGGCACTGTCACTATCAAGTTCCATCCCTGGAGTCTGAAAGAGATTGTGGCAAGCGAGAACTGCTAGCGGATCGTTCTGAGGGCGTTCTCCATCCGCCTGAGAGCCTCATGGATAAGATCCTGCGGGCAGCCAAAGTTGAAGCGAACAAAGGCATCATCGCCAAAATCCCGCCCTGCTGAAAAGCCCAGGCCGTGATGCTCAAAGAAACGCGCCGGGCTGGGCACGCCCAGCTGGCTGGCATCAATCCAGGCCAGGTAGGTCGCTTCTGGCGACGCGACCGATAATCCCGGCATGGCGTTAATCCGGCTGGTCAGTAAATCGCGGCTTTCCCGCAGATAGGCCAGCTTTTCATCCAGCCAGGGCTGCCCGTCACGCCAGGCGGCCGTTGCGGCAACATAGGCAAGAATATCCACGCCCGGCACAATGCCCTGACGCGTTTGCGTAAAGCGGGCCCGCAGATCGGCGTCCGGGATAATCGCCAGCGAGGCGCCCAGCCCGGCAATGTTGAAGGTTTTCGAAGGGGAGATCAGCGTCACCGATCGCTGTTCGGCATCGCTACTCAGCGTGGCGAAAGGAATATGCTTAACGCCGGGTTCCAGCAGAAGATCGCAGTGAATTTCATCGGAGCAAACAATCAGGTCATGACGCTGCGCGAAGCGAAGCTGGGCTTCAAGCTCCTCCTGGCTGTAGACGGTGCCGCCAGGATTTTGCGGATTACAGAGCATCAGCAATTTTTCATTGCCGGTCATCTGAGGCTCAAGGGCCGCTATATCCATAACCCAGCGCTGATTTTCCAGCCGCAGCTGGCCGTTAATCTGCCTGCGGTCAGCGAGCTTTGCCGCCGAGCGGAAGGGCGGATAAATGGGCGTGGGGGCGATGGTGCCCTGATGAGGTGAGGTAAAGGCGCGTACCGCCAGATTAAGTCCGCTAACAATGCCCGGCAGGAAAACCAGCCATTCTGGTTTAATTTCCCACTGATAACGTTCGCTCATCCGGGCGATGATCACGTCAGTCAGTTCGCCGGGCGCGCCGCCGTAGCCGAAGACACCGTGCTCAACACGCTGTTTAAGTGCGTCAATAACGCACTGCGGCGAGCGAAAATCGGTATCGGCCACCCACAGCGGGAGGATGTCCTGGTCACCATATTTTTGCCATTTCAGACTATCGCTGTGACGGCGATCGATCCGTTCATTAAAACTGGATGCCATATGAGTATTTCCCGTTAATATTATTCATAAGTTCTGGATGCAGACTAGCGATCTGGAAAGATTATCACAACCAACCGGCAGGCATTAACAGGAGGATGGAATGCTTAAACTGGAAGTATGCTGCTACGGCGTCGATTGTGCACTGGCGGCGGAAAAGGCTGGGGCCGATCGTATTGAGCTCTGCGCCGCCCCCTCCGAAGGTGGGCTGACTCCCTCGGCGGGCAGCCTGATGCAGGCCCGGGAAAAGATTACGATACCCGTTCATCCTATCGTCCGTCCGCGTGGAGGAGACTTTTGCTTTACCACCGGCGAGTTTAATCAAATGAAGTCCGATGTCGCGTTCCTTCGTGAAATGGGATTTCCCGGTCTGGTGATCGGCATGCTGGACGTTGATGGTCACGTTGACTTAAAGCGGATGAAGGAGATTATGGCGCTCTGTGAGGGGATGGCGGTCACTTTTCACCGCGCGTTCGATCTCTGCCACAGCCCGCTGGTCACTCTGCAACAGCTGACCGATTTGGGGATCGCCCGTATCCTCACTTCCGGTCAGCAGCAGAGCGCGGAAAGTGGTTTACCACTGCTTAGGGAACTAACACGTACGACCCGCGGTCCTATCATTATGGCCGGTGCGGGCGTCCGCCTTAGCAACCTGCAAAAGTTTATCGAGGCCGGGCTGAGTGAAATCCACAGTTCAGCCAGCCAGCGGATAGCCTCGCCAATGCGCTATCGTAAAGCGGGCGTCTCCATGAGCTCTATTGCGGAAACCGATGAATTCAGCCGCACCTGCGTTGACGGTGATATGGTGGAAGCGATGAAGGCCTCCATGTCGCTCAGCTTCCCGGTCAACGTTGCCTGAGCAAGATTTTGCCGCGCAGCACGCCAGTTCAGCGACGTGATGTTTGCAAGTACCAGGCCCCATCGTTTTGATGGGGCTTTTTTTATCCGCATAAAACCGGCGTGATAAATCCTGCTTTGCCGGGATCCCTTTTACACTTAGAGCAGAAAATCATTACCTTGACGGGATTGCGATGAAAATCATCAAGCTGAGCATCTGTAGTCTTGCACTCCTGCTGTCGGGCGGCGCTTTTGCCGCACAGATTTGCCCGCCTCAGGCTGAGCTAATCAATAACAGCAACGGTATTGTGCTGCTGGGCGGGACGGCGAAAGGCCCGGTAAAACAGGTTGTGCTGGGAGAGTTTGGCCGCGACGTTAATCAGCAAAGACGCATTCTGGGGCAGTTTGACGAGTGCGGCGCGCTGCTGCGGGCCGATATCCACTTTGAGAAAAATGAAAACAATGTGCTGCTGAAAATGGAGCAGAGCGTGGCGCAGGCGAAAGATGGCTGGCAGGCCGATTACGCTATCTCGGTGTTTGTGCTGAAACAGGGCCAGGCGGTGGAAGTGAACCACAAGAAGGGCACCATTAACTATCTGGTCGGCAAGCAGGGCACCATAACCAGCGCCACCGAATCTTTTCTGCTGAAAGGGGAAAAGGGCTTTACGGAAACTGTTTACAGTTTCGACCGGCGTAACAGGCTGATCAAAAGCGTGGCGCGCAGTTCCGATAACCAGGCAAATGGCGAAACCCGCTACCGCTGGAACGGTAAAAATCAGCTGGTGGCCTCGGATTCAGCCGAGGGTAAGATGAGCTGGACCTATGACAAAATGGATCGGGAGCAGAGCCTGAGTACGCAGGTGCACAATGAATTCAGCGAGAAAACGACGCTGGATGAATGCCAGCTTTGGGATAAGCGCGGCAACTGCACGCTCAGCTATCTGCATGAAACGGAGATCTATCCGAAGGGCGAAGTCCGCCGTAATATCAGCGCGGCCTACCGCTATGAATACTGGGAAAAATAAGGCTGCTTCCCCATAAGATGTTGCGGACAGGGGCGCCACGGGACGCCCCTGATAGGTCAACGGCTAACTGACGGTTTTACTGAAGGCATCCACGGCTAGGATCGCGCTGGCGATGTCTTCCGCGCTCAGGTTTGGGTTGAGGTTTTTCAGCGTATCGCCCTCATTATTGGCGAGCGCGCCCACCTTAACGAGATTTTCCCAGCTTTCATTTTCCAGGTGGATCTCCTTCAGGGTGGTCGGCATTTTAATGGCGCGATAGAAGCGGATATAGCGGGCGATCTCGTCATCCGGACGCTGTTCAAGCACCATCTGGGTCAGCGTGCCGTAGGCGACTTTTTCACCGTGGGTCAGGTGATGGATATCGCCCTCAATGGCGGTAAAGCCGTTATGGATCGCGTGGGCGCCCGCCAGACCAGCGTTCTCAAAGCCCAGGCCCGAGAGCAGCGTGTTCGCTTCAACGACCGCTTCCACGGCGGGCGTTACCACTTTCTGTTCGACGGCTTGATAAGCGCTGAAGCCAAAGGCGAGTAGCGTTTTCTCACAGGCCTCTGCAATCGCCATCCCCGCAATGGTCGGATCGCCATTCACCATCGATTTGCTGTGCGAGCGTTTCACCGCCTGCGCCTCCACAAAGGTCGCCAGCCCGTCAGCGATGCCTGAGGCGAACAGCCTGACCGGCGCGCGCGCGCAAACCTGCGTATCCACCAGCACCAGATCGGGATTTTTACTGTAAAAACGATAGCTTTCAAAGACGCCGCTGTCGGAATAAATAACGGAAAGGGCGCTACAGGGCGCATCCGTCGAGGCGATAGTCGGTACGATCACCACCGGCTGCTTCAGTTCGTCAGCCACCGCTTTAACCGTATCGAGCGTTTTGCCGCCGCCGACGCCGATCACCAGACGCGTACCGCTCGCTTTCGCCAGCGCGGCCAGCCGTGAAATCTCATTCCCCGACGCTTCGCCGTTGAACTGTTCGTAGTGGCACTCAATGTTGCTCTGCCGCAGCGAGGCCTGCACATCTTTGCCAGCCAGCCCCCAGACGATCTCATCGGCCACCACGAAGGCGCTGTTGCCCAGCTCCGCCACATACTCACCCAGCTGCGCCATTACACCTGCACCCTGAACATATTTTCGCGGTGAAGAGAATACAAATTTACTCATGTGGGACTCCTTTCAGTAAAATGAAAAAGATGTCGTACCACCTTCATCCTGGACCCATTTTGCCGTCAGGGTTTGTTTAAAAAGGTTTTTCGGACAAATATGAAAGGAATCGTACGCCACTTTCAGCCAGGGGCAGGAAAGCGTCAGTCATGGGCGCGGGCCAGCAAATGCGGAAAAGCGATTCCCCACCCGCAGAGAAGCGGGCAGGGTGAGGCGCCGGATTAAGGCTTACGGGCCACCAGAACGGCACGCAGCGGGGCCGGATAACCTTCAACAGTTTTGGTGGGGTCCTCAGGATCAAGAAACTCCGCCAGCGACTCGCTGGTCATCCAGTCGGTGCGGCGCTGTTCCTCGGTGCTGGTAACGGAATAGTCAACGACGCGCACGTCGACAAAACCGCACTTCTCCAGCCAGCTCTTGAGCGCGCCGGTGGAGGGAAGGAACCAGACGTTGCGCATCTGCGCGTAACGCTCGCCGGGGACCAGAACATCTCTGTCGCCGCCATCAACAACCAGCGTCTCCAGCACCAGCTCGCCGCCGCTAACCAGCTGGTTCTTCAGCTGGAACAGGTGATCGAGCGGAGAACGGCGGTGATAAAGCACCCCCATTGAAAACACCGTATCGAAGGCTTTCAGCTCCGGCAGCTGCTCAATGCCCAGCGGCAGAAGATGCGCACGCTGATCGTTGCCCAGCAGCTTACGCACGGCTTCAAACTGGCAGAGAAACAGCTGCATAGGATCGATGCCGACCACCAGGTTTGCGCCCGCGCCGATCATTCGCCACATGTGGTAACCGCTGCCGCAGCCGACGTCGAGCACCATCCGTCCCGCCAGCGGGGAGATGTGCGGCAATACGCGCTCCCACTTCCAGTCGGAACGCCACTCCGTATTAATGTTCACGCCATAGAGGGAATAGGGACCTTTACGCCACGGCATCAGATTGCGCAGGAGCTTCTCAATCCCCCCGCGCTGGCGCTCGCTCAGCGTGCTGCTGTCAGCGGTGACGCTATGCAGCAGATCCAGCGTCTCGGGGGTGATATCGGGCAGATACTCAACGGAACGATTCCAGTTCTTAAAGTGACCGTGTAACTGCTCGCGCTGCCAGGCCGCAATCTGACCCGGCAGGGTTTCCAGCCAGTGGGAGAGGGGGCTTTTCGCGATAAGCTGATAAAAATTGCCAAAATCCATCAGGCGGAACCTGCTTTGAGGGCGATCAGCGAACCGAAGTTAAAACACTGGAACCAGAGCTCCGCATGTTCAAAACCGGCGGTACGCAAACGCGTTTTGTGTGTTTCCACGCTGTCGGTCAGCATGACGTTTTCCAGCATGCTGCGCTTCTGGCTGATTTCCAGTTCGCTGTAGCCGTTAGCCCGTTTGAAGTCATGGTGCATATTGAACAGCAGCTCGCCCACGTCAGCATCGGCGAAGCTGAACTTCTCAGAAAGTACCAGCGCGCCGCCGGGGCGAAGCCCCTGCCAGACATTGTTCAGGAGCTGCTGGCGCTCGGCAGGCTCAAGAAACTGCAGCGTAAAGTTCAGCACCACCATGGACGCATTTTCAATGGTGATGTCACGGATATCGGCTTCGATCACCTCAACGGGCGTCTCCGCCCTGAACGCGTCGATATGCCGGCGACAGCGCTCGACCATCGCGGGCGAGTTGTCGACGGAGATAATTTTGCAGCCTTCAGCTTTTATATTCCGGCGGACGGAAAGCGTGGCCGCGCCCAGCGAGCAGCCCAGATCATAGACCTGGCTGTCCGGCTGCACAAAACGTTCGGCCAGCATGCCGATCATCGAAATGATATTGGAGTAACCCGGCACGGAGCGCTGGATCATATCGGGAAAAACTTCGGCCACGCGCTCGTCAAACGTCCAGTCGCCCAGTTTGGCAATTGGCGCGGAGAACAGCGTATCGCGGTTAGACATAGTGGTAAGGTCCGGGAGAAAAACGGAAAGGCGCTATTTTGGCAGAAAGCGACGCTGGCTGCACCTGTTCTGCCGGACCGGTTGGCTGGCCGGCAGAAAAAAACGCGTGGAACTGAGCTTAACGCAGCGTCACAAGGAGGTCCCAGGGAAGATAGACAAGGTTCAGGACGATCATGCCCAGCAGTGAGAGCATCGTCAGGACCATGCCATTTTTTCGCCAGAGCAGCGTACTGCTGCGCATACCGTAAAAGTGCAGAGCGCGGCCCAGAAAGAAAAAGAGCCCGACCAGATGCAGCATCCAGATCTCAGCGCCGTTCAGCTCCATCATCACCAGCATCAGGACGGCAACCGGAATGTACTCCGCCGCGTTGCCATGAATACGAATTGCAGTTTGCAGCTCAAAGAAGCCGCCGTCGCCGCTGGAGACGTGGTAGAGACGGCGCAGACGGATCACATCGAACGAAAATTTAATGAGGAACAGTGCTCCAAGCACAACATAAAAGGCGCTGACCATTCTGGCTCCCTAAAGCCCGGAAAATTCTGGCGCCATCATAACGGTGAAAAAGGTATCTGTCAGCGGCAATGCTGTGCTGAAGCGGCCTACCGCATTGGCGGTTAAAACAGCCTGTCCTGCTGCGGCCAGTGCGGCGCGGCACCGACTTGCGGCACCGCCTGCTGCAAAGCAGGCCAGAGGTACTGAACCAAATCAGGCGCAAAGGCGATGTCGGGCGTGTGAATAAACAGCCAGGGTTGCCCGCTGGCCGACCACGCCGGCAGTTTCTCAAGCCAGGCCTGGAACCACTTCAGGTTGGCCTGCGGCTCGCCGCCGCCGATAAAACGGATCATGGGCTGCCGGGCGGTCATGACAGCGTGGACGGGCAGCATCGGTTTTTTACGCTGCGCTTCGATAATGGCCGGGTTGCCGGGGTGGGCGGAATGGACGCCGCGCGTATCCAGGATAACCCGGTTAACGCCGCGCTGATGCAGGCCCCGGTTAAGCGCGCGCTCGGCATCCCCTTTGGTAAAGAATTCGGGATGGCGCACCTCCACACCGTACGTGAAGGCCTCCGGCAATCCATCAAGGAACGCCCAGAGCGTTTCAAGCGCCGCAGGGCCGAAGGTGGCCGGAAGCTGCAGCCAGAACTGACCGATACGCCCGGCAAGCGGCGTCATCAGCGCAAAAAACTCAGCGGTCAGATCGGCGCAGTTACGCAGCCCGGCCTGGTGGCTGATGGTGGCCGGAAATTTGAAGCAGAAGCGAAAATCATCGCCGGTCATGTCGCGCCAGCGCTGCACAATCTCAGGCCTGGGCAGCGCATAAAGCGTGGTATTGCCCTCCACACAGTTAAAATATTGTGCGTAGTCAGCAAGCGTATGAAGACCGATCTTCTTCCAGTGGGGATGCTGCCACTGCGGCAGTCCGAGGTAAAAAGGCGTCACCGGCGCGTCCTGTATCGATAAGCAGGCTGAAAATGTAGCGGGGGGAAGCGGAGAGCGCAACCCGATGCGGCGTCCATCGGGCTGCAAAATATCAGAGCGCGGCCAGAACCTCTTCAGATGTTCTGACGCGACCCAGGCGAGGAAAGATATGTTTAACGCTTCCGGCGTGCTCTTCAGTGCTGACGGCGCTGCAAATATCTTCAACCACCACCAGATTAAAACCCAGCTCCCAGGCGTTACGGGCGGTGGACTCCACGCCCATATTGGTGGCGATCCCGCCCAGCACGATGGTATCAATGCCGCGGCGGCGCAGCTGGAGTTCCAGGTCCGTCCCGTAGAAGGCGCCCCACTGACGTTTGGTCACTTCAATATCGCTCTCCTGCTTGCCCAGCGCGGCCGGATAGACCCACCAGTTCGCGGGCAGCGCGCCGCCGTGGCTGGCGTCGACCGGCTGCTTTGGCGCGTCGCCAAAATCCGCTGCCCAGCCCACCCGGACCAGCACGACCGGCGCGTTGACCGAGCGGAATTTTTCCGCCAGCGCCGCTGAACGGGCAACCACATCGCTGGCCGCATGGGGCCCAACGGCATAGGGCAGAATCCCTTCCTGAAGGTCAATCAGCACCAGCGCGGTTTTCTCAGCAGTTAAATCCAGCATACGTTCTCCGTAAAAAGGGGAAACCATTGAGATTACAGGCGAAGGGCCGGATATGGCGATAAGAACAATGTTCGGAAAGCGTGAAATTTGTTAGCTTTTGTGAGCGGTAAAAGTGACGTCGTCTGTTTTGAGCACGAATGGCGGTATTGATGCGGCTGCGGCACTTATCGCGCCGCGCTTTTTCCATTATAATGACCGCCATTTTTCGCGTCAGCAGTGCCTTTTTGGGCAGTGATGGTCAACTCTGCTGCGCGTGAGCGGCGAAGATTAAAGGATATCGTTATGCGAACTGAGTATTGCGGACAGCTCAATCTGTCCCACGTAGGCCAGCAAGTGACACTGTGCGGTTGGGTCAATCGCCGCCGCGATCTGGGGAGCCTGATCTTTATTGATATGCGCGATCGCGAAGGCATCGTGCAGGTATTTTTCGATCCGGATCGTCAGGACGCCTTTAAGCTCGCCTCCGAGCTGCGTAACGAATTTTGCATTCAGATCACAGGCACCGTCCGCGCCCGTGATGAGAAAAACAAAAACGCCGATATGGCGACCGGCGAAGTGGAAGTTTTCGCCACCGATCTGACTATTATCAACCGCTCGGAGCCGCTGCCGCTGGACTCAAACCAGGTCAATACGGAAGAAGCCCGTCTGAAATACCGTTACCTGGATCTGCGCCGTCCCGATATGGCGCAGCGCCTGAAGGCCCGTGCGAAAATCACCAGCTTTGTTCGTCGCTTTATGGATGATAACGGCTTTCTGGATATCGAAACGCCGATGCTGACCAAGGCCACGCCGGAAGGCGCGCGCGACTATCTGGTGCCGAGCCGCGTACACAAAGGCAAATTTTATGCGCTGCCGCAGTCGCCTCAGCTGTTTAAACAGCTGCTGATGATGTCCGGCTTCGATCGCTACTACCAGATCGTCAAATGCTTCCGTGATGAAGATTTGCGTGCCGATCGTCAGCCTGAATTCACCCAGATCGATGTTGAAACCTCCTTTATGACCGCGCCACAGGTGCGGGAAATAATGGAAAAGCTGGTGCGCGATCTCTGGCAGAACGTCAAAGGCGTCGATCTGGGCGCGTTCCCGATGATCACCTTTGAAGAAGCGATGCGTCGTTACGGTTCCGATAAGCCGGATCTGCGTAACCCGATGGAGCTGGTGGACGTCGCCGATCTGCTGAAAGCGGTCGAATTTAAGGTCTTCTCCGGGCCGGCTAACGATGCCAAAGGCCGCGTAGCGGCACTGCGCGTGCCGGGTGGCGCTGGGCTTAGCCGTAAGCAGATCGATGAATATGGCAAATTTGTTGAGATTTACGGTGCGAAAGGTCTGGCCTACATCAAGGTGAACGAGCGGGCCAAAGGCCTGGAAGGCATTACCAGCCCGGTTGCCAAATTCCTTAACGCCGACATTGTTGAGACTATTCTGGCCCGTACCGGCGCTGACGATGGCGATATGATCTTCTTCGGTGCGGATAGCGCGAAAGTGGTTGCCGACGCGCTTGGCGCGCTGCGTCTTAAGCTGGGCCGCGATCTCGCCATTACCAACAATGCTGCCTGGGCACCGCTGTGGGTGGTTGACTTCCCGATGTTCGAAGACGATGGTGAAGGCGGCCTGTCCGCGATGCACCATCCGTTTACCGCGCCGAAAGAGATGACGCCGTCTGAGCTGAAATCCGCGCCGGAAACCGCGATTGCCAATGCCTATGACATGGTCATTAACGGGTACGAAGTGGGCGGCGGTTCGGTGCGTATCCACAACGGAGATATGCAGGAGACGGTATTTGGCATCCTCGGTATTACCGAACAGGAACAGCGTGAAAAATTTGGCTTCCTGCTGGATGCGCTGAAGTTTGGTACGCCGCCGCATGCTGGCCTCGCCTTTGGTCTGGATCGTCTGGTGATGCTGCTGACCGGCACGGATAATATCCGTGACGTTATCGCCTTCCCGAAAACGACGGCTGCGGCCTGTCTGATGACCGAAGCGCCAAGCTTTGCGAATCCCGCCTCGCTGGGCGAACTGGGTATTGAAGTGATCAAAAAATACCAGAACGCGCCTGCTGACAAGCCGTCAGAGAACGAATAAGTGGCCTTCAAGCATCCCGTTTCGGTACTGGTGGTGATTTACGCCCAGGACACCGGGCGGGTGCTGATGCTACAGCGGCGCGACGATCCGGCGTTCTGGCAGTCGGTCACCGGCAGCCAGGAACCGGGCGAAACGCTGGCGGAAACCGCCGCGCGCGAAGTGTGGGAAGAGCTGGGCATTGATGTTAACCGCGAGCAGTTCACCGTAGTCGACTGCCAGCGTCAGATAGACTTTGAGATCTTTGCCCACTTCCGCCATCGCTATGCGCCGGAGGTGACCCACAATACCGAGCACTGGTTCAGCCTGGCGTTGCCGGCCGAGCGGACAGTCGCGCTCAGCGAGCATCTTGCACTGCGCTGGCTGCCGCCCGCCGAAGCCGCCGCGCTCACCAAGTCCTGGAGTAATGGCCAGGCAATAAAAGAATTTGTAGTTTAATTCCCTTGCTTACGATCGCGTGGCCAGAGGGATGGAATAAGTCAAACGTTCAGGCGTTTATCGGCGCAGCAAATTTGTTCGCTGCCTGCGCGCAGCAACCGCAGCGTACTTATGTACGTGAGGATTGCGAGCACAGCCAGCGGACAAAGTTGCCAGTAAGATAGCCTGGCCGATGTTAATTTTGGAGACAGGAATAGATGGCTGGTCATAGTAAATGGGCGAATACCAAGCACCGTAAAGCGGCGCAGGATGCCAAACGCGGCAAAATTTTCACCAAGATTATCCGCGAGCTGGTTACCGCAGCGAAACTGGGCGGTGGCGATGCCGCTTCCAACCCACGCCTGCGCGCCGCCATGGATAAAGCGCTGTCGAACAACATGACGCGCGACACCATGAACCGCGCCATCGCGCGCGGCGTCGGCGGTGAAGACGACAGCAACATGGAAACCATCATTTACGAAGGTTATGGCCCCGGCGGCACGGCCGTGATGGTGGAATGCCTGAGTGACAACCGTAACCGTACCGTTTCTGAAGTGCGTCACGCCTTCACCAAAACCGGCGGCAATCTCGGCACGGACGGCTCGGTCGCCTATCTCTTCACCCGTAAAGGCGTGGTTTCATTCGCGCCAGGTCTGGACGAAGATACGGTGATGGATGCGGCACTGGAAGCGGGTGCTGACGACGTAGTGACCTACGACGACGGTGCAATTGACGTCTTTACCGCCTGGGAATCCCTCGGTGACGTTAAAGATGCGCTGGAAGCGGCAGGTCTGAAGCCTGATTCGGCAGAAGTGACCATGATCCCGTCAACCAAAGCGGATATGGATGCTGAAACCGCGCCGAAACTGCTGCGTCTGATCGATATGCTGGAAGACTGCGACGACGTCCAGGAGGTCTACCATAACGGTGAGATTTCTGACGAGGTGGCGGCAACCCTTTAATGGCGTTGTTGACCTCAGAGCATAACCTGGCCGGAGAGGCGTGATGGCGATCATTTTAGGTATCGATCCGGGTTCACGCATCACCGGCTACGGCGTCATCCGTCAGGTGGGCAGGCAGTTAACCTACCTGGGCAGCGGCTGTATTCGTACAAACGTAACGGATCTGCCTTCCCGCCTGAAGCTCATCTACGCAGGCGTCAGCGAAATCATTACCCAGTTCCAGCCGGACTATTTCGCCATTGAGCAGGTCTTTATGGCGAAAAATGCCGACTCAGCGCTGAAGCTGGGCCAGGCACGCGGCGCCGCTATCGTGGCGGCGGTTAACCAGGATCTGCCGGTCTTCGAGTATGCCGCCCGTCAGGTGAAGCAGACCGTGGTGGGCATCGGCAGCGCGGAAAAAAGCCAGGTGCAGCATATGGTGAAAACGCTGCTGAAGCTGGGGGCCAGCCCGCAGGCGGACGCCGCCGATGCGCTGGCGATTGCGATCACCCACTGCCACGTTAGCCAGAACGCTAACCGTATGGGTGAAGGACAGCTTAACCTGGCCCGTGGCCGCCTGCGCTCCTGACAAGCTGGATATTCATCCAGCTTTTTTTATGATATAACCCCCGCACTGATTGTTACGGAAGGAAGCAAACGTGATTGGACGTTTAAGAGGCACGATCCTGGAAAAACAGCCGCCGCTGGTGCTGCTGGAAGCCAACGGCGTGGGCTATGAAATCCATATGCCCATGACCTGCTTTTACGAGCTTCCCGAACTCAATCACGAGGCGGTGATTTTCACCCATTTTGTGGTGCGTGAAGACGCCCAGCTGCTGTTTGGTTTTAACAGCAAGCAGGAGCGGGCGCTGTTTCGTGAACTGATTAAAGTTAACGGCGTAGGGCCGAAGCTGGCGCTTGCCATTCTTTCCGGCATGTCCGCCCAGCAGTTCGTCACCGCCGTCGAACGGGAAGAGATCGCTGCGCTGGTGAAGCTGCCGGGCGTGGGTAAGAAAACCGCAGAACGGCTGGTGGTGGAGATGAAGGATCGCTTCAAGGGAATGCATGGCGATCTCTTCGCCGCCGACGCGCCATTTGCCCTGACCAGCGAAGTCCAGCCTGACGCCGCCGCAAATGATGCGGAAAGCGAGGCGGTTGCCGCGCTGGTGTCGCTGGGGTATAAACCTCAGGAAGCCAGCCGGATGATAAGTAAAGTTGGTCGTCCTGACGCGGACTGTGAAACGCTGATCCGCGAAGCCCTGCGCGCCGCTATTTGAGGTAATGCATGATTGAAGCCGATCGCCTGGTCTCGCCGGGAACCGTCAATGAAGAAGAGCTTGTTGACCGCGCTATTCGCCCCAAGCTGCTGGAAGAGTATGTAGGCCAGCCGGTGGTGCGCGAGCAGATGGAAATTTTTATCCAGGCGGCCAAAATGCGCGGCGATGCCCTCGATCACCTGCTGATCTTTGGGCCGCCTGGCCTCGGCAAGACCACGCTCGCCAACATTGTTGCCAATGAGATGGGCGTCAATCTGCGTACCACCTCCGGCCCGGTACTGGAGAAAGCGGGCGATCTGGCGGCGATGCTGACCAACCTGGAGCCGCACGACGTCCTGTTTATTGATGAAATCCACCGTCTCTCGCCGGTAGTCGAAGAAGTGCTCTATCCGGCGATGGAAGATTATCAGCTGGATATCATGATCGGGGAGGGGCCCGCCGCCCGTTCCATTAAGCTGGACCTGCCGCCGTTCACGCTGATTGGCGCAACGACCCGTGCCGGTTCACTGACGTCGCCGCTGCGGGATCGCTTTGGCATCGTCCAGCGTCTGGAATTCTACCGGGTTGAAGATTTGCAGCATATCGTCGGGCGCAGCGCCGCCTGCCTCGGCCTGCCGCTCAGCGCGGAGGGCGCGCTGGAAGTGGCCCGCCGCGCCCGCGGTACGCCGCGCATCGCAAACCGTCTGCTGCGCCGGGTGCGGGACTTTTCCGAGGTACGCGCGGCGGGCAGCCTCAGCGGCGAGGTGGCTTCAAAAGCGCTGGATATGCTGAGCGTCGATACGGAAGGCTTCGACTATATGGACCGCAAACTGCTGCTGGCGATTATCGATAAGTTCACCGGTGGCCCGGTCGGGCTGGATAACCTGGCGGCGGCGATTGGCGAAGAGCGTGAAACCATTGAGGATGTGCTTGAACCTTACCTGATCCAGCAGGGGTTTATTCAGCGCACGCCGCGCGGACGCATCGCCACGCAACATGCCTATAAGCACTTCGGCATTACTCGCGAAGAGTAACTGTAACGGCCACAAGTGGAATCGTGCTGGCCCACAATCAGCGCAAAGTCAGGCTCAGGTTAACGGCAAAGGGAAAACGCCGCTGGCTTACAATAAGTTTGTATTTTACCTGGCCCGGCCCGCAATCCTTCGCGCCGGGCTCACGATACCCGCCCCCCTTTGTCAGAGCGTAAGCGTCAGGGACTATTGGCCTGTTTTCCAGCGAGTTCGAAGGTATTCGACGGCCTTATCAGTTTGCGGCTGATTAAGATACCTCTGGCTGAACAGTATTGCTCCCCCGACTTCCGGGAGGGCGTCGTTAAGGTCCAGCTCTCTTTTCAGTTCGGGAACGCCGCCGTCGACGGTCCAGGCCGGCTCTGTCGCTGAGGACACGCCCACTTTATACAGTGCTATCCCAGGATAAAGCCGGACCGGCGTCTCTTTTACCACATCAGACCACCATCTAATCAGTACGTCGTATCTGACGATTTCACGGTCAAAGGGCCAGTACAGCTGCGGTGCGATATAGTCCAGCAGTCCCAGCTTTACCCACTGACGGGTATCGGCATAGGCCGTATCGTACGACGGTCCGCCTCCCCGGGTATCCGACCCCTCAGGATCGTCTGCTTTGTTTCGCCATACTCCCGCAGGACTGATGCCAAATGCTGTACCTGGTTTCAAGGTTCTGACGACGGAAGAGACCTGTTTAATCAACATCAGGGTGTTGTTTCTTCTCCAGCTGGGCTTATCTGAAAAGCCTTTGCCGTACTTGCGCCAGGTACTTTCATCATCCAGTGGAGATTGTGGCGTTTCATAATAGAAATAATCATCAAACTGGATGCCATCAACATCATAATTTTTGATAATTTCAGTCACTATGCTGGCGATCCAGTTTCGCACCTCTGGCAGGCCGGGATCGAGAACGAAGCGATGGCTGGCGGTACGTATCCAGTCGGGATGAAGAGCGTAAACGCTGGCGGGCGTGGACAGCAGCGTATGGTTAAGAGCCTCAATGGTATGCTGTCGCGTATTCATGGAAACCCGGTAGGGATTCAGCCAGGCGTGTACCTTAATTCCACGCTTATGTGCCTCTTTCAGCATAAAGGCCAGGGGATCATAACCAGGATCCTTGCCCACAAAGCCTGTCAATACATCCGACCACGGCAGTATGTCTGAACGCCACAGGGCTGTCCCGTCAGGCTTAACCTGAAAAAATACCGTATTAATGCCGGTTTTTACCATCTCGTCCAGCGCGTCGGTCAGCCCCTGTTTCTGTATGCGGATCCGCGCTTCAGCGGTTTCCGGTTTCAGGGAGGCCGCTGGCGGCCAGTCAAGTCCAGTGACGGTGGCCAGCCATATTCCCCGCACCGGTTTTACCTGCGTTACCGGCTGCGGGCGTTTCTCCTTCTCAGGTATCTTTGAGCATCCGCTCACTGCCAGCAGAACGGCCAGTAACAGCCATCCGCCTGATTTTCTTATGGTCAGCATCAGTTTTTCCCTTTCGATTGCGTCTGGGTCGGCGTGCCACGATATTTTTCAAGCAGCGCACGGGCAATGGCTTCGGTTTCTGCGTCGGCATGACCGCTGATATCCCCTGGCCGGAAATGCATCTGGAAGGCACTGAGCGTTTTCCGCGTATCCTCATCAAGAAGGCCATTCTGAGGGATCTGGTCATACCCATACTGCTTAAGTAATGCCTGAATGGTGCCGATCTCTGCAGGGGAATGCGGGGAACGACCGGCCAGATATTTGTCTGTTGTCGGTTTGTCAGGCCAGGCGCCTATGCCCAAGGTGGCAAGGTGCTCCCAGGGAAATAGCTTTCCTGGATCCTGCTTACGGAGAGGGGCGATGTCGCTGTGTCCGAGCACGTTATCGGGTGTGATCCGGTAGCGTTGAATAATATCCTTTGCCAGCACGGCCACAGTGGCGATCTGTTTGTCGCTGTAGGAATACCAGGTACGCTGCCCGAGTAAATTATCGGTATAGCCTGGGTTAACGATTTCGATACCGATGGAGGTGTCATTAAGGTTGGCCCTCCCGTTCCAGCTGCTGACGCCGGCATGCCACGCCCGCCTGTTTTCGTCAACCAGCTGAAGTACGACGGGTTTACCCCGTATTGATTCTGGTGTTTCCGGAACCAGGTAATGAGCGCTGACCTGGCCTTCAGTCAGCGTCTCTCTGGAGCCATGCTCATCCAGTGCCGTATAGTGCATAACAAGAAACCGTACTCTTTCATTCTGACCGGTGGCTTTAAGCGTATGACTGGCAAAATAACCGTTACGTGCTTCAGGTTCAGCAGGGCGCGTTGCGCAACCTGACAACATCACAGCCAGAATGGCCGTCGCCATCCCTTTCTGAATCATCGTGGCATGGGGTAAAAAAGCGTGTTGCGGCATAATTTTAAATTCCCTTTTAGAATCAGGAGCCGCCTGGTTTCTGCGACTCCAGCGTTAAACTCCCTGGCCAGCTATCCGGCAAGTATTATTTATAAGATAGCGACGTTGTCCGGCTATCCTCCCACAGGGCCGGTTTCACAGAAGAGGCGTCCCAGAATGCCCCTCCGGTGAAGCCACATGATCGGATAAGTGTCATGTGGATTACAACACCGATGTGGTTATCCATAATCAACTTGCCGATGGCGTCATCAGAAGCAGCTATCTCCAAAGACTCAAAGCAACCTGTCATGTTGTCTGGGATAATATTTAGACAACGACCCCCTGCGAGTTTAGGCAATGAAGAGTAAACAATAAGCAAATCAATTAAGCAGAGAAATAGGGAGGCCAGCCGTCGAGTGAAGACGAGGGATGTCTCCAACCGACAAGCCTGGTGATTTGGAACTGACATTACGCGTCATGGTTACCCTCTCATAGACATGGGAGAAGAGTTTGATGGGTCTCTTAAAGGCGTGCCCGGGAGAATTTCATTGCTACGTAATCTGAGCAAAAAGTCATGTTGATTGCCTGACGGGGGATTCGATTATGAGCCGTTACAACCTATGCCCGGCCAGAATCAACAGGCGAAAAAAAACCGGGCGAGGCCGGTTTTTTACAAATACTTAGTGGCAGAACGTCTTATGCTGACAGCTCAGAAACCTCACCGAGCGCGAAAGCAGTCGGCTAAGCCTGCGCTGGGGGCATACAGGCTTGACGCCTCTCGCTACACCGCAGGTTTCTTCACCATGCTGAGCAGAAACATTACGGCAGCGCCCAGCACCACTGACGGGCCCGCCGGCGTGTCATACCAGGCCGAGAAGGTCAGCCCGGCAGTGACGGCCAGGATCCCGACCACTACCGCAATCCCGGCCATCTGCTCCGGGGAACGGGCAAAGCGGCGGGCAGTCGCAGCGGGGATGATCAGCAGCGAGGTAATAATTAGCGCACCGACAAATTTCATCGCCACGCCGATCGTCAGCGCCGTCACCAGCATCAGCACCAGCTTGGTGCGCTGAATATTGACGCCGTCCACCTGAGCCAGTTCGGGACTGATGGTCATGGAGAGCAGTGAACGCCAGTTCACCGCAAGGACCGTCAGCACGATGATTACCCCGATGCCGATGGTATAGAGATCCTCTGGGGTGACGGAAAGCAGATCGCCAAACAGATAAGCCATCAGGTCTACCCGTACATTCGCCATCAGGCTGACCACAACCAGCCCCAGCGAGAGCGCGCTGTGGGCAAAAATCCCCAGCAGCGTGTCGATGGCGAGATGCGGCCGCCGCTCCAGCCAGACCAGCGCCAGCGAAAGGATTAGCGTGACCGCGATAACGGCATAGAACGGATTGATGTTCAGCAGCAGACCAAATGCGACCCCGAGCAGGGAAGCGTGCGCCAGGGTATCGCCGAAGTAAGACATCCGGCGCCAGACGACAAAAGAGCCAAGCGGGCCAGCCGCCAGCGCCAGTAAAAACCCGGCCAGCCAGCCGGGGAAAAGGAGTTCGATCACTCGCCTTGCCCTCTGCGTAAAACGATACGACCCTGAAGGTCGTGACGATGATTATGATGATGACGATAGATTGCCAGCTGCTCGGCGCCGCGAGGGCCAAACATGGAGATAAACTCCGGATGCCGGGAAACCGCCTCTGGCGTGCCGGAGCAGCAGATATGCTGATTGAGGCAGAGCACCTCATCCGTTTTCGCCATAACCAGATGCAGATCGTGCGAAACCATAAGCACGCCACAGTTCAGCTCCTGGCGAAGCTGGTCAATCAAATCGTAAAGCGCCACCTGCCCATTGACGTCAACGCCCTGGGTGGGTTCATCCAGCACCAGCAGCTGGGGCTGGTTAAGCAGGGCGCGGGCCAGCAGCACACGCTGCATTTCTCCGCCGGACAGCTTTTGCAGCGGCGAGCGGATCAGCTGTCCGGCCTGTACGCGCTTAAGCGCGGGCAGGATCTCGGCACGGCTGACGCCACCTCTGAGCAGCAAAAAGCGTTCAACGGTGAGCGGCAGCGTGGCGTCGAGATGAATTTTTTGCGGCACGTAGCCGATGCGCAGCTGGGCAGGGCGGATCATGTTTCCTTTGTCGGGTTTAATTAACCCGAGCACCACGCGAACCAGCGTGGACTTGCCGGCGCCGTTTGGCCCGAGCAGCGTCAGGATACGTCCCGGCTGTAGCGTCAGCGAAACATCGGACAGCACGCGACGCTGACCAAAGCTGACAGCAATTTTTTCCAGTGTAATCAGTGAGGGCATAATTATTACAGGTTGCAGAAGTTTTAGAATGTTATAATATCACACTCCATCGACCTCTCACGATGGAATGACGTATTATGTTACACAAAAAAAAGCGCCCGATCTTACTGCTCTCCGCCTCACTCTTCGCCGCTTCGTTTGCCGCGCCTTTGCAGGCCGCCGTGGTGGCCTCCCTTAAGCCGGTTGGCTTTATCGCCGCCGCCATCGCTGATGGCGTGACGCCGGTCGAGATTCTCCTGCCTGACGGCGCTTCAGCCCATGATTATGCGCTGCGTCCTTCCGACATCAAACGCCTGCGGGACGCGGATCTGGTGGTCTGGGTTGGTCCTGAAATGGAAGCTTTTCTGCCGAAAGCGGTGTCTCAGTTACCGCAAGAAAAATCCCTGGCGCTGGCCACCTTATCCACAGTAAAACCGCTGTTGATAAAAGACCTCGAAGAAGAAGAACATGGACATGAGCATGGGCATGAACATGACGAAGGAGATCATGATGAATCCGGGCATCATCATCATCATGGCGAATTTAATATGCACCTGTGGATGTCCCCTGAGATAGCAAGGCAATCAGCGGTTGCAATCCATGCAAAATTATTGGAACTTATGCCGCAAAGCAGAGACAAATTAGACGCGAACCTGCAGCACTTTGAAGCAGAATTGGCCTCAGCCGATACGCAAATTCGGTCTCAGCTTGCGCCGGTGAAAGGAAAGGGGTATTTCGTTTTTCACGATGCCTACAGCTACTTTGAAAAGCATTACGGTTTGACGCCTTCTGGTCATTTTACCGTTAACCCTGAGATCCAACCCGGCGCCCAGCGACTACATCATATTCGAACAGAGTTGGTTGAGCACAAGGCGACTTGCGTCTTTGCTGAGCCACAATTCAGGCCGGCCGTTATTGAAGCCGTTGCCAGAGGAACCAATGTGCGTTCAGGAACGCTCGATCCGCTGGGAATGTCTATCACTCCGGACAGAGACAGCTATGTGACATTCCTCTCACAGTTGTCCAGCCAGTTTACGAGCTGCCTGAAGGAGCCCAGAGGAACTTAATACGTGCAGCAGATTGCCCGCGCTGTCGCCATGGCGTTTAATACATTGCCCCGAACCCACCGCATCATGCTGGGTTCGCTTACCGTTATCACGCTGGCCGTCTCGGTATGGCGGCCCTACGTTTATCATCCCGTTGGCAGTAGCCCGATCGTAAAAACGGTGGAGCTGGATAAGAATCAGCTGCGTACGCTGCTGCCTGAGGCCAGTGAACCGATCGATCAGGCGCCGCCGACGCCGGAAGAGGATGTTCCTAAGGATGAAATTGACGAGGATGTGCCCAATGAAACCGGCACCCACGACTACGTGGTCTCGTCCGGTGACACCTTAAGCAGCGTCCTCAATCAGTACGGCATTGATATGGGCGTGATTAACCAGCTGGTTAAAGTCGATAACGATCTGCGTAATCTGCGGGTAGGGCAGCAGCTCTCCTGGACCCTGACCGATGACGGTCAGCTACAGCGATTAAGCTGGGAGATGTCCCGCCGCGAAACCCGTATCTATGACCGCTTCGGCGACGGCTTCAAATCCTCTTCTGAGGTTCAGAAGGGCGAGTGGCAAAACAGCGTAATCGCCGGCACCGTCAACGGCAGTTTCGTCGCCAGCGCCCGTCAGGCGGGCCTGTCGGGCGGCGAAATCAGCGCGGTGATCAAAGCGTTACAGTGGCAGCTCGATTTCCGCAAGCTGCGCAAAGGCGATCGATTCTCGGTGCTGATGTCGCGTGAAATGCTGGAAGGGAAGAGTGAGCAGAGCCAGCTTTCCGGCGTCCGTCTCCAGACCGGCGGCAAGGATTACTATGCGATCCGTGCCGAGGACGGGAAATTCTACGACCGCAGCGGTTCCGGGCTCGCCCGTGGCTTTATGCGCTTCCCTACCGTCAAGCAGTATCGCGTCTCGTCCAATTTTAATCCGCGTCGTGTAAACCCGGTAACGGGCCGCGTCGCGCCGCACAGAGGGGTTGATTTTGCCGTACCGATTGGCACCCCGGTACTGGCGGTGGGCGACGGTGAAGTGATCGTCTCCAAACGCAGCGGCGGCGCAGGCAATTACATTGCGATCCGTCATGGTCGCCAGTATATGACCCGCTATATGCACCTGAAAAAACTGCTGGTGAAGCCCGGACAGAAAGTGAAGCGCGGCGATCGTATCGCCCTGACCGGCAATACCGGGCGCTCAACCGGTCCGCACCTGCATTATGAAATCTGGATCAACAATCAGGCGGTTAATCCCCTGACGGCGAAGCTGCCGAGAATGGAAGGCCTGACCGGGAAAGATCGCACCGAATATCTGGCGCGCGTTCGCGAGGTCACGCCGAAGCTTAGCCTGCAATAAGAGGCTGAGGGCGCTGTCTGAAGGCCGACGGGGTTTCCCCGCCGGCTTTTTCTTTTTATCAGCAGAACGATCGGGCGTTGCAAATTGGCGCGTCGGCACTATCATTAGCCGCTTATTGTTCGAGGCGAGTGCATGGAAAACCATAAAAAAAGCAGCAACGAGTTTATTCCGGTCTTCAGGAAATCTTTCCTGATGCCGCGTCACTGGGGAGACTGGCTGGCCATCAGCGCCTGTGCAGGGCTGGCCTGGGTGCCTGGCCGGCTGCGCGATCCGCTGCTGGGCGCGCTGGGACGCTTTGCCGGAAAGTACGCCAGAAGCGCGCGCCGCCGCGCCCAGATTAATCTTTTCTACTGCATGCCTGAGCTTTCTGAGGAAGCGCGGGAAAAGCTCATCGATGAAATGTTTGCCACGGCGCCTCAGTCTATCGTGATGATGGCCGAAATGGCGCTGCGCCCGGAGCGCGCATTGTCCCGGATTAACTGGCATAACCGTGAGATCATCGATCGCTTGCGTGAAGAAGGGCAGAACGTGATTCTGCTTGTTCCACACGGCTGGGCCGTGGATATTCCGGCGATGGTGCTGGCCTCTGAAGGGCAGAATGTCGCTGCCATGTTTAACCATCAGCGCAATCCGCTGGTGGATTATGTCTGGAACGCCGTCCGCCGCCGCTTCGGAGGACGTCTGCATTCACGCGATAACGGCATCAAGCCGTTTATCTCTTCTGTCCGTCAGGGATACTGGGGATATTATCTGCCCGATCAGGACCATGGCGCAGAGCACAGTGAATTCGTCGATTTCTTTGCCACCTATAAGGCGACGCTGCCTGCGGTGGGGCGGCTGATGAAAGTTTGCCGGGCCAGGGTAGTGCCGCTGTTCCCGGTCTATAACGCCAAAACGCATAGGCTGGATATTCATCTGCGGGCGCCGATGGACGATCTGGCTGAAGCGGACGATGTGACGCTGGCGCGGAGAATGAACGAAGAAGTGGAGCATCTTGTCAGGCCCAATCCGGAGCAGTATACCTGGATACTCAAGCTGCTGAAAACGCGTAAAGAGGGGGATGAAGAGCCCTATAAGCGCAAAGATCTTTATCCAAAATAGCGGCTATCCGGCCAGTTGTAACCACTGAAATGACGGGCGGCAATGTGCCGCCCGTTTTTTATCAGTGGATGTGGCTACGGCGCTGGCGTTCGCGCAGAAAAGCCCTCACCAGCATAAACCACAGCAGCCCACAGGCCAGATTTATCAGGCTGAACCAGAACGTGCCGCCGCTGAAGTAAGCCCCTTTCGCCGCCTCTATTCCCAGCGCAAAAACCACGATGCTCACCATGCCGAGCATGGCCGCCACGCTGCCTTTCCCCGCACTGCTGGAAAACAGCGTCAGGCGATAAAGCCCGGCGTTAACCAGACCCGTACCGAAACCGTACAGGCTCAGACCGGCCGTCAGCCAGAGATAGCTGTGCGCGTTGACCGCGGTAGCGATCGCCGACAGCGCCAGTCCGGTAAGTATCGGCCAGGCGCCCAGCCGCAGCGGTCGATCGATGGGCAGGCGGCTGGCGAGACGACCCAAGGTCAGATTCCCGGCGATCATCGCCACAAACACCGGCAGCTGCAACAGCGCATAATCCATTCGGCTCAGCCCTTCATCATGGATCAGAATGACCGGGGAGAGCGCGACCCAGGCGAGGCAGGGAATAGTCACCAGCCCGATGGCCAGCGAGCCGCTCATAATCTGCCGGTCCTTCGCCAGCGCAAGATACCCTTTACCCAGCGAGCGCAGGGAAAGAGAGGTCGTTTTATCGCCCGCCGTCTCGGGCATGGTATACCAGAGTCCGACCAGCGCCACGGCGGTAACGGCGGCAAACAGCCAGAACATGGTGCGCCATTCGCCGACCGAGAGGAACGCCGCTCCGGCCAGGGGGCCCGCCAGCGGGGCGATCAGCGCGACATTGGCCATCAGCGCCATTATTTTCACGCTCAGCGACTCGTTGAAGGCTTCCTGAATGGCCGCGTAGCCTACCGCACCGATAAAACAGAGGCTGATCCCCTGTAAGAAACGCAGCAGGATAAACTGCTCAATGCTCTGCACCCAGTGCGTTGCCATGCAGGTCAGCATAAAGAACACCACGCCGGTGAGCATCACCGGACGCCGGCCCAGCTTGTCGGACAGCGGACCCAGCAGCCATTGCAGCACAATACCGCCGACGAGGTAGGCGGTCAGCGAGGCCGAAACCCACTCCGGGCCAACCTGGAATTCGCCGGTGACCAGCAGCATTCCGGGCTGGATCATATCGTGGGCGATGTAGGTGGCAAATTCAAACAGCACCAGCGACAGTGGAAATATCAGATGCCGGCGGGTCAGGCTCGACACGGGAACAAAAAGAGACATTCTGGATCCCTGTGAATAAAAAGGAAAAAACGCGGTCACCGAAGCGACCGCGTCAACATACACCAGTTTGATGCCGTTCTGATGAATTATCTATCGCCAGGCGGCGACAGGATTCACCAGCGTACCGGCAAACTTCAGATTCTCCGCCGGATCGGCAAGATTGATCATCTGCTGATTATTGGCGAGCTGAAGCCGGTTCAGGCAGGAGCGCGTGAACTCGGGTGCGAACAGGTCATAGCGGGCAAACTTGTCCGCATGTTGAGGATGAGCCTGCTGATACTCCGTAATGCAGCGGGCGACCGCCTGCCAGAACTGCGCTTCCGGCAGCGTGCCGGACTCATCGAGGATCGCGCCGATAAAGCGGAAAATGCAGTCAAAAACGTCCGTGAAAATCGACAGCAGTTTAAGTTCCTCAGGCACCGCCACGGCCAGACGCTGGACTTTTTCTGGCAGGATCGCGTCAGGATTCATCACCGCGATCTCTTCGCCGATATCTTTCATATAGGCGCTGACGGGCACATTATTTTCAAACAGCAGAATCAGGTTTTCGCCGTGCGGCATAAAGACCAGATCGTGCTGGTAAAAGCAGTGCAGCAGCGGGCTGAGATAGCAATCCAGATAACGGCTTACCCACTGCGCGGCGGGCAGGCCCGAGTCGGCAATCAGCGCCGGGAGCAGCGGCTGCTGATGCTGGTCGGTATGCAGCAGTGACGCCATGGTCATCAGACGCTGGCCTGGCTGCAGATCGGTCACCGGATTATCCCGCCAGAGGGCGGCGAACATTTTTTTATAGGCGGAGTCGCCTTTTATCGCCCGCTCATAATAGCGGTTGTGATAGCCAACGGCGGCGACTTCGCGTAACAGGCGGAAGTTACAGCGCTGGAGCCATGTATCTTTCTGTACCAGCCCTTCCAGCCATTCATTAATCGCGGGGGTTGTCGCCATATAGTAAGGCGAAAGGCCGCGCATAAAACCCATATTCAGCACGGAGAGAGCCGTCTTGACGTAGCGGCGGTCGGGCTGGCTGCGGTTAAAGAAGGTGCGGATCGACTGCTGGGCCTGATACTGGTCGTCACCGCTGCCCAGATAGACAATGTCCCGGCTGGCGATATCGGGTGCGAAAACCGTCAGCAGCTTGTTCTGCCACTGCCAGGGGTGAACCGGCATAAACAGATAGTCATCCGGCGACAGCCCTGCTTCCACCAGCTGCTGGTTGAAGTTAGCCAGCGTCACTTCGCCCAGCTCCTCACGCATCAGTTGCTCATAGTCGAGATTACTCAGGCTTGAGAAATGCGCATTACGCAAATGAACTGCAACCCAGATCAGGTTGACCGGCGTGGCGGCCTCTGGCGCATAAGCCAGATAATCTCGTGCGTCAAAACCGATCCTGCCGTTATTGGCGACAAAGCAGGGATGCCCTTCGGTCATCGCGGCTTCCACCGTCTGAAAATCGGCCTTCACCAGCGCGGCGCTGTCAGGGTTATTTTTTTGCAGCTTAAACACGCTGCTGCAAAGGGTGCTGGTGATCTCTTCCATATAGGTCGCCAGCATGGCAGGCGGGATCCCTATCTGCTCGTTAAATTCGATAATAAACTGGAGTGCGTCCAGCGGCAGGGGATGACCGTTTTCCTGTTTACTCAGCGAGGCGGCATCAATTTCCCAGTGATCGAGCGCGAGCCGGCGGGCTCTAAAGCGGTAGTCGGCTTCGCCTGCCGGCACGGCCAGCGAAAAGTGATTATCACCCTGTTCAGCGGGCGAGATAAGCCGCTCATGGGCAAACTCCGCAATGGCTTTGCGGATCAGCATACGGTTGGCCTGGGCCCAGTTATCTCCGGCGAGATGGGTGCCGTTAAGCAGCGGTGTGGCGTTATTCATTGTCAGTTTTTCCTGAATCAGGCTCTGTTGATAATCTTCACGCTGGCAGAACGCCAGCCACGCGGTTTTATGGCCCATATCTATCGGATGCTGATAGCGGAACCCGGCGCGTTTGTTCAGACGATGGATTTTTTCATTGCGCACGTCCGGCTCCACCACCACGCGCTTTACGGCAGGCAGGCTGAACAGATAGTCCATGACTACGGTAAAAACCTGCCAGCTGAACTGCCTGACAGGACAGGTTGCCGGGGCGATCAGGATATGCATACCGACGTCGCCGGGCTGGACCGGATAGAATTTTCCGACCTCATCTTCTGACGCCTGATAAATCTCCGTCAGGAAAACCGGTGTGCCGTCGCAGCAGCCAATCAGCGCCGCAGCGGGAGCTTTCGCGGTCAGCTGCTGATAAAAAGCGGCCACCTGTTCCAGGCTGTCGTTTTGCATGCCCCAGAAGCGGGCATAATCTTGCGTCACCCAGCGGTGGATAAGCGGAGCATCCTCCGCGGTCAGGGAACGGAGCGTGAACGGGCCTGCCGGGCGGTCTGCGGAATAGAGTGGGGTGTGCATCATATTAACGATCCGATTGAGCCGTGAAAGTCTGGAAAGCGATCTGGCGCTCGACGGGATAAATTTCCCGTCCGGTCAGTTCGCGGAGGATGACCGAGTTGCGGTAGCAGGCCATCCCTAAATCGGGCGTGACGAAGCCGTGGGTATGCAGCTCTGCGTTTTGCACAAAGACCTGATTGTGGCTGTCAATACTGTAGTTGCGCTGCACATCGTAACGGCCCTTGTCATCCCAGCGCAGACGCGGCGCAATACCTTCGATAAACATCGGCGGCTGATACTGATAGCCTGTCGCCATCACCACGCCTTCGGTGCGGCGCGTATAGCTGCAATCCTGCTCCTGCTGATGCAGCGAAAGCTCAAACTCGCCCTCCGGGAGCCAGCGCATGCCGGTCAGTTCGGAATGGGTAAACAGATTGACGTTCAGGTCACCATCAAGCTGCTTAACGTACATCAGGTCATAGATGTCATTAATCAGACTGCTGTTGATGCCTTTATAAAGGTTCTTCTGGCAGGCGTTTAACTCGTCCCGTTTCGTGGGCGGCAGGGCGTGGAAATAGTCAATCCACTCCGGCGAGGTCATTTCCAGCGTCAGCTTGGTATATTCCAGCGGATAGAAGCGGGGCGCGCGGGTTACCCAGTTCAGCTGATAGCCGCAACGATCGATGTCGGTCAGCAGATCGTAAAAAATTTCGGCGGCGCTCTGACCGCTGCCAATGACGGTAATCGACCGTTTTTCCTGCAAAGCGGCTTTATTGCGCAGATACTCACCGGAATGGGTGAACCGCTCCTGATGTGGGCGGCTGCATGGCGGCATCCAGGCGCCCGGGCCAGTGCCCAGCACCAGCTGGCGCGCCAGCCACTCCTGCTGCTCGCCGGTTTGCGTCTGCGCTGTGCGTATCCGGTAGCATTCACGTTCATTATCGTAACTGACATACTCCACGCGGGTATTCCAGCGCAGGTTGCTGAGCTGAGCGCAGGCCCACTGACAATACTGGTTATACTCTTTGCGCATCAGGAAAAAGTCCTCGCGAATATAAAACGAGTACAGCTTCCCTTTCTGCTTCATGTAGTTCAGCAGGCTGTAAGGGCTGGTGGGATCGGCCAGGGTAACCAGATCGGCCATAAAGGGCGTCTGGAGATGGGCGCTCTCCAGCATCATGCCGGTGTGCCAGTCAAAGCCGGAATTCTGATCCAGAAAAACGCCGTTCAGCCCCTCGACAGGTTCGCTCAGACAGGCCAGTCCCAGATTGAAAGGACCGATGCCGATACCGATAAAATCATAAACAGTGTTCATGGCGTGCCTCACTGATTTGCCGCGTTCAGCAGGGTGGAACGGGACTGTTCACGGCCGTAATGTACGACCAGCGCAATAACATCTTCTATATCCGTGACGGATGTCGTCGGGTTTAACAGCGTGAACTTCAGATACTGCCGGCCATCGACTTTGGTTCCTGCGATCACCGCATTACCGGAGCGGAACAGCGCTTTACGGATAGCCGCGTTGATCGCGTCAATCCGGGCGTCGCTCATGCCGGGCCGGGGGATATAGCGGAAAATCTGCGTGGTCAGCTCCGGCGCGTGCAGCACCTCAATGGCCGGATGGGCGCGCAGCAGCTGATGGCTGGACTGGGTCAGCGCGATAAGACTGTCAAACGCCGCGCCCAGCCCGGCGGGGCCCATAATCCGCAGCGTCAGCCACACTTTAAGGGCGTCGAAGCGGCGGGTGGTCTGGATGCTTTTATTGACCAGGTTGGGCGTCCCTTCCTGCTGCGCGCTGAGCGGATTGAGATAGTCGGCATGGTGGGTAACGTGACTGAGGTGCTGCCTGTCCCGGACAAAGAAAGCCCCGCAGCTCACGCTCTGGAAAAAGGATTTGTGATAGTCCACGGTGACGGAATCGGCGCGTTCGATGCCGGCCAGGCGATCGCGATGGGTATCGGAGACCAGCAGGCCGCAGCCATATGCCGCGTCAACATGCATCCATAAACCGTAGTGCTGGCAAAGCGTCGCGATATCACGCAGAGGATCGATACTGCCAAAGTCGGTGGTGCCGCTGGTGGCCACAATAGCAATCGGGATCAGACCTTCCTGCTGCGCTTTCTGGATCTCCAGCTCCAGCTGCTGCGCATCCATGCGGTAGTGCTCATCGTAGTCGACCGGTATGACCGCATCATAGCCCAGCCCCAGAATCGCCATCGACTTCTGGATGCTGAAATGGCTGAGCTTGGACGTGAATACCCGCCATTTGCCGGCCTCAGGCGGCAGGCCCTGCTGTTTGATCAGGTGGCCAGGATGATGGGCCGCGCACCAGCTATCGCGAGCCAGCAGCATCGCCATCAGGTTCGACTGCGTTCCTCCGCTGGTGAATATCCCGTCGGACGTGGGCGGCAGGCCGATGCGTTGCAGCGTCCAGTCAATCACCTTCTGCTCAATCAGCGTACCGCCAGCACTTTGATCCCAGGTGTCGACTGAGCTGTTAACGGCGGCCATGATCTGCTCGGCCAGCATCGAAGGGAGCACGACCGGACAATTAAGGTGCGCCACGTATTTGGGATGATGAAACCAGACGGCATCACGAAGATAAAGCGTCTCCAGCTCCGCCAGTGCGGCTTCACTGCTGCCCAGAGGTTGATCCAGATTGACCTCACTGAAAGCAGGCACAAGCTCCTGCGGTAAAATGCCGCTGAAGGGCTTCTCCACGTCGTTCAGGGTACGGGTCAGCAGCGCGACAACCTCCTGCGTTTGCTGATGCCAGGCGGGCAGCTGCTGCTCATTGAAAATGAATTTCTGATGTTCGTCCGGGCCGGAAGCGCGGAGCCGCTGCGGTGCCGGCTGAATTTGCGTACGTAAAACCATATCAGTTCCTCAAATCAGAGACGTAAAAGGCCCTGCCGCCCTGTAAAGAGAGCAGCGTGATGCGCCTGACGACGCGTCGTTAGTTCAGTTTTGTTAATATTTATCGCCAGCGTTAAAAGCCGTGATAACAGTTCGTTCAGTTATTTTTGCTGATAAAACCTAAAGTAACTCCACTTTGTAGGGTTTATTGCGGATTATCACTGCCCGTTAATGAGGATGAGATTATAAATAGTAATCATTATCATTCAATAGGATTAGTGTGACAGCATTGTGATAAGTATTGTTAATGTTATTTATGTGACATGGATCACGAAATTGATACGACAGACGGCCAGGCGGGGAATGAGGAGAGAAGGGGCAAGAGTATTGGGCCTTGCGGCCCAATAACCGGGGGAGTTACTCGACGCGAAGCACGCGGCTGGTATTGGTGGTGCCGGTGGTGCTCATCACGTCGCCCTGGGTGACAATGACCAGATCGCCGGACATCAGGAAGCCTTTGTCGCGCAGAAGATTAATCGCATCATGGGCCGCGGCCACACCGTCGCTATTGCTGTCGAAGAAGACCGGCGTCACGCCGCGATAGAGCGCCGTCAGGTTCAGCGTGCGTTCATGGCGGGACATGGCAAAAATCGGCAGGCCGGAAGTAATGCGTGAGGTCATCAGGGCAGTACGGCCAGATTCGGTCATGGTAATGATCGCCGTGACGCCCTGCAAATGGTTGGCGGCGTACATGGCGGACATCGCAATGGCTTCTTCGATATTATCGAACTGCACTTCCAGGCGGTGCTTGGAAACGTTGATGCTCGGGATTTTTTCCGCGCCGAGGCAGACCTTCGCCATCGCCGTAACGGTTTCCGCCGGATACTGACCCGCTGCCGTCTCTGCGGAAAGCATTACGGCATCGGTGCCGTCCAGCACGGCGTTGGCGACGTCCATCACTTCAGCACGCGTCGGCATCGGGTTGGTGATCATCGACTCCATCATCTGGGTCGCAGTGATCACCGAACGGTTAAGCTGGCGCGCACGGCGGATCAGCGCTTTCTGAATGCCAACCAGCTCAGGATCGCCAATCTCCACGCCCAGGTCGCCCCTGGCCACCATCACCACGTCAGAGGCGAGGATGATATCGTCCATCGCTTCCTGAGTGGCCACTGCTTCAGCCCGCTCGACTTTCGCGACGATTTTCGCATCACAGCCCGCGTCACGGGCCAGACGTCGTGCGTAATTGAGATCCTCGCCGCAGCGCGGGAAGGAAACGGCCAGATAGTCACAGCTGATTTTGGCGGCGGTCAGAATATCCGCTTTATCCTTCTCGGTCAGCGCTTCAGCGGAAAGGCCACCGCCGAGCTTGTTGATGCCTTTATTGTTCGACAGCGGGCCGCCAACCGTGACTTCCGTAAAGACTTTCATCCCCTGGACTTCCAGCACCTTCAGCTGTACGCGGCCATCATCCAGCAGCAGAATATCGCCTGGCACAACGTCAGCCGGCAGGCCCTTATAGTCGATGCCGACTTTTTCTTTATCGCCTTCGCCTTTACCCAGGCTTGCATCCAGCAGAAAGCGCTCGCCGATGCTCAGGAAGACTTTCCCCTCTTTAAAGGTGGAAACGCGAATTTTAGGTCCCTGGAGATCGCCCAGGATAGCGACGTGTCGCCCCAGCTTCGCCGCAATCTCGCGGACTTTGTTTGCACGCAGCATATGGTCTTCTGCCGTGCCATGAGAGAAGTTCAGACGAACAACATTGGCGCCGGCGGCGATGATTTTCTCGAGGTTATTATCACGATCGGTCGCTGGGCCCAGGGTGGTGACGATTTTGGTTCTTCTGAGACGTCTTGACATGTATGACTCCGTTGACTTTGAAAGGGCATTGCAGGCGCAATCCCTGAAAAATTCATGCTGTTTTATACAGGGACCGGTGTTGCTGACCCTTTACGTTTATCATTTATCGGGTACGGACGAGCAGGGGGTTAGGCGCTTCTTTATCGAGTCGGGACTCTTTCAGCGCAGACTTCACCCTTTTCAGATTATCGCGAAATTTTGTGCCGCGGCGCAGGGTAAAGCCGGTTGCCAGCACGTCGATTAAGGTCAGCTGCGCCAGCCTTGAGGCCATCGGCATATAAATGTCGGTGTCTTCCGGTATATCCAGCGTCAGCGCCAGCGTGGCCTCATGGGCCAGCGGAGAACCAGGCGAGGTAATCGCCAGCACGGTGGCATCATTTTCACGCGCCAGCTGGGCCAGTTCGACCATATATTTGGTGCGGCCGGTATGGGAAATCAGCACCACAACGTCACCTTCCGCGCCGTTGATGCAACTCATACGCTGCATCACAATATCATCGGAATAGATAACCGGCACATTGAAGCGAAAAAATTTATTCATGGCGTCATGCGCTACGGCCGCGGACGCCCCCAGACCAAAGAAGGCGATTTTTTTCGACTGGGTCAGCAGGTCGACGGCACGGTTAATGGCGCTGGCGTCGAGGCCGTTTTTCACCTGGTCGAGCGCCGCCATCGTGGATTCAAAGATTTTCGCCGAGTAGGCCTCAACGCTGTCATTTTCATCAACGTGACGGCTGACGTAGGGCGTCCCGTTGGCGAGACTCTGCGCCAGCTGTAGCTTAAAGTCCGGAAACCCTTTGGTCTGCAGGCGATGGCAGAAGCGGTTTACGGTCGGTTCGCTCACGCCCGCTTCACGGGCAAGCAGGGCGATGCTGGCATGGATGGCCGAACCGGGAGAGAGGAGAATTACCTCCGCCACTTTGCGCTCGGATTTGCTAAGGTGTTCCAGACTGCTCTGGATTTTTTCCAGCATATTCATATCAGCGTCCACTCATACATTCTGACGATTTCAACCAAAGGTGCAATCAATGTCAATTTGTTGAGAATATACAGGGCCCCGACGGGCCGACGGCAGAGGCGCGGCGCGGTTTATCGCCTTTTTTTACCAGACTTTGATCTGTGTCTGACTTTCAGAGTTGTAAACACAGTAACAAAAAAGTCGAAAAATTACGCATAAACTGTGCGTTCGTCAGGCGGTGAATGGTGTTAAAACAGGCGGGGCCGTACCACTGCGTGCTTCAGCAAGGCGGTCCGGTTTACGTGGCCCCGGCAAATCAGTACATTGTGTCGAAAGAAAATTACAATAAGAGCCTGAGCAGACGGATTCAGCAGGTCAGGCTCATCCTGCAACGAGGAGAATATAATGGCGGTTACACAAACAGCCCAGGCATGCGATCTGGTGATTTTCGGTGCCAAAGGCGATCTGGCACGCCGGAAACTGTTGCCTTCCCTGTATCAGTTAGAAAAAGCCGGTCAGATTCATGAAGAATCCCGCATCATTGGCGTGGGCCGTGCAGAATGGGATAAGGCCGCTTACACCAAGGTTGTGCGCGAAGCGCTGGAAACTTTTATGAAGGAGAAAATCGACGAGGCGCTGTGGGACAAACTGAGTAGCCGGCTTGATTTCTGTAACCTTGACGTGAACGACTCAGCGCATTTCGCCAGGCTTGGCAAAATGCTCGATCAGAAAAAGCGCGTAACCATTAACTATTTTGCGATGCCGCCGGGCACATTCGGCGCCATCTGTAAGGGGCTGGGCCAGGCGAAACTCAACGCACAGCCGGCGCGCGTGGTGATGGAGAAGCCGCTGGGCACTTCGCTGGAAACCTCGTGTGAGATCAATGACCAGGTAGGGGAGTACTTCGAAGAGAATCAGGTCTTCCGTATTGACCACTATCTGGGCAAGGAAACGGTGCTTAACCTGCTGGCGCTGCGCTTCGCCAACTCGCTGTTTGCCTCCAACTGGGATAACCGTACCATCGACCACGTGCAGATTACCGTGGCGGAAGAAGTCGGTATCGAAGGTCGCTGGGGTTACTTCGACAAAGCGGGACAGATGAGGGATATGATCCAGAATCACCTTCTGCAGATCCTGACCATGATCGCCATGTCACCGCCAGCCGATCTCTCCGCCGACCGCATCCGTGATGAAAAAGTGAAGGTGCTGCGTTCGCTACGCCGTATCGATCACACCAACGTGCGCGATAAAACCGTACGCGGTCAGTACACCGCAGGCTTCGTCCAGGGGAAAAAGGTTCCGGGCTATCTGGAAGAAGAGGACGCGAATAAATCGAGCAGCACGGAAACTTTCGTGTCTATTCGCGTGGACATCGACGACTGGCGCTGGGCGGGCGTGCCGTTCTACCTGCGTACCGGTAAACGACTGCCCTCCAAGTGTTCAGAAGTGGTGGTCTACTTCAAAAACCCGGCGCTGAACCTGTTTAAGGATTCCTGGCAGGAACTGCCGCAGAACAAGCTGACTATCCGCCTGCAGCCGGATGAGGGTGTCGATATTCAGATCCTGAATAAAGTGCCGGGGCTGGATCACAAGCATAACCTCCAGACCACCAAGCTTGACCTGAGCTTCTCGGAGACCTTCAACCAGTCCCATCTGGCGGATGCCTACGAGCGTCTGCTGCTGGAAACCATGCGCGGCATTCAGGCGCTGTTTGTGCGCCGTGATGAGGTTGAGGAAGCCTGGAAGTGGGTTGACTCCATCATGGAGGCCTGGGCGTCAGATAAAGAAGCACCTAAGCCTTACCAGGCGGGCACCTGGGGCCCGGTGGCGTCCGTGGCTATGATTACCCGCGACGGCCGCTCCTGGAACGAATTTGAGTAGGTGATGGCCCGCTCCGTTGCTGAGAAGTAGCGGGGGGCTGATTAAGGCACGGAAGATCGACTGTAGCCGATCCTCTGTGCCTGCTGACCCTCCTGTTTCACCCTTTTCTGATTTTCTCTTTCCGATACTCTCCGGTTATAAGTCATTATTCCCGTCTTATTAACGCTATCCGAATTAACCCAGTGCTGCCTGAATGGACGCGCCCTGGGGGTATTTCTGCCTGCGATTAACACCTTAGGGTATTAGCCGCGAATGACCGCCTTATCGGTACGCCAAAAAAATGCGTCAGGCTTCACAAAATTGCATCCGAAATTTCCGGATATTTCCCTCTCTTCAGGCATCTGCCGTCCTCCCGATAGCGTAAAATTTAACTTAATGATTTTACTGTTGAAATTTTTATTACTGTTAAATTCATCACGCTTCTCACCTGTGATTAACCTCACAAAAATTAGCCATTGAAATGCGCTGTCAACGATCACCGCCCCGATAATATTCCCTTTAATGTGATATCCGTTGCAAATTCAGGTCTTGTATTCGGTAAATATTTACCTGCGCCCTTACTCAGGAGGTAACAATGAAAATCGGCATGGTAATCAGCGGAGGCGACGTTTCCGGCATCAATAATTTTATTTTCCAGCTGGCAAAGCAGGCTGGCGCAGAAATGACGTTATTTAATGGTGGAATTGCCGGATTGCTGGAGAATCATCATCAGGAAATAAGCGCCCGTGATCTGGTTGATTATTCAATCTCCGCGATCCCCGTTATGGCGTCGGGGAGAACCGAGCGAAAACTGATGAGTAGCGAATATGAACATATCGCAAAGAAATTAAAAGGCCTGCACATTGATGTGCTGGTCATGGCGGGCGGCGACGGTTCTCTGCAATTCCTGCATAACCTGAGTGAATACGGCGTTAATTGCTTCGGTGTCGGCATGACTATCGATAATGACGTATTTGGCAGTTATTACTCCATTGGTTTTTCTACCGCCTGTGAACAGGTCATTACGGAAGTCAGAAAACTGCGTAATACCGGACGGGCGCTGCCGGGCAGGGTGTTTATGATGGAGCTGTTAGGCGGCTACTGCGGTGAGTTAACCCTGCAGGCAGCCATCAAAAGCAACGCGGATTTTGCGCTGATCCCGGAGTGCCAGATCCCGGTGCCCGCGCTGGCTGAGCGTATTAAAGAGCGTCTGGCCGGCCAGAACAGCGTCATTATTTTGTGTTCAGAAGGCTACACCAAAGAGTATTCCCCTGGCTTTCAGGGGGCGATCGACACGTTAATAAAACAACTTGAACCGCGCATTGGCGTACGCATTCGTAAAACCCTTATGGGATACGGATTGCGAAATGGCGACCCAACCTGTGAGGAGATATATCAGGGCACAATTATGGCGAGCGAGGTGGTGCGCTGTATTAACGCCGGGATGAAAAATAAAGCCATCATTATTAATGCGGGTAATAAACCCATTCCAATAGATTTAGTGAGTATGCAAAAGCGGCTGGTCGACGCCGAAGGGCATCATTATAAACTGGCTAAACAGATCAACATTATTTAAGGATACTCTCATGCTTAACGTTCTCTGTGTATGTGGCTGCGGTTTAGGTTCAAGCTTTGCAATTGAAATGAGCGCGCAGGCGGTATTTAAAAAATTACAAATCCCGGCGAAGCTGGATCACACTACGGTCTCTGAAGCCAACGCTTTTAAATCCGACATGATCCTCACGCAAAAAGCCTTTGCCGATATTCTCACGGCCGACGCAACGCCCGAAGAAGCCAGCCGCGTAATTGTCCTGAACCGGCTTACCGATAAGGCGGAAATTGAAGAAAAAATTCTGGCTTATATGAAAACGCACAATCTGAAGGTGGCGGAGCATGACTGATATCATCAACTTCATTGTAAAAGATCTGCTGGGACAGGCTTCTATTCTTATCGCCTGTATTGCCATGCTGGGGCTGATCTTACAAAAAAAATCCGCGGGAAAAGTGGTGGAGGGCACCTTCAAAACGCTGCTGGGCTTTCTGATTATGATGGCGGGGATCAATATCATTGTCGCCACGCTGACCTTCCTGAACGATATTTTCACGCACGGTTTCGGCATGCAGGGCTACATCACCGATGTGGCGGCTATTGCCGGTCTGGCTAACCGTGAGCTTGGTTCGGAAGTGGCGCTGACGTTAATGGTTATCTTTGCCGTTAATATTCTGATTGCCCGCATTACGCCCTTTAAATATATCTTCCTGACCGGACAGGCGCTGCTCTGGATGGCCACCATCGGCGCGGTGATCGGCTACAAAACCGGCCTGACCGGCCTGCCGCTGATTCTGACCGGCGGTATCTTTGGCGGAATAATGGCGGTCGTCATGCCCGCGCTGGCGCAGCCGGTTGTGCGTCGTATCACTGGCTCAGACGATGTCGCCCTGGGGCATTTCTGCACGCTCGGTTACCTGGTGCAGGCCGCCGTCGCCAAAGTGGTGGGCAAAGGTTCCCGCTCCACGGAAGATCTGCAACTGCCGGACAACTTCAAGTTCCTGCAGGACACCTATTTTTCGATGGCGGTCGTGATGGTGCCGATGTACCTGATCCCTGCGCTGGCGGCGGGTCCCGCCTATATCGCACAGTTTTCCGGCGGCACTAACTACCTGATGTACGCATTTATGCAGGCTATTCAGTTTGTTGCCGGCGTCTTTGTGCTCTATAGCGGCGTGCGTCTGCTGTTAAACGAGCTGGTTCCGGCTTTCCGCGGCATCGCCATGCGCATTGTTCCCGATGCCAAACCCGCGCTCGACTGTCCGGTGCTGTTCCCTTATGCGCCTAATGCGGTGATTGTCGGCTTCCTGGCCACCACCGCAGGCTCCCTTATCGGCATGGTCGTTTTCCCTATGTTCGGGCTGGCGATGATCCTGCCGGGTTTGCTGACCAACTTCTTTGCCGGCGGAACGGCAGGGGTATTCGGCAACGCGATGGGCGGCCGCCGTGGCGCGATTATCGGCGGTGTGGTACACGGCCTGTTTATCACCTTCCTGCCCGCCATCCTGGTGCCAATGCTGGAAAGCTACGGTTTCACCGGCGTGACCTTTAGCGACTCCGATGTGATCAGCAGTGGTTTGCTGCTGGGACACGCGTTCCAGAATAACTGGCTGTTTGTCGGCGTATTCATCCTGTTTGTCACCTTACTTGCCTGGTTCGTCAACGGCAAATCTACTAAGCACCATGAGGAGAAGGTCCATGAGTCTGTATAATTTTACTAATCTTCTGACTGTCGCCAAGCAACGTAATTTCAAAGCGGTTGGCTCATTTAATCTGCACTGCCTGGAAATGCTGCCGGCGTTTTTTAAAGCGGCGCAAAACACCGGCAGCCCGCTGATGATTCAGATCTCTACCGGTACGGCGGAGTATCTGGGTCATAAGCTGCTGGTGGATTCGGTCCGCTCACTGTCGGCAAGCCACGATGTGCCTGCCTGTTTACATCTTGATCACTGTTCGAGTATTGAAGACATCACCACCGCGATGGATGCCGGGTTCAGCTCGGTAATGTACGACGGCTCGCATTTGCCGATTGAGGAGAATATCGAAAACACTAAAAAGGTCGTTGCGCTGGCCCGGCCACGAAATATCACCGTAGAGGGTGAGCTGGGCGCCATCGGCGGCACCGAAGATGGAAAATCCGTCGATATGGACGCGATTGAATTTACCACCGTTGAAGATGCCATGCGTTATTCAGAGGCCACCGATGTGGATATGCTGGCCGTTTCCATTGGTACCGTGCACGGCATGTATACCGGTAAAACCCAGATCCAGCACCAGCGCCTGGCGGCCATCAGTGAAGTCACCCGTAAGCCTCTGGTACTGCATGGCGGTACCGGCGTCAGCGACGAGGACATGCGTAAAGTGGTGACCGAAGGCATTGATAAGGTCAATGTCGGCACCGAAATGAATGTGCAGTGGGTGGGGCAATGTAAAGCGACTTTTGAAAAAGGCAAAGTTAACGACAGCGTGCGCAAATTTCTTATTCCTGCCAACCAGGCCGTCACCAATATATTGATGGAAAAGATCGCATTATTTAAATAAATCCGCCGTAACTGAATTTTATTTGCTTAACTGCAAAAGGCCCCGGCTTGTCCGTCGGGGCCGGGAGGATAATATGTTTTCATCCATAAAGTCTTTATTTAACAAAGCGCCGGAAGCGCAGGGTGAAGTTCAGCAGGAGGCCGGGCAATTAATGGCGGAGCTGCAGCAGCTGGAAGATAAATTAGCGACGGACCCGCGTGACGGCGAGACGCAAAAAACGCTGATGCTGCGTTACAACCGTGCTTTATCCGTCTTCGCGAAAAGTCCCCAGCACCGTCAGCAGGTGGATGAGGTATTCGTTAAAATTGATGAATTACGAAATACTATTCGCCGTAATATTTAGGGAGAAAAGATGACGATTAAACAGCTATTAATCGACGCCCAGGCGATTCAGGTCGGCATAAAGGAAAAGGACTGGCAAAAAATTATTTATCTGGCAGCCAGGCCGCTGGTTGCTCAGGGCTACGTCGAGGAGCGTTACGGCCAGGCGGTGATCGACAGTACCCTGGAGCACGGCGCCTATTACGTGTTTGACGAGGGTATAGCGATGCCGCATGCACGCCCGGAATGTGGCGTGATCAAAAACGGTTTCAGCCTGGTGCTGCTGGATGAACCCGTGCAGTTTCACGACAGCGATAAAGCGGACATCGTGATTATGTTTGCCGCCCGCGACAGCAACTCACATATTCAGGACGGCATCCGCGCCATCGTGAGCCTGCTGGATGACGAAGAGGTGCTGCGCCAGCTGCGCCAGGCCCGTACCCCTGAGCAAGTGGTGGAGATCCTATGAAGTATGGCAAAACGCTGGTGCTGGTGAATGGCGTACCTGCATCAGGGAAAAGCACGGTCGTACGCCACCTGAGCGATCGGTTTAACTGGCCGTCGCTCTCCGTAGACGACATCAAAGAACCCTTTATGGCGCAGTACCCTGATCTTGACCGGGCGACAAACCGGCAGCTGGGGCGCGCCGCCTGCCAGGCCATTGGCAGCATCGTGGCGCAGGCGCCCAAAAAGTGCATCTATGTGGTGGATGCCTGGTTTGGCTTTCAGCCGCCTGCGTTCTGGCAGGCCATTTTTGAGCAGGCTGCCGTCGGGCAGGTGCTGGAGATCTGGAATGCGGTCTCGCCAGAGCACGCGGTGGCGCGCTACGGCGCGCGGCTGCACGAGCGCAAACAAGGCCATCCGGGCGAAGATTACTTGCCGGAGCTGTACAGGCTGGCTCAACAAGCAGAACCCCTGGCGCTGGGGCCGGTCTATCGGCTGGAGCAGGGAACGACAGTCGACTATTCCGGTCTCGATCGCTGGCTCAGCGCGCGATTTTCCTCTTCTGTTACGCAGGCCGTCAATGGTCATGCACCTTCCCGTCCGGTCAGCTAAGTCCGGTTTCTTATCCATAATGGCGCTTCTCAGCGCCTTTATTTTGCCCGATCCGCACCGGCGCACAAAAAAATGAACCGTAGTTTCAAAAACTGAGCAAGCGCATGGACGCACGCCGTCAACATCCTGTATGGTAGATGCAGCAATAACTTTCCTGACGCCTGGTGCGTCGCTTTTGCCGCCTTGCCGACAGCGCAGAGGTGGGTTTTACAGGAGAAGCAGGACGATGAGTAACTGGAAAACAAGCGCAGAACAGATCCTGACCACCGGTCCGGTAGTGCCGGTGATCGTGGTGAATAAACTTGAGCACGCTGTGCCGATGGCAAAAGCGCTGGTGGCAGGAGGCGTGAAGGTGCTGGAAGTCACGTTGCGCACCCCCTGCGCGATGGATGCCCTTAAGGCGATGATCAGGGAAGTGCCGGAAGCGATCGTTGGCGCGGGTACCGTGCTGAACGTTGAGCAACTAAAACAGGTTACCGATGCGGGCGCGCAGTTTGTGATCAGCCCCGGTATTACGGCGTCGCTGCTGAAGGCGGCCGTTGACGGCCCGGTGCCGCTGATCCCCGGCATCAGCACCGTGTCAGAACTGATGACCGGGCTTGATTACGGCCTGAGGGAGTTCAAATTCTTCCCGGCTGAAGCGAACGGCGGCGTTAAAGCGCTTCAGGCTATTGGCGGTCCCTTCCCGCAAGTGCGTTTCTGTCCGACGGGCGGTATTTCACCGGCGAACTATCGGGATTACCTTGCGCTGAAAAGCGTCCTTTGTATCGGCGGTTCCTGGCTGGTGCCCGCGGATGCGCTTGAGGCAGGGGACTACGATCGCATCACACAACTGGCGAAAGAAGCGGTCGCTGGCGCCCGCTAAGCGAAGAAACCGCGCCTGCAGGCAGGCGCGGTTTTCGCTGTTAACCGCTGACCTTGACCCCCGCGGCACAGCGGGTAGCCCGTGCCACGGCGTCTTCGATGCTCTCACCGCTGGCAAGCGCCACGCCAAGACGACGCTGCCCCGCAATTTCCGGCTTACCAAAAAGACGGATCTGTAATCCCGCTCCCAGCACGCCATCAAGTTGCGCAAACTGGACGTTGTCACTGTGCAGTGAAGGAAGGATCACGGCGGAGGCTGCCGGGCCGTATTGACGGATGCCGCCCACAGGCAGACCCAGGAAAGCACGGACGTGAAGGGCAAACTCAGAGAGATCCTGAGAAATCAGCGTTACCATTCCCGTATCGTGTGGACGCGGCGAGACTTCACTGAACACCACCTCATCACCACAGACAAAGAGTTCAACGCCGAACAGTCCATAGCCGCCGAGCGCACCGACAACTTTAGCGGCAATAGCCTGAGCGCGTTCCAGAGCCAGTTTACTCATCTGCTGCGGCTGCCAGGATTCACGGTAATCGCCATCTTCCTGACGGTGGCCGACCGGGGCGCAGAAGTGAATGCCATCTGACGCGCTGATGGTCAGCAGGGTAATTTCGAAATCAAACTTCACCACGCCTTCCACGATGACGCGACCCGCGCCCGCGCGACCGCCCTGCTGGGCGTAGGCCCAGGCGGCGTCAAGCTGTGCGGCTTCCCGGATAAAACTCTGACCCTTACCGGATGAACTCATAACCGGCTTAACGATGCAGGGGAAACCAATTTCAGCCGCAGCCCGATCGAACGCGCTGCGGCTGTCGGCGAAGCGGTAGCTGGAAGTGGGCAGGGCAAGTTCTTCTGCCGCCAGTCGGCGGATGCCTTCACGGTTCATGGTCAGATGAGCTGCCCGGGCGCAGGGCACCACATGTTCGCCCTGTTTTTCCAGCGCAATCAGCATGTCGGTGGCGATGGCCTCAATTTCCGGCACGATGTAATCAGGTCGCTCCAGCGCAACCAGCGCCTTAAGCGCCTCGCCGTCGAGCATATTGATCACGTGGCTGCGGTGGGCGACGTGCATCGCTGGCGCATCGGCATAGCGGTCAACCGCGATCACTTCCACGCCGAGGCGCTGGCACTCAAGCGCGACTTCTTTGCCCAGTTCACCTGAACCTAACAGCATTACACGGGTTGCGGCAGGGCGCAGCGCGGTTCCAAGAGTTGTCATAATCTCTACCTGATTGGAGGAAAAAAACGCGGGCGCAGTATAAACGAAAACGTTTGCGCGTTCATCTGCTTTCCGGGGTTGAGCTGAAAAATGGCTGCTGTTATACTGTATAAAAATACAGTAAACCGGGTGGAAACTATGGCTGTTGAAATCAAATATGTTGTCGTCAGAAAAGGTGAGGAAAAGATGACTTTCGCCAGTAAGAAAGAGGCCGACGCGTATGACAAAATGCTCGATATGGCGGAGGTTTTCTGTGACTGGCTGAGCGCCGGTCCGCTGGCGATGGAAGAGGAGCAGCGTGAGGCGCTCGGTCTGTTCCTCGCGGAAAATAAAGATGCGGTCCAGCATATTCTGCGCACCAGCAAAATGCCGGATGCGGCAGAGGCGCATCCTGCGGTAGCGACCGTGGCGTCGATGGAAGAAGAAGACGCGGAAGAAAAAACAAAGCCTAAGGCAGCGCGCATTAAAGCGGCCTGATCGGATCGCTAAGCAACACAGGCCCGAAGCGGTTGAACGGCAGGGCCGTCAGCGGCAGGCTGCCGGGTACGGCAGCCTCAGACAGCTGACAAAGGTAAAGCTCGGGGAACAGGGACTGGGAGTAAAGCGTCCCGCGCCATGGACGGCGCGGGACGGGCTATCAGGGACGATGCTTTTGCGTCTTTACGAGCAGGCCCTGTTCCCAGAGCCACTATTTAGTGATTAGTCTGAAGCTGCCAGATACGGTAGCCTGCTTCTTTCCGTGACCTTGGCGTAACCTTAGCCGCGTCGGCGGATCGGTAAGCGCAGTTTCACTCCGGCTGCATTATGGATGCCCTGGCGCAGCAACGCTTCAGCGCGTGCATCGCTTCTCTAGCCGCATCGGCAGGCGCCTGCTGGTGGATCTTGTCGTTAAAAACCTCCAGTCCTAACGGCCCGTCGTAGCCCTCCGCCTCAAGATAGTCCAGCAGCGTATAAAGCGGGAAGTTTCCCAGGCCTGGCAGCAATCGCTGATGGCGGGCGACATCCACCACCCGATCGGCTGACGGCAGCGTGGCTAAATCGGAAAGCTGCACCAGAAAAATCTTCTCCATCGGTATGCCGTGCAGATCGGCTATCGTGCGGTTACGCACAAAGATATGAAAAGCATCCACCACCAGACCCAGGTTCGGTTCATTAACGCGCTGCACAAGCTGCCAGGCCGCGGCTGTGGTATTGATATGCGTGCTCCAGGCCATTGCCTCAAACGCCACCCGCAATCCGCGTTTCCCGGCCTCCTGAGCCAGCCAGCGAATATCCTCTTCCTCTCTTTCTGCAATACACGCCTTATGCGTGGAAGCCGGCGTCAGAAGGGTGCCCGCGCCCAGCGTCACCGCCGTATCCAGCATCTCCAGCGCCAGCTGCCGTTTTTCTTCCCGCTCTCCGTCCGGTGCGCCATCAAAGTCCAGCAGAACCTGATAGTCCGTCAGCGACAGCTTGTGCTCCTGTAAAAAGCGGGCCATATCCTGCGCCGTACCGCCGGCCGCTTCGACATCCTGCCGCCAGAGTTCCAGCTGGCTGAAGCCTGCCAGGGCCGCGGCTGTCGCTTTCTCCTCCGGGCTGCCGCCCAGCAAAACCGTATTGATAAACAAAGGGTTGTTCTGAAAACGCATCCTGCTCTCCTTATCAGCTGTGTAAACGAGCTTTTCCGGCGGCACCTTGTCCATCCGGTCTGACCTTTTGACTTTGTCCGGCTGATAAGTATAGCCACGCGTGAACATTTACCCGCGGCGTCAGGGCGATAAAGGTTTTCCAGGCTTTGCCTGCCTTGACGATTCTTGACGTGACCGTAACTATGCTGAAGTTTTCCGGTAAAAGAAGGGAAGACGATGGCTAACTGGCTGCAACAGATACAGTCCCTGATGGGCAACCACAGCAAGGCAGGTGGCGGAGAAGGACTAAGTAAAATGCTGGCGCCCGGTGCGCTGGGCGGTCTCGCCGCGATGTTAATCGGCAGTAAATCCTCACGCAACCTGCTGCTAAAGTACGGCAAAAATGCCCTTATTATCGGTGGCGGCGCTGCGGCGGGAACTGTGCTGTGGAATAAATATAAGCAGCGCATAGGCGAAGCGCGTGGCAACGAAGCTAAGGCTGTTCAGGCGCACTCTCCGGTCGATCGCCGTGCCGAACGCCTGGTGCAGGCGCTGGTCTTCGCCGCCAAAAGCGACGGTCATATTGATGACGCAGAGCGAAAAGCGATTGATGAGCATATCCATCAGGCCGGTCTGGGAGAGGAGGGCGAGCGGCTGATCCAGCAGGCTATTGATATGCCCCTTGACCCGCAAAAGCTGGCGCAGGACGTGAAAAATGAAGAAGAAGCGCTGGAGGTTTACTTCCTCAGCAACCTCGTTATCGATCTCGATCATTTTATGGAGCGCAGCTATCTTCAGGCGCTGGGGGATGAGCTTAAAATTCCCCAGGATGTTCGCGAAAGCATGGCGCGTGACATCCAGGAGGAAAAAGAGAAGCTCACTGTCTGACGTAATCGGGGGCGGCGCGCGCTGCCCCAACCCGCTGTTTCATCGTGCTATTTCAAAATTCTCCCGCTTTGCCGCCTGGCTTTCAGCCACACAACATGCCACCCTTATGTCATCAATATGACTTTGCGGGGCAGGCAAAATGAAACCACCAGCAGCAAAAAAAATACCTTATGAGATGCGCCTGCACGGCGAAACCCGCACGGATAACTACTACTGGCTGCGTGACGACAGCCGGGAAGACCCCGACGTGCTGGACTATCTGCATGCCGAGAATGATTACGGCAGAGAAGTGATGCAGTCCCAGCAGGCGCTGCAGGAGCGCCTGCTCAGAGAGATGATGGACCGCATCCCGCAGCAGGATCATTCCGTTCCCTGGGTCAGAAATGGCTATCGCTATCAGCGCCGCTACGAGGAGGGGAATGAATATGCTATTCATACCCGCCAGCCCGCGGATACTCCCACGCCGGAAGTCTGGGAAACCCTGGTCGATGGCAATCAGCGCGCCGCGCGCAGCGAATTTTATACGCTGGGCGGGCTGAGCATCTCTCCCGATAATCAGACCATGGCGCTGGCGGAAGATTTTCTGTCGCGCCGCCAGTACGGCATCCGCTTTTGCAACCTCGCCACCGGCTGCTGGTATCCTGAGGTGCTGGAAAACGTCTCTTCCAGTTTCGTCTGGGTGAACGACAGCCGCACGCTCTATTACGTTCTGAAGGATAAGCAGACGCTGCTGCCCTGGCAGGTCTGGCGTCACCGGGTGGGAACGCCACAGGAGCAGGATGAACTGGTGTATGAAGAGAAGGACGACACCTTCTACGTGAGCGTGCATAAAACCACCTCAGAGCATTTTATCCTGATCTCCCTGAGCAGCAGCACTACCAGTGAGGTTCTGCTGCTGGACGCGGAATATGCTGATGCAAAGCCGCAGGTATTCTGTCCACGCCGTAAGGATCATGAATATACGCTCGATCACTACCAGCACTATTTTTATCTGCGCTCCAACCGGGAAGGCAAAAACTTTGGCCTTTACCGGACCGATCACTTTGCTGAAAAAGAGTGGCAAACCCTGGTGCCGGCGCGGGACCATATCGTGCTGGAAGGCTTCACGGTGTTTCGCGACTGGATGGTGGTGGAAGAGCGTCAGCGCGGGCTGACCAGCCTGCGGCAAATCTGCCGGAAGAACGGCGAAACCTTCGGGATCGCCTTTGACGATCCGGCCTATGTGACCTGGCTTTCCTATAACCCCAGCCCGGAAACCGGCAAGCTGCGCTACGGCTATTCTTCCATGACCACGCCGGACACGCTGTTTGAACTGGATATGGACAGCGGCGAGCGGCGGGTGCTGAAACAGACTGAGGTTAAAGGCTTTGATGCCACGCTTTACCAGAGTGAGCACCACTGGATCAAGGTGCGGGACGGCGTTGAAGTCCCCGTTTCGCTGGTCTATCACCGTGAACATTTCAGGCCCGGTAAAAACCCGATGCTAATATACGGCTATGGCTCTTACGGCAGCAGCATGGATGCCGATTTCAGCACCAGTCGCCTCAGCCTGCTGGATCGCGGCTTCGTTTACGTGCTGGCGCATATACGCGGCGGGGGCGAGCTGGGGCAGCAGTGGTATGAAGATGGCAAACTGCTGAAGAAAATGAACACCTTCCACGACTTTATCGACGTCACCGATGCGCTGGTGGCGAAAGGCTATGGCGACCCGAAAAAACTTTATGCGATGGGAGGAAGCGCCGGGGGACTGCTGATGGGGGCCGTGATCAATATGGCCCCGGATCGTTTTGATGGCGTGGTGGCTCAGGTACCTTTTGTCGATGTGCTCACGACCATGCTGGATGAAACCATCCCGCTCACCACCGGCGAATATGATGAATGGGGGAATCCGGCAGAGGAAGACTATTACCGCTATATGCGTCAGTACAGCCCATATGACCGCATTGCTGCGCAAGCCTATCCCCATATGCTGGTGACGACCGGCCTGCACGATTCCCAGGTGCAGTACTGGGAACCGGCAAAATGGGTGGCGAAGCTGCGGGAGATGAAGAGCGATAACAATCTGCTGCTGCTCTGCACCGATATGGATGCCGGCCATGGCGGGAAGTCAGGCCGTTTTAAATCCTATGAGGGAGTGGCGCTTGAATACGCTTTTCTGATCGGACTGGCGCAGGAAACGCTCGGAGCCGGTACGGCTCACTGATCGGCTGACAGGGCACGCTCCATGGCGCTACGAAGATCGGGCTTCAGATCCCGGATATTTTTCAGCATCCATTTGAGATAGCCGGGATCGCGTTTTGCCACATCATCAATTTTACTGCCGCGATACTTCCCGAACGGGAAGGTAGTGCTGGAACCCTGCACCTGCATCCTGCGTATCATCTCGGCGGCATCCCAACCGGAAAAGCTCATGATGCGGATTAAAAGTGACGCTGTCACATAACAGTCGTAGAGCGCGCGGTGGGCATGAAGATCCGCAGGCGGCGTCACCTCCAGCTGTAGCGCCTCGCGCAGGGCCTGGTTACTGTATTTCAGCCCCGGCCACAGGCCGCGGGCCAGCTTCATGGTACATATCCATTCGCCATGCATTTCCGGCAGCATACGGCGATCGAAGCTGGCATTATGCGCGACGTAGTAATCACTGCCATGATAGCGGCTGACAACCTGCTCAATGGGCGGTTTGTCCGCCACCATCGCTTCGGTAATGCGGTGTATCGCCATCGCCTGAGGGCTGATAGGGCGGTCGGGGCAAACAAGATCGCTCATCGGATTGACGATTTGTCCATCGACGACGTCAACAGACGCTACTTCGACAATGCCGCCCTGAAGCCCGCAGGTTTCGGTATCAATTACGCGTAACAATATTCATCCTTTTCAGATAGCAGAGTGATGTCCAACAGAATGCACTTCTCCCTGCCACAGTTTACCTTTTCGCCGGGCAATAACTAACTCTTCACCGCTGCCGCCCAGTACGACCTGCCTGCCGCTTTCATCCCAGAGCGCGCTTTTACCTGCGCTCTGATAGCCGCCGGTCGGCAGGGCATGGTTCGCCATCAGCACCGCCATTTTGTAGTCACGCGACCAGCGGGCCAGATACTCGCAGTCGTTATGGTAGCCCTGCTCTGAAACCAGCACGCCAGTTGCATAGAGATTGGCGCCACGCTGCGCGGCGTCGCGGGCATAGGCTTCGACGCTGATATCGGCGCAGATCGCCATCGCCACATGGTGCTGCTGATAGCCAAACAGCGGCACGCTTTGTCCCGCCTTGAAAAACAATTTCTCCTCGCCAAACAGTTTACGTTTGCCGTAGGAGATGCGCGTCCCTTCCGGTAAGAAAGCCACGGCGGCGAGCAGCGTGTCCGGCCCGTCCAGCAGCGGCAGCCCGATCACAATCGCCATCTGGTGCGTGGCAGCCGCATCGGCAAACACCGCCAGCCGCGGATCGTCAAGAGACATCGCGAGAGAGGGAGCGAGGGCAAGCTCGTACCCGGTCAGGGAAAGCTCAGGAAAAATCAGTAAATCAACGCTGTGTTCGGCGGCCTGACGAACGAAGTCGAGATGGCGTGAAATATTCCAGTCAATTTCCCCGGAACGCGATCCCGACTGGGCGGCAGCAATACTCCAGACGGACATAGGTTCTCCTGCGGATTGGTGCGTAAGCCGCTATCTCAACCGAAGCGGCAGGGAAAAACAAGAGAAGAACGGGAAAACAGGACTATTTTTGCCGGGGTTCATAAGGCAGGCGGGACAGGCTCAGTGACGCCTGGCGATAGTGAGCCAGACGCTGGCGAAACCAGTCGCGCAGCGGTTCAGGCTGTTCACGCTCCACCATTTCGGCCACGACCGGCATATTGTAGCGCTCCTTAAAGGCCACGCCTGCCGCCGCCAGGTCAACGTTCACCTTGTCTTTCTCATCCTGAGGCAGTTCTGCCAGGTTGTAGTGCATGATTCTCTCCCGTTAGTCGCCGCAAAAATAAAGGAGTTAATGGGATTTCGCAAGTCTCCCGTGCGGTAACGCCCCGATCGGCTCGACACGCTATTTTAAGCGGGGTATTCTTGCCGCGTCACGCAGCACGCGAGCTGCTCAGATAAGGATAATACGATGTTGACGCGTAAGATTTCTATGGTTTTGACTCTGGCTGTGATGGCTGCCGCTTCTTCCCCGCAGGCCTTGGCGCATGCGCATCTGAAAAGCCAGTATCCGGCGGCGGACGCCACCATGGAGGTGTCACCGCAGGCACTGACGCTCACCTTTTCGGAAGATATCGAGCCCGCCTTCAGCGGCGTTGAAGTGCTCGACAAAGCGCAGCAGCCGATGCCGCTGACGGAAGCGGAGCGTGCGCCGAAGCAGCATAATCAGCTGATCGTCCCGCTCGAAAAGCCGTTGGCCAGCGGGGATTATCAGGTGAAGTGGCATGTGCTTTCAGTTGATGGTCATAAAACCAAAGGGAACTATCGCTTCAGCGTGAAATAGAATGTCCCTCAGCCTCATATATGTCCTCCTGCGCTGGGTGCATTTCTCCGCGCTGATGGCGCTGGCGGGCAGCAGCCTCTTTTCGGTGCTGCTGGCGCCCCAGCCTTATGGTCAGCATATCGCCCAGCGCTGCCGCCAGCTTTCTGGCGGCAGCGCCATTGTCGCTCTGGTCAGTGCCCTGTTATTGCTGGCGGCGCAGACCGGCATGATGGGCGACGGCTGGCAGGATATTCTCCGTATAGCGATCTGGCAGGCGGTACTGCAAACGCATTTCGGCATGGTCTGGCAGTGGCAGCTTGCGGCAGCCTTAACAGGCGTCATGGCGTTCGCCCTGGCTGGCAGGGCGCGGCAGGGAATATATCTTTTCAGCGCGGCGGCGCAGCTGATTGGACTGGCCTTTACCGGCCATGCGACCCTGCTTGACGGCGTACCGGGTATATTTCAGCGAACTAACCAGGCGGTGCATCTGATAGCGGGTGCATTCTGGGCGGGTGGGTTACTGCCGGTGCTTTTCGTGATGGCGGATACGCGGCATCCGTCGCTGCGCGAGGCGGCCGTCCGTACGCTAATGCGCTTTTCAGCCTTCGGCCATCTGGCCGTGGCGCTGGTGGTGCTCAGCGGACTGATCAATGCGGTAATTATTCTGCCCGACTGGCCGCCCACCAGCTTCCAGCCCTACAGTCAGCTGCTGCTGCTTAAAACCGTGCTGGTGGCGATGATGTGCGGCCTGGCCCTCTGGAATCGTTACTGGCTGGTTCCCCGTTTTCAGCAACGCGGCGGCAATGCCGCTCATCAGTTTGTGCGGGCGACCTGTGCAGAGCTGATACTGGCGGGTGGCGTATTACTGCTGGTCAGCCTGTTCGCCACGCTGGAACCAGCCTGATTAACCCTTTTACTGCCTGCGATGCAGGTTCTCTACCGACCCAGGAAATAACCATGAAGAAACTGATTACACTGATACTTGCCATGAGTTTTTGCACCAGCGCACTGGCAGCGCAAATCATTACCGTCAGCCGTTTTGAGATGGGAAGGGATAACTGGGCGTTCAATCGTGAAGAAGTGATGCTGACCTGTACCAAAGAGGGGGCGCTGTTTGTGATCAATCCCGCCACGCTGATGCAGTATCCGCTGAATGAAAGCGCCGCCGCGCTGATCAAAAGCGGTCAGACTCAGGGCCAGTCGGTCAGCGTGATCCAGATCGAGGATCCTCAGCGTCCCGGCGAGAAGAAAAGCCTGGCGCCGGTAATTGCGCGCGCGCAGAAGCTGTGTGACTCAGCCTCTTAACTGCTTTCTTTTCCTTCTGGCAAAGGCTTCTCCAGGCTTTTGCCAGAGCGGGCAGTAAGTTATCTTTTTCTGCTGCAACTTCCTAACCCCGTTTATTCCGCCACGCTCACAAAGTTGGCATCTTTAGCCGCCTCGGGTAATACCTGGCTGGAAAACCGCCGCCGCTGTACTACCTTTTAAAGGGCAAGGCAACATTGCCTTCAATAATGCCAACTTTTAGCGCAAGGCTCCCTGAAAAGAGCCATTCCCCTGGACCGAAGACAGGACTCGTCTTCGGTCTTTTTTTATAGCACTCTGAAGACGTATTATAAAACCAAGTAAACCTTAACCCACCGGGTAATATCAAACCTCTTCCAAAATCGATAGCATAGGCTACCGCACAGCTGTGACGGATAAAAACCGATCCGGCGATATAAGGCCAGAGACGCGCTGCCTATTTGCTTTTTAAGCAGGCTTCACGCAGTATCGCGGTGGGCTGTTTTGCGCCAGGTTTTTATCGGATGGATGATTTCAGAGGAAAGTATGGGAACGATGTTAGCGCTGTTAGGCCTGGTGTTAGGGGCGTGGTCGGTACGCAGTATCTGCATTAAGCCGCAGAGTAATACCAGGAAGTTTCCCAAGGCTATTTTTGCAGGATTCTATTTTCTGGCCTTTGGTGGGCTTGCGGGTCAGGATGAGAATAAAGCAACCCTGGCGATAATCATGTTACTTGCCGGTGCGGCGGTTCAGTATTATTGCAATTCACGCTATAAATCCACACAGGAATAGCGGCAAACCGTTTCACAATAACAGCGAAGATCGTCAGAGAGTCCGCTTCTTAACCGGACATGGCCCGCCTTAAATAATCCTTTTAGGGAAAGGGAGTGAAGCGCTATTCGCGCATTCTCTGCTCAGGTTTAGTCAGAGGCTTGTCACAGGCGCTGGCCGTTTAGGCGGCTGGTGGGGTTGGCGCCAGGCCAGCCCTGCTCAACCAACAGGCTTGCCCCTTTTCGCCTCTCCTTGTATATCCCCCAACAACCCTTTACCCTGACAGGGCAGCAATGGAGCGCGACTCCCGCGAATGGCCTGACTGCCCGGAGCCAATTTAATGAAAAATGAGAAAGAAATTTCGATCGACCAGTTTACCGAAGCGGAAAAAGAACTGGTCGCGGCTAAGGTCAAACAGCTGACCCTGAAACTGGCGCATCTCGCGAGTAAAAAGGAAGAGAAAGAGATCCTGAAAGAGGCCAAGCGCCTGGTGATGAAAGATCGCGTGGTGAAGGAGAGCACCAAAGCGTTAATCGCCAAAAAGCCCCGCAAACCTGCAGCGGCGAAAGAAAGTGAAGTGAAGGCCTTTAACTGGTCGGCGTCACTGAGAAAAAACCCACGTGCGCTGAAGGAAAAATAACCACAGGCGGCGGCGCCAGATGTGACGCAAGTTCAGCGCTGGCGCATCACCAATCCCCATTTTTTTGCTTCAGCCCATCATCAGGTGGAGCATCCTTGCCATAACTTCTATCAGCAAAGCACTCCCCGTCAGTAACAGCAGCAGCATCAACCCTGATAGTTTGCGATCGCACATAGCCTGAGCCTTCCTCTGTCTGCGGACTGTCTATACTTTAGCGGGTAAAACCTGAACGGAACCTCAATACTTCGTGAACAGCCAGACAGGGTGTGATTATGGTTTATCAGTATCTGGACGGTGAAAACTGGCGGCATATTTATATCGTCGGCGACCTGCACGGCTGCCGGCGCATGCTGGATGAACAGCTCGTTGCCCATCATTTCGACCCGGACCAGGACTTGCTGGTTAGCGTGGGCGATCTGATCGATCGCGGGCCGGACAGCATGGGGTGCCTTTCGCTGCTCAGGGAGCCCTGGTTCCGCAGCGTACGCGGCAACCACGAGGAGATGGCGCTCAATGCCTTAAAGCAGGGGCAGCACCAGCAGTGGGCGATGAACGGCGGCGACTGGTTTTACCATCTTGAAGGGATGCGCATGGTGGAAGCGAAGCACGCCATCAGCCGCTGCGCTGAGATGCCGCTTATCCTGCATATTCTGCAAAATGAGCGCATCGTTGTAGTGGCTCATGCCGACTATCCGGCAGATAAGTATGCCTGGGGAGCGGATATCGATGCGGCGAAGGTGGTCTGGAGTCGTGGACGGATTGAGCGCCTGCAAAGCGGTGGCGGAGGGGCGATAGGCGGCGCTGATGCCTTTTACTTTGGCCATACGCCGCTGCCGGAACCGCTGCACAGATTTAATCAGCACTTCATTGATACGGGTGCGGTGTTCGGTAACGAACTGACGCTGGCCCGCATCCAGTAACCCACGCCGGGCCGCCAGTCCTTACCGCCCGGACGGTTTATGAGGTAAATAATTTGCCATCCCGCACCAGTTCGCGCGGGTAGCTATTTTTAATCCTGCTGCCGACTTTCTTGGCAATACCCACAGGCTGCCGCTGGCAGGTCACGATCATCTCATCCGCAGGCAGATCGCGTTCCGGGTAAATATCTCGTCCTCTGTACCACTCTTCCGCTTCCGCGAGCGTCAGCTCAAAGGCGTTCGCTCCCTGACCGTCGCCAAAAGCGATAACCGCCTCGTGCTGCCACCGGTAGCCTTTCGGAAACGTCTCCGCCAGCTTCAGGCCAATACGTGAGAAACGCACTTTGCCCAGCAGCGGCTCAAGCGCCAGCGGAAAGAGCCAGATCTCTTTATCGCGCTGCCACAGGCTGTGCGATCCCTCATCCCATTTCAATCCGGCTTTATGTGCTGCGGCGGTGACCTCCTGCCGCTCTCTCGTGCGCATGGGCGAGAAGGGTAGCCGGCCAACTTTATAGGTCGGCAGCGGCATGGCTGGTACGCTCTCACGCTTACGGAGGCGGGCCACGAAGAAGCCTTCGCTGTCGAAAAGCTGCGGAAAAACGTGCAGAAAACCTTCCGGCGTCACGGCCCGATCGGCTCCGCTAAAGAGATCGTTCAGCGGTTCTATGACCACGGCCTCTGCATAGCGTGCCTGAAGCCAGGCAATCACCTGCTGGTTTTCACGCACATTAAGGGTACAGGTGGAGTAGATCAGCGTGCCGCCGGGGCGTAGCGCGTGAAAAGCGCTGTCGATCAATTCGCGCTGGGTTGCGGCAATATCTTCCGTGCTCGCTTCCGACCAGTTACGCAGGGCATCCGGGTCTTTACGGATCACGCCTTCGCCAGAACAGGGCGCATCCAGCAGTACGGCGTCAAAGCTTTCCGGCAGCGCCGGGCCAAATACGCGGCCATCAAAGTGGGTCAGGGCGGTGTTACTGACGCCGCAGCGGCTCAGGTTGGCATGCAGCACTTTTACGCGGCTGGCGGAATACTCATTGGCAAGAATCGCGCCCTTGTTCTGCATTCTTGCTGCGATTTGGGTCGTTTTTGACCCTGGCGCGGCTGCCATATCCATTACCCGCTCAGGGAGCGTGCCGGCGCTGAACAGCGCCGCGACCGGCAGCATGGAACTCGCTTCCTGAATATAGTAGAGACCGGCAAGATGTTCGGCAGTGCTGCCCAGCGGCAGGTCGTCTGCATCCGTACGGCTTATCCAGAAACCTTCACTGCACCAGGGGATCGGCGTCAGGGCCCACCGGTAGGGCTCCACCAGCGTCAGAAAGTCAGCCACGCTGATTTTGAGCGTGTTAACGCGGATACTGCGGCGCAGAGGCTGCTGGCTGATGGCGATAAAGCGATCGAAGTCCGCTGCATCAGGCAGCAGTTCGCGCATCTGATCCAGGAAGGCGTCGGGAAAAAAGAGACGAGAAGATGAGGACACTGAAAAATTCCGCTGGGAAAAAGTGAGCGGCAGTTTAGCACAGACGGGTGGGCTAGAAAAAACGGACAGCGAGGCTGTCCGTTTGAGGTGAGGCTATGCTGCCTTCAGAGAAAATGGGTCAGCGTCGTCATCTGTGTGGCCAAACGCCTGCGGATTGCTCCGCAGGCGGCTGAGATTACTTGCCAGGAATCGCCGTTCCCCATTTACGCCACCCTTCCGGCTCCTCTTCTTCCAGCAGATAATGCTTGCCGGAGGTGGCCTGAGGCGCCAGCGGCACCGTTGGCGGCGTGGCAAAGGCGATGCCGCCCTGAATAAACTGCTGGAAGGTACCGGTCTTCACGACCCCGCCAATCAGGCCAAACTTCAGGTTGTAGCCCGAGGCGAGCCAGAATACCGAGTTATTCCGCACCAGATGCTGGTACTTTTTACTGATACGCAGCGTGATCTGAACACGGTCAGCCATGGCGCCGAGCGATGTACCTGTAACCGTACCGACCTCAATACCGCGGAACAGCACCGGCGTTCCGACAGAGAGCGATCCGCCTTCAGGCGCATCCAGCACCACGTTGAGGCCGTCCAGATAGCGGGCGTCGGTGATGGTGGACTCCTGAAGCTCAAAGCTGCGCTGTGCACGGCCTTTTCCAGGATCGACGTTGATATAAGGCTGAATTAGCGTATCCAGATGCTTCACGCCCGTCGCGGAAATTTCCGGTGATACCACCGAGAAGCGGCTGCCGATGCGGGCAAAGTCCTGCACATATTCCGGATAGAGAACGGCTTTCGCTACCACCAGGTTTTTATCCGGGCTGAGCGCCAGGGATTCAAGCTGGCCAATGGTAATGCCCAGATAGCGAATCGGCATCCCCGCAGAGAGCTTGCTGGCGTCATAGGTCCGTAGCGCGATCTGGCTGCCGACCGCACGGGCCGCCGTTTCCGAATCATAAAGTACGCGTTTATCCTTGCTGTTGAGCCCCGCGCCGGCGCCTGAGAGGTTATCGAAGCTGATGGCACCTTTCAGCGCACGGTTCAGCGGTGAAGCCTGCACGGTCAGACCGCTGGCATTAACCTGGACGCGGGCGCCGCCCTCGGCCCAAAAGACGCTGTTCCCGGAAAGCAGTTTACGGTATTCCGGTTTAACGTAGACGAGGACGTCAAACTGGTTTGCTTTCGGGATCACATCGACAATCTCACCTACCTGAAACTTGCGGTAAAGCACAACTGACCCCGCCTGAATATCGGGCAGGCTATTGGCCGTCAGAGTGAGGGTGGTAGGCAGGCGGTCGGTGGTGATCCCTGCGGCCGCTTTGTCAGCATTGGCGTAGAGAGGATAGTTCTGCTGCGCTTTTCCTTTGCTGCCCGGCTCAAGACGTATGCCGCCATCGACCCATTCACGGGCGCTGGCGCCAATCACTTCCATGCCGTCCAGCCCCAGCTTGACGTCGAGGCGGCTGTTGATAATGAATTTGCTGTCGCCATGCACCAGATGGCGGTATTTGGGCGCTACGGCGAGGCTGAACTGCACACCTTGCTCCTTCAGGTCCCGGCTGACGATCTGACCGATGCGCATGCCGTGCAGCATCAGCGGCTGGCCCGCATCTATGCCGTAGCTCTCCGGAGCGGTCAACGTCAGTTCCAGCGCGTCAGGCTGCTGTAAAAGAGAGGCGTTGTCCGGCACAACGGTGAAATGTTTCTGCGGGTCGCCTTCACCCGGGATCAGCTCCAGCGTGTTGCCGGTGAGCAGGCTGCTCAGGCTGGTATCGTTCAGGCTGACCTTCGGGCTGCGCATCTCAATACGGGTGCCGGTGCGCATCAGGCCCGTTACCGAAGGATCGAGGGTCAGTTCACCGGTCACCTTACCGCCAGGGTTCAGGTTCAGCGCGGTCAGGGTGCCCACTTCCAGTCCCTGATACATCAGCGGCGTACTGTCCGCCTTGAGGTTTTTGCCATCGGGAAGGTCGAGCGTGACGATGACGCCGCGCTTGCTGTGGGCCAGATCCGGATAGAGATTATAGGTATCCTCGGATTTCGCCTGCGGCGAATCTTCCGGTGAGTCGAAGGCGATCGCACCGTTGACCAGCGCGGCCAGGCTCTCTAACTCTACCTTGGCGCCGCTCAGGCTCACATCCGCCTTCATGCCGGATACGTTCCAGAAGCGGCTCTCTTTTTTCACCAGGTTGGTGAAACGGCGTTCGATTAGCACATCTACCGTTACGCCCTGGTTGCCGGGGTTAATGCTGTAATCATAAACGCGGCCTACCGGGATCTTACGGAAGTAAACCAGCGAGCCGGTATTCAGTGAACCCAGGTCGTCGGTATGCATATGGATCAGCATCTCACCGGTATTGACGCGATATTTCGGCTGGGTATCCAGCGCCACGAAATGTTCACGCGGCTCGCCTTTGCCGGGCATCATGCCGATATAGTTCCCGCCTACCAGCGCGTCCAGGCCGGAGACGCCCGCCAGTGAGGCTTTTGGCGTGACCAGCCAGAACTGCGTATCCTGACGTAGCGCATCGCGCATATCGCTTTTGATGCTGGCCTTGATTTTGATCGTGCGCAGGTCATCGGTCATGCTGATGCCCTGTACCAGACCCACCTCCACGCCCTGATAGCGCACCGGCGTGCGTCCCGGCACAATGCCGTCCGCCGTAGCGAAATCAATGATAACCGTCGTGCCTCGCTCCTGGTAATTGGACCAGAGGAGCCAGCCTGCGATCAGCAACGCGATAAGCGGCAGCAGCCAGAACGGCGAAATCTTGCGCCGGCGTGTAATGCGCGCGTTAGTCGGTGTAGTCGGCGTTTCCTGTTGCATGTGCATCCCAAAGTAAACGGCTATCCAGCCACTCAACGGCAAGGATAGTGAGAATGACCGCGGCACCAAAATAGAAGGCGGCAGGTCCCATGGTAAAAGCCAGTAGCTGATCGCGATTGACCAGCGACATGGTTAACGAAATCACAAACAGGTCCAGCATAGACCAGCGTCCGATCCAGGTCACAACGCGCAACAGCCGGACGCGGGTTTTCAACCCCTGTTCACATTTGAAATGAATGCTGATCAGCAGCGTAAGCAGCACTATCACCTTGGTGAACGGCACAAGAATACTGGCGATAAACACCACAGCCGCGATCGGGATATTCCCTGAGGCGAGCGAGAGGATCCCCGAAAATAGGGTGTCTTCCTGCCGTGAACCGTTCAGATAGATAATAGAGATTGGCAGCAGATTCGCCGGGATCAAAAACACGATAGAGGCGATCAGCGCGGCCCAGGACTTTTGCAGGCTGAAGCGGCGGCGAAACCGCAACGGCGTATGGCAGCGGGGACAGCGCCCGCGATCGTCGGCAAGCCCGGTATGATGGCAGTTCAGGCAGACCTGTAGCTGTTCAGGCGATACGTTCGGCTGTGGCTGCGGATAAAACCGGTGCCACAGCTGCTCCACGTTGATATGGATCAGCGTCACCAGACTCAATATTGTCAGCAGGACGTAGGCAATCAGTCCGGGGCCTGGGTTAATGCTGGCGTAATCCTGCACTTTAATTGAGGCGACCGCGATGCCGACCAGATAGATATCGAGCATCACCCACTCTTTAAGGCGGTCAAGCATCAGAAGCACCGGACGCAGGTTCAGGCCGAACTGATGCCCGAAGTAGAGCCAGCCAATCGCCGCCACCAGGGTTACCGGCGCGCCGATCGTACAGAAGGCAACCATCGAAGCGGTAATTACGTTGCCCTGCTGCGCCATCTGGATAACGCCGCCCAGCAAACTGGCCCGAATCGTGGTCCCCAGTAGCCTGATGGTCATCAGCGGCTCGTTAAAAGCGAAAGGCATCAGCAGCAGCATAGTTACCGCCATGGCCGCAAGCCGGGTCATCGACCAGTCGCGGCCATTCAGGATACGGGCGTTGCAGCGGGGGCAGTGCGCGGACTGGTCAGATTTCACATCTGGTAAGGAAAAAAGGGTATCGCATTGGGGGCAACGCTGATAACGTGCCTGAGGCAGAGCATGACGAATGACGTGTATTTTCATAATCCTGACTATGCTGATGCCCGGACGGTGCAGGGCAGGGTTTGGCTGTGTACTTCGCCACTAAGCTACCAGGACACATCGCAGTCGTGCTTAAGGTCCAGACAAAACCAAGGGTATATTAACTAACGGAATGTTTCACCTTGTCCGTCTGGACTTTTAATGCTTATTTTATCAGTTGCGGTCATTACGGGCCGCATATCTCGTTTTCATAATGGTTAAAAAATGACAAAAACAGAATTTTATTCCGACCTCAACCGCGATCTGCGTGCGCTGATTGCCGGTGAAACCAGTTTCCTTGCGGCGATGAGCAACTGTAGCGCGCTGCTTTATGAACGGCTTGAGGGCGTGAACTGGGCTGGGTTTTATCTGTTAACCGAAGCCAATACGCTGGTGCTGGGACCTTTCCAGGGCAAAATCGCCTGCGTGCGTATTCCCGTGGGTAAAGGCGTTTGCGGTACTGCCGTGGCGGAAAGCACCGTGCAGCGCGTTCAGGACGTGCATGCGTTTCCTGGCCATATCGCCTGCGACGCCGCCAGCAATTCCGAAATCGTCCTGCCGCTGGTGGTCAACGGTGAGACCATCGGCGTGTTAGATATCGACAGCGTTGAATATAACCGCTTCGATCAGGAAGACGAAGAAGGCCTGAAAACCCTGACTGACGGGTTGTGCGATCTCCTCGCCAAATCCGATGTGGAAAAATTTATTCACATGAAACGTAGCTAAAGCGCTGGATAACGTAGCATTTGCCGATGGGGTCATTATAATGACGCCTGTTCATGCCTGCGCTGATTGGCAAACCCGTTGTAATCAGGAAATTTCATGGAAAATCAACCTAAGTTGAATAGCAGCAAAGAAGTTATCGCCTTTCTGGCCGAGCGCTTTCCTCAATGTTTCAGTGCCGAAGGCGAAGCAAAGCCGCTGAAGATCGGAATCTTTCAGGATTTAGTCGATCGTGTACAGGGAGAAATGAACCTGAGTAAGACTCAGCTTCGCTCCGCGTTACGTCTGTACACGTCGAGCTGGCGTTATTTATACGGCATCAAAGCCGGTGCGACCCGCGTTGACCTTGACGGCAATGCCTGTGGCGTCCTTGACGAGCAGCACGTTGAACATGCGCGTAAGCAGCTGGAAGAGGCCAAAGCGCGCGTTCAGGCGCAGCGCGAGCAGCAGCAGGCGAAAAAACGCGAAGCGGGTAACGATGGCGCGCCACGTCGCCCCCGCAAGCCGGTGCGTAAACCTTCTGCCGAAGGCGAGCAGCCGCGTAAAGCTCAGAGCAAACCCGCCGCTGAGCGCGCGCCTTTGGCAGAACGTCAGCCACCGCGCAGCAAACCCGTCACCGATACGGCAGCATTGCAGATCGGCCAGCACATCAAAGTCACCGCGGGTAAAAGTGCGATGGATGCCACCATTCTTGAAATTACCAAAGATGGCGTCCGGGTACAGCTCACTTCCGGCATGGCAATGATAGTACGCGCAGAACACTTGCAGTTCTGATACGGAGGCCAGTCAGGGCATGAACAACTTTTTTAAAACCACCGTAATCGCTGGACTGCTGCTTGCCGGAAATGTTTTCGCCGCGGATACGCTTACCCGCGCCGACCAGATCCCTCAGCTTCATCAGGAACCGCAGCATGCGACCGTCAGTGAGCGCATCAGCTCACGCTTTACGCGTTCGCACTACCGGCAGTTCGACCTGGATAAGGCGTTCTCCGTAAAGATTTTTGACCGCTACCTCAATCTGCTCGACTACAGCCACAACGTGCTGTTGAGTTCAGATATTGCCCGGTATGCGGATAAGAAAGGCACCCTGGACGGCGAGTTAAAATCGGGCCAGCTGGATGTTTTTTATGATTTATATAACCTGGCGCAGAAGCGCCGGTTTGAACGCTATCAGTATGCGCTGAGCGTACTGAAAAAGCCGATGGACTTCAGCGGTCAGGATACCATCGATCTCGATCGCAGTAAGGCACCCTGGCCGAAGTCCACCGCCGAGCTTAATCAGCTCTGGGACGCCAAGGTCAAATATGACCAGCTGAGCCTCAAGCTGGCCGGCAAGGATGAGAAAGAAATCGGCGAAGTGCTCACCAAGCGCTATCAGTTTGCTATTCGCCGCCTGGCGCAGAGCAACAGCGAGGACGTGTTCCAGCTTGCGATGACGGCCTTCGCCCGCGAGATCGATCCTCATACCAGCTATCTCTCCCCGCGTAATACCGACCAGTTCAACACTGAAATGAGCCTGTCGCTTGAGGGGATCGGTGCCGTACTGCAGATGGATGAGGACTACACCGTCATCAACTCTCTGGTGGCCGGCGGACCTGCTGCCAAGAGTAAAGCCATCACCGTTGGCGATCGCATCGTTGGCGTGGGGCAGCCGGGTAAACCAATGGTGGATGTGATCGGCTGGCGGCTTGATGATGTCGTGGCGCTGATTAAAGGGCCAAAAGGCAGTAAAGTGCGGCTGGAAGTGCTGCCCGCCGGTAAGGGAACCAAAACCCGCACCCTGACCCTGACGCGCGAAAAGATCCGCCTTGAAGATCGTGCGGTGAAAATGTCCGTACATAACGTCGGCAGCAAAAAAGTGGGCGTTCTGGATATTCCCGGCTTTTATGTTGGCCTGACTGACGACGTTAAGGTGCAGCTGCAAAAGTTACAAAAGCAGAACGTCACCAGTATCGTAATCGATTTACGTACCAACGGCGGTGGGGCGCTGACCGAGGCAGTATCGCTTTCCGGTCTGTTTATCCCGTCCGGCCCGATCGTCCAGGTACGCGATAACAACGGCAAAGTGCGTGAAGACAGCGACACTGACGGCACCGTCTTCTATAAAGGTCCGCTGGTAGTGCTGGTCGATCGCTTCAGCGCCTCCGCCTCGGAGATTTTTGCGGCGGCGATGCAGGATTATGGCCGCGCGCTGATTGTCGGCGAACCGACGTTCGGTAAAGGCACCGTTCAGCAATACCGCTCTCTGAACCGTATTTACGATCAGATGCTGCGACCTGAATGGCCTGCGCTGGGCTCCATCACCTATACGATCCAGAAATTCTACCGCATCAACGGCGGCAGTACCCAGCGTAAAGGGGTGACCCCGGATCTGCTGATGCCAACGGGCGTGGAAGCGGTTGAGACCGGCGAGAAGTTTGAAGATAATGCGCTGCCGTGGGACAGCATCAATGCTGCCACCTACGCCAAAACCGGCGATCTCAGTCCGCTGGAGCCGCTGCTGGTGAAAAACCATCAGGATCGCATCGCTAAGGATCGTGAGTTCCAGTACATCATCAAAGATATTGCCCGCTTCAACGCTCTGAAAGAGAAGCGCAATATGATCTCTCTTAATTACGCCGAGCGTGAAAAAGAGAACCATGAAGATGATGCGCTGCGGCTGGCGCGTATTAATGCGCGACTACAGCAGGAAGGCAAAAAGCCGCTGGCTACGCTTGACGATCTGCCAAAGGATTACAAAGAACCCGATCCTTACCTTGATGAAACGGTCAATATCGCCAATGACCTGGCGGAACTTGAGAAATCTCACCCCTCAACGGCCGCTCAGTAAACCGAAAGCACAGCGAAAGCTGTGCTTTTTTTTAACGTTTCCGCAGAGATTAACGCCGCCTTTTTGACCCGCTTTTACCTCGCTTCTTCCGCCGTTACCCTTGCTGCCAGCTCCCTGCGCCATTGAGTGTAAAGTTATGTCTTTATAAGCACTTAAAGTTCAAGAGTGCTTGAAATGTTTTTAGCAGCCCATAGGATAGTTATCCGCTACAGGCACAATTGTTTACTGAGGAAGATAAAATTTTATGATGCGTATTGCGCTTTTCCTGTTAACCAACCTTGGGGTGATGTTGGTGTTTGGGCTGATCCTCAGCCTGACAGGGATCCAGTCAAGCAGCGTTCAGGGCCTGATGATTATGGCAGGCCTGTTTGGCTTTGGCGGTGCGTTTGTTTCACTGCTGATGTCGAAATGGATGGCGTTGCGCTCCGTCGGCGGTGAAGTGATTGAACAACCCCGTACGGAGACCGAGCGCTGGCTGGTCCAGACCATCGCCCATCAGGCGCAGCAGGTGGGGATCGCTATGCCGCAGGTGGCGATTTACCACGCGCCTGACATTAACGCGTTTGCCACCGGCGCTCGTCGCGATGCCTCGCTGGTAGCGGTCTCCACCGGCCTGTTGCAGAATATGAGCCGGGATGAGGCTGAAGCGGTACTGGCGCACGAAATCAGCCATATCGCCAACGGCGATATGGTCACGATGACGCTGATCCAGGGCATTGTTAACACCTTTGTGATCTTTGTTTCACGCATTATTGCCCAGATCGCCTCTGGTTTTCTCTCCGGCAACCGGGATGGCGAAGGTGAAAGCAGCAACGGCAATCCGATGGTCTATTTTGCCGTGTCGATGGTGCTGGAGCTGGTCTTTGGTATCCTCGCCAGCATGATCACCATGTGGTTTTCGCGTCATCGCGAGTTCCACGCAGATGCCGGTTCTGCAAAACTGGTGGGCCGTGAAAAAATGATCGCCGCGCTTCAGCGACTGAAGACCAGCTACGAGCCGCAGGAAGCCAGCACCATGATGGCCTTCTGCATTAACGGCAAGTCGAAATCGATAAGCGAATTCTTTATGTCGCACCCGCCGCTGGATAAACGTATTGAGGCGCTGCGCAGCGGCCAGTACCTCAATTAAGCGGCAAACGTCGCAAAAACCGGCCTGATGGCCGGTTTTTTTACGCCTGAAAAACGTTAAGCGCCGGCGCGGGGCTGGGTCAGTCGGAAGACGCTGACGACGGCGGCTATCGCTGAGAAGCCGCCCGCCAGCAGTAAAGAGGCATGGGTGCCGTGGGAACCGAACAGATTAAACATCAGCGCCACCAGCGCGGCGCCCATGGTTTGCCCAAGCAGGCGGGCGGTGCCGAGCATGCCGCTGGCGCCTCCGCTGCGGTGCCGGGGCGCGGAAGAGATAATAGCGTGGTTGTTGGGCGACTGGAACAGCCCGAACCCCGCGCCGCACAACGCCATTCGCCAGATGATATCCGCATCGCCGGGCGACGCAGGGAGCAGCGCCAGCGCAAACAGCCCGGCGGCAAAGAGCGCCAGCCCGGCTCCCCCCAGCAGGCCAGCATGAAAGCGCTCTGTCAGCCTGCCGGCAAGCGGGGATACCACCATGGTAGCCAGCGGCCAGGGCGTCAGCAGTAGCCCGGTTGCCACTTCATCACGCAGCAGCACGGTTTGCAGGAAAAAGGGCAGTGAAACCATCGCCAGCATTTGAGCGCAGAAAGAGCAGACGGACGTGCCGATTGAAAGCGAGAACACCGGGATGCGGAAAAGATCGACCGGCAGCAGCGGAAAGGGCAGGCGAAGCTGGCGACGGATAAACAGAAATCCCACCACCAGCAGAGCAGCAACCTCCGTGAGGATCAGCGTTCCACTCTGCCCCTGAGCAAAACCGCTCAGGGCGGAGATGAGCAGGCCAAAGGTTAAAGCGTTCATCACGGCGCTGATGAGATCAAAACGCTGCCCCTTCGCTTTTTGCTGATTATCCGGCAGAAAGCGTAACGCGAGAAAGAAAGCCGCCAGACCAATGGGAATATTGATCAGAAACAACCAGTGCCATGTCGCGACTGAGAGGATGGCAGCGGCGACCGTGGGGCCGGCGGCGATAGAGACGGCAACAATCAGCGAGTTAATGCCCATGCCCCTCCCGAGGAAACGCTGCGGATAAATAATCCTGATCAGGGCCGTATTCACGCTCATCAGCGCCGCGCCGCCGAATCCCTGGAGAACGCGCGCAAAGGTGAGCATCTCCAGCGAAGTGGAAAAGGCACAGAACACCGACGTGCCGGTGAACAGCACCAGCCCCGCCTGATAAATACGCCGGTAGCCAACAATATCGCCTAAAAACGAAAGCGACAGCAGCGAGACGATAATGGCCAGCTGATAGGCGTTAACGATCCAGATCGACTCCGCCGGGCTAGCGTTCAGATCGCGGGCGATAGTCGGCAATGCAACGTTAGCGATGGCGCCATCAAGGACGGCAACCGTAATGCCAAGCGCGATGGCCATAATGGCCCCATAGCGTCGGGGAACGGGCAGGCCGTCAGGGTAAGATGTTTGCGGCATAGGCCTTACGGAATCAGAGAAGAGAGTCTGAGTATGCTAGTGATTTTTTTTGCACTTTTCCAACTGCGCGCCGTTAAAATTAACGCGGATTTGTTCACAATTATTCGACAGCCGTCGTTGCGCCTGTTATGGCGCAAAACGTATACTAGAAATAATGTTCCATTTTTTATAAAACACGTAAAGGATCCCTCATGGCTAGCGGTGATATGGATAAACAACCGGATGCGGTCTCTTCGGTAATGAAAGTCTTTGGGATTTTACAGGCGCTGGGGGAGGAGAGAGAGCATGGCATCACGGAGCTGTCCCAGCGGGTAATGATGTCTAAAAGCACCGTCTACCGTTTCCTGCAGACGATGAAATCCCTGGGCTACGTTTCCCAGGAAGGGGATTCAGAAAAATATTCCCTGACCCTGAAGCTGTTTGAGCTGGGCGCAAAAGCGCTTCAGAACGTGGATCTGATCCGCAGCGCGGATATTCAGATGCGCGAGCTTTCCCGCCACACCAAAGAAACAATTCATCTCGGTGCGCTGGAGGAAGACAGCATTGTTTATATTCATAAAATCGACTCCCTCTACAACCTGAGAATGTACTCGCGTATTGGCCGCCGTAATCCGTTACACAGCACCGCCATTGGAAAAGTGCTGCTGGCCTGGCGCGAGGTGGAAGAGGTGAAGGAGATTCTGGCCGATGTCGTCTTTAACCGCAGTACCGCCCGTACCGTGGGCAGCGCAGATGAGTTGATGCCGGTACTGGAGAGAGTCCGGGCTCAGGGGTTTGGTGAAGATAATGAAGAGCAGGAAGAAGGATTACGCTGCATAGCCGTTCCGGTATTCGACCGCTTCGGTGTGGTGATTGCCGGACTGAGTATTTCTTTCCCCACCATCCGCTTTGCGGAGGAGGAGAAAAGTGACTACGTGGCGATGCTTCATCAGGCCGCGAGAAAGCTTTCTGAGCAGATGGGCTACCACGACTACCCCTTCTGAAAAGCGGGGCCAGCAGGCGCTGGCCCCGGCGTTTAGTTGTCCACCACTTCGGTGCTTTTTCTTAAAAGCGGGCAGTCGGTGACGCCAACAATGCCGCTATCGGAATGCAGGTATTGCGCTGTGACCACGCCCCGGGCGGTCAGGTAGTGACACTGAAGACCCAGCCCGGCGACGTTGCTGGCGCTGCTGGTCAGTACGCCATAGCCTGTTACCAGCAGCGCAACCCAAATAAGAACAAAAAGCATGACAAGTCGAACTAAAAAACGCATTTCTACTCCTTAAAACTCAAATTCAGCCGTTCAGGCATTCCCGCCTCGCTGTAAGCACTTATCATAACAGCCGCACATCCAGGTTTCGCAGCATAACTTATGCCGGGAAACCTGGCCTTATGAAGGTTCTTAAAATCTTGCGCGCCCGCTGTCAATTTTACGGCGACAGGGTAGAATCTTTCCCCAGCATGCACCACACCGGGGATGCAGTAAAAGAAAGGCACTTCAGAGGCAACTATGACGATTACAAACGATGCGATGAGTCTGGCGTCAATGGGCTTTATGGTCCTGCTGGTCATCATTAGCCTGATTGCCTGGTTCTTTGTTAACCGGGCCAGCGTCCGGGCCAGCCAGCAGGTGCGCTTACTTGAGTCGCTGCTGGAAGAGCAGAAGCGTCAGAACGTGATGCTTCACCGGCTGACCGATGCGGTGGCGGGTAAAGAGAAAGTCGCCTCCGGCGGGGAAAGGGATAGTCAGGACTTTATCCGCCTGATCCCTGAGCGTTAACCCTCAGGGAAGGCAACCTACTATGGCATGGCAAAACCCCTGGTACGATCCGGGCAAAGCACATCATACCCCCAAGGGGTTTCGTAACCCGGAAGAGGAACTGAGAGCCCCCGGCGATCTGCAACGCTGGCGCCGGGAGCGCAAAGCGGCCGGACTGCCTTATCCCCCTGCGCTGGGTTACGATGGTTTTACCCGCCAATGGTGGCAGCAGGCGGATCTCAGCGGCAGCGATGAGGCAGTCTGGTGGCTTGGTCACGCCTCGCTGCTGCTCAGGACGGAAGGGCAGTACACCCTGATCGATCCCGTTTTATCCTCACGCGCATCTCCCGTCAGTTTTTTCGGGCCGAAGCGTAAAACACCTTCTCCACTGGCGCTGGAGCAACTCTCCTCTCTGGCCTGCGTGCTGATTTCCCACAGCCATTATGATCATCTCGATCGGCCCACCATCAAAAAGATTTTGCGCCGTTTTCCTGACGTCACCTTTATCGTGCCGCTGGGGCTGGAACCCTGGTTCCGCAGGCTGGGTGCCAGAAACGTTACCCAGCTGGACTGGTGGGAGACAACGCAGACCGCCGGACTGGCTATTCACGCCGTTCCTGCCCGGCACTGGAGTATGCGCACGCCCTTCGATCGTAACCGCTCGCTCTGGTGCGGCTGGGTGATCAAGAGCGACAGGTTAAGCTTCTGGTTTACCGGCGACAGCGGCTATACGGAGAATTTGCTTGAGATACCCCGCCGTCTGGGGCCGTTCAACCTGGCGGCCTTGCCGGTGGGGGCCTATGCGCCAGAATGGTTTATGCGCGGGCAGCATATGAACCCGACCGCCGCAGTATCGTTGCATAAGGCCTTGGGCGAGCCCGTATCCATACCTGTTCACTGGGGAGTCTTTGAGCTTGCCGATGAATCACTGGATGAACCCCCGGCAATGCTGGCGGAAGCGATGCGTATCGCGGAGATGGATAATCGGCGATTCCGCGCCTGGCGAATAGGTGAAAAGAGATCGCTGAATAAGCTCACCCAGGAATATTCCTAAAACACTTAATTTGCCCGGAGCAGATTTAGCGTTTCATCTCAAATAATACAAATAGCCTGAAGACAGGACCGCAAATTAATTTAGCCCACTTTTTGCCTTTTAATGGGGCAGTGGGAATACAGTTTCCTGATTTTGGTGCAATTTAAAATTTCAGGCTGTACCTGAGCTTTTTTTTTGTACAGTTTTCTTTGGTAAACATTCGCTGAATGCGTACGCATTAAAAAAGAATGCGTCAGGTCCGGCTATGCCATATTTATGCAATACTTTTCCCCGATACTGACAGCAGGACTTATCAGGGAATAGACATAAAGCCACCGGCAGGGTAAGCTGGTGCCACTATTTTGAGAGAAGAATGGGCGGCGATAAACGGCCTTCAGGGCGCGACGTTTTCAGCCTGTCAGACATACAGATGCATTCTGTGCTTTATTCGATTCAATTCTGTGCGACGTCTCTATCACTGTTTAAAAATGACTTGCCATTAATTAACGGATATGTGATAACGCTTTAAGATAAAACGAGGTACAGCTCTGTTTATGTATGGCATCTTCAGTAAAGAAGTTTCGAGTAAAGACGTTGACGTTGAATACCGCTTCCTTGCCGAGCCTTAATTCATGCCTCATGCAGTAATGTCTCTGGTTTTTTTGTACGTCAAGCCTCCGGGCGAATAAACTCTCTAAGGAATTTGCAAAATGGCAAAGATTAAAGGTCAGGTTAAGTGGTTCAACGAGTCTAAAGGTTTTGGTTTCATCACCCCAGCAGACGGCAGCAAAGATGTATTCGTACATTTCTCTGCAATTCAGGGTAATGGCTTCAAAACGCTGGCCGAAGGCCAGAACGTTGAGTTCGAAATTCAGGACGGCCAGAAAGGCCCTGCTGCTGTGAACGTTACCGCTATCTAATTTTCGATCTGAGCCTGCTCTTGCCCGCGTGGCGAGTCACCAGGCACGCATCTGAATGCTAAAGCCCTGCCGGAAACGGCGGGGCTTTTTCATGGGCTCAGGAAAAGCGTGCCGCTGTCCGTCAGTTTCCGGTAAACTTCCGCCGTGTCCCTTTCCCGGAGAGTTGTTATGTCGTACCAGTGCCCCCTTTGCCATTCCCCTCTGCATCAGGAGGCGTCGCTGTGGCGATGCAGCAACAGACATCAGTTTGACCGGGCGAAAGAGGGTTACGTTAACCTCCTGCCGGTACAGCATAAGCGCTCACGCCAGCCGGGAGACAGTGCCGATATGATGCTGGCGCGGCGGGAGTTCCTGGATGCCGGGCACTATCAACCTTTGCAGCAGAAGGTCGGCGATATCTTCAGCCGGATCCTGCCGCCGACGGCGACAAGCGTGCTGGATATCGGCTGCGGCGAGGGCTATTACACCCATGCTGTGGCAGCAAAGTTGCAGGCGCGCGGCGAGGCGGAGGTTTATGGCCTGGATGTCTCGAAGGTCGCCGTTCGCTATGGTGCCCGCCGCTACCACAATGTGGAATTTTGCGTGGCCTCCAGCCACCGTCTGCCGTTCCCGGACGCGCAGTTTGATGCCGTGCTGCGCATTTATGCGCCCTGTAAGGCGAAAGAGCTTTTCAGAGTGGTAAAAGAGAATGGCTATGTGCTTACCGTTACGCCGGGTCCGCGTCATCTGATCCAGTTTAAGGCGCTTATTTATCAGGACGTGAAGCTCCATGATGAAACGCCGGAGCAGATGGAGGGATTCGAGATGATTGAGCAGCACGCCCTCAACTATCCGATGCAGCTTAACAGCGAAGAGTCCGCCGCGCTGTTACAGATGACGCCGTTTGCCTGGCGCGCGCGTCCCGAGGTCTGGGGCGTACTGGCCACGACGCCGCAGTTCGACTGTGAAACCGATTTTACGCTGCGTCTCTGGCAGCGCAGGGCGACGCCAGAGGCTACTGCGCTGCCATAAAGTGGTAAATGCTTTCCAGGTCATCCAGTTTGCTGACGTGTATATAGAGTTTACGCTGTTCAAGTTCGATGACCAGCACGCCATCTTCTGAAAGATTCATGGTTTTGATGCGGTCGTAACCGATGAAGATATTGGCGTAGAAAAAGCCCTGCGGCTTGAACAGCAGCTTCGGCTGGCGTATCCAGAAGAGATAGATGGAGCAGAAGGCCAGCGCCATCAGCAGCGTGGTGGTCAGCCGGGTGCCGCCAGCCGTGATATTCTGATAAAGGAGAATGGCAATCAGCCCGACGAAAATCAGACTGTCGAGCTTGTTCCGCCGCTTCAGCAGGACTTTCAGGCGGGTTTCGCCCCGCAGGCGATCCATGATCAGCTCATCATAGACGGCATAGAGCAGAAACAGGGCGATAAACAGCACGATCACGTAGTCGGTTAATGACATCTCTTTTCCTCTGAAAAAACAGCCGGAAGAAGCCTCTGATAAGCGCCTTCCGGCTGGTCTCTGAGACGCCGGGGTCGCCCCCGGCGACGCGTTTACAGACCCAGCACGCCGATCCCGTAGCCGACGATACCGATAACGAAGAAGCCCATAATAATCCAGAGCGCATTGACCTTACGGCGCAGCAGCCACATACAGCCGAAGGTCAGGAGCAGCGGGATAAGGCCCGGCATCAGCTGATCGAGAATCGTCTGTACCGTAGTGACCGTTGTTTTCCCGGTCTGATCGGTAATGCGCGAGACCACCAGCGGCACATTCACATGCGTCCACTTGTTGACCAGCGCTCCCATGACAAAGAGGCCAAGAATGGACGCCCCCTCGGTCAGCTTTTGCAGAAAACCGCCGCCCATATCGCCTACGATATCGACCCCTTTGCGGTAGCCGTAGGCCACGCCGTAATAGCGTACCAGCAGGCGCACCAGGTTAAAGAGCACGAAGAAGAGGACAGGGCCAAGCAGGCTGCCGCTCATGGCGATGCCGGCACCGAGTGCGGCAAATACCGGGCGGACGGTTCCCCAGAAAATCGGGTCGCCCACGCCTGCCAGCGGCCCCATCAGGCCAACCTTGATGCCGTTGATGGCCGCATCATCGATTGGCGCACCGTTCGCACGTTGCTCTTCCATAGCCATGGTTACGCCCAGAACCGGCGCCGCCACGTAAGGATGGGTATTAAAAAACTCCAGATGACGCTTGATGGCCTGCTTGCGGTCATCATTATTTTCGGGATAGAGGCGACGGATTACCGGCACCATGGAGTAGCAGAAACCCAGCGCCTGCATACGTTCAAAGTTCCAGGAGCCCTGAAACAGATTGGAGCGAAGAAACACGCCGCGTACGTCGCCCGCCGTCAGTTTTTTCTGCGTGCCGGAGGCCGTTGTGGCAGTTGCTGCTGTGGTAGTCGTAGTGGTATCAACCATTTTGCTCACCCTTTGCCTAATCTAATTCGTTATCAAGGTCGTTTGCGACCGGGCCAGAGCCCTGCGCACCCGCCACGCGGTTATATTTCGGTGCCAGCTGGATGTAGAGCACCGCCATCACCACGCCAATCACGCCCAGCGCAACCAGGTTAAAGTCGGTAAAGGCGGCGGTCACGAAGCCCAGATAGAAGAAAGGCATCAGATAGCCCGCGCGCATCATATTGATAACCATCGCGTAACCGACCACTACGATCATGCCACCGGCGATATTCAGGCCGTTGGTCACCACGTCAGGGATCGACTCAAGCATGCCCTGTACAATGCTGGTGCCGACCGAGATCGCAACGATAAGGGCGGGAATAGCGATACGCATCGCCTGCAAAAACAGCGCCGACACATGGATCCAGGAAATCGCCGTCAGATTGCCTTTTTCCGCCGCCTTATCGGCCGCGTGCTGGAAGGCCACGGTGATTGTCCTGACGATGATGGTCAGGACCTGGCCCGCCGCTGCCAGCGGGATAGCCAGCGCAATACCGGCACCGACGCTCTGTCCACCGGCAATAACCAGAATGGTGGAGATAATGGAGGCGAGGGCGGCATCCGGTGCAACGGCGGCACCGATGTTCATCCAGCCGAGGGCGATCATTTCCAGCGTACCGCCGATAATGATGCCGGTTTTCACATCACCTAACACGAAGCCGATAAGCGTACAGGCCACCAGGGGGCGGTGAAACTGAAATTCATCAAGGATGGAGCCCATACCTGCGATACAGGCAACGATAAATATGAGCACAATCTGAAGAGTGGTAATCTCCATTGCACTTCTCCTCTGTCATTCGAATACTGAGTTAAGCCTGAGATATCAGGCAATAATTTTCGCGAGTGCTACCTGTCCATTTTGGCAATCAGATCCATCATTTTCAGGCGTTGATCGGATGAGACCTTACGGACTTCAAGTTCAATGCCGCGTTCGTTCAGTTTCTTAAAGGCGGCGATATCTTTTTCATCCACGGATACGGCGTTGTTGACCTGTATTTTTCCCTGACGGAACGCCATGCCGCCAATGTTCACGCTTGGGATTTTTACGCCAGCCTCGACCAGTCGCTCCACGTCGGTCGGGTTAGTAAAGAGAAGCATAACGCGATCGCCCGCATATTTCGGGTTATTCCAGACGCGGATCATTTTGGCAACGTCGACCACGTGCGCCGTGACGCCCGGTGGGGCAACCTGAGTCAGCAGAGTCTTGCGCACGTTGTCCGCAGCAACCTCGTCGCTGACAACGATAATGCGGGTGACGTTGGTTTCTTTGGTCCAGCGGGTTGCAACCTGGCCATGGATTAAGCGGTCATCAATGCGGGCGAGTCCGATCTTCATATGGTCGTTCGGGCCCATCGGTTTCTGCGCTGCGGGAGCAGCGGCTTTTGCCGGAGCGGCGGCGACAGGCGCAGGCGCTGCTTCTTTTGCCTTCAGGGCCTTAACGCCTTCACGTCCGGTTTCCACGGCGATCGCCACCAGCTCATCAAAGCTGGGATCATCGTCTCTCGCCATCAGGGTTTCCACCAGCATCGGAATATTAACGCCGGCAATCACTTCATGGTTCTCTTTCTCAACCACCAGGCGGCTGGCAGCGTTGAACGGACTGCCTCCCCATGTATCGACCAGAAAAAGAACGCCCTTGCTGGTGTCTAAATCGGCCAGTCTCGCCTGATATTTCTCAATCAGGGTTTCAGCATTTTCGCCGGGAACGAAGTCGATCCAGGCGATATTTTGCTGCTCCCCGAGGAGCATTTCGGCCGTTTTGATCAGCTGCTCCGCAGCCCAGCCGTGCGTGCCGATAACAATAGCAATTGTCACTTGCTACCTCCATTAACAATAGGTTGCAGCCCGATATCTCTGTTGGGCCGCGCGAGAATTTATCTGACAGCCTGAGCTTATCGTAATAAATTGAACGTTTTGTTATTTTGCTGAGTTACCCGGGCACAGAATTAACCTGGCCGGCTCAGCAACAGGTCACCCAGAAAGGAACGCTGACGTTATCCGGGGCGCGATTTATTTTAGTACGCGAAAAAATAAATTATGTGACCGCGCTCAGTTATTTAGACCCTCGTCGCTTTTGCATGCCGATCCGTTTGGATAAGCAGGGCGAAACGTGCGCTCGCTCTGTAAATGTAAGAAAACATTTTGACGAGGTGAAAAGCGCTGTTTAAAGTAGTGATCCTTTTTCAACACAGGAGTAATGGGCCTCAGCCCTCCCTATGGACTGTCACCGAAGTCGCTTATTCATCTCACCGGATCATCCGGCCAGCTTTATCCCGTCGTCTGACGAATCTCCTGGTTCTCCCTGTCATGTTGTCTGCTGCGCACTGCTCTCTCCAGTGGCGGCGTTTTCCTGTTCCTGCTTCCGGAGTCTGTAATGGAATTTCTTTTAGACCCCTCAATCTGGGCTGGACTGCTGACGCTGGTCGTGCTTGAGATTGTATTAGGTATCGATAACCTGGTTTTTATCGCTATTCTTGCGGATAAACTGCCGCCGAAACAGCGAGATAAGGCCCGTATCATTGGCCTGTCGCTGGCGCTGATCATGCGCCTTGGCCTGCTGTCGCTGATCTCCTGGATGGTGACGCTCACCCGACCCCTTTTCAGCGTGGGAGAGTTCAGCTTCTCAGGCCGCGACCTGATCCTGCTGTTTGGTGGTCTGTTCCTGTTGTTCAAGGCAACGATGGAGCTGCATGAGCGGCTTGAAAACCGCGATCACGGCGATGGTGGCAATAAGGGTTATGCCAGCTTCTGGGCAGTGGTGGCGCAGATCGTGGTGCTGGATGCCGTCTTCTCGCTGGACGCCGTGATTACCGCCGTCGGTATGGTGGATAACCTGGCTGTCATGATGACCGCTGTGATTATCGCGATGGGCGTTATGCTGCTGGCTTCCAAGCCGTTGACCAATTTTGTTAACGCACATCCTACGGTGGTGGTGCTGTGCCTGAGCTTCCTGTTGATGATCGGCCTGAGCCTGGTGGCGGAAGGGTTTGGCTTCCATATTCCTAAAGGCTACCTCTACGCGGCGATTGGCTTCTCCATCCTTATTGAGATGTTCAACCAGATTGCGCGGGTAAACTTTATGCGCCATCAGGCAAGAAGGCCGATGCGTGAACGTACCGCGGAAGCTATCCAGCGCCTGATGGGGGGACGCCGCAGCCAGGAAGTACAGAGTGGCGAAAGCGACGAAGTGGCAAAAATCATGCCGCAGGAAACCTTTAAGGACGAAGAGCGCTACATGATTAACGGCGTGCTGACGCTGGCATCCCGGTCGGTGCGCAGCATCATGACGCCACGAGGAGACATCTCCTGGGTGGATGCCGATCGTCCACTGAATGAGGTGCGCGTCCAGCTACTGGATACACCACACAGCCTGTTCCCGGTTTGCCGTGGTGAACTGGATGAAATTATCGGCGTGGTTCGCGCGAAAGAGCTGCTGGTCGCGCTGGAACACGGCATTGATGTGGCAACCTTCGCCGCCGCCTCGCCGCCGATTATCGTGCCGGAAACGCTCGACCCGATTAACCTGCTCGGTGTTCTGCGCCGCGCGAAGGGGAGCTTCGTGGTGGTGACGAATGAATTTGGCGTGGTGCAGGGGCTGATCACCCCGCTGGACGTACTGGAAGCGATTGCCGGTGAATTCCCGGATGAGGATGAAACTCCCGATATTATCGCGGACGGTGAAGGGTGGCTGGTGAAGGGAGGAACAGATTTGCACTCTCTGCAACAGCTGCTGGATACCCAGATGCTGGTGAATCAGGAGGACGATCATGCCTCGCTGGCGGGTCTGCTGATTGAGCAGAAGGGGCAGCTGCCCCAGCCGGGTGAGGTGATCAAACTGGCTTCGTTTCTGTTTCAGATAGTGGAAGCAACCACCTACCGCATCGATCTTGTGCGTATCACCCGCGAACGCGATCCCCATGCCGGGGACGAAGAAGAGTAACGTTCAGGGCTGCATCCCGCTCAGCGGATGCAGCCTGTTACGTTTTTAACGGTGAGACGGTATACAGAGGGCCGGGCACCTCTTTTTCATCCGGAACCGTCGTCTTATGATTCGCCAGCCACTGCGGGAATTCGCCCAGGGGCATGGGACGCGCATAAAAATAGCCCTGCAGCACATCCACGCCTTTATCACGCAGATAATCGGCTTGCTCTTCCGTTTCCACGCCTTCCGCGACCAGACTGATATTTAGCCGCTGCGCCAGTGAGATCACCATGTCCGTTACCGTTGCGTTGATCGCATCCGTCCCGATAGCGGCAGTGAAAATTTTATCAATTTTCAGCACGTCCGGACTCAGCGTCTTCAGATAGGAGAGGGAGCTGTGGCCGGTGCCAAAGTCATCAATCGCCAGCTTCACGCCTATTTTGTGCAGATGTGAAACCACACGCTGGTCAACGGCGGGCAGGGAGTCACGCTCGGTCAGCTCCACTATCAGCTGGGGAACAGGGTTAGCGGGCCACCACAGGCGCTGAAGATCGTCAATAATTTCCCGGTTATGGAAATGGCTGGCGGCCACGTTGATGGCGATATGAAACGTAGGGGATGTGGGCAGTTCCGGCAGATGACGCACGACCTCGCTCATCACGAAGCGGGTAAGTGGCGCAATAAGATTCTGCCGCTCGGCCAGCGGAATAAAGACGTCCGGCGGGATCCAGCCCTGGCGGGCGTTATGCCAGCGCAGCAGGAGCTCAATGCCGTCACAGTCGCCGGTTCGCGCGTTAATCAGCGGCTGGCAGTAAACCATAAATTCTCTGGCGGTAATGCCATAGCTTATCTGCCAGGAGAGACTCATGCGGTTAGCGGTCGCCAGCCAGACGATATAGCCCATCAGCAGGCTGAGCAGCAGGGCGAGCGGGAGCTGTGACGGCACGGTCATCAGCGCCAGCCTGCCGGGTGCCGGGCCAAACAGGGTTATCGAAAAGGGATAGCGGAGCGAGACGTCTTTATAGGCGACTTCATCCTCAGAAGGCCAGGCAGGTTCAATCAGCGGATTGCCATACTCAAGGCTTTTGCCTCCGACATCGAATATCGCCCGTTCCACCCAGGGCAAGGTCGGTTCCAGCAGGTAATTGCTCATCATCTCAATGTTGATGACCTGGAGAATACCGGAGCGGTTATTCGTATCGTGAGGGGTCCACAGCAGCAGGACAGGGGAGCCCTTCAGCAGATGATCGTCGGTACTGAGCATCATCCGCTGATTGTTCACCGCCAGTTCAGGATAGCTCTGGCTGAAGGTCATGCCCGTAGTGCCAAAAATGCTGGAACAGTACATATTATCCTGATCCACCAGCACGATTGCGCGCACGGTTTGCAGCGCCGCAACCTTCTCAATCAGCGGAAACCGGACCTGATCGCAGGAGAGGCCTACCAGCCCAAGCGTATTATTCGCCGCCACGTCCAGCGGTGAAAAGAGGCGATCGAAGCGCTGAATGGCCTTATCGGCAAAAGTGCGCGACTGTTGCTCAATCCGGCCTTTCTCTTCCATAAAACGGAAGGATAATGTGAGGATAAGCACCAACGCGGCAACAACCGCAGCGATAAAAAATCGCTTACGGCGGAACTGTCCGAAAACTTCCTGGGACATTGGCATCAGTAACCACCCTTAGATCAAGACGCATATACACAGATCGAACATCTGTTATCGGCACCGGTTCCGGTAAGTTTAGTCTGATACGGGAGATTAACCGGTTCAGCGAAAACAGAAGGTTAAGGCGTGGGTTCGCCAGTAAACTGCGCTCGTGCATAACTGACGGGCGGTCAGGGTCTGTCAGGCGCAGGCACTAAAAACGCCACCGGGAAGGTGGCGTGAGGGGAGTGGCAAAGTGCCGGCTTCGGGATCAGTCACACTGGACTTTAATCGCCAGTCCGCCGCGTGACGTCTCGCGATACTTCGCGTTCATATCCTTGCCGGTTTCATACATGGTTTCAATGACCTTATCGAGCGAGACACGAGCCTCGCTGGTGCGGCGCATCGCCATCCGCGCGGAGTTGATAGCCTTCACGGCGCCGATGGCGTTACGCTCAATGCAGGGAACCTGCACCTGGCCTGCGACCGGGTCACAGGTCAGCCCAAGGTTATGCTCCATGCCGATTTCAGCGGCAACGCAGACCTGTTCCGGGCTGGCGCCCAGCAGTTCAGCCAGTCCCGCCGCCGCCATGGAACAGGCCACGCCCACTTCGCCCTGGCAGCCTACCTCCGCGCCGGAAATGGAGGCATTCATTTTATAGAGAATGCCCACGGCACCAGACGCGAGGAAGTAACGAATAAAAATATCCGGGCTGACTGACTCAATGAAGTGGTCGTAATAGGCCAGCACGGCGGGAACGATACCGCAGGCGCCGTTGGTCGGTGCGGTCACAACCCGTCCACCCGCGGCATTCTCTTCATTCACGGCCAGCGCAAACATGTTCACCCAGTCGATGACGTTCATCGGGTCGCGTGACAGTTTATCGGAGGAGACCAGCAGCCTGCGCAGCGCGGCGGCCCGGCGGGGAACGCGCAGCGGGCCGGGCAGTACGCCTTCGGTATTCAGACCGCGATCGATACAGTCGCGCATACTCTGCCAGATGTCAGCGAAATAGTGCTCGATTTCCGCTTTAGTGTGCACGGCCAGTTCGTTTTTCATCACCATGCCGGAGAGCGAGAGCCCGGTCTGATGACAGTGGGCCAGCATCTCTTTAGCCGAGTTAAACGGATAAGGGACGGAGACCTCATCAAGCGTGGATTGTCCGAAATGTTCCTCATCGACGATAAAGCCGCCGCCGATGGAGTAATAGGTTTTGCTGTAAAGGAGCGTGTCGCCCGACCAGGCGTGGATCCGCATACCGTTTTCATGCAGCGACAGGTTATCACTGCGGAACACCATACCGCCCTCGCGGGGGAAATCCACCTCATGCGCGCCGTTGGCCAGCAGCAGGCGCTGACGCTGCTCAACGTCGCGAATAAAACCGGCGATGCCGTCGATATCAACGCTTTCCGGCGAGGCGCCGGAGAGGCCCATAATAATGGCGATATCCGTATGGTGCCCCTTGCCCGTCAGGGAGAGCGAGCCATACACATCGACGGCCACGCGCGTCGCCTCGTTAAGCCTGCCGCTGCTGACCAGATCGTCGACAAACTTTTTACCGGCTTTCATCGGGCCTACCGTATGAGAACTGGATGGACCAATGCCGATTTTAAACATGTCGAAAACGCTAATCACACTTCGCTCCTTAGAGGGGCCAACCGGGCCATCGGGGACTGAGACTGTTAACCGATCGTCACGTCGGGACGATCGCATAAAATAAGGTACCGGGATAAGACAGGAAAGTGATGGCTGCGATCTGCACCTGCCGCACTGCAACACGCCGCAGCCAGATGCATCGTCATCTCTTTTCACGATGGCAAAATTCTTACCCTCTTTCTGCGGTGCAATATAAATGATCCGCCGCGTTTGTGAAGTGATTTGACCGGCAGAAGTGGGAATTTTATGGATGAAAATAGGGTAAATGTTTTTTCAGGCGGGTTATTTGTCGGCAAATTCGCCAGGCGTCGCCTGTTTTGCCACCTGGAGGCTGAGCTGGCGAATAATGCCGGCCGTCATCCCCCAGATAAAATAGTGCTCAAACCAGGAGAGCCAGACGCGGTGCGACAGGCCGTGACGATGGATATCCAGCGCGGTGTAGCGGCCCAGCCGGAGCGCTTCCTGCAACGGCATCTCAAACACCGATTCGACCTCACCTTCGTTAGGGTGCCAGTTCAGGTTGGCAGGCAGGATCCCGACAACGGGCGTCACCTGAAATCCGGTACTGCTGGTGACGGGCGGCAGGACGCCGACTACGTTCACGCTGGCGGGCGGGATCGCCACTTCTTCTTCAGCTTCACGCAGCGCGGTGACGATCAGCGATTCATCTTCCGGGTCCATCATGCCGCCGGGAAAAGCGACCTGACCCGGATGTTTACGCAGCGCGCTTGACCGCCGGGTCAGCAAAAGCGTGGGGTGCTCCCGGTTAACGATGGGGACCAGCACCGCCGCACGCCGCGTGGGTAAGTCAACCGGCAGATGGCGCGGCGGCTGAAGCAGAAAGCGGCTCAGGAAGGTTTCAAGCGTCAGCGGAGCGTCACTCATGCCGATCCTCCAGGCAGGGCAGAATGCGGTTAACCTTATCGAAGGTTTCCTGATATTCGGCCTCTTCAACGCTGTCAGCCACAATACCGCCGCCGGCAGAGCAGTAAAGCTCACCCTTTTCTGCGGTCAGGGTGCGGATGGTGATGCTGGTATCCATCCGGCCACAGACGCTGAGATAGCCGATGCTGCCGCACCATGCGTTGCGGCGGTGCGGCTCCAGCGTATCGATGATCGCCATCGCCCGCACTTTTGGTGCGCCGGTGATGGAGCCGCCAGGGAAACAGGCACGCAACAGATCGCAGGCGCTCAGCGAGGGCTTAAGCGCGGCGGTAATGGTGCTGACCAGATGATGTACCGCAGGAAAAGGCTCTACTACAAATAACTCAGGCACACGTACGCTGCCAGGCACGGCGACCCGGCCGATATCGTTACGCAGCAGATCGACAATCATCACGTTCTCTGCGCGATCTTTCGGGGAGTGCGCCAGCTTCTCCGCCTGCTGTTTGTCCGCCTCCGGATCGGCCAGGCGCGGGAGCGTTCCCTTGATAGGGCGGGTTTCAATAAGCCCGTTCTCCATTTTCAGAAAGCGCTCCGGCGAGAGGCTGAGCAGCGTGCTTTCCGGCAGCCTGATAAAGGCGCTGAACGGCGCACGGTTTTGCGCGCTCAGCCTCAGATAAGCCTGCCACTCATCGCCGCAGTAGCCCGCCCGAAAGCGCTGAGCGAGATTAATTTGATAGCAGTCGCCTGCGCGCAGCCACTGCTGTACGCGGCGGAACTTTTCACCATATTCCTGGCGGCTCATATTCGACCGCCATGGATGAGTCAGGCTGAACGGCGTGACCTGCGCGGGTTCAGGAAGATTATTCAGCCACTCAAGCCGCGAGGCGGGATCGTTTTGCGCCACCAGCGTCAGCGTTTTCCGGTGATGATCGGCAATGAGCGCCCAGTCGTAGATGCCGACGGCCATATCCGGCGTGGCGAGATCCTGCTCTGCAATTTCAGGTAATTTTTCAAACCTGCGGCCCAAATCGTAGCCAAACAGCCCCACCGCGCCGCCCTGAAAGGGCAGGTCAGGGTGAGACGGGGCCTGCATCTCACTTTCACTCAGCAGCCGGTCAAGAAGGCGCAGCGGATCGTCACGGCTTTCCGTGACGTCAGCGCCCTGAGTCAATAAGGTAATCTCACCTCTGGCGATCAGCGTGGCGACCGGGTCAGCGACCATGATATCGAAGCGATTATCGCTGTGGTCAGCAAAGCCGGAATCAAGCAGCATTGCCCAGGATTGACCGGCAACGCGGGCAAAGAGATTCCTGAGGGTTTCAGGCGTATACTCAAGAGGATAATAAACAGGTAGCATGGCGGTCAGCAGGTCTGGACGGTAACTGGGTGCAAGCCTGGCATACTTTTCCGCTGCTGGCATCTGTTTGTTACGCGTGGAATAATCCCCGCGATGTTTGCAGGAGTTTTTATGATTACAGGTTTACCGGCACTTACTTACGAACAGCAGCAGCTGGCCGTTGAACGCATTCAGGCGCTGATGGCGGAAGGGATGAGCAGCGGGGAGGCCATTCAGCTGGTGGCGGCGGAAATTCGCGAAACGCATACCGGAGAGATGATCTCGGCTCGCTTCGAGGATGAAGAAGAGGAGGACGAGGAAGAGGTCACGGAATACAAAGAGTTTCCGCAAGAAGACGAAGAGGACGACTATTAAGTCATTCGTCAGCGGCTGTGAAGCCGTGCAGCGCTAATCCTTTTTCGTGGCAGACAGCAGTATTCTGCCTGCCACGCTAACAACTCCCCCCGGCGTTACTTCGCCGCGACGATTTTAATTTCCACCAGATACTCCGGTTTCATCAGTCCCGCCTGCACCGTGCAGCGCACCGGCGCATTGCCGGGTGAAACCCAGGCGTCCCAGGCGCGGTTCATCGCCGGGAAATCTTCCTTATGAACCAGAAAAATCGTGGCGTCGAGAATGCGGCTTTTATCCGAACCAAGTCGGGTCAGCACCCGGTCGATGACGGCAAGCGCATTCGCGGTCTGCGCTTCGGCATCCTCATCCAGATTTTCAGGCACGCTGGTGTAGTAGATCGTATCGTTATGCACTACCGCTTCTGACATGCGGTGCTCTGGATCGAGACGTTCAATAGTCATGCTTTCCTCACATAGGGCAAAAAATTTTGCCGCTAGCCTGGCACAGATTCGGCCTGGCTGTCACCTAAAGGGTGGAGTGACGCGGCGGATACTGACATAATTACAGGGTTTTTTATTCAGTGGTGAGGGTGTGTGGCAGACGATTTTGCAGCAGACGGCGCGCTGGCGCTGGCTATTCCGGGCTTTAAACCGCGCGAACCGCAGCGGCAGATGGCTGAAGCGGTAAGTGAAGCGATAGCGAACAAGCGCGAGCTGGTCGTCGAAGCTGGCACCGGCACCGGGAAAACCTACGCGTATCTTGCTCCGGCGTTGCGATCCGGGAAAAAGGTGATTATCTCTACCGGCTCAAAAGCGTTGCAGGATCAGCTTTACAGCCGCGATCTGCCCACGGTGGCGAGCGCGCTGAAATTCAAGGGGACGCTGGCGCTGCTGAAAGGGCGATCGAACTATCTCTGTCTGGAGCGGCTGGAACAGCAGTCGATGGCGGGCGGGGAACTCGTGGCGCAGGCGATGAGCGATCTGGTGCATCTGCGCGGCTGGTCGGGCGAAACCGTGGATGGCGATATCAGCACCTGCGGCGGCGTAGCTGAAGACAGCACTATCTGGCCGCTGGTGACCAGCACCAACGATAACTGCCTGGGCAGCGACTGCCCGCAGTATCAGGATTGCTTTGTGGTCAAAGCGCGTCGGAAAGCGATGGATGCGGATGTGGTGGTGGTTAACCATCACCTTTTTCTCGCCGATATGGTGGTGAAAGAGAGCGGTTTTGCAGAGCTTATCCCCGATGCGGACGTAATGATTTTCGATGAAGCGCACCAGGTGCCCGATATCGCCAGTCAGTATTTCGGTCAACAGCTCTCCAGCAAACAGCTTGTGGACCTCGCCAAAGACATCACCATTGCTTACCGCACGGAAGTGCGTGATGCACAGCAGCTGCAAAAATCCGCCGATCGCCTCGCGCAGTGCGCGCAGGATTTCCGCCTGGCCCTTGGCGATCCCGGTTTTCGCGGGAATCTTCGCGAACTGCTCAGCGATGCCACGATACAACGTGCGCTGACGCTGCTCGATGATGCGCTTGAGCTCTGTTATGACGTCGCTAAGATGTCACTGGGCCGCTCCGCCTTGCTGGATGCGGCCTTTGAACGTGCCGCGCTCTATCGCGGGCGGCTTAAGCGGCTGAAGGATGTTTCTCAGCCGGGCTTCAGCTACTGGTATGAGTGCAACTCCCGTCACTTTGTGCTGGCGCTGACGCCGCTTTCCGTCTCCGAACGCTTCCGTGAGGTGATGAATGAAAGACCGGCGAGCTGGATTTTCACCTCTGCCACGCTGGCGGTTAACGAGCAAATGACCCACTTTGTGGAGCGGTTAGGGGTGACGGAGGCGGAAACGCTGATCCTCAACAGTCCTTTTGACTTCGCCAGTCAGGCGCTGCTCTGCGTGCCGCGCAATCTCCCGGCCTCCAACCAGCCCGACACCGCACGGCGGATGGCGCGTATGCTGCTGCCGCTGATTGAAGCGAACAACGGCCGCTGCTTCTTTCTCTGTACCTCCCATAAAATGATGCGCGAACTGGCGGCCGAGTTCCGGGCGCTGCTGACGCTGCCGGTCCTGTTACAGGGCGAAACCAGCAAAGGGCAGCTCCTCAAGCAGTTTATCGCGGCGGGAAATGCGCTGCTGGTGGCGACGAGCAGCTTCTGGGAAGGGGTGGACGTGCGGGGCGATCTCCTGTCGCTGGTGATTATCGACAAGCTGCCCTTTACCTCGCCGGATGACCCGTTGCTGAAGGCGCGGATGGAAGATTGCAAACTACGCGGCGGCGAGCCCTTTGATGATGTCCAGCTGCCGGATGCGGTGATTACCCTGAAGCAGGGCGTTGGCCGTTTAATCCGCGATGTGGACGATCGCGGCGTGCTTGTTATCTGTGATAACCGGCTGGTAATGCGCCCTTACGGCGCGGTCTTTCTGAACAGTTTGCCGCCTACGCCGCGTACCCGCGACATCGCGCGGGCCGTGGCGTTTCTGAAGCCGCCGGCAGAGCAGTAATCCTGCGTACAGTGTGCTATGCTGCGCGCCGAAAATTTTCTCCCGCCAGAGGTGAGTATGTCCACGCGAATTTTAGCTATTGATACGGCGACCGAGGCCTGTTCGGTGGCGCTGCTGAATGAGAACAAGGTGACGGCCCATTTTGAGCTTTGCGCCCGCGAGCACACGCAGCGCATTCTGCCCCTGGTGCAGGAGATCCTCAGCCAGGCGCAGCTCGGGCTGACCGGACTGGATGCGCTGGCGTTTGGTCAGGGGCCGGGGAGCTTTACCGGCGTGCGCATCGGTATAGGAATTGCGCAGGGGCTGGCGCTGGGTGCGGGTCTGCCAATGATCGGCGTTTCCACGCTGAAAACCATGGCGGAAGGTGCCTGGCGCCGCGACGGCGCGACCCGCGTGCTTGCGGCGATTGACGCCCGTATGGGAGAAGTCTACTGGGCAGAGTACCAGCGTGACGACCAGGGCGTCTGGCAGGGCGAAGAGAGTGAAGCGGTGCTGAAGCCGGAAGCGGTCCAGGCGCGGATGGCCCAGCTGACGGGACAATGGGCGATGGTGGGCACCGGCTGGAAAGCCTGGCCGCAGCTGGCTGAGCAGAGCCCGCTCGATCTCAGGCCTACTGATGTAACGCTTCCCTGTGCGGAAGATATGCTGCCGCTGGCGGTTACCGCGCTGGCCGAAGGGAAAACCGTTGCCGTCGAACATGCCGAACCGACCTACCTGCGTAATGAAGTGGCATGGAAAAAATTACCGGGGCGGGATCAGGCGTAGCAACTTATCACTGCGCCCGGAGTCCAAGGAATCAGTCCCAGGGAGATCATTATGCGTAAACGTGTTTTCGTGCAGTTAGGTAGTGTATTGCTGGCCGCCATCCTGCTTTCTGGCTGTGTGAGCGTTCCCGATTCGGTGAAAGGCACCTCACCCGCGCCCCAGCAGGACCTGGCGCGGGTGCTGAATGCACCACAGCTCTATGTCGGGCAGGAGTCGCGTTTTGGCGGCAAAGTGATTAGCGTGACAAACAGCAACGGGATGACCCGGCTCGAAATCGCCGCGATGAGGCTGGATAGCAGTGCCAGACCGCTACTGGGCAGCCCCTCGGTTGGGCGTATCTATGCGGATATTAACGGCTTTGTCGATCCGGTCGATTTTACCGGTAAGATGGTCACCGTCGTTGGCCCAATCAAGGGCGTGGAAAAAGGTAAAATCGGCCAGGCAACCTACAATTTTGTGATCGTTAACGTCACGGGATACCAGCGCTGGCATCTCTCACAGCAGATTATCTCGCCGCCGCAGCCTGTCGATCCCTGGATTTGGTACGGTCCACCGCGTGGTCGTCACTACGGGGGATACTGGGGCCCGCCGCCGTTTGGCTATTACTCCCCCGGCCCGGTGCAGGTACAAACCATTCTGACTGAGTAGTGCTGACAGGCCTGATGACCCGGCGGCTGGGTGACAGTCGCCGGGTCATTTTTTATCTGGGATCCCAGGACGGGATCATTTTTAGTGATGTGCTTCGCAACCTCTTAAGAGAGACCTGAGCAAACTGGTACGCTGAGTTAAAATAATGTTAACAAATGCGATCGGCCGAGGCTGCGATGACAATAAATAATAGTTTCCGAGGTGCTTCCTTGAATAAGGTCTGGTTAAACCGCTACCCCGCCGATGTACCGGCTGAAATTGATGCTGACCGTTACGCCTCGCTGATCGATCTGTTTGAACAGGCCGTTTCACGTTATGCAGAGCGGCCCGCATTTATCAATATGGGGCAGGCGATGACCTTCCGTCAGCTGGAGGCGCGCAGCCGCGCTTTTGCTGCTTACCTCCAGCAGGGGCTGGGCCTGAAAAAGGGCGATCGCGTCGCCCTGATGATGCCGAACCTGTTGCAGTACCCGATTGCGCTTTTTGGCATTCTTCGCGCCGGCATGGTGGTGGTTAACGTCAACCCGCTTTACACCCCCAGGGAGCTGGAACACCAGCTTAACGACAGCGGTGCCAGCGCTATCGTCATCGTCTCCAATTTTGCCCATACGCTGGAAAAGGTGGTGGCAAAGACGCAGGTAAAGCACGTCATTCTGACCCGACTTGGCGATCAGCTTTCCCCGGCCAAAGGCACGCTGGTCAACTTTGTAGTGAAATACGTCAAGCGCCTGATCCCTAAATATTATCTGCCGGATGCGCTCTCTTTCCGCAGCGCGCTGCAAAAAGGGGAGCGGATGCAGTATGCCCGCCCGCAGGTCAGCAACGACGATCTGGCGTTTCTTCAGTATACCGGGGGCACCACCGGCGTGGCGAAAGGGGCGATGCTGACGCACCGCAATATGCAGGCCAATCTTGAGCAGACCAAGGCGACCTACGGCTCCCTGTTGAAAGAGGGCAAAGAGCTGGTGGTAACGGCGCTGCCTCTCTATCATATCTTTGCGCTGACCGTAAATTGTATGCTGTTTATCGATCTCGGCGGGACGAATCTGCTGATCACCAATCCCCGCGATATCCCGGCACTGGTGAAGGAGCTGGGCAAGCACCGTTTTACCGCCATCACCGGCGTGAATACGCTGTTTAACGCGCTGCTTAATGATGAGGATTTCAATAAGCTTGATTTCTCAAGCCTCACGCTTTCGGCGGGCGGCGGCATGGCGGTGCAGAAAGCGGTCGCTGAACGCTGGGAAAAACTGACCGGCCACTATCTGCTGGAGGGTTACGGCCTGACAGAGTGTTCTCCTCTCGTTTCCGTTAACCCTTATGATATTCGCTACCACAGCGGCAGCATCGGCCTCCCGGTGCCTTCAACCGATATTATGCTGGTGGATGAAGCGGGAAATGAGGTCACTGAGGGCGAACCGGGCGAGCTGTGTATCAAGGGGCCGCAGGTGATGACGGGCTACTGGCAGCAGCCGGAAGCCACCAGCGAAGTGCTGAAAAATGGATGGCTTCACAGCGGCGATATTGTTACCGTTGACGAAGAAGGTTTTATCCGCATCATCGATCGTAAAAAAGATATGATTCTGGTGTCGGGCTTCAACGTTTATCCCAATGAAATCGAAGACGTGCTGATGCAGCATCCGAAAGTTCGTGAGGTGGCCGCAGTGGGCGTGCCCAATGATATTACGGGCGAAACGGTCAAAATCTGCGTGGTGAAGAAAGATGCGTCGCTGACGCAGGAAGAGCTTATTGCGCACTGTAAAAAGCACCTGACGGGCTATAAAATTCCCCGCGTCGTCGAGTTCCGCAGCGATTTGCCAAAAACCAACGTGGGTAAAATCCTGCGTCGCGAGCTGCGTGATGAAGCGATCAGGACGGCAAAAGCCTCCTGACCGCCAGCCAGGCTGCTGAAGATGACCACAACGCCGGAACCTCCGGCGTTTTTATTGAAAAGAACTGGGGCGGGACACGCCGCAGCGAGAGGATCATTTTGAACTACACCATGATAACCACCAACGAGGCGCTGGCCGGACTTTGCCAGGCTGCCCGTCAGGTTCCGGCGCTGGCGCTGGATACCGAATTTGTCCGCACGCGGACCTATTATCCCCGCCTGGGCCTGATCCAGCTTTATGACGGTGAGCAAATCTCCCTGATTGATCCTCTGCCTATTACCGACTGGACGCCGTTTCGCGATCTTTTACTCGACCGTGACGTCATTAAATTTCTCCATGCCAGTAGTGAAGACCTTGAGGTCTTCCTGCATGAATATGGCGTGCTGCCGACGCCGATGATCGACACGCAGATACTGGCTGCCTTTACTGGCCGTCCACTTTCGTGCGGCTTTGCCACCATGGTGGAATCCTTTACCGGCATCGCGCTCGATAAAAGCGAATCACGCACGGACTGGCTTGCCCGTCCTCTGACCGCAAGACAGTGCGAATATGCCGCCGCCGACGTCTTTTATCTGCTGCCTGTTGCGCATAAGCTGATGGCCGAAGCGGAAGCGTCCGGCAGGATCGCTGCCGCACTGAACGAGTGCGGCCTGCTGTGTCAGCGCCGTCAGGTCGTGGTTGCGCCTGAGGAGGCGTATCGCGATATCACCAACGCCTGGCAGCTTCGCCCCCGCCAGCTTGCCGCGCTGCGTCTGCTGGCCGCCTGGCGTCTCTCGCTTGCCCGCGAGAAAGATATGGCGGTGAACTTTGTGGTACGCGAAGAGAATCTCTGGAAAGTGGCGCGCTACCTGCCGGGTTCTCTGGGTGAACTCGATCATCTGGGCCTGCCGGGGCAGGAGATCCGCTTCCACGGCAAAGTGCTGGTGGAGTTGGTTGCCCAGGCGAACGCGCTGGATGAAAGCGAACTGCCGGAACCGGTCGCGAATCTGATTGATAACCCGGAATATAAAAAGGCGTTCAAGGCGCTGAAGGCGCTGGTCGCCGAAGCGGCGGAGAAAAATGGCGTCAGCCAGGAGCTGCTGGCGTCGCGCCGTCAGATCAATCAGCTGCTGAGCTGGCACTGGAACCTGAAGCCGCGTGACAAAAAGCCGGAACTGATCGACGGATGGCGGGGCGAACTGCTTAACGAAGGGATTGCAGAGATCCTGCGGGCTTACTGAGCCTGATGATTCCCCCTGCCAGGAGCAGGGGAGAATCAGCCACAGTTGAGGATCATTTTGGTGCTTCTTCCGCCTCCGGCAGCGTCACGTTCAGCTCCAGAATCGAAATATCATCATCTTTCTGATCCAGCTTCACGCTCAGCATCTCCGGATCGATTTTGACATATTTACAGATCACCTCAAGAATATCCCTTTTTAACTGCGGCAGATAATGGGGCTCGCTGTCGCCCCTTCTGCGCTCTGCCACAATGATCTGTAGCCGTTCCTTGGCAATATTGGCTGTGCTCTTTTTACGGGATAAAAAGAAATCGAGTAAGGCCATGGTTTATCCCCCAAACAGGCGTTTCAGGAAACCCTTCTTCTCTTCTTCAATGAAGCGGAAAGGGCGTTCTTCACCGAGGATACGGTCCACGGTGTCGGCGTACGCTTTGCCCGCATCGGATTCTGTATCCAGAATCACCGGCTCGCCCTGGTTGGACGCGCGCAGTACGGACTGATCTTCCGGGATAACGCCCGCCAGAGGGATGCGCAGAATTTCCAGCACGTCCTCCATGCTCAGCATATCCCCGCGGCTGACGCGCCCCGGATTGTAGCGGGTCAGCAGCAGATGCTCTTTTATCGGATCCTGGCTGTTCTCAGCACGGCGTGATTTGGAGGAGAGAATACCCAGAATACGGTCGGAGTCCCGTACGGAAGAGACTTCAGGGTTGGTGGTGATGATCGCCTCATCGGCGAAGTAGAGTGCCATCAGCGCGCCGGTTTCAATGCCTGCCGGTGAGTCACAGACGATGAAATCAAACTCCATCTTAGCCAGGTCGTTAAGCACTTTTTCCACGCCATCACGCGTTAGCGCATCTTTATCACGCGTCTGCGAGGCGGGAAGAATAAACAGATTCTCGGTGCGTTTGTCTTTAATCAGCGCCTGGTTTAGCGTGGCATCGCCCTGAATAACATTAACAAAGTCGTAAACCACACGGCGTTCACAGCCCATAATCAAGTCAAGGTTACGGAGACCGATATCAAAATCGATCACAACCGTTTTTTTACCTTTCTGGGCTAAACCGGTAGCGATGGCCGCGCTGGACGTGGTCTTGCCCACGCCTCCTTTACCCGATGTAACAACAATAATGCGTGCCATATAATTATTTCCTTAAGAAAAGAAAGGCTTCGTGAGCCTGGCTCAGTTCAGTGTCTGTATAGTCAACGCGCCGTCCTTTAAACAAAGGCGCGACGCTTTTCCGAAAAATTCAGCAGGTATCTGATCCATTATCCAGTATTCACCGGCTACAGAGACCAGTTCTGCTGACAAGCTGGTACAAAAAATCTGGCAGTCGCGGTCGCCGCCAGCCCCGGCCAGCGCCCGCCCGCGCATCATGCCGTAGATGTGGATATTGCCATCGGCGATCAGCTCAGCCCCGGCGCTGACGCTGTTGGTGACGATCAGATCGCAGTTTCTGGCATAAATTTGCTGACCTGAGCGAACCGGCGTATCGATGACGCGGGTTTTCACAGCCGGCAGTTCGACCGGCGGGGTGGGAACAACGGCACTCTGCTTCTGCTCTTTACCTTCAGAAAGCAGCGGCAGACCGGCCTGACCAATGATGCGCTTCAGCGGCTCATCTTTGCAGCCGCTGACGCCAACGATATGCAGACCGGTTGAGGCGATCGCCTGCTGCATCTTCTGCCAGTTGACCTGGCTGTCAAGCGAGGCGACGTTAAGCACCACAGGTGCATCTTTCAGGAAAGCGGGAGCCTGGTTGACCTTCTCCTGTAGCGCCTGGCGTACCACGTCAGGATCGGCGTGGTGTAAGTGAACTACAGACAGAGTAAAACTGCTGCCTTTTAACTCAATTGGCGTTTGTGACATCTGTCCTGGCTCAGTCCTGTTATTTTATCGCCCTGAATTAAGCCTGATAAAGCCGCAATTAATCGTCAGGGGACAATATTCCGAAGTTCTGCAAGCATGTTATAGTTACTGCTATATTCAGGCAAGTCGCCATCCAGGTTAATTCGAGTAAAAAATATGCTTTGTGTGATCTATAGAAGCGCTAAACGCGATCAGACTTATCTTTACGTAGAGAAAAAGGACGATTTTTCCCGCGTGCCCGCGGAGCTGATGCAGGGATTTGGCAAACCGCAGCTAGCGATGCTTCTGCCGCTGGACGGTAGCAAACGGCTGGTCAACGCGGATCTGGAGAAAGTGAAAGCCGCTCTGAAAGAGCAGGGCTATTATTTACAGGTCCCGCCGCCGCCGGAAAGTCTGCTTAAGATGCATCTGGAAAAAAGTAAAAAAGTTTAATTCAGAATCATCTGCACAAATAGCGCCTCGCCACAACGTACATTCTGCGAATTTAATTAGTGGCGAGGCGTCATCAAAAAAGGATGCCGCATGAAGACAAGGTCCCTTAACCCTCTTATTTTCTCTTTTCTTCTTGCGGGCAGCATGGCGGCGAGTCCGATCGCTACTGCGGCTGGCGAAGCCGGAACCGGTAACGCCGCACGCCAGAACAGTCAGGGTTTCCTCAACGCGCCGAAGAAAACGACGCTGGCAACGACCGGTCGGGATCCCTCTGCATTTCCCGCTTACGTGGAGACGCTGAAAGACGAGGCCCGCCGGCAGGGGATCGACGAGGCAACTCTGGATGCCGCGTTTGCCCAGGTACATTTCGTGGATCGCGCGATTCAGGCCGATCGCGATCAGCCCGAGAAAAAAATCACGCTCAGCGACTATCTGGTCCGCGTTCTGCCGCAGGCGAAGATCGACCGGGCCCGCGAAAAATTGCAGGAGCACCAGCAACAGCTGCTATCTGTCAGCCGTAAAACCGGCGTACAGCCGGAGTATAACGTGGCGCTCTGGGCGATTGAGAGCAATTTTGGCCGTATTCAGGGCCGGGAAGATGTTATTTCCGCGCTTGCAACTATGGCGTTTGAAGGGCGCCGGGAAGCGTTTTTCACCCGCGAGCTGATCGCCGCGCTGACGATGATTCAGCAGAAGCACGTTGAGGCCAGCATGATGAAGGGATCCTGGGCGGGCGCAATGGGGCAAAATCAGTTTATGCCCAGCTCCTTTCTCACCTACGGGAAGGATGGTGACGGCGACGGGATAATCGATATCTGGCAGAACAGCGACGACGTGTTCGCTTCCACGGCTAACTATCTGGTGAAAGAGGGCTGGCAGGCTGGCGAAAGCTGGGGACGTGAGGTGGTGCTTCCCGCTGATTTCAGGCCCGCACTCGCCGGTCTGAAAACGGAGCAGGCGAAAAGCGTTGGCGAATGGCGGGCAATGGGGGTTCGCACCAGGAGCGATGCGGCGCTTCCGGCGGACGCTGTCCGGGCCTGGCTCATTACTCCCGATGATCCTTCGGGACGCGCCTTTATGGTCTATGACAATTTCCGCACAATCATGCACTGGAATCGCTCTCTCTATTTCGCCATCAGCATCGGCATGATGGCCGACGCGATTTCACAGTAACGTTACGATGGCCAGCAGAGGGCCATCCTCATGGCAGTATCAGGGGGTTAATATGTATCAGCACCATAACTGGCAGGGCGCCTTACTTGATTATCCGGTAAGCAAAGTGGTCTGCGTGGGCAGCAACTATGCAAAACATATCAGGGAAATGGGAAGCGCGACGCCCACCGAGCCGGTGCTTTTTATTAAACCCGAAACGGCTATCTGTGATATCCGCCAGCCGATTTCCATTCCGAAAGATCTCGGCGCAGTACACCATGAAGTGGAGCTGGCCATTCTGATCGGCGCCACGCTGAAGCAGGCCTCAGAAGAGCATGTGGCGCAGGCGATCGCCGGATATGGCGTTGCGCTGGATCTGACGCTGCGTGACGTTCAGGCCGGCTGCAAAAAAGCGGGCCAGCCCTGGGAAAAGGCGAAAGCGTTTGACGGCTCATGCCCGCTGTCAGGTTTTATTCCGCTGAGTGAACTGGGCGCCGATCCGCAAGATATCGAGCTGAAGCTTGAGGTCAACGGCGAGCTGCGTCAGCAAGGGAGCACTCAGGATATGATCCACAAAATCCTGCCGCTCATTGCCTATATGAGTCACTTTTTTACGCTGCGTGCGGGGGATGTTATTCTGACCGGCACCCCGGAAGGCGTGGGCCCGATGCACTCTGGCGACCAGCTGTCGATCTCGCTTGGCGGCCACGGTATCACCACTCGCGTACTCTAAGGCTTGCAACATAGGCCCGAACTGTTTATAAGGTGCGGGCTTTTACACAAACAGGAGAGGAACATGACTGACACCCCGTTCTGGCAGAAAAAAACGCTGGAGCAGATGAGCGATGAGGAATGGGAATCCCTGTGCGATGGTTGTGGCCAGTGCTGCCTTAACAAGTTACAGGATGCCGATACGGATGAAATTTACTTCACCAACGTCGCCTGTAACCAGCTCAATATCAAGACCTGCCAGTGCCGTAACTATGAGCGTCGCTTCGAGTATGAAGATGACTGCATCAAGCTGACGCGGGATAATTTGCCCACCTTCTCATGGTTACCGCCGAGCTGTGCCTATCGTATGCTGGCCGAAGGTAAAAATCTGCCGCCATGGCATCCCCTGCGCAGCGGCTCTAAAGCCGCGATGCATGCCGCACGCATTTCCGTCCGTCACATTGCGGTCAGGGAGAGTGAAGTGCGCGACTGGGAAGATCACATCATGAATAAGCCCGCCTGGGCTAAGTAATCACTCTCCACGCTTCAGCGTGTGTAGATGAGTGCGATACCGGCTGTGATCTTACCGGTATCGCCTGTCTGAACAGAACGTCTCTCTGCAAGGCCGTCTGGCCACTTTTGGTAAGCAACAGCCTGACCGATCAGGCCTGAGGCTGTCCCACCGGCCCGCTGCCACCCGGCGCGCCCGGCGGCTGTTGTCCTCCCGGCGGCGCCGGCGGCGGGCTGTGAGTGTTCTCTTCTCCCCAGTAGGCACAGCTGGAAAGCGAGAGGGCAGAGCAGGCCAGCAAAAGTACTAACGCAATGTTTTTCATTGTTTTCCCTTTTCGACACGATGTCATGGTTACAGCGTAGTCGTGGCCGTACATCTGTACAAACTTTCCTGCCGTCGCGGCGGCAACCTGAGCGACAGATCCTGCCCGGAAAAGAGAATCAGCGCGAAAACAGAGCGCGCTGTTTCGGCTTCAGCGGCTGAGCGATCAGCACCAGCAGGCCCACGACCAGAAAGGCGGCGAAGATCCCGATCAGCCACTGCGGCATACTCAGCGTCAGCAGCGACCACTGCTTCTCGGCACAGTCACCGGTAGCGACAAATACCGAGGGCAGCCACTTGTCCAGCGGCAGCCAGCCGGGAAAACGGGCGGCGAAATCGCAGGTGACGAAGGGATTAGGATGAAGCTGGATCATCGTGTGCTCCCAGGCGAGGCGGAGGCCTTCCCAGGCGCTGTAGAGCCAGATCCCGATTGCGGCCCAGCGAAGCGGCGTTTTTGGCGCAATTGCACCGACAATGCCGGCACCCATGATGCCAAACAGCGCGCAGCGCTCATAAATACACATTACGCAGGGTTTCAGCAGTAAAACGTGCTGAAAGTAGAGCGCAACCATTTCCAGTACAAAAGCGGTGAAAGCAAGCAACAGCCATGCGCCGCGCCCCCGGGAACAGCTGTTCAGATATCTCAACATAGTCAATCCATGCAATAGTCGTTGAAACGGCAGTGTAAACTAAAAGCCTCTGCCTGCCAGCCACCCGGCGGAAATTTTAAGCGGGAAAATGACTTAAGCTAAATTAAGCCTCATTGCGGGCGGCTTTTTTTCGCGCTGTTCCATGACGTTTACCTTGCCGAAAAGCGCTAATAAAGCGGTGCGACTTTTTTCCTGTTTTGCAGTACATTCGCCGTTTTAGCCCGCCGTCAGTCTATGTGATGCCGGGGCCATCTGGTATGATGAGCTGAATTTTTGCAGACTGAACGCAACGGAAACAGAACGCTATGGTAATTAAGGCGCAGAGCCCTGCGGGTTTCGCTGAAGAGTACATCATTGAAAGTATCTGGAACAGTCGCTTCCCGCCGGGAACGATATTACCCGCAGAGCGCGAACTTTCAGAGCTGATTGGCGTGACGCGTACCACGCTGCGGGAAGTATTGCAGCGCCTGGCACGGGATGGATGGTTGACCATTCAGCATGGTAAGCCGACGCGCGTCAATGATTTCTGGGAAACGTCCGGTCTGAACATCCTTGAGACGCTGGCCAGGCTGGATCACGACAGCGTACCGCAGCTGATCGACAATCTGCTCTCTGTGCGCACTAATATCTCCTCCATTTTTATCCGCCGCGCTATTCGCACCTATCCGGAAAAGGCGAAAGCGGTTCTGGAAACGGCACAGGATGTTGAGGATAAAGCGGAAGCTTATACTGACCTGGATTACAGTATTTTCCGTGGTCTCGCCTTCGCGTCGGGCAATCCCATTTACGGGCTGATCCTGAACGGGCTGAAAGGGCTTTATACGCGGGTGGGCCGCCACTACTTTTCCAATCCGGCGGCGCGCAAGCTGGCAAGGGATTTCTATCAGCAGCTGCTGACCATCTGTCAGAACCAGCAGTACGATAAGATTGTGGATACCGTCCGTGATTACGGCCGTCAGAGCGGCGAAATCTGGCACAGCATGCAGAACAGTATGCCAACCGATCTGCCGCCGCAGCGCCGGTAATTCAACTGGTTTGTCAGGATGCTCGCGGTGAGACGGTACTGATAAAGGTAAATTTACAGGACGCGAATGCTGAGATCGCAGGTCAGATAATATTTTAACAGTTACTGAAGCCGGTTCGTCAGAACCGGCTTTTTTATGCACGTCTCGTCATCACGCTCAGAGAACTGAAGGTCTTGGCGGACAGCGATCGAGGATCTCAGTACTGCCATCTTCATTCTGTTGCTCAAGATGAATATCAAATCCCCACAGCCGGTGAACATGCTTCAGCACTTCACGGCGGCTTTTATCCAGCGGCGCGCGGCTATGCGGCACATAGCGTAGCGTCAGCGAACGATCGCCGCGCAAATCGACGTTGTAAACCTGAATATTCGGCTCCAGATTACTCAGGTTGTACTGGGCGGAAAGCTGCTGGCGAATGGCCCGGTAGCCCGCTTCATCATGTATCGCCGCGATCTCAAGGAAATTATTACGATCGTCATCCATCACCGTAAACAGGCGGAAGTCGCGCATCACTTTAGGTGACAGGAACTGACTGATAAAGCTCTCATCCTTAAATTCCCGCATGGCGAAATGCAGCGTTTCCAGCCAGTCACTGCCGGCGATATCCGGGAACCAGTGGCGATCTTCTTCCGTCGGCTGCTGGCAGATGCGCTTGATATCCTGAAACATGGCAAAGCCCAGCGCGTAGGGGTTAATGCCGTTATACCACTGGCTGTTGTAGGGCGGCTGATAAACCACATTGGTGTGGCTGTGCAGGAATTCCAGCATAAAACGCTCGGAGACTTTTCCCTCATCATAAAGATGATTGAGAATGGTGTAGTGCCAGAAGGTGGCCCAGCCCTCATTCATCACCTGGGTCTGCTTCTGGGGATAGAAATACTGGCTGACTTTACGCACGATGCGCAAAATTTCGCGCTGCCAGGGTTCCAGCAGCGGGGCGTTCTTCTCCATAAAATAGAGCAGGTTTTCCTGCGGTTCAGAAGGATAACGCACCGCCTCAACCTGGGCCTCTTCACGTTCGCGACGGGGAAGAGTACGCCACAGCGTGTTGACCTGGCTTTGCAGGTACGCTTCCCGGCTTTGCTGGCGCGCTTTCTCTTCCTGCAGGGAGATCTTCTGCGGACGTTTATAGCGATCGACGCCGTAATTCATCAGCGCGTGGCAGGAATCCAGCAGCTTCTCCACCTCTTCAAGGCCATAACGCTCCTCGCACTGGGTGATGTAATTCCGGGCGAAGATGAGGTAATCCACAATCGAGCTGGCGTCGGTCCAGCTGCGAAACAGATAATTGTTTTTAAAAAAGGAGTTATGCCCATAACAGGCGTGAGCCATCACCAGCGCCTGCATGGTAATAGTGTTTTCTTCCATCAGGTAGGCGATACAGGGGTTGGAATTGATGACGATCTCATAAGCCAGGCCTTGCTGACCATGCTTATATCGCTGCTCGGTCTCGATAAACTTTTTACCAAACGACCAGTGGGTATAGTTGATAGGCATGCCCACGCTGGAGTAGGCATCCATCATCTGTTCGGAGGTAATAACCTCAATCTGATGGGGATAAGTTTCAAGACGGTAAAGCCTGGCGACCCGGTCAATTTCGGCAAGATAGACATCAAGCAGGTCGAAGGTCCAGTCGGGTCCGTCACTCAGTCTTTTATTGCTTGTGATGGCATCGTCAAAGATAGTCGTCATAGCGCACCCCTTTTATAAAATCGGTTTTCGACGTTACACCACGTAGCGACAAAATATCCGTTTTCATGTCGGCGGCCAGCGCGTGCAGCTGCGCGGGTTCGCCTGGAATAAAAGCCAATATCTCAATGATAGCCCACTCTCTCCGATCGCTCTGGCGATTCCCGCTATTCTTCACCATAAAATAGCGTGGCGCGATAGCATACCCATGAGCTTATTGGATAATTCATGTTTTCGGGTAAATGTCAGCATAAAAATCTGAAAGATTAGCCGGGGTGTGGCCGGGCTCATAATCTGCTGAACGGAGGCCGGTAAACGGCATGAATTATTATTTGCCACTTTCAGCCGCGGTAAAGCAGCGTTTAATTCCGTATTTAACGCAGCGTTCTGTTTTAGTTGCCAGTATATGTGAAAAAGATGTGAAATATGTCACCGCAAGCCTATGGGTTTCGGGTTAGTGTTTTCATCTGTAAATAACGCATTAATGCAGTTCAATCCTCTTTTTAACGTGGTGAAAAGGTATGCGAGTCGTCATTTTGGGTAGTGGGGTGGTTGGCGTGGCGAGCGCCTGGTATCTGGCTCAGGCGGGTCATGAGGTGACGGTTATCGATCGCCAGCCCGGCGTGGCGCTGGAAACCAGTGCCGCCAATGCCGGTCAGATTTCACCCGGTTATGCCGCGCCGTGGGCGGCGCCTGGCGTGCCGCTTAAGGCGATTAAATGGATGTTTCAGCGGCATGCGCCGCTGGCCGTGCGGCCTGACGGCAGCCTGTTCCAGCTCGCCTGGATGTGGGAAATGCTCAAAAACTGTAATATGCAGCATTACCAGCAAAACAAGAGCCGGATGGTCCGCATCGCGGAATACAGTCGCGACTGCCTGAAAGCCCTGCGCCAGCAGACCGGCATCGCCTATGAGGGCCGCCAGGGCGGTACGCTTCAGCTGTTCCGCACCGCGCAACAGTTTGAAAGCGCGGCGAAGGATATTGCGGTGCTGAAGGACGCTGGCGTGCCCTATCAGCTGCTTGAGGCGGATCGGCTGGCGGAAGTGGAACCTGCGCTTGCCGCGACAAAGCATATCCTGACCGGCGGGCTGCGTTTGCCAAACGATGAAACCGGCGACTGTCAGCTGTTTACCCAGCAGCTGGCCGGGATGGCGGCGGCGGCTGGCGTCACCTTCCGGTTTAATACCGCGGTGGATGCCTTGCTTCAGGAGGGTAATCAGATTGCCGGCGTGAAGAGTGGTGAAGAAATCATTACTGCGGATGCTTATGTCGTGGCGTTCGGCGCCTACTCCACCGCCTTGCTGGATAAAATCGTCCGCCTGCCCGTCTATCCGCTTAAAGGATACTCGCTCACGATTCCCATCAGAAACCCCCAGGCAGCGCCGGTTTCAACTGTGCTGGATGAGAGTTATAAAGTGGCGATCACCCGCTTTGAGGATCGTATTCGCGTCGGAGGTATGGCGGAAATTGTTGGTTATAACACCCAGCTTTTGCCCGCCCGACGTGAAACCCTGGAGATGGTCGTGCGCGATCTCTTTCCTGAGGGCGGCTCTATTGAGCAGGCAACATTCTGGAGCGGCCTGCGGCCGATGACGCCGGATGGTACGCCTATCGTCGGCAGAACGCCGTTTAAGAATCTTTACCTCAATACCGGTCATGGAACGCTCGGTTGGACGATGGCGTGCGGATCGGGACAGCTGATTTCTGATATTATTTCCGGACGTTCACCGGCTATCGCCGCAGACGATCTTTCCGTAATGCGTTATCTGCCCGGTTTTTATCCGCCAACGGGTCAGGTTTTGCAGGGTGCCCGCTAATTTTCCATAGTCAGAATCAGGAGAAGTTATGTCACGTCCGATTGTCGCAACGATCGATTCCAGCGCGTTACGACATAACCTGGCGGTTGCCCGCCAGGCTGCACCGCATTCCCGCCTCTGGTCAGTAATAAAAGCTAACGCCTATGGGCATGGCATCGATCGCGTCTGGCAAAGTCTTGCCGGATCGGACGGCTTCGCATTGCTCAATCTCGAAGAGGCGATCCTGCTGCGTGAACGTGGCTGGAAAAAGCCAATTCTGTTGCTGGAAGGCTTTTTCCATCCGGATGAGCTCGCCCTGCTGGATCGCTATCGTCTGACAACCAGCGTGCACAGCAACTGGCAGATCCAGGCCCTGGCGAAAGCGAAACTGTCGGCGCCGCTCGATATCTATCTGAAAATGAACAGCGGCATGAACCGGCTCGGTTTCCGTCCCGAGCAGGTGCATCAGGTCTGGCACAAGCTGCGCGGGCTGGAAAACGTCGCGGAAATGACGCTGATGGCCCACTTTGCCGAAGCGGAAACGCCGGAGGGGATCGTGGCACCGATGAAGCGGATCGACCAGGCGGCAGAAGGTCTGGACTGCCCACGCTCGCTGGCTAACTCTGCCGCCACGCTCTGGCACCCCGAAACGCACCACGACTGGGTGCGGCCAGGCATCATTCTTTATGGCGCTTCACCAACCGGCCACTGGCGGGATATTGCCAGCTGCGGCCTGAAGCCAGCCATGACGCTCAACAGCGAAATCATTGGTATCCAGAACCTGAAAGCAGGCGATGCAGTCGGCTACGGGGCGCGCTATCGTGCCGCCGGAGAGCAGCGGATTGGCGTGGTTGCCTGTGGCTACGCTGATGGCTATCCCCGTCATGCGCCCAGCGGTACGCCGGTCTGGGTTGATGGCGTGAAGACGCAGACCGTGGGAGCTGTCTCCATGGATATGATTACTGTCGATCTGACGCCGTGCTACCAGGCTGGCATTGGCAGCCAGGTCGAACTGTGGGGAAGTAATGTGAAGATCGATGAGGTTGCACATGCCTCCGGCACCCTGGGCTATGAGCTGATGTGCGCGCTCGCGCCCCGGGTGCCGGTCCGTATCAGTCAGTCTACCTGAGCGCGGTGATCGTACCGCGTACTTTCTTACTGTAAAGCCATGCGATACCTGCCAGCATGGCGCCGGTGATCATCATCAATGCCAGGGCGGGCTTTTCCGCAAGGGGCAGGGCCATCATCAGCAGCCCGGCGGAGGAGCCGCCGGCCATCTGGATAAAACCTGCCAGCGCCGAAGCCACCCCCGCCTGCTGCTGGTAAGGCTCCAGCGCGTAGCTGGTGGCCGGACCGACGGTAAAGGCGAGGCCGGCAACGGAGATGGCAACCGGGAACATATAAAGCGCCCAGTGAGCCTGCCATTCGCCCGGCAACAGAAACACCCCTCCGGCCAGCGTCAGCGCGCCCAGCGCCATCGCCAGGCTGCCTGCCGCCAGGCAGAAAGGGCGACCCACTTTACGAATGATTTTATTCACCAGCACGCTGACCAGCATAATCCAGAAGCCGTTCGCGCCGAACACGATGGAAAATTGCAGCGCGGTCAGTTGTCCCTCGGTCATCAATACCTGCGGCGCGAGGGAAACATAAGTCAGTACCATTCCCAGCGCCCCGGCATTGGCAAAAGCGAAGGCAAGAAATCGGGGCTGTCGCAGTATTTGCCAGTACTGCCTCAGCGGCAGACCTTTCACCGCCAGCGTACCGGCAGGGCGGGTTTCCGGCAGGAAGAAAACCACTACCAGACCAATCATCAGCGCATAGGCGGTGAGGAACCAGAAGGGTGCCCGCCAGCCAAACGCCTCAGCGAGCAATCCGCCCAGCATCGGTGCCAGCGCGGGTACGATATTAAGCGCGCCGTTAAGAAAACCGTAGGCTTTAGCCGCGTCTTCGCCGTCCAGACGGTCGCGTACGCCGCTGAACGCCACCACCGCGGTACAGCAGACCGCACAGCCCTGCACGATGCGGGCAGTAAGAAACTGAGGCCAGCTGGTCGCCGTTGCGGCAAGTACGCTGCCTACCATATAGAGAAAGAGACCAATCAGCGCAACAGGCTTGCGGCCAAAGTTATCCACCAGCGGCCCGGCCACAATCTGACCCAGCCCCATCACCAGCAGGAAGAGCGGGATAGTAGTCTGCACGGTAGTGACGGGCGTGTTCAGCCCCTCCGCTATTTCAGGCAGCGTAGGCAGATAGAGATCGATACCCAGGGGAGCCAGCAACACCAGGCTAAGAAGGATCAGAGTGAATTTTTGCATCGTGCGAGGCGATATCCGTTTAAGAGCGAGCCGCACAGGGTAGTGATAAGACCGGCAAAAGGAAAGGGGAGAGATAAGAAAAAAACCGTGGCAGCGCGGCCATGCTGGCTTCTTACCAGCATGGCGCTGCGCGTTAAGAAATCAGTAGGCGCCGTCGCGACGAAACACCACTCCGGCCGTTTTAAACAGAATGGCAATATCGGTCCACAGCGCCCAGTTTTTAACATACCAGGAGTCAAAGTAAACGCGCGTGTCGTAGTCAATGTCATTACGCCCGCTTACCTGCCAGAGGCCGGTCATGCCCGGTTTAGCCATCAGATAGTAGTCCACATCGCCGGCGTAACGCTCAAGCTCCGCTTCAATCACCGGGCGGGGGCCGACCAGGCTCATTTCGCCGCGGATAACGTTCCAGAGCTGTGGCAGTTCGTCCAGGCTGGTTTTGCGCAGGAAGGCGCCGATTTTGGTTACGCGCGGGTCTTTCTTAAGCTTGAAGTCCTTATCCCACTCCGCCCGGGCCTCGGCGCTGGTGGCGAGCAGTTCTTCAAGCACCTCTTTGGAATTCGTCACCATGGAGCGGAATTTGAGGCACTTAAATTTCTTCCCATCCTGGCCCACGCGCTCATGGCCGTAGATTTTGTTGCCGCCATCACGGCCTACCATCCAGCAGATGATGGCAAATGCGGGGGCGAGAAAAAGCAACAGCAGAGAAGCAACCACCATATCAAAGACGCGCTTAAGGAAGCGGGAAGAGCGCTTGGCGAGATTATTACTGACCCGCAGGATCATCACTTCATGACTGAAGATAAAAGACATATCAGTTCCGTAAAGTGGCACACCGCGCAGCGTGGGCACCACGGAAACCGAACGGCACTTTTTCTTCGATAACAGTTTGAGCCAGGTATCACGCATGACCTGCTGTTCATACTCCATCGCCACGATAAACTGGGTATTTTCAAGATCGACAGTATCCCAGACGATATCTTTCGCGGTGATCACCGGCACACCATTAAGGCTTTCTGCTCCCCCATGATCGTTGGAGGCGACAAACGCTTTCACTTCATAGCCCAGAATTTCTTCACTCTGTAGCGCGGCGTAGGCTTCACGCGCATTTTTACCGGAACCAATAATGATGGTCTGCTTTTGCCACTGTCCGGCTTTCAGGATGGCGTGCTTGACCCAGGAGCGGAGCAGTGGGACAAGGATCAGCGCCCATACCCAGGTAAAGCTCCAGAGCAGGCGGGAGAAATCCCATTTAGAGAAAGCGATTAACGCCAGATCGAGCAGCGAAAATATCACCAGTGTCTTAATAATCTCTTTCAGTTCAAACCAGAATGGCTTGCGGTAAGTGTAGTGCCGCAGGCGCATCCAGAACCAGGCGGTACAGACTACCGACATTATAAATTGCGCCAGGAAGCGTACTTTTACTTCCTGAGGCGGGATAAATATATCGAGATTGCCCCAGATACCCTGAACCGTCGCCGTAGATAAGAACAGGGCCAGGTTTATAGAGATAAGATCGGAAAGACTGAGTGCGACTTTGGTAATAATATTTTTTCGTGTACCGCTAAATGCCCGGCGGCGATCGTTCAATACCAGAGTACTTGCCATAATGCCTGCTCTCTTTACATGAGTGATCGGTGACCTGACGGGGATCAAGCACGCGTTCAGGAGTAATGAAAATAAGGATATTTTATAAGTACTATAACGAAGTCGTATGCCAGTACTCGCTGTAGTGATGCGGCGAGAAGAGAAATGAAGCAATACCAGTACGGTTATGGTTTCATCTAAAAGCAGGATCAGAGTATGCCGGACTTATTTGGCTTAGTTAATACGGGTAATTCCTAAAATGGCTAAAAAACCAGCAAAATTTATTTATTATCCGGGGGGCAAACGAAGCGGGAAATTAGCAGCGAAGGGAATAAGATATGACGCGGAAATAACAGTTTAATGGCAAATAAAAGAAAATTTCACCGCAGTGAATTACCACAGCGGTGAAACTTAACAATCCTCAGGCCGGCTTTTTCAGTATCCACCGATCCTGCTGTTTATCATAGTGACAAATGGCAAGGTCCACGGGCTCACCGTCAATCCAGGCGGGAACGCTGGTCTCATTATCCCATCCATCCAGCTGATAGCTTAGCCCGGGATTGGTGCTGCAGGGGATGCTGACCGTATCGATATTCTGCGCATCCAGTTCCGCATCAATGATTTCATAGCGACCAATCTTAACAACATGACCCATGATTTACTCCCTTCCGGACAAATACGAATCTTAAGTTTAGCCGCTATCTGAAATAGATCGAGGCGGGCAGACCAGGATTATTCCTTGTTATCCACAAACCGTACGCCGATTTTCACAATCTCATTGGCTTCTTTTTCCGCCACCGTCCAGATCATATTTTTCCATTCCACCTGATCGCCGACCACCGGCGTGCCGCCAATCATTTTACCAATCAGATGTCCCAGCGTCTGGCTGGCGTTGATCTCCTCATCCAGCTCAATACCGTAAATTTCACAGACGTCATGAAGGCGGGCATCGGCCTGTAAAATAAAGTCGCCAAAAAAGCGCTGATCGAGCGAGACGGGCGGCAGTTGGCTGAACAGCTTGCCCAGCGCCGGAAGATCGCGCTCACGGCCAATAACGCACAGCACATCGCCTTCTCTGAGACGAGTATTACCGGTGGGATGAAGCAGTAAATTATCGCGAAAGAGGGCGGAAATGCGGGTTTCTCTGGGCATTTTCAGTTCGCGCAGCGCCGCTCCGATGCACCATTTATCTTCGCTAAGCTGATAAACAAAATGTTCCCAGGGATTTTCCGGGTGAATATCCAGACCGGCACGCGAAATGGGAGAGGCCATCGGCGGAACGATCACCCTGGCCTTTCGCGCCGCATAGCCCAGGGACGTTCCCTGAACCATTAACGAAACCAGTACCACAAAGAACGCAATATTAAAGAAGAGCGAGGCATGTTCCAGTCCCGCCATCATCGGGAAGACCGCCAGGATAATCGGCACCGCCCCGCGTAAACCAACCCAGCTGATAAAGAATCTTTCGCGGATGTTAAACCCACGAAACGGCAGCAGGCCCACAAAGACCGAGAGCGGACGGGCGACCAGAATCAGCCAGATAGAGAGCAGCATGGCCGGCAGGGCGATTGTCCAGAGGTCGAGCGGATTAACCAGCAGTCCCAGAACCAGAAACATGCCGATCTGACTGAGCCAGGCCATACCATCGAAGGTTTGCAGAATGCCGTGCCGGTTACGAATTGGCCGGTTGCCCAGCAGAAAACCGCAAAGATAAACGGCCAGAATGCCGCTGCCTTCAAGCAGGGTGGTCAGGGCGAAAACCAGAATGCCGCCGCTGACCGCCAGCAGTGGATAGAGGCCGCTGGCGAGCGAAACCCGGTTTATCAGCTGTTGCAGTGCCCAGCCCCCGCCCAGCCCCAGTACGATACCCAGACCGAACTGCTGGATCAGGTGAACCACAAACATCCCGCTCAGGCCCGTTTGCCCCTGCTGGATCATCTCTATCAGCGTAATAGTTAAAAAGACGGCCATCGGATCGTTGCTGCCGGATTCGATTTCCAGCGTGGCGCCAACGCGCTCGTTAAGTCCTTTACCGCCGAGCAGTGAGAAGACGGCTGCCGCATCCGTGGAGCCGATAATCGCCCCGACCAGAAAACCTTCCAGCATATCTAAATCGAACAGCCAGGCCGCCGCCATCCCCGTCAGGCCGGCGGTAATCAAAACGCCAAGCGTGGCCAGCGAAAGGGCCGGGCCGAGCGCCACTTTAAATGAACTTGCCTGCGTACGCATGCCGCCATCGAGCAGAATGACCGCCAGCGCCAGGTTACTGATGAGATAAGCGGCGGGATAATTATCAAATTCAATCCCGCCAATGCCGTCCACACCCGCCAGCATCCCTAACGCGAGGAAAATGACCAAAATTGGGATACCGAGCCTCGATGAGAACGAACTCAGTAAAATGCTTGCGGCGACCAGCACGGAACCAATAATAAACAGACTGTAGATAGCGCTGGCTTCCAATGGATGACTCTCCTGTAATCAATAAATTCTTTTTTAACAGCAAGTTGTGATTATTTCTTTTCCCTCTGATGCATTAGCGGCAGTGAGCAACAGGCTGCGATATTTTTCATCGTTAGTTAAAATAACATATAATGCGTTGAGATAAAGGCCACTGAGTGCGCCAGAACAGTGGGTTATTTAAGGGATTGAGCGGAAAAAAGCAGATAACGGGCGCTTTTTCATTCCTTGAGTATGGGAGGAACCAGGGAGGGAATCTTAATCAACCGCATAGCTTAAGGCCTGACTGAGACAAGCAGCGGATTGCGTCAGTAATGGCGCGGGAAAAGCATCAGCCTGAAAGCAGTTGAACACCTGAAGAAAGCATCCTTCTGCCGCCTGAGCCCTTCCCGCCATAATAGTTAGCCAGTAAACCCTTCTTGCCTGGCCGTTACGCCCAATCAGTAACTCTCTTCCGCCTGTTTATGAAACAGTTCCCGGAAGACAGGATAGATATCCTCCGGCTCGCGGATATGCTGGATAGCAAAATTATCAAACATCGCCTGAAGATGCTCATATTCCCGCCAGAGCGTCTGATGTGCGCGGCGGGTAATTTCAATATAGCTATAGTAACGTACCACCGGCAGAATCTGCTTCGCCAGGATTTCATGACAAAGCGGCGAATCGTCAGCCCAGTTATCGCCATCTGACGCCTGCGCGGCGTAGATATTCCACTGAGCCGGATCGTAACGCTCTTTCACCACTTCATCCATCAGCTTCAGGGCGCTGGAAACAATAGTGCCGCCCGTTTCCTGCGAGTAGAAAAACTCCTGTTCATCCACCTCTTTCGCCTGGGTATGATGGCGAATATAGACCACTTCCACATTTTTATAGGTACGACTCAGGAAGAGATAGAGCAAAATATAAAAGCGTTTCGCCATATCCTTTGTCGCCTGATCCATAGAGCCCGAAACGTCCATCAGGCAGAACATCACGGCCCGGCTTGAGGGTTCGGGGCGCTTCTCAAAGTTTTTATAACGGAGGTCAAAGGTGTCGATAAAGGGCACCCGTTTAATGCGCGCGCGCAGTTCGGCAATCTCCTGGCGCAACCGCTCCTCCTCCAGCAGCTGGGCCGGCTCCGATTTTTCCACTACCTCAAGCGTCGCCTCCAGTTCGCTAAGCATCCTGCGCTTGCCGGCGGTCATTGCGGTACGCCTTGCCAGCGAGTTTTGCAGCGAGCGTACCACGCTGATATTCGCCGGGACGCCGTTTGATGTATAGCCCGCCCGGTGCACCTTATATTCATTAAGCTGACGGTGCTGATTTTTTCTCAGATTTGGCAGCGCAAGATCTTCAAACAGTAGATCAAGATATTCATCTTTCGAAATATTGAAAACGAATTCGTCCTGGCCCTCACCATCCTGGCTGGCGTTTCCCTGTCCGCTGCCGCCGCCTCCGCCGCCGCCCTGAGGACGCTCGACGCGGTCATTCTGTACAAAGTGGTCATTTCCCGGATGAACGCGATGGCGCTTACCGCCGCGTCCCTGATGGAAGATGGGTTCATGAATATCATCCACCGGGATAGAAACAGATTCGCCGCTTTCAACGTCGGTCACCGAACGCTTATTGATGGCCTCGGAGATCGACTGTTTAATTTGCGATTTGTAACGGCGCAGAAAGCGCTGACGGTTCACCGCGCTTTTGTTTTTGCCGTTAAGACGCCGATCGATAAAATAGGCCATAACTTCCCCCACCACGTTGCATGTCGGGCCGGATCAACCCGGCCCGCTGATGCATACAGACCTGAATCAGGACGATTTTCTTACCCGCAGATACCATTCGCACAGCAGGCGAACCTGCTTACGGGTATAGCCTTTCTCCATCATCCGGTCGACGAAATCATCATGCTTCTTCTGTTCATCCGTGGACGTTTTCGCATTAAACGAGATCACCGGCAGTAGCTCTTCGGTGTTTGAGAACATTTTCTTCTCGATCACCGTGCGCAGTTTCTCATAACTGGTCCAGTTAGGGTTGCGGCCATTATTGTGCGCACGGGCGCGCAGCACGAAGTTGACGATTTCATTACGGAAGTCTTTCGGATTACTGATCCCGGCAGGCTTCTCTATTTTCTCCAGTTCGGCGTTCAGCGATTCCCTGTCGAAGAGCTGACCGGTGTCGGGGTCGCGGTATTCCTGATCCTGAATCCAGAAGTCTGCGTAGGTCACGTAGCGGTCAAAAATGTTCTGACCATATTCAGAGTAAGACTCGAGGTAGGCTGTCTGAATCTCTTTACCAATAAATTCGGCGTATTTCGGGATCAGATAACCTTTAAGGTGCTCAAGGTATTTCTCAGCCTGATCCTGGGGGAACTGTTCCCGCTCAATCTGCTGTTCAAGCACGTAAAACAGATGGACCGGGTTGGCTGCGACTTCGGCATGGTCGAAGTTAAATACCCGGGAAAGAATTTTAAAGGCGAATCGGGTGGAAAGCCCGTTCATCCCCTCATCGACGCCCGCGTAGTCACGATACTCCTGGTAGGATTTCGCTTTCGGGTCGGTATCCTTCAGGCTTTCGCCATCGTAAACGCGCATTTTGGAGTAGGTACTGGAGTTTTCCGGCTCTTTAAGGCGTGACAAGATGGTGAAGCGGGCCAGGGTTTCAAGCGTACCGGGCGCGCAGGGCGCGTGGTAAAGCTCACTGTGGTTAAGCAGTTTGTCGTAGATTTTAATCTCTTCCGAGACGCGAAGGCAGTAAGGCACCTTGACGATATAAACGCGGTCAAGAAAGGCTTCATTGTTCTTATTATTGCGGAAGGTGACCCACTCTGATTCGTTGGAGTGGGCAAGAATGATGCCGTTAAACGGCAGGGCGGATATCCCTTCGGTACCGTTATAGTTACCTTCCTGCGTGGCGGTCAGCAGAGGGTGCAGCACCTTGATCGGCGCCTTAAACATCTCCACAAATTCCATTATCCCCTGGTTAGCCCGGCAGAGCGCGCCCGAATAACCGTAGGCATCAGGATCGTTCTGGGCGTGATTCTCCAGCTTGCGGATATCGACCTTACCGACCAGCGCGGAAATATCCTGATTGTTTTCATCACCCGGTTCCGTTTTGGCAATGGCCAGCTGATCGAGGATAGATGGCCAGACTTTGACTACCTTGAAGCGGGTGATATCGCCGCCAAAATCGTGCAGGCGTTTAGCGGCCCACGGCGACATAATGGTGCCAAGATAGCGGCGGGGAACGCCATATTCCTTCTCCAGGATATTGGCATCTTCCTGAGGATTAAACAGGCAGAGCGGATGGTCGTTAACCGGACTGCGCTCGCCGTCGGCACTCAGTACATAAATCGGCACGCGCTGCATCAGCGATTTCAGCCGTTCGGCCAGCGAAGATTTACCTCCTCCCACCGGACCAAGCAGGTAGAGGATCTGTTTTTTCTCCTCAAGTCCCTGAGCCGCATGCCTCAGATAGGAAACAATTTGTTCAATCGCCTCTTCCATACCATAGAACTCTTCAAAGGCGGGATAGCGGGCGATGACGCGGTTAGAGAACAGGCGGGATAGGCGAGGCTCCTGGGCAGTATCAACCATTACCGGCTCACCAATAGCCGTTAACAGTCGTTCTGCCGCGTTGGCGTAGGCACTGCGATCTTGCCGACACACGGTAAGAAATTCCTGGAGTGTGAACTCTTCGTCCTTGGCAGCTTCATAACGCTGACGATAGTGATCGAATATATTCATAGCGATGCCCGTCCTTTCTTTTTTAGCACAGGTACCAGGAGCCTAAGTGGGGTCAGCCCCTGAAGGAACTTATTAGTGAGTACAGCAACCCTTATGCCAACCTGACGTTTTTTTATCGGGTAGATATGGAACTGGTTACGTTCTCGTGCAAATTTCCTCTCTTCATTAAAGCGTAGATGGCATTTAAGAAATTTCCTGAACGCCGTCTCATTTATGATGATAATTCAAGGACAAAGTCAGATGCCTTTGCGGCATATACCTTGCCGGAGGCGGGCTGCCGGGAAATTGTAAATAAGCCTGGTTTTTTGGCGTGTTGAGTGGGGTAAATTGATTCTGAGTGCTACAGGATATGAATCTTTTTTACTCTCATACAGAGACTGGTAAACTGAAGAACCTGATTGTTATATTTATGGATTGAATAAATTGTGAACTATCTCAAAGTTAGCGCTATTGCCCTTCTTTTACCTGCCTCTATGCTGGCGCAGGCGAATCCGTTAACGCTTGGCGCTTCCGTCATCTACAGTCAGAACCCCTATAAAGGTGGCCAGGAGCGTTACTATCCTTTCCCGATAATTAACTATGAAGGCGATCGCTTCTTCATTCGGGGTATTCAGGCGGGCTATTATCTGTGGAACGATGAGGCGAATCAGCTTTCGCTGAGCGTTCTGGGTTCCCCACAGAACTTCAATACGGATGATACCGACAACAAGCAGCTTAAGCAGCTAAGCGACCGCCATATGACCCTGATGGGCGGCGTTACCTATCGTCACAGCGCGGAGTGGGGCATTGTGCGTACGGTGCTGGTGGGCGATATGCTGGATAACAGCAACGGTTTTCTGTGGGACCTGACCTACCTTTATCGTTTCCAGTTTGGCGATTTTACCCTGACGCCGGGAATTGGCGCCCTCTGGAGCAGCGAAAACCAGAATGACTACTACTACGGCATATCGAAAAACGAATCCCGCCGCAGTGGTCTGAGCAGCTATGAACCCGATGCCAGCTGGAATCCCTACATGGAGCTGACGGCGACCTATGCGCTCAACGCCAACTGGACCGCATCGGCGTCCGGTCGTTATACCCACCTGAGCGATGAAGTTAAAGACAGCCCAATGGTGGATCGTAATTCGCAGGTCACGGTGTGGACTGGCATCAGCTATACCTTCTGATCTCAGGCTAATGCACAAAAAAAGGGCGCGCCGCGCCCTTTTGCACAGTTGTGACGCGTAAAAATGTGCAGGAGATAATCATGACCCGGACAGTAATATTTTCCGAAGATTGCCCGTTACCCGCCATTGGTCAGGGAACCTGGTACATGGGCGAGGACGCCATGCAGCGCCGGACGGAGGTGGCGGCGCTCCAGCATGGACTCGATCTCGGTCTCCGCGTGATCGATACAGCGGAAATGTACGCTGACGGCGGGGCGGAGGAAGTGGTTGGCGAAGCGCTCCAGGGACGGCGTGAGCAGGCGTGGCTGGTTTCAAAAGTTTACCCCTGGAACGCCAGTGCCACTGATGCCACAGAAGCCTGCGAGCGCAGCCTGCGTCGCCTGAAAACAGATTATCTGGATCTTTATCTGCTGCACTGGCGTGGGAACGTACCGCTGGAAGAAACCCTCCGCGCCATGACGCTATTGCAACAGGCCGGAAAGATACGCCGCTGGGGAGTGTCAAATTTTGATACCGAAGATATGAATGAACTGCTGGCAGAGGAGGGAGGTGAAGCCTGCGCCACCAATCAGGTTCTTTACCATCTGGCCTCCAGAGGGATTGAGTTCGATCTCCTGCCGGCGTGTCGGCAGCGCAACATGCCGGTAATGGCCTATTCTCCCCTTGCGCAGGCCGGGCGGCTCCGTCGTGACCTGATGAATCATCCTGTTCTGAATCAGATTGCCAGCCGGAAGGCGATTACCGTCGCGCAGCTTTTGCTGGCATGGGTCATCCGTAAGGAGGGGGTTATGGCGATCCCCAAAGCGGGTAGCAGGCAGCATGTGGCGGAAAATGCCGCCGCGCTTGATGTGATCCTTACGAGTGAGGAGCAGGCGTTAATAAACCAGGCTTTCCCCCCGCCGGAAAGAAAATTCCCGCTGGATGTGATTTAGCGCGGTTTTCCCTTAGTCTTATTGATCGCACTTACCACCAGCGGTAACAGCCCCGGCTGGTGGTGAGCAGAAACAGCGATCAGTTCGATTTCCGTACCCGTATCGTCGTCGAGAGACGTGAAGGCGACTCGTCCGCGCTGATCATCGGGGACGAGACGTGGGCCGTCTCCACGCAGACCATGGTTTTATACCCTTCGTTTGCCATATCCCCCATGCTGCAAGAGAGCTCCGGACCCGGGTTCCACGTGACAACGTCACTGTGTGAGTGATGGTGCACTTCAATCGTACGACGTCCAGTCCGATCGTGAATCAGGCTACAGGCATCAGGCTGCGTGTAAATACGGTCAACGCGATCTGGATAGGTCTGCCTGCCGTCCTCAGACGTCCCCTGGGCACCCTGATTCACCTTATCGATATAGGTCTTACCCAATCCGCTGACCTCAACATCAGCGATGTCAGCCACGCTAAAGTAGCTGTGCAGTGCCGCCGTCGCTTCATAGTCGCCATGCGCTTCCAGTTCGATTTCACAGCGATCGCTGAAGCGGAAGCGGGCCAGCAGGGTAAAATCGTGCGGCCAGAGTTTTTTCGTCTGCTCACTGCTTTCCAGGACAAAGGTGAGCATGACGCTCTCCTCATTTTCATCATGCGCGGAAAGCGTCCAGGGCAGGGTACGGGCGAATCCATGCGCCGGCTCGCCCGCCGGGCCAAACCAGGGCCAGCAGATGGGAACGCCGCCCCGAATCGCTTTGCCCGGACGCCAGGCGGTTTTATCACTGAGCCAGATTACTGGTTTTTCACCTGCGGGTTGCCACGCAATCAGGTGGGCGCCCTGAAGGGTGACCGCCGCACGCACTTTCGGATGCGCAATGACAACCGTGGGCAGTTCGCCGACGTTACGCTGGGTGATATAGGGCGTTATCTGGTTAACAACGGGAAGCGAAAAGAGTTCTTCGTTCATGAGTAAACCTTATTTCAGCCAAAAAAAAGGGCGACCGCAGTCGCCCAGAATTCGTGTTTCACCGCGCTTATTTAGCGATGTGAGCAACCAGGTCAAGAACCTTGTTGGAGTAACCGGTTTCGTTATCGTACCAGGAAACCAGTTTAACGAAAGTGTCGCTCAGTGCGATACCCGCTTTGGCATCGAACACGGAGGTCAGGGTTTCGCCGTTGAAGTCAGTGGAAACCACTTCATCTTCGGTATAGCCCAGAACGCCTTTCAGTTCGCCTTCAGCAGCGGCCTTGATAGCATCACAAATTTCTTTGTAAGAGGCAGGCTTAGCCAGACGTGCAGTCAGGTCAACCACGGAAACGTTAGGCGTAGGAACGCGGAACGCCATGCCGGTCAGTTTGCCGTTCAGCTCAGGGATCACTTTACCAACGGCTTTAGCTGCACCGGTAGAAGAAGGGATGATGTTCTGAGAAGCGCCGCGGCCGCCGCGCCAGTCTTTGTGCGATGGACCATCAACGGTTTTCTGCGTGGCAGTCGTCGCGTGAACGGTCGTCATCAGAGCTTCAACGATGCCGAATTTGTCGTTGATGACTTTAGCCAGCGGTGCCAGGCAGTTCGTGGTGCAGGAAGCGTTAGACACGATATCCTGGCCAGCGTAAGACTTGTGGTTTACGCCCATTACAAACATTGGGGTGTCATCTTTAGAAGGGCCGGTCAGAACAACTTTCTTCGCGCCCGCCTGGATGTGCTTACGTGCGGTTTCGTCGGTCAGGAAGATGCCGGTCGCTTCTGCCACGACGTCAACGCCGATTTCGTCCCACTTCAGGTTAGCCGGATCTCTTTCAGCGGTAACACGGATGGTTTTGCCGTTGACAACCAGTTGGCCGTCTTTGACTTCTACGGTGCCGTCGAAACGACCGTGGGTAGAGTCATACTTCAGCATGTAAGCCATGTACTCGGCGTCCAGCAGATCGTTGATTGCGACGATCTCTACGTCAGAACGCTGCTGAGCAGCACGGAAAACGATGCGACCGATACGGCCAAAACCGTTGATACCTACTTTGATAGTCATATATTCCACCAGCTAGTTGTTAGTGAATAAAAGGTTGGTTGTAAAATTACAAAAACCTTACCAGGCGTCAAGCGGAATCGCTTCAAGTGTTGCGACAAATCAAACCATAAAGCAGGAATTATTTGTCAGAAAGCGCATTTCGCACGGCGATTAATCTCACTATTGGGGCGTGATACCCGGATATAAAGGGGTAGCCTGGCTAAAAGGTGACTTGCATCACACTTTCACCTTCCGGTGACTTTCAGATTCCGCCTGACGTGAAAAAATCCCCTGACGTTGTTAAGTATTTGTTAGAATACTAGCCAATATTTTCAGAATCACACTGTCCGGGAGTAGCAAAATGGCTAATGACCAACATCCCCTGTCGCCTGAAACCGATCTGAATGAGATGCAGCGCTATGTGACCCAGCAGCGCGGCACTGAACCTCCGTTTTCCGGCAAGCTGTTGCATAACAAGGGCGAAGGGATTTACCACTGCCTCGTCTGCAACGCCTCCCTGTTTCTCTCCGGGTCAAAATATGACTCGGGCTGCGGCTGGCCAAGCTTTTATCAGCCGGTGCAGGAAGACTCCATCCGTTATATCGAAGATGATTCGCACGGTATGCAGCGTATAGAAATCCGCTGTGGCACCTGCGATGCGCATCTCGGCCATGTCTTCCCGGATGGCCCGCAGCCCAGCGGCGAGCGCTACTGTGTTAATTCTGCCTCACTGAGTTTTACCGATGATGATGGCAATCAGATTAAAGGTTAGTGCTTATGATGCTTGATGAGATGATTGCCACCATGACGCCTGAAGTGTACCAGCGTCTGGTGACGGCAGTAGAAACCGGAAAGTGGGCCGACGGCGTGGCGCTGACGCCTGAGCAGAAAGAGAACAGCCTGCAGCTGGTGATGCTCTGGCAGGCGCGTCACAACGACCAGCCTCAGCATATGAGCGTGGGCAAGGGTGGGGAGATGGTGATGAAAACCAAACGGGAGCTTAAGGAAGAGTTCGGCATTACTGATGACAATGTCACCCGTATCAAGCTGCAGTAATCTCTTATCTGCAACAGGAATAAGAGTGCTAAACGCAGCTCTTATTCCTGGCCCTGTTCCAGGCCTTCGGCGGAATTTTCAGAATAGTGCCACATGCCTGTTATGACTCAGCGTCGGGCCCTGGCAGTCTGCCCAGCCACGGAACGCATTACTGAATAATGGCCCCGCCTGCCGCCATCGCTTCAAGCGCAGATTCGCAGTCTCCCTGCCTCAGTTCAACGCCCCGACATCCCGCTTTGATAACCGTAACGGCATAACCCAGCATCAGCGCATCCAGCACGCTGTATCTGACGCAGTAGTCTGTCGCCAGACCCATAACGGTCAGGGCGGTGATACCTCTTGCTTTGAGCCAGCCATCCAGTCCGGTCTGCTCAAGCCGGCCGTTATCAAAAAACGCGCTGTAGCTGTCCACCTGGGGATTTTGCCCTTTACGCACGGTATGGCTGAGGTGTTGCTGCATAAGCGACGGATGAAACGCAGCCCCGATGCTCTCCTGTATACAGTGATCGGGCCACCAGATCTGCGGCAAACCCGCCAGCGTTCCGGTGCTGCCGACAGGCTGTCCGGCGTTGGACGCAAAACTTCCGTGGTTTGCCGGGTGCCAGTCAAGCGTGGCGACGACGGGCTGGTCCCGCAGGCGGAATTCAGCCGCGTACTGGTTAGCGACTGCGATAACTTCATCGCCCTCCCTGACGGCAAGGGCGCCGCCGGGACAGAAGTCATTCTGTAAATCAATCAGTAACAGGGCCTGCTGCGTAGCTGTCATGGTGTCTCACTTTTCGTCAGGGGTTAATTCACCGCGAAGATTAACCTGCATCAGCCGGCGCACTTCGCTGCTGGAGAGATTCTGGCTGAGCAGGAAGTGGAGTTTGGTCAGCGTGGCCTCGACGGTGAGGTCCAGTCCGCTCACCACACCCGCCAGCGCCAGCGCGTTACCGGTAGCGTAACCACCCATATTCACCTTGCCAGACATGCACTGCGTCAGGTTAACCACCACAATACCGCGTGCGGAAGCCTCTTTCAGCTCTTTCAGAAAGGCGGGGTTCTGCGGCGCATTGCCCACGCCATAGGAGCGTAGAATCAGCGCTTTCACCGGCTGGAGCAGGAAGTTACTGACGACATCCGCCGAGATCCCCGGATAGATGGTCACCACGCCAACGGGCTGGGGCGTGACGGAATGAACAATCAGATCGCCGCTTCCTGTGGGCGCGGGCGGGGTGTTCAGGCGACGGATATGGATACCCGCTTCCAGCAGTGGAGCAAGGTTAGGGGAGTCAAAGGCGTTGAATCCATCCGCATGGGCCTTGGTAGTGCGGTTGCCGCGATAAAGAGTGTTATTGAAAAACAGCGTCACTTCATTTATCGGGTAATTGGCGGCCACGAACAGCGCGTTAAGCAGATTTTGCTGGCCGTCCGAGCGCAGTTCCGCCAGCGGTATTTGTGACCCTGTCACAATTACCGGTTTGGCGAGGTTCTCCAGCATAAAGGAGAGCGCCGAAGCGGTGAAGGCCATGGTGTCGGTGCCATGAAGAATAACGAAGCCGTCATAGCTATCGTAGTTTTGCCGGATGTCATCGACGATCGCCTGCCAGTCCTGCGGGGTCATATCGGAAGAGTCGATCAGCGGCTGATATTCATGGATTGTGAAGTCGGGCATTTCGGCACGGTGAAATTCAGGCATGTTAGCCAGCTGAGTTTGCAGGTGGCCGGAAACGGGAATGTAGCCATGTTCAGAGCGCTGCATACCGATAGTGCCGCCGGTATAGGCAACGTAAATAGATTTTTTGTGCATCAGAGGACTCAGGCTTGCCGAAAAGGCGCAGTATAAGGGGAAAGTAAGGGAAAAGCAGCCCGGTCAGACGCCGGGCTGCGGGGGGCTACTTCACCTGACCGCAGGTCAGGCAGATAGCGTAGCGGTTTTGCGGATCGTTCAGGTTGTCGAAAAGCCCCGGCTGACCTTTCATGGCGGTCATCACATCAAGCATTGGGGCTGGCAGCCAGACTTTCAGCGCATCAGGCAGCGCCGCGCGCGCAGAAGCATCCATCTGGCTGAACAGCAGATCAATAAAGCCCGGATCTTCCTGATACCAGCTGAGATGCCAGGTTTTCAGCTTAGCCAGCTCAGCCGCTTTGGCAACGGCGTCATCAAAGTCGCCCAGCGCGTCAACCAGGCCGTTCGCTTTCGCGTCACTGCCGGTCCAGACGTGACCCTGCGCGATTTCGTCGATCTGCTCGGGCGTTTTATTGCGCGACTTCGCCACCAGGCCCAGGAAGTTTCTGTAGCCATTCTCAATGGTCAGCTGCATCATCTGCTGCACTTCAGGCGGCAGGGCTTTTGTCATCGTCACATCAGCCAGCGGAGAGGTTGCCACGCCGTCGGTATGGACGCCGATGGCATCAAGGGAATTCTCAACCGTGTTGATAACGCCGAAGATGCCGATCGAGCCGGTCAGCGTGCTGGGGCTGGCGATGATGTAGTTGGCCGGCGTCGAAACCCAGTAACCGCCAGAGGCCGCCATGCCGCCCATGGAAACGACGACCGGTTTACCCGCTTCTTTCGCGGCGGCCAGCTCTTCACGTATCGTCTCAGAGGCGGTCACGCTGCCGCCGGGGCTGTTGACGCGGAACAGAATGGCTTTGATTTTCGGATCCAGCCTTGCCTGGCGGATCTCCATCGCCGTGGTGTCGCCACCGACGCTGCCGGGCGTCTCTTCACCGTCCATAATCGCGCCGCTGGCGAGGATCACGGCAATATTGCCGTTCGCCGCATCCTGCTTCTTGATCTGATAGTCGTAAATGCTGGTTCCTTTGTAATCTTTTACGCTCTCGTCCCAGCCAAAGACTTTGGTCAGCTCATGGTTAACCAGCGCCCGTGAGGAGAGTTCATCGACCAGCTTATGTTCTTTTGCATACTGCGCCGTATCGCCATCAACTGCCTGCAGTTCGGCGATCATTTCCGGTGCGCCAGGGAATAGCTGGGCAGGGGTTAACTGACGGTTCGCCGAAACAGTGTTGAGATAATTTTGCCAGAGTTCGCCTACCCAGCGGCTGTCAGCTTCTCTGGCGGCAGGGGACATATCATCGCGCAGGAAAGGCTCAACCGCGGATTTATACGTACCAACGCGGAAAACGTGGGAGTTGACCTTCAGCTTATCCAGCAGAGATTTATAGTAAAGTCCGTTGGTGGCGAAACCGTGCAGATCAACGGCGCCCTGCGGGGTGAGATAGATCTTATTCGCGAAGCTGGCAAGATAATATTGCGCCTGGCTGTAGCTGTCTCCCGTGGCGTAAATCGGCTTGCCGCCGTCGCGGAATTCACGAAGCGCCTTACCGATATAGCGCAGAGAAGGCTGATCGGCACCGGCGAAATCGCGCAGATCGAGCACCATGCCGGTAATGTTGGCATCATCTTTGGCCTGACGGATCGCGTCTACCACGTCAAACAGCGAGTTCTCTTTTAACCGGTCGCTGCTGGCGCCAAGAAGCTGGCGGCCAATTTTACTGATCTTATTGCTGACGGAAGGTTTATCAACGACCACGCCGCTGAGGTCAACAATAAGTGCGCCTTTGGTAGGTTCGACCGCCGTGGTGGACCGGTTGTACTGGAACCAGGCACCGGCCAGGATCACAATCAACGCGATCAGAAACAGGTTGAGAATGAATTCCCGGACAAAGTTCAGAAGCCGCCAGGTCCATTTGAAAAAGCCAGCGATAAATCGCCCTATCATGCGCATATTAACTCCGTTAACGCCGTACAAAAGTCCGCTCTCGTCCGTTGCCAACGCGCAACGCCGCCGAAACCGGAGCAGGATGGTGACATCCTAATTATCAGCGGCGATATTGTCAGCAGGAAAAAGCGTTATGCTGTAACAAATCATCATCCTGTGCTAGCTTCAGCTCACTGAAACGCGTTATCAGGAGAGTAAAATGGACGCACTGGACTTAGTGGTTAACCGACGTTCTGCATCCCGTTTAGCTGAGCCCGCACCGGCTGGCGAGGCGCTGGAAAATATCCTTCGTGCCGGTATGCGGGCCCCCGATCACGGCACGCTGCAGCCGTGGCGCTTTACGGTCATTGAAGAGGCGGGACGCGAGCGTTTCAGCCAGCTTCTGGAAAGCGCCGCGCGTCAGGATCAGATGGACGAAAAGGCCATTGAAAAAGCAAAACAGTCGCCATTCCGTGCGCCGATGATCATTACCGTGGTGGCCCATTGCCAGGAAAATCATAAGGTACCGCGCTGGGAGCAGGTCGTCTCCGCAGGCTGCGCAGTGATGGCGATGCAGATGGCCGCTCTGGCCCAGGGCTTTAACGGTATCTGGCGCAGCGGCGCCTGGACGGAGCATCCTGCCGTGCGGGAAGCCTTCCACTGCCGGGAACAGGATGCCATCGTGGGGTTTCTCTATCTCGGTACGCCGCAGCTGAAGTCGCATACCACGGTACTTCCGCCCGACACCACGCCTTTTGTCCGTTATTTTTAGCTGACGCCAGTTCCACCGGAGTAAGAGAAAGCGCACCGCACCGCAATTTGTCGCGATAATGAGCGAACGGAAAGGAAAAAGGGAACGCGCTCTTACTCCTGCTTGTCCAAAACGCTACCATGATGGCGGAACCAGCCTGTCTGCCTGTTGCAGACGATAGTTCTCCTTCCTGACCGACCGGGTCAGGGAGCGGACTTTACAGGCCATTGTTAGCTGAGCAGGAAGTGACCTCCGGATGCGTTTGTTTATTGCAGAAAAACCGAGCCTGGCCCGCGCTATCGCGGACGTTCTACCGAAACCGCACCGGCGGGGAGACGGCTATATCGCCTGTGGCACCGACCACATGGTAACCTGGTGCGTGGGCCACCTTCTGGAACAGGCCCAGCCGGACAGCTATAACAGCCGCTATGCGCGCTGGGCGCTGGCGGATCTGCCGATAGTGCCGGAAAAGTGGCGGCTACAGCCCCGGCCCTCAGTCGCTAAGCAGCTGAACGTGATCAAAAAGCTGCTGGAGCAGGCGACGGAAGTCATCCATGCCGGAGACCCGGATCGCGAAGGGCAGCTGCTGGTGGACGAGGTGCTGGATTACCTTGATTTGCCTGCCGCGAAGCGGGAAAAAGTTCAGCGCTGTCTGATTAACGATCTCAATCCCCAGGCGGTGGAGCGGGCGGTGGGCCGGCTACGGGAAAACCGCGAGTTTATCCCGCTCTGCGTATCGGCGCTGGCGCGAGCCCGTGCTGACTGGCTTTACGGCATCAATATGACCCGGGCTTATACGCTACTGGGCCGCAATGCCGGTTACGACGGCGTGCTCTCCGTGGGCAGGGTACAGACGCCGGTACTGGGCATGGTAGTGCGGCGTGATGAAGAGATCGAAAACTTCATCCCCAAAGACTTCTTTGAGGTTAAAGCGCATATTGTCACGCAGCAGCAGGAGCGCTTTGTGGCCCAGTGGCAGCCCAGCGACTCCTGCGAGCCTTATCAGGATGAAGAGGGACGTTTGCTGCATCGTCCGCTGGCTGAGCATGTGGTGGCGCGTATTGGCGGTCAGCCTGCCATGGTTACCAGCTACAATGATAAACGCGAGAATGAGACGGCACCGCTGCCATTTTCGCTCTCAAGTCTGCAAATAGAAGCAGCTAAGCGCTTTGGGCTTAGTGCGCAGACCGTGCTGGATACCTGCCAGAAACTGTATGAAACGCATAAGCTTATCACCTATCCGCGCTCCGACAGTCGCTATCTGCCGGAAGAACATTATGCCGGTCGCCATGCGGTACTGAACGCCATTAACGCCCATCAGCCCGACCTGACGCCGCCGGGGGATTTCAATCCCGATCGCAAAAACCGCTGCTGGGATGATAAAAAGGTAGATGCGCACCACGCTATTGTGCCAACGGCGCGCAGTAGCAGCATCCGGCTTACTGAGAACGAAAGCAGTATTTACCGCCTCATCGCCACCCAGTATCTGATGCAGTTCTGCCCGGATGCGGTTTATCGTAAATGCGTGATTGAAACAGAAATAGCCGGCGGTAAATTTGTGGCGAAAGCCCGCTTTCTGGCTGAAGCGGGCTGGCGTGCGCTGCTCGGCAGTAAGGAGCGCGATGAAGAAAACGACGGAACGCCGCTGCCGGTGGTGACCAAAGGGGATGAACTCCTGTGCGAGCGCGGCGAAGTGGTGGAGAAGCAAACCCAGCCGCCCCGGCCCTTCACCGACGCCACCATCCTTTCCGCCATGACCGGCATCGCCCGCTTTGTGCAGGATAAAGCATTAAAGAAAGTCCTCCGTGCGACCGATGGTTTAGGGACAGAGGCAACGCGCGCCGGGATCATTGAATTGTTATTCAAGCGCGCCTTTTTAATTAAAAAAGGGCGCTATATTCATGCCACTCCCGCCGGGCGGGCGCTGATACATTCGCTGCCCGAAATGGCGGCGCGTCCCGATATGACCGCCCACTGGGAGTCCACGCTGACCAAAATCAGTGAAAAGCAGTGCCGCTACCAGGATTTTATGATGCCGCTGGTAGAAACGTTGCATACTCTGATAGAACAGGCGAGGCAGCAGCCTGCCGCGCACGCGTTCCGTGGTCTCCCCGCAGCGGCTCAGGGTAAAAAACCGAAACCGCGACGCAGGGCGTCAAAGGCAAAGGAAACTGAGTGATGAAAAGAACGTCAATAGGCGTGTTGATTGCCGCTTCGCTTTTATGCGGCCAGGCGCTGGCGGAGGGGCAGTCTCTGCATGTCGGCAGTACTACGCAGAGTACCGCGCAAACGCAGCACTCCTCCGGGGGGCACTATCAGCGTGACCGCGATCGCGGTCAGGGCCACGGCGACGGATATGACAACGTCCCTGACACGGGCAATGATGGCTATAACGCGGACGTTGTGGTCGATTTGCCCCCTGAAGCATGGAGCAAAGGAGGAAGCGGCAATCAGAAGCCCTGCCTGCGCTGTTGTACCTATGAAAACCGCAGCTATACGGAAGGGTCGGTGGTGAAGATGGAGGGCGTGCTGCTTCAGTGCCGGCGTGATGAACAATCCATTGGCACAAACAATCTGATCTGGCAAATAGTTAAGTAAGACCGGGAGTCAGGCTTAAACCTGACTCCGTTCATTTTCAGGCGTTGTATTCAGAGACTAAACTCTGCCCAGACGGGGGCGTGATCGGACGGTTTTTCCATGCTGCGGATCTCATAATCGATCCCCGTTGCCACACAGCGTTCTGCGAGCGGCTGGCTGGCCAGCAGCAAATCTATCCGCAGGCCACGGTTATCGTCGAAGCCCTTCGAGCGATAGTCAAACCAGGAAAAACGGTCGTTCACGTCGCTGTTCTGCGCGCGCCAGGTATCCACCAGACCCCAGCTGAGCAGGCGATCCATCCATTCCCGCTCTTCAGGCAAAAATGAACACTTTCCGGTGCGCAGCCAGCGCTTACGGCTCTCTTCACCGATGCCGATGTCTGAGTCGGTTGAGCTGATATTCATATCACCCATAATCAGCATCGGGTTATTCGCTTTCTGCTCCTGCTCAAGGTAATTTTGCAAATCGCGATAAAACTTCTCCTTGGCCGGGAATTTGGTCGGGTGCTCACGGCTCTCGCCCTGTGGAAAGTAGCCATTAATCACCGTGATATTGCCAACCGGGCTGGCGATATCCGCCATAATCAGGCGACGCTGCGCATCTTCGTCATCGCCGGGAAAGCCGCGGCGCACCATAACAGGCTGGGTTTTGGTGAGCAAAGCCACGCCGTAATGACCTTTCTGTCCGTGATAGAAAACGTTGTAACCCAGTTTCGCCACCGATTCGAGCGGAAACATATCATCATGAACCTTCGTTTCCTGCAGGCCGATAACGTCCGGCTGGTGCCGATCGATAATCGCTTCAAGTTGATGGGGTCGGGCGCGCAGCCCGTTGATATTAAAAGAAAGAAATTTCATTGCGCAGGCCATTTCAGGTAGAGAATTTAGCGCGGATGGTAGCAGAGTTTACCCCTAAAAGTCATCTTCCCCTCTGTTACCGCGGTCAGGTGCTTCTCAGGCTTCGCGGCAGGAAGAGGGCAGGTCGTGAGGTTATCAATAACGGAAAGGGGATGCTGAAGTAGACACCGTGCGCGAAGGATTCACGTCGCTTTGCTCCGTGCCCTGCGGGTCAAACCTTCGGGGTCGAAGCTTCTCATCCTCCCCCGTGGGGAATATGGCAGAGGGTGTTTTGATTGAGGTTTGGAGTAGAACTGAAATGGTGTGTTGCTGAAGTTGGCACCGTACAGGAAGGATTCACGTCGCTTTGCGCCGTGTCCTGCGGATCAAACCTTCGGGGTCGAAGCTTCTCATCCTCCCCCGTGGGGAATTTGAAAAATTGTGCCTCAACGCTGGACAAACCGAAGTCTGAAATGGTGGTGGGGGAAGGATTCGAACCTTCGAAGTCGATGACGGCAGATTTACAGTCTGCTCCCTTTGGCCGCTCGGGAACCCCACCAGGGGAAGCGTACTACTTGTTTAGTGCTGGTGCCTGAGAGCTACACCGTGCAGGAAGGATTCACGTCGCTTTGCGCCGTGCCCTGCGGGTCAAACCTTCGAGGTCGAAGCTTCTCATCCTTCCCCGTGGGGAATCTGAAAAAATGTGCTTCAACGCCGGACAAACCGAAGTCTGTAATGGTGGTGCCTGAAAGCGACACCGTGCAGGAAGGATTCACGTCGCTTTGCTCCGTGCCCTGCGGGTCAAACCTTCGAGGTCGAAGCTTCTCATCCTTCCCCGTGGGGAATCTGAAAAAATGTGCTTCAACGCCGGACAAACCGAAGTCTGTAATGGTGGTGGGGGAAGGATTCGAACCTTCGAAGTCGATGACGGCAGATTTACAGTCTGCTCCCTTTGGCCGCTCGGGAACCCCACCACTACTGGCCTTGCTCTGTGCTGTTAAGCGGGGCGCATCATACCAAATCGAGTGAGGCTGTAAAGCCCGCGCTGGCCATAAATCAATTGTTTGCCGGTTTTTTACGCGGACTGCTGGTTTGTCAGCCAAACCAGCAGAGTGCACCTTCAGAGAATAATAGTGCGGTTGCCATAAACGAATACCCGCTGCGCAAGCACCTTGTAAAGCGCGCGGCTCAACGCATTTTTTTCAACGTCCCGGCCCGCCCGCATCATATCTTCTGCGGTGTAGGTATGATCGACATGAATGACATCCTGCATAATGATAGGGCCTTCATCCAGATTGTCGTTCACGTAGTGCGCAGTGGCGCCAATAATCTTCACGCCACGTTCATAGGCCTGATGATAAGGACGCGCGCCGATAAATGCAGGCAGGAACGAGTGGTGAATATTGATAATCTGGTTCGGGTAACGCTGCACGAAAGCGGGCGTCAGGACACGCATATATTTGGCCAGCACGACATAATCTGGCTGAAAGCGGTCAATTTCCACAGCCATATTATTATCATGCTCTTCGCGCGTCAGGCCTTCGTGGCTGGCCAGGATGAACGGGATATCAAAGCGTTCAACCAGGGTACGCAGCGTTTCATGGTTGCCAATCACGGCCGCAATCTCAACGTCGAGGCCGCCATAAGCGCTTTTCATCAGCAGATCGCCAAGGCAGTGCGCCTCTTTCGTTACCAGGATCACAATGCGGCGGCGTCCTGCGGAATTCAGTTCGCGCACGGATCCTGCCGGCAGCGCGCTGTCCAGATCTGCCAGCAGCGTCGTATCGTTAAAAATCCCTTCGAGCTCGGTGCGCATAAAAAAACGCCCGGTGCGATGATCGACAAATTCATTGTTCTGCACGATATTGAGTTCGTGCTTGTAACAAATATTGGTGATTTTGGCGATCAGCCCTTTAGCGTCCGGGCAGATGGTTCTTAATACTTTTCTTTGCGGGGTTTGCGCTTGCATTGCAATGGTAATCCTGTTGAAGCCATTAATAGGGTAATAAGGGTCATTACTGACCACAGCATTTCTTGAATTTTTTGCCGGAGCCGCATGGGCACCGATCGTTACGCCCTGTCTCGGGGTAGGTTCCGTCAATATAATACCAGCGTTGCTCCTCACGAAGAAAGCGGGAACGTTCGTGAATAAACCCCTCCCGCCCATTTTCAGCGAAACGCGCAAAAAATGTCACAAATCCTTCAGGCTTAATTTCTGGCGTTTCAGTCTCAATTATTTGTAGACTTAACCAGCGGGTTGAAGAGAAGCTTTCAGTAAGACTGTCGCGGAAGCGCTCTGCCTGGCAGGAAGGATGCCAGGTGCCGATAAGATAATCAGCATCCTGCTTCGCATAACCGCAATAGCGAGATCGCATCAGCGCTTCAGGTGTATCAGGAATTGCCTCTCCCTTTAGGTAGGGGTGGCAACATAGGCTATACTCCAGTCCGCTACAGCAGGGGCAAGGGTCAGACACGATGGCTCCGGAAAGTATAAAAAAACGGATAAAGTAGTTGGGCATCATGGTAACCGAGCGGCCGGAATGATGCCATTTGAAAGTTTTAAGCATGCCAGAGGTGGAATGAGACAAGTTAAAATTGGACTGGCACTAGGATCGGGTGCGGCAAAGGGATGGGCGCATATTGGCGTAATAAATGCGCTTGAGCGGGCTGGCATTAAGGTGGATGTTGTGGCGGGTTGTTCCGTTGGCGCACTGGTTGGGGCCGCCTACGCCAGCGATCGCCTGCCGCTGATGGAAAGTTGGGTACGTTCCTTTGGCTACTGGGATGTCATTCGTCTGATGGACTTTTCATGGCGGCGCGGTGGACTGCTGCGGGGTGAGCGGGTTTTCAATCACATCCGTCGCCTGGTCACTCATGAACGTATCGAACAGTGCACTTTACCTTTTGGCGCCGTGGCAACAAACCTCAGTACCGGCCGGGAGCTTTGGCTCACCGACGGCGATCTTCACCAGGCCATACGTGCCTCATGCAGTATGCCCGGCCTGCTGGCCCCGGTAGCCTGGAACGGTTACTGGCTGGTGGACGGCGCGGTCGTCAATCCTGTTCCTGTCTCTCTTACCCGGGCGCTCGGCGCCGATATCGTTATCGCCGTCGATCTTCAGCATGATGCACACCTCATGCAGCAGGATCTTTTCTCCGTCACGCCCGACAGCGAAGAGCCTGCCCCGGCCGAAGTCGTGACCAGCTGGGGAGGGCGGATTCGTAACAGTCTTGCCCGGGTGGCACAGCGAAAGATCAATCAAAGCCCCGGCGCGATGGAAATCATGACCACCTCTATCCAGGTGCTTGAAAATCGTCTCAAGCGAAATCGCATGGCTGGCGATCCGCCAGACGTGCTGATTCAGCCCTTCTGCCCGCAGATCTCTACGCTGGATTTCCATCGCGCGGAAGAGGCGATCGAAGCTGGACGGCTTGCCGTTGAGAAAAAAATGGATGAATTGCTGCCACTGGCAGGCCATAAGCCTTTGCCGGGAAGAGAAAAATGAGAGTTAAGGCAATTCTGACAGGCACGATTGAGGTTTATAGGCCACTATTGTGTAATCTGATGTACAAGGGGGGATAATGGACAAGCCATTAAGCGGGAAACAGATTCTGATCGTTGAAGACGAAGTCGTTTTCCGCTCATTGCTGGATAATTTCCTTAGCGCGCTCGGCGCGACCATTACTCTGGCGGATGATGGCATTCAGGCTCTGGAAAGGTTAACGCATCTCACCCCCGAACTGATCATTTGCGATCTTGCCATGCCCAGAATGAACGGGTTAAAGCTGGTTGAGCATCTCCGCAGTAAGGGCAGTGGTATTCCTGTTCTGGTTATTTCCGCTACCGAAAACATGGCCGATATTGCGCAGGTATTGCGCCTTGGCGTCCAGGATGTGCTGCTGAAGCCGCTCAAAGATCTGGGACGCCTGCGTGAGGCTGTCTATGAATGTCTCTATCCTTCCATGTTTACTTCTAAAGTTGAGGAGGATGAGCAGCTCTTCCAGGACTGGGATGCGCTGGTACGCGATCCTCAGGCAGCCGCAAAACTGCTTAAGCAGCTTCAGCCGCCCGTACAGCAGGTTATCGCTAACTGCCGGATAAACTATCGCCAGTTGACCACCGCCGAGCAACCCGGCCTGGTGCTGGATGTGGCAGCCCTGTCTGAGAAAGATCTCGCTTTTTACTGCCTCGATGTTACCCGCGCCGGCGATAATGGCGTCCTGGCGGCTCTTCTGCTTCGCGCATTATTTAATGGTCTGCTACAGGATCAATTGTCTGGTCAGGCTCAGCGCCTGCCGGAATTAAATGGTTTGCTTAAACAGGTTAATCTTCTTTTACGTCAGGCTAATCTGAAGGGACAGTTTCCTTTATTGGTCGGTTACTACCATCAGGGATTAAAAAATCTGATTCTTGTTTCCGCCGGCTTAAATGCCACGCTTAACGTCAATACCCATCAAATACAGCTCAGTAATGGCGTACCGCTTGGCACGCTGGGCAGTACGCATCTTAATCAAATAAGCCAGCGTTGCGACGCCTGGCAATGTCAGGTGTGGGGCGCTGGCGGCAGGCTGCGCCTGATGTTGTCCACGGATTAACCGAACCGCGTTTTTTTTATAACGGCATCCCGCAGACAGGGCCAGAGTTAGGCTTTACACTTGGGTAATAGTCTTAAATTATACTGAAATGATTCAACCAGGATAATTCCGTCCGGGTTGAACTGGTATACTCACTTCGTTTTTTAATCGACATATCAAGTAATAACTTGAACGGCCTAAAGAGAGGTACTTTGATGTCTACCTATAAGTCCAAAGTAAAAAAAGCGGTAATCCCTGTAGCTGGTCTGGGCACGCGTATGCTGCCAGCAACAAAAGCGATTCCAAAAGAGATGTTGCCGCTGGTTGATAAGCCGTTAATTCAGTATGTCGTTAACGAGTGTATCGCCGCAGGCATTAACGAGATTGTGCTGGTAACGCACTCCTCTAAAAACGCCATTGAAAACCACTTCGATACCAGCTTTGAACTGGAATCTATGCTGGAGAAACGCGTTAAGCGTCAGCTGCTGGAAGAGATCCAGTCTATCTGTCCTCCACACGTCACCATCATGCAGGTCCGTCAGGGTCTGGCAAAAGGCCTGGGCCACGCCGTTATGTGTGCTTACCCGGTTGTTGGTAACGAGCCTTTCGCCGTTATCCTGCCAGACGTTATCATCGATGAATATGAGTCAAACCTGGCGAAAGATAACCTTGCCGATATGATGCGTCGCTTTGATGAAACCGGTCACAGCCAGATTATGGTTGAGCCAGTAGCCGATGTGACCGCTTATGGCGTGGTGGATTGCCAGGGCGCAGAACTGAACGCGGGTGAAAGTGCGCCAATGGTAGGCGTAGTAGAGAAGCCTAAAGCCGACAAGGCGCCTTCTAACCTGGCAGTAGTGGGACGTTATGTTCTCTCTGCTGATATCTGGCCTCTGCTGGCGAAAACGCCTCCGGGCGCCGGTGATGAAATTCAGCTGACTGACTCTATCGCAATGCTGATGGATAAAGAAACCGTTGAAGCTTACCACCTGAAAGGCATAAGCCACGACTGCGGTAACAAACTGGGCTATATGCAGGCCTTCGTTGAGTATGGCGTACGCCATAACACGCTGGGCAGCGATTTCAAAGAGTGGCTTGACGCTACTGTTGGCAATAAAAAGTAAGTTTAATTTCTAACCGGGACAACTCAATGAAAGTCACCGTATTTGGTATCGGCTATGTGGGTCTGGTACAGGCGGCTGTTTTAGCCGAAGTCGGACATGACGTTCTTTGCATCGATGTCGACGAAAATAAAGTCGAGAATCTGAAGAAAGGGATCATTCCAATTTTTGAACCGGGCCTGACGCCGCTGGTGATGCAGAACTATGAGGCCGGGCGTCTGAAATTTTCCACCGTAGCGGAAGATGGCGTCAACCACGGCACCATGCAGTTTATCGCTGTAGGAACGCCGCCGGATGAAGACGGCTCTGCGGATCTGAAATATGTTACCGCCGTAGCCCGTACTATCGCACAGCACATGAATGAACATAAAGTGGTGATCGATAAGTCCACTGTTCCAGTCGGCACCGCCGATCGTGTCCGTGCCGTAATGGAAGAGACGCTGAAGGCGCGCGGCGCTGACATCGCCTTTGACGTGGTTTCTAACCCGGAATTCCTGAAGGAAGGTGCGGCGGTCAGCGACTGTATGCGTCCTGAACGTATTGTGGTTGGTACCGACAATGATGACGTGGTTGAGCTGCTGCGCGAGCTTTATGAGCCGTTCAACCGCAATCACGATCGTATGATCCTGATGGATATCCGTAGCGCGGAGCTGACCAAGTATGCGGCAAACTGCATGCTGGCAACGAAAATCAGCTTTATGAATGAGATCTCTAACCTGGCTGAGCGCCTGGGTGCGGATGTTGAGAAGGTACGTCAGGGCATCGGTTCTGATTCCCGTATCGGCTACTCATTCATCTATCCAGGCTGCGGTTATGGCGGTTCCTGCTTCCCGAAAGATGTTCAGGCGCTGATCCGCACAGCGGAACAGATTGGCTACAAGCCACGTCTGTTACAGGCTGTGGAAGATGTCAATGACTCGCAGAAAACCAAGCTGCCTGACTTCATCAAGCGTCATTTTGGCGACGATCTTAAAGGCAAAACCTTTGCGCTGTGGGGGCTTTCCTTTAAGCCGAACACGGATGACATGCGTGAAGCATCCAGCCGCGTGCTGATGGAATCCCTCTGGCAGGCTGGTGCCTCCGTTCAGGCTTTCGATCCGGAAGCGATGGATGAAGCGCAGCGTATCTATGGTCACCGCAGCGATCTTAAGCTGATGGGCACCAAAGAAGCAGCACTGCAGGGCGCAGATGGCCTGGTCATCTGTACAGAATGGCAGAATTTCCGCGCACCGGATTTCGACGTCATTAAAAATGCTCTGAAAGAACCCGTGATTTTTGATGGTCGTAACCTGTATGATCCAGAAAGAGTCAGCAAACGCGGTTTTGTTTATTATGCAATCGGCCGCGGAGCTTCTATAAAATTGCATAATTAACGAGGGCAGTATGAAATATCTGGTTACCGGCGCAGCAGGATTTATCGGGTTTCACGTAACGGAACGCCTGCTGGCTGCCGGTCACCAGGTTGTCGGTATCGACAACCTGAATGATTATTACGATGTTAACCTCAAAACAGCCCGCCTTGCGCTTATTGAGTCCCATTCAGCCTTTCAGTTTATTAAAATCGATCTTGCCGACCGTGAAGGTATCGCCCATCTTTTCCGTGAACAGGGATTTGACCGGGTTATTCATCTTGGCGCTCAGGCCGGCGTACGCTATTCGCTGGAGAATCCTTTAGCCTATGCGGATGCCAACCTGATCGGGCATCTGAATATTCTTGAAGGGTGCCGGCATAATCATATTGGTCACCTGCTCTACGCCTCCTCCAGTTCGGTATACGGCCTCAACCGTAAAATGCCGTTCTCCACGGAAGACTCTGTGGATCACCCGGTTTCTCTTTATGCCGCCACGAAGAAAGCCAATGAGCTGATGTCCCATACCTATTCTCATCTTTATGGTATTCCCACCACCGGCCTGCGGTTCTTTACCGTTTATGGTCCGTGGGGAAGGCCGGATATGGCGCTGTTTAAATTCACTAAGGCGATTATTGCCGGTGAGAAAATAGACGTTTATAACCAGGGTCAGATGCGCCGCGATTTTACCTATATTGATGATATCGCCGAAGCTATTTTCCGTCTTCAGGATGTGATTCCACAGCCGGACGCAGAATGGACGGTCGAACAGGGCAGCCCGGCCACCAGCTCTGCGCCTTATCGTGTTTATAATATCGGCAACAGTCAGCCGGTGACGCTGATGCGCTATATTGAGGCGCTGGAGAACGCGCTGGGAATGCAAGCCGATAAAAATATGCTGCCCATGCAGCCGGGCGACGTACTGGAGACCAGTGCTGATACCACTGCGCTCTATGAGGCAACAGGATTTAAGCCGCAGACGGGAGTGGAAGAGGGTATCGCTAACTTTGTTAGCTGGTATCGCGAATTCTATCAGGTCTGAGCCACTGAGCGGATACACCAGAAAAAGGGAAGCCGCTGTGCTTCCTTTTTTAATTCACGCTTATCTTAAACGGGATAAATAAAAAACCCCATTACAGGAATGGGGAATTTTCTGAAGCACTGAACTGCAGTTACAGCAGGAAATCGTCCAGCTGCTTACCTTCTTCTTCAATGGCTTTCTTGATCACCGCTGGCGTACGGCCCTGACCGGTCCAGGTTCTGGCTTCGCCGTTTTCGTCGGTATATTTATATTTGGCCGGACGGGCAGCGCGCTTGGTTTTACCCGGCGCTTTAGCGGCGGCAAGCGTGGACAGCAGTTCGTTAGGGTCGATGCCATCAGCAATCAGCATTTCGCGATATTGCTGTAATTTACGGACGCGTTCTTCGTTCTCTGCCTGTGCGTGGCTCTCTTCTTCACGACGTTCATTAACCACAACTTCCAGTTTTTCCAGCATCTCTTCCAGCGTTTCCAGAGTACACTCTCTGGCCTGTGCGCGCAGGGTACGGATGTTGTTCAAAATTTTAAGTGCTTCGCTCATTATCTAAATCTCAAAATTATAAAAGTGGGGGGATGTTCTGCCTGATAATAATAGGGTGAGGGAATAAGAACTGCAATAGGTAATTTTAAAAGATGAATTGCATTATCCTGATAACAGCGCCACTTCGCCCTTATTAACAGGGTGATTCTCAGAATTTTGCAGGAATATGCTCTATTAGCGTTAAGCGTAATGCATTAGCATTTCGCTTAAAAATGAGAAAATTAGGACAGCAGAAGCGCACGTTACCAATTCATTAACACAGACTAACCTTCAGAAAATCCACCGGATATTAGCCGCGTCGGCGCCACTTTTGTATCATAAAATGCGAAACTCGCAACAGTTATAATGCAATCTATTGTAAAAGCAAAAAACAGCCCAGGATTGCCCGGTAACGGTGGTCGAACATTTGCATGACGGCGCCCTCATCTGTCTGGCCCGTTGTGATACACTCCGGAAAATCCTGTTGCAAACTTATACCTGGAGTTGATGCTGATGGCTCAGCTGTATTTCTATTATTCGGCAATGAATGCCGGAAAATCCACCGCATTGTTGCAGTCTTCTTATAACTATCAGGAGCGCGGAATGCGCACGCTGGTCTTCACCGCCGAGTTAGATAACCGTTTCGGCACGGGTAAAGTCAGCTCGCGAATTGGACTTTCATCTCCAGCAAAATTGTATAATAACGAGAGTTCACTGTTTAATGAGATAAGCACGGAACATCAGCTGGAACCGGTACACTGTGTGCTGGTTGATGAATGCCAGTTCCTGACGCGGGAGCAGGTTAAAGCATTATCTGACGTTGTGGATTTCCTCGATATCCCGGTGCTTTGCTATGGATTACGCACTGATTTCCAGGGCGAGTTATTCAGCGGGAGCCACTATTTACTGGCCTGGGCGGATAAGCTGGTGGAATTAAAAACCGTGTGCCACTGCGGCCGGAAAGCGGGAATGGTATTGAGGCTGGACAGTAACGGTGCACCTTTTAAAGAGGGCGAACAGGTCGTGATAGGCGGGAATGAACGCTACGTCTCCGTTTGCCGTAAGCATTACAAAGAAGCATTAGAACAGGGATCGTTACGGGCTATTCATGGCGAGCATGGGCTCAGTGAGTAAGAATGGCAGGTACGCTTCGCAATGAACGTTCTGCCTGCTTTTTATACAGCGGTTCATAAGATTTTTTAAATATTCCGTCATAAAAAAACCCGCCTTCCGGCGGGTTTTGATTTGATTTGCTTTAATTTACTTCTTCACTTTCTTTTCTGTTTTTTTCACTTCCACCGGCTGAGCGGCAATCGCTTCGGCAACGTTGGCAAAGGGTTCGGTAAATTCGCGTCCGTAGAAGGTGTCCAGCATGATCTGTTTCAGTTCTGCAATCAGCGGATAGCGCGGGTTTGCACCGGTACACTGATCGTCAAAGGCATCATCTGCCAGCTTGTCAACCTTCGCCAGGAAGTCCGCTTCCTGCACGCCTGCTTCGCGAATAGATTTTGGAATGCCCAGCTCAGATTTCATCTCCTCAAGCCATGCCAGCAGCTTCTCAATTTTCTGTGCGGTGCGGTCGCCAGGCGCGCTCAGGCGCAGATGGTCTGCCACTTCAGCGTAGCGGCGACGGGCCTGTGGGCGGTCGTACTGGCTGAAGGCGGTCTGCTTGGTCGGGTTGTCATTAGCGTTATAGCGAATGACGTTGCTGATCAGCAGGGCGTTGGCGAGGCCGTGCGGAATATGGAACTCCGAACCCAGCTTGTGCGCCATTGAGTGACAGACGCCCAGGAAGGCGTTGGCAAACGCAATACCGGCGATGGTGGCTGCATTATGTACGCGCTCACGGGCAACCGGGTTTTTCGCTCCTTCGCGGTAGCTCGCCGGCAGGTTTTCCTGAAGCAGTTTCAGCGCCTGGAGCGCCTGGCCGTCGGAGTACTCATTCGCCAGAACGGAGACGTAAGCTTCCAGCGCGTGGGTTACCGCATCGAGGCCGCCGAAAGCACAGAGTGACTTCGGCATATTCATCACCAGGTTGGCGTCCACGATAGCCATATCAGGCGTCAGCGCATAATCAGCCAGCGGATATTTCTGACCGGTGGCATCATCGGTTACTACCGCAAATGGCGTGACTTCAGAGCCGGTTCCGGAGGTGGTGGTGATAGCGATCATTTTCGCTTTCACGCCCATTTTCGGAAATTTATAGATACGTTTACGGATATCCATAAAGCGCAGCGCCAGCTCTTCAAAGTGGGTTTCCGGATGTTCATACATCACCCACATAATTTTAGCTGCATCCATTGGAGAGCCGCCGCCAAGCGCAATAATGACATCCGGCTTAAAGGAATTCATCTGCTCGGCACCTTTGCGCACGATGCTCAGCGTTGGGTCAGCTTCTACCTCAAAGAACACTTCCGTTTCGATGCCGTGTGATTTGAGTACGGAAACAATCTGATCGGCATAGCCGTTGTTGAACAGATACCTGTCGGTAACGATAAAGGCGCGTTTCGCTCCATCGGTAGCCACTTCTTCCATGGCAATCGGCAGTGAACCGCGGCGGAAGTAAATGGACTTTGGAAGTTTATGCCACAACATATTCTCTGCTCGCTTGGCCACGGTTTTCTTGTTGATCAGGTGCTTAGGTCCGACGTTTTCAGAAATGGAGTTACCGCCCCATGAACCACAGCCCAGCGTCAGTGAAGGCGCCAGTTTAAAGTTGTAGAGGTCGCCAATACCGCCCTGAGACGCCGGTGTGTTGATCAGAATACGGGCAGTTTTCATCTTGTCGCCGAAATAGTTCACGCGCTCGCGCTCATTATCCTGGTCAGTATAAAGACAAGAGGTGTGGCCGATACCGCCCATCGCGACCAGTTTTTCAGCTTTGCTGACGGCATCTTCGAAGTCTTTCGCCCGGTACATGGCGAGGGTAGGGGAGAGTTTCTCGTGGGCGAAAGGTTCAGTTTCATCCACCAGTTTTACTTCGCCGATCAGGATCTTGGTGTCGCCGGGTACTTTGATACCGGCCATCTCAGCAATTTTCACCGCTGGCTGACCGACGATGGCAGCGTTAAGCCCGCCATTTTTCAGAATAATATTCTGAACGGCTTTAAGCTCCTCGCCCTGTAACATATAGCCACCGTGGCTGGCAAAGCGCTCACGGACTGCATCATAGGCAGAATCCACGACAATCACGGACTGTTCAGAGGCGCAGATAACGCCGTTATCGAAAGTCTTGGACATCAGAATTGAGGCAACGGCGCGTTTGATATCGGCAGTGTCATCGATAACGACCGGCGTATTGCCCGCGCCAACGCCGATAGCAGGTTTACCTGAGCTATAGGCCGCTTTCACCATGCCCGGTCCACCTGTCGCCAGAATCAGATTGATGTCCGGATGGTGCATCAGCTGATTAGATAGCTCGACGGAAGGGACGTCAATCCAGCCGATGATATCTTTTGGCGCGCCCGCCGCGATAGCAGCCTGAAGCACAATATCAGCCGCCTTATTGGTCGCATCTTTCGCACGAGGATGCGGCGAGAAGATAATGCCGTTACGGGTTTTCAGGCTGATAAGCGCTTTGAAGATGGCGGTAGAAGTGGGGTTAGTGGTAGGGACAATACCGCAAATCAGGCCGGTTGGTTCGGCAATAGTGATGGTGCCGAAAGTATCATCGGTATCAAGGATACCGCAGGTTTTTTCATCTTTATAAGCGTTGTAGATATATTCGGAAGCGAAGTGGTTTTTAATTACCTTATCTTCGACAATACCCATACCTGACTCCGCAACGGCCATTTTAGCCAGCGGGATACGGGCATCAGCGGCGGCGAGAGCCGCAGCACGGAAAATTTTGTCAACCTGTTCTTGAGTGAAATTGGCGTATTCTCGCTGGGCTTGTTTTACACGTTCAACCAGTGCGTTGAGTTCAGCAACATTTGTAACGGCCATAATACTCTCCTGATGGAAGTTAAACTCTATTAGTAAACAAGTCTGAACCTATGAGTATAGTCACGCGATGTTATGCTGTAGTTAAATCGTCGTGGCAGTTCACCGCTTTACAAACTTGCGTTACAGGTTTACTGAAAGAGTCTTCGCTTTACTCCAGTTGGTTGGAGAGAGCAGCGACTTTACACTTCCTTTTGATGACGCCAGCTTACCCATAATGAGGTAAGCAATGATTGATTTAGATCAACTTTCACCCAAGCTGACACCTTTCAGCCGCACGTTTTGCGCGCTTTCTGACAATTTCTGAAAACCGGGAAGATGCTAAGGAGCGGTAGGTGAGCCAAACTGCCACCCGGAAGTATTATTGTGGCGGATTATGCTGGAGGTACGACATAAAACCAGGCAAAAATCCGGTGGCTTACGATGGTAAGCGTAACGCTTTTGCATTAAATTAGCGGCCAGAAAACCAGCCCGCTCAGGAGCGTATTGTGAACCCGGCTATATTAGATCTTTCCGGATATATTAAATTTTTCGTCGGGCTTTTTGCCCTGGTGAATCCGGTAGGGATCATCCCCGTTTTTATCAGCATGACCAGCTACCAGGCGGCTGCAGCCCGTAATAAAACCAATATGACCGCCAATCTCTCCGTGGCGATTATTCTCTGGACGTCGCTTTTCCTGGGTGATGCGATTCTGCATATATTTGGCATCTCAATTGATTCCTTCCGCATTGCGGGCGGTATCCTGGTCGTGACCATTGCGATGTCGATGATCAGCGGCAAACTGGGAGAGGACAAACAGAACAAGCAGGAAAAGTCAGAAACGGCGATCCGTGAAAGCATTGGCGTGGTGCCGCTGGCGCTGCCGCTGATGGCCGGGCCTGGCGCGATCAGCTCAACGATTGTCTGGAGCACGCGCTACCACAGCTGGCTAAATCTGCTCGGTTTCAGCCTCGCCATTGCCCTGTTTGCTTTTTGCTGCTGGCTGCTCTTCCGGGCCGCCCCACTGATGGTCCGGCTGCTGGGGCAAACCGGCATTAACGTGATTACGCGAATTATGGGGCTACTGCTTATGGCGCTGGGCATCGAATTTGTGGTGACCGGGATCAGGGCGCTGTTTCCCGGCCTGGTGAATTAACTCACCTCATATCACGCCTGAAATTATAAAAAATAAGCGCAGATTCTGCGCTTTTTTTTTAGCTGAGGTAAAGCATGGCACCATTAAGGTGCATTTAAGGCTTTTTATGAATTTATTTGGTGCAATCATTCGGCAAACTTAAGGAGGCTACGGCATTATTAATGTAACTACTGTAATTACGCCTGATTTCAACAACTAAACGCAAAATGTTATTTTAATCACATTGTTGAAATAGGTCAGCTTATGAGGTTTGTGGCAGAAGTGTTCAGCCTGGAAAGCCTTTATAGTGGATCATTCTGCACTACAAAAGTTAACGCCTATTTTGCCAGTTTTGTGAAGTCGATCGCTCTGTGGATTGTGTAATCTCTCGCCTTTTTGATGTTAATCAATTGAAAATCAGCAGGATGGCGATTAATTCAGCATGTTAAATAACGCTTCTGATTGTCAGCAGCTCGTGATAAAAGAGAATTAGTTAACATTTTTGGTTCACCGCTTTGACGTAAAAAGCAGCAGTCTGATAACGTCTCGCTTTTCAGTGAAGAATTGGCACCGGATATGCAAAAGTGTCTCAGCTTTTACCGTTCCGGTTTCTTAATAAGGTTACTCACGCTTAATGAAACATAATACGCAGTGCTGTTTACGTCTCAGTAAAGTCGTTGTAGCTATTACAGGACTTATGGCCAGCTATTCGTTTGCCGCCACGGTGCCAGAAGGGGTCGGCCTGGCCACCAGCCAGTCTGTCGTCATCAATAACGGCAGCGAAGTTTCTTCTCTTGACCCACAGAAAATCGAAGGCGTTCCGGAATCTAATATCATTCTTAATCTGCTGGAAGGGCTGGTGACCACCGATAATAATGGTCGTCTGGTGCCCGGCGTCGCCGAAAGCTGGCGCAATCAGCAGGGAAAAATCTGGACCTTTACCCTGCGTGATAACGCAAAATGGAGCAACGGCGAGCCCGTTACCGCCAGCGACTTTGTTTACAGCTGGCAGCGATTAGTGGATCCGGCAACCGCATCCCCTTACGCCAGCTATCTTCAGTATGCGCATGTCGTGAACATCGATGCCATTCTGGCGGGCAAGCTGCCGCCTTCCGCACTTGGCGTGAAGGCGCTGGACGATCGCCGCTTTCAGGTTACGCTCAGCCAGCCTGTTCCCTATTTTGCTGCGCTGGCGGCCCATACTTCGCTGAAGCCGGTCAATCGTCACGCCGTGGAAAAGTGGGGCGACCGCTGGACGCAGCCCGATCATTATGTCGGCAACGGGGCATATACCCTCAGCGACTGGGTTATTAATGAGAAAATTGTCCTGCAGCGCAGCCCAAACTACTGGGATAACGGCAGTACCGTCATTGATAAGGCCACTTTCCTGCCGATTACCTCCGAAGCCAGCGATGTTAACCGCTATCGCAGCGGCGAAATTGATATTACTAACAGCGCGCTGCCGCCGGAACGTTTTCCCACCCTGAAGAAAACGCTGGGTGACCAGGTACGTATCAGCCCGCTGCTCTGCACTTTTTACTATGAACTGAACAATAAACGTCCTCCTTTTAACGATCCGCGCGTGCGGACAGCGGTGAAGCTGACGCTGGATCGCGACATTATCACTGAGAAAGTGATGGGACAGGGACAGATCCCCGCAGGTAACTTCACGCCACCTTTCATTAATGGCGGAACTTCCACGCAGCCAGACTGGATGGCGCTGACGCAGCCTGAAAGAAATGACGTGGCCAGAAAACTGCTTGAAGAAGCAGGCTATACGCGTGATAAACCGCTGCGCTTCACGCTTTTGTATAACACTTCTGACGTAAACAAAAAGCAGGCGATTGCCGCGGCCTCATTGTGGAAATCGAACTTAGGGGCCAATGTCTCGCTGGATAATCAGGAGTGGAAAACGATGCTGGATACGCGTCGTCAGGGGGATTTCGACATGGCCCGCGCCACCTGGTGCTCAGATTATAATGAGCCTTCCACGTTCCTGAACGCCATGTTGAGTACTTCCACCAACAACACCGCCTTCTATAAAAGCGAAAATTTTGACGCGCTGATGGCCCGTTCGCTGACGGTGCCCGATGCTGAGCGTGCGGCAGTTTATCAGCAGGCGGAGCAGCAGCTGGACAAGGACTCTGCCATCATACCGGTCTACTACCGCGTCAGCGCGCGCCTGGTAAAACCCTGGGTTGGTGGCTTTACCGGCAAAGATCCTCAGGATTTGACCGACCTGAAATATTTCTATATCAAAAAGCATTAAGGCCGGAGCTGCTTGTCCGGCGACAGCAGTAAAAAAAGATAGGGTAAAACCGCATTGACTCAGGGCGTCAACGTTCCGGCAAACTGAGGAAGAAACCCTGTAAAAGGGTGGCGCTAATGTCTTTGACCACATTGGCAATGATAAAACTGGAGTAGGTAAATAATGACCAACATCACGAAAAAGAGCCTGATCGCGCTCGGCGTTATGACCGCACTGGCGGGCAATCTGGCGGTGGCCGCTACGGTGCCGGCGGGCGTGGAACTGGCGGCCAAACAGGAGCTGGTTAAGGGTAACGGCGGGGAAGTTCAGTCGCTTGACCCGCACAAAATTGAAGGCGTGCCGGAATCCAACGTCAGCCGCGACCTGCTGGAAGGTCTGGTAATCAGCGATCTTCAGGGACATACCATCCCAGGCGTGGCAGAAAGCTGGGATAACAAAGACGGTAAGGTCTGGACTTTCCACCTGCGTAAAGATGCTAAATGGTCAAACGGCGAGCCGGTTACCGCTCAGGATTTCGTTTACAGCTGGCAGCGTCTTGCCGACCCTAAAACCGCTTCCCCTTATGCCAGCTACCTGCAATACGGCCACCTGGAAAATGTGGATGACATTATTACCGGGAAAAAAAGCCCCGATCAGCTGGGCGTAAAGGCGATTGATGAACACACGTTACAGGTCACGCTGAGCCAGTCCGTGCCTTACTTCTACAAGCTGCTGATCCACCCATCTATGTCACCGGTTTACAAACCGGCGATTGATAAAGCGGGTGATAAGTGGACGCAGCCCGCTAACTGGGTTGGTAACGGCGCCTTTAAATTACAGTCTCACATGATTAACGAGCGAATTGTGCTGGTGCGTAACCCTGAATATTGGGATAACGCTAATACCAAGCTGGACAAGGTGACCTTCCTGCCGATCTCCTCTGAAGTGAGCGATGTTAACCGCTACTTCAGCAGCGACGGCAGCGATATGACCTACAACAATATGCCGATCGAGCTGTTTAAAAAGCTGCAGCGTGAAAATCCGAAAGAGCTGCACGTTGATCCCTATCTCTGCACCTACTACTACGAGATCAACAACCAGAAGCCGCCTTTCAACGATCCGCGCGTCAGGGCTGCTCTGAAACTGGGTATCGATCGTGACATCATCGTCAACAAGGTTCTGGCCCAGGGTCAGATGCCGGCCTACAGCTATACCCCAACCGCCACCGACGGCGCCGATCTGACCAAGCCGGAGTGGTTCACCTGGACCCAGGCAAAACGTAACGAAGAAGCGAAAAAGCTGCTGGCCGAAGCGGGTTACACCAAGGATAATCCACTGACCTTCCAGCTGCTGTATAACACGTCTGACCTGCATAAAAAGCTCGCTATTGCCGCCACTTCCATCTGGAAGAAGAACCTTGGCGTGGATATCAAGCTTAACAACCAGGAGTGGAAAACCTTCCTCGATACGCGTCATCAGGGTAACTTCGACGTAGCCCGTGCGGGCTGGTGTGCGGATTATAACGAACCGACTTCGTTCCTGAATACCATGCTCTCTGACAGCAGCAACAACACCTCTCACTATAAATCGGCCGAGTTCGATAAAGTGATGGCCGCAGCGGCGGGTGCTGGCGATGAGAAAGCGCGTAGCGGCCTGTATGCCAAGGCTGAGCAGATCCTGGATAAAGACTCCGTGATTGTGCCGCTCTATTACTACGTTAACACCCGTCTGGTGAAACCTTACGTCGGTGGCTACACCGGTAAAGATCCGCTGGATAATGTCTACGACAAAAATCTCTACATCATCAAACATTAATGGCAAAAATGGGGGGAAGGGCAACCTTCCCCCAGCGTGTCTATTTTAAGCAGTGCTGAGGCACAAGCCAGCGGGTAAGGGCAATGTTAAAGTTTATTCTGCGTCGCGTTCTGGAAGCGATCCCGACGTTACTCATTCTGATCACCATCTCCTTCTTTATGATGCGTTTAGCACCGGGCAGTCCTTTTACCGGCGAGCGTACGCTGTCAGCAGAAGTGATGGCGAATATTGAAGCAAAATATCACCTGAACGATCCTATGTGGAAGCAGTACACCAATTATCTGGTGCAGCTGGCCCATGGCGATTTCGGTCCCTCTTTTAAATACAAAGACTATTCGGTCAACTATCTGGTGGGGCATGCCTTTCCGGTATCGGCCAAGCTCGGCCTCGCGGCCTTTGTCCTTGCGGTCGTGCTGGGCGTAACGGCGGGCGTCATCGCGGCGCTGAAGCAGAACACTAAGTGGGACTTTGCCGTAATGGGGGTGGCAATGACCGGGGTGGTCATACCGAGCTTTGTGGTGGCTCCGCTGCTGGTGCTGATCTTCGCCATCAGCCTGAAGTGGCTGCCCGGCGGTGGATGGAACGGTGGCCAGTTGAAATATATGATCCTGCCGATGGTCGCCCTTTCACTGGCCTATATTGCCAGCATTGCGCGTATCACGCGGGGTTCGATGATTGAGGTATTACACTCTAACTTCATTCGTACAGCCCGCGCCAAAGGGTTACCGATGCACCGCATTGTGCTGCGCCATGCGCTGAAGCCCGCCATGCTGCCGGTAATGTCTTACCTGGGGCCAGCTTTCGTCGGTATCATCACGGGCTCTATGGTCATTGAAACCATTTACGGACTGCCCGGCATCGGCCAGCTTTTCGTTAACGGTGCCCTGAACCGCGACTATTCACTGGTACTGAGCCTGACAATTCTGGTCGGCGTGCTGACTATTCTGTTTAATGCGATTGTTGACGTGCTTTATGCGGTCATCGATCCGAAAATTCGTTATTAAGACCGGAGCTCGCCATGTTATTGAGTAAAAAAAATAGCGAAGCTCTAGATACCTTCAGCGAGAAGCTGGAAGTTGAAGGGCGCAGCCTGTGGCAGGATGCCCGTCGCCGCTTTATCCATAACCGCGCCGCGCTGGGCAGCCTGATTGTGCTGCTGCTTATTGCGCTGTTCGTCATCTTTGCCCCCATGCTGTCAGCCTTTACCTATGATGAAACGGACTGGGGCATGATGTCTGCGCCGCCGGAAATGGAGGTGGGTCACTATTTCGGCACCGACTCATCAGGGCGCGATCTGCTGGTACGCGTGGCAATAGGAGGCCGTATCTCGCTGATGGTCGGTATCGCCTCCGCGCTGGTGGCGGTGCTGGTCGGGACGCTCTATGGCTCGCTTGCGGGCTATCTCGGCGGTAAAACGGACTCAGTGATGATGCGCCTGCTGGAAATCCTGAACTCGTTCCCGTTTATGTTTTTCGTCATCCTGCTGGTCACCTTTTTTGGCCGTAATATTCTGCTGATTTTCGTGGCAATCGGCCTGGTTTCCTGGCTGGATATGGCGCGTATTGTGCGCGGTCAGACGCTCAGCCTGAAGCGTAAAGAGTTTATCGAAGCGGCCCACGTGGGCGGCGTCTCTACCGCCAGCATCGTGCTGCGCCATATCGTGCCCAACGTGCTGGGCGTGGTAGTGGTCTACGCCTCGCTGCTGGTGCCAAGCATGATCCTGTTTGAGTCTTTCCTGAGCTTCCTCGGACTGGGGACACAGGAGCCGCTCAGCAGCTGGGGCGCGTTGCTCAGCGACGGCGCTAACTCAATGGAAGTCTCGCCGTGGTTGCTGATGTTCCCGGCCGGCTTCCTGGTGATCACGCTGTTCTGTTTCAACTTTATCGGCGATGGCCTGCGTGATGCCCTCGACCCGAAAGATCGTTAAGGAGTTTCCCGATGAACCTGACTGAACAACAGCCAGCAATGGCAACACAAGCGGGAAGCGACCTGTTACTGGACGTGAAGGATCTGCGCGTGACGTTTAACACGCCCGACGGCGATGTCACTGCGGTTAACGACCTCAACTTCAGCCTGCGGGCGGGGGAAACGCTTGGCATCGTGGGCGAATCGGGCTCGGGGAAATCCCAGACCGCGTTCGCCCTGATGGGACTGCTGGCCTCGAATGGCCGGATTGGTGGATCGGCGCTGTTCAACGGACGCGAAATCCTTAACCTGCCGGAAAAACAGCTTAACAACCTGCGCGCTGAGCAGGTGGCGATGATTTTTCAGGATCCGATGACCTCGCTGAATCCCTATATGCGCGTGGGCGAGCAGCTGATGGAGGTATTAAAGCTTCACAAAGGCATGAGCAGCTCAGCCGCATTTGAAGAATCTGTGCGCATGCTGGATGCGGTGAAAATGCCGGAAGCCCGTAAACGCATGAAAATGTATCCGCACGAGTTTTCCGGTGGGATGCGTCAGCGCGTTATGATTGCGATGGCGCTACTCTGCAAACCAAAACTCCTGATTGCTGATGAGCCTACCACTGCCCTGGACGTCACGGTACAGGCGCAGATCATGACGCTGCTGAACGATCTGAAAAGAGAATTTAATACGGCGATCATTATGATCACGCACGATCTGGGCGTAGTCGCCGGTATCTGCGATCGGGTTCTGGTGATGTACGCAGGACGGACCATGGAATATGGCAAAGCACGTGATGTGTTCTATCAGCCCACCCATCCTTATTCGATTGGCCTGCTGAATGCGGTGCCGCGCCTGGATACAGAAGGGGACTCGCTGATGACCATCCCCGGTAATCCGCCAAACCTGCTGCGCCTGCCGCCGGGTTGTCCGTTCCAGCCGCGCTGCCCCCATGCAATGGAGATCTGTTCCACTACGCCGCCGCTTACGCCGTTTGGCGAAGGTCGCCTTCGTGCCTGCTTTAAACCTGCGGAGGAGCTGGTATGACCGGGGTAGCTGAAAAGAAAGTCTTACTCGAAATCGCCGATCTGAAGGTACATTTTGACATCAAAGATGGCAAGCAGTGGTTCTGGCAGCCGTCAAAAACCCTGAAGGCGGTGGACGGCGTCAGCCTGCGGCTGTATGAAGGGGAAACGCTGGGCGTAGTGGGCGAATCAGGCTGCGGTAAATCCACGCTCGCCCGGGCCATTATCGGGCTGGTTAAGGCGACCGATGGCCGCGTGGCCTGGCTGGGACGCGATCTCCTGGGGCAGAGCGAAGAAGAGTGGCGCAGAGCCCGCAGCGATATCCAGATGATATTTCAGGATCCTCTGGCCTCGCTGAACCCACGTATGACCATTGGCGACATTATCGCTGAGCCGCTGCGCACCTATCAACCCAACATGGCCAAAACCGAAGTCAAAGAGCGGGTTAAGGCGATGATGATGAAGGTCGGTCTGCTGCCTAACCTGATCAACCGTTATCCGCATGAATTTTCCGGCGGACAGTGTCAGCGTATCGGGATTGCGCGCGCGCTGATCCTGGAACCCAAGCTGATTATCTGTGACGAGCCGGTATCAGCACTGGACGTGTCGATACAGGCGCAGGTAGTGAATCTGCTGCAAAAGCTGCAAAGAGAGATGGGCCTGTCGCTGATCTTTATTGCGCACGATTTGGCGGTGGTTAAACATATCTCCGATCGCGTGCTGGTGATGTATCTTGGCCACGCGGTGGAGCTGGGCACCTACGACGAGGTCTATCAGAACCCGCAGCATCCTTATACCCGGGCGCTGATGTCCGCTGTTCCCGTGCCCGATCCGGATCTGGAGAAGAACAAGGTTATTCAGCTACTGGAAGGGGAACTGCCGTCGCCGATCAATCCGCCCTCCGGCTGCGTATTCCGCACGCGCTGCCCGATTGCCGGGCCGGAGTGTGCCAAAACGCGTCCGCTGCTGGAAGGCAGCTTCCGCCATGCGGTCTCCTGTCTCAAGGTAGATCCGCTTTAAACGAAAAAGACCGGCAATGCCGGTCTTTTTTTCAGACGTTACTCACGCCACAAAATGTGGCAAAGCTTATGATCCTTCTCGCGGCAGAGCAGCACGCGGGCAAAAACATCATTGATAGGTTCACCCTCTGCTTCGCCCAGCCCGATAACGACCTCAGCAAAAAAGTCCGGGTTCAGGTCAAAATCAACGTGCTCAGACCAGTCCTCGGCAGGATCGGAAAGCTCGGCACCGCCGCGCTCCTCAAACTGCAGGTTAAACAGAATAATGTCAGCCGGATCGAGGTTATCGCCCGCCAGCTCCAGAAAAATATCGTAGGCCTGTTCCAGCGTTTCATCTTCGGTAAGGCGATTATTTAAATCCATCATATTTCCCGTCATGCCCCGTGGGCGCTGTGCTTTCCGCTCGTTTTACAGTAATGGACTGAAGAAGTAAAACAGTCGTTCAACGATTCGCTGCCAGTAGGCACGACGTGCCCAGCGGCTGGCATCCACCAGCCGTGAACGGGCGATATAATCATCCTGCACCCGTGCCAGATCGCTGCCAAAACCGTCATCATCAATAACCATGGTAATTTCGAAATTAAGCCAGAGGCTGCGCATATCCAGATTGACCGTGCCCACCAGGCTGAGCTGACCGTCAACCAGCACGCTTTTGGTGTGTAACAGGCCATCCTCAAACTGGTAGATTTTGACGCCCGCTTCCAGCAGCTCAGCAAAGAATGCCCGGCTTGCCCAGCCGACCAGCATCGAATCATTATGCCTGGGCACGATAATACTGACATCAACGCCGCGCAGGGCAGCGGTACAGATGGCATGCAGAAGATCGTCGCTGGGCACGAAATAGGGCGTGGTCATGATTAACTGATCGCGGGCGGCATAGACGGCGGTCAGCAGCGCCTGGTGAATCAAATCCTCCGGAAAGCCCGGGCCGGAGGCGATAACCTGGATGGTATGCCCGCTTTCCTGCTCAAACGGCATGATGTTGCCGTCCGGCGGCGGCGGCAGAATGCGCTTACCGGTTTCGATCTCCCAGTCGCAGGAGTAGATGATCCCCATCGTGGTCGCCACCGGACCTTCCATTCTGGCCATCAAATCGATCCACTGACCCACGCCCGCATCCTGTTTGAAATAGCGGGGGTCTACCAGATTCATGCTGCCCGTATAGGCGATATAGTTATCAATCAACACCACCTTACGATGCTGACGGAGATCCATGCGGCGCAGAAACACGCGCAGCAGGCTGACCTTCAGCGCCTCCACCACATCAATGCCGGCATTACGCATCATCGCCGCCCAGGGGCTGCGGAAAAACTGCACGCTGCCGGCGGAGTCCAGCATCAGCCGGCAGTGCACGCCGCGGCGGGCGGCGGCCATCAGCGATTCCGCCACCTCATCAGCCAGCCCGCCAGGCTGCCAGATGTAAAACACCATCTCAATATTATGCCGGGCCAGCTGGATATCACGGATCAGCGCCTGCATGGTGTCATCGGTGGAGGTCAGCAGCTGCAGCTGATTACCCTTTACCCCCGCCACGCCCTGACGGTTTTCGCATAGCTGAAACAGTGAACGGGCAACGTCGCTGTTATCCCGCGCAAAAATCTGCTGGCACGATTTTAAATCTTCGAGCCATTTTGCGGTGGAAGGCCACATCGTGCGGGCACGTTCAGCGCGACGCTTGCCCAGATGCAGTTCCCCGAACGAGAGATAGGCTACAATACCGACCAGCGGCAGAATATAGATAATCAGCAGCCAGGCCATGGCAGAAGGGACGGCGCGGCGCTTCATCAGAATACGCAAGGTGACACTGGCTATCAGCAACCAGTAACCGAAGAAAATGAGCCAACTGATTAATGTATAAAAAGTCGTCATGGAAGTGGAAGTCCTGTTCACGCCTGAATAGAGGGAGTTTACGTGCAGTTGGCGTAAGGGGAAACCTTTTCCCGGTGAAAGTCATCGGACCCCATCCGGAGTCTGAAAGCGCTATACTGCGCCGCGAGTTTTTCAGTACAGAGGTTAAAAATGAGACGGAGCAGAAATGAAGTCGCACGCTGGCGGATGTCGCGTCAGGTTCAACGCCGCCGGGCGCGGTGGCTGGAAGCGCAGTCGAGGCGCTACGGACGTATGGTCGCGATCCGCCATCAGCTAAGCCAGCAGCAGCGGCGTTCTATTCTGTTTATCACTCATCCCGGCGTGCGGGAAGCGCTTAGCGGATAACGGTTATAAGGCTAAGCGCCAGAAAAGTCAGAACGTACGCTTAAAGGGTTTGACCTGAACCTGTTTGTAGACCCCGGCAGCAATGTAGGGGTCATCTTTCGCCCAGGATTGCGCTTCCTCAAGCGAAGAGAATTCCGCTACGACGGTTGAGCCGGTAAAACCCGCCACGCCCGGTTCATTGCTGTCCACTGCGGGCATGGGCCCCGCCAGAATTAGGCGGCCCTCGTCTTGCAGAAGCTGCAGTCGCGCCACGTGGGCAGGGCGCACGGCGGTACGCTTTTCCAGAGAATCGGCATTGTCTTCTGCATAAATTACGTAAAGCACAGTCACAGCTCCATTCGGTTTTTGATCGTCGTTTATCACGTTAAGTCATCGTTAACAGATCTGCAAATGAAAGATAGCACTCTGTTGATAACGGTCAGTGGAAAAGACTTTTCTGCCGAAATCACGCCCGAAGCAGCGAGAGGTTATTGAAACTGATTGCTATTTGCATTTAAACTTATCCCTTCACATTAACAGCAGAAAGATTATGACGACGCTTGCAGAAACTTCTTTACCCAGCCGTATCTCGCTGCCGATGCTGTTCTCGTTAGGACTGCACGCCGTGGTGATTGGGGGAATTCTATATGCTTCTTTTCACCAGGTTGTGGAGATGCCGAAAGCGTCCCAGCCAATAAGCGTGTCATTAGTCGCTCCTGAAGTGCAGCCAGAGCCCCAGGCTGCCCCTATGCCGGCACCCGAGCCTGTCGCAGAACCCGAGCCGGAACCTGAGCCGGAACCTGCGCCTGTGCCAGAACCGCCTAAACCGGAACCGGTGCCGATCCCTGAGCCCAAGCCTAAACCAAAACCGAAGCCGAAGCCGGTGAAAAAAGAGGTAGTGAAGCCGAAGAAAGAGGTTAAGCCCAGAACCGAACCTCGCCCGGCCTCGCCGTTTGAGAAAACGGAGCCGGCGGCAACACGGCCTTCGACGGCACCAAAGACGACGCCTGCGGCAACGCCGTCTGTCAGCAGCGGGCCGAGAGCGCTGCAACAGAGCAAACCGGGCTATCCGGCACGGGCTTATGCGCTGCGCCTTGAAGGGCAGGTAAGGGTGCGGTTTGACGTCGACAGCGCAGGGCGGGTTGATAATGTCCGGATACTGTCAGCAAAACCCCGCAATATGTTTGAACGCGAGGTGAAGAAGGCGATGAAACAATGGCGCTATGAACCCAATAAGCCGGGTAAAGATCTGACGATGAATATTGTTTTCCGCATGAATGGCGGCAGCAGCATCGAATAAAAAAGCACGGCGATGCCGCGCCTGATCCCGCGAAAGGATGTTATGCCTGCTCGTCGTGCCGGAAGTTGCTCTTTCCGGCCGGCAGCGGGCGGGATTTCCCGGCGGCGTCTACGGCAACATAGACAAAAACCGCCTCGGTTGTGCAGTATCGCTGTCCGATAGGCTCGGACGACACCTTCTTAATCCACACTTCCACATTAATGATGATGGAGCTGGTCCCGGTACGGATACAGCGGGCGTGGCAGCTCACCACATCGCCGACCGCCACCGGTTTGAGGAAGGTCATACCGTCAGCGCGTACCGTTACCACACGTCCCCCGGCAATCTCTTTCGCCAGGATTGCGCCGCCCATATCCATCTGTGACATCAGCCAGCCGCCAAAAATATCCCCATTGGCGTTAGTATCGGCAGGCATGGCCAGCGTACGCAGCACCATTTCTCCCTGCGGGAGCCTGTTCTCGTCATTATTCATGCATTGTTCTCAGTATTAAGGCTGAAACACCCGGCAGCGAGCCGGGTAGCTGTCTATTTCTCGTCCTGCGGCATCAGACGATAGATATAGAGGCCGCTGATCAGGGTAAAGAGCAGGGTCAGTCCGGTCAGACCGAAGACTTTAAAGTTAACCCAGAATGCCTGAGAGAGCCAAAAAGCGACATAAATATTGGCCAGGCCGCAGACGAGGAAAAAGATCGCCCAGGCAATGTTCAGCCTGCGCCAGGCAGAGGCGGGCAGCGTCAGCTCCTTACCCAGCATGGTCTGAATCAGCGGCTGTTTCATAAATAACTGGCTGTAGATTAGCACCGCGGCAAACAGCGTATAGATCACCGTCACCTTCCACTTGATAAACTCATCATTATGGAAAACCAGCGTCAGGGTGCCGAAGACCGCCACCAGCACAAAGGTAATAATGGTCATTTTTTCCAGCCGGCGATAGAGCAGCCAGCTGACCACCAGCGCCAGACCGGTAGCGACGATCAGCGCGCCGGAAGCAACGAAAATATCGTAGAGCTTATAGAAAACAAAAAAGACGACGAGAGGAAGAAAATCGAGTAACTGCTTCATAAGGGCTTCCAAATACCAGACTGAGGCGAGGTTAAGCAGCGGACGCCCTGACGAGCGCCCGCAGGCGTTAACTAACGTAACAGCATATAAAGACGATAGAGATAGATGATCAGAATGGCCGACACCAGATTGCTCAGCGCGTTAAGCACCACAGAGGCGACGTTCGCCGGCAGAACCGTCAGCGAGGAAGCCATGAGCAAAACCGTGATTTTTGCCAGCAGCCAGAATGCCACTGCCGGCGCGACAATTTTCATCTGGCTCCAGACCAGACGCATACTGGTGCGCAGGGCAGCGAATACGCCAATTTTTTCCGTGCTCAGGATAACCGGCGCCAGCGCCAGGAGCATCGCCAGGATGACGCCCGGCACGACCAGCACCATAAAGCCGAGCTGAACAACCAGCGTTACAATGAACACCAGCAGCAGCAAACGCGGCAGCAGCGGAGCAGAGGCGCCGAGGGCACGCAGCGCGCTGATTCGCTCGCCGGCGGTCACCATCGGGATCAGGCTCAGCATCCCGCCCAGCAGCAGCGTATTGCCAACCAGGGCAGCAAAGGTGCCGGCCGCAGAGGCACGCAGTAAAACATTCTGCTGCTCTGGCGTCATATTCTGCACCATTTCAAGCAGGCTCATGCCCGAGCCACCGTCGCCATCGGTCAGCAGAGAGAGCTGATCGGCTCCCGGCGTCAGGGCATGACCAATCAGAACGGTAATAAATGAGGTCAGCAGCGAAAGCAGCACGATGGTGACCAGCTGGTGGCGTAAAAAATTCCCCGTGTCACGGTATAACGAACCAGCCGTGATAGACATGTAGACTCCTTGAGTGCGGTATTTTGCGATCCCGCGATTGTACATGGTCTGAAGGCAACCTGGCACCCTGACTTACATAACTTTCGATTAAAGAAGAGATTACCCTTCTGGCACCTTCTAAACGTTTTTCATTTCCTTCCGTAAACCGACCGCATTTCACTTTACAAAGACTCTTAACGGCGCTGAAAGTTGATCTATATCAACCACATGTTTTTTAAGGACTTTGAAAAAAATGATTCGGATGATGTTTCCGGTTTTTCGTTGTAAAAATACGGACTTGTGGAACGTTAACTATTGAACACAGGTTATTTTTTGCTAAGGAGTAGTGATGAAACTGAAAGCTTTGGGCGTTGCCGCCTTAACCCTGATGCCGCTGATGGCCTCTGCCCATCAGGCAGGGGATTTTTTTATGCGCGCAGGTACAGCCACGGTACGCCCGACCGGCGGATCGGATAACGTACTGGGGCTGGGGGAGTTTGATGTCAGTAATAATACCCAGTTGGGCCTCACGTTCACCTATATGGCAACCGATAATATCGGTATTGAGCTGCTGGGCGCGACGCCGTTCCGGCATAAGGTTGGGCTAAAATCCACCGGTAACCTGGCGACCGTTCACCAGCTGCCGCCAACGCTGATGGCGCAGTGGTATTTTATGGATAACAGCAGCAAGTGGCAGCCCTATGCGGGCGTCGGCGTCAATTATACCTGGTTCTATGATTCTGATTTCAATCAGACCGGACGTGACGCCGGCCTCACTAATCTGAAGGTTAAAAACTCTTGGGGCGTGGCGGGGCAGGTTGGCCTGGACTACCAGCTAACGCCCGACTGGCTGCTGAACGCCTCGGTCTGGTATATGAATATTGATACTAAAGTCAGCTTTGATGCCGGTGCATCACATCAGAGTATTGATACCAATATTAACCCTTTTGTTTTCTTCTTCGGCGCGGGCTACCGCTTCTGACCCGATGCAGGCACAAAAAAAGGCGCATCAATGCGCCTTTTTACGTTCAGAGTCAGAACTATTTGATCTGCATTTTATTCGACACCGCCGTCACGCCTTTCACGCTACGGGTGAGCTGAACGGCGCGGTTAGCCATCTGTGGTGAAGTGACAAAACCACTGAGCTGAACGTGCCCTTTAAAGGTTTCCACGTTGATTTCGGTGGATTTCAGCGACTCATCCTTCAGCAGCTCCGTTTTCACTTTTGTGGTAATTACCGTATCGTCAATATATCCGCCGGTTCCTTCCTTGGTTGGGGTAGGCGCACAGGCACTCAGCGTAATTGCTACTACTACGGCGGTAACCATACCTGTCAGGACTTTAAATAACTTCATGGTTCATCTCCCTGTTATCTTCACTATTATTTTCAGTAAGCGACAGCTGCGTTACAGAATCTGTTCTGCAGAATGAATTGTTAGCCATAAAAGCAGATTTATCAACGTAGCTGAAGAAAAAGAGCGTAAAAATAGTGCCTTACCAGTGAGGCAAGGCACGGTAAGGCTCAGCGCGTGGCCGCCTTCAGCGAGCTGACAAAGGCAGTAAGTTCAGCCAGCATAACCGGCGGATTGGCGTGATGGCGTTCAATGATCTTGACGATAGCCGACCCTGAAATGGCGCCTGCCGCCCCGGCTGAGAGCGCTTCTTTTACCTGACCAGGTTCGGAAATACCAAAGCCCTGTAAAGGTGGTGCGGCGTGATATTCGCGCAGTTTGGTGACCAGATGTTCCAGAGACTGGCTGGCACCACGCGACTCGGTCCCGGTGACGCCAGCCCGCGAAAGCAGGTAAGTGTAGCCGCGGCCATGAGAGGCAATTTCGCGCAGCAGATCGTCACTGGCATTCGGCGGGCAGATAAAAATTGGCGCCACGTTATGACGCAGCGCTGCCTGACGGAAAGGCGCTGATTCTTCAACCGGCACGTCTGCTACCAGCACCGAGTCCACCCCGGCTTCCTGACAGCGGGCGTAAAAATTGTCGATGCCGTTGGAAAATACCAGGTTAGCGTACATCAGCAGGCCAACCGGCACCGTGGGATGTTTTTGCCGGATGGCGGCCAGCATTTCAAAACAGTGCGACGGCGTTACGCCTGCCGCAAAGGCCCGCAGGGTGGCGTTCTGGATGGTAGGGCCATCCGCCAGCGGATCGGAAAAGGGGATTCCCAGCTCCAGCGCGTCCGCGCCGCCCTCAATCAGCGCATCGACAATTTGCAGGGAAAGCTCGGGAGAGGGGTCGCCAAGGGTCACGAACGGCACAAAAGCGCCTTCTTTTCGTTCTGCAAGACGACGAAACAGCTGATCGTAGCGCTCCATTAAATTTCTCCCTTAGCGGTCAGAATATCGTGAACGGTGAAAATATCTTTATCGCCCCGCCCCGAAAGGTTAACAACCAGCAGCTGCTCTTTATCCGGCGCTTCCCGCATCATCTTGAGCGCGTGCGCCAGAGCATGAGAGGACTCCAGTGCCGGGATAATACCTTCGCTCCGGCAAAGGATTTTAAACGCCTCCATCGCTTCATCGTCGGTAATGGAGACATAGTCCGCCCGTCCGGTGCTGTTAAGGTGTGCGTGCTGGGGTCCGACGGAAGGAAAGTCCAGCCCGGCAGAAATGGAGTAAGACTCCTCAATCTGGCCGTCTGCCGTCTGCATCATCGGCGCCTTCATTCCGAAATAGATGCCGACGCGGCCGTGCTTCAGCGGGGCGCCGTGCTCGCCGGACTCAATCCCGTGACCGGCAGGCTCCACGCCGATCAGGCCGACAGAGGCCTCATCAATAAAGTCGGCGAACATGCCGATAGCGTTAGAGCCGCCGCCCACGCAGGCGATAACGGCATCAGGCAGGCGGCCCTCTTTTTCGAGGATCTGCGCTTTAGTCTCTTCGCCTATCATTCGCTGAAATTCACGCACGATGGTCGGGAAAGGGTGCGGACCGGCAGCCGTACCCAGCATATAGTGTGCGGTCTCGTAGCTTCCTGACCAGTCACGCAGCGCCTCGTTACAGGCATCTTTCAGGGTGGCGGAACCGCTGTGTACAGGGATCACCTCTGCGCCCATCAGGCGCATCCGGAATACGTTAGGGGACTGACGCTCAATGTCTTTCGCGCCCATATAAATGCGGCACTTCAGGCCCAGCAGCGCGCTGGCCAGGGCGGAGGCGACGCCATGCTGTCCGGCGCCGGTCTCGGCAATAATTTCGTTTTTACCCATACGCTTCGCCAGCAGCGCCTGGCCCAGTACCTGGTTGGTCTTATGCGCACCGCCATGCAGCAGATCTTCCCGCTTCAGGTAGAGGCGTGTACGGGTGCCTGCGGTAAGGTTTTTGCACAGGGTCAGCGCGGTAGGGCGGCCCGCATAGTTCTTCAGCAGGTCGGTGAATTCGGCCTGAAATTCGGGATCGCGCTGAGCGCTGACGAAAGCTTCTTCGAGCTGATTCAGCGCCGGCATCAGGATTTGCGGCACGTACATGCCGCCAAATTCACCAAAATAGGGGTTTAATAAAGTCATATCGCTTCTCTTCCTTAATGGACAGGCAGCGCCTGCCCTTATGGTCAGTAGGCCTTCAGGGTCTGAAACACCGAGGCAATTTTTGACGCATCTTTGATACCAGGCTTGCTTTCCACGCCTGAATTGAAGTCCAGTCCGGCGCAGCCCATTTGAGCTGCGCTCACACAGTTATCCGGGCCCAGTCCGCCAGCCAGCAGAACGTTATCCAGCGTCCGATCGCGCAGCAGTGACCAGTCGAAGCTGGCACCCGTACCTCCCGCGCCGTTATCAAAGACGTAGCGATCGATATGGGGCCAGTCGCGCACGGGCAGCGCGTCAACAATACTGAACGCCTTCCAGATTTGTGTGTTTTGCGGAAGCTGCTCACGAAGCGCGGCGACGAAAGCCTTATCTTCTTTTCCGTGCAGCTGGACGGCAGAGAGGGCGAGCGTGCGGGCAGTGGTGACAATGTCACTTATTGCCGCATCGCGGAACACGCCGACGTACTTAAGGCTGGCGCCGTTCATAACCTCCTGCGCTGTTTCCAGGGTGAGCTGGCGCGGCGATCCTTCAGCGAAAATCAGGCCGCCATAAATAGCTCCCGCTTCCAGCGCACTGCGGGCATCTTCAGCGTGGGTCAGACCACAGACTTTGTTCTCACCCAGCATCACGCGGCGTATCGCGGCCGCCAGGTCATCCTCTGACATCAGCGCAGAGCCGATTAAAAATCCGTTAGCGAAGTGGCTGAGTTCGCGCACCTGCGCATAGCTGTTGATGCCGGACTCGCTGATCACCGTCACGCCATGCGCCACTTTTGGCGCCAGACGGCGGGTTCGGTCGAGATCGATCGACAGATCGCGCAGATCGCGATTATTAATGCCGATGACTTTTGCGCCAAGCGCCGTTGCCCGCTCAAGCTCCTCATCGCTAATCACTTCGGTCAGCACGCCCATATTCAGACTGTGCGCGACGGCGGCGAGCTGACGATACTGTTCGTCGTTCAGGACGGAGAGCATCAGCAGTATGGCGTCTGCCTGGTAAAAACGCGCCAGATAGACCTGATAAGGGTCAATCATAAAATCTTTGCACAGCACCGGCTGGGTAATGGTGGCGCTGACGATGGGCAGGAAGTCAAAGCTGCCCTGAAAATATTTTTCGTCGGTCAGCACGGAGACCGCGGAAGCGTAGTGCTTATAAATGCCCGCGATGGTCGCCGGATTGAAATCCTCACGGATCAGCCCTTTTGAGGGAGAGGCTTTCTTACACTCCAGGATAAAGGCGGTTCTGGCCCCCTGCAGGGCATGGTAAAAGTTGCGGGTGGCGGGCTTAATCTCGTTCTGAAACGAGGCCAGCGGCTGCTGCTGCTGGCGGGCCGCCAGCCACACCGCTTTATCCTGGACGATTTTAGCGAGTACGGTTTCCTGCATGATTATCCTCTTGCTGCCAGTGCGATAACGCGTTCGTAAGGCTGTCCACTCTGGATGACGCTGAGCGCCCGCTGCGCATTCTCACGCAGATCTTCGTGTCCAAATATTTTCAGCAGTAGGGCAACGTTCGCCGCAACGGCCTCTTCGTGCGCGCGCTCGCCTTTACCCTGGAGTAAACGCGTCAGAATGTCACGGTTTTCTTCCGGCGTGCCGCCCGCCAGCGCTTCCTGAGGATGGAAGCTCAGCCCGAAATCTTCCGGCGTCAGCTGATAGCTGGTGATTTCGCCTTCGCGCAGTTCGGCAACGTGCGTTGCGCTGTGCAGGGCAACCTCATCCATGCCGCCGCCGTGGACAACCGCCGCACGCTGATAGCCCAGCATCTTCAGCGTATGGGCGATGGGCAATACCAGCTCGGGACTGTAGACGCCAATTACCGCCAGCGGCGGGCGCGCCGGATTAATCAAAGGCCCCAGCACGTTAAACAGCGTACGGGTTTTTAACTGCTGGCGAACCGGCATCGCATGGCGAAAGCCCGTGTGATACTGCGGCGCAAACAGGAAACAGACGTTCAGCTCGTCCAGCGCCTGACGGGCCTGTTCGGCGGGCAGGTCAAGACTGATACCGAAAGCGGCCAGCAGATCGGAAGAGCCCGACTTGCTGGAGACGCTGCGATTGCCATGCTTGGCGACCTTCAGCCCACAGGCGGCGGCAACGAAGGCGCTGGCGGTTGAGATGTTAATGCTGTTGCTGCCGTCGCCGCCGGTGCCGACAATATCGGCAAAAGCGTAGTCCGGGCGCGGAAAGGGCTTAGCATCTTCAAGCAGCGCAGTTGCCGCACCGGCGATCTCTTCCGGGCGTTCGCCCCGGACCTTCATGGCGACCAGCGCAGCGGCAAGCTGGGTCGGTTCCAGTTGTCCGGTAATAATGGCTGAAAAAAGCTGATGGCTCTCTGCCTGCGTCAGGGTGTTCGCCTGGTAAAGTTTTTCCAGAATCGCGTTCATGGTTCTCTCCTTTTTATTATGCCAGCGCCCAGGCGAGCGTTTGCTCAAGCAGGCGGGCTCCCTGCGTGGTCAGAATGGATTCGGGATGAAACTGAAAGCCGCAGACCCGATCTTTGTCGTGGCGAACGGCCATCACCATGCCGTTGAAGGTGGCATTGACCGTCAGTTCGTCAGGAACGTTGCTGCCTACCAGCGAGTGATAGCGCGCCACCGGTAAAGGGCTACTCAGCCCGGCAAACATGCCTTCACCATCATGTGCAATCGCGGAAGCCTTGCCGTGCAGGATTTCCCCCGCCTGGCCGACGTAACCGCCATAGGCTTCGACAATAGCCTGATGGCCCAGACAGATCCCTATAATCGGCAACCGTCCACGCATACGCGCCAGCAGCGCTGGCATACAGCCAGCTTCAGACGGTGAGCCGGGTCCTGGCGAAAGCATCAGCACCGGGTTTTCCATGCTTTGCAACCGCGCTATCAGCGTTTCCGCCGGCACATTGTTGCGATAGATCACCACCTCATGTCCTGAAGCGCGCAGCTGGTCAACGAGGTTGTAGGTAAAAGAGTCGAAGTTATCGAGCAGCAGAATGTCGGCCATCAGAAAATCTCCTTGCAGTGATGCGCGGTGGCAATCGCGCGCAGAACGGCGCGGGCTTTATTCCGGCTTTCATCCGCTTCAGCCTGGGGAATGGAATCCAGCACCACGCCGGCGCCGGCCTGAACGGTAGCAATACCGTCCTCAACATAGGCGGAGCGGATGACGATACAGGTATCGAGATCGCCGCTGGCGGTAAAGTAACCGACCGCGCCGCCGTAGCTGCCCCGGCGGGTACCTTCCGCCGCCGCGATAAGCTGCATCGCCCTGACTTTTGGCGCACCGCTGAGGGTGCCCATATTCATACAGGCGCTGTAGGCGTGGAGGACATCCAGATCCTTGCGCAGCGTGCCGACCACGCGGGAGACCAGGTGCATCACAAATGAATAGCGGTCAACCTTGGTCAAATCGGCAACGTAACGGCTTCCCGGCTCGCAGATGCGGGCCAGATCGTTGCGGGCCAGATCGACCAGCATCAGATGCTCGGCGAGTTCTTTATGATCGGTACGCATTTCCAGCTCAATACGACTGTCAAGATCGCGGTCCAGCGAACCATCAGCGTGGCGGCCACGAGGACGTGTACCGGCGATGGGATAAATTTCAATCTGGCGATTACCGGCATCGTATTTGAGCGAGCTTTCCGGTGAGGCGCCAAACAGGCTAAAGTCCCGGTCCTGCATAAAGAACATATAAGGACTTGGATTACTCTTTTTCAGCGTGTCATAAGCCGCCAGCGGAGAAGGGCAAGGCAGCGAAAAACGCCGTGAAGGCACAACCTGGAAAATTTCGCCGACGCGGATCGCTTCCTGCATCTGACGGACAACGTCGCAGTACTCTTCATCGCTCTGGTTGCAGCTTAACGTCATCGATTCTGGCGTCCGCACCGGCAGCGCGGGTGCGGGTTGTAACATCTGGCTGTGCAGCTGTTCGATGCGGCTTTGCAGGCGCAAAAACTCCGTCGGCGCTGGCGTAAACAGGCTGGCCTGAAGCCGCGCCGTCTGGCGCTGGTGGTCAATCACCAGCAGCGTTTCCGCCAGATAAAAACAGTAGTCAGGGCAGCGCTGATCGTTCTTCAGCGCAGGCAGGTCTTCGAAACCGGCAACGAGATCGTAGGCAAAGAGGCCACCAAGCAGCACCGCTTCCCGCTCTTCCTCCGGGCTGTTCACCAGCTGTGGGATCAGGCGCAGCGCATCGAAAACCGAAACGGCCTTCAGCCGTGAATCTTCATCCTGAACGGTCGCGTCATGCGGGAAGGTCAGCTCGCGACCATCGGGACGGACCACGTTTACCACGCTGGCCGGCAGCGCCGCATCCAGCAGGGAGAGAATGGCCCGGCCGTTTTCGGAAAGCGCCTGCACGCTGACGCCGTTGCCAAAGGCTTTAATGCATAAGGCGCTGTCGACAATCAGCAGGCTTTTCAGGTTACGTTTACTGTCGATATCGGCAGATTCAAGCAGCAGCGTGGCAGGACGGGCCCCACATAATTGATGAAATACGGAGGCCGGATCCTCGCGGTAGGGCGCGCTGCCGGTAATCAACTTCACTGTAGGTTTGGCATTTGGCATGAGGTCAGTTCTCTGAATTTAGCGAAAAAAAAAGCCCGCATCAGGCGGGCTCAGGTATCTGCTCTGTGTCGCGAACGACGCGCAGGACTCCTTCACCCTTTCAGGGAGAAGTGCGCCAGCTGCCGGTGAGGACCATCGTAATCAGCGTCATGAGAGAGACCTTTTAAAGTGAACTTGCGTACTAGTTAACTGGTTCGGGCGGCAAAAGTCAATACTCTTTTTCCCTGCTGCGGAAATTCTGGTTATCATGCTGCGACATTTTTCCGCGCTCACGGAGCCGTTTTGACTGAACCTAGCCCCCATAACGCCTGGCCGATATACGATCTTCACAGCCATACGCAAGCCTCCGATGGATTACTGACGCCTGAGGCGCTGGTGCTGCGCGCGGTGGAGCAGCGTGTCGGGGTCCTGGCCATTACCGACCATGATACGACGGCTGGCGTAAAGCCCGCTCAGGCAGCCATTGAGCAATTTCAGTTGCCGCTGCGATTAATTGCCGGGGTTGAGATTTCGACGCTCTGGGAAAATCATGAAATTCATATCGTTGGCCTTGGTGTGGACTGCGACCATCCAACGCTGACGGCCTTTTTGCAGGAGCAGAATGAACGGCGGATGGAGCGTGCCAGACTGATTGCGGAACGGCTGGAGAAAGCGAATATTCCCGATGCGTTAAGCGGCGCGCTGGCGCTGGCCGGAGAAGGGGCTATCACCCGGGGTCACTTCGCCCGCTTTCTTATCAGTCAGGGTAAAGCCGACACAATGGCACAGGTCTTTAAAAAATATCTGGCCCGGGGGAAAACCGGTTACGTCCCGCCACAGTGGTGTACAATTAAACAAGCTATTGATGCCATTCATCATTCTGGCGGTCGCAGCGTGCTGGCCCATCCGGGACGCTATGGACTCTCGGCAAAATGGCTGAAGCGCCTGATTGCGCACTTCAGTGAAGTGGGAGGCGATGCGATGGAAGTCGCGCAGTGTCAGCAGGCGCCCAATGAGCGTACTCAGCTTGCCCGCTACGCTCAGGATTACCAGCTGGCCGCCTCGCAGGGCTCCGATTTCCATCAGCCCTGTCCGTGGATCGAACTGGGCAAAAAATTATGGCTTCCGGGGGGCGTCGAAGCCGTCTGGCAACGTTTCCCGGAAATCGCACGGGATTGAATGGCCGTCGTAACGGCAACCAGGAGATTTGTAATGAGTCAATTTTTCTATATACACCCGGAAAACCCACAACCGCGCCTGATTAAGCAGGCGGTGGAGCTGCTTAACAAAGGCAGCGTGATCGTTTACCCCACCGATTCCGGCTATGCGCTGGGCTGCAAGCTTGAAGATAAAAACGCGATGGAGCGTATCTGCCGCATCAGAAAGCTGGATGGTAATCATAATTTCACGCTGGTTTGCCGCGATTTGTCGGAGCTTTCAACCTACGCGCACGTAGACAATACGGCGTTCAGGCTGATAAAAAATAACACTCCCGGCAACTACACCTTCATTCTGAAGGCGACTAAAGAGGTTCCCCGGCGTCTGATGAACGACAAGCGGAAAACGATCGGCCTGCGGGTCCCTTCCAATCCGATTGCGCTGGCGCTGCTGGAAGCGCTGAATGAGCCGATGATGTCGACCTCCCTGATTCTGCCGGGCAATAGCATCACCGAGTCCGATCCGGAAGCGATTCAGGATGAAATAGGCAAGCTGGTGGATTTGATTATCCACGGCGGCTACCTGGGGCAACATCCCACCACGGTGATCGATCTGACGGAAAATACGCCAGAAGTGGTCAGGGAAGGGATGGGGGACGTGACGCCTTTCCTCTAAATCCCCCACCTGCCGGCAATTCCACGCCGGCAGGTTTTTTAATTTGCCTTTAAGTTAATTCATTATTCTGAATTAACAGCCAGACGCTTCAATCAGGTCGTCGAGGCCGTTAACCATGTTTCAAAGTTCTTATAAGGGATATAAAGCGAAACATCCTTAAGCGGAGCTGGACTATTTTTATGGCGTTTTATTTCACTGGTGAAGCCAACGATCACGCCACCAATAGTTTCATCGCTATTATAGACGGCACCACCGGACATTCCTTTAACGACGCCAGCATTGGAAACCATCGCCACGCAGGGGCGTTTATTCCACTCATTTCTGATGCCGGTTCGCGCTAAATTAACGCCTGAGGATTCCACCGGCATCGCGGAGATAAAGCTGTAGCCGTACATTTTTACCGGCTCACCAATATCACCACTGCGAAATTTCGGCAGCGATTTAATGTCGTTTTTATGGTAGATGATCGCGAGGTCGCAATAGGGATGGTAAGCCTTCACGCGCTGGACGGAAAGCTTCGCCACGTGGGCTGCGGTAAGGCTGTACTCAGGGGTGATAGGAATGCTGGAGCCCAGCGCACCAATACCCAGAATGGTTGGAATGCCGGTAAAGTTCATATCTACGCGCTTCATCGCTTCGCTGCTGTACTCATACTGGCCAACAGAGCAGCCAGCCAGAGCCAGCGTCAGCAAAGCGGACGTTGGGATCGCCATTATTCTTTTCATGATCGTTCACACTGTCTCGGACACGTCAGGAAATCCCTGGTGAAGATTGATGACGTGTAAGGCCGAAGCTGATGTTAACCAGCTATATTAATAAGGAGCTGAACTCCTCGCTTTTATCTAAAGGCAAATCTGATATTTTTTTATAAATACTAACTTAAGCTAAATCTAAATAATTATAATGAAATCTTATTGTGGCCTCTTGTGCCTGTTTGAATTCTACACAATCAAATCAGCGTGGCAAATCAATTCCGGTATAATTAAGGTAATAGCTGAGATGATAAGGAATTAACTCAACCTTCACTCCGGATAAGCTGATTATTTGTTGTTAAGGCTGTAAACATGACGGTTTATTTTTATTACCAAAGCATAAAATTTTGCTCGGTTATTAAAATTTGGCATTAAAAACCAGCTTATTATTTTTTGGTGGTCATGCGTGCTGAACTCTTCATGAGAGGGGCATCCTTCTGCTTTAATACCCTGATTACAGACCTTTTTTCAAATGCAACTTTGATCGCAAAAATAGCGGCGAACGGGTCTCTTAACAGCCAGCGTCTCCGGGTTGACCGAAATCCTAAAGCATAAGCGTCTTATCTGATTGAGCGCGCCTTTTCACCAGATGAACCGGTACCTTCGCGGCGGCAGGTGCAAAGTCAGTTTCCTCTGGTTCTTCGCCGCCGCAGGCGTGACGCTGTCCGGCAAAGGGACGTTGTATAGCGTTATCAATGGCAGGGAAGTTAGTGTAGAATGCGCTTCCCCTGAAATGGACAGCGAGTCAGCGGCCCGCCGCAGTGGCGTTCCTGCATCCACGTCTGTTTCCTCCACGGGGATCAATTCATTAATGACGCCTGGGAAGGCGACACAGAGGATGCTCCATGAGCGAAAAGTTACAAAAAGTCTTAGCGCGCGCTGGCCACGGCTCCCGCCGCGAGATTGAAACCATGATTTCCGCCGGACGCGTCAGCGTGGACGGCAAACTTGCCACCCTGGGCGACCGCGTCCTGCCGAGCAAGGCCCTGAAGATCCGTATCGATGGTCACCTTGTTTCCGTGGCTGAATCCACCGCCGAAGTTTGCCGCGTACTGGCGTATTACAAGCCGGAAGGTGAACTCTGTACCCGTAACGATCCGGAAGGCCGTCCCACCGTCTTCGATCGTCTGCCAAAACTGCGTGGTGCACGCTGGATTGCCGTCGGGCGTCTGGACGTAAACACCTGCGGTCTGCTGCTGTTCACCACCGACGGTGAGCTGGCCAATCGTCTGATGCACCCAAGCCGTGAAGTGGAAAGGGAGTATGCTGTCCGCGTATTTGGTCAGGTTGATGAAGACAAGCTTAAGCAGCTGAGCCGTGGCGTTCAGCTGGAAGATGGCCCGGCCGCGTTTAAAACGCTGAAGTTTACCGGCGGAGAAGGGATTAACCAGTGGTATACCGTGACGCTGACCGAAGGGCGTAACCGCGAAGTGCGTCGTCTGTGGGAATCAGTAGGGGTACAGGTCAGCCGTCTGATCCGAACCCGCTACGGTGATATCAGTCTGCCTAAGGGCCTACCGCGAGGCGGATGGACCGAACTTGATCTTCCGCCAACGAACTACCTGCGCGAGCTGGTGGATCTGCCGCCGGAGACCGCCAGCAAAGTGCCGGTCGAAAAAGACCGTCGCCGCACTAAAGCAAATCAGATTCGCCGTGCGGTTAAGCGTCATTCTCAGGTCAGCAGCGGCAGCCGTCGTCCTGCCGGCAAGCGCTGATTGCCGGGAACCACGAAAAGGGCGACGCAAGTCGCCTTTTTTTATGACGGATTTTCATGCATCTCGTAGCGGATAAAGTCACTACCAGTCAATGCCCTGCTGGGCCTGGATGCCAGCCTCAAAGGCGTGCTTAACCGGACGCATTTCGGTAACGGTATCCGCCATCGCCAGAATATCCCGATGACAGCCTCTCCCCGTCACGATCACGCTCTGATGAGGGGGGCGTGCTGCCAGCGCGGCGACCACCTCGTCGAGCGGCAGATAATCAAAACTGATCATATAGGTCAGCTCATCCAGAATAACCAGATCCAGCGTTGCATCACTCAGCATGCGCCTGGCATGCTCCCAGGTTTGCAGGCAGGCGGCAGTATCGGTTTCTCTGTTCTGGGTATCCCAGGTGAACCCCGTCGCCATTACCTGAAATTCGACGCCGTGAGGCTCAAGCAGATTGCGCTCGCCGTTCGGCCACTCACCTTTTATAAACTGAATCACGCCTGCCCGCCGCTGATGCCCCACCGCACGGGTCACCGTGCCGAAAGCCGCGGTGGTTTTGCCTTTGCCGTTGCCGGTGTAAACCATCAGGATCCCGCGCGTTTCCGTTGCAGCCGCAACGCGGGCATCCACTTTTTCCTTCAGCTTTTGCTGGCGCTGCTGGTGACGATCGGCGGCCATTATTCTGCTGCTCCGGGTTTACGTCCGGGCTGCGCATCAAAACTGATGCCCGTCTCATCCCTGCTCGCATCCCCCATCAGATAGAGATAGAGGGGCATAATATCCGCTGGGGTTTTAAGTTTACCGGCATCTTCCTGCGGGAAAGCGCTGGCGCGCATTTTCGTTCTTGTGCCACCGGGATTGATGCAGTTAACGCGCAGAGGAAGATCGCGGTACTCATCCGCCAGCACCTGCATCATCCCTTCAGTGGCAAATTTTGAAACCGCATAGGCGCCCCAGTTGGCGCGACCCTGACGACCGACGCTTGAAGTGGTGAAGACCAGAGAACCAGCGGGGGATTTCAGCAGCAGAGGCAGTAGCGCCTGGGTCAGGAAGAAAGTAGCGTCAATATTCACGCGCATCACCTGCTGCCAGACCTGCGGGTCCTGTTCCGCCATCGGCACAATATCGCCCAGCAGACCGGCATTGTGCAGCACGCCGTCCAGCCGAGGCACCTCACTGGCTATCTCTTCAGCGAGCTGAAGGCAGCGCTCCGGGGTGGCCCGATCCAGGTCGAGAAGAAACAGGCTCGCGGGGGCTTTTTCCAGCGCGGCTATCTCATCCGCAACGACGCGCAGCTTCTGCGGGTTTCTGCCGAGCAGCAGCACTCTGGCCCCGTAACGGGCATAGGTGAGGGCGGCTTCACGGCCAATGCCGTCGCTGGCGCCGGTAACAAGAATAATGCGATCGGTCAGCAAATTGCTCTCAGGTTGATAATCCACGGTAAACTCCTCTGGCGGTTGCGGTCAGGCAGGCGGAATTGTTATTCCGGCGCCTCTGTCCGCGCTGAATAGTCTGCTTTATGCCTTAAAACGGGGCCCAGTTCAACGGAAGACGCCGGTAAAAACGTGCATTCCGGTCCGGATTCGGGCGACGCGGGGCAGCGACTCGGCTACACTAGCAGCTGATCTAATACGATGTTAAATAAGGCGGAATGAGTGGAATTACTCTCTTATTATGGACTTTTTCTGGCCAAAACGGTCACGGTAGTGGTGGCTATTGCCGCCGTGGCGCTGCTGTTTACCCATCTCGCGATGCGTAAACGCTCGCAGGGCGGCCAGCTGAAACTAACCCACCTGGGTGAGCGCTACAAAGAGATGAAAGATGACATGATGCTGGCAACCATGACGCATCAGGATCAAAAACTGTGGCACAAAGAGCATAAAAAGAAAGAAAAACGGGAGGCTAAAGCCGCTAAGCTGCGGGCGAAGCAGGGAATCAAGGCCGAAACCGGAAAGCCCACGCTGTTTGTCATGGACTTTAAAGGCAGCATGGATGCTCATGAGGTGGCTTCGCTACGCGAAGAAGTTTCAGCGGTCATCGCCGTAGCCCGGCCGGAAGATGAAGTACTGCTGCGGCTGGAAAGCCCCGGCGGCGTGGTGCATGGCTACGGTCTTGCCTCCTCTCAACTGCAGCGCCTGCGTGACAAGGGCATTCGCCTGACCGTCGCGGTCGATAAAGTCGCCGCAAGCGGCGGTTATATGATGGCCTGCGTAGCTGACCGCATTGTGGCGGCTCCGTTCTCCATCATCGGTTCTATCGGTGTGGTTGCTCAGATCCCAAACTTCAACCGCCTGCTCAAGCGCAATGAGATCGATGTTGAACTGCATACGGCAGGGGAATATAAGCGCACGCTGACGCTGTTCGGAGAAAATACCGAGCAGGGACGGGAAAAATTCAGGGAAGATCTGAACGAAACCCATCTGCTCTTCAAAACGTTCGTTCACCAGATGCGGCCTGCGCTGGATATCGACAATGTGGCAACCGGTGAACACTGGTTTGGTACTCAGGCGCTTGAAAAGGGGCTGATCGATGCCATCGGTACCAGCGACGATCTGATCATTGACCAGCTGGCCGGTCACCAGGTCATTTCGGTGCGTTTTGTTACGCGTAAAAAAATGATGGATCGCTTTACCCAAAGCGCGGCGGGCAGCGTAGAACGCCTGCTGCTGCGTCTCTGGCAGCGAGGCGAGAAACCGCTGCTCTGAGGAAGGGATTCAGGCAGCGGCGTCGCTGGTCGCTGCCTTTAATCAAGTTGCCTTCGGAATTACTCTTCAAGGTGGTAACGGGCGGAAAGCGTGGTGGCCAGGAATTTAAACACGTTGAACACCTGGGTACTTCTGGCTGTAGGTAACCCTTGCTCATCCAGAAAGTAATCGCCACGGAAAACCAGCACGTCGCCGTTCTGTTCCACGTCAGTTGCAGTCAGCCCCGGAAAAGCAAGTTCATGTTCCGCAATCATGCCGTTAGCCTCGCTTAGCAGGGAAGCCCGATCGATACCCTGAGTCTGATTCACAGATTTCTCTCCTTTATAGTCCTATTTACCGACGCTATATTACGTCCGGCGCTGTCAGAACCGCAAGGCGGTTAAAAAAACGCCCTGCCGTTAGCAGGCGACTATTTTCTGCCCGGTGAAAGCGGGTTTTTTTGTTCACTTTCTGGCGTAAACGTCAGGCAGATGCTAATTAAGTTGCGTATCGAATTTTATCAGGTAGAGTGTGGGCGTTTCGGGTTCCGGGCGTAAAACAGGCTTTACGCTTTGTTAGAAATTCGCTTAACAGGTTGTAAAATGTGTCGTAAAACAGCCAGTTGGCTTTAACGGCAGAGGGCATTAAGCACCGTCCGTTAATCAGAGATTGTTTTCAATCCCGGCCGTAATAGCGTTATGCGACTCTTGTGTTTCAGAACAAACGGCACAATTTACTCTCGGATGTTTTAAACAGGTAAAGGTAAATATGGGCAAAGCTCTCGTAATAGTTGAGTCCCCGGCAAAAGCCAAAACGATCAATAAATATCTTGGAAATGACTACGTGGTGAAATCCAGCGTCGGTCATATCCGTGATTTGCCGACCAGTGGATCAACGGTTAAAAAGAGCGCTGACTCTACAACCAGTAAAACAACCAAAAAAGTTAAAAAGGACGAAAAAACGGCGCTGGTAAACCGCATGGGCGTCGATCCTTACCACGGCTGGGAAGCGAATTATCAGATCCTCCCTGGCAAGGAAAAGGTCGTTTCCGAGCTTAAAGCGCTCGCAGAGAATGCCGACCACATCTATCTCGCAACCGACCTTGACCGCGAAGGGGAAGCCATTGCCTGGCACCTGCGGGAAGTGATCGGCGGCGATGACTCGCGCTTCAGCCGCGTCGTCTTTAATGAAATCACCAAGAATGCGATCCGTCAGGCTTTTGAAAAGCCGGGCGAACTGAATATCGACCGGGTCAATGCGCAGCAGGCAAGGCGATTTATGGACCGCGTGGTGGGCTATATGGTCTCACCTCTGCTGTGGAAAAAAATCGCCCGCGGTCTCTCCGCCGGCCGCGTTCAGTCCGTAGCCGTACGCCTGGTCGTGGAGCGTGAGCGGGAAATTAAAGCTTTTGTCCCGGAAGAGTACTGGGAGCTTCACGCCGATCTGAACACCCCGAAAGGAACGGGCCTGCCGATGGAAGTTACCCATCAGCACGACAAACCTTTCCGTCCGGTGAACGGCGAGCAGACGCAGGCAGCGGTCAGCCTGCTGGAAAAAGCGCGCTATCAGGTAACCGACCGTGAAGATAAGCCCACCAGCAGCAAGCCTGGTGCACCTTACATTACCTCCACGCTGCAACAGGCGGCCAGTACCCGTCTGGGCTACGGCGTGAAGAAAACCATGATGATGGCGCAGCGTCTCTATGAGGCGGGTCATATCACTTATATGCGTACTGACTCCACCAACCTGAGTCAGGATGCGGTCAGCATGGTGCGCGGCTATATCGAAGATGAGTTCGGCGCTAAGTATCTGCCGAAGGCCGCTAACGTCTATACCAGCAAAGATAACTCTCAGGAAGCGCACGAAGCGATCCGCCCATCTGACGTCGGCGTTCTGGCCGACCATCTGAAAGACATGGAAGCGGATGCGCAGAAGCTGTATCAGCTCATCTGGCGACAGTTTGTCGCCTGTCAGATGATGCCTGCGCAGTATGATTCAACCACGCTGACCGTTACGGCGGGTGATTTCAAACTTAAAGCGAAGGGCCGCACGCTGCGCTTTGACGGCTGGACAAAAGTGATGCCTGCGCTGCGTAAAGGCGATGAAGATCGCACCTTGCCGCCGGTTGAAGTGGGAGAGGAGCTTAAGCTGCAACAGCTGAAGCCAAGCCAGCACTTCACCAAGCCGCCGGCACGCTTCAGCGAAGCATCGCTGGTCCGCGAGCTGGAAAAACGCGGGATCGGTCGACCTTCGACCTATGCGTCAATCATCTCTACCATCCAGGATCGCGGCTACGTGCGTGTTGAGAGCCGCCGCTTCTATGCGGAAAAGATGGGGGAAATCGTAACCGACAGGCTGGAAGCTAACTTCCGCGAGCTGATGAATTACGACTTCACCGCGCATATGGAAGACAATCTGGATAAGGTCGCGAATAACGAAGCGCAGTGGAAAGGCGTGCTGGATAAATTCTTCGCGGATTTCAGCCAGCAGCTTGAGCAGGCGGATAAGGATCCGGAAGAGGGCGGCATGCAGCCGAACCAGATGATCCTGACCTCCATCGACTGCCCGACTTGCGGCCGTAAAATGGGTATCCGTACCGCCAGCACCGGCGTGTTCCTTGGCTGTTCCGGTTACGCACTGCCGCCTAAAGAGCGCTGTAAGCAGACCATCAACCTGATCCCTGAGAATGAAGTCCTGAATATTCTTGAGGGTGAAGATGCCGAAACCAACGCGCTTCGCGCCCGTCGTCGCTGCCAGAAGTGCGGCACGGCCATGGACAGCTATCTGATCGACAATCAGCGTAAGCTTCACGTCTGCGGTAATAACCCAGGCTGTGATGGTTATGAGATCGAGCAGGGCGAGTTCCGCATTAAAGGCTACGATGGCCCGATTGTTGAGTGCGAAAAATGTGGCTCCGAAATGCACCTGAAAATGGGTCGTTTCGGCAAATACATGGCTTGTACTAACGACGAATGTAAAAACACCCGTAAGATCCTGCGCAACGGCGACGTCGCGCCACCGAAAGAAGATCCGGTGCCGCTGCCTGAGCTTGAGTGTGAAAAGTCAGATGCTTACTTTGTTCTGCGCGACGGTGCCGCAGGCGTCTTCCTGGCGGCAAATACGTTCCCTAAATCCCGGGAAACGCGCGCACCGCTGGTGGAAGAGCTTCAGCGATTCCGCGATCGCCTGCCTGAAAAGCTGCGTTATCTGGCTGATGCGCCTGCCGCTGATGCCGAAGGCAACAAGTCGGTCGTCCGCTTTAGCCGTAAAACAAAGCAGCAGTATGTCAGCACCGAAAAAGAGGGCAAGGCGACGGGCTGGAGCGCTTTCTACGTTGACGGCAAATGGACCGTGACGGAAAAAAGTACCGCAAAAGCGGATAAAGCTTCCGCTAAGAAGTAATCACAGGGCCGGCATTTGCCGGCCCTCTCTTTTTCTCCCGCAGGCCCGCTATACATCTCAGCCATGTTTGGTATAGTGGTTATAAATATCCCCTTTCTTATTATCTAATTGCATTAGACCGGGCACTTTGGCGCTAAGCCTGCAAGCGTAACCGGCGTGTCGCTCCAACCCCTGGACGGAATGAAAAATGAAATTGCAGCAGCTGCGTTATATTGTCGAAGTGGTTAACCATAACCTTAACGTCTCTTCCACCGCAGAGGGGCTCTATACCTCTCAGCCCGGCATCAGTAAGCAGGTGCGTATGCTGGAGGATGAGCTGGGGATTCAGATTTTTGCCCGAAGCGGTAAACACCTGACGCAGGTTACGCCAGCGGGGCAGGAGATTATCCGCATTGCCCGTGAAGTCCTCTCTAAAGTCGATGCCATCAAGTCCGTTGCGGGCGAACATACCTGGCCTGACAAGGGGTCGCTTTACGTTGCCACAACGCACACGCAGGCTCGCTACGCGCTGCCGAATGTGATTAAAGGGTTTATTGAGCGCTATCCGCGCGTCTCGCTGCATATGCATCAGGGATCGCCTACGCAGATTGCTGAGGCGGTTTCAAAAGGGAATGCAGACTTCGCCATCGCGACTGAAGCCCTGCATCTTTATGATGATTTAGTGATGCTGCCTTGCTATCACTGGAACCGGGCTATAGTCGTCACCGCTGACCATCCGCTGGCCGGAAAAGAGAAAGTGACCATTGAGGAACTTGCGGAATTCCCGTTAGTAACCTACACCTTTGGCTTTACGGGCCGTTCAGAACTGGATACGGCGTTCAACAGGGCAGGGCTGACCCCGCGTATCGTCTTTACCGCCACCGATGCGGATGTGATTAAAACCTACGTCAGGCTGGGACTGGGTGTTGGCGTGATTGCCAGCATGGCGGTCGACCCTGTATCCGATCCCGACCTGGTAAGAATCGAGGCGGCAGAGGTCTTTAGTAACAGTACGACTAAAATCGGCTTTCGCCGCAGTACCTTTTTACGAAGCTATATGTATGACTTCATCCAGCGCTTTGCGCCCCATCTGACGCGCGATGTTGTTGATACTGCTGTAAGTTTAAAATCCAACGATGATATCGAAGCGATGTTTAAAGATATCAAACTGCCGGCCCGATAAATCTCACCACGCCCCTTTCTCTTCCGTCAAGAGCCGCTCAGGCGGCTCCCTCTCGTTACCAGATGGACCTTTCTTAAGCTTTAACGATAAAACCTTTTTATTATTTTACGTAAATGAAACATCTATCACAGGTTTTTCCATTGTTATTCATTAAATGAGAAATAGTACACATTTTTCAGCGGACAGCTTTGCGGGTTACCAGGATGATTCTCATACTCTAGTTAACAAGACGTTGAGGGCTGCGGTTTCAAAGGAAGCGCGGCCGGGGCAACAGGAATTAATGGATCTGAACGGCGCTGGCGAGAGGGTAATCCGCTGTGATTTTTCCTCTTCAGTTATCAGTTTTGCTAATGACAGGCGATAAAGATTATCTTGTTTGATAAATCTCATTAATCGTTCTGTTAAATAAAAATGACTGGATTTCGCTTCGCAAAATGTTTAGGATTCATCCTAATTTCTGATTGGTTCAGACAATCGTTTTAATAAGAGTGATTATCAAAAACTATGGCTACCAGATTAACAGCACAACATGACTTCGGGCATAAAACCCTTAAGGTTCAGCGTAACAGCAATCTGAAACGCAAAGCATGGTTAGCAGTATTCGCAGGCTCAGCGGTGTTCTGGATTGTTGCAGTATTCATGATTTGGCGTATGTGGGGTTAATTATGCAGCTACAGGCATTAAGTCGTAAATCAGAGCAAACGCGCAAAATTAAAGAGACGTACTGTAAAGATAAAGAAACGTCTGAGGTGACTATTCCTGACTCATGGAGCCTCAATCAGTTACAGCGTAACTTTATTGAATCAATGATGGATAAAACAAACAAATAACCAAAAGTTATAACGCAATGCCTTTATAAATTGTTGGGCTATAAAATAAATAAAGCGTTATGGGTGATGACTTATAAACCTGGTCAGGCAGCTTATCGCCAGCAATATAATCCCGGGTATTTATAATGTAGCGAATGTTGTTGTTTTGAATGGTTTTTTTTCGGTGGTTTCTGATTAATTCGCAGAGTGAGGGCAGAGCAATGAATTTAACCCAAATGACCTGGTTTAGTACCTGGACCTTCTCCGCTTTATTCTGGACAAGCTTACTTTGGCTGGTCATGGTAATCAGATAGTGGCGACAATAGCCAGTTAATGAATTCTTTAAAAACGCCCTGGGGTTCAGACCGCAGGGCGTTTTTGTCTGGGCGACAGTCTTAAAATTGCACATTTGGTGTTGTTATCAAAACGTTACTTTAAGTTTGTACTATCTTTAAATGAGACCCTGTAATGACTCAGGTTATCTGTGATGAGAGTCGAACAAAGGAGGAGTAATGTCGTCCACCCTACACCAAATAAGTAAGGATACGCTGGAGGTCAAAGGCCAACGTTACCATTACTACAGTCTTCCTCATGCCGCTGAGCAACTCGGCGATATCTCCCGCTTGCCCAAATCTCTGAAAGTCCTGATGGAAAATCTGCTGCGCTGGCAGGATGAAAGCTCCGTGACCACCGATGATATTGCGGCGCTGGCCGGATGGCTGAAAGATGCGCACGCCGATCGTGAAATCGCTTACCGGCCTGCCCGCGTTTTAATGCAGGATTTTACCGGGGTTCCGGCCGTGGTCGACCTCGCTGCCATGCGTGAAGCGGTTAATCGTCTCGGTGGGGATGTGGCTAAGGTAAATCCACTTTCACCTGTCGATCTGGTGATCGATCACTCCGTAACGGTTGATAAATTCGGTAATGATGACGCGTTTGGAGAGAACGTCAGGCTGGAGATGGAGCGTAACCACGAGCGCTACGTATTTCTCCGCTGGGGCCAGAAAGCCTTCAATAAATTCAGCGTCGTGCCGCCAGGTACCGGTATTTGTCACCAGGTAAACCTTGAGTATCTGGGTAAATCCGTCTGGCATGAAACGCTCGATGGTGAGGAAGTGGCCTATCCGGATACGCTTGTAGGCACCGATTCGCATACCACCATGATCAACGCGCTGGGCGTGTTAGGATGGGGCGTTGGCGGCATTGAGGCGGAAGCCGCAATGCTGGGTCAGCCGGTATCGATGCTGATCCCGGATGTAGTGGGCTTTAAGCTCACTGGCAAACTTAATCCAGGGATTACCGCAACAGATCTGGTACTGACCGTCACGCAGATGCTGCGTAAGCACGGCGTGGTCGGTAAATTCGTCGAATTTTACGGCGATGGACTGGACGATTTGCCGCTGGCCGATCGCGCGACCATCGCCAATATGGCGCCTGAGTATGGTGCAACCTGCGGATTCTTCCCGGTCGATGATGTCACGCTGGGTTATATGAAGCTGACCGGCCGCAGCAGCGAGCAGGTCGCGTTAGTCGAAGCCTACACCAAAGCGCAGGGGCTGTGGCGCGAACCCGGCGATGAGCCTGTGTTCTCCAGCTCACTGGCGCTGGATATGAGTACCGTAGAAGCCAGCGTGGCCGGCCCGAAACGCCCGCAGGACCGCGTGTCTCTGAACGGCGTCCCTCAGGCTTTCCAGGCCAGCCATGAGCTTGAAGTTAACCACGCTCAGAAGCAGCACAAGGCGGTAAGCTATACGGATAGCGAGACAGGGCGTTCGCACGACCTGGAAGATGGCGCCGTAGTCATTTCCGCCATCACTTCCTGCACGAATACCTCGAACGCAAGCATATTGATGGCTGCCGGCCTGCTGGCGAAAAAAGCGGTAACGCTCGGACTCCAGCGGAAACCCTGGGTAAAAGCGTCACTGGCACCCGGTTCAAAAGTGGTATCCGATTATCTTGCCACTGCCCGGTTAACGCCTTACCTCGATAAATTAGGCTTTAACCTGGTGGGTTACGGATGTACGACCTGTATCGGTAACTCCGGCCCACTTCCTGACGCTGTAGAAAGTGCCATCAAAGAGGGCGATCTTACCGTAGGCGCGGTGCTTTCCGGCAACCGCAACTTTGAAGGGCGCATTCACCCTTATGTGAAAACTAACTGGCTCGCCTCTCCGCCGCTGGTGGTTGCCTACGCGCTGGCAGGGAATATGAATGTCAATCTGGCAACGGATCCTCTGGGCGAGGATAAAACGGGTAAGCCTGTCTATCTGAAGGATATCTGGCCATCGCCGGAAGAGATTGATGAAGCGGTCCAGCTGGTTTCCACCGAAATGTTCCATAAAGAGTATGCTGAAGTTTTCGAAGGCACGCCTGAGTGGCAGGAAATTAAGGTTAGTGAAGCGGCAACCTACGACTGGGATGAGGGGTCGACCTATATCCGGCTTTCGCCTTTCTTTGACGATATGGGCAAAGAGCCTGCGCCGGTAACGGATATCCGGGGCGCGAGGATTCTGGCGATGCTCGGTGATTCGGTCACCACTGACCACATCTCACCGGCTGGGAGCATTAAAGCGGAAAGTCCGGCAGGGCGCTATCTTCAGGAGCATGGCGTCGAGCGCGGCGATTTTAACTCCTATGGTTCACGACGCGGCAATCACGAAGTGATGATGCGCGGCACGTTCGCCAACATCCGTATCCGTAATGAAATGGTGCCTGGGGTGGAAGGCGGCGTTACCCGCTTCGTTCCGGGTAATGAACAGATGGCCATTTATGACGCCGCCATGAAATATCAGCAGCAGGCGACGCCGCTGGCGATAATTGCCGGTAAAGAATATGGTTCAGGTTCGAGCCGCGACTGGGCGGCAAAAGGACCGCGTCTGCTGGGAATCCGGGTGGTTATTGCCGAATCCTTTGAACGCATCCACCGCTCTAACCTAATCGGTATGGGAATTCTGCCGCTGGAGTTTCCGGAAGGCGTGAGCAGGAAAACGCTTCAGTTAACCGGTGATGAGCAGATAGATGTTGAGAACCTCGACCAGCTTAAACCCGGCGGTACCGTGAGCGTTACGCTGACGCGGGCGAATGGCGAGAAAGAAACGCTGGAGACGCGTTGCCGTATCGATACCGGCAATGAGCTGACCTATTATAAAAACGATGGGATTTTGCACTACGTTATTCGCAATATGCTCACCTGATGGAAAAGGGACGGGAAACCGTCCCTTTTTTGCAGGGCTGCTACTCTTTGGTCAGCAGGTGACCCATTTTCGCCGCCTTGGTATCAAGGTAGTGCGCATTTGCGGGGTTACGGCCCACGATAAGCGGCACGCGTTCAACAATATTGATGCCAGCCTCGCTCAGGATCTCCACCTTGCGCGGATTATTGGTCAGCAGGCGAACCTCATTCACCCCCAGCAGCTTGAACATATCTGCGCACAGCGTGAAGTCGCGCTCATCGGCGGCAAACCCCAGCTGGTGGTTAGCCTCAACCGTATCAAATCCTTTGTCCTGCAACGCATAGGCGCGAATTTTATTCAGCAGCCCGATATTGCGGCCCTCCTGGCGGTGGTAGAGCAGCACGCCCCGGCCTTCTTCCGCAATGTGATTAAGGGCGGCCTCAAGCTGAAAACCGCAGTCGCATCGCAGACTGAACAGGGCATCCCCCGTCAGGCACTCTGAGTGAACGCGGGCCAGAACGGCTTCGCTGTTGCTGATTTCACCATACACCAGCGCAACGTGATCCTGTCCGGTCGCCAGTTCTTCAAAACCGACCATCAGGAAATCGCCCCATGGCGTCGGCAGTTTAGCTTCTGCCACCTTCTTAAGCTGCATGTGATTCTCCAGAATCTTAAGATGTTGCGCTATCATCATGGTAGCGCGCTGTCAGCTGTCTGACATTTGATTAAGGCTATTTTGCCACAATCAGAACAGAGACGGTAAACGAGATAGTGCGATTGCGCTAAATGCGCACAATTATCACCTTCTGCGACAGTATGTTATTATTTTTGGTCAACTATTCGTTAGGTCAGGTCAGCAGACCAGAACCGGTGTTAAGGACAACTATGTTAGCTATCATGAAACGCACCACTCTGGGTACGCTGTTGTTACTGATTATGCCGGTTGGCGTCTGGCTGTCGGGGTGGCAGTGGCATCCAACCGAAATGGGCGCAGGCTATAAAGCCCTGTTCTGGGTAACGGAAACCGTCACCCGCCCCTGGGGGATCCTGACCAGTGCCGTTCTCTGCGGCTGGTTTTTCTGGTGTCTGCGCTTCCGGCTAAAACCGGCCGTCATCCTGCTGCTGATCGTCACCGCAGCGCTGCTGACCGGACAATACAGTAAAAGCTATATCAAAGAGCAGGTGCAGGAACCACGCCCGTATGTACTCTGGCTGGAAAAAACTCAGGGTCTGGACCCGCAACTGTTTTACGGGCAGGCGCGTGAGATTCGTAGCCAGCAGGTGATTGAGACGATAGAGAATGATGCCCAGCTGCCGCAGTGGTTGAAAGATCACTGGGCGTTTGAAACCGGCTTTGCATTTCCCTCAGGGCATACCATGTTTGCAGCAAGCTGGGCGCTGTTGGGCATTGGCCTGCTCTGGCCGCGCCGCCGCATTCTGACGGTAGTGGTTATACTCGCCTGGGCGACCGGCGTAATGGCAAGTCGTCTGGTGCTGGGAATGCACTGGCCAGGCGATCTGATCACCTCAACCCTGATAAGCTGGCTGCTGATTACGGTAGCTACCTGGCTGGTACAGCGCTTTGCTGGCCCGCTAACCGTGCCGCCAGCCGAGCATAAAGAGATAGAAGCGCGCGAGCAGGAGTAATTGAGTTCTGGACTTTTGCCCCCATAACAGGGGTATCGCAAAAGATGATTTCCAGCGTCCAGCCGCGCACCGATCTATCAGGCAAGCAACCGGGCATTTTTTTTGGCATAATTCATCTGATAATCATCAGACTATGGGACGGACTGTGAAATATTTGCTGATTTTCTTACTTGTATTAGCGATCTTCATCATCTCGGTTACGCTCGGAGCGCATAACGATCAGGTGGTGACGTTCAACTACCTGCTGGCGCAGGGGCAGTATCGTATTTCAACGCTTCTGGCGATCCTGTTTGCCGCTGGCTTTATTCTGGGGTGGGCGATTTGCGGTCTGTTCTGGCTTCGCGTCCGGGTCTCGCTCGCGCATTCTCAACGTAAACTGAAACGTCTCCAGCAGCAGCTGGGGCAGGCAGAGGAACCCGTGAACGCGTCCTCTGTCCCTGCCATAAAGGAATAATTACTCATGCTGGAACTGCTTTTTCTGTTACTCCCTGTCGCCGCCGCCTACGGCTGGTATATGGGGCGCAGAAGTGCGCAACAGAATAAGCAACAGGAAGCCAGCCGCCTCTCACGGGATTACGTTGCCGGCGTCAACTTTCTGCTTTCTAATCAGCAGGATAAGGCAGTGGATCTCTTTCTTGATATGCTGAAAGAGGACAGCGGAACGGTTGAAGCACACCTGACGCTCGGTAATCTTTTTCGCTCAAGAGGGGAAGTGGATCGCGCTATCCGTATTCACCAGGCGCTAATGGAAAGCGCTTCCCTGACTTACGATCAGCGGCTTCTGGCCGTTCAGCAACTCGGCCGCGACTATATGGCGGCCGGTTTTTACGATCGTGCCGAAGAGATGTTTGCCCAGCTGGTGGATGAAACGGATTTTCGCATCGGCGCGCTTCAGCAGCTGCTGATTATTCATCAGGCGACAAGCGACTGGCCTAAAGCCATTGAGGTGGCCGAGCGGCTGGTTAAGCTGGGTAAAGAAAAGCAGCGAATGGAAATTGCCCATTTTTACTGCGAGCTGGCCCTTCAGGCGATGGGCAGCGACGATCTCGACAGGGCGATGGGGCTACTCAGGAAAGCAGAGTCTGCCGACCGGCAGAGCGCGCGGGTCTCGATCATGATGGGGCGCATCTTTATGGCGAACCGCGACTATGCAAAAGCCGTGGAACAGTTGAAGCGCGTCATTGAGCAGGATAAAGAGCTGGTCAGCGAAACGCTGGAAATGCTGGAAACCTGCTACCATGAGCTAAACCAGCCTGACGCCTGGGCAGACTATCTTAAACGGTGCGTGGAAGAGAACACCGGTGCGGTGGCTGAACTCTATCTGTCTGAGGTCATTGAGCAGAAAGAGGGCGGTGAAGTCGCTCAGCTCTATATCAACCGTCAGCTGCAGCGTCATCCGACTATGCGGGTGTTCCACCGGCTGATGGATTTTCACCTGCACGAAGCGGAAGACGGGCGGGCAAAAGAGAGCCTGATGGTCCTGCGCGACATGGTGGGGGAGCAGATCCGCACCAAGCCTCGCTATCGCTGTCACAAATGTGGCTTTACCGCTCACGCCCTCTACTGGCACTGTCCTTCCTGCCGGGCATGGTCCTCCGTCAAACCTATTCGCGGCCTTGATGGTCAGTAAAAACGCGGCTTAACGTCGCGAATACTGACGCTCAGCGCTTGTTTATTAGTTACAACATACTAATATCTCAAAGCAGGAAAAGGTTTCAGAAGCTTCAGCGAAATCCCCGGTCTGGCAGAAATGAGTCGCAAAAGTCAGCGGGTTAACTGTGAATTTCGCTATCCCACAGGTAGAATGCTTGCCGTTTATCTCCTGCGCCGCCCGGTGCTTCATCTTCAGAGGGCTTATCATGCATTCACCTCAGGTAACTGGTTCACCGATTCTGCTGGCGTTAGATTACGCCGATCTCAATAGCGCTCTGGCCTTTGTTGACGGCATTGAGCCAGGCAGCTGTCGTCTGAAAGTCGGCAAGGAGATGTTTACGCTGTTTGGACCGCAGCTGGTACGCGACTTGCAGGGTCGTGGCTTTGAGGTGTTTCTCGACTTAAAATTTCATGATATCCCTAATACGACCGCGCATGCGGTGGCCGCGGCGGCTGATTTAGGCGTATGGATGGTCAATGTCCACGCCAGCGGGGGAGCGCGCATGATGACAGCGGCCAGAGAGGCGTTGCTGCCGTTCGGTAAGGATGCGCCAATGCTGATTGCGGTTACGGTACTGACCAGCATGGATGCAGAAGATCTGAAAGGGCTGGGCATTGATGTTTCTCCGGCCGAACATGCCGAGCGCCTGGCGCGTCTTACTCATCAGTGCGGGCTGGATGGCGTTGTCTGCTCTGCGCATGAAGCGGTACGCCTGAAAAGCGCCATCGGACAGGACTTTAAACTGATCACTCCAGGTATCCGGCCCGAGGGCAGCGATGCCGGCGATCAGCGCCGTATTATGACCCCGCAGCAGGCCCGCCAGGCTGGCGTAGACTATATGGTAATCGGTCGTCCGGTGACCCAGTCTGCCGATCCGGCTGCGACCCTGGCTTCAATTCTGGCATCGTTACGGGAGGCATAATGGCCGATAACAACAGCAGGTTAGTCTACTCAACGGATTCAGGCCGCATTGATCGGCCTGAAGCAGTGGTGCAGCGTCCGAAAGGGGATGGCATCGTGCGGATTCAGCGGCAAACCAGCGGCAGAAAAGGCAAGGGCGTCAGCCTGATCGCCGGAATCGATTTACCGGACGCAGATCTGGAAAAATTAGCGGCTGAGCTGAAGAAAAAATGTGGATGCGGCGGCTCGGTAAAAGAGGGCGTGATTGAGATTCAGGGTGATAAGCGCGAACTGATTAAAACGCTGCTTGAAGCTAAAGGAATGAAGGTTAAGCTCGCCGGCGGCTGACATAAGAAAGCCGCGAGAAATCGCGGCTCTCATTTACGGGGATGCAGGCTGTGAAAGCACAGGACTTACCGGTCGATTTGGTGACCGATAATGCCCCCTACCGCTGCGCCGCCAACGGTGCCCAGACCGCTGCCGTTCGTGAGCACAGAACCACCGATTGCACCGGCCCCTGCACCGATAGCGGTATTACGATCGCGTTTAGACCAGTTTGAGCAGGCGCTCAGTGAAAGAACCAACGTGGTGGCCAGCAGGCCTGCTGTGATGCGTTTTGCAGTCAAAGACATAATCATTTCTCCATAATTTTACTGCGCTAAATATTCCATTAAGTATAGCCGCTTATAGCACTTCTCAACCTTTAACCGCTCATTATCAGACGAATATTTCACCAGGTAGCGTCAGTTTAAACAGGACCGGTCGGAAGCCTGAGCGCGCAATACTCTGCATACTTGAGTAACCGCGCCTGGTCAACTGAGCAGAAGTAAAGATCTTACTCATTCAGGCTTATATCTGGCCTGAGTTAATTTCATTCACCAGAGATAGCGGGAGATACGTCACTGACAGGGTTAGAGTCTTTTTACCGCCGTCATGACCCTGATATTACCATGGTTTTGTTTGCCAGGTATATTCCGTTAATCTGCTAACTATTCTACAAATCCGTAAAGGGCAAATCCGATCCCGCATCATGCGCCTTGCCAAAAACCTCTCTTGCCAGCTCAACTTGTGCTCTGTAGCCATTTCCTGCCGCGCATCCAGCTAAAAGCTCCATACATTAAAAGCGCCGTAGCGATGAAAATAAAAGAAAGAACGCACGGAGAAAAGTGATGTTAGAACAACTCAAACAGCAGGTACTGGAAGCCAATCTTGCCCTGCCAGAGCATGGCCTTGTGGTTTTCACCTGGGGCAACGTCAGCGCAGTCGATCGCTCCTCTGGCCTGATGGTTATTAAGCCTTCCGGCGTCAGCTATCCGGTGATGCAGCGTGACGATATGGTCGTGGTCGATATCGCTACAGGAGAGGTTGTTGAGGGCAGCAAGCGACCTTCCTCCGATACGGACACCCACAGAGCGCTCTATCTGGCCTGGCCTGAAGTTGGCAGTATTGTGCATACGCACTCCCGTCATGCCACTATCTGGGCACAGGCGGGTAAATCCATTCCGGCCTGGGGCACGACACACGCTGATGATTTTTATGGTGCTATTCCCTGTACCCGACAGATGCGTCCCGGAGAGATCCAGACGCGCTATGAATGGGAAACCGGGCAGGTGATCGTTGAAACCTTCCGTGAAGAAGGCCTGGACCCGATGGCTATTCCGGCGGTACTGGTCAACTCCCATGGCCCGTTTTGCTGGGGCAAAACTCCTCAGGAGGCAGTGCATTCGGCCGTAGTGCTGGAAGAGGTGGCCTATATGGGCATCTACAGCCAGCTTCTGACGCCGTCACTCCCTTCGATTCAGCAACCGCTGCTGGATTGCCACTATTTACGCAAGCACGGCAGTAATGCGTGGTATGGACAAAAATAGTCTTTCCGATAGTTACTTAATCCTTCCAGAACGCCATTCCGCCTGACTTCGTCACCCTGATGCCTGTTTTTCCCCAGCCGTAAGGCTGGGAATGTCCCGTCCTCTTTTTTCTTAAAAATCAAAAGCTCGTTTAGTGATTTGACGCTCTGCATTACGCTGGGGGCGCGCTTGAGCGCACCCATAAACAGAGGATAAGACTATGACAGTGATTAATCAGACAACATGCAGGCTGTTCACCGAAGCTGGACAAACGACTCAGCTATCCGCGTATTATGAAGAGGGGCGTCGTACCATGTGGATGATGCTGAGAGCGCAACCGCGACCCAGCTTTAACCACGAGCTTATTGAAGAGATCATGAATCTTAGCTACGCCGCGCAGCGCGCCGGTATAGCCATAGATTTTTGGGTGACGGGCTCGCTGGTGCCGACCATGTTCAACGCAGGCGGCGACTTACGGTTTTTCGTGGAGTCGATCAAAAACGGGCGCCGTGAGGCGCTGCGTGCCTACGCCCGGGCGTGCGTGGACTGCATTCACGCCGCTGCCCGCGGGTTTGATACGGGCGCGGTCAGCATCGCGATGATCGAGGGGAGCGCACTGGGCGGCGGATTTGAAGCCGCCCTGGCACACCACTTTATTCTGGCGCAAAACACCGCAAGAATGGGCTTCCCGGAAATCGCCTTCAATCTGTTTCCCGGCATGGGAGGCTACTCGCTGGTCGCGCGACGTGCCGGAATGAAGCTGGCTGAAGAGCTGATTTGTGAAGGCGAATCGCACACGGCTGAGTGGTTTGAAACACGGGGCCTGGTCGATAAGCTGTTTCAGCCGGGTGAAGGATATCAGGCCACCCGCACCTTTATCGATGTTCTGCGGCCCAAGCTGAACGGAGTAAGGGCAATGCTGAAAGCGCGTCAGCGCGTGCTGCAACTGACGCGGGCGGAGCTGATGGACATTACCGAGGACTGGGTCGATTTCGCCTTCTCCATTGAACCCAAGGATATCGCCTATATGGAACGTCTGGTTCAGCTACAAAACCGGCACAGTGCCCAGGTACTGCGTAAAGTTGGATAATTACTGACCGGCAGGAAGCCGCGCAAGCCAGTGCTCGAGTTCATCGGCGGGCATTGGCTTCGCGTACAGATACCCCTGACGAATATCCACGCCGTTTTCCATCACAAACGCTTCCTCCTCCGGCGTTTCGATGCCCTCCGCGATCACGCTTAAATCCAGCGCCCTGGCGACGGCGACGATCGCCTTTACCAGCGACTGGGATACCGGCTGATCGTTAACGCCACGGACAAAACTCTGATCCAGCTTGATGGTGTCGACCGGCATCCTGGCGAGCTGTGACAGGGAAGAGTAGCCGGTGCCAAAATCATCCAGGTGCACTTCCGCACCCAGTTCTTTGAACTGCGCCATCAGTGATAACGCCTTCTCTTCATTTTCGATCAGGCAGCTCTCCGTCAGCTCAATATCTATCGGGCTTTTGGTCAGTCCGAGCCGATCCAGTGCCTGTTTAAGATCGGCATAGATACTCTGATCGACCAGCTGTCTGGGCGACACATTTACCGCCACGCGGAGAAAAATGCCTTTTTCCTGCCAGCGCATAATCTGCTCAAGGGCCGTCAGCATCACCCAGCGTCCCAGCGGGACAATCAGACCTGACTCTTCGGCATAGGAGATAAAGCTGCCGGGAGGAACGAGCCCGCGCTCGGGTGAGAGCCAGCGCACCAGCGCTTCCACGCTGGTAACCTTGCCCGCCGGGTCCAGCTTGGGCTGATAATGAATAATCAGCTGGTTTAGCTCCAGCGCTTTACGAAGGTTTGTATCCAGCCAGAGGTACTCGAACACGCGCTTATTCATCTCGGCGCTGAAAATGCAGTATTTACCCCGGCCGCTCTCTTTAGCGGTGTACATGGCAGTATCCGCGTTACGGATCAGGCTCTCCCGATCTTCGCCATGCTGCGGGCTGACCGCGATGCCAATTGAACAGCCGGAATAGACCTCTATCAGGCCAATGCGGAAAGGCTGCCGGAGCCGATCCAGGATACGGGACGCCATGGCCTCCAGCGTAGCCTGGTGGGTATCGGTGGCCAGCACGATGAATTCGTCGCCGCCAAGACGGGCGAGGGTCTGATTTTTTTCCAGACAGCTAAGAATGGCCAGCGAAACGGCCTGAAGCAGCTGATCGCCAAACATATGGCCGTAGGCATCGTTGACCTTTTTGAAATTATCCAGGTCGAGATAGACGATACCGGTCTGGCCCTCCTGACGCTCCTCAAGGGCCGTCGCTATCTCCTGGTTAATCGCATGACGATTGGGCAGGCCGGTGATGCTGTCCGTGTTGGCTAACAGCCTCAGGCGCTCCTGGGCGCGGCGTTCTTCCGTAATGTCGGTGCCAGAACAGATGAGATAGATTTCATTTCTGCCGCTGCCGCTATGCACGAATTTATTGCGGAACAGGAAGAGACGCTGCCCCTTTTTCGTTTTGATCCAGCGTTCCACTTCGTAAGAGCTGCCGTCGCGGAAAAAACCACTGATGTTACGGCGCGACGCGGCGGCTTCTTTCCGGGTCATAAAAAGCTGGAAAACGTTACGGCCTATAACCTCCTGTTCATTCAGGCCGGTGTATTCTTCGCTCATGCGATTAAAACGCTGAATATTGCCACGCTGATCGAGGATAACAATTACCGAGTTGGCCTCGGACACAACTTGTTCGGCAAAAGAGAGCCCCAGCACCAGATCGCGGGCCACTGCAGTGGTATCACCCCAGGCGGACGCGCTGCCAGCCCATTCAGACTGGTTAACCTTCCTGCCAACCAGATGCATCGCCAGCTCTTCACCGTAGAAAGAGAGAGTCAAATTAATGCTGGATGTAATCACCGTCATACTGCGCAGCAGTTTTGCCTGCGCAAAGGTCAGGGGCACGGCAATATGCGTGCTGGACGTTTCATCTTCAGCAAAGTGCAGTGCGTCACTGTCGGAGGTTAAGCGCCAATGGGGGCTCGACGTACCAAACCAGGTATATAGTCGCGATTGCCCCAGTTCATCGGTCATCAGTGGTTTCCTCGGAAAATCCTTAGCGGTCTGTATCTTCTTATTTTAACAACAGTATTCGGCAATCAGATGAATCACAAGTTCTCTGATGAATATATTTTTTTAGCTGGGCGGTAAAGCGGGGATAAAACGCCCCGATCGGACGATCGGGGACGCGGCTTAACAGGGGCATTTTCCCAGCTTGCCCGCCTGGCTTGGGAAGCGGGCATCCAGACAATAACGGTGAAACTCTTTTTCCGTCATGGGTTTAGTGCCAGGGTGCTGTTGATGCATATGGCGTAAATAGGTGGGGTAATCCTGTACGCCCACCATCAGACGGAAACTTTGCGCCAGCCGTGACATTAGCAGCCTTAACGTTAACGGTGCTGGAGCAGATGAAACTTCCATCACGGCAACACAGCGGCGGATTTTCAGCGTGCTTAAGGAACGGCGGGCGAAAATGGCATCAGACATGGCTGACCTCTTTTCTCAGTGATGGATCGGTTTCATGTACGGTAGGCGTCGGGCTGGCCAGCGCACGGCGGATCACAAAGAAGGCGGAAATCAGCATGGTGACCGCAACAAGCATAAAGAAGGCGCAGAGGGCGGCGTTAATCTGATTACTGAATACAATAGTTTGCATATCCGCCACGCTTTTCGCCGGGGCGATGACAATACCTTCTTCGATGCCTCTTGAGAATTTGTTGGCCTGAGCAAGGAAGCCAATGTTCGCTTTCTCATGGAAGATTTTCTGCCATCCGGCGGTCATTGAGGTAATGAACAGCCAGATGGTTGGCAAAATGGTGACCCAGGCGTAGCGCTGTTTCTTCATTTTAAACAGCACAACGGTGCCCAGTATCAGCGCCATGGAGGCCAGCATCTGGTTGCCGATACCAAACAGCGGCCAGAGGGTGTTGATGCCGCCTAGCGGATCGATGACGCCCTGATAGACGAAGAAGCCCCAGCCCGCCACGGCGACGGTGGTGCCCGCCATATTGCCCAGCCATGAACGGTTATTCGCCAGCGAAGGGACCACCGTACCGGCAAGATCCTGCACCATAAAGCGGCAGGCGCGGGTGCCAGCATCCACGGCGGTCAGGATAAACAGCGCTTCAAACAGGATCGCGAAGTGATACCAGAACGCCATCATCGTCCGGCTGTTAAATACCTCGGTGATGATGTGCGCCATACCAACCGCAAAAGTTGGCGCGCCGCCGGCACGGGAGAGGATAGTGGTTTCACCCACATCGCGGGCCACCGCGCTCAGCATTTCAGGCGTAACCACAAAGCCCCAGCTGTTGATCGCCTGGGAAGCGCTCTCCACGGTAGTGCCGATCAGCGCTGCCGGTGAGTTCATGGCAAAGTAAACGCCCGGATCGATCACCGACGCGCAGATTAACGCCATGATGGCGACGAACGACTCCATCAGCATGGCGCCGTAGCCGATAAAGCGGATATGACTTTCCCTTTCCACCAGCTTCGGCGTGGTGCCGCTGGAAACCAGGGCGTGAAAGCCGGAGATGGCACCGCAGGCGATGGTGATAAAAAGGAACGGGAAGAGGCTGCCTGAGAAGACCGGTCCGCTGCCGTCGATAAATTTGGTCACCGCGGGCATTTTCATTTCAGGCATGGCGAATATGATACCGATAGCCAGGCCGATAATAACGCCAATTTTCAGGAAGGTTGACAGATAATCGCGCGGCGCAAGCAGTAGCCAGACGGGCAGCACTGAGGCGATAAAACCATAAATAACCAGCACCCAGGTCAGCGTGGTGCCCTTGAGGGTAAAGAAGGGGCCCCAGTAGGGATGCTGGGCAATATCGCCGCCATAGACGATGGCCGCCATCATCAGCACGAAACCGATCAGCGAGACCTCGGCAATTTTACCTGGCCGGATAACGCGCATATAGATGCCCATAAAGAGCGCGATTGGAATAGTGGCGGCGATGGTGAAGAGTCCCCAGGGGCTGTTTGCCAGCGCTTTGACCACAACCAGCGCCAGAGCTGAAAGAATAATGATCATTACGCCCAGCGCGCCGAGCATGGTGACCACGCCAGCAAACGCACCCAGCTCCTGCTTCGCCATTTCACCTAAAGAGCGTCCATCCCGGCGGGTGGAGATAAACAGAATCAGGAAATCCTGCACCGCGCCCGCCATCATCACGCCAATCAGGATCCAGATAGTGCCGGGTAAAAAGCCCATCTGCGCCGCCAGGATAGGGCCGACCAGCGGGCCTGCACCGGCAATCGCCGCAAAGTGGTGACCAAACAGCACCCATTTATTGGTGGGAACATAGTCCAGACCGTCGTTATTACGCTCCGCAGGCGTTCTGCGGCGGTCGTCCAGCTCAAAGATATCGCGGGCGATAAACAAGCTGTAGAAGCGGTAGGCGATGCTGTAGCAGGCCACCGAGGCGATAACCAGCCACATTGCGTTGACATGCTCTCCACGGCTGAGGGCAAGCATGGCGAACGCGCCTGCGCCCACCAACGCCACGGCTGACCAGATAACACCGGTTTTGACGTTTTTCATCCATTACTCCTTCCATGTTCGATAAGCGATCTGCTCATGAATTAAAAGTAATGTAATTATTTGTTTGTGAAAGTTACCAACGGAAGAAGTGTGAGGAGGAAGGCGTTTTATACTCTGACTGATATTGGGATGGCGAAGAGGGAGAAAGTGGAGGGTAAAAAAGAGGTGGGATAATTGCTTATCCCACCTTATGAAGCTATCAGACGGCCGGACGCGCCACGACGCTGCGGTTTTCCATACGAACTTCAGCGATGGTCACATCAATCACATCCGTCACGCGGTAGGCCACGTCGCCTTTGATCTGCACGGTGCCGTTTTCCTGGCTGCACACCAGCTCATCGCGCACGGCGTGAATGAACGGGGCAGGGATAAAGGCCACGGCGCCGTTGGCGGTCAGGCGCACGCGCATGCCGCCACGGGAGACGTCAATAATCTCCGCGCTGAAGCGCTCATCGGTACCCGCCGATTTTTGCAGGAAACGGGAGTAGAGCCAGTCGCCCACGTCGCGCTCGGCCATGCGGTTCTGACGGCGTCGCTCGCCCATTTTCACCGTAATCTCATCCTGAGGAGGCGTTGCGGTTTCGCCTTTGATCATCGCCTTAAGCAGGCGGTGGTTGATCATATCGCCGTATTTACGGATTGGCGAAGTCCAGGTCGCGTACGCGTCCAGACCGAGACCAAAGTGAGGGCCGGGCTGGGTGCTGACTTCGGCAAAGGACTGGAAACGGCGGATGCGGCTGTCGAGGAACTGGGTAGGCTGCGCGTCAAGTTCGCGTCGCAGCGTGCGGAAGCCTTCCAGCGTGGCGATCGCCTGGGGATCGACCTTCACGCCGTGATTTTCCAGCACGGCGGCGGCCTGTTCGGCGCCAGCGGCATCAAAGCCCAGGTGAATGTTATAGATACCAAAGCCCATTTTATCGCGCAGCACGGTTGCGGCACAGATATTGGCGGTGATCATCGCCTCTTCAACGATGCGGTTGGCGATGCGGCGATGCTCGGCAATGATGTCCAGCACTTCGCCTTTTTCGCCCAGCAGGAAGCGGAAATCCGGGCGATCTTTGAACACCAGCGCGTGGGCCTGTCGCCACTCTGCACGGGCCAGACAGACGCGATGCAGTAAACGGATCTGGTTTCCTACGGCATCGCTTGCTGGCTGCCATTCGCCCAGGTTTTCCAGCCAGTCGGAAACGTTGTCATAGGCCAGCTTGGCCTTAGACTCGATCCAGGCGGCGAAGAAGTGGATATCTTCCCCCAGCGTGCCGTCTGCGGCAACGCGCACGCGGCAGGCCAGCACCGGACGACGCTCGTCAGGACGCAGCGAGCAGATATCATCAGAAAGCTGACGCGGCAGCATCGGAATATTAAAGCCGGGCAGATAATTGGTAAAAGAACGTTCGGCCGCGATGGCGTCCAGTTCACTGCCTGCCGGCACATAGGCGGTAGGATCGGCGATGGCAATGGTCAGCAGCAGATCGCCCTCCGGCGTCTCGGCAACGTGCAGCGCATCATCCATATCTTCGGTGCTGGCGCTGTCGATGGTGACAAATTCCAGCGCGGTCAGATCTTCCCGCTCTAGCTGTTCATCCAGCATTTCACCGGTCACCGCTTCTGGCGCTTCGCGTTCCAGATTATGACGGGAAAGCGTCACCCACCACGGCGCGAGATGATCGTCCGCAGTGGTAATAAACTCGGTCAGTTCTGCATAAAAGGTGCGGTCGCCCTTCAGCGGATGACGGCGCATTTCGGCGACGGCCCAGTCACCCGCCTGAAAGTCATGCTGTACGCTGCGATCGGCGCGGCACTGAATAGCGTCTCTGAGCAGGGGATGGTCCGGCACGATGGAAAGACGATCGTCTTTTCTCTGCACCCGGCCAACAAAACGCGTCAGGAAGGGCTCAACCAGCTTCTCAGGATCGGCGACTTCACGATCCTTATCGGTTTGCAGCACCGCGATAATACGATCGCCGTGCATCACTTTCTTCATAAAAGGCGGTGGAATGAAATAGCTCTTCTGAGCATCAGCTTCAAGGAAACCGAAACCTTTTTCGGTGCCTTTGACTACCCCTTCAACACGCGGCGTCTGGGAGTGGAGTTTCTCTTTGAGCTGCGCGAGCAGCGGGTTATCCTGGAACATAATCTCAACAGTTTTCGTGGCCTAAAGCGGCAGACAGTTTTACGCGATTAACCGCCGCGCGGCAAGTAAAAAGCCGGGAAAACCCGGCTTCAGATGGCTGACAAAATAACAAAAAGGGGGATGAAGAGGGCAGCAAAGTAAAGCGTGCCACGCCAGGGGCGGAGTGGCATCAATCGTCAGTAATAACGTCTTTTGCGTCCGGGCGATCTGACCTTTTCCTGTGCGGGTACGTTGGCAATAAGTCAAAGCCGGGATACCCGGCTTTGACTGCAACGATAAGGCATCAGGATCAGGCGATGCGCAGGCCCGCTTTTGCCGGAGAAAGGCTGATTTTTACCGGTACGGACTTGGAGGTCGGGGTGCCGCTGCCGTCGCCAAAGCTGGAGAGGGGAACCAGCGGGTTGGTTTCAGGGTAGTAGGCAGCCAGGTTCCCCTGCGGGATGTTGTAAGGCACCAGTTTAAATCCGCTGACCCGGCGGGTAATGCCGTCATTCCACAACGTTTCGATATCCACTTCATCGCCGGCGGCAAGACCCTGTGCGGCCATATCATCCGGGTGGATAAAGAGCACTTCGCGCTGACCGTAGACGCCACGATAGCGATCGTCGAGACCGTAAATGGTGGTGTTGTACTGATCGTGCGAACGCAGCGTTTGCAGCGTAAACGGTACTTCAACGTCGCCAAGCTGAGGGAAGAGCGATTCCGGCAGGCTGCCGCTGCTGAACTGGGCTTTATTGTTCAGCGTATTGAAGCGGAATTCCGCAGCGGCGTTACCCAGGTAGAACCCACCTTTGATTTCGCACTTCTCATTGAAGTCACTGAAGCCCGGAATAGTGGCGGCAATATGATCGCGGATTTTGTTATAGTCGCCCGCGAGTTCAAGCCAGTCCAGCTTCTCGCTGCCCAGTACCGCATGCGCAATGCCCGCCACGATGGCGGTTTCAGAACGCTGAGTTTCTGCCAGCGGCTTACCGACGCCTTCGGAAGCGTGAACCATGCTGAAGGAGTCTTCCACGGTAATAAACTGCGGTCCGCTTGCCTGAATATCCTGCTCGGTACGACCAATGGTCGGCAGGATAAGCGCATCTTCGGCGCCGGGGCAGAGGTGGCTGCGGTTAAGCTTGGTGGAGATCTGTACGGTCAGGCCACAGCGGCGCAGAGCCTGTTCCGTGCGTGGGCTGTCCGGTGCGGCAGCGGCAAGGTTGCCGCCCAGGGCGATCAGCACTTTCACTTCTCCGCGAAGCATCGCTTCCAGCGCCTGAACGGTGTTGTGACCGATGTTGCGCGGCGGTTCAAAATCAAAATGGGCGGCCATGCTGTCGAGAAACGCCTGAGAAGGCTTCTCGTCGATGCCCATTGTGCGGTTGCCCTGAACGTTGCTGTGTCCCCTGACCGGGCAGAGGCCCGCGCCTTTTTTACCCAGTTGACCAAACAGAAGCTGGAGGTTGACAATTTCGCGTACGGTTTCAACCGAATGCTTGTGCTGGGTGATGCCCATAGCCCAGGTACAAATCACGCGTTCTGCGCTCTGGTAAATGGCTGCCGCTTCACGGATCTGCTGTTCGCTCAGACCAGACTGCTTCTCAATATGCGACCATTCGGTTGCATCAACGGCGGCCAGGTAGGCCTCCATTCCCTCGGTCTTGGCGTTGATAAAGACTTCATCAAACAGGCCTTTTTCACCGGCCGCCACGCGGGCGCGATGGGTTTCCGCCAGCGCTTTGACCATACCGCGTACCGCCGCCATATCGCCGCCCAGGTTTGGCTGGTAATAGGTTGAGCTGATGGTGCCTGCCTTGCTGGTCACCACTTCCAGCGGTTTCTGCGGATCGGCGAAGCGCTCCAGTCCACGTTCACGAAGCGTGTTAAAGGTGACAATTTTCGCGCCGTGATCGGCCGCGTGGCGGAGGCTGTGCAGCATACGCGGATGGTTTGTTCCCGGGTTCTGGCCGAAAACGAAAATGGCATCAGCATGATCGAAATCATCCAGGCGGATAGTGCCTTTGCCGACGCCGATGCTGCGCTTCAGGCCGGAGCCGCTCGCTTCATGGCACATATTGGAGCAGTCCGGGAAGTTATTACTGCCGTTCATGCGGCCAAACAGCTGATAAAGCCAGGAAGCTTCATTGCTGGCGCGTCCGGAGGTGTAAAGCTCCATCTGGTCCGGGTTATCCATCGCCTTGATATGACGGGCGATCAGCGCGAAGGCATCTTCCCAGCTGATGGGCTCGTAGCGGTCGGTGCTGCGGTTATAACGCAATGGTTCGGTAAGACGGCCCTGATATTCCAGGAAGTAGTCGCTCTGCTGGTAAAGCGCGGAAACGGTATGCTGAGCGAAAAAGCGCGCGTCAATAAAGCGGCGGGTTGCTTCCCAGGTCACGGCTTTGGCGCCGTTCTCGCAGAAGCTGAAGGTACTTTTATTGTCATCGCCCCAGGCACAGCCCGGGCAGTCAAAACCTTTTGCTTTATTCATGCGCATCAGGTTGCGCATGTTTTTCAGGACTTGCTTGCTGTCGAAGACGAAACGGGTCGTGGCCTCAAGAGATCCCCAGCCGCCGGCCGCAGCCTCATAGGGCTTAATTGCAGTTTTAAATTTCATATTGCTTCGCAGGTTTAATTTATGTTTTTGGTTTGTTAAGAAATCATTTCTTATTTTGTAGGATTAGTCTGCAAGCAGGTAAAATGATTGTCTAATTGATTGGTTTAATGGTGCGATAAGTCCGGTTTATCGCGAAAGCGTGATCTCCCTCAAAGAATATAATCAGAAAAGCAGTATTCGCCCTGCTGCCCGGCGCGGCTGACTAATAATTAGGCTTTCGTTCAGAATGACGAGGGGCCTATGAAAGAATTTGCCAGCAAAGTCCACGCCTTTGGTAAAGCGCTGATGATGCCGATTTCGGTCATTGCCGCCGCCGGTATATTTCTGGGTGTGGCGGCCGCCATGCAAAACCCGGCGATCACCGGAGAGGCGTTCGCCAGTCTCGAAGTGCCTCAGCTGATTATTGGCTTTATCCGCAAGGTTGCCGGCGCACTATTTGCCAACCTGCCGCTCTTTTTTGCCGTTGCCAGCGCCATCGGTCTGGCGAAGGCAGAAAAACCGACGGCGGCTTTTGCCTCCGTGATTGGTTTTATCGCTATGCATGTGGGCGTCAGCGCCACGCTGGGGGCACAGGGGCTGACCGCCCTGACCACCACGCCGGAAGCGCTACAGGCGCAGGGGATGGGGCAGACCGAAGCCATGATGAACTCGGCAGAGTACATCGCAATGCTGGGGATCTTTACCTATAACATGAGCGTGCTTGGCGGGGTTATTGCCGGTTTGCTGACGGTCGCTATCCATAACCGCTTCTACACCACCCAGCTGCCGACGGCGATAAGCTTCTTCGGCGGCAGACGCTTAGTGCCTATCATCACCGTGCTGGTATTGCCTCTGGTGGGCGTGTTGCTTGCCATGATTTGGCCAACGATAGGGGCAGGCATTGCGTGGGTGGGAGAACTGATTGGTAGCAGTGGGCAGTATGGCGCGTTTCTTTATGGCACCAGTGAAAGGCTGCTTATCCCCACGGGCCTGCATCATATTCTCAATGAAACGGTCCGCTTTACGCCAATTGGCGGCATCGCTACCGTGGATAATCAGACGATCGTCGGCGCGCTGAATATTTTCAACACGGCGCTGACGCATCCCGGCTCGGTACCGGATGATATTGTCCGCAACGCCACCCAATTCCTGGCACAGGGAAAAATTCCGGTCATGATGTTTGGCCTGCCGGCAGCGGCGCTGGCGATGTATCACTGCGCCAGGCCGGAGCATAAGCAGCGGGTTAAGGCGCTGGTGCTGGCCGGTGCGCTGACCTCCTTTACCACCGGGATTACCGAGCCGCTCGAATTCTGCTTTATTTTTGTCTCACCCGTGCTTTACCTCCTCCATGCGGTGCTGAGCGGCCTTTCCTTCATGCTGATGTCACTGATGCATCTGATGATTGGCAATATCCAGGGAGGGGCTATCGATCTGGTCGTTTTCGGTATTCTCGGCGGTAGCAAAACGCAGTGGTGGTGGAGCATCCTGCTCGGCCTTATTTATATCCCGGTCTATTACTATGGCTTCCGTTTCGTCATTACCCGGATGAGTGTTGAAACGCCGGGCAGAGAGTCTGAAGAGGTCGAAAAAGAGAGCACCACCGTGCCGACTGACCAGCGTACGCAGGTTATCATCAGCGGGCTGGGCGGTGAGGGCAATATAGAGGACGTCGATTGCTGCTTTACCCGTCTTCGCGTCCGCGTCAAAGAGATGAAAGAGGTCGTCGATCAGACGCTTATGTCTACCGGCGCTAACGGCGTTAACCGCGTAAGCGACCATGATGTGCAGGTTATTTATGGGCCTCAGGTCGAAAAAATTGCCAATGAAGTGAAAACAGCACTGGGCGTTGCCTGATTTCTGCCGATAACCGTTCGGGTGCCAGCTCACCCGGGCGGCCGGTGTACATGTTACACTGCCTGACTTTTTTAGCGACGCGTACAGTAATGGACATTAAACAGCTTACCTACCTCGTCAATCTTGAGCGGGAACGCCACTTTGGCCGGGCCGCCGAGGCCAGCTTTGTCAGCCAGCCCACGCTCTCGATGCGCCTGAAAAACCTGGAGCGCGAACTGGGCCTCTCGCTGATCAACCGCAGCAACAACTTTGATGGCTTCACCGCTGAAGGGGAGCGGGTTCTCTCCTGGGCGCGGGAAATCGTTTCGGTTTACCAGGGGCTGAAGCTGGAAGTTGAGTCTTTGAAGCATGGCGTCAACGGTACGCTGCGCATTGGCGTGGTGCCGCAGTGCAGCATTTCACTACCGCTGATGCTGAAAGCGATAGGCGACCGCTATCCCCAGCTGGATTACCGGGTGGCGGTTCTGAGTGCCGATCAGCTGCTTGAAGCGCTGAACAGCCACACTGTCGATGTCGGTATCGGCTTTTTCGAGCTGGCCACGCTACGCGAACTGCATTTTCAGGCCGAACCCCTGCACGACCGCAATGTCGAGGTGGTTTTCCATCCGCGCTACTTTCCGCAGCTTTGCGGCGACAAGCCGCTTTCGCTGGCGGCGCTGTCAGAGGTGCCTCTCTGTCTGGCGGATCAGACCCGCTATTTCCGGCGTTATCTGGATGCCCATTTTCGCGAAGCCGAAGTACGGATGCGGGTGATCCTTGAAACAACCTCGGTTTTCCAGCTTTTACAGAGCACGCAGGTGGGGCTGGGCTGCCTGATCTCACCCTGCGGACATCTTCTGCCGGAGATGACGCCCGACCTGCAAAGCCGCCCGCTGGATATTGCGCCGATGTCCCGCGAGGCGGCGGTGGTTATCGCCGAGCCGGGCCGGGCGACGCCGCTTTCACAGCACTTCTTTGATGAAGTTCGCCGCTGGCTGAGCGAGCGTTAGCCAGACCGGCCCGCAACGCTGTGATTCTTAAAACGGGGAATTGCCCACCTCAGCGACAGGCGATGGCCGGTCAGGCCGTTTTTGCGCCGCTGGCCTCAGTCGAACCCAGTGCCAGCATCAGACGGTTATGCCAGCAGGCCAGGGCCGTAAGCTGCAACAGCCCGAAAAGTGACTGAAGATCCATGCCTTGCTCTTTAAGCGGCTGGATATGCGCGGCGCTGAACCGTTCAGGCGAGCGGGTAAGCTGCGCAGCCAGGCTGATAACGGCCTGTTCTTTCACCGTTGCCACCAGCGCCGCCTGCTCAACGTCCTGCTGTAGCGCGTCACGCAATTTTCCCTCAGCGTAGCGGTAAAAACAGGTCGCGCTGCCGTTAATTCTTGCGGATACGGCACCTGCCAGCGCGCCTTGCGGCGTTTTTCGCTGCGCCTCCAGCGAGCAGAACAACAGATTCAGGCAATCCAGCACCGGCGCATCGTGGGCCAGGAGTGCGCTATTTTCCCTGAAGATGCTCTTTTTCTGGCAGCGCGCCAGTATCTCAAGCTGCTGGGGGCAGGCGTGACGCTGCTCTACCGGTGTTAAATCAGAATGCCAGCGATCGTGCGGCCTGGGCGGTTCCGCATCCTGCGGCATCGTCATGCCGGGTATCCAGCGGACCGGCAGGGCGAGCAGGGCATGAATACCGGCCACTACCCGCGCCTGATAGCTGACAAAGCCGATAATCTGACTGAAGGTGATGATATCGACGGTGGTCAGGCCCGCCTCGTGCAGCCGCAGCAGGGCTGCGTTGTCAATCACGCCCGGCTGGCTGGCAAGCTGGCGGGAAAACTCGGTGATCAGCGTCAGCCGGCGGTTACTTTCCCGCGAGGGATCGGGGCCGGTCAGGGGATTCAGGCGGGCTGCATAATGATTGCACAGGCGTTGAATGCCCGTGACCTGCGCGACGATCAGTGCCGAACTGAGGCGATCGTAAAGCGTAAGCGTCTGTGCCGGGCTGGTCGTAAGGCGTTCCGGAAAAAGCAGATGATAGAGCCGGCGGGAGGCCAGCAGGGCAGGCCCGCTCTGATGCAGCACGCTTTGCAGATCGCTGTTGCACTCGGCGGCCAGCCCTAGCAGGAAACGATCGTCAACATCCGCCGCCTCCGGAAAGAGGGGGGCGGCGTGGATGTCGAGCGTTGAAAGCGTTTCATGATACCAGTGAGTGTGGCCGGGAAAGCGGCGCGGTTCCATGGTCATTCCTTTTCAAGTTAGCCGGTCCGGAAATGCCATAAAACGGGATTGCGCATCACCGGCCCTGAAGAGCATAACTATCCTGCCGCAGGGCTGCCGGGGAACCAAAGAATGATCGGTGCTAACAAATAGCAGAACGGTATAACCCGCCAGCGCGGGCTTTTACAGGATGGCTGTTTTCAGGGCGTGCACTGCTTGATCTGCAAACGGAGAGGGGCCGGATTGTCAGGGAAAAAAACCATCACTTTCTCAGCGGAAAGGAACAGCGTCTTATGAGGCAGCATAGCCCAGACGTCACGGCAATAATCGCGATCGTTGAAGTCTGCCCAGAGCGCAACGTTAACGATCAACTCATTTTTGAACGTGCCGACCCGCTGAAAAATCTGTGCAGAGTAGCTAATCAGCCCGGTGGCCAGCAGCAATAAAGCAAAGCGTAAAAACGTTCTTTTCCACTCTTCACCTCCGTTAACTATTAACCAGACAAACAGCAACGGCGAAATAATTAAGGCCAGCAAGACAGAGACGATTAAAATGCCGTTTGAGACAATATCGTTAAAAATAAAATTAAAGGGGATATAGAGTGGCGTAATAAGCTGCGCAGTGAGGGGGGTAAGTGAAGGATCGACGGAAAAAACCTGATTTATTGCGCCGTTAGCCCACTGGCGTGAAAGAATAAAAAAGAGAAAAAGAAAGACTGAAAACAGCACGCCCACCATCCAGAATCGCGCTGATGAGGCCCTGATTGATTTCCCCCATGAGGAAACTGAAAACCAGGCCAGAACAAAATAAAAAGGGGCCAGGCAGGTTACAATCAGCGCCGTGCCGGCAAAGTAAATATTGCCGGTAAAGAAAAATAACGCGGGCATGAGAACAAGCAGCCATAAATAGCCTGTGTAAACATTCAGTTTAAATAAACGCAAAACGCGTTTCCTTAGTCTGTTGATCAGCGATCTTTACGCCAGGCATCCGCGCTCAGCGCTTCGCCGAAATGACTGGTAACCAGGCGCTTAGTCAGGTCATGCAGCGGGCAGGCCAGTACGCCTGCGGTGCTGCCGCGCTCCACCACCTCGCCATGGTGCATCACCAGGACCTGATCGCTGATATGCTTCATCATCCCCAGATGCTGGGTCACATAGATATATGAAATTCCATGTTTGTCCTGTAGCTCCAGCATCAGGTTAACCAGCTGAGAACGCATCGACATATCGAGCGAGGCCAGCGCCTCATCGGCAACAATCACCTTCGGCTGAAGAATTAGCGCGCGGGCCAGGCCTACGCGCTGCTTCTGTCCGGGGGCCAGCATATGCGGATAGTAAGACGCATGATCGCGCAGCAGACCAACCTGCCTTAGTGTTTCAATAATCCGTTTTTCGCGCGCTTCGCTGGTCAAATCGGTATTCAGCCTGAGCGGGAAGTCGAGGATCTGGCCGATGCGCTGTCGGGGGTTGAGCGAGGTGGAGGAATCCTGAAAAATCATGCGGATCCGCTGACTGCGGTAGCCGTAATCGCCGTACTCAAGCTGGCGGTCGTCAATGACGATCTCGCCTTCGGTGGGTTCTATCATGCCGCTGAGCATTTTTGCCAGCGTCGACTTACCCGAACCGTTCTCTCCGATAATCGCCAGCGTTTGCCGTTCGCGCAGGGTGAAGCTGACCGCCTTGACCGCCTCCACGTGCTGTCGCCGGAACAGGCCGGTACGATAGCGGAATGTTTTACTGAGATTGCGCACTTCCAGCAGCGTCTCAACCATTACTGACTCTCCATATTAAGCGGGAAGTGGCAGGCAAACAGGTGCGAACGCGGGCCAGCCAGGCGCGGCGTCTGAATACAGGTTTTCTGCGCATAGGGGCAGCGCGGACCGAGACGGCAGCCTATCGGCAAATGCTCCAGAGAAGGGATGGCGCCAGGCAGCGTATTGAGGCGGCTTTTGTGCGGCAGCGACAGCCCAAAGTCAGGCATCGCGCGGATTAATGCCTGGGTATAAGGATGGTGCGGCGTGGCGATCAGATCTTCACTGCGCGCCGTTTCCACGGTTTGCCCGCAGTAAAGGACGTTAATGCGATCGGCCCAGTGGCTGAGCATCTGCAGGTCATGGCTGATCAGCAGAATTGTGGTGTTATTGTTCTGGTTAAGCCGGGTCAGCAGGCGGAATATCTGCGCCTGAGTGGTTGGCTCCATCGCGTTGGTGGGTTCGTCGGCAATCAGCAGGCGCGGCTGGTTCGCCAGCGCAATGGCAATCATCACCTTCTGACACTCACCGTCGGTCAGCTCATAGGGATAGCTGCTCATAATATCTTTATGATCTTTGATCCCCACGCGGTGCAGCAGCTCAATGGCGCGGCGGTGACGCCAGCGGAAGCGCTGATACCAGCGGCCTTTCCACGTCCAGCCAGGGATCGCCTGCATCAGCTGCCGGCCAATACTTTCCGACGGATCGAGACAGGACTGTGGCTCCTGAAAGATCATCGAGACATTGTGGCCGACGATTTTACGTCGCTCCGCCGGAGAGAGGTGCAGCAGATCGATGTCATTAAAGCGCATCCGGTCTGCGGTGATGCGCCAGTTATCCTTGGTGACGCCGCAGATGGCTTTGGCAATCAGGCTTTTTCCGGAGCCGGATTCGCCCACCAGACCGCGAACCTCGCCCTCCGTCAGGGTGATGCTGACCCGGTCAACTGCCTTAACCGGCCCGTCGGCGGTCATAAACTCAATGGTCAGATTACGGATATCGAGCAGCGGCATTTATTCAACTCCCGACACGATAGCCCGGCGGATACCGTCGCCGAGCACGTTAACAATCAGTACGCTGAGCATAATTGCCGCGCCGGGCAGCATAACTGTCCAGGGGGCGACATAAATCAGCTCCAGCGAGTCGCCAAGCATCGCTCCCCATTCCGGAGAAGGCAGCTGGGCGCCCAGATCCAGAAAGCCCAACGCGGCGATATCCAGAATAGCCATCGACAGCGCCCGCGTAAATTCAGACACCAGCAGCGCCAGAATGTTAGGTAACACCGCGTAACGCAGGATATTCATGCTGGTCGCACCATCAAGCCGCGCGGCAACCACGTAATCTTTCTCCAGCTCATCATGTACCGCGGTATAAATCGCCCGGACAAGACGCGGAATAATCGCCAGAAAGACCGCCAGCAGGGCATGCTCAAGCTTCGGCCCCAGAAACGCCACCACGATAATGGCCAGCAGCAGCGAAGGAATAGAGAGCAACGTATCCAGCAGATGGTTAAACAGCGCCGAACGCAATCCCCGCGTCAATCCCGCCAGCAGGCCGAGCACCATGGCGCAGGCGGCGGCAAGGAGGGTAACCAGAATGGCCGAGCCCACCGTTGGCGCCGCACCGCTTAACAGACGGCTCAGAACGTCACGGCCCAGATCGTCGGTGCCGAGAAAGAAGGAGACGTCACCGTACCTGGACCATGAAGGTGGCTGGAGCTGATAGCCCAGGAACTGCTGATCGAGTCCGTACGGGGCCAGCAGCTGACCAAAAATACACAGCAGAAGCAGCGCGATAAAGGTGTAAAAGCCAACCATCGCCACCGTATCCCGGTAAAACAGCCGCCAGGTGTAGCGCAGCGGACTCGGGACACGCTTCTCCGCATAAATATTATCTAAGGGCATACCATTCCTTATGCTTCAGCGGGTTAGAGAGCGCACCCAGAATATCGGCCAGCACGTTGACGGTGATCACCAGTGCGCCCACCACCATAACGCCTGCTGAGATCGCGGCATAATCCTGCTGGCGGATGGCATCCACCAGCCAGCGGCCCAGTCCCGGCCAGTTGAAGACCATTTCCGTAATCATCGCCAGCGTCAGCATGGTGGAAAACTGCAGCCCCAGGCGTGGAATAACCGGCGGCAGCGCGTTATGCAGGACGTGGCGGCGAATGATGGTAAAGCGGGAGAGGCCACGGGTGGCGGCCGCTTTAATGTAGTTCTGCTCCATCACCTCGCGGGTGCTGAGACGCAATAGCCTGACCACCTCCGTCGTGGGTGCCACGGCCAGCGCAAGTACGGGCAGGATCATATGCTGGATGGCGCTGATGATCATCTCATGCCGCCAGGGAGAAGGGCTGAGCCAGGCATCAATCAGCGCAAAGCCGGTGATATTTTCCACCGGATAGAGCAGATCAAAGCGGCCGGAGACGGGCAGCCAGCCGAGCGTCAGCGAGAAAAAGAGCGTCAGCAGCAGCGCCAGCCAGAAAATCGGCATGGAAAAACCGATCAGCGCCAGCGCGCTAATCAGCTTATCCTGCCATTTATTGCGCATTACCCCGGCGGCAATACCCAGCGGGATGCCGGCCAGCATCGCCAGCGTAAAAGCCAGAATACAGAGCTCAAGCGTGGCGGGAAAAACTTCCAGGATCTGCTGATTAATCGGCTCGCCGTTGGTGCTGGAGACCCCGAAGTCGAGCTGAAACAAGCCCTGATACCAGAAGAGAAATGCGTCGCCGAACGAAGCGCCCTGAAGCGGAGCGTGCGGCGTAAAATAGCTCAGGCTGAAGCCGACCAGCGTCAGCATAAAAAGCGTCACGATCCAGAGCACCAGACGACGCAGCGTATAGATCATCATGGTTTAGTTTTCCTCGCCGTTAACACGATGCACGCCGGCAAACGAGGCATTGCCAAAGGGGCTGAGGACCAGGCCTCTGATGTCCGCGCGATAGGCCTGAAGCCGGAGCGAAGAGGCCAGCGGAAGCACCGGCAGCGCCTCCGCCAGCATCATCTGCGCCCGGTCATAATAGTCAATTCGCGACGCTAACTGCTGTGAGAGCAGCGCCTTATGCAGCGTATCGTCAAATTCTGGCTCACACCAGTGAGCATAGTTGGTCTGGGATGCGATAGCCGCACAGCTGAACAGCGGGCGGAAAAAACTGTCCGGATCGTTACTGTCGGTCGCCCAGCCGGTCAGGGTTAAATCGTGCGTCATCTCCATCAGCCGCGCCTCCTGAAAGCGTCCCTCAACCGCCACAATGGTGACGGTAACGCCCACCTGGGCAAGATCGGCCTGAATTAACTCTGCGGTTTTCAGCGGGCTGGGATTCCACGCCTGCGAGGCGGAGGGAACCCATAAATTAAGATGCAGATCCTCCACTCCCAGCGCCTTAAGCTGCGCCCGGGACTTTTCAGGATTATATTCGGTGACGCGGGCCTCATTGTTATAGGCCCAGGAGGCGCGCGGCAGGATGGAGGCAGCGGTTTCGGCCGTCCCGTAATAGATCGATTCCATCAGCCGTTCGTTATTAATGGCCAGCGCCAGCGCCTGACGCACTTCGGGACGGTCCATCGGTGCTTTACGGGTATTAAACGCCAGATAAGCGATATTCATGCCCGGGCGCAGCGTCAGCCGCAGGCGCGGATCGTCACGCAGGACCGAAATCTGGCTGGCGGCAGGGTAGGCCAGCACGTCACATTCCCCGGTCAGCAGTTTGGAAAGTCGCCCGGTGCCCCCGGCGCCCATATCGATCACTACCTGAGACATTCTGGGCAGGCCTTTCCAGTAGTGCTGGTTGCGCGCCAGCCGGATGTACTGACCGGTACGGTATTCACTGAGCATAAAAGGTCCGGTCCCCACCGGCTGGCGGTCCATCAGTTCCTGACGATCGGCTTTAGTCAGCTGGTTGCCATACTCGGCGGAAAGCACGGGCGCGTAATGGGTGGCCATATGCCAGAGGAACGACGCATCGGGCCTGTGCAGGCGGATCTCAACGGTGTAGTTGCCCAGCTTTTTAATGCTTTTCACCGCGTCGGCAAATTGCAGACTGTCAAAGTAGGGATAATTACCGCCGTTAACGCCATGCCAGGCGGATTTGCGGTCAAAAATACGCCGGAAGCTGAAGACCACATCATCCGCGTTTAGCGGGCGGGAAGGGGTGAACCACTCAGTGGTCTGAAAGGGCACATTATGACGCAGGTGAAACCGGTAAGTGGCGCCGTTATCCAGCACCTCCCAGCTTTCAGCCAGTTCAGGTATCAGGCGATAGGTGTAAGGGTCCACATCAAGCAGCCGGTCATACAGCTGAGCCGCAAGCGTATCGACAATTAACCCACCGCTGGCGAGCTGGGGGTTAAAGGAGGCGATGTTTCCGTTCACGCAGTAGACAAAACCGGTCTGGCGAATATCGCCCGGCACGGCGGACCAGGCGGCAGAGGTTGCCAGCAGCAGGCCAGTAAGGAGAGTCGAAATTAATGTGCGCATAAGTCATCTGAAATATCAGGCAATCATCAGAGTGTACCGCACTCTCGGGGAACGCCCAAAGATTGCCGGGGTAACTGGCGTTTTTCCAGGCGAAAAGCGCAGGCAGCTGAACTTTGCACGGCTTATCTGACCTGTTTGCTGAAAAAACTATGCGTGCGGAGCAGGCCGGGGCGAAGACAAACGCGGCGTATATGCCCGACGTTAATGGGGGAATGAGAAGAATTCTCAACAAACCGCTTTACAAGGTGGAGTGAGAATGATTATTATTCAGTTGCGCTTCACCGGTGGCTCTGCCGGAAAGGCGCACGACATTGCTCACATTGCTTCCAGTATTTTTTTCAGCCCGCCTCGTGCGGGCTTTTTTTTATCTGGACGTTTGCGGTAAATCTCAGCCGCAAAGGCCGCGACCTCAGCTACCCGGAGCGAAAGCGCCGCTGGCGAGAAACCAGCCCATAAAAATGATGGCGGCAGCAAGAATAATGAGGGGCGGAATAAATTTCAGGTTCATGGATAAAGTCTCAAGGTTTGCCGGGATCGATGCCGTGTTTTTTCAGCATCGCCCGCAGCTGGTGATAGGTGACGCCCAGTAGTTCAGCGGCGCGGCGCTGATTAAAGCGCGCCTGCGAGAGCGCCTTCTCCAGCAGCGCCTGCTCCTGCTGATGCTGCCAGCGGCGTAAATCCAGCGGTAAAACCGGGAGCGCCTCCGTTTCCGCCTCTGCTTCGGGCAGTTCTGACTGTAGCCCCGGTTTGAACGGATTGAGGATCACCCGGTCCAGCGGTTCATCAATCTCGCTATGGCGGTAAACCGAGCGTTCAACCACGTTTTTCAGCTCACGGATATTACCCGGCCAGCCATAATCCAGCAGTACCTGACGGGCCGCGGAGGTAAATCCGGGAAAGAAAGCGCGGCCCAGCTCGCGGCACATCTGGATAGCAAAATGGTCAGCCATCACCAGAATGTCGCTGCGGCGTTCGCGGAGCGGCGGCAGTTGTACCACGTCGAAGGCAAGCCGGTCGAGGAGATCCGCACGGAATTTCCCCTGCTGCGCCAGCAGGGGAAGGTTGTCATTGGTGGCGCAGACCAGCCTGACGCTGACCTGCAACGGCTGGCTGCCGCCGACGCGCTCCAGCTGACCATACTCAATCACTCTCAGCAGCTTTTCCTGAACCAGCATGGGCGCAGTGGCTAACTCATCCAGAAACAGCGTCCCGCCGTCGGCGCGTTCAAAGCGGCCCAGGTGGCGCTTCTGGGCGCCGGTAAAGGCGCCGGCCTCATGTCCAAACAGCTCGGAGTCAAGCAGGCTCTCGTTAAGCGCGGCGCAGTTAAGTGAGATAAAGGGGCCCTGCCAGCGATTAGAGAGATAGTGGAGGCGGCTGGCGATCAGTTCTTTGCCAGTCCCGCGTTCACCGGTTACCAGCACCGGTTTGTTTAACGGCGCTAACCGTGAAACCTGCTCCAGCACTTCCAGAAAGTTATTTGACTCGCCGAGCAGGTTATCGCTGTGATCGTTCATGAAATTCACCAGGTGTTAGTGATTTCCACCACACTAACCTCTCGCTGCAAAGCTGTAAAGTGCAGGAATAGTGCGAAATCAAAGAGATAAAAGTTGGCACGCGAATTGAATAGTAACTGACAGCGCATCGCGCCTTTTAAAACCAATTAATGAGGATTTTGATTATGGGTATTTTTTCTCGTTTTGCCGACATCGTAAATGCCAACATCAATTCGCTGCTGGAAAAAGCGGAAGATCCGCAGAAACTGGTTCGCCTGATGATTCAGGAAATGGAAGATACGCTGGTGGAAGTTCGCTCCACGTCGGCCCGCGCGCTGGCAGAAAAAAAACAGCTGCTGCGCCGCATTGAGCAGGCTGAGACTCAGCAGACCGAATGGCAGGAAAAGGCGGAGCTGGCGCTGCGCAGAGATAAAGACGATCTTGCCCGTGCCGCGCTGATCGAAAAACAGAAGCTGACCGATCTGATTACGCTGCTCAGCCGTGAGTCTGAACAGGTTGAGGAAACCCTGGTGAGAATGAAGGGTGAAATCGGCGAGCTTGAAAGCAAACTGGGCGAAACCCGTGCCCGCCAGCAGGCGCTGACGCTGCGTCATCAGGCCGCTTCTTCGTCCCGCGATGTACGTCGTCAGCTGGACAGCGGTAAGATTGATGAAGCGATGGCCCGTTTTGAATCTTTTGAACGCCGCATCGATCACATGGAAGCCGAGGCGGAGAGCCAGAGCTTTGGCAAGAAAAAGACGCTCGATCAGGAGTTCGCCGAGCTTCATGTTGATGACGAAATCAACGAGCAGCTGGCGGCGTTAAAAGCCAAAATGAACAACCGCAGCGAATAACTGAGTGAGGCACCTGTCCGGTGCCCCCCGAAGCCATTGGGTTAGAGCGATTCAAGGAGACAGAATGAGCGCGTTATTTCTTGCCATACCCTTAACTATCTTTGTGCTGTTTGTGGCGCCGATCTGGCTCTGGCTGCACTACAGCCGACAGAACAGCGGCACCGAGCTGTCGCAAAGTGAACTTCAGCGCCTTCAGCAGCTGACGCTTGACGCAAAACGCATGCGTGAGCGCATTCAGGCGCTGGAGGAGATCCTCAACGCCGAACATCCTAACTGGAGGCAGCCATGAGCAATGCGATCGTAAAAGGCAAAAAGCTCTGGCGTATTCCTTCACGCGGTAAAGTGAAAGGCGTCTGTGCCGGCATTGCCGACTATTTTGAGATCCCGGTTCGTCTGGTGCGGGTTATCGTCGTACTGTCGATGTTTTTTGGCCTGTTTATGTTCACCTTAATCGCCTATTTCGGGCTGGCGTTTGTTCTTGATGAAATGCCCGATGAGATGGCTAATCAGGGTGAAAGGACGCCGTCCGCAGGAGAGCTTCTTGATAATCTCAGCGCCGAGCTGAACGGGGGGGAGCGACAGCTGCGCGATATGGAACGTTATGTCACCTCTGAGACGTTCAGCGTGCGCAGCCGCTTCGGCCAGCTCTGAACAACCCTGACCTTTTTCTTTTGCGGGCCTGCACAGGCCCCTCACCGGTATCTGGAGAGAATCTATGCGTAAATGGCAGTCCGTTTTACAATACAATGCCTCGCCCGCAGCGAAAAGGGTCGGCAAGTTTATCCTCCTCGGCGCGCTGAGTTACGGCCCGGCAGGCGTGGCTGGCTGGGCGGTGAAATCCGTCACGCGCCGGCCGCTGAAAATTCTGCTGGCCTGGGCGCTGGAGCCGCTGCTGCGTCGCCTGGTGCGTGGGGCCACCGCACGCTGGCATAAACCCTGAATCCCACGCCGCTTATTTACGCCATAGTGGACAGCGCGTACTCTCTCCAGACTGATAAAAAGAAAAAGGTGCCGACACCCAGATGAAACGACTTCAAAATGAATTGCTGTCGCTGGTCAACCGGGGCGCGGATCGCCACCTGCGCCTTGCCGTAACCGGACTGAGCCGGAGCGGAAAAACGGCTTTTATTACCTCGCTGGTTAATCAACTGCTTAATGTGAATTCGGGCTCGCGCCTGCCGATGTTCTCGGCCGTGCGCGAAGAGCGGCTGCTCGGCGTCAAGCGGGTGCCGCAGCGCGATATGGGCATTCAGCGCTTCACCTACGACGAAGGGCTGGCCCAGCTTTACGGGTCACCCCCCAGCTGGCCAACCCCCACGCGCGGCGTCAGTGAAATGCGCCTGGCGCTGCGTTACCGCTCCCGTGAGTCGCTCATGCGCCATTTCAAAGAGACCTCCACGCTCTACCTGGAGATTGTCGACTATCCCGGCGAATGGCTGCTGGATCTGCCGATGCTGGCGCAGGATTATCTGAGCTGGTCGCGTCAGATGACCGCCTTGCTCAGGGGAGACCGGGCCGACTGGTCCGCCCGCTGGCTGAAGCTCTGTGAAAACCTCGATCCGCTGGCGCCGGCTGATGAAAATCGCCTCGCGGAGATCGCAGACGCCTGGACTGAGTACCTGCTGAAATGCAAACAGGAAGGGCTGCACTTTATTCAGCCGGGGCGCTTTGTGCTGCCTGGCGATATGGCCGGCGCGCCCGCGTTACAATTTTTCCCCTGGCCGCAGGCGGACGAGGGCGGGGCGGCTAAGCTGGCCCAGGCGGACGGCGGCAGCAATATCGGCATGCTGCGGGCGCGTTACCGTTACTACTGCCAGCATGTGGTAAAAGGATTCTACAAAGACCATTTTCTGCGTTTCGATCGCCAGATTGTGCTGGTCGACTGCCTGCAGCCGCTCAACAGCGGCCCCCAGGCGTTCAATGATATGCGTCTGGCGCTGACGCAGCTGATGCAGAGCTTCTCATACGGCCAGCGCACGCTGTTTCGCCGCCTTTTTTCACCCGTTATCGACAAGCTGCTGTTTGCGGCTACCAAATCGGATCACGTTACGGCCGATCAGCACGCCAATCTGGTGTCGCTGCTTCAGCAGCTGGTTCAGGATGCCTGGCAAAATGCCGCTTTTGAAGGCATCACCATGGACTGTATCGGACTGGCGTCCGTGCAGGCAACGGAGAGCGGGCTGGTCGATCATAAAGGCGAAAAGATCCCTGCGCTGCGCGGTCACCGTCTGGAGGATAACGAGCCGCTAACCGTTTATCCGGGAGAGGTGCCGCCCCGGCTGCCGGGACACGCTTTCTGGCAGGAGCAGGGCTTCCATTTTGAACAGTTCCGGCCACGGGATGCGGACGTGGATCGGCCTCTGCCGCATATCCGCCTTGATTCGGCGCTTGAATTTTTGCTGGGAGATAAACTGCGATGAGTGCACCGCTTAAACCGCGTATCGATTTCGCACAGCCTCTGGAAGAGGAGAAAGCGCCGGTGCTTAAGGCTGCCCGGGCCTTTGACCATCAGGAAGCGGCGTTTATTGCACCGCATCCTGAAGCGCAACCGGAAGAAGAAGGGAGCGGCGAGCGCGCCGTTGAGGCCGCGCTGCGGCCAAAACCGAGCCTCTGGCGCAAAATGGTCAAAGCCGGGCTGGCGGTATTTGCCGTGAGCGTGGTGGCGCAGGGCCTGCAGTGGGCGCATAACGCCTGGCTTCAGCAGGACTGGATCGCGATGGGCGGCTGCGTGGCAGGCGGCCTGATCGTCTTTGCCGGGGTCGGATCGCTGGTGGGCGAATGGCGCAAGCTTTATCGCCTTCGCGAACGTGCCGAAGAGCGGGACGTGGCGCGTGAACTGCTCGGCAGCCACGGCATGGGCAAGGGGCGTGAATTTTGTGAAAAACTGGCCCGTCAGGCCGGGCTCGATCAGTCGCATCCTGCGCTTCAGCGCTGGCATGCCTCACTGCATGAAACCCTGAACGATCGTGAAATTGTGGCGCTTTATGCCCAGCTGGTACAGCCGGTCCTCGATCGTCAGGCCCGGCGGGAGATTGGCCGCAGTGCGGCGGAATCAACCATGATGATCGCCGTCAGCCCGCTCGCGCTGGTGGATATGGCGTTTATTGCGTGGCGCAATCTTCGGCTGGTAAACCGCATCGCAGCCCTTTATGGCATCGAGCTGGGCTACTTCAGCCGTATCCGCCTTTTCCGCCTGGTGCTGCTGAATATCGCGTTTGCCGGCGCCTCCGAACTGGTGCGGGAAGTGGGCATGGACTGGATGTCCCAGGATCTGGCCGCCCGCTTCTCCGCCCGCGCGGCGCAGGGTATTGGTGCGGGACTGCTGACGGCCCGGCTTGGCATCAAAGCGATGGAGCTATGTCGTCCGCTTCCCTGGCTGGAGGGCGACAAGCCACGCCTGGGCGACTTCCGCCGCGATTTAATCGTGCAGCTGAAAGAAACGCTGCAAAAAGGGCCGGTCACCCCGGATAAGTAGCTAACTGTCAACTTTTCCTTCCGGATCTCTTCTGGCGTACGCGGTGATAGAGTATCATCAGCGGACGCCAGTTATTGAAGAAGGTTGCCACGCATGCGTCTGGAAGTATTCTGCCAGGACCGACTCGGTCTTACCCGCGAACTGCTTGATTTATTGGTGGAACGGAACATCGATCTCCGCGGTATCGAGATTGCCCCGATCGGCCGCATCTACCTGAATTTCTCGCCGGTTGAATTTCAACAGTTCAGCCAGCTGATGGCGGAAATCCGTCGTATTCCCAGCGTTACAGACGTCAGAACCGTCTCCTTTTTACCCTCCGAGCGCGAGCACCGGGCGCTGAGCGCCCTGCTGGTGGCGCTGCCGGAGCCGGTATTTTCGATTGACCTGAAAAGTAAGGTCGAGCTGGCTAACCCGGCGGCGCAGGCGCTGTTTTCCCTTAATGAAGAGAAAATGCGGAATTATGGCGCCGGAGCGCTGATTAGCGGCTTTAACTTTCAGCGCTGGCTGGAGAGCGAACAGATCGAACCGCAGGCGCATCATGTCGTTATTCAGAGCCGGGATTTCCTGATGGAAGTCACGCCGATATACGCCTCCAGCGTGGAGCAACAGCCTGAGGTGCCCGTTGGCGCAGTGGTGATGCTGAAGTCGACCGCGCGTATGGGGCAGCAGCTACAGAACCTGGCGGTAAATGATGACAGCGAATTTCAGCATATTGTGGCGGTGACGCCCAAAATGCGGCAGGTGATCGATCAGGCGCGCAAGCTGGCGATGCTCGATGCGCCGCTGTTAATCGTGGGCGATACGGGAACGGGCAAAGATATGCTGGCCCGCGCCTGTCATTTGCGCAGCGCGCGCGGGCAGAAGCCTTTCCTGGCGCTGAACTGCGCCTCGCTGCCGGACGACGTGGCGGAAAGCGAGCTGTTTGGCCATGCCGCCGGCGCGTATCCTAATGCGCTTGAGGGCAAAAAAGGCTTTTTTGAGCAGGCCAACGGCGGCTCGGTGCTGCTGGATGAAATTGGTGAAATGTCGCCGAGGATGCAGACCAAGCTGCTGCGCTTTCTTAACGACGGCACTTTCCGTCGGGTCGGCGAAGAGCACGAGGTGCATGTTGATGTACGGGTAATTTGCGCCACGCAGAAAAACCTGACGGAAATGGTGCATCGCGGCGAATTCCGTGAAGATCTCTTTTACCGTCTCAACGTTCTGACCCTGAATTTGCCGCCGCTGCGCGATCGTCCTCAGGATATTCTGCCGCTCACCGAGATGTTCGTGGCGCGCTTTGCGGATGAGCAGGGCGTGGCGAGGCCAAAGCTTTCGCCGCAGCTGAATGCGTTTCTGATGCGCTATACCTGGCCCGGCAACGTTCGCCAGCTAAAAAATGCGCTCTATCGTGCGCTGACGCAGCTGGAGGGGCATGAACTGCGTCCCCAGGATGTGATCCTGCCGGAATTCACGATGGAGCTGCCGCTGGGCGAGGATGCGATAGAAGGCTCACTGGATGAAATCACCAGCCGCTTCGAGCGCTCTGTCCTGACCCGTCTCTACCTTTCCTACCCCAGCACCCGCAAACTGGCGAAGCGCCTTGGTGTTTCCCATACGGCCATTGCGAACAAGCTGCGCGAATATGGACTGAGTCAGAAAAAGAGTCAGGAAGAGGGCTGATTTCATTACAGCTAAATCCAGGCCGCAGGAGTAATACGCCCGGCTAAGGGCCGGTAAACAATCCTGCGGCTGTTCAGCATTCCGGAGACCTTCCTGTTTCCGGATTCTTTATGCGTCTTTCTCCGGCTCTTAATGTTGCTCTTCATTACGTTCCTGCCGTAATTCACTTAATTCTTTAAGCGCTGCTTCAGACACTGGAATCGCCAACCGTCGTCCCGCCGGGGCTGGCGTCGTGCACGCTGTGAATGTGCCATAACAGCCGCCTCTGCCAGGTATTGATTTATCAGAGCATGCAACTACTATATGTACAGATGTACTTATAAGGAGGGGGAATGGCTGGCGAAGCTGAGGAAAACGTGAAAAGGACTCGTCGCTACGATCCTGCACGCAAAGAGAAAATTCTCGATAAAGCTTTTGAGACGGTTGCCGAGTTCGGTGTTGCAGGGGTTACGCACCGCCGCATTGCTGCGCTCGCCGGCGTGCCTCTGGGATCAATGACCTACCATTTTAAAAGTATGGACGAACTGCTGTTCATGGTTTTCAGCCGCTTTGCACAGGATGGCGCTGATTTTATTAAAACCAGGATGGAAAAAGCGGAGACGCCTGAGGATGCGATCGAAATTTTTGCCTCCATCATGACTGACAGAGAGTGGGTGAACAGTCAGAACATGGCTGTACTCTATGAGTTTTACTCTCTGGCGACCCGCGAGCCGGCCTGCCGCCAGATATTGACAGACTGGTCCAGTTCAACCAGACAGTGCCTTGAGCGTTTTTTTTCACCGGCTGCGGCCCGCGCATTTGACGTCTGCATTGAAGGGGTTTTGCTACAGAACTTTCTCAATCCTGACGGCGGCCTGCCACAGGACGAAATCATTGCGCTTCTGCGGCGCATATCCCTCACCGATATCCCCGCTAATGCTCAGGCCTCACAACAGCATCCCTGACCCTCATTTAAAAAAATCAACTCAGGAGAGACAATGAAACGAGAAACGCTGTTCAAATATGCCCGTGAGCACTACAAAGCAGAGCCAGAGTATTTATGGAGCAAACTTCCCGGCTATGCTGTTCTGCGGCATAACGACGGAGAAAAATGGTTTGCCGTAGTTATGAACGTGCCCGGTACAAAGCTGGGCCTCAGGACAGAAGATGTTGTGGACGTGCTGGAGGTCAAGGTCAGGCCAGAACATATCGGTTCCCTGAGGAAAAAAGAGGGCATTTTACCCGCCTACCATATGAATAAAGCGCACTGGATCAGCATTGTTCTCTCTGGTCCGTTATCGCCCCAGGAAATCCACGATCTCTTATCTGAAAGTCATGAACTGACCACAGGTTGAATGTCGAACGCCGCTCCAGGGCGACGTTATCACACCTAAGGGCTTAAGGCGTTGCCGCCAGGTAAGCCAATGTTGTTAAAATAGTCCATACGGGGCGTTAAAGCGGTTTCCTGCATCAAACCGCTTTTTCATGACCCGCAGTTTATTCAGCGACTCTCCATAAAATTTCCGGGCCCGTTCCTGACCATCAGATCCCGTCACGGCGGGATAGGCGCTGCCATCGCTGAAAGGCGCTATTATGTTCTGAATTTCCGAAATCCACTGATTACCCTGCGTTTTTTCTGCATCCGTTTGCCAGCCTGCCACAATCTGCATGTTGTAGTGATCGCGGCGATGAGAGAAAGCGGTTGCGTCTGAGGCAACGCGTGCAGCCCTGCCGCGAAAGTCGTGCAGCATGATACAGTTTTGCCCGGAGGGCATACGCAGACAGCAGTCAATGACTGCCCCGGCGGTCTCTTCGTCCAGACGGTTAAGGTTAAAAGCATCCATCTGATAGCCCCGGCCTTTGGGCCAGGCAGACCGATCGGAAGCGTCGTCGTAAATGTCTCTGTATTCAGACCAGCTCTTTTTAACCACGCTAGCACCCGGCAGGGATGATAGTTGCCGGATATACTCTTCCCCTGCGGCTTCATCTCCGGTCCACAGCGGTTCGAGGATCAGTCCTCTTCCTTTACCGGGAAGCGCGGAGAAGGTCGAGAAAACACTCAGCCTGTCGCCAGCCTCATCCAGGATTTCCTGCAGGTTCCGTAGCCCCTTCTGTGCGTATTCAGGTTTAATAAACAGGGTGGCGCTCAGCACCGGAGATAATCTGTGAATGGCAAACTCTGCCGATGCCAGTACACCGAAGTTTTTACCGGCGCCCTTTAGTGCCCAGAATAAATCCGGATTCTCTTTTTCGCTGACGGTGGCGAGAGAGCCATCCGCCAGCACCACTTGCGCTTTCCTGAGGTTATCGGCAACCAGCCCAAACCGGGCGTTGAGCTTTCCGTACCCTCCGCCCAGTGCCAGACCGGCCAGGCCGACCTGAGTATGCACTCCGGTAACCAGCGCATAGCCTTCCGGCAGAACGTCGATGGCATTTTTGACAATTGCGCCACCCGCAGCAGTTAGCGCTGAATTTTCACGGCTGACCGAAACCTGGCGCATTGCGCGGAGATCGAGAGTAATTCCTTCCTGAGAAACGGATCGCCTGTACCAGTCATGGCCGCCGCCCAGCACGGAGACGGGCATATCATATTCAGCCGCGATGCGAATCGCATTCTGTAAGTCAGATAGACCGGTACAGCAGACGGAGAGGGCAGCGTTTACCTCATCAATACCGTTCCACAGGCCGGTCCGCAGTTTTTGTCCGGCTTCCCGCCCTGAATGGATGTGTCCCTCAATATGTTTTTCAAGCTTGCTGATGATCCGGGCGTTCATTTTTACTCCCCTTATATGTACAAACGTACGTATAAACTTAGCAGAGTCAAACTGGAACGCCATCAAGAGGACGTTCTGTAAACGGAGCCTTAACCACGGAGATAAAATGCCCGTCACCAAGGCTGAGAAGAGGGTCTGTTACCCTGCATGATGCCTATTTTGTTCATCGCCCTGACCACATAGCGTGGCGCCATCGTATTGTCCCGGTGTCAAACCCTGGCGCTGAAATGGTGCTTTCAGGGCGCTATCCTTTAGCCCCGAAAGCAGAACGGCAAAAATGTCCGCCGCGCGAAGGCAAAGCGAATTGTTCTTAACTACGCTTTGAAACTGTGTTTACCAATCGCTTTACTGCTCTGAGCCAGCCTTCCACAGCCGTGGAATATCCAGCGTTACTCCATCCTTCCCACCCAGGGGGTTAGATCATGTCATTTGTCACCACGAAAGATAATGTCAGCATCTTCTTTAAAGATTGGGGCCCTAAGGACGCACAGCCGATCTTCTTTCACCACGGATGGCCATTAAGCGCCGACGACTGGGATACGCAAATGCTGTTTTTCCTGTCGAAAGGCTTTCGCGTGATCGCTTCTGACCGACGTGGGCATGGCCGTTCAAGCCAGGTCAGCGAAGGGCACGACATGGATCATTATGCGGCGGACGCCTCCGCCGTGGCAGAACATCTGGATCTGAAAAATGCGGTGCATATCGGACACTCCACCGGCGGCGGGCAGGTTGCACGTTATGTGGCGAAGTATGGTCAGCCGCAGGGGCGAGTGGCGAAAGCAGTGCTGATAAGCGCGGTGCCGCCGCTGATGGTAAAAACGGAAAATAATCCTGACGGCACGCCGCTTGAGGTGTTTGATGGCTTCCGCCAGGCGCTTGCCGCCAACCGGGCGCAGTTTTTCCTCGATGTCGCATCCGGCCCTTTTTACGGCTATAACCGTCCAGGCACCGAGGCCTCACAAGGCATCATTGAAAACTGGTGGCGGCAGGGCATGACGGGAAGCGCCAAAGCGCACTATGAGGGCATCAAAGCCTTTTCTCAAACCGATCAAACTGAAGATCTCAAGGCAATTACCGTGCCGACGCTCATCCTGCACGGCGACGACGACCAGGTTGTACCTTACAAAACGGCGGCGCTATTACAGGAAAAACTTCTCCCCAACAACAAAATGAAGATTTATCCCGGCTACCCGCACGGTATGCCGACGACGCACGCCGACGTTATTAATAACGATATTCTTGAGTTTATTCGTAGTTAAGCCATAAGCGGACAACGGGGCTTATCGCATGAATGGTATGCCCCATATCTGATTGCCAGATAAGCTTAAACAGCACACGGATGGGCTTCAGATTAACAAGGAGTCCGCCTGGAAAAGGGAAAATATCCTACGTAACGCCTGTTTCCTAAACAGATATGACGGTCCGCTCTGTGCCAGGAGCGGACATCATGTATCAGTTGCAACGCCGTCAGACAGTTTGAACATAGCCTTGCATTTTTATTAAGGAATTTTGGCTGTAAGCCGCCTCCACTTACAGTCGAAATGTCTGCTGCATGGCACGCGCCAGAAGTTCTACGGCTTCATCCCCATGAGATGCGGCGCTGCGTATGAATATAATGCTATGGTCTGAAATGACAGGCATCCCCTCGATGATCTGCATGCGCCCTGAGACCTTTGCACGATCAATCAGGCTAACGGCCAACCCTGCCTCGACACACGCTTTAACTGCCTGACTGGAGTGACTTTCAAGGACGATGCGCGAACGCCTGCCTGACGCTTTAAGTGATTCGGTTATGGCCTCGCGGTAAACGCAGGGTGCTGCGTAAACGGCAAGAGGCAATGGATCGTTGAGCGCCACGTCTGTGTTCAATGGACCAACCCACACTGGTGTGGTCGTCATTAACACCTGCGTATCCGGGCTGATTTCTTCCTGGGGCTGAACGACAACGGCCGTATCTAATTTACCGCGCTGGATCCACTCTCTCAGTACATAACTTGGTCCCATTTTGAGCTCAAGTACAACGTTTGGCCAGGCCGAGGTAAATGTCGGCAGTATCTCTCTGATGACTTGAGTAGCATATTCGTCAGGGACGCCCAATGTGATACGCCCGGCGAGGTTAGTGCCATAAAGGTCAGCCAATATCCGATCGTGTATGCGTAATAGTTCAGCGGTAGAGTCCAGGAGGCGTTTACCCAACATCGTAAGGGTGACGGACTGATTATCGCGATGCAGCAGCTGACCACCTGCTACTGCCTCCAGACGCTGAATATGGATGCTAACTGCCGCAGGGCTTTTGTGAAGATGATCGGCTGCCGCGCGAAACTTTCCAATTCGGACCACTGCATGAAAGGTGCGTAGCAGGTCAATATGAAGAATGCCGATCATGATTTAATCCTATTAAACTACTGCTGCATATAATTTTGATTTACCAGACTACACCTATTCCGTAGCCTTTGGAAATGAGCAAATTCAGCCGACTTCTAAAAGAAAAATCCCTGCGCCGTCATTGGCTTTATGCCGTCCCGCTGCCTTTGCTTGAAGCAGGGTTATTATTATCCTGGAGTTCGGGATTCATCGGTGCACGTTTTTCAATCCTGTATGCCCCGGCATTACTGGTAGTGTTCTGGCGCTTTGTGGTGTTAACACTTCTCCTGTTACCTTTTGTCTACAGACCGCTACTGAAGACACCTCTTTGGGTCCTGCTAAAAAATGCTGGAATTGGCCTGCTGGCGATGGTCGGCTATATGACAGGAGTGACGCAGGGTATCGCTTTTGGTGTTCCGGCAGGGCTCGCCGCGCTGTGCGCAGACCTGCTGCCGCTGGGAATGGCATTGCTGGCAGCAGCTTTTTTTGGCGAACGGTTAACGAGCCAGGTCTGGCTTGGATTGCTCGTCGGACTTCTCGGTGTGATATGGGTAACTCATGGCGTGCTGGCGTTGGGCAACGCGCCGCTGTGGGCCTACGGCTTGCCTGTAGCCGGCATGTTGTCGCTTGCAGTGGCAACATTATGGCAGAAGCGCAGCAATGCCTCACAATCAATGGGAATCCTGCCCAATCTCTGGCTTCAGTGTCTCGTCGCGAGTTTCGCCTTCGCCGTTATTGAGGGCAGTCAGGGAAGCCTGGCTCCGATACCCACGATGGGCTTTACTCTCAGCGTGTTATGGACGGCAAGTCTGCCTACCTTTGGTGGTTATGGGCTGTATTGGATCTGCCTGCGCCGAAGCTCGGCAACCCGTGTTGCCACCGTTCTGTTTCTTAGCCCACCGATCACAATGCTGTGGGCCTGGGCTATGTTCAATGAACCACTGTCCTGGCAGATGGCGACCGGGATGGTAATTTCCTTTATCGGCATCAGGATGGTATTGCGTGCCGAGGCACGGCAGGCCGACCTTCCATCATGACCGCCATATCGATAAAGCCTTATATGTGTTCAGTAGGGCATTCTGAAATTGCACTTCACAGCAGCACAATGGCTAAGGAGAACGGAGTATTTTGTAATCCAGGCACTTCTATATCATGTCTAATGTATAAAAAATTTCTGCTATTCGCTCATAGCGCGCGTTGACCAGCGCCTGTCCGCACTGTGCCAGGAGCGGACGTTGTTGTACTTAATATCTGATGAATCACCGTGGCTCTTTTACGAAAGCTAGCTATGGCTAAAGTAAGGCCTTAGTACGTTTATACCACCCCAAACAGGTAATATTCGCTGCCTTCAGACACACCTAACCCTATGTGATATAATGAATGTTTGCATTTGTTACATGAGGGCAGGTTGTGAACACATACATTTTGCTTGGTGGGGCCATCGTAGCTGAAGTTATTGGTACAACCCTGATGAAATACTCTGAAGGATTTACACGCCTGTGGCCATCTGTAGCAACGATTGTTTGCTACTGTGCTGCTTTCTATCTTCTCGCCCAGACGTTGTCGACCATCCCTACAGGTATTGCGTACGCAATCTGGTCAGGTGCCGGAATCGTATTAATTAGCCTTCTGGGCTGGTTGGTGAGTGGGCAAAAGCTTGATTTCCCGGCGATAGCCGGCATGTTCCTGATTGTAGCTGGCGTTCTGGTTATTAATCTTTTTTCAAGATCCTCACCTCATTAAATCTCTTTGATGCGCGTCAGATATCTGGCTCGCTTCGGTATTGTCTTTAGTTAACTGAAAAGCCTGCAAATTCATTTCCCCTATGTCCGCTCCTCGCTCAAAGTGGACAGTTGCCCCGGACGCCGGTCCGCTTCGTGCCAGAAGCGCACGTTGGCGTTTTAGGTTACCTCCCTACGACTGTCGCATATGGCCTTGATGCCCGGATTTAACCAGCGATAGCAGCTAAGGAGGCCTTTGCTCATCAAGCCCGGAAGCTCTCCACAAACTGCAGGCAGTTGAGTTTATGCTACCCTACAATTCAGGGTTTTTGTGTGTTAAAAACTTTGTTAACCGTATTTTTCACAGGCTTATGTGTGCTAACCCTTTGAGCCGCAGATAACCGGGAAGACCCGGTTACTGAATTTTCATTACTGATATGACAACTCAATTTGTTGTCTGAATATAAGGGAAAATAATGTTAATGATATTCGATGAGTTATCTGGTACGCCTGCATGGGTGCCTGCTTTATTGCTCGTCACGCTTTCATTCTTAGTAGGGTTTTTGGCCAGGTTTGTATTTCTCATGTTCATTCGTTACTGGCAGAACCGTGACCGCAAGCTATTCAAATCACTTGAAAAGCATCTTCGTGGATCGATGTTCCTTTTCATTCCTTTGCTGTTGGTAAATATCGGGGTTAATTATATTAACCTGCAACCGCACTCCCTTTATTTCATTACCAACGTTGTTAACATCTTCATTATATTGTCGATTTGCTCCGTTTTGATTCGATTGACTAATGTGGCGCAGGATATGCTTTTTATCCGCTATGACATTAATCTTTCAAATAATCTTCGTGCCCGTAAAGTTCGTACGCAGATAATGTATGTAAAAAAGGTGGCTATCGTACTACTCGTCACATTTTGTCTTTCTCTGATTCTACTCAGTTTTCCCGGTGTCCGGAAATTCGGCACAACCATCCTGGCCGGTGCTGGGGTTGCTGGAATAATAATCGGTTTTGCCCTTCAGAAGTCGCTTGTTAACCTGTTTGCTGGCATTCAGATAGCCTTCACCCAACCTATAAAAATTGATGATGCTGTGGTGGTTGAAAAGGAATGGGGCTGGATTGAGGAGATAAACCTGACTTATGTTGTTGTGCGTATCTGGGATCTGCGCCGGCTGGTCCTGCCGATTACCTACTTTACAGAGAATGCCTTCCAGAACTGGACGCGTAATAACGCACAAATATTAGGCTCTGTTTTCCTTTACGTCGATTATTCAATGCCATTAGATCCCCTCCGCAAGCATTTTGAAAAAGTTCTCAGTGAAACAAAACTCTGGGATCAACAGACTCAGGTACTTCAGGTTACCGATACTAATGAAAAAACCATGACTATCAGATTGTTGATGACCGCTCAGAATTCCCCAATAGCCTGGGATTTACGCTGCTATGTCCGTGAAAAGATGATTGAGTTTATTCAACAAAATTATCCGCAAAGCCTGCCTCACGTCAGGGCTACACTGACCGATGCCGGTGATTGATAGTCCGTCAATTGCTTTTGTTTCTTGAAATATACAGCGGAACGTACAGTTACTCTTCGCGTGCTGTCTAAGCATCAGGATAACTGGACTTCCGCTTTTCGCTGTGAGGTCATTATTGTGAACCCCCGAGTCTCTGGATCTCGCAGCTGAAAGTCGAGAAAGCTAATGATAAGTTGTCAGCTATTTCCCAAATGCTGCGTTTTCTGTACTTCATTACAACGTCCCCTTTGTCCGGGGATGGTCTGGCATCGACCACTTCCACCCGCAGACTTAAGTAAATACTGGTACTAAAAATCTCTGACAAACTGCGATTGACATTATAGTTGATTTTAATTTATACCCGTGATTAACATCTGGAATTTTTATAATTTTAAAAGCACGTTATAACAACACTTATGTAAATAGGTTTCCTATAATAGCTGGTTTTTAACGATCGGGAAGAGGCATGTTTAATCATCCATTATTTGGGGTCAGGCTGGCATTTATTGTCTCTCTGGCTACTTTTGTATTATGGTGCGTGGCACCCACGGAAGCCCTCATTCATGTAATGGAAGAGGGGCAGCTAGTTGAGACGTTAACTTTATATCTTTACGCTGTTACGCTGCTGTATTTTATCTTTCGGCCTAATCTTCCCATTGCTTTGCTTACCCGTTGCTCAATAATTTTAGCGCTGTTTGCCATGTTGGCCAGAGAGGCGGATTTACACAAAGTTATCGATAACATGAGCCTGCTTAAATTGCGATTCTGGACCGGGGACCTGCCTCTGTCTGATAAGCTGTTAGCCCTTATGATCATGTTACCCATTGTTGCAGCCTGCCTTTACCTGCTTAAAAAGCATGCGAAAAATGTCTGGGTTCAGGCGAAGCGGCGTAAAGCTTATGCCGTTACCACGATGACATTTATTATATTGATACCGCTGACCAATATTGCTGACCGCTCGCTGGGTTTGCTGAAAGAGAGTTTTGGCTGGCATGCGCCCTTATGGCTAGTCGCGTTGCAGACGTCACAAGAGGAGCTGCTGGAGATGTCTCTGCCGGTATTAGCGCTGGTTGCGGCTTGGCAATTTCGCCGCGACAGAAACGCAAAGGGCGTTGAGCAGACTCACAATTAACTCAGTATCCATGAGGCAATATGCGTTTATTGCCTCTCTGTTTTTTCCTTACCCACCTGGTCTGTAGGTTATTTATGCTACATAAAAATAAATATAATGACTTTACGCTGTACTTTAAAGAAAGTCAGAGTCGCTATAGTCAGGTTTTTGAAAGTTTTGTTAAGTACCAGCTGCCGGTTATCAAGGTGTTACGCAGTCAGAATAAGACCAAGGTTATATTGACTGAGCATGATAAAAAACTCTATATATTGAAAGTATTCAAGCCCAACGGCAAGAGAGTGGAAAGGTTGTATAAGTCCTTTTTCAAAAAGGATTATTTCGTTAATCTGATTAAAAGAAACGATGTTCTCTGGGCTAAGGGAATGCGTTTTCAGAATGATGTTTACCTGTTAGCACAGCGCAAGAGAAGGCACTGTACCAATCTTTATATCATGCTGAATGAGTATATTCCGGGCAAAGTGCTGAACGAGTTTGACGAGGTTCCCGATGGCGTTAAACAGGACGTAAAGCGCAATATGTCGCTTTTGCACCAGCATAAACTCGTTTCTGGTGACGCGCATAAAGGCAACTTTATCCTTTCCAGAGAGGGGGTGCGCATCATTGATTTGTGCGGTAAAAAATTTACCCGGCGCAGAGTGGCTGAAGATCGTCTGGCGCTTGAGAACCGGCTCCATATTACCGATTTTGACAAGGATTTCGCCTATTACCTGCTAAAAGCAAAGTTCAATATCCGCAATAAAATTAAAACGGGTAAAAACAGGATAGTGAAGGTTTTTAGCTAATAGACAGTTGGCCATTATAACTGCGTAGCTATGGGGGTAGGATTTATCTGAAAAGTTCCGGGCTTCTTTTTAAGTGTAATGAAGATTTGGTTGGCCCGGTGGCGAATATGCGCGGAGGATCTCTACGGAAGGGGGGCGAAGGGGCATCATGCACACCATGATGAATCATGGATAAGGGCAGATAGTGAAGCCGGCTATCAATCATGTATCGGCAGCGTTGCGGGCTCGAAAAACTGATATGACCCATCACGTCGTGCTTTCGCCTGGTACATCGCTTTATCGGCATTTTCAAATAACATGTTGGCAGATGTTGTCCCGAACCGTGCAAGGCTGATGCCAATAGCCGCACCAATCTTTACCTCCATACTGTTGATAGCAAATGGCTCTTTCAGACTATCAATAAGGCGCTGGGCGATTGCCGACGCCGCCTCGCGATTGCTGCATTTCGCTGCTACCACAAACTCGTCTCCGCCCATGCGCGCCACCGAGTCGCCCGGGCGCATGCAGCGCTGTAGCCGTTTGCTAACCTGCTGCAGTAAGAGATCCCCCGTCGCGTGACCCATCGAATCATTGACTGCCTTGAAGCCATTCAGATCGATAAACAGGACAGTCGTATATGTCAGATCTTCGTCCTGCGCGAGCATGCAGCCGATCTGGTCATTTATCCAGGCCCGATTAGGCAATCCGGTCAACGTGTCGCGGGTTGCCAGCTGCTCGAGCTTCCGGAGCTTTTCCTTGTCATGAGTGATGTCGCGCGAAACCAGCACTGCACCGATGTTGTTGCCTGTGGAAGGATCGCTGACGCTGCAGGCCTTGGTGCCAAGCGTAACGTAGTGGCCGTCACGATGCAGCTTACGCACCTCGACTACGTCCGGCCGTACGCCACCGTTGAAGATGTTTAACAGTGCATCCGTGGCGGATGCGCGGTCGTCGGGATGCAGGAAATCCACCACCAGCTGACCTGTCATCTCATCGGCTGACCAGCCGATCATTTTGCTATAAGACGGCGAGATTGAAACGTACCTGCCGTCCGAGTCGCAATGGGCGATCAGGTCAGTGCTGTTTTCAATCAACAGACGGTATTCCGCCGCCGTGCGCAGCGCCTCCTCAAGCGCTTTGCGCTGCCCGGTGACATCAAGAATGAAGCCGCTGTACTGCAGATGAGAAGCAGTAGACTGGCAATCCGGCAGGCCTGAAACAATCACACGCCGCGTCGTCCCGTCCAGACAATGGATCGGCACTTCGATATGAAAAGGGGTCACAAATTCCAACGCCGCAGTCAGTTGCTGCGCGATCTTCGCATCATCTTCGGCCTGGGCAAACTTCAGCCATGCACTTAGCGTTACGCCTTTGAGTGCGGGCAGCAGGCCAGCGGGGCTTTCCTGACTGGCGATGCATATGCCCTGGGCATCCGTGGACCAAACGGCCGAAAGAGTAGGTTTGATCACAGTGTTCATGATGGTCGGATCCGTTGTTTGCTGATGATACTGAACAAGCTTAATACTAGTCGTTACAGCTCTCCCGATCGCCGCAATTGCCGCTCCCATAAAGCTGGAAGATGCTTCGGTGAGACGCCCTCAGTTACATCAGTGTCAGTCATAAGCGGTGGCTGACGCTACATCAGTTTCTACGGTGCCATTTTGCCCGCAGATATGAGCGGGAAACTATCTATGACGAGATTCAATGTCAGAAGTATTAGTCTGTGTTTATCGGCTGACTGGGCCACAATCTTTAGTGAATCCTTATGTAGTCTGCAACTGCTGTGCACCGTTCCCGGCAATTTATGAGATCTTTTATTGGCCAGCATTCTCTTTCGGAGGGTAACGATGGCGTGTGTATTCCTTACCCAGTACAAGAAGATTCACAAAAAATGAGAGCAAGAACACTGCGTTGATGTAACGAAATGACATGTGAACTGGCTTACATTTTTGACCTCCGTCACAATCTATAGTTACTGCAAATTAAACAGAGGCACAAAAACTCCTTATGGCATCCCTGAAAGACGTAGCAAAAAAAGCCAGAGTATCTACCGCTACCGTATCGCGCGTACTGAATAACCATCCGGGGGTAAACCAGGATACACGCCAGGCGGTAAAGGATGCCATGGATTTCCTCTGCTATGTGCCGATGAAAAGCGCTGTTCAGCTCAGCGGCAAATGTTCTGGCCTGATCGGTGTGGTTTTACCCAATCTGGTGAATCCACATTTTTGCGAATTACTGGCCACTTTTGAAGATGAGGCCAGATATACCGGCAAATCGGTGGTCGTTAAAACGCATCAGAATCAGCCGCAACAGGATAAACAAATCATTCATAGCCTGATTGGAATGGGGATCGACAGCCTGCTGTGGGTGCCTACCGAAGCGGAGGCGGAGTTGTCTGAATGGCTTTGCGTCACGAAAATACCGGTGGCGGTAGTGACGCAGGTGTCGAGGTTCTTCAATTCTGTCTCCATTAACCAGACCAGAGGTGCGGAGAATATCGCGGAGCATTTTATCCATACCGGGCATACCGCCTTTGGTTTCATCGCGCAGGAGGGTGTGGATAATCGCAAAGTCTCCGCCTACAGCAAAAAAATTACCGGGCATGGGCTGCGGCTGGTGCAGGCGCACCAGTTCTGGATCGGTAAAGGCGAGGGGGAGAAAACCTCCGGACATATTCATAACCTGGACGTGATCATCGATAAGTTGAAAAAAGACCCGGCCCGCTGTAGTTGCCTGCTGGTTTATAACGATGTTGCCGCCTGCTACGTTATCGACGGCCTGAAAGCGCAGGGCCTGTCTGTTCCGGACGATATCGCCATTGCCAGCTTTGATAATACGGTGCTGGCGCAAACCCAAAAAATAACCAGCGTCGCGCAGCCAGTAAATGAAATTGCGCACCTGGCATTTCAGATGGTGAAAAATAAAAGCCAGCAGGAAAGTATCGATATGTACGAAATTGTCTCGCGGTTAATTATCCGCGAGAGCAGCGTCAGGCTTAATATCACCACGCTGTGATGCGGTTATTCATTTACGCCTGACATTATTTATCCATGACATTTAACCCGCACGGTACAGGTCTGAAGACCCGTGCCCGGCGTTCACGACTGCGCAAAAAGAGGTAGGCTAAATTATGTCTGTACCAACAACACAAAAGCACAGCGCTTATGAAAAGCTTAGCCTGAGAGAAAAGGCGGGCTACGGTATGGGCGATGCCGGCTCCTGTATGATCTGGAGCGTGCTGGCACTTTATCTGACCTGGTTTTATACCGATGTCTATGGACTGGATGCTGGGGTGGTGGGAACCCTGTTTCTGGTGATCCGTATATTTGATGCCTTTAGCGATCCGGTGATGGGCGCAATATGCGATCGCACCAAATCCCGCTGGGGTAAATTTCGCCCGTGGCTGCTGTGGATGGCAGTGCCTTTTGGTCTGGGGGCGGTAGTCATGTTTACCACACCGGAGCTCACAATGAGCGGCAAAATTATCTACGCCTGGGTAACCTATCTGGTGATGTCGCTGATTTATACCGCCATTAATATTCCTTACTGTTCGGTGGCCGGGGTGATCACGCTCAATCAGAAAGAGCGGCTGGGCTGTCTGTCATGGCGCTTCTTTCTCAACGGGCTGGCGACGCTGATTGTTTCCTCATCCATTCTGCCGCTGACGGAGTGGCTGGGGAAGGGCGATCGCGCCTCTGGCTTTCAGCTGACCATGATGATTATGGGCGGTGCCGCGACGTTAATGTTTTTGTTCTGCTTCGCCAGCATTAAAGAGCGTGTGATATCGGTAAGAGCCAATGATTCATTAATGCGGGATCTGAAAGACATCATCAAAAATGACCAGTGGCTGCTGATGATCTCCATTACTTTTCTTAACGTCTTTCCGGCATTTATTCGCGGGGCAGTGACCATTTATTACGCCACCTATGTGATGCAGGCCCCGGTAGGATTTGTGACCTTTTTTATGGCGCTTGGCGTCGCCTGCAATATGCTTGGTAGCGTCATTGCCAAACCGCTGACTGACCGCTTCGATAAGATTAAGCTGTTCCGCATTATCAATATTATTCTCGGCATTCTGTCATTCGCGCTGTGGTTTGTTGATCCACAATCGCTGACGCCGCTGCTCACGCTATTTATCGTCATCAATATTCTGCATTTAATCCAGTCCGGCCCCATCCTGTGGGCAATGATGTCCGATGTGGATGATTACGGTGACTGGAAATATGGCAAACGCCTGACCGGCATCGCCTTTGCGGGCAATCTGTTTATGTTGAAAATGGGACTGGCGGTCGCCGGGGCGATTGTCGCCTGGACTCTCTCCTTTACCGGCTACGTCGCCAACCAGCCGCAACAAAATCCGCTAACTCTCCAGGGCATTATTATCATGTTCTCATTACTGCCGATGGTGAGCTATTTCATCAGCGCCTGGATGGTGCGTTATTTCAAACTCGACAATCAGCTTCTTGAAAAAATCAAAGTCGACCTGGCAAAACGCGAACTTTCTGTCATTTAACTGAGGATGTACTGATGACGTGTAATAACCATTACGATGTAACCCAGTGGCACACCGGCAATCCGTATAGCGATATTGGTGAGGTGATCAACAGCATCATCGCCGATATCAAAAGCCGGCAAACGCAAACCGACAGTAACAGCGGCGGAAAGCCGGGCGCGGTGATCGCTATTCCACCCGGTGATTACCACCTCACCAGCCAGGTGGTGATCGACATCAGCTATCTGAAAATCATGGGTGCCGGACATGGCTTTACCTCGTCCAGTATCCGCTTCAACGCGCCGGAGAATGAATGGCCGAACTGGCATGAAATCTGGCCGGGCGGCAGCCGGATTCTGGTGGATATTGCCGCCCGCAACGGCGAGGAGGAGCACAGGGGCGCAGCGTTCTACGTGGCGCGCAGCGGCGAGCCGCGCGTCAGTTCGGTGGAATTTTCCGGCTTCTGCATTGATGGACTGCATTTCGTCGATGACGGACTGGGTCATAACGATCCTGAAAACAGCTATGTGAATGGCAAGACGGGCATTTACATTGCCACCGCGCAGGACTCGTTCAGAATCACCGGCATGGGCTTCGTCTATCTGGAGCATGGCGTAACCATTTACAACGCCGATGCGCTGTCGGTGCATGATAATTTCATTGCCGAGTGCGGAAACTGCGTGGAGCTGCGCGGCGCGGGGCAGGCTTCCAAAATTACCGATAACCTGATGGGTGCCGGCTATAAGGGCTACACCATTTATGCGCAGAACTTTGGCGGGTTGCTGATTGCCGCTAACAATATCTTTCCACGGGGGAAAAGCAGCGTGCATTTCTCGGGCGTGGCACGATCGAGCATTACCGGCAATCGCTTCCACTCCTTCTATCCGGGCATGGTGATCTTCGGGGAGAATTGTACTGAAAACCTGATTTCAGCCAATCATCTGTTGCGCGATCGTGAGCCATGGCCCCCGATGCAGGGCTATGACAACGGCCTTGATGACACCTTCGGCATTATTCACCTCAATGGTGATAGCAACTCCGTGATCGGTAATCATATTTCTGAGTCCACTGATACGCCGTTTATCACCCCGCCCGGTGCCAGGCCAGTGATCATCCATGTCGTCACAGGCCGGGGGAATTACGTTGCTGGTAATCACATTGTCGCTACCCGTGACGCGGCTGATGTGCAGAATGCTGATGCCGCATCGTGCTTTACCACGCAGGTGGGGGCACTGCTGGCAACGGATCCCCGAACGGCACTCGATGTCACGGCCGTGCTGGTGGCGCCCGCAGCATCACAGAATACGGTGCTTGATTCGGGCAGCGAATCGCAGGTGATCCTCGATAAAAGCGTTAATGCCTTCCGTGCCACGCCGGAGCCTGCTCAGGCTTTTTAGTAGCTGAAACGATAAAGCTAATCGTGCATAGCCCCGCAGTTTTGACGCAATAGTGCGGGGTGTTTTCATTATAAACGCGATCCCTACCACAAACATTCTGTTGAAAAAGCGACTTTTCGCGCCAGGTGAACCCCGTCACATTACTTTGCCGGGCTAATCAGTAGATTTTTATCCGTCAAGCAAAAATCGATTCAGCAAAAAGGAAAAAAAATGAAAATCAAACTGGCTTTAACGGTACTTGCAGTGATGGTTTCTGGTCAGGCAGCGGCGAAAACATGGGTGCTGACAAGCGCTGAACAAGGCATGGATAAAGGAAACTGGAAGATTTCCAGCAGTGAGCTGAAAATTGATGGTCAAACGTTCAGCATCGAGCAAAAAGTCCTGCACGGCGGGAAGCAGGAGGGCAGTAAAATCCTTGTCATCACCAGTCAGAAGGGGTTGACCATTGAGCTGAGCCCGACGCGCGGCATGAACCTGCTGCGCATTGAAGGTTTCGGCTCAAAAATGGGCTGGGATTCGCCGGTGAAAGAGGTGGTCAACCCGGCGTTTATCAATCTGGAGAGCCGCAACGGCGTGGGCTGGCTGGAAGGTTTCAATGAAATGATGGTGCGCTGTGGCTATGAGTGGACCGGGCACCCGGTGACCGCTGACGGGCAAATCTATACCCTGCACGGTAAAGCCGGGAATACGCCAGCCTCGCAGGTCGAGGTCGAGGTGGCTGACGCCGCTCCGCATGAGATCCGCATTCGCGGACTGGTGAAAGAGAGCACCTTCAAAAAAGCGGATTTGCAGACGATGACCGAATTGCGCTATGTGCCCGGCAGCAACAGTTTCAGCCTGCATGATGTGTTGACCAACCATGCGGACTATCCGCACGATTACCAGATCATCTACCATAGCAACTTCGGGATGCCGATCCTCGAAGAGGGCGCGCGCTTCCTTGCCCCAGTGACGAGCATCAGTCCGTTTAATGACTATGCCAAAGAGGGGCTGAAGACATGGCAGACCTATGCCGGTCCGACCAAAGGCTTCGATGAGATGGTCTTTAACCTCCAGCCGCTTGCAGGTAAAGATCACCAGACGCTGGCGGCGGTCGTGAATAAAGCAGGTGACAAGGGTGCATCTATCCAGTTCGACACCCGCCAGCTGCCGGTGCTAACGTTATGGAAAAATACCGATACAGTTAAGCAGGGCTATGTGACCGGAATCGAACCGGGCACCAGTTACGCCTATCCGGTCACTATTGAACGCGAGCAGAAACGCGTGAAGCAGCTGCAACCGGGTGCCAGCACGCAGTTTGATCTCACCTACACCATGCTGCACAGCAGTGAACAGGTGACGGCCGTTGAGAAGAAAATCGCCGCTATTCAGGGCGAGACGAAAATCGAAGAGAACGCCACGCCGATAGCAAAAGAGTAATCTGCCTTTACCGCGCTTCCGGCCACGTTTTCCGGGAGCGCACTTTTACAGCGACTCGCGCAGCAACAGCGGGCTTTGCACGCGAACGGTATCGCTGTGTGTTTCCTGATTAATGATATGCAGCGCGCTCAGCCGGCCAATTTCATAATGCGGCAGCTGTACCGTTGAGAGCGGCGGGACGAACAGATCGCCGATACCCACCATATTATCGTAACCCATCACCGCGACGTCCTGCGGGATGCGTAATCCCTGTGCCAGCAGCGTCTGGTACACCATAAACGCAATGCGGTCGTTACCGCAGATCACGGAGTCGAACAGCGGCTTACCGTGACGCATATGCGCCAGCAGCAGGCCGGGCATATCGCGATAGTGCTTATCACCATATTCCATATAAACCTGGTCGAACGTTTCCGGATCGATGTTTGCTTCGCGGCACGCGCGCTCCAGCCCCTGCCGGCGACGGATAGTTGCCAGATGCTTTGCCGGTAGGTGCAGGCAGAGCGGACGACGATAGCCTGCGGCGAACAGTGCCTTCACCGCCGCATACTGGCCCAGTTCATCATCCGGAATATAGCTTGCCACCGGCTCGTGCAGGCTTTCACAGTTCGCCAGCACACAGGGCAGCGTCAGCAGCTTGGCGGGCAGTGGCACCTGACGCAGACCCATGGTGGTATAGATGATGCCGTCCGGGCGGTGAGAGAGCAGCAGGTCGACCATGGTTTCCGGGCTGTCATCAGAAAACATATTGACCACAAAACTGTTCCAGCCGTGGGCGCGGGCGGTTTCTTCGATAGAGAGGGTGATTTCCACCGAGAAGGGCGTGGTCACCGTATCCAGAGCCAGTACGCCAATGGTATTGGGTGTGTCATGAGCGCCGCGGATCTTCTTCGCGGACAGATCAGGCACGTAGCTGGTCTGCTCGATAGCCTGCTGCACACGGGCCAGAGTTTCAGGTTTCAGTCGTTCCGGGCTGTTCAGCGCCCGGGAGACAGTCATCAGTGATACGTTTGCCAGTTTTGCCACATCTTTCAGGGAGGCCATTCGTCTTACTCCATCACTGCCGCGTTGCTAAAGGAAGCCTAACTAAGTTGCTGATGTAAAAGGATCATACGCTATTCCTTTTCCGGTGTGTCGAAGGCTTTTAGCCGGAAATGTTGATCCCGATCTCATCTTCATTATGTTAACGTTAACCTTTGTGATTAACATCATAAATCGCAGCAAAACGACATGATGCGTGGCTTTTGTTAACGTTAACATATGATCATTACTTTACCATGAGATCGCCATGATGAAAGTCCATCACTCTCACAGTTACCCGTTACTCAGTGCTCTGCTGTTTTTCTTCTTTGTCACCTGGTCTTCCTCAGGCTCGCTGCTTTCCATCTGGCTACATCAGGAAGTCGGGCTGAAAGCGGGGGACTCGGGGATTATTTTTGCAGTGCTCTCGGTCTCGGCGCTGTTCGCGCAGATCTGTTACGGCTTTATTCAGGACAAACTCGGCCTGCGTAAGCATCTGCTGTGGTATCTCACGGCGATGCTCATCCTCTCCGGCCCGGCCTATCTGCTGTTCGGGCATCTGCTGAAGATCAACATTTTGCTCGGCAGCGTTTTCGGCGGCCTCTTTATCGGCCTGACCTTCAACGGCGGTATCGGTGTGCTGGAGTCCTATACCGAACGCGTGGCGCGTCAGAGCCAGTTTGAATTTGGTAAAGCGCGGATGTGGGGATCGCTGGGCTGGGCGGTGGCGGCGTTTTTCGCCGGGTTGCTGTTTAACATCGATCCGAAGCTGAACTTCGCGGTTGCCAGCTGCTCCGGGCTGGTGTTTCTGGTGCTGCTGGCGCGGCTACGGGTCTCTTCTGCGCCCCATGCTATGCAGGAGGCGGTGGCGGGCGGCAAGGTGACGCTTGAGGATGCGCTGCGTCTACTGACTCTGCCGCGCTTCTGGGCGCTAGTGTTCTTCGTCGTCGGCACCTGTATTTACAGCGTGTACGATCAGCAATTCCCGGTCTATTTCTCATCCCAGTTCGCCACGCCGGAGGAAGGGAATGCGATGTATGGCTATCTGAACTCGTTCCAGGTTTTCCTTGAAGCCGCCGGTATGTTTTGTGCGCCCTGGCTGGTAAATCGCGTGGGGGCTAAAAAAGGCCTGATATTCGCCGGCATGGTGATGGCGATGCGCATGATCGCCTCCGGGCTGGTGGAAGGACCACTGCTTATCTCGATGACCAAACTGCTGCACGCCGTGGAGCTGCCGGTGCTGCTGGTGGCGATCTTTAAATACAACAGCCTGAATTTCGATAAACGCCTGTCATCCACGCTCTATCTTGTGGGCTTCGCCTGCACCAGTTCAGTGATCGCCTCGGTGCTGTCGCCACTGGCAGGCTACTGCTACGAAAAATATGGCTTCGCCGAATCTTATCTGTTTATGGGAATACTGGTGTTCTGCATCACCTTTATCTCTATGTTTTTACTGCGATCCGGCAATGCCTCAGCGGATCCGCAAGTACCACAACTTTCCACTATCTGAATGAAAAGAGTGAAACCTATGACCTACTCAATTGCTGACGCTGAACAGGTACTTAAAATGAAGCGCGATGCGCTCAACCTGCGCTGGTATCCGCGCTATCATCTTGCCGCCAGGGCGGGCTGGATGAACGATCCCAACGGGCTGGTGTGGTTCGACGGCTGGTATCACGCCTTTTACCAGCATCATCCGTACTCTACCCAATGGGGACCGATGCACTGGGGGCATGCGCGGAGTCAGGATTTGGTGCACTGGGAACATTTGCCGGTGGCGATCGCTCCGGAAGGGCCGGAAGACAAAGAGGGCTGCTTTTCCGGCTCGGCGGTGGTGGACGGCGACACGCTGGCGCTAATTTACACCGGGCATAAATTTCACGGTGACGCCAGTAATGAGGAGAACCTCTACCAGGTACAGTGCCTGGCAACCAGCCGCGATGGCATTCACTTTAAGCGTCAGGGGATTGTGGTAGATACGCCGCCGGGTGTGCATCACTTTCGCGATCCGAAGGTCTGGCGAGAGGGGGAGAGCTGGTACATGATCGTCGGCGCACGCCAGGGCGAGATCGGGCAGGTGCGGCTCTATCGCTCAGCAGACCTGCGCAAGTGGCAGGAAGAAGGCGTTCTTGATGAAGCAGAAGCCGGGATGGGCTTCATGTGGGAGTGTCCGGATTTCTTCACCCTGAATGACAAACGCGTGCTGATGTTCTCTCCGCAGGGCATGGCCGCTCAGGGCTTTAAAAATCGCAATCTGTTCCAGAGCGGCTATCTGGTGGGCAACTGGCAGCCCGGGCAGCCGTTTGTCCGCGCCGGTGAGTTTGTCGAAATGGATCACGGTCACGACTTTTATGCACCACAGAGCTTTCTGACGCCAGACAGACGACGCATTGTGATTGGCTGGCTGGATATGTGGGAGACGCCGCTACCGGAGCAACAGGATGGCTGGGCCGGCATGCTGTCTCTGCCACGAGAACTGAGCCTGAGTACGGACAACCGTCTACAGATGCGCCCGGCAAAAGAGGTGGAAGGCCTGCGTCATGGCTGGTTTCCGTGGCCGGTCAGCACGCTGAATAATCAGCAGATTAACGTGGCGGAAAACGCCGGTGCGATGGAAGTGGTGCTTAACTGGAACGACGCCGACAGTAATGCTGAACAGTATGGCCTGAGTCTGGGCGACGGCCTGCGGGTGTATGTTGATGCCCAGATGCAGCGCCTGGTGCTGGAGCGCCACTATCCACAGCACGGCTTGTGCGGGACGCGCAGCGTGCCGTTAATTCCCGGCCGCGATCTACAGCTGCGTCTGTTTATTGACAGCTCATCCGTTGAAGTCTTTGTGAATGACGGCGAGGCATGCCTCAGCAGCCGGATATATCCGGATGACGGACGGCGGGAATTACATCTTTTCGCCTGGAGCGGTAGCGCGTCATTAACTGATGGCGGAGCCTGGCAGCTGGAATAAATAAAATCTGCATGGTTAATAACCCGTTCCTGGCGATGGGCGGGTTATTGCTGTCCTTATCGCTGGCTTGTAGCCCTACGTAATAAATGACTGGTTAACTCGATAATTAAAAGGTCCCCGATGAAAATAATCTGGATCGGTTGCATGTTGACGTCTGTATTCAGCGGCATGGTCTGTGCGCAAGATAACCTTTCTCTTGAAGCGCGGCTGGCGCAAATGGAAAACCGGTTGAAAGACACCGAAGCGCGTGCGGCCAGCGCGGAAGCCGAGATCCGCGCCTTAAAACGGCAACAGGTATCCGGCGTCGTTGCCCCCACCGTACCGGCTAAACCCTCGCTGCAGGTTAACGATACTGGCGATTTAAAATTCTATGGGGATGTGGAATTTAATATGGATGGTGCCAGCCGCACCGGCGGTCTTACTTCACTCAAAACCAGCGCCGATAAAAACTGGACGCCGGGTGAAAAGGCGCGCTGGGATATTAACGGGCGCATTCTTCTCGGCTTTGATGGTATACGAAAAGGTGCTGACGGCAAATATGCCGGTTTCAGCGTGCAGCCGCTGGCGGATATGAGCGGCAAAATGAATCTCGACGACGCGGCTTTTTTCTTCGGTCAGCAGGATGACTGGAAAATTAAAATTGGCCGCTTCGAGGCCTGGGATATGTTCCCGTTAAATCAGGATACCTTTATTGAGTATTCCGGTAATACCGCCAACGATCTCTACAGCGACGGTTACGGCTATATCTATATGATGAAAGAAGGGCGAGGTCGCAGCAACAGCGGCGGCAATTTTCTGCTCAGTAAAAATCTTGATAACTGGTATTTCGAAGTTAATACGCTGGTCGAAGATGGCAGTTCGCTCTTCGTTGAACAGACCTATCACGGTAACGCGTTGGATAACCGTAAAAACGTGGTGTATGTACGTCCGGTGGCGGCCTGGCAGTCCGGCCCGTGGTCAGTGGCAGCCGCGCTGGAGAGCAATCTGGTAAATAACGCCTACGGCTATCAGCAGGAGAATGGCCGATTCCAGGATCAGTCCAGCCGCACAGGTTATGGCATGACCATGAGCTGGAACACGCTTAAGACCGATGCGGAAAACGGTGCGGTGGTTAACCTGAGCTCCGCCTATCTTGATGCCGCCGACGAAAAAGACTTTAGCGCCGGTATCAATGCGTTATGGCATCGCGTCGAGCTGGGCTACATCTATGCGCACAACAAAATCGATCGGTTCAATATGGCAGGGGTAAAAGCCGACTGTAACAGCGATTGTGCAATTCTCGCACCAGGTCGTTACGACATTCACACCATCCATACCTCATGGCAGCTGCCGGACATCATGAATATGCCTGATTTCAATATTTACCTCGGGGCTTACGCCTCCTGGCTGGATGCAGCGGCGTCTGAAAGCGGCAGCAATGACGAACGCTATGGCGCGCGGGTTCGCTTTAAGTATCTGTTCTGATTGCTGATTTATGTTAAGGGGAGTTTATGAAGATCTGGACATTAGGTGACGCGGTGATCGACTTATTGCCGCAGGGGGAAATGCAGTACAGCGCCTGTGCGGGCGGTGCGCCGGTCAATGTCGCCGTCGGTGCCGCACGCCTGGGATGCGCCAGCGGATTTATCGGTCGAACCGGCGACGATCCGTTCGGCCATTTTCTGCAAAGCTCGCTGGCTGAGCAGGGCGTGGATACTCAGCATATGCAGCTTGATACGCAACACCGGACCAGTACGGTGCTGGTTTCCCTCGGTGACGAGGGCGATCGCAGTTTTACCTTTTTGGTCGATCCCTCAGCCGATCAGTTTTTGACAGCTGACCATCTTCCGGAGTTTGGTCACGACATTTTGCATTTTTGCTCGCTGGCGCTGGTCGCTACGACGTGCCGCGAAACGCTGGTACGGGCTATCGGCAGCATCAGGCAGCGCGGCGGCCTGTTGAGCTTTGACATCAATCTGCGTGAGCAGATGTGGCCCGATGCGCAGGAGATGTCAGACACCGTGCGGCATTTTGCGCGTCAGGCGGATATTCTCAAACTTTCTCAGGAGGAGCTTTACTGGTTAGCTGGCACCACGCAGCATGAAAAAGCGCTGTGGAACTTACGCGACTATCCGGCACGCCTGAAGGTGGTGACGTGCGGTTCAGAAGGGTCAGTTGTGTTATGGCAGGATCAAGTGATTCAGGTGAGCGCATACGATGTGGCAAGTCTGGATACGACCGGCGCGGGTGATGCTTTTATGGCAGGGTTACTGGCAACGCTGGCACAGGGCAATAAGTTAGAGGGTCTGGCACAGCTCAAACAGGCCATGACGCAAGCCAGTGCCTGTGGTGCGCTGGCAACCACTGCAAAAGGGGCGTTAGCAGCGTTGCCTGATGCGCAGGGGGTGATGGCGTTCAGGGAGTCAGCACAGGAGTTGCTGTTTAACATAGTGGAAACTCGCTAGCCTGCGCGCCAGTAAAAACAGGGAGCCTTGCGTGGCTCCCTGAGTAATATGCCGGCTGATTAGCGCCAGACGCGAACGCTGCAAACATTATGATGGGAGCAGGTCACCGCAGCGCCTGCTCCGGCACGCTTACTCTTCTTCAAGTCTCTCTATTCTGGCACCCGCCCGGCGGGCGGTAACCGGCATAATATCCAGCTTGCTGATGTAACCGTCGGGATCAAGACCACGATTGTGTGCCCTGGCCTGCTGTAAAATCGACTCATCCCAGTACAGACGTTTTCGCTGATCGCCCTGCGTGGTGAGGATAAACTCCACGCCGCCGTTCAGGGCGCGATAGCGTCGCCAGCTGTTGGCCGGCACCGACACCACCGAGCGCTCTGGCGCAATGATGCTGACCTCTTCACCCTCCTGGTTCCAGGTCACCTCCAGTGAGCCTTTAAACACCATGATGACTTGAATATCGGGGCACAAATGGCGTCCGACCTGATGTGCATCCCGCAGGCGCAGCCACTCTACCGAAAAGCCGTGCGGCTGGGTAACAGGCGGTGCGCTGTGGCGATCCTGCGAGATGCCGTAGCCAATGACTGGCGCGATTTCCCCGCCGTGACCTGGGATTACCGAATCCAGTAATCCCTCTGACGTCCAGCGACGATCCTCGCCGGTTACCGCCCGCTGGCGCATCTCCTCAACGGAGTAGTCGCGCAGCGCGGCAATCTCCTCTGCCGCCAGCGGCGCCAGCAGGGCCGACGCCTCCGGCAGCGTATCGCCCGCGTTCACATCGATCAGCATATTGTCTTTACTCAGATAGAGTCCGTACTCGCTGGCGGCCTCCAGTATCGACGGGTGCCAGATGATCCCGCCGGTATTATTGCCACCCAGCACGGTATAGACCATGCCGCAGGTATCCTCTTTGCTGACGTTGGTGAAGCCCCGGAAAATCCAGGTCGGAATGGTGAGGATCGCAGGCGCGCTGAACTCCGCGCTGTGCTCGCCGTTCGACCCCCAGCGAAAGCGCCAGCTTCCCTCATGAATCAAAAACACCTCGGCGGTAAAGTGCAGGTGCAGGTTATTGGTCACTCCTTTCGGCATTGCCGCCGCGCCGATATTAAAGCCGTGTGGTTCAGGAATGTTCACCACCTGCGCCGAAGACTGGGTAACGCCGGGGCCTATAAACGAATAGTTCTGCTTGAGGTGTGAACCTGGCAGCTTACAGTCGATGAATGCCAGGTTGCAGGAAACCATCTCTTCTGGCGCCACCAGGCGACTGCGGGCCTGAGCTGAGGTTAAGGTAATTGCTTTCATATTAACTCCTGTTAATAACCGGACGCGCCGGTAGAGGGGATTTCATTGCCACGGGCAAGCGCAATCGCCTCGCGCGCGGCGCGGCCTAACTGCATCACGTCGTTCGCCGGAGTGACAAACTGGAAACCCTGGGCGATGCGGTTTGCCGCCGCCGCGCCGGAGGTGCAGAAAATACCGGCAATCTTCTGCTTCTGGCGGCAGCGGCTGACCACGAGTTCAATGGCGGAGAGCATATCCGGGTGAGTGGATTCGGCGCTGGCAGCGCCGGTAAGCGTCAGGGAGAGATCGTTCGGGCCGATAAAGACGCCGTCCAGCCCGTCGGTATCCAGGATCGCATCGATATTGGCGAGTCCCTCGCGGGTTTCAATCATCGCCAGAGTGAGGATTTCGCGATTAGCATGGTGCGGATAGTCAGCGCCGCCGTAGAGCAGGCCGCGCGCCGGGCCGAAGGAGCGAATGCCCTGTGGCGGATAGCGGCAGGCCGAGACGAAGCGCCGCGCCTGCTCCGGCGTGGAGATCATCGGGCAGATCACGCCGTAAGCGCCTGCGTCCAGCACCTGCATAATCTGCGCGGGCGAGTTGTCGGCGACGCGCACCAGCGGCACGGCGGGGGTGGCGGAGAGCGCCTGGAGCATCGGCAGGACGCTGGCGAAGTCGATCATCCCGTGCTGGAGGTCGACCGTCACGGCATCATAACCCTGATGCCCCATGATCTCGGCGCTATAGCTGGAGGGGATGGCCAGCCAGCCGTTGATAATCGGACGGTTTTCCGACACCGCCGTTTTGATGTTATTTAGTCGCATTTCAGGCACTCCTTAATCCATTTTCTGAGCGGGACGGCGGCACAATCCGCCGCTTCAAGGACCAAAAAGTGTCCCGCTCTACTGAGGGTGATCCACGTAGCGCTGGCCGCGCTTGCGGCGGCCAGGCGGTGGTGTTCTGGGGTGCAGATGGGATCGTGCTCGCCGCTAAGGATCAGCACCGGACCGGTGAAGCGGCTTAGCGCCCCACGGTTATCGCCGCGGCTGATGGCAATTTCGGTCTGCCTGGCGAACGTCTCGCTTTCCGTCTCCTCAGCCATCAGGCAGAGAAGATCGTGCAGCGCCTGGTTACCGAGATTCGTTGGCGCCACGTAATTGCGCCACAAGGTGGAGGAAAGCCAGCTGCCGTGGCTCTGTTTGCGGGCGGCCTGTACCGCCTCCCGTCGGGTGACGGCATTCTCCGGGCTATCGGGCAGGGGGTTCACCGACAGCAGCGCCAGCCCCGCCAGACGTCCGGGCGCGTCGGCAACCATTTGTAGCGCGACGATGGCCCCCAGCGAGAACCCCACCAGCAGGAAGCGGGGAGGCAGGGTCTCCAGCAGCCGCCGGGAGGCAGCCTGGGCCGACTCATCGCGGACTAAAGTTATGCAGATAACCGCCGGGACGTTCAGCCGCGCAATCAGGGGCTGCCAGAGGCGGGCATTGCAGAGCGTGCCGCCAATCAGCACCAGCGGCAGATCGCTGTTATCAATCAGGGCGTGATTCATGTCGCGGTCCAGCCTCCGTCCACCATCAGCGCGCTGCCGGTGATCATCGCCGCTGCGTCAGAGGCAAGAAACACCACCGGTCCCATCACATCCTCCACGCTGCCGAGGCGCGGCAGCTTGATGTTATCCATCACGTAGCGTCGAAAGACCGGATCGCGCAGCGACTGGCGCGACAGCTCGGTTTCAATAAAGGTCGGGCACAGCGTGTTGACCCGAATTCCCGCCTCGCCAAGCTCAAGCGACATGGTGCGCGTCAGCCCTTCGAGGGCGAATTTTGACGCGCAGTAGACGCTGCGCTGCGGACCGCCGACGTGGCCCATTTGCGAAGAAATATGGATGATGGATCCTGCGATCCTCTCATCGCGCATCCGCCGCGCCACCTGCTGGCTGAGAAAAAAGGTGGCCCGCAGGTTGAGCGCCATTACTGCGTCAAAGTTCGCTTCGCTGACCTCAAGGAACGGCTGATGGCGGGCCAGCCCGGCGCTGTTGACCAGAATATCCAGTCCGGGTAGCTGACCGAGCGTCTTCTCCACCTGCGGTGTCTGGGTGATGTCCAGCCCCAGCGGATGCAGCGTCAGATCCTCGCCGGCGGCAAGCGCGACCGCGCTGGCCAGATCGTCACGGTCGCGGGCGGCGATCCAGACCTGCGCGCCAGCCCGGGCAAGCGCGACCGCGCAGGCAAAGCCCAGCCCCTTTGAGCCGCCGGTCACCAGCGCCCGCTTGTCGCTAAGAGAAAACGAGGGTGTATGCGGAAGGATCACAGGCTACACCTTCTCTCTGACCGGGGCCGGGGAGGCGTAGGGCACCTCCGTCTGGCCGTAGCGGCGCACGCGGATATTGGCCTGCTCAGCGTGTCCGGCAAATCCCTCCAGCAGCGAGAGGCGCGAGCAGTAGCTGCCGATTTCCGCCGTGGCTTCATCGCTCAGCACCTTCTGCCAGGTGCAGGTTTTCATAAATTTGCCGACCCATAACCCGCCGGTGTAGCGTGCGGCTTTCTGCGTGGGCAGGGTGTGGTTAGTGCCGATCACCTTATCGCCGTAAGCCACGTTGGTGCGTGGGCCGAGGAACAGCGCGCCGTAATTGGTCATATTCGCGAGGAACCAGTCGTCACGCTCAGTCATTACCTGCACGTGTTCGGAGGCGATACGATCGGCCTCTTTCAGCATCTCTTCATAGTCGTCGCAGACAATCACTTCGCCGTAGTCCTGCCAGGCGCAGCGGGCGATATCGGCGGTTGGCAGCTTCGCCAGCAGCCGCTCAACTTCTGCCATCGTCTCTCTGGCAAGCTTTTCGGAGTTGGTCAGAAGAATGGCGGGCGTCGTTACGCCGTGCTCCGCCTGGCCCAGCAGGTCGGTAGCGCAGATTTCAGCATCCACGCTCTCGTCGGCAATAATCAGCGTTTCAGTCGGCCCGGCCAACAGGTCAATGCCGACGCGGCCAAACAGCTGGCGTTTGGCTTCGGCCACGAAGGCGTTGCCCGGTCCCACCAGCATATCGACCGGGAGCAGGGTATCCGTACCGAGCGCCATCGCGCCGATAGCCTGAATGCCGCCCAGGGCGTAAATTTCCGTTGCGCCCGCCATTTTCTGAGCGGCAACGATAGCGGGCGCTGGCTCCCCATTAAACGGAGGTGCGCAGCTGATAATCCGCGAGCAGCCCGCAACGTTGGCCGTAATGATCGACATATGTGCCGAGGCCAGCAGCGGATATTTGCCCCCCGGCACATAGCAGCCGACCGCATTGATCGGAATATTTTTATGCCCAAGGATCACGCCGGGGCGCGTTTCGACCTCCAGATCCAGCAGGCAGGCTTTTTGCTGGCGGGCAAAATTAAATACCTGCTCCTGAGCAAATTCAATATCCAAAATATCCTGACGGCTCAGCTTACGGAGGCAGCTATTAATTTCGGCGTCGCTCAGGCGATAATCCTTGCGATCGTAATTATCGAATTTAATGGTTAATTCGCGAATCGCTTTATTACCACGCGCTTCAATATCCAGAAGAATAAGCTCAACGGTTTCTCTTATCTGCCGCTGTGCTTCCTGACGTTCCTGTACAGGTTTACTGCTTTTTAGATGACGAGCCACAATATACTCCTTACAAAATTGAGAATGAGCGAGTCCTTCCCGCTAAAGCAGGAGGGAAGGGTTATTAGCGAATAATTACTGGTCGCGGACGGGGGCTAGTTGCCCGTTCGCAGTTAAATTACCTGAAGGTTCCACCTGTCGGGAATAAACCCAGCGAGCAGATAGCGGCGTCATAATGACGGCCACGACGCAGAGCACGGCAATGACGATATAGCCGGAGGCCAGATTAATATGCTGCATCATCACGCCCATAATGACCGGTCCGATAAACATGCCCAGCGAATAAATGGTCTGAAAAAGTCCCATGCGGGTGGACTGCTCGTCGGACGTGGTATTGACCACGCTCAGGGACATAAAGGCGGCAAAAGCCATGCCGAATGAGAAACCAGCCAGCGCCTGCAGGGCGTAGATCACCAACATATTGCTGGTAAAGGGAATACCGAGGGTAGAGAGTACCTGCAAAATAATGCCCAGTACTGCCGTTTTCACCACTCCCAGACGCTTATAGAACACGCCACTGCACAGGGCGACCGCCAGCGCATAGAAGATCAGATGAATATTGCTCAACAGCGACAGGATCCCCGCCCGCGCGCCGAGTTGTTCGGCGTAGATGGGCGTCAGCGTATCGCGGGTGGCGAACGGCACCAGAATAACGATCGTTGCCAGCAGGCCAATCATCCATACCGAGCGATCGCAAAGCTGCCTGCTCGCGCCTGCCATACAGGCCTGAAGCGTCGGGGCGCGGAGCGAATCGTGCACGTCGCTGATGCGGGTGGTCAGTGCCAGTGCCAGCAGGCCGGAGACGCAGGAGAGGAAAAATGCGATGTTGTTCTCAAAATAGTGAATTAACAAACCGCCGACGCAGTTGCCGATAAACACGCCCACCGGCCCGGCCAGCGCCAGCAGTGCCACGGCGGCGGGGGCCTCTTTGCGGTCAAAGTAACGAATAAACAGGATGTTATAAAGAACCCAAGTGGCGGCTGTCACGCCGTCTGCCGCTTTCGCCAGATAGAGCGTCACCGCGTTGGGTTCCAGCCACGCCAGCGGCCAGGTAAAAATGGGAAGCAGCAGGCTGATTTGAATAAAGATTTTGCGGCTTTTCACCACGTCGGAGATGATACCCAGCGGAAAGCGTATCAGCAGCGTGGCCAGCCCGCTGGCGCCCATAACCAGCCCCATTATCTGCGGTTCTATGCCTTGCTCCAGCATCATCGGCGCCAGAAAGGCGTCAATACTGTGAATGCAGATGAAGAACAGGACGCTGATAATGAAAAAGAGCCGGGCTTCAGGTCGGCGTAATAGTGCTCGAAACATGGTTGTTAACCTCTGATAAGTGATGGTTTTAACCAATCAAGAACGGCATTTACCGGCTCTTCCTTCGGGTTGCTGCTCCCTTTGCCCGGTATCATTGACGGCGTTAAGTTGTGATGAATACGTATTCAATTATCGAAGTTACGAAAAGGTTTCAATTTTGTAAAGTGATGCAGTCGACATTGTGAGAAAAATAATTTTGCTGGTTGCATACGTATGCATGAATGGTGTAAGTATAAGAAACACTCTCTTGTCGGGGCGTGCCTGGCGGGGTACAAACGGAGCCGGCACTTAAACGACAAGCGTTAGAGATAAGGAATTGGGGTAATGAAGCGTAAGAGTTTTGCAGCGGTCACGTCGCAGCAGGTGGCGCAACTGGCGGGTGTGTCGCAGTCGGCGGTATCACGGAGTTTTACGCCTGGGGCGAGCATCTCTCCGGCGACCCGTGAAAAAGTGCTGAAGGCGGCCAGGGAGCTTGGCTATCGCCCGAACGCGATTGCCCGCTCCCTCAATACCGCCCGGTCACGCATCATCGGGGTGGTGATCTCCTATTTCGATAATCAGTTTTACCCGCAGGTTCTGGAGGCGCTGGCGCAAAAACTGGATACCCTCAACTATCACCTGCTGCTGTTTGTGGGTGACAGAGATGGCAACGTCGACCGGATTTTCGATCAGATCATGCAGTACCGGGTTGACGGCATCGTGCTCGCCTCCGTCGTCCTTTCGCTGGATCTCTCTGAAGAGTGTCTGGCCGCCGGTATTCCGGTCGTCCTGTTTAACCGCAGCGAAGAGAGCGGCATGGCCTCAAGCGTGAACAGCAATAACGAGGCGGCGGCCCGGCAGATTGCCGAGTTCCTGATGGCCGGAGGGCACCAGCGCTATGCCTACGTCGGCGGGGTAGCCGATTCGTCGGTGAATATTGCCCGCCAGCGCGGCTACCTGGCGGCGCTGCACGAGCAGGGATTCGACGATGTGCAAGTGGTCAATGGCAACTACGATACCCGGCAGACTATCCGCGCCGCCTATAGCCTTTTTTCAGCGATGCCGGTGCCCGACGCGATTTTTGTCGCCAACGATCACATGGCGCTGACGGTGATGGACGTGGCCCGCTACGAGTTTGGCCTGAAAATTCCGCAGGACGTTTCGGTGATTGGCTATGACGATACCGGCCCGTCCGGCTGGCCCTCATACGCTCTGACCTCGGTGTCGCAGCCGGTGCAGGAGATGGTGGAAGCGGCGATTACGCTGCTGATGAAGCAAATTGAGAGCGACACCATTGAGCCTGAGCAGATTACCGTGCCGGGCATTCTGGTGGTGCGCCACTCCGCCCGGCGTCCGCGCAGCGGCGTCATCGAAAAAGAGGGAATATCCCTGTTTCAGCCTCAGGAGGACAAATGAACAAATTGCCCGGTTTCAGCCCTCAGTTCGACTCTATCCAGCAGTTTATTCTGACGCTGACCCACGTCGTCTGGGAGCAGAAGGATATTGGCCAGCTGGCCGATTTTTACGCCACGCCGGTGGTGTTCATTACGCCTGAGAAACAGCTTACCGATCTGTCACAGTTTATGCGCCATACCCTGGAGGCGATGTACAGCTTTCCGCAGCGCAGCGTGCTGACGGAAGATATCCTCTGCACCGAAGCGCCCGGCGGCGAGTATTACGCCTCTCAGCGCACCGTGGCCGCCATTCGCCATCAGGGCGAGGGCTTTTTCGGCCCGCCGACGGGCAGGAGCGTGTGGGTACGCACCTGGGCGGATCGCATCTGCGCCGGAGGGGCGATTCGCCAGGAGTGGCTTTTGCAGGATCGTGCGGCCATCGTTGCCCAGCTGGGGCTGGACGTGCGTGAGTTTGCCCGTAGCCTTGGCGACGTCCGGGAACAGTTGGGGCTGGAAAACGCCCCGGCGGAGGAGCTGGACGCGCGCTGGGCCGGCGGCCCCGACGGGGATGACGTCGACGGCCCGGTGGCGGGGGTTATCGAACGCTATCTGACCATGTGGGCAGGCGGCAACGGCGGAACGGTACCCGGCCTCTATCACCCGGCCGCCACGCTGTATGCCCCGGGGCACTGTATGGGCACCGGCGAGGCGGAGATCGGTGCTCTGCTCTCCGGCTATCGCGCCTCGTTTGCCGACAGCGAAACCCAGCTGCACCACTTAATCGTGCGTAAAGACGCCAATGAGCCGGTGCGTATTTCGCTGCGCTGGTCGCTATTAACCTGGCATGACGGCTATGGAAAATTTGGTGTGCCGACGCGAAAACCTGTTTCCATTACCGGCATCAGCCAGCTTGAATTACGCGACGGCTTAATTATCCGTGAATATCTGGGTATCGATGAATTAGCCATTTGGTCGCAAATCGTTAAGTAATAAAAAAGTAATCATAAAATAATACCGGCCGCAATATCTGTTGTGGCCTGACATCATCCATTTACGTGGGTGCAGAAACCCTATTGTCTGAATATCACTGAACATCAATGCAGGAGGTCCTATGTCTTCAACTGAAGTAACAAATAAAGCTCCAGCAGTACCCGAGAAAAACAGTAATAAAACCCAGCGTGACGAGCCGGTATTACAGGTGGAACGCCGCGACTTTATTGATTTAGTGCCGGAGAAACGTCCGCGGGTACAATCATTACGCGGGTTTGATGATTGTTATACGGATATTGTCGATTATATTGTGCGCTGCACCCATAAAATATGGGACGAACGCGACGTAGGATTAATCTATACCCACTATACGCACAACTGCGTTCTTTATAACGCGCTCGGCACCCTTTATACCCGCGAAGAGGTGGTGCAGGACACGCTTAAAAGGCTGGTGGCCTTCCCGGAACGTCGGGGCATGGCGACGCAGGTTATCTGGAACGGCAACGACGTTGACGGTTTTTATACCTCGCATCTGGTAACCGGTACGGGGCGCCATACCCAGTTCAGCCACCTTGGCAAACCGACTAACCGCACTTATGTAACGCGCACCGTCGCCGACTGCATGATCCATGAGAACAAGATTTATCGCGAGTGGGTGGTAAGCGACAACATGTCCCTGATGAAGCAGCTGGGGCTGGATACCAACGACATCGCCTGGAATATGGCGAAAGAGCAGTTTGATAAGGGTTTTCGCGTAACCGACATCGGTGAGAACGGTCGCATGCTGGGTCAGTATCCCCCGGAGATGACGTGCGACGTCTCTCTCGCCCATACCGACACCGAAGAGCAGTGCCTGCGCTGGATGCACGAAATCTACAACGGCAGGATGCTGGGCAAAATCAAGGAGGTTTACGCCCCTAACGTGCAGTGGCACGGCCCGCTGATGAAAGAGCTTTACGGCGTGGCGTCCGTCACCCATCAGACGCTGGCGCTGATCGGCATGATCCCGGATGGCGCCTGGCTTCCCCAGCATATCTGCTCGAACCCCTGCGACGAGGGCGGCGTGAAGGTGGCGATCCGCTGGATTATAGAAGGGCATCACCTGGGCTACGGCGAGCTGGGCAAGCCGACCGGTGAACGGCTGTTCGTGATGGGTATGTCGCACTATCACATCGTGAACGGCAAGATTGTTGATGAGTGGGTGATTTACGATCACCTGGCGCTGCTGGCGCAAATCAAACTTGGACAGATGGAGAACGCATAATGTCTGCACAGTCGATTGTTAATCAGGTTCGCTGGATCAAACGTCCGCAGGGACAGGACGAGAAGGCGGACCGTACGCTGACCGATACCGTCAGCGCTATTATCGCGCGAGTGAAGCAGGGCGGCGATGCGGCGCTGCGCGACTATTCGCAGCAGTTTGATAAGGTCGTACCGCAGCAGTTTGAGGTCACGGCCCAGGAAATTGAGCAGGCGCTGGCCGGGATGGATCCGCAGACCCGTCGCGACAGCGAGTTTGCCATCCAGCAGGTGCGCCGCTTTGCCCAGGCTCAGTTTGCCACCATGCTGCCGCTGGAGGTGGAAACCCTGCCGGGCGTGCACCTTGGACACCGCATTATCCCGGTAGAGACCGTAGGCTGTTATGTGCCTGGCGGCCGCTATCCCATCCTTTCCGCGCCGGTGATGTCGATAGTGCCCGCCACGGTGGCGGGCTGCGGGCAGATTGTCGCCTGTCTGCCTCCGGCTGCGCATCCGTCCATGATCGCCATCTGCCACCTGGCGGGGGCGCACCGTATCTTTAAGATCGGCGGGGCGCAGGCCATCGCCGCGATGGCGTGGGGAACGGAAAGCGTACCCGCGGTAGATAAAATTGTTGGTCCCGGCAACGCCTTCGTTAACGAGGCCAAGCGCCAGGTATTTGGTAAGGTGGGCATCGACGCGCTTGCCGGACCGAGCGAGATCTTTACCGTGGCTGACGACAGCGCCGATCCGCGCATTCTTGCCGCCGATCTGCTGGCGCAGGCAGAGCACGATATCCATACCCGCGTCGGGCTGGCCACCACCAGCGCGGATATTGCGACGCGTACGCTGGCCGAGATTGAGCGTCAGCTGGGCAACCTTCCGACCGCCGCCACGGCCGGTGAAGCCTGGCATCGTCAGGGCGAGATTGTCGTCTGCGACACGGAAGAGCAACTGATCGCCTTTGCTGACCATATGGCGACCGAACATCTGCAGGTTCATACCCGCGATCCGCACGCCACCGCCGCGAAGATCCGTAACTACGGTTCACTGTTTATCGGACAAAATGCCAGCGTCGTCTTCTCGGATAAATGCTGTGGAACTAACCACACGCTGCCGACGATGGCCGCGGCGCGATATACCGGCGGACTCTGGGTGGGGGCATATGTGAAAGTGTGCACCCATCAGTGGATTGATGAGCAGGGCATCCCGGCGATTGCGGAGCCGGCTATCCGCCAGAGCCGCACCGAGGGCATGCAGGCCCACCGCCGCGCGGCGGAAATTCGCTTGCGCCCGCAGGATATTGATGCGATCACCGCCGGCTCGCGGGATTAAGTCAGAAACAAAGGCAGGCTGAAAGGCCTGCCACACCATTCAGGAACTTACCCTATGCGCGCAATGCGTCTTGTTCCTCCGCTGGCGTGCTGCGAAGAGGTGGCACGGCGGCTTCAGGTTATCACCGACCATCAACATCTTAACGCTATCCTTGGGGTTAATGCCGATGCCATGGCGCAGGCTGAACGCTGCCAGAAGCTGCGGCGTAGCGGCACTCTGATTGGGCCTCTGCATGGCGTACCGCTGATCGTGAAGGACAACATCGCCTGCGCAGCCTCGCCAGTCACCCTTGGCTGTAAAGGGCTGGCATCGTTAAGGGCTGAGTCCGACGCGCAGGTTATCCGGCGTCTGCGGGCTGCGGGGGCCATTATTCTCGCCAGGGCGAACATGTCTGAGTTTGCTTTTGATGTTCGCTCACGTAGCTCTCTGGGCGGCGATGTGCGCAATCCTCTGGATCCCAGAGTAACCGCAGGCGGATCCAGCGGCGGCTGCGCTGCTGCCGTGGCAGCCGGTATGACCGACGGCGCGCTGGGAACGGATACCGGCGGTTCGGTTCGCATACCCTGTAGTTACACCGGACTTGTGGGGCTACGGCCCGCCTTCCGGCGTCAGATACTTGCAGGCGTTGCACCGTTGTCGATGAGTAAGGACACCGTCGGCCCTATGGCCCACAGCGTACGGGATGCGTCACTTTTACACGCCATTATGCACGGCGAGCCGCCGACGGAACCGCAGGCCGTATCGCTAAATTCGCTACGGCTGGGAGTGATTAGCGCGCTGCAAGGCGAAGATCCGGCTCAGCTTAAGGTCTGGCATTGTGCGCTGGAGAGGCTCCGGCACGCCGGCGTGACGATGGTTGAGGTGGAGCTGCCAATTCTTAAGGAAGTGGCATCTCAGCGCTGCCTCAGCCTCTCTGAGTTTCAGGTCGCCATCAACGGCTGGCTGGCGCTTCAGCAAAACGGGCCAGCCAGCCTGCGGGAAATTATTGCCTCCGGCAAATATCTCCCCGAGTTATTACCCCTGCTGGAACAGATGCTGACGTCGGGCAGTCTGAAAACGCCGCAGTGGCTCAACGGACGCCGCTTCCAGCGCCGCTTGCGTCAGGTTCTGAACCTTACCGCAGAACAATACCGTATCGACGCCTTTATCTATCCCACGGTCTGCCGCCAGCCGGTAAGCCTTGAAAAAATGCCGCCGGGGATCGCGCCCGAGCTGGCGGCCATCAGCGGTCTGCCTGCTATTACGTTGCCCTGTGGTAAGGCAGAAGGGGGGTTACCGGTTGGAATGGAGTTACTGGCAAAGACGCGGGATGAGCATTTTTTACTCTCCCTGGCATTGGGGTGTGAAAACGTCTTTTATCAGGAGTAAGTCATGCCTTATCTGTGCAATGCAGATGGTGAGACCTGCCTCAGGAATAAGGTGAAAGTTACCTCGGGAGGGTGCTCATTTCGTCATCACGGTGGGCGTTAATCTGCTTTTTGTTCACCGGAGTCTGATAACGTCCTTGAAGATGGTTATGTGGCAGTAAAGGATATTGCAACTCTTAGTGCGTAAACAGAATGCAGATCGGTGCGTGGATCTCCGCTCAGATACATTCATGATGAATGTGTCACGCAGTTGTTTTGCCTGAAACAGCTTTACCTGTCAGCCGGGACTTTAAATTTTCCTCTTAAGGTAAAATTCACTCGCAAGATAAAAAGTGACGGCAATGAAAGTTATGCTCCCTCCCATTAGCGTATATCGGGTCGGCAGTTCGCTGAAGAAAAGCCAGACCCAGAAAGGACCCAGCACGATGTCGACTTGCGCAATCAGGCTAGCCTCCGCAGGGACCACGAGCCGGCTTCCAGTCATAAAGAGTAGATAACTCAGACTCTGGGTGGCAAGCGCAAAAACCAGCAGCCATCCCATATCCTGTAGTCCCGGAAAAGGAAGACCGCGAGGCATCATGATATAGCAGAATATGCCGCAGAGTGCGCAGGCCAGTGTCGTGACCGCTGGCAGATTCATCCCGGGCCACTTACCTGACATCACGATGCTTGCAGCAAAACCTGCCGTCATCGCCAGAGCCAGCAGATTACCTGAAATGTCGCCCGGGCCCGTCGCTGAAGTGGCCATAAGGATGACACCTCCCAGGCTCACAGCGGCAGACAGCAACGCGCGTTTTGTGATTTTTTCCCGCAGCATTATCCAACCCAGTCCCATAGCAAAAAAAGGAATGGTGGCATAGACCGTCATCACACCAGCAACGCTGGTGAGCTTCAGCGCCGCCACATAACAAAACATTGACGAAGCCATAACCACAGCGGTGAGTAAACCCGGTAATCCCAGATCGCGCCGGAACGAAAAGTGGCGCATATAACCGCCCGCCGCTAGCAGCAGGCCAAGTGAGACGAAAGCAAACAGCGAGCGCCAGGCAACCATGGCCCAGGTGTTCATATCGAGTTGCCGCACGAAAATGCCGGCCGTACTCCACAGGATGGCTGACGAAAACACCAAAATGAGTCCGGAAGCGCGCGGTGTTACTGCTTTACAGAGTGGCATTGCTTCTCCTCATCCTTTATAATTTTTATTAAATAAGTAAATCGGTCTAATTATTATGGCAAAGAATGAGACGCGCAAACGACTGGTGAATTCAGGCATTAACGTTTTTCTTAAGCACGGGTATGAGGGCGGAGGAGTGACTGCCATTCTGAGCGAGGCGGGTATGCCAAAAGGGTCCTTTTACAATCTTTTTCCTAGCAAAGAGGCGTTTGCCTGTGCAGCGCTGGATGCCTATTTTGCATCATTTACAGAACTGAGAGCCGCGACGCTTTGCAACAGCAGCCTGACGCCCCGTGAACGTTTGATGAGCTGGCTTGCGGGACACAGGGGGTGTATTGAGCATCAGCCGGAAGCAGCGGGTTGTCTTGCAGGAATTCTTGGTCAGACGGGCGCGGTACGCAGTGAGAAAATCAGGCAAAGATTACTGGCGCTCTTTGCTTGCTGGGAACGCGATCTTATCGACTTGTTTCGCGATGCTCAGCTAATGCAGACGCTGTCACCCTCAATGACGCCTGAAGGTGCGGCCGCGTTGGTTATTAATCTCTATGAAGGCGTTATGATACGAATCCGGGTGGAGGCAACGACCCGCCCTTATGATTTTCTGACGCAAATCCTGCCGGATATTATTTTTATTCAGCGAAATCCACCTGACAAAAATGAATAGCATTTTTATAAAGTTAATTGTTATGGAGAATTTTTAATATTATCGGGCACTGGTACAGTTACGCTATAGAGTTCAATATGACCAGGGTGGGTAGCATATAGAAAACAGGGAGAATGTTTATGACAGATAATTTTATCTCATTGCTGGCGATTGGCTCAGCTATTCTATTTGGCGCAATGAGCCCCGGTGCCAGTTTCCTTCTTGTTGCCCGTACGGCTATGTCCAGTTCACGTGTGGCAGCACTATCCGTAGCGGCTGGTATGGGTCTTGGTGCACTTGTCTAGGCTGGTATCGCGTTAGCTGGCCTGCATGCTCTCTTTACTTTGATTCCATCACTTTACACAGGCCTGAAAATTGCTGGCGGTTGTTATCTTTTATGGCTGGCGTTGAAAATGTTCCGCCGCCCTCCAGACAGGCTTATTGACTCAGCCGTTTTAGGGGAGGTGAGCGCGTTAAAAGCCTTTGCTACCGGTCTGATCACACAAATCAGTAATCCCCATACGGCTCTGGTATTTGCCAGTATTTTCTCCGCAGCGCTCACCAGGAGCATCCAGCCCGCCATGTATATTATTTTGCCCTTAATGGCATTCACCATTGATATACTCTGGTATGCACTCGTCGCAGTTTTATTATCAACTGACAGACCCCGCCAGGCTTACGTTAAGTACCGTAAAATTATAGACAGATTAAGCGGGGGGCTAATGGCCTGGCTGGGGGTGCGGTTGCTTTTAAAGTGATTATGACGACTAATACCGGGGCCTTCAGTGTAGAGCACTAGCGTCCGCTTTTCGGTGTGAGTTCAACCGATGTTTGCGCCCTATAGCATATCGAACGGCTGCTGCGGGTCAACTCTGGTCGTCAACGCGAAGAGTAAGTGCTGCACATAGGCGAGCATCATACGGCATACTTACAGTAGAGATCGTCCTGTGCCTTCAACACTGAACTCCCTCCGTGGCTGTCTGCAACAATTTGAACAAGGGTAGTCCAGGTCGCCGGACACTGTACCCACCGCGCGACCTGTTGACTTACCTGCTGGACTGCCTGATTACATCGACATCTGCTGGGCGGACTTCAGGTGCTGCTCAACGACCGGCGTGTGCGCGTCGGCCAGGGCTTTCACATCCGGATCCTTGATCTTGCTGGCGTCACTCTGCAGCGTCGACAGCACCATCTTGTGGTCCTTGAGGCCAGCGTTTTCCATATACATCTTGTCAAATGTGCCGTCGCTCTGCTTTTCCAGCTCGGCGGCCATGGCCTTGTGTTTGGCGTCCGGCTCAGTCGGGAGTGCCACGCCCTTTTGCTCGGCGACCGCCTGTACTTTGGTCAAGGCAGCGCCGTGATCGTCGACCATCTGCTGAGCGAATGTTTTGACTTCGCTGCTTTGGGCTTTGCTCAGCGCGATCTTGGCGGCGGCGATTTCATTAATATCGGCCTGAGCCATATCCTTCAGCGCTTTTTCGTCGCCGGAGCTGAGTTTAGCGCCCGATTCGGTCTGGCCTGCGGCGCTATTCTGCGCGGCGCTCGTCTTAGGCGTCTGGGCTTGCACGCCAACAGTACTGAACATAACTGCGAATGCCGATACGGCTAACAGCCCTTTCAAGTTTTTACTCTTTTGCATTTTGTTCTCCTGAGGGTCATGGGTAAGGCCAGGTAATTAACCGTGTCCAGCCTCGTAGGTAAATTACAACTGCAAGGGTCAGTATAGTAGATCAACGATTTGAGCCATCAGTTTGAGTTATGGTTCTTAACGAAGGAGGGCAGGAAATGACGGAAGCAAAGAAGCGGAAATTGCACAGCGCGGAGTTCAGGGCGAAAATCAAATCTTTGAAGGGGTAAGGGAATTGCTTTAGCGGCATAGCCGCCTTGACTGATATGACATTATGTTACCTTTTCATTCATTGCGGACCTCCATCGCCACTCGCTTGTCCGCTTCGTGCCAGAAGCAGTCATCGCGAACTTTACGGCAAGTTAGGTGCGACATCTAAAAACGCATGGCCGACCTGAGTGGGATACTTACGCAGCTGCAACACTGTTTTTTCCTTTAGCGTCAGCTAATTCAATTTTTATCTGATCGTCAGCGAGCGTCTGTCGTACTTCCCATAACATAACTCGCTTTAAAGACATCACGTCAATGCTGTGCCATAGCTTCAGGACATGTTGTACAAGCTTGACTGAACAGCGCCACAGAAAAATGCTCATGCATCCTGCTACTATGGCGCTTTCATGCGGCCTGTTTTCAGACCGTCTGGCATCAGCCCTGCCAGTGTGACTGGCGGATGATGCTGCAGAAGTTCACAGGCTTGAAGTGGGCGTCCTTGTCTGCCAGCACATCAGCCTTCACATTACCAAATGTTGTCTGTGGCTTATGTTTAATACCCTCATAAAAGGCCTGAATGATGTCTTCCTTAAAATCAGGCGTACGCGGGTACTGCTGGATAACTGCGCTAATCTCGTCCTGTGAGAATTTTTGATAATCAATTCCCAGCACGTCCATTTCAACGCCTGCAGTGAGCAGAGCAATTTCAGGCGCCATAAACTCAGGAATACCAGGAGTGGTATGCAGGGCGATAGCGGTCCATACCTTATCGATATCCTGCGTTTCTATGCCATACCCTTCCAGAAACTTCCGGGCTTCGTTCGCCCCGTCTACTTCAAAGCGTTTATCGCAACTGCAATATTCGTGAGTCAGGCCAAGGTCATGGAACATACACCCGATGTATAAAAGTTCAGCATCGGCTTTGATTCCTCTTTTCTGGCCTGCCAGGGCTGCCCAGTGGTACACGCGGCTGGAATGGTTAAAAAGCAGATCGGATTCCGTGTCACGAATAAACTCCGTGGCCTCACGGGCCATTTTAGTGTCCGGAATGCTGATACCTTCGATTGTACGGCTCATCAAATTTCCTCTTATCTGTTGTAGGTCTACACAATAAAGCTTAACATTCATGTCCTAAAGTGTATTTTTAAGACTATTCAGGACATAAAGATGATTCAGGACTCCGGGAATATAAAATGAGCCATAACGTCGCAATTCTTGCGGTGCCGGGTGCTCAGATGCTTGACGTCTGTGGACCAATAGATGTCTTTGCTGAGGCTAACAGAGTACTTAAGCGCAGCTTTTACACGCTGCACGTTGTTTCCGTCACCGGCTCCATTATTCAGTCCTCGTCCGGGGTGAAGCTGTCGGCAGATGCAACACTGTCAGACTGCGGCAGGTTTTCGGCTGATACTTTCCTTGTTGCCGGGGCGCCGGATATTGCTCGTTACCAGCCGGACACTCGCGTGCTGGATGGAATTAACGCACTCTGCGAGTCAAGTAAACGGTTTGGTTCTGTTTGTACGGGCGCATTACTCCTGGCGCTTACCGGGAAACTCAATGGGAAAAGAGTGACCACGCACTGGGCGTGTGCGGATACTCTTTCCGTCAGGCATCCTGAAGTCATCGTAGAAGCAGATGCTTTGTATGTTGACGATGGCAGGGTCAGAACGGCTGCAGGCGTTACTTCTGGCCTTGATATGGCGCTGCGACTCGTAGAGGAAGACCTTGGCAGGAGTGTGGCGGCAGAAGTGGCCGATCAGCTGGTCATGTTTTTCCGACGGCCGGTTAACCAGTCTCACTTTATGAGGAGTAATACGCTTTCGCTTGATGGCCGCACTGCTCTTCAGGATCTACAGAGATGGGCTATTGCGAATATTAAAGACGTTACTACGGTCGCCATGATGGCAGAGCACATAAACTTCAGCCAGAGGCACCTTACGCGGATATTCCGGCAGGAAACCAGCCTTACTCCGGCGCAATGGCTGGAACGCGAGCGCGTATCAAAAGCAAAATTGCTGATTGAAAAAGAAAAATTGCCAGCGAAACAACTTGCTGCTAAATGCGGTTTTTCCGGACCCGATGTAATGAGACGTGTATTCAGTCGCCTGACCGGAATTACACCTAATGATTACCAGAAAATGATGAGCCGTGATTAGCTTTTGCGGACTGGAGGCACTGACCCGCTTCCTGTTAAATAACACATGAAAAAAGTAGTAATTTTCCTAATCAGGTATGACAGCATTTGCGAACGTCTGGTTTTCGCTCATCGCGGACGGTAAGTAAGATGCTGGGCTACTCTGGCTTCTCTTATACGCCGTGAAGAAAAATACGGCAGGTGTTATGCCTGCCGATGAATCACTTCTCGGTGTAATGAATTTTACTCACTACACCATCGTTATTGAATTCCAACAACAGAAGCTGATCTCTGTCCCTGAATATGGGGATAAATAAATAGAGACGGCGATCCACGACGGTCGAGGCATAAATCCAGTTACTGGCGGTTTTAAACTCTTTTGGCGTGGTAGGAGCACCAAGTAAAAGCAGCATATCTTTTTTAGTGGATTTACCCACTACGATACTCTTGCGGATGTCTTTCTCTGAATAATTATCTAAATCGGAGGCTTTTGTTCTATCCACATTGGCAATACAACCATTCAGCGCAATCGTAGTGAATGCCAGAAAAAGAAAATTTTTCACATTCACTTTACATCATCCTCGTAATAAATGCCCATATCAGCGTCGAATTTTATTTCTTTAGCATAAATGACGCAGTAACCTGTTTTATCTCCGTAGCTGTAATGAATCTCATATAACGATTTTTTCTTTGGAATGATATTCAAATCAACGGTGCAACCACCGTATAAAGAGTGATGGATGGTTGTCTGACGATCCGGGAGTAGCATCGTTTCGAAAAAGGTGTCGCTGTAATCTTTATTCTTCAGTTTGGGGAATCCTAGGTCTCGGGTATTTCCAAGTAGGATATTGACGTAAGCGCTATGCTCCTGAACCCAGCCGCCGATTTTTTTACCGTCGCTATCTTTTTGATACAGAGCATAGCTCATAGGCGCGCCCATCAGGCGAATTTTCGCGACATCTGGTGTATTCTCTGGGGGAACATACAGAGTAGGTTTAGGGAATAAGGTACTACAGCCAGCTAATAGTAAAGTCGCAGATAGTACAGCAGCCTTAATAGTACCAGTGCCATTAATAGAATAATTCATCGTTTTAAAAACCCTTATAACGCCTGCATTAATTTGTCTGTTTTATGAAAAATAGGTGGAGGAAGCGTATAAATAATATGTATCGGCAGTCTTCTATTTTTCTTTAGAAAAAATGAATGTGTTAACTGTTTCAATGGTCTAATTTTCAGCCCTTACCATGCAGGTATAACGTCCGCTCCTCGCTCATTGCAGACCTCACCTGAAGACGCCCCAAAACAGCCAGGGAACCGGCTAATTGTTACCCAATAAAAAGACTGCTATTCCGGATGAAATAGCAGTCTGAAATCATCTGTACCAACGTTGGCGGACAGGCATCAGGCCGCAGGACCTGATTTTTTCACCGTGGCCGGAGTTACTTCAGCGCGGCAAGGGCCGCGTCGTAGTCCGGTTCCGTAGTAATTTCGCTGACCAGCTGGCTGTAGAGCACGTTATCTTTTTCATCCAGCACCACAACGGCACGGGCTGCCAGACCTTTCAGCGGGCCTTCCGCAATTGCCACGCCGTAATCCTGTTTGAAATCGCTGCCGCGTAAGGTGGAGAGCGTCACCACATTACTCAGGCCATCGGAGCCGCAAAAGCGCGACTGAGCAAACGGCAGGTCGGCAGAGATGCAGAGCACCACGCTATTTTCCGCGTCGCCCGCTAACTGATTAAACTTACGCACGGAAGTGGCGCAGACGCCGGTATCAACGCTGGGGAAGATATTAAGAATTTTACGCTTGCCAGCGTAGTTAGAAAGCGAGACTTCAGAAAGGTCTTTGGCAACCAGCGTGAAGGGTTTGGCCTGCTGGCCGGCCTGTGGCAGCTCGCCAGCAACAGCAACCGGATTGCCCTGAAAATGAACGGTCTGAGACATGATCTTTCCTTATTAGCGCGTTTAACAGTGCACTGAGTGTATGACATGCGCGGCAGGACAGACAGAAAAATCAGTAACCAGGGTTAACGCATTGCCAAAGCTGGCCGGGAATGGCTATGGTGTCTGTGTGGTTTTCTCCATTCACCCGAAAGGAAGAGTTAATGAGATCAGTGAAGGTATACCCGGAAGCCTGGCCGCTGCATACCCCCTTTGTGATTGCACGCGGAGCACGTCGTGAGGCGGGGGTGGTCGTGGTGGAGCTGGAGGAAGAGGGGATTAAAGGCGTGGGCGAGTGCACACCTTATCCCCGCTACGGTGAAAGTGAAGCCTCCGTTCTGGCGCAGATTACCGCGATGCTGGGGGAAATCGAACAGGGATTAACCCGCGAGCAGCTGCAACAGCGCCTGCCTGCCGGCGCCGCACGCAACGCCATCGATTCTGCGCTGTGGGATTTGCAGTCGCGTAAACGGGGTGAAGATCTCTGGGCGCTGACCGGCACGCCGATGCCGCAAGCGATCGAAATGGCGCAGACGGTGAGCATCGATACGCCCGAAATGATGGCCAGCGGCGCGCTGGCGCTGTGGCAGAACGGCGCCAGGCTACTGAAAATCAAAATGGATAACTCGCTGATCGCCGAGCGGCTGGTCGCGGTACGCGCGGCGGTGCCGGAGGCGACGCTGATTGTGGATGCCAACGAGTCATGGCATGCGGAGGGGCTGGCGGCACGCTGCCAGCTGCTGGCCGATCTGGGGGTGGTGATGCTGGAACAGCCGCTGCCTGCCGGTGACGACGCCATGCTGGAGAACTTTATCCATCCGCTGCCTGTCTGCGCCGATGAGAGCTGCCATACGCGGGAAAGCCTGCCAGCGCTGGCAGGGCGCTATGAGATGGTCAACATCAAACTGGATAAAACCGGCGGCCTGACGGAAGCGCTGGCGCTGGCCGGGGCGGCAAAAGCCGCGGGGCTTGAGGTGATGCTTGGCTGTATGCTCTGCACGTCGAGGGCGATTAGCGCGGCGTTACCGCTGGCCGATGTGGCCCGCTTTGTCGATCTCGACGGCCCGACCTGGCTCGCGGCGGACGTGGAGCCGGGCCTGCCGTTCAGCTGTGGGCGCATTACGCTTTCCGGCACGGCTGCGCGTTAGGGCGCGCAACCGTCTCACGGCTGCCAGGTGAGTAAATCAACCATCGCGCCGAGATACTTCTCTGTGGATTCGTCGGCGGAAACGGGAGGCAGCTCGGCGGTGATCACCGGCAAACCGAGATCGGCGCACCAGCTGCCGAATGAGCCCGGCGTGGCGTAGCCGACGGTGGTGACCAGCGGCAGCGCCATTTTCCCGGCCAGCCACTCTCCCAGCGGGCTTTTATGCGGATCTTCAATGCAGGCCAGCGGCTCATGGAAAGTCACTATCCATGTTGGAGCTAACCGGTGGATCAGCTCGCACAGCGCCCGGGTTTCCGGCTCGGAAGCGGGATGTTCACCTGTAGAAAGCCGCACGTCGCGCGCATCCGCCATGCTGTTCCAGCGGTATACCGTCTCCCCGTTTTGCCAGTTCGCCGCAGGGAAATTCCTGTTCAGATCCACGCCGCGTGAATTGGCCCGCAGCCCGAGCTGACAGCCGTCCGGATTGACCGCCAGCACCACATGATGGCGACGATGGCTCTCCTGCAATGTCCGCATGGCGCAGGAAAGGGTGACCACGGCGGCATTTTCATCGCCATGGGTTCCGGCCAGAATCAAACCGCTCTGCGCATCTGCGGCCGGAGCAGGAAACCACAGCAGTGGCGCTCCCAGCACCGAGGCGCCGTAAACCTGACTTGCAGCATCCAGCCTGCCGCGCAATGGGCGCGGATGTATCAATGACATGACGTTAACTCCGGAGTGTTTTTCTAAAGCTAGCGTAAAAGCGAGGGGAACAAAAGTGCCGCACACATCACTCTTCTGCCTCGCCGGGCGTCGCGAAGTGAAATAGGCTGTTGCCCACACAACAATTTGCGCTAAAGTGCCTGACAAAGTCGGTTCCGTTAATCTGACCAGGACTGTTAAAAGGTATCCCGATGAGCAACAAAGTTCACTTCACGCTGGCGGCCATCGCGCTGGCAGTCAGCCCGTCACTCTTTGCCGCTGAGGTGCCGTCCGGTACCGAACTGGCCGCACGTCAGGAAATTGTGCGTCATATCAAAGATGAACCTGCCTCACTCGATCCGGCTAAAGCCGTTGGCCTGCCGGAAATTCAGGTCATCCGCGATCTGTTTGAAGGGCTGACTAATCAGGATGCGAAGGGCAATATTGTGCCGGGCGTGGCCACCCAGTGGCAGTCGATGGACAATAAAACCTGGATTTTCACCCTGCGTAAAGAGGCGCGCTGGTCCGACGGCAGCCCGGTCACGGCGGACGATTTTGTCTACAGCTGGCGCAGGCTGGTCGATCCCGGCGTTGCGTCCACCTTCGCCTGGTTTGCTGAACTGGCGGGCATCCAGAATGCGAAAGCTATCGCCAGGGGCGAAATGGTGCCGGAAAAGCTGGGCGTTACGGCGCTGGATGCTCACCGGCTGAAGGTTACGCTTGATAAGCCGGTTCCCTGGTTTGTCAGCCTTACCGCCAATTTCAGCCTCTATCCAGTGCCGCGGCAGGCGATTGAAAAAGCCGGCGCGGACTGGACGCAACCCGGCAACCTGGTTGGTAACGGGGCCTATCAGCTACAGGATCGCGTGGTGAATGAAAAGCTGGTGCTGGTGCGCAATGACCATTACTGGAACAATGACCGCTCGGTCTTAACCAAAGTCACCTTTGTGCCGATCAATGAGGAATCCAGCGCCACCAAGCGCTTTCGCTCAGACGATATCGACATCACCGAATCTTTTCCGAAAAATATGTACCGGCTGTTAAAGAAACAGATCCCCGATCAGGTTTATACGCCAGACCAGCTGGGCACCTATTATTACGCGTTTAACACCCTGAAAGGGCCGACGGCGGACGTCCGGGTGCGTAAGGCGCTCTCATGGAGCATCGATCGCAAAATTATCGCTGAAAAAGTGTTAGGAACGGGTGAGAAACCGGCCTGGCACTTTACGCCGGATGTGACCGCTGGTTTCAGGCCGACTAAAGGGTTTCTGCAACAGCACGCCCAGGATGAGCTGAATGCCCAGGCGAAGGGACTGCTGGCGGCCGCAGGTTATGGGCCGACGCATCCGCTCAAACTGACGCTGCTCTACAACACCTCTGAGAATCATCAGAAAATTGCAATTGCGGTCGCCTCAATGTGGAAGAAAAATCTGGGCGTAGAGGTCAGACTGCAAAATCAGGAGTGGAAAACCTATATCGACAGCCGCAACAGCGGCAACTTTGATGTTATCCGCGCTTCCTGGGTAGGGGACTATAATGAGCCATCCACTTTCCTCAGCCTGCTGACCTCCACGCACAGCGGAAATATCGCTAAATTCTCCAATGCGGATTACGACGAAGTCCTGAAAAAAGCAGGCCGGGAAACCAGTCCCGAGGTGCGTAATGAAGATTATAATCGCGCCGAGCAGATCATTGCCGACCAGGTGCCCATCGCGCCGATTTATCAGTATACCAACGGTCGCCTGATCAAGCCCTGGGTGAAAGGTTATCCGATCGCTAACCCGGAAGACGTGGCCTACAGCCGCGAGTTGTATATCCTCAAACACTGACCGCACGGCGGGCCTTCTGGCCCGCCCGCATTGATGCCCGGATAAGGCCCCGTTAAGCCACTCTGCTTCCCCCATCACGCCTGACGCTTTCGCGCAATAATCCACCATCCTCCTTTATTGCCGGAAAAGTTATGGTCAAAATAATCTGTTTGCTGGGGAGCTGTCTGCTGCTCTCCGGTTGTGTGCTCAAGCATTATCCTGCCTCTCCGCCGATCGACGATCTGCAGGCCAGCCAGCTTGACTGCGGCGGCGTGCAGCAGGCGATTGCCCGTCAGCGGGACGTTGACGCGCAGATTGATAAAACCGGCGAATTTGATGGGCTGACCGTTCTGGCGTTTATGGGTGACTTTGGCATCGGTAACGGCGTGGCCAAAGGCCTTGCACGCAAACACGCCACGGCGAGAAGTGCGCAGCTTTCTTCGCTGGCGCAGCAGAAATGCGCAACGGGCAGCGTGGCCGCGATTAGCGCATTTCCATCATAACGCCTGCGTTTGCGACAGGGTTTCTGAATAACCGTTCCCCCTTGTCCGCCATGCCGTTTTGCATCGGCGGAGTGGCAAGCTAGACTGTAGCCCTTTGAGAATATTTAAAAGCGGAGCAGCCGTGGACGCTATTGCCGGTAAAGCTTTACAGATTTCAGACGCCATTATCGCCTGTCAGCTGGACGGAAAGGGCGGATTAATCCCCATCAGTGACAAAGACGTGCTGGAGTGCGATCGCCCCTGCTGGCTACACCTCAATTATACGCACCGGGAAAGCGCCGAGTGGCTGATGTCTACGCCGCTTATCCCGGATGCCGTACGCGACGCGCTGGGCGGCGACAGTATGCGACCCAGGCTGAGCCGCATGGGTGATGGCTCCATGATTACGTTACGCAGCGTCAACCTGAACAGCGAATCGCGCCCCGATCAGCTGGTGGTCATCCGCGTGTTTATCAATGAGAAGCTGATCGTCTCCACCCGGCAGAGAAAGGTCTTTGCCATCGATGAGGTACTGACCGACCTGCAAAACGGCAACGGGCCGGTCAGCGGCGGAAGCTGGCTGGTTGAGGTCTGTGAGGCGCTTAACGAGCACACCAGTGAATTTATTGAGGATCTGCACGATAAGATTATTGGCTTAGAAGATGCGGTGGTGGAGCAGCAGATCCCGCCGCGCGGCGAGCTGGCGCTGATCCGTAAGCAGCTGATCGTTATGCGCCGCTATATGGCTCCTCAGCGCGACGTTTTTTCCCGCATCGCCAGTGAACGCCTGCCGTGGATGAGCGACGATGACCGCCGCCGGATGCAGGACATCGCCGATCGCTTAGGGCGCGGGCTTGACGACCTTGATGCCAGCGTGGCGCGCACCACGGTGCTGGCTGACGAGATCAGTACGGTGATGGCCGAGGCGATGAACCGCCGGACCTACACCATGTCGCTGCTGGCGATGCTGTTTCTGCCAACCACTTTTCTGACCGGCCTGTTTGGCGTCAATCTGGGCGGCATCCCCGGCGGCGAATGGCGCTACGGTTTTGCCACCTTTTGTCTGCTGCTGGTGCTGCTGGCGTTAGGAGTCACCGTATGGTTACGGCGTCGTAACTGGCTGTAAGGCGAAGCGGGGCGGACGGGAAGGGAAGAAAGCGAGATAAAGCTGATCGACATCAATATTAACGTGCGGGCTCTCAGGCAAACTTCTTTCCGCAGGTGAATGCAACGTCAAGCGATGGGCGTTGCGCTCCATATTGTCTTACTTCCTTATTTTGAATTACTGCATAGCACTTTTAATTCACATGAACCGGCCTTGTGCCGGTTTTTTTTGCGCATTTGCCAGCGCCGTGACTGTTGCCTACGCTTAGGAGACATGCCAAGCAGAAGGAGCACAAGATGTTATCAGTAAGCCCAATGGATACTCCCCGTGCATCCGATCCGGTTCCGGTTGATCCGACACCCATTCCTGAGCCGATCCCCACGCCGCAACCGATGCCCGATCCGCCGCCAGGCGAACCCGATCCGATTCTCGATCCGCCACCGCATATGTGATGAAGGGGCAGGCCGGATTTCAGAAAACAGATCTGAACCGGCCTGAAGAGAAATTAACGGATTTGTACGACGTCCAGCCTTGCCGGGGCGTCGTCATCTTCTTCCGGCTGCCAGCCCGCAGGCTGTAACGGCATAGCCTCCCGATCGAAAGCCAGATCGCCGCCGTCCACCACCGCTGAACCGTGCGCAATACCTTTAAAATCAAACAGGTTGATATCCGCCAGATGAGAAGGCACTACGTTCTGCATGGCGCTGAACATGGTTTCAATCCGGCCAGGATAACGTTTGTCCCAGTCGCGCAGCATATCGGCAATCACCTGACGCTGAAGATTCGGCTGTGAACCACAAAGGTTGCACGGAATAATCGGGTATTCACGCGCAATGGCAAAACGCTCGATGTCTTTTTCACGGCAGTAGGCGAGGGGACGGATCACAATATGCTTGCCGTCATCGCTCATCAGCTTGGGCGGCATGCCTTTCATTTTGCCGCCGTAAAACATGTTCAGAAACAGGGTTTGCAGGATGTCATCGCGATGGTGGCCCAGTGCGATCTTAGTACAACCCAGCTCCGTTGCGGTGCGGTAAAGAATACCGCGACGCAGTCGTGAACAGAGAGAGCAGGTCGTTTTGCCTTCGGGGATCTTATCCTTAACGATGGCATAGGTGTTCTCTTCGACAATCTTATATTCCACACCCTGCGCTTCGAGGTATTCGGGCAGAATATGCTCAGGAAAGCCGGGCTGCTTCTGATCGAGGTTAACCGCGATCAGCGAGAAGTTGACCGGCGCGCTCTGCTGCAAGTTACGGAGGATTTCCAGCATGGTATAGCTGTCTTTGCCGCCGGAAAGACAGACCATAATGCGGTCGCCTTCCTCAATCATATTGTAATCCGCAATCGCTTCGCCCACGTTACGACGCAGTCGCTTCTGTAGCTTATTGAGGTTGTAGCGGGCTTTAGAATCTTGCTGTTTGTCTTGCATTGTAGTGTGGCTCACATTCGAAAGGGGCAACAGACGGGAACGCTAAACGCAGCAGCAGCCCGCTCCCAGGCCCTGGCATTTATGCCGCGAATCCCTGATGCGCGCGTGCGTTTTGCCCGTCTGTTCAACAATAAATAAAGGTTTACCGCTGTGATCTCCGCCAGCCGGTAAAAGTATGGCGTGTATGGTACGGATTACGGCGGGGAAAGCCAGTGGGTTTTGCTGTTGAACGCGGTTGATGATAAAGGATGACGCCTTTTCAGCCGCCGCTGCCCGTTGCGCCTGCAGAAATCATCTTCCTGCGGTCCGGAAGTAACTGCCTGAGGCGGTTGTCTGCTACACTCAGCGCCAACAGGCCCTGCCGATTTTATCAGAGAGTATTTTGTGACCGCTTTTTCAACCCTGACTTCCCTGCCAGCCAGCCAGATCGCTAATCTTACCGAACTGGGCTACCTGGCGATGACACCCGTTCAGGCGGCGTCGTTGCCCGCCATCCTTGAGGGACGCGACGTACGCGCCCAGGCAAAAACCGGCAGCGGTAAAACCGCCGCGTTCGGGCTTGGCGTGATGCACCGTATTGACCCGACCCGCTTTGTCACCCAGTCGCTGGTGCTTTGTCCGACGCGGGAACTGGCTGACCAGGTGGCAAAAGAGCTGCGCCGCCTGGCGCGCTTTGCCGCGAACATTAAAATTCTCACCCTGTGCGGCGGCCAGCCGATGGGCGCCCAGCGCGATTCGCTGGTGCATCCTCCGCATATCGTGGTGGGAACCCCGGGCCGTATCCTCGATCACCTGAAGCGCGAAACGCTCCAGCTGGATCAGGTTGCCACGCTGGTTCTTGACGAAGCTGACCGGATGCTGGAGATGGGCTTCCGGGAAGATATTGATGCGATCATCGCTTACTGCCCGCCGGCCCGGCAGACGCTGCTTTTCTCCGCGACATGGCCCACCGGTATTGCCCAAATCAGCCAGCGCATTCAGCGCGATCCGCTTTCCGTCGAGACGGACGATGTTTCAGATCTGCCCGCCATCGAGCAGACATTCTATGAGGCGTCGGCAAGAGAGAAACTCCCCGCGCTGATCGGCCTGCTTAGCGAGCAACAGCCTGCCTCCTGCGTGGTGTTTTGCAATACCAAACGCGAGTGTGATGATATTGCCCGGGCGCTGGAAAGCAGCCAGATTAGCGCGCTGGCGCTGCATGGCGATCTGGAACAGCGTGACCGCGACAGGGTGCTGATCCGTTTTGCGAACGGCAGCTGCCGTGTGCTGGTGGCAACCGACGTGGCCGCCCGCGGGCTGGACATTAAGTCGCTGGCAATGGTGGTCAACTATCAGCTCTCTTTCGATCCTGAAGTCCACGTTCACCGCATCGGGCGTACCGCGCGTGCGGGTGAAGAGGGCAGCGCGGTGAGCTTTGTCGCCCCCGACGAGATGATCCGGGCGCATGCGCTGGAAGACTACCTTCAGCAGAAGCTGAGCTGGAAAAGCGTTGCCGAACTGAAAGGCGTGACGCCACGACCGCTTCTGGCAGAGATGGCGACGCTCAGCCTGGAAGGCGGACGCAAAGCGAAGATCCGTCCGGGCGATATTCTCGGCGCCCTCACCGGCGAAGCGGGGCTGAGCGGCGATCTGATCGGTAAAATCGATATCGCGCCGACACATGCGTATGTCGCTATCCGCCAGGGGAGCGCGCGCAATGCCGTGAAGCAGCTTCAGCAGGTCAAAATCAAAGGCAAGTCCTGCCGTCCTCTTTTGCTTAAGTAAGCCAGAAAAATCGGGCCGGAAAGCCCATTAAAACCCGCCTTCACAGAAGGCGGCATTGTTTTGGCCCCCATAGAAACGTACTAAGCTCCAACCTAACCTTTATCCATGTGAAGCTGTAGTCTTACTATAGTCTCTGTTAAATATGGGGGATTGGCGATTATGATTCCTGTATGATGCGCTGGTTTTATAACCACTTCATTCATGAGGGATTATGATGATGGGATTTTTTCTGTATCACCAGGATAAAACAACCTGCGGCGGGCGCATTCTTTCTGGCGCGTCCGATGACACCTACGAAATCGGCGGGATTGTCCGCCAGCAGGTCCGGGTCGGCGACCCGGTGACCTGCGGGAAACACGAAGGGCGGTTCCGGGTCTGTGGCGGAATGGGCGACACCTATCAAGTAGGCGGTGCCCTGAAAGAGTGGGCGGGTTCACTGGACAGCTTCAGTTCCTGCCCGTGCCACGCCAGGTTCGTTCCGGGCGTGTTTTCCCACACCTACGAAAGCACCTGCAATGCCGGGCGAGTGGCTGAACGGCAGGAGACAGCCCGTAAAAAAAAACTGAGTGAGGCTAAGGATAAAGGGCTTGAGCCCATGCCCATCCCGGCGCTGATTTACCAGACCCAAAACCAGATGGATGACTATCAGGCCAGGGACATGCATCATGGCGATATAGATGTTCTGGCGCTGCGTAATGCGGTGCACATCGACGTGGACAATGTATCCGCCAGAGTGAACCCGTGGACGCTGAAACGCAAACCTGAACCGGCAACAGGAACCCTGTATTCACCTTATGCCATGCAGGATCTTGAGCAGCAGATGCCCCCCGTCAGCCGGGATGAAAGCGCACGCATAATGTTTGATGAGTTCCGGGAACTGGCGAAGCTGTTCTCCTTCCATGGTTTGTATAAAAACATCATTATTGAGATGATTGACCATATGCAGGAGAATACCGGCACGCCGTACAGCAGCCCGTTGCTGGATCAGGCACTGAAAGAGCAAATCCTGAATGACCATTCAGGAACAAGCTCACTATTGGGTGTTAATAAAGCACTAAAGTCAGCGATTAATACCGAATATGGTTTTATTCCATCAGTAGACAAAGAAAAATTTAATGATGAAATCAAGAAGACCGTATTGCCTAAATTTGACCGTCAAATAGATCGAACTAATGGTTTAGTTATTACTGTCCATGACACTTGGGCGACGCATATCACGCTGGAATTTCTGGAGGTTGAGGGGAACAATTACCAGGCAAAAGTGCATTACCGAATTCAGGATCATTTTGGGTTAGATAATGCCGATGTATTGAACCCTGTGTATCGTGAGTTTCGTATTTTTCGCTTGTGGTTCGCGCTTCAACGCTGGGATCTGTACGGGTATAAGCCATTTATCACAGAGATGAACGCCACCGTGGAAATCAACGGGAGGTTAGGTGAATAAGCGACTGATAGCGGGTATTGTGGCGGCTGCGGCCTGTGGCTGTATGCTGTGGCAGTATCTGATTCCCGTTGAGATTGTGGCGGTTCATGATGGTAATACGGTCTTAGTCAGGCATTTTCCATACCTTAAAAGTCGTCAGATAGACTGGTGGGAAGCCAATAAAGAGATGATCAAAGCTAAATATGGAGTGCCACACACCATATACAGTGATGGTGGTTATAGCGTGTTTATTGTGGGTTTTGATGACGGGTATCGTACAGAACCGAACGAAAGCCTGTTGTTTCCTACTGATGAAGTTTTCTGTTTTGATGATATCCAAACCGATGCTCGATGTATCGACCGCAACCCTCTTTTATCCGTGCGTTTTAGCCGGAATACCGGGCTGACATTTGAGAGTTACTAGCCATTAAGAAGTTGCGGGATCATTAAATCAAAAGGATCTTCTTGAGGTCCTTTTTTCTGCGCGTAATTCCTTGCTCTGTAAACAAAAAAACCGCCGCTACCAACGGTGGTTCGTTTGCCGGAATTCAGAGCTACCAACTCTTTATTCCGATGGTAACTGTTTTGTACGAGACGAGTCACCAAAACTGTCCTTCCAATAAAGCCGTACTCCGGCACCCACTTCAAGAATTTTAGACAAATCTTTCGCATATCCTGGTTACCAATGGCTACCGCCAATGGCGATTTTCGTGTCTTTCAGGCTTGAACTCAAGTGATTAGATTAGTTACCTGAACAGGCGCGGTAGTCGGACTAAACGGGGAGTTCGTACATATAGTCCAGCTTGGAGCGGCCCCCTTAGATATCAGCGTGAGGGATACGTCAGCATCGTTGCATGTGGTGACGATTTTCCGCGTAGTCATGCCTTTGGCGTAAACTTAACCATGAAAGTAAAAGGCGCATTAACTGCGCCATAAAGCGGATTACATCCCGATTTTAATCACTTCCGGCGGCATGGTAAGCAGCGGAACAGCGTCGGCCATCAGCGTCTGGAAGTGTGGCTGTTCGCCATGCAGCGTCACCGCCGCTTCATTTTCCCACGTCTCATGGAACAGGAAGACGTTGCCGTCCTCAACGCTACGGTAGAGATCGTAGTGCAGACATCCCTCCTCGGCACGCGCAGGTTTGACGCCATTATTCAGCACTTTCTTCAGCTCATCGGCCTTACCCGGCCTGGCGGTGAATTTCGCAACGATAAGGATGTTTTTTTCGGTCATTTCTATCTCCTTGGTTGATACTTTTGCTAAAAGGACGTGGAGCCGGCTTCTACTTTCTGTTCTCTGACATCAGGGTCAGCCATTCCAAAAACGCATTACCGCATAATGCCACAGTTTTTCAGCCTCTTCAGGCTGCCGGCGCCTTCCGGCAGGTTAAGCGCATTTTAGGTTAACTGTGCCGTCGCAAAATGACGCCGCCAGCCTGAGCGTGAGAAAAAATGTCTGTTTTGCCAGATCGGTGCCCCGGTTCGTGACAGTGTCACTATTCGCTTGTGGCTGGCTTGATCGCCGCTTTCAATGCCTGAGGGAGCATTCAACCAGCCTGCCAAAATAAGACAGTGGCCTATTGCATTTTCAGGTCGCACAATTTGGTAAATATTCGTGACAGCTCTCGACCCATAAGAAAACCTGGCATATGCTGGCAAACGCCATACCCCCCAACCGGAGTGAATCAATGAAAGCAGCGACCTTTCTGCTGGCTACCGCTGTACTGCTGCTCGCAGGCTGTAGCAGCGACGCCGACAATGAACCGCCACAGCAGGCGACAAGCGCACACGTTCCTGCAAAGGTCGTTATGTCTGAACTGGCGGCCAGCGCCTGCTCCGGCGCCGGGGGAAGTCTGGCGCTGTCGCGTCAGCTGGACGGCTCTGCGGTGGGGATGTGTCAGCTGGCCAACGGCCGCCGCTGCGATGAAGGCGCGCTGACCAGCGGCAGCTGTATCCGCTAAAACGGACTTCGCCGGTCAGCATCGCTCTTTGCTTACTGCGCCGTCAGTTCGTTAGGGCAGGTTTCGCCCCGGTCGAGCTGCTTCAGGTTTTCCAGCGTGGTTTCCGCAATGCTGGTCAGCGCTTCCGCCGTCAGGAAGGCCTGATGCCCGGTAAACAGTACGTTGTGGCAGGCGGAAAGCCGGCGAAAGACGTCATCCTGGATCACGTCATTCGACTTATCCTCAAAGAACAGATCGCGTTCGTTTTCATAGACGTCCATACCCAGCGAGCCGATTTTCTGCATCTTCAGCGCATCGATAGCGGCCTGAGAATCGATCAGCCCGCCCCGGCTGGTGTTAATGATCATCACGCCATCTTTCATCTGCTGGAAGGCGGCCATATTCAGTAAATGATAATTATCCGGCGTCATGGGACAGTGCAGGCTGATTACATCAGCCTCCCGGAAGAGGGTATTGATATCCACATATTCAACACCTATCTCCAGCGCCAGAGGGTTAGGATAGGGATCGCACGCCAGCAGACGCATGCCAAAGCCTTTCAGTATCCGCAAGGTAGCAAGCCCGATTTTACCGGTGCCGATCACGCCCGCAGTGCGTCCGTGCATATTAAAACCGATCAGCCCGTCCAGCGAGAAGTTGGCTTCGCGGGTTCTCTGCCAGGCGCGGTGAATGCGGCGGTTAAGGGTCATCATCATGCCCACCGCATGTTCCGCCACGGCCTCAGGGGAATAGGCGGGCACGCGGACCACATGCAGGCCCAGCTCCTTTGCCGCATCCAGGTCAACGTTATTGAAGCCCGCGCAGCGTAGCGCGATGAACTTCACGCCCAGTTCCGCCAGCTCCTCCAGCACCACGCGTCCGCCATCGTCGTTAACAAACAGGCAGACGCCATCGCAGCCAACGGCGTTTTTAGCCGTGCGGTCCGTCAGCAAAAAATCGAAAAACTCCAGCTCAAAGCCGTAGCTTTCATTGACCTGCTCAAGGTAGGTCCGGTCATAATGTTTTGTGCTGTACACCGCAAGTTTCACAGTTAATCTCCTGTTGCCGTAATGGAATATCTCTTACTACAGTTTAACAATAATTCTCAGCAAGCTACGCCTCTCGCCGTGGCCTGGCGGAAAATAAGATCTTAACATCTGATTTCAGGTTAAAAACTTCTCCATCAGAGCATTACGTGCCATCATTCAGCACGCTGTTATTCACGGGAAGAGAGGGATTTCACTGCCATGAGTCGGGGCTGGAAGGTATTTACTGCGGTGACGCTGTCGCTGGTGCTGATCGTCGCTGGTGTGGCGCTGACCCTACCCTGGTGGCTGCCGCAGCTTGCCGGGATGTGGCTTCCAGCAGGCACCCACGTGGCGCTGGATGGGCGTCCGGGCTGGCGAAACGGCAAGCTTGTCCTGCCCGGAATACGCTATTTTGCGGATGATTGTGCTCTTGCTGCTGCCAGCCACGTCACGCTTGGCCGCCAGTCAGGTCGCTGGCAGCTGGCGGCGGATACGCTCACCCTTGATCGGGCCTGCCTGAGTCATCTTCCCGCAGCTGAACACCCCTCTGCGCCCAGAACTTTTGCAGAGTGGCAGGCGATGCTGCCCGCCGCCGATATCACCGTTGCGAAGCTGACGCTGGTGCCCTGGACCGCCTGGTCCGGGGCGCTGAAGCTTAATCTGGACAGCCGCCAGCAGCACTTCACCTGGCGCTCAGCGAATCTGTCGCTTGAAGCCTCGCTGAGCGGGCAAACGCTGGATCTTGCCTCGCTAAGATTACAGACGCCGGGACTTACCGAACCTGTGCAGATCGCCGGAACAATACAGCTTCCTGAACTACCCGATTCCCTTCCTGACGAGGGCAGGCTGGCTGCCGGCCTGGCGCTGGAGGGCTTTCCAGCCCCACTGCAAATGACGCTGACCTGGCAGCAACAGCAGGGAAGCGTCGTGCTGTTGCAGCAGGGAGAACGGGACCCGCTAATGACGCTGCCCTGGCAGGCGAGCGGCGATCGTATCGATATTCACCAGGGGCAGTGGCGCTGGCCTTATGCCATGCAGCCGCTCTCCGGCGGCGTCTCGCTCAGTTTGCAAAACTGGCGACAGGGGATTTCCGCGACGGAAATCACCGGCCGCCTGAACGTGCTGACACAAGGGCGCGGCGGCAAGGGCAATGTGGTACTGACGCTGGGGCCTGGCCATCTCGATCTGCTCAACAGCGCGTTACCGTTTCGCATCACGGGCGTCAGCAAACTGGCGCAGCTGCAGTTTTATGCCGGTTTGCCGGGCGAAGTGCAGGGGCCGCTGCTCGATCCCAAAATACGCCTTGCGCCCGGCGCGCTGCTGCGTATGAAGGGACGGCTGCTCTCCACGCTGGAAGTGGATGAAGCCCGCTGGCCGCTGGCTGGCGTAACCCTTTCGCAGGCCGGGATCGATGGTCGGCTCCAGGCGATCCTGAGCGCGCATGACGCGCAGATGGGCCGCTTCCGGCTGCATCTTGATGGTGAAGCGAAGGCGTTCTGGCCAGACCGGGGGCGCTGGCGCTGGCGCTACTGGGGCGAGGGTTTTATGGCTCCGCTTGCCGCCAGATGGGATGTGAGCGGACGCGGACGCTGGCAGGAGAGGCTAATTGAACTCAGCGCGCTCTCAACAGGCTTTGATCATATCCATTATGGCAGCGTCAACGTTGACCAGCCACGCCTTATCCTCAGCTCTCCCGTGCGCTGGCTGCGCGATCCGGCCCATCCGGCTTTCAGCGGCGGGTTTACCTTCTCCGCCCGGCAGACCGACTTCAGCAACGGCGGCTATCTGCCGCCGGCAACGCTGCGGGTTAACCTGAAGGGACGCGATCCTTCCGACTTCCTTTATGACGGCGACTTGCAGGCGGAGGCGATCGGCCCGGTGCGCGTGCAGGGGCGCTGGGACGGCGCGCGCCTGCGCGGGCAGGGCTGGTGGCCGCAGCAGCCGCTCAGCGTGTTTCAGCCGCTGCTCAGTGAGGATCTGAAAATGCATATTCAGTCCGGCCAGCTAAAGGCGCAGGTAGCCTTTTCTGCCGCCAGCAAGCAGGGTTTTGAAGCGGGCGGCCACTGGGTGGTCAGCGACGGCAGCGTCAGAACGCCGGATAATGAGATCACGGGGGTGAACTTCTCGCTGCCGTTCCGCCTGAAGGATCACCTGTGGCATTTTGGCGCTAAGCAGCCTGTCTCTTTGCGTATCAGAGAGATTAAAAATCAGTTCAGTCTGCAAAATATCACGGCGGATTTGCAGGGGTGGTATCCCTGGAGCGCCCGCCAGCCGCTGCAACTCAGCAACGTCAGTGTGGATCTCCTGGGCGGCAGCCTGAGCATGGCAAGCCTGCAAATGCCGCAAACGGAAGCGGCGCTGATGCGGCTGAATCAGATTAGCCTCAGCGAGCTGATCGCCGCGATAAAACCGAAACAGATTGCGATGTCCGGTCATGTTAATGGTGAACTGCCGCTCTGGCTGACGCATCCCCGCTGGCTGATTAAGGATGGCTGGCTGGCCAACAGCGGACCGCTTACGGTACGGCTGAATAATGACTTTGCCGACGCCATCTCCAGTAACAACATTGCTGCGGGCGCGGCGATGGACTGGCTGCGCTATATGGAGATCTCCCGCAGCTGGGCCACGCTCGATCTGGATAATCTGGGCGCGCTGACCATGAAGGCGCAGGTGGAGGGAACCAGCCGCTTCAGTGATAAAAATCAGCGCGTGTCGCTTAACTACACGCAGCAGGAGAATCTTTTTCAGCTCTGGCGCAGCCTGCGCTTTGGCGATAACCTCCAGTCCTGGGTGGAGCAGCACGCCACCCTGCCACCGCAAAAAGGAAACTCAGATGAAACGCATTAGCCTGCTGCTCTCCGTCAGTACGCTGCTGCTCAGTGGCTGTATTCCGCGTATTGAGGTCGCGGCGCCCAAAGAGCCCATCACCATCAATATGAATGTGAAAATTGAGCATGAAATTCATATCAAGGTCGATAAAGATGTCGAAGCGTTGTTGAAAAACCAGAGCGATCTCTTCTGAGGAGCGGCATCATGAACAGGCTGAAACGACTGATAATCGCGGCGATACTGCTCTCACCGTCCGCACTGGCGCTGACGCTGGATGAAGGACGTCAGCAGGGCCGCGTAGGCGAAACGCTTTCGGGCTACATTGCACCCCGCACAGAGGATAAGGAAACGCAGGCGCTGGTTGAAGCGATCAATCAGGGCCGTCGGGCTGAATATCAGCGGATTGCGCGAGAAAACAGGCTGACGACTGACGGGGTGGCGGGCATTGCCGGACAAAAGCTGGTGGAGCGGGCGCTGCCTGGGGAATACGTGCGGGGAATTAACGGCAGGTGGTTTAAAAAAGTCGAATAAAAAAGGCAGCCTGAAGGCTGCCTCTCATCCGCAGCAGGCGCGTAATTACGCGGCCACGATCTGCTTCAGCGCATCTTTCGCATCGTTAGCGGCTTTGGTGGCCACTTCCGGCCCATAAGCGATACCTTCCGCGAAGACGAACTCCACGTCGGTCATGCCCAAAAAGCCCAGGAACAGCTTCAGATAAGGCGTCAGCAGGTCGCTCGGGGTATCTTTATGGATGCCGCCGCGGCTGGAGATAACCACCACTTTTTTACCGGTGATCAGGCCTTCAGGGCCATTGCTGGTGTAGCGGAAGGTGACGCCAGCACGGGCGATCAGGTCGAAATAGTTTTTCAGCTGCGTCGGAATGTTGAAATTGTACATCGGTGCCGCAATAACGATGGTGTCGTGCGCGTTGATTTCGTTAATCAGTTCATCAGACAGGGCCAGCGCTTCCTGCTGGCGTGGCGTCAGTGCCGCCTCGGAAGGACGCATCGCGCCGACCAGTTCACCATCCAGTACCGGAACAGGGTTGGCGGCCAGATCGCGGATAGTCAGTTCATCGCTACCGTGGGCGGCTTTCCACTCTTCTACAAAATGGTCGACTAGCTGGTTTGACTGTGAGTAACCGGCGAGAATACTGGATTTCAGCACTAAAACTTTGCTCATGATAATTTCCTGTCTGTTATGCGGAGGACCTTCCGCTCAATGAGATACACTCTAGGGAGAAATTGTCCCGAGTGATAGTGCAATATTCTGAGGCCTATGTTCGAATTTACTGAACAACCGGGCCAGGCCGCGCCGCCGCTAAGTCGCTGTCTGTGTTACAATACGCAAAATTTTTTTTCATCAGAAACATCAGCTGTTGACCGGCTGAACGGCAACAGAGCGAGTGCTATACCCTATGTCTGAGAGACCCCAATCGCCGCTGGCGGCCCTGATACCGCAACTTGATTCACTGATGCTGCGCGACCGGCAGCGTCTGCTGAAGCGCCTGCATGGTGCAAAAAAAGTGAAAAACCCCGCCGCCCAGCAGGCGATCGCTGAAGAACTGAGCGGGGAAATCACGCTGGCGGCGCAGCGCGTCGCCCAGCGCCGTGCGGCGACCCCGCGCATCAGCTATCCGGAAAACTTGCCGGTCAGCCAGAAAAAAGAAGATATCGCCGAAGCGATCCGTGAGCATCAGGTAGTGATCGTTGCCGGTGAAACCGGCTCGGGCAAAACCACCCAGCTGCCGAAAATCTGCATGGAGCTGGGACGCGGCATCACCGGCCTGATTGGTCACACCCAGCCGCGCCGCCTGGCCGCGCGCACCGTGGCCGACCGTATCGCGGAAGAGCTGGAAACCACGCCCGGCGGCTGCATCGGCTATAAGGTCCGCTTTAACGATCGCGTCAGTGACACCACCCAGGTGAAGCTGATGACCGACGGTATTCTGCTGGCGGAAATTCAGCAGGATCGTCTGCTGATGCAGTATGACACCATCATTATCGATGAGGCCCACGAGCGCAGCCTGAACATCGATTTCCTGCTGGGTTATCTGCGCGAGCTGCTGCCGCGCCGTCCCGATCTTAAGGTGATTATCACCTCGGCGACCATCGATCCTCAGCGCTTTTCGCGCCATTTCCATAATGCGCCGGTGATTGAGGTGTCGGGCCGGACCTATCCGGTCGAGGTGCGCTACCGCCCGGTGGTGGAAGAGGCCGATGATACCGATCGCGATCAGCTACAGGCGATATTCGATGCGGTGGATGAACTTGGCAGGGAAAGCGCCGGGGACATTCTGATCTTTATGAGCGGCGAGCGGGAAATTCGCGATACGGCCGATGCGCTCAACAAGCGCGACCTGCCGCACACCGAAGTTCTGCCGCTCTACGCCCGGCTTTCAAACGCCGAACAGAACCGCGTGTTTCAGTCCCATACGGGCCGGCGTATCGTGCTGGCGACCAACGTGGCGGAAACCTCGCTGACCGTACCCGGCATTAAATACGTTATCGATCCGGGTACCGCCCGCATCAGCCGCTACAGTTTCCGTACCAAAGTGCAGCGGCTGCCGATCGAGCCCGTTTCTCAGGCGTCGGCCAACCAGCGTAAAGGGCGTTGTGGCCGCGTCTCGGAAGGGATCTGTATCCGTCTTTACTCAGAAGATGACTTCTTAAGCCGCCCTGAATTTACCGATCCGGAAATTCTGCGCACCAACCTGGCCTCGGTCATTCTGCAAATGACCGCGCTCGGCCTGGGCGATATCAGCGCGTTTCCCTTCGTTGAGGCGCCGGACAAACGCAATATTCAGGATGGCGTGAAGCTGCTTGAAGAGCTGGGGGCCATCACCCAGGCTGAGAACCAGCACTACCGCCTGACTCCGTCCGGCAGGATGCTGGCGCAGCTGCCGGTCGATCCCCGGCTGGCAAAAATGGTGCTTGAAGCGCAGAAATATGGCTGTACGCGTGAAGTGATGATTATTACCTCCGCGCTCTCCATTCAGGACCCCCGTGAGCGCCCGGTGGAAAAGCAGCAGGCTTCGGATGAAAAACATCGCCGGTTTGCGGATAAAGACTCTGATTTCCTGTCGTTCGTTAACCTGTGGGATTACCTGCAGGAGCAGCAGAAGGCGCTGGGTTCCAGCCAGTTCCGCCGGCTCTGCAAATCGGATTTCCTCAACTATCTGCGTGTACGGGAATGGCAGGATATCTACACCCAGCTTCGCCAGGTAGTGCGTGAGCTGGGGATCCCGCTTAACAGTGAACCAGCCGATTTTCGCAGCGTGCATACTGCGCTGCTGACCGGTTTGCTCTCCCACATCGGACAGAAGGACAGCGAAAAGCAGGAGTTTACCGGCGCGCGCAACGCCCGCTTCGCCATTTTTCCGGGCTCCGGCCTGTTCAAAAAGCCGCCGAAGTGGACGATGGTGGCGGAGCTGGTTGAAACCAGCCGGCTGTGGGGGCGCATTGCTGCCCGGATTGAGCCGGAGTGGATTGAGCCGATTGCCCAGCATCTGATTAAGCGAAGCTACAGCGAACCGCACTGGGAGAAAGCGCAGGGCGCGGTAATGGCGAGTGAAAAAGTGACGCTTTATGGCTTGCCCATCGTCGCGGCGCGCAAAGTCAATTACGGTAAAATCGATCCAGCGCTCTCCCGTGAGTTATTTATCCGCCATGCGTTAGTGGAAGGCGACTGGCAGACGCGCCATGCCTTCTTCCGCGCTAACCTCAAACTGCGCGAAGAAGTGGAGGAGCTGGAACATAAGTCCCGTCGCCGCGACATTCTGGTCGATGAGGAGACGCTGTTTGCATTTTATGACCAGCGCATCCCGCATGAGGTCGTCTCCGCCCGCCATTTTGACAGCTGGTGGAAGCAGGCCAGCCGCGAGGAGCCCGAGCGGCTGAATTTCGCGAAAGAGATGCTGATCAAGGATGGGGCAAACAGCGTCAGCAAGCTGGACTACCCGAACTTCTGGCAGCAGGGTAACCTGAAGCTGCGCCTGAGCTATCAGTTTGAGCCGGGCACCGATGCCGATGGCGTCACGGTGCATATTCCGCTGCCGCTGCTGAATCAGGTTGAGGAGCGCGGTTTTGAGTGGCAGATACCCGGCGTACGACGTGAGCTGGTCATCGCGCTGATTAAATCGCTGCCAAAGCCGCTGCGCCGTAATTTCGTACCGGCGCCTAACTATGCGGAAGCCTTTCTGGCCCGCGCCACGCCGTTTGAACAGCCGCTGACTGACGCGATGGAGCGCGAATTCCGCCGGATGAGCGGCGTGACGATTGAGCGCGAGGCGTGGCAGTGGGATCAGGTTCCCGATCATCTGAAAATGACCTTCCGCGTGGTGGATGAAAATAACCGTAAGCTTGGGGAGGGACGCGATCTCTCCGCGCTGAAACTTCAGCTTAAGGGCAAGGTTCAGGAAACGCTCTCCAACGTGGCCGATGACGGGCTGGAGCAGAGCGGGCTGCACATCTGGAGCTTTGGGGATTTACCGGATCACTTTGAACAGAAGCGCGGCGGCTACAGCGTCAAGGCGTGGCCGGCGCTGGTGGATGAGAAAGAGAGCGTGGCCATCCGGCTGTTCGACTCTCAGCACGAGCAGCAGAAAGCGATGTGGCGTGGCCAGCGTCGTTTGCTGCTGCTCAATATTCCTTCCCCGATCAAATATCTTCATGAAAAGCTGCCTAATAAAGCCAAGCTGGGTCTCTACTTCAATCCTTACGGCAAAGTGTTGGATCTGATTGATGACTGCATCGCCTGTGGCGTCGACCAGCTGATCGCCGAATTTGGCGGGCCGACCTGGCAGGAAGAGGCTTTTGCGAAGCTGCATGAGAAAGTGCGCGCGGAACTCAATGAGACGGTCGTGGATATTGCGAAAAAGGTCGAGCAGATCCTGACTGCGGTATTCACTATCAATAAGCGGCTGAAAGGGCGCGTCGATATGACGATGGCGCTCAGCCTCGCCGATATCAAAGCGCAGATGAGCGGGCTGGTCTATCGCGGCTTCGTGACGCAGAACGGCTGGAAGCGGCTGGGTGACACGTTGCGCTATCTGCAGGCCATTGAGCGTCGGCTTGAGAAGCTGCCGGTCGATCCGCACAGCGATCGCGCCCGGATGCTGAAGGTGGAAAAAATTCAGCAGGCCTGGAGCAGCTGGTTCAATAAGCTGCCGCCGGTGCGCCGGGATGATGAAGAGGTGCAGGCTGTCCGCTGGATGATTGAGGAACTGCGCGTCAGCTACTTTGCTCAGCAGCTGGGCACGCCCTATCCGGTTTCGGAAAAGCGCATCCAGCAGGCGATGGATGAGATTTCCGCCGCCTGACGGTGTGCCGGGCAAACAAACGTAAATTATAAGGGCCTTTATGGCCTTTCAGACTGTTGTCAAACGTAAAGCGAAGGGAACAGGGATGGGAGTAAAGCGCCCCGCGCCATGGGCGGCGTGGGCAGAGCCAGCACTTAGTCATCAGCGTGAAGGGCCTTTATGGCCCTTTTTACCGTGGGTATTTTACTTCGCCAACGCTTCCAGGTTATCGCGGAAAGCCGTGACGGCAATCGCCCGGTTATCGGCCAGATAGCGATCTTTCGCCGCCGGGGCGGAGCTTTGCACCGCGATAAGCTGCCACCGATCGTCCACCCTTAGCAGGAGCGGTGAGCCACTGTCGCCAGGCAGGGTGTCGCACTGATGGGAAAGTACGCCTTTCTGCGCCCAGCCGGTGACCAGGCATTCGCTGTGAGAATAGAGCGTGTCGAGGTGATCTTCCGGATAGCCCGCCTGGGTCACTTTGCGGTTATCGCGCTTGAGTGCGGCGGTCAGCTCGCCACGGCTGCCGGCAAACATCGGCACCGGCGTAATGCCGGAGGGGGGATTATGCAGGATTACCAGTCCGTAATCATAAGGCGCGGCGGAGGAGGGGACGATCCAGCCAGTGCCCGACGCCTTCAGTTTTTTCCCCAGATCCGGATCGACACGCGTCTCGATATCGCGAATTTCATAGCGCCAGCCGCCGCTCTCACCGGCAATAAAACGCAGGGCAACCGCAGGATCGATGGCCCCGGGCGGCGTCAGCAGGCAGTGTCCGGCAGTCAGGACCAGATGCGTGGAGATCAGCGTTGCGCTACAGAGATTGCCGCTGGCGGTTTCAAGCTGGCCGATGGCTTCCCAGGGCTGGGTGGCGGAATCGGTAATGGGTTTACGGTCATCTTTACCATAAAAAAGGGTTTTGATGTCGGCATCGCCTGACGCGTCGTCAGCGTGGGTATAAAAAGTACAGGCTAAACACCCAATTAAAAACAGAGCTTTCAGGCGCATTTCTCTCTCAGAATGGAGAACGAACGGAGTGAATAAAAACCACGAAGTGTTAATAACTATAGACGGATAATAAAACAATAGGGAGTTTAATTTTAAATATCAGCACACTACGGGGCTATAACCAGAAGCCCGCTGCGGTTACCCCGCACAGGATCAGCGTAACCAGGATAATTTCGAACCGATAGCGACGCAGCATTCTCCGCGACTCCGTAAAACACCCGGCATGCCGGGTGTGTCAGTAGCTGGTCCTGAAAGGAGACCAGATTCTCTCAGTCTGGGGAAAGCGTCTCCCCGCGCTGATTTATGCCTGTGGCGCTGCCGCTTTTTTTGCGGCCGTTTTATGATGCGTTTTTTTGACGGTTTTGCCCGCATGTTTTTTGGCCGCCTGCGCGTTCTGCACGGCAGGTTTATGCTGCTTGTGATGCTTTTTATGATGCGTCATGCTGGTTTTCGCCGGAGCAGGGGCTGCTGCCGGTGCGGTTTCCGCCGCGAACGCCACAGAAGAGAGACTCATCGCCGCAGCAACAACCAGAGCAGATAATTTTTTCATTGCAAACCCTCACATTCATAGGTCAGCCCTCACTGGGCCGGTAGAGAGACTCTATGAGAAAACGGCAGTGGATTCAGTGAGTGGTTGGTATCGGCGTGTAACGGATTGTACAACTCCGGAAAAACGGGGCTGATGGCAAGGCTCCGGCGTGAGAAACAGTGGCGGCCCGCTGAGTCATGGCAGGCGTTATTACTGTTCGTTGAGCTGCGCCGTCCGTGGCGTTGCGCGCTCTGTTTGCCGCTGTTGTCCTGCCGGTAAACCGTCTGAGGGCAGGCGAAGCCTGCCCGGTAAGCATCAGCCGCCGTTCAGATAGCGATTTTCCAGATGCTGACGGAACCACTGGGGATTGAGATCTTCGCCGGTTGCGTTTTCAATCAGCTGACGGGTGGTGAAGCGGCTGCCGTGTTGCCAGATATTCTGTCTCAGCCAGTCAAACACCGGCTGCAGGTTACCTTCGCGAAGCAGATCGCTGACCTGAGGCAGCGCTTCTTTCAGCGCCCGGAAGAGCTGTGCCGCATACATGGCCCCGAGCGTATAAGTCGGGAAGTAACCAAAGGCGCCGTCGGTCCAGTGAATATCCTGCATACAGCCATCGCGGTAGTTGCCGGTGGTATCCAGCCCCAGCATCGCCTGCATTTTCTCCTGCCAGAGCGTGGGAATATCGGCTACCTCAATCTCGCCGTCGATGAGGGCCTTTTCAATTTCATAGCGCAGGATAACGTGCGCCGGATAGCTGACCTCGTCAGCATCCACGCGGATCAGACCTGGCCTGACGCGCTGATTGAGGGCGATGAAGTTATTCACTTCAAGCGCCGGATCGTCGCCCAGCAGCTGCTTAACGTGCGGCAATAGCAGGGTCAGAAACTCCGCGCTGCGCCCGAGCTGTTTTTCAAAAAACAGGCTCTGGGATTCATGAATGGCCGTTGAGCGGGCGCGGGCGACCGGCTGACCTGCCCACTGCTTCGGCAGATTCTGCTCATAGCGCGCATGGCCCGTTTCATGGATAACGCCCATCATCGCGCTGATAAATTCGTTTTCGTTATAGCGGGTGGTGATGCGCACATCTTCCGGCACGCCGCCGCAGAAAGGGTGCGCGCTGACGTCCAGCCGGCCTGCGGAGAAGTCAAAATCAAGCTGCTTCATAATGGCCAGGCCAAGCTGCTTCTGGGAGGCCACGGCAAAAGGGCCGACGGGAACGTTGACGGTTTCGCCCGCCTGCTTGTCCACGATGCGCTGAAGCAGCGAAGGCAGCCACTGCTTAATGTCGCCGAAGGTTTTGTCGAGGCTGGCGCTGGTCATGCCGGGTTCAAACACGTCCAGCAGGGCGTCGTAGCGTGAACAGCCGTTGGCCTGGGCGCGAATTTCCGCTTCCTCACGGCTGAGCGATACCACCTCTTTCAGGTTTTCCGCAAAACCCTGCCAGTCGTTGGCCGGGCGCTGCTGTCGCCAGGCGTGCTCGCAGCGCGAACCCGCTACCGATTTCGCTTCCACCAGCGAGGCCGGAAGCAGCGATGCCTGCTGCCAGGCGCGGCGCATCTCAAACAGGTTGGCCTGTTCCACATCGTTCAGCGACGCCTGCTCCGCTTCATCCAGCCACTGACCCACCTGCTTCCCGGTAAGGATTTCATGCTGCAGTACGCTCAGCTCCGCCAGGGCCGCGCCGCGGGCCTGGCTGCCGCCGGGCGGCATCATGGTAAACATATCCCAGCCCGCGATCGCGGAAAGATGGCCAAAACGCGACAGGCGGGTAAAGGTTTTGGTCAGATTTTCATAGGCAGATGACATAAAATTCCTTGTAGTTATCAGACGCTGACAGGCAGCGAGGCAGAAGGTAAGGGTAAATTAACCGGCCAGTAAAAGCGAACGCGCGCGCCACCCAGCGGGCTGGCATCAATGGTCACGCGCCCTCCGAACGCCAGTGCAACAGAGTGGACGATCGCCAGACCGAGGCCACAGCCGCCGGTCGTCCGATCGCGGCTGGGATCGAGCCGTACGAAAGGCTCAAAAACGCGCTCGCGCTCCGCAGGCGGGATGCCGGGACCATCATCTTCCACCTGAAGAGAGAGGAACTCAGCGTCCAGACCGATGCCAACACGTATGCGTCCAGTGGCGTAACGCAGCGCATTATTGACCAGGTTATCGAGCACGCGCGCCATCAGGCGGCTATCCGTCATGCTGCCAAGCGGCTGTTGCGGCCTGTCCAGCTCAAAAATAAAGCCCGTATTGACGAGGCGGATATCCGCAAGCCGCTCTTCGAGCCAGTTGGTCAGATCCAGCCACTGCGGGTGCAGTGCTACTTCAGGGCGGTCGAGGCGTGCATAGGTCAGCATCTCATCAATCAGCGATTCCAACTGGCCAATATCGCGATTAAACGCCGCGGTCTGCGCTTCCGTCAGGTTATCACTCATCGCCAGACGGTAGCGCAGGCGCACCAGTGGCGTACGAAGTTCATGAGCGATACCATCCGTCAGCTGTTTTTTGCTCGCGACCAGCGTATTGATATTATCCGCCATCTGATTGAACGCCACTCCAAGCCGCAGCAGGCTGGAGGCCGTGTCGAAATGCACGCGTTCATCAAGATGCCCCTGCCCAAACCGCTGCGCCGCCGACTCCAGTCGCAGCATCTCCTTCCAGTGGGGGCGCATCCAGATAAAGACCGGCAGCGCCAGCGAGATGCCGATCAATGCCAGCAGAGCAATGTCGAGCAGCCGCATCTCATGCAGAAAGAACAGATAAGGAATCGGGCCAACCGCCAGCACATAATGGCTGTGTGGGATATGCTGGATAAAGGTGTACTGATCATCGAGCGCCACAATCTCACCCGCACGCAGCTGGCGCATCATAGCGGGATCGAGCTGATATTTACTCAGTGGCTGAATATGCAGATCAAATGAGAGATTCAGATCGAGGTTATCAATGGTTTTGTTCCACTCGCGGGGCGGGATCTCCCGCAGCTCACTGCGCATCAGATAGAGCGAGCTTTTCATCAGATCGTTCATCGACTGGCGGCCGGCGCGTTCGGCGGTGAACTTATAGACGAGGCCCACCAGCATCGCCATCACCAGGAAGCAGACGAACAGCAGCAGGTAAAACTGGATAAAGAGCTTTTTCACGGCATATCCCAGGCATGGGGGGCGAACAGATAGCCTTTGTTACGGATGGTTTTAATGCGGTAGGGCTCGGTAGCGCTGTCCAGCAGCTTTTTGCGCAGGCGTGAAATGGCGACGTCAATGCTGCGGTCCAGCCCATCATAAGCGACGCCGCGCAGGGATTGCAGCAGGGCATCGCGGTTCAGTATCCTGCCGGCGTGCGTTGCCAGTTCCCAGAGAAGATCAAAATCCGCGGTGGAGAGGGGGATTATCTCGCTTCCCAGCGTTACCTGGCGGTTAACGGGGTCAATGGAAAGCGTGCCGAAATTCAGCGGCTTCTGAACCTGCATCTGGGGTACGACTCTGCCGTTACCGCCGTGATTGCCACTGCCGGCCTGGCGAAGATGCAGACGAAGCCGGGCCAGCAGCACCGCCGGTGGTGTGGTTTTCAGAATATAATCACTGGCGCCCATTTCGAGGGCGAGGATATGGTTCATATCGCTGTCCAGCGAGGTCAGCAGCACGACCGGCCCCGACCAGCTTTTACCGGCACGTAAATCCCGGCAAAGCGTCATTCCATCCTTGCCCGGCAACATAATATCCAGCATGACCAAATCGGGATTGGCGGTGGCGATAGTGGCTTCGGCACAATCGCCCCGGGCTTCGACGATCACGTCAATGTCGTGGCGGCTGAGATAGGCTGCTATCAGCGAACCCACATCCGGATCATCTTCAACGAATACGATTCTGTTCATAGGGGATTTTTTCAGAAATAGAGGCACCAAGATTACCTGTTGTTACTCTTGCCGACCATTGTCAGACGCTAAATAAAGCTCAATGAGTAGTATATGGCGCGTATAATATGCCATTATATTAGCAGGGTTGTTCAGACAACCTGTGGAGAGTCATTAATTGTGAAAGGAGTGAACGGGTGTCTGATAAAGAGCTGGCTTCTGCGGTGCACAGTGATCCTATCTGCCTTAATTATATCGACTTTCTCTCTGCCTCCTGCAAGAAGCGATGGCGCTTCGTTGATGCTATCTATGGCGTTCTTCCCATCTTTGGCATGGTGACAAAGAACTCTCCTGACCTGCCGCATGCCCCCTCCGAAAGGCTGAAAGCGCTGGCGTTGCAGATCATTTCTACTCAGGTCAGCGATGAGATCAATATCGCCCGCCTGATTACCCTGGCCGAACAGCAGCGCATCCGTCTGTTCGACATTCTGCTGCCATACCCGCTCTCTGAGACGCAGCTTGAGTCGATTCGCAAAGAGTATGTTAAGCCCCTGGACCTTCAGCAGGGCAGCGACCGTTTAACGGTTCGCATCCCTCTTTCTTCCCACTAGCTGGCTGACATTCTCAAACGTTTGCTCTGAGAGTAACGGATTATGCCCTGCATATTCTTTTAGCCTGGCTACCGCAGAGTGTCCGGGCTGACCAGGCATCAAAGGGTAGCTGTTCGCAAAAGCGTGTTACTGAGGATTTACCGCGCGTTCAGTTTGCTGCTTAAACGGGTCAATAACTGTTTCCCACGCATAGGGTGGGAAACAGGGGGAAAGCTAGCGCACCAGCATCCAGAGCGCAGGCGCAGAACCCAGCACCAGCACACCCATCGACACCCTTTCAAGCCCGCTGAGTTTCCCTTCGCCGCGCCCGTCACGGCGGGCGAACAGAAACAGCATCACGCCCGGCGCGTAAAGCACCACGGAAAGCAGCAGATGTAGCGGGCCGGACGCGTAGAGCAGCCACAAGCCGTAGGCGCTCGCGCCTGCCGCGACAGCCATCACGCCCGGTTTTTTCAGGCTGCGGGCCACTTTGAAGAGATAAGCGCCGACGAGGAAATAGGGCACCAACACCATTTCGGAGGCGATAGTCAGCAGGGTGTTGTAATCCGAACCCGTTAGCCAGATCAGGATCAGGCAGAGCTGCACGCTGAGGTTGGTCAGCCAGAGGGAAGCGGCGGGCGCACCCCGGGCATTCTGCCGGGCGAGCGAGCGGGGGAATGCGCCTTTTTCGGCCGCGAGCATCGGCACTTCAGCCGCCATAATGGTCCAGCTCAGATAGGCGCCGCAGACGGAGACAACCAGCCCCAGCGCAATAATCAGATCGCCCCAGGAGCCAATCAGCCGCGTCATCAGGCCCGCCATTGAGGGATTGCGCATCTCAGCCAGCTCCGCCCGGGGAACAATGCCGAGAGACAACAGCGTAACGAGCAGGTAAACGATCAGCGCTGCCACCACCGCCAGCAGGGTAGCCTTGCCAACATCCCTTTTATTCTGCGCCCTGGCCGATACCACTACCGCGCCTTCCACGCCGATAAACACCCAGAGCGTGATCAGCATGGTGTCTTTCACCTGCTGCCAGACCGGCGTACCCAGATCGAGTCCGGTAAAATCAAACGTAAAGCGGTCGTAATTGAAAGCCACCGCCGCCAGAACGATGAATAACCCCAGCGGCACCAGCTTGCCCAGCGTCGCCACCAGATTGATGCTGGCAGCGGTCTGAACGCCGCGCTGCACCAGCCAGTGAACCAGCCACAGCAGCACGGAGGCGCCCAGAATTGACTGCCAGGTATTACCGTCGCCAAAGACCACGTGGCCGGGCGAATCGGTAAAGAAACTCAGTGCTGAAAAAACGATGACCAGATAGGAGACATTAGCAATCACCGCGCAGAGCCAGTACCCCCAGGCGGAACAGAAGCCGACCAGCTCACCAAATCCCTCCCGGGCATAGGTGAAGATACCGCCGTCCAGTTCCGGCTTAAGGCGGGTCAGCAGCAGCAGGGCGCAAGAAAGCAGGATAATGCCCACGCCGGTTATCGCCCAGCCAATCAGCAAGGCTGCCGGACTGGCCACCGCCGCCATGTTTTGCGGCAGGCTGAAGACGCCTGCGCCGAGCATGGAACTCAACACCAGCGCGGTCAGCGCGGTAAGACCTAATTTTTTGTCCAAGAAATCATCCCGATAGCAGAATAAAAAACCATGTTCAGAGCGGCTGCTCGCGTTTCATGCAGGTATAAGCGCATGAATACCGAGTATAGCCCTGAAACCGGCTGGCGATTTTACGGAGTGCGTTCAGCAGATGCAATGCGAAGAGGGGGAATAAATGCGTGTTTATGCAAAAAAAAGCGGAATGCTATGCAGAGCGGAGCAAAGACGGCCCGCAGGCCGTCTTGAGGGATTACTTGAACAGATCGGCTGAAACGGTCAGGTTGCCGCCGCTCTGATTAGACCACTGGCGGGTGATGTGATAGTACTTCGCGCCTTTATCGATCGCGGCGCGGCCAACGGCCTCGGAAATTTCGGTTGGCGTGCCGAAGTGGCCGGTGAAGGTGACGCTGTCATAGGGCTGCATCTGAGCGGCGGTGATGGCATTCACCTCCTGCACGCTTTTGCCGTCCGGCGTGGTCACCGTATAGCGTCCACCGCGGGAACTCTGCGTTTCATAAAAGCGGCCCACCTTGGTGCTCGGTGTTTCAGAAGAGGCAACGCCCGGAATCTGCACCGTTTTCGCCGCAGCGCCACCGGCGGCCAGCGCCGCTTTACCCGCATCGGAATCTGCCGGGATCAGGTCAGGAGACTGCACCTTACGCTCGGGCGCATCCGCTTTGTAGATGTAGGCGGTAATGTACTGATTACCGCCGCTGTTAGCGTCAACCTGGCGCACAATAAAGAAAGAGGCTGCGCCTTTTTCCTTTGCCGCACGGGTGATCGCGTCGTTCACGTCGGGCTGGCTGCGGTAAAAGCCGCTGACGGAGACGGTATCGTACGGCTCCAGCTTGTAGGCTTCCTGCTTATTCAGTTCACGCACGCCGTTAATTACGCGGTCGTGGCTTTTCTCTTTCGCTTCCGGCGCATCCTCGTGGTAAAGGTCAGCCACCACGCGCCAGTTGCCGCCGTTACCGTTAGTGTCGTTAATGCCCTGCACGTAAAAGGCGTCGGCACCGAGTTCATCGGCACGTTTGGAAATGGCCGAGGTGGCATCGCCGATGGCGTTAAAGCGCCCGGTAAGCGTAATACGATCAAACGGCTTCAGCGCTGCCGCTTTTTCCGGCGTCAGTTCCTGTGCCGCCTGTGCGGTTAATGCTGTGAGTGATAACAGGGCTGATGCCAGAATGGTAATCTTCAGCTTCATAAAAATAATCCTTCGCCTTGCGCAAAAAAATGAGTACGAAAACGTGCTGGACTCTTGATGTGTAACAGATTAGCTGCCGATTATTGCATGTAATAATGCCCCTGTCTCAGCCATTTTGAGCCATTGGGTTGCGGGCAGTACACGCGGTGAAATGAAAAGATGAAACCGTTGTGTCAGGGGGGATAATGCTTCGTCACCGGCAATTAAACGGACCCGCGGCCGGTGCGTACACGTTAATGCTTTGTTAATTAATGTTTTTACCGCGCATTACGCGGAAAGCCCCCGATTGTTGACCAGCACATTATCTGTATGAGTTGCCTAAATTCAGCAGATCAACATCGCCCAGGCCCCTTGTATATGAATGATTATCGGCAATGTGCGGAAACGGGCCGGGGTAAGCTGGATTGCCGGACACAATTTCAGTAGCTTATAAACAGTTTGACACAAATCCTCTGAAGGTCACGCCGGCCGCCGGAGGCAGGACCAACCATCATCCTCCTACTGATGAAAGGGAATATTATGCTAATTGGAATAACCAAAGAAAGGTTGCCCAACGAAGCGCGAGTTGCCGCTACGCCGAAAACGGTGGAGCAGCTGCTGGCGCTCGGCTTCAGCGTGACGGTAGAGCGTGGCGCAGGGAAACTGGCTAGCTTTGATGACGCGGCCTATGTCGCCGCAGGAGCGACGCTGACCGATACGGCCAGCGTCTGGCAGGCCGATATCATCCTCAAGGTCAACGCGCCGGATGACGAAGAGATTGCCCTGACTCGCGAGGGCAGCACGCTGGTAAGCTTTATCTGGCCAGCACAGAACCCGGAACTGCTGGAGAAGCTCGCGGCCCGCAAGGTTACCGTGATGTCGATGGATGCGGTACCGCGTATCTCACGCGCCCAGTCGCTGGATGCGCTGAGCTCCATGGCGAATATCGCCGGCTATCGCGCCATTGTGGAAGCCGCTCATGAATTCGGCCGCTTTTTCACCGGCCAGATCACCGCCGCCGGCAAGGTTCCGCCGGCCAAAGTGATGGTGATCGGCGCTGGCGTGGCGGGACTTGCGGCGATTGGCGCCGCAGGCAGCCTTGGCGCTATCGTTCGTGCGTTTGATACCCGCCCGGAAGTTAAGGAGCAGGTGCAGAGTATGGGTGCCGAGTTTCTGGAGCTGGACTTCGAGGAAGAGGCGGGCAGCGGAGACGGCTACGCGAAGGTGATGTCAGAGGCCTTTATCAAAGCGGAGATGGCGCTGTTCGCTGCGCAGGCTGAAGAGGTGGATATTATCGTCACCACTGCGCTTATCCCGGGGCGTCCGGCACCGAAGCTGATCACGGCGGACATGGTGGCGTCAATGAAGCCCGGCAGCGTGATTGTTGACCTGGCCGCGCAGACGGGTGGGAACTGCGAGCTGACCGTGGCAGATGAGGTCTTTGTTACGGAGAACGGCGTTAAGATCATCGGTTATACCGATCTGCCAAGCCGCCTGCCGACCCAGTCTTCCCAGCTTTATGGTACAAACCTCGTTAACCTGCTTAAGCTGCTGTGCAAAGAGAAAAACGGTGAAATCGCCATTGATTTTGAAGATGTGGTGATCCGCGGCGTGACCGTCGTGCTTGACGGCGAAATTACCTGGCCTGCTCCGCCCATTCAGGTTTCCGCAGCGCCCAAAGCGGCCCCGGCAGCGGCCAGGGTTGAAAAGCCGGCAGAAAAACCCGCTTCGCCTTACTTAAAATATGGGTTGTTTGCGCTCGCCATTCTGCTGTTTGGCTGGCTGGCTAACGTGGCGCCGCCGTCGTTCCTCGCCCACTTCACCGTCTTCGCGCTCTCCTGCGTGGTCGGTTATTACGTGGTCTGGAACGTCAGCCATGCTCTCCATACCCCGCTGATGTCCGTTACCAACGCTATTTCGGGCATTATCGTGGTCGGCGCCGTCCTGCAAATCGGCCACGGGGGCTGGGTAAGCTTCCTGTCGTTTATTGCGGTACTGATTGCCAGCATAAACATCTTCGGTGGATTCACCGTCACTCAGCGCATGCTGAAAATGTTCCGTAAGAACTAAGGGGTAGACAATGTCTGGCGGATTAGTTACTGCAGCATACATTGTTGCCGCACTGCTTTTTATCGCGAGCCTGGCAGGGCTCTCAAAACATGAAACCTCCCGAAAAGGAAATCTGTTCGGCATCGCCGGGATGGCCATCGCCCTGATCGCCACCATCGCAGGACCTTACAGCCATAACGTTGCCTGGATCCTGCTGGCGATGGTGATTGGGGGAGCCATCGGTATTCGTCTGGCGCAGAAAGTCGAAATGACTGAAATGCCGGAGCTGGTTGCTATCCTGCACAGCTTTGTGGGTCTGGCAGCGGTTCTGGTCGGTTTTAACAGTTATATCGATCACGGCCCCGGCATGGAGGCGATACTTGAAAATATCCATCTGACCGAAGTATTTGTCGGCATATTTATCGGTGCCGTGACTTTTACCGGCTCCATCGTGGCATTTGGTAAACTGCGCGGCAAAATCTCCTCGCGCCCGCTGATGCTGCCGCATCGCCACAAGCTGAATCTGCTGGCGCTGGTTGTTTCGCTGTGCCTGCTCATCATCTTTGTGCGTACCGACAGCACCGGCCTGCAGGTCGTGGCGCTGCTGCTGATGACGCTGATCGCGCTGGCGTTCGGCTGGCATCTGGTGGCCTCCATCGGCGGTGCCGATATGCCGGTCGTGGTGTCGATGCTTAACTCCTATTCCGGCTGGGCGGCGGCGGCGGCGGGCTTTATGCTCAGCAACGACCTGCTGATCGTGACCGGTGCGCTGGTCGGCTCAAGCGGTGCGATCCTCTCCTATATCATGTGTAAGGCGATGAACCGCTCGTTTATCAGCGTGATTGCTGGCGGTTTCGGTACCGACAGTAGCTCCACCGGTGAGAGCGAAGAGCAGGGCGAATACCGGGAAATTGATATCGCAGGCACCGCTGAGCTGCTGAAAAACTCGGAGACGGTGATCATTACTCCCGGCTATGGCATGGCGGTGGCGCAGGCGCAGTATCCGGTGGCTGAAATAACCGAGAAGCTTCGTGCGCGCGGTATCAAGGTGCGCTTTGGCATCCATCCCGTTGCCGGTCGTCTGCCGGGGCACATGAACGTGCTGCTGGCTGAAGCCCGCGTGCCTTACGATATCGTGCTGGAAATGGATGAAATTAATGACGACTTTAGCGGTACTGATACGGTACTGGTGATCGGCGCTAACGACACCGTTAACCCAGCGGCGCAGGACGATCCGCGCAGCCCGATAGCCGGTATGCCGGTGCTGGAGGTGTGGAAAGCGCGTAACGTGGTGGTCTTTAAGCGTTCAATGAATACCGGTTACGCCGGCGTCCAGAATCCGCTGTTCTTTAAGGAGAATACGCAGATGCTGTTTGGCGATGCGAAGACAACGGTCGATGCAATTCTGAAAGCGCTGTAAAAAGCCGGGGAAGCCCGGCTGAGCAAGCCAGCCTATGCAGGCTTAATGATAAAAGACCCGCGCTCCGGCGCGGGTTTTTTTAATCGTCTTCGTCATCATCCAGCTCGACCGGTGAGGTAAAGCCGTCAGGCTTGATCGCCAGCAAATCGCAGCGGAGATGGTCAATGACCTGCTCGGCGGTGTTCCCTAAAAAGGCGGCCGACAGGCCGGTGCGCCCGATGGTGCCCAGCACCACCACGCCCGCATCCAGATGGTCAGCCAGATCGGGAATGACCTCTTCAGGTAACCCTTTATCCACGTGCGTGAATTTTTCATCAATGCCGAATTTCTGTCGTAGCGCCTTCATTGCCAGCAGATGCTGTCCGCGAATAGCATCGTTATAGACGCTGGGATCAAAATCCGGCAGCTCAATAGCGATATTAATAGGGGTGACGGGATAGGCACCGACAAGATGCACTTCGGTATGGTTCACCATTGTTGCAAGCTCCTGCGTCTCCCGTACCAGCTTGGCGTTGAGCGGATCGTGATGGGGCTCTTCGCTGGCGAGGTTAACGGCCACCACGGCTTTACCGCCTTCCGGCCAGGGTTGATCTTTCACCATCCAGACCGGACAGGGACACTTGCGCAGCAGATGCCAGTCCGTCGGCGTAAAGACCACCGCCTGAAGCCGGTCGTGCTGGTGGGCCATTTTCAGCAGGAGATCGTGACGGCCTTCGATCACTTCCTGAATAATCGCCTCAAACGGGCGGTTATGCCAGATGACCTTAATATCGATATTCACGCCCGCATCAAGATAGGATTGCGCCTGCTCGCGGATCCATTCTGTCCTCTGGCTGATCACTCCCTGGCGCATGGTGATACGTTCATCCGGCGAGAGCAGGGTGGTCATCTCATACGAGAAGTCATAAATAGGCAGAAAAGCGGTAATGCGACCGCCCAGACGCTGGTTCAGATAGACCGCGCGGCGGAGGGCGGGCTGATCGTCCTGCTGCGGATCGATAGCCACGAGAATGTGTTGATATTTAACCATAACGGTTTCTCCATACGCTGAGCGTGTTTGCTTAAAGATAGCCCAAGCGAGGCTCGCGCAGAAGGAAAAAGTTATAGCGGGATCAATATTATAACAAATAGTTTATAGGGTGAGTCAGGGGGCGATTTGAGCGGCAGGAAAGAAAAGTCGGGCTGCGGGAACAGCCCGGCATCGCGTCAGGCAATGGCGCGGCTCTGACCGGCCAGCTGCGAGAGCAGATCGTGGTTTTCGATAGTGATATATTTACCTTTTACCGCCAGCATACCGTTTTTCTGAAAGCGGCCCAGCAGGCGGCTGATGGTTTCCACCGTCAGGCCAAGGTAGTTACCGATATCGCCACGGGTCATGGTCAGACGGAATTCACGCTGGGAGAAACCGCGCTGGCCGAAACGGCGCGACAGGCCATAGATAAAGGCCGCCAGGCGTTCTTCAGCGTTTTTCTTAGAAAGCAGCAGGATCATCTCCTGGTCGCCCTTAATCTCACCGCTCATCAGGCGCATCATCTGCTGGCGCAGGCTGGGCATTTTACCGGAAAGATCGTCGAGGGTTTCAAACGGGATTTCACAGACCATCGCCGTTTCCAGCGCCTGTGAAAAGCTCGGATGCTGCCCCATGCTGATAGCGTCAAAGCCCACCAGATCGCCCGCCAGGTGGAAGCCGGTGATCTGCTCATCGCCCTGTTCGGTAATGGTGTAGCTCTTGATGGTCCCGGAGCGAATAGCATAAAGCGATTTCAGCTCGTCACCCGCTTTAAACAGCGTCTGACCTTTCTGAATCGGCTTTTTACGTTCAATGATATTATCAAGCTGATCGAGTTCATGCTCGTTCAGCGTGAAGGGAATACAGAGCTGGCTGATGCTGCAATCCTGACAATGGATCGCGCAACCGCCAGACTGTATGCGTCTTGAGATAATACGCTTTTCCGGGATCATAATTTACGCTCGACTGATTATTGACTGAGGTCAATTTTAACATTCTTCCGGGGCGAAATGGAACTGATCCGGGCTCATTTAGCCACATAAAAGCAATGGATGCTCTTATTTTTGTCTATCTACATGAAATAACTCATAAAAAACTCCGACCCCAGCCTCACGATCGTTCATAAATGCGGGTTATTTCTGCCGCCATGGCAAAATAATGCATCAAATAAGGCCCTTAAGCCTCGCCAGCCACCGGCTTACTCCACGACCGGACAATACGTATTAGCATTAAAACTTCATTAATGTGTACGGCGACCTGAATTAATAGGAGCCAATATTCGCTTTCTCATTTCAATAAGGCGGGCGTTATTATTTAGATTCAAAAAAATTCATATCAAAATGAATAGATGCTGAGAGAGGGAATATCTGCGTAATGAGATTGATTTATCCCCGGCCTGATGCCGTGGGACTTGGCACGCTTACTGCTCCCCCATTATTCAGCCTGCCATGCGGGTAGGGATCGCATCAGGGAGAAGATTTGCTAAACTAGCCGGGTAATCACTTCACCTGCGCGGGTAATGCTGCTGGCGCGGGTCATACGGGGGATCACCATGGCAGACTTTGAAGATGAAGACCTGTTCCGCACGGCAATGGGTGACGTCACGCCGCTAAAAGAGGCGACTAATATACACTGGCTGAAATCCCCCCAGGCCAGACCGCCGCGCCAGCATCCTGAAGAGGAGCAGCTGGATAATCCGCTGGTGAGCGGTTTTCTGACCATTGTTCCTCTGACCACGCCGCTGGAATATAAAGCCGAAGGTATTCAGCAAGGGGTGCTCGACAAGCTTCGCCTGGGTAAATATCAGCAGGATGCCAGCCTTAATCTGCTGCGTCAGCCGGTGGAGATATGCCGCCAGACGCTCTATACCTTTATGCTTCAGGCGCAGCGCCATAACTTGCGTAATCTGCTTATCGTCCATGGCAAAGGACGTGAAGATGAGTCGCATGCCAATATCGTGCGAAGCTATCTTGCCCGCTGGCTACAGCAGTTTGAGGCGGTTCAGGCGTTCTGCACCGCGCAGCCGCATCATGGTGGCAGCGGCGCCTGCTACGTCGCCCTGCGCAAAAGTGAACAGGCCCGTCTGGAGAACCGCGAACGCCATGCGAAACGCAGCCGCTGAGCCGTCAGCCCGGATGGCTTTTACGTATGGTGGCCATCAGAACTTCACTGCTGAGGCTGAGCCGCGTCCCTGAACGGGTAATGATGCCGACCGGCTCGCCGGGGCCGTGAGAAGCGATGGGGAGGGCGGCGAGCGAGTGATGCAGTAAGTCGTCGCGTATTGCGCCGGAAGGCACAAACCAGACGTAGTTATAGCGCAGCGCCAGCTGGCGGGCGAGCGAGGTGGAAGAGGTTTCCACCAGCGTGGCGGGAAGGCGACAGTTTTGCTCCCTGAGCATCGCTTCCGCTATCCGGCGGGGGGCCGTCCCCTCCGGCGAGATCACCACCGGCCAGGCCAGCGCTTTTGACAACGTGACGTTGTCACTCAAAAGCGGGTGATTGGGCCGCACCACCAGCCGCAGTGATTCAAGAAAGAGCAGTTCGTAAGTGAGCCCGGTCATCATTTCCGGGTCAGACATCCGGCCTATCCCGACGTCAAACTCTCCCGCCCTGAGCCCGGCAAGCAGGACGTTGTTATGCAGCGTTGCGACCTGCACAATAGCCTGCGGCTGCTGCTGATGAAAACGTTCGAGGATCGAGGGAAACATCCCCAGCGCTACCGTGGTCAGCACGCCCACTCTGAGTACGGCGGGTTCGTCGAGATCGGCAGGACGGAAAGATTGTCCGGCATGGTTCAGCGCATCCAAGATCCGTACCGCATGCGTCAGAAACTGTTCACCCATTGTAGTCAGCTGAGCACCGAGGCGGCCTCGTTCGAACAGCCGGGCGCCCGCCAGCGCCTCCAGCTCATTAAGGGTTTTCGACAGCGCGGGCTGGCTCAGCGAGAGCGTTTCCGCCGCACGGCCAAGCGTCCCTTGCTGAGCAATGGCCACAAAAGTGTGCAGATGGCGCAGACGTATGCGCTGATTGAACAGGTAATTTTTATCCATACTTTACGGTAAACAGGGGCGGGCAGCCCGGCAAGCCTGCGCCATCAAATTTGTTAACCTTATTGCAATTTTCTATTAACATTTGTGCCTGAAAAGCGCTTATCTATTACTTCAGCTATTCGGCTCCCGGTTTTACTATTCACTCAGCTTATCGATCGGCTTTTTATCCGGGCTGGTCTGATGAGCGATATCTCAGGCGCAAAAGGTATTTTTTCAAAGAGAAATTGCGCTTAATCCGGTATCATCCGAGGCTCTCAATTCTGGATCACCTGCCAGCCACAAAGACCCAATCTGGCACCATGGAGCGCTAACGTGGAGCATTCTGCCGCGATCGATGTCCGTGCCCTGATCAATCAGGGCAGCCTGAGCCGCTTTCAGCAACGGCTTATTATCCTCTGTTTCGCCGTGGTCGCGATGGACGGGCTTGATATCGCCATTATGGGGTTTATCGCACCGGCGCTGAAAAGCAGCTGGGATGTGACAACGTCACAGCTGGGCGTGGTGATCAGCGCCGCGCTGGCCGGACTGGCGCTGGGCGCCCTGTTTGCCGGGCCGCTGGCCGATCGTTTCGGACGACGGCGGATCATTATCAGCAGCGTCTTCTTTTTTGGTTTCTGGACGCTGGTGACCGCCTTTTCCCGGAGCCTGGAGCAGATGATGCTGTTCCGTTTTCTGACCGGACTGGGGCTGGGCGCAGCGATGCCGAATGTGGGTACGCTGGTGGCGGAATATTCACCGGAACGTAAAAGAGCCTTTCTGATCACCATCGTCTTCTGTGGGTTCACCTTTGGGGCGGCTGGCGGGGGATTTGCTGCCTCATGGCTTATCCCCAACTTTGGCTGGCATGCGGTGTTGATTATGGGCGGCCTGCTGCCGCTGCTGCTTGTTCCCCTGCTGCTGATGTGGCTTCCCGAATCCGTCCGTTTTCTGATTGCGCGTCAGGGGCCTGTTGCGCAGATCCGCGCCGTCGTCGGTAAACTGGCACCGGACCTCGCCCAGCCCGACAGCCAGTTTGTCATGCCCGAAAAAGCACAGCGGTCAGGTGCGGTCAGGCTGGTGGTAACCCGTCCCTATCTCTCCGGCAGTATGCTGCTCTGGGGAGGCTATTTTATGGGGCTGTTTCTGGTCTACCTGATTGGCAGCTGGCTGCCTTTGCTGGTAAAGGAGATGGGCATGACTATCGCCCAGGCCGCGCTCGTTACCGCGATGTATCAGGCTGGCGGCACGGTAGGTTCGCTCTTCGCTGGCTGGATGATGGATCGCTTTAATGCCAATCTGGCGCTCGCGGCCATCTATTTTGCCGGCGCGGCGGGCACGCTCGCCATCGGGTACGCTCCGGTAAATACGCTGATCCTCAGCCTGATTGCGTTCAGCAGCGGCTTCTGCCTGAATGGTGCCAACACCGGGATGAATGCGTTGTCAGCCAGCTATTATCCCACCCATGCGCGGGCAACAGGTTCAAGCTGGATGCACGGTGTGGGCAGGACAGGGGCGATCCTCAGCGCCTTCGCCGGTGCTCAGATGCTCTCCGTGGGCTGGCATATTACGGAGGTCTTCACCTTTCTGGCGGTCGTTGCGGTGCTGACCTCGCTGCTGCTGCTGGCGAAGTACCGTTTCGGCTATGTCCGCCAGAAGTAAGTGAAGAGGTGCCCGCCGCCGGGCGGGCAGGATCACAGTTTGCTAATTCTTTTCTCCGCCCCCGCCGCTTTCCAGTAATCTGAATATCCTCTCCTCAGGCCAGAAGGGTCAGAAAATGGAAAACGGATGGGTGACTGCCGACGAGCTTCGCACCAGCTTTGCCGGTGCAATGTCTGATATGTATCAGCAGGAGGTGCCGCAGTACGGCACGCTGCTGAGGCTGGTTAAACAGGTGAATGAGGAGGTACTGGCGCAGGATCCAGCGCTCAGGCAGCAGCTTGAGCAACAGGGCGAACTAGCCCGCCTCAGCGTGGAGCGGCATGGCGCTATTCGCGTCGGCACCGGCGCTGAACTGGCGATGCTCCGTCAGATCTTCGCTATCATGGGGATGTTTCCGGTCGGCTACTACGATCTCTCACAGGCGGGCGTGCCGGTGCATTCCACCGCGTTTCGTCCGCTGGACGAGGCGGCGCTGAAGGTCAACCCGTTCCGGCTGTTTACCTCGCTGCTGCGCACGGAACTGATAGAGGATGTCGCCCTGCGGGAAAAAGCGGTCAGCATTCTGGCTGCGCGGGATATTTTTACTCCGCGTTGCAGGGAGCTGGTCGCTGTTCATCAGCAGGAAGGGGGCTTCACTCCGGCTCAGGCGAAGGAATTCATCGGCGAAGCGCTGGAAACCTTCCGCTGGCATCAGCAAACCCTTGTCGACAGTTCAACCTATCACGCACTGCATGAGCAGCACCGGCTTATCGCCGACGTGGTCTGTTTTCCGGGCTGCCATATTAACCATTTGACGCCCCGCACGCTGGATATCGATCGTGTTCAGGCCCTGATGCCGGAAGCGGGCATCACCCCGAAAGCGACCATTGAGGGCCCTCCGGCGCGGAAAATCCCACTGCTGCTACGGCAGACCAGCTTCAGGGCGCTGGAAGAAAAGGTCCGCTTTACGGATAACGCCCAGGGGACCCATACCGCCCGGTTTGGAGAGATTGAACAGCGGGGCATTGCGCTGACGGCAAAAGGCCGGGCGCTTTACGATCGCCTGCTGGCGCAGGCGGGCACTGCAAGTGACAACGTCACGCAGCAGCGACAGCTTGAGGTCGTCTTCAGCGCCTTTCCGGATGATGAGAAGACGCTGCGTCAGCATGAGCTGGCCTGGTTCAGCTGGTCGCTGACCGACAAGGGAGAAGCTAATCCGCAGTTGATCGCGGCTGAAACCGATCGGGAAAAGCTGCTGGCCGAAGGCTGCTTAATGGCCTCGCCGGTGATATATGAAGATTTTTTACCGGTCAGCGCGGCGGGTATTTTCCAGTCCAATCTGGGTGGGGAAAGCCAGACAAGATCGGCAGGAAACGCCAGCCAGCAGACGTTCGAGGCGGCGCTGGGCTGTCCGGTGCATGATGAAATTGCCCTCTACCGGCAGCGTGAAACAGCCAGCTTGTTACACTGTAACGCATCAGGCGTGCTTGCCGTGTCTGGCAGGTAAGCCGGAACCCTGCGGGTTGATAGTATGTCAGCCCGCAAGGCTCAGCGAGCGCCCCTGTTACTTCCTGATGTTCCGCACAGCTTACTGTTATACAAGCAGACCTGCCATCAGGTCAGCCCGCGTAAGCCCCCTCATTTATTATCCTTTCCTCAGCCCCTGCCGGGCGCTTTTGCACTGCAACAAGTAAGGGGAAACAGGAAGCGCTGTTGGCCGGATTATGCCGCTATCTCCCAGTCAACCGGCCAATATTATTTGACCTTTAAGACGTGCTGAGCGGGGTAAGAGATTTAGCCGGATTTTGAACTTTTTGATTTCATGGGGCTAAAGCGGCCAGATTTCTGATTGCCAGCGGCGGTAAGTGCCGCTTTAGTGAGTTTTTTTTAAGCTTAATCTGCAAATGCGCCCGGACATTGGACTTTCGTCTCACAGCTACAAATAATGTTTCGCAGACTATGAGTGGAAGAACGCATGAAAAACGATCGCATGATAAGGACCGGGACGGCGGAAGGCAGCTTACGCGGCGTACTTGAGGAAGACGTATTTGTTTTCAGAGGGATACCCTATGCCGCTCCTCCGGTCGGCCCGCTGCGCTGGCAGCCGCCAAAACCGGTTCGCCCATGGGAGGGCGAGCGTGACGCCACCCGGTGGGGAAACGCCAGCTGGCAGAACCGGGAGTATTGCGTTGCCGTGGGCGGCGGCGATCCGGGGGCGTTCAGTGAAGACTGCCTCTATCTGAATGTCTGGACGCCAGATATCTCTCCCTCATCGCCGCTACCGGTCATGGTCTGGCTTCACGGCGGCGGCTTTACTATCGGGTCGGGCGGACTGGCCCCTTATGCCGGTCATGCGCTGGCCGCACGCGGCGTGGTGATGGTGACGCTTAACTACCGCCTCGGTCATCTGGGCTTTTTTGCCCACCCCGCGCTGGATAAGGAGTATCCCGGGGGCGAAGTGGTGAATAATTTTGCGCTGCTGGATCAGATCGCTGCCCTGCAGTGGATCCAGCGCAATATTGCTGCTTTCGGCGGCGACAGGCATAACGTCACGCTGATGGGGGAATCTTCCGGCGCCCGTAGCGTCCTCTCGCTTTATACCTCGCCGCTCTCTATTGGGCTTTTTCATAAAGGTATCGCGCAGAGTGCCTATACCTTGCCGGACATCCCGCGCCACAAGGCGCTGAAGAATGGCGAGGCGCTGGCCCGGCACTTTTCACTGGAGAATGCCACTGCCAGCCAGCTGCGGGCGCTCCCGGCAGAGGCGTTCTGGCCTCTGGATCGCCAGATGGCAAACGGCCCGGTCGCCATTGCCGGAGACAGCGTATTGCCTGAGCCGATGCTCAAAGTGTTTACCTCAGGCAGACAGCACCGCTTACCGCTGATGATTGGCAGCAACAGTGATGAAGCCAGCGTGCTCAGCTATTTTGGCGTAGACCCGGCGAGCGTCATCGCCAGAATACGTCAGACGCAGCGCATCGGCCTGCGGATGAAAATGATCCGCTGCCTGTACGAAGGCGTTTATGACGATAAAGTTCTGGGCCGACAGGTGGCAAGGGACATGACCTTCACCACCATGGGCTACGTGGCGGCGCTGGCTCATCACAACAGAGGCGTGCCGGCGTGGCGTTACTATTTCGATTACGTCTCTGAAAATTCGAGGGACATCTATCCTGACGGCACCTGGCACGGTAACGAAATTCCCTACGTTCTGAACACGCTTGATGCGCTTCACGAACAGATGACGGAGAGGCCTTTTACCGCTAAAGATCGCGAGTTTGCCAGTAAGGTCAGTGATTACTGGCTGAATTTTGCCCGCGAGGCGACGCTTTTTTCCCACCAGCTCAGCGGCGAAATCAGCTGGCCGGTCTGGCGGCCATCTGACGATCTGATGATGCGTTTTGGTGAGAAAGGGCAAGCGGTACTGAAGCTGGAGAAGCGGTTTATGCGCCGGCGTAGCCAACTGTTTCGTCTGCTGATGAAAAGCATGGTGCGGCTGGAGGAATAACTTTTATTTATAACGTTCATATAACATTCTTTTAGCGAATTTAAGCGTCACCTCATCTGTAAAAATGTTGCCAGAGCAAATACTTATCTACTGCAAGGCCGGAAGAGGAGGATGAAAGAACCGATTTCCTCACTCAGGGTTCCTTCTCCGGTGCCGATAACGGGATATAGGCGTCCGTATTCAAGGACACGTTGACCCGCTATTTTACCGTTACGGAGCAGTTATGAACCTGTTAAAGAATTTTTCCATCCGCAGCGTGATGCTGGGGATCCTTGGCGTGTTTTGCCTGCTGTGGACGGCTGTTGGCCTCTACAGCGTCTATTCCCTCAACTCGCTTGCAGAAGGGAATGAGGTGGATCGCCAGCTGGTGAATCAGATGACCACGCTGAGCAAGGGCAACGATCAATATTTTCGCTTTATTACCCGTCTGACCCGCGCCGTGGCTTCACGCGAGGCAGGCACCTCCACCGCTGATGCTGAAATGGCCTCGGTGCAGAAAGCGCTCGACAGTATGGCCGAACAGCTGGAAGCCTTTAAGGCCGAGTCGCCCGGCCCGCTTGCGCCTGATTATGCCAACACGGTCATCACTAACTGGCAGAAGCTGCTGGATGAAGGCGTACTGCCGCAAATGCGTCTGGCGCAGCAGCCTTCGCTGGATGACTTCCGCCGTCACGCCGTCAGCGTCACGCCGGCACTGAGCCGCGCTTTCGGCGCCAGCGTGGAAAAATTCAATATCGCCGCAGGAGATAAGCTGGATATCACGCGGGTGACGGTAGACCGCCTGACCAGTATCACCAAAAGCACCATTGTGGTTGCGGTTATCGCCGGCCTGCTGATCCTGCTTTTTACCGACCGTTACCTGGTCAAAATGCTGGTACGGCCGCTGGAAGGGATGCGCGAGCACTTTCGCCTGATCGCGGATGGCGATCTCAGCCAGCCGCTTGAAGATATTGGCCGTAACTGCGTGGGTAAACTGGTGCCGTTACTTCGTGCGATGCAGGAGAGCCTGCGGGAAGCCGTCAGCGCGATCCGCAGCGGAACCGACAGCATCTACCGTGGTGCAGCAGAAATTTCCTCAGGCAATAACGATCTCTCTTCACGTACCGAGCAGCAGGCTGCCGCGCTGGAAGAGACGGCGGCGAGCATGGAACAGCTGACCGCAACGGTGAAATTCAACGCCGATAACGCCCGCCAGGCCAGTGAGCTGGCGCAGAACGCGTCGGTTACCGCCGGTAAAGGCGGCCAGCTTGTGGGCGATGTGATCACCACCATGCAGGGCATTTCAGGCAGCTCCAGAAAAATTGCTGAAATCACCAGCGTGATCAACAGCATCGCGTTCCAGACCAATATCCTGGCACTGAACGCGGCGGTGGAAGCGGCGCGTGCGGGCGAACAGGGACGCGGATTCGCCGTGGTCGCCAGTGAAGTCCGTAACCTGGCCCAGCGCAGCGCCAGTGCGGCAAAAGAGATCGAGACGCTGATCGCCGATTCGGTTAACCGGGTGGATAACGGTTCACGCCTGGTGGGCAATGCGGGTTCAACCATGGATGACATCATGAAATCTGTCGGTGAAGTGACGGAGATCATGAAGCAGATCGCCTCGGCATCCGAAGAGCAGAGCAAGGGCATTTCGCAGGTCGGTACGGCAATCACGGAAATGGACAGCGTCACCCAGCAGAACGCCTCGCTGGTTCAGGAAGTCTCTGCTGCCGCCAGTTCGCTGGAAAAACAGACTGAAGAGCTGACGCGTTCCGTTTCCCGCTTCCGCCTTGCGCCGGAAACGGCGCCGCTGGTGAAACCGGCCTCACGGGTAAACGCTGCGTCGGCAGTCAAAGCATTAGCGGCCAAACCGGCTGCTGCTGCCAGCGACGAGTGGGTTTCCTTCTGATGTTCAGGCCACCTGCTGCAAAGGCGGGTGGCCCTCTTGTATCAAACGCCTGAAGCCACACCCGCCCAGGCGTATCACACCTGTTTCTCTTCACATAGCCACGCCACCAGGCTCTCCAGCTGGGCAGAAGACGCCTCTGAAGGACGCTGGATCAGGCTGTAAACCGCACCGGTTTTCACCGTTTCGCTAAAGGGAGCGATCAGGCGCTTTGCGGCCAGATCCGCCTCAATCAGCGTTACGTCGGCCACGGTAATACCAAAACCCTGCACGGCTGCGCTGATCGCCAGATCCATCGTATCGAAATGCTGATGACGGCTGACTGAAGGCCTGATTGCCAGAGCATTCAGCCACAGCATCCAGTCCCGTCCATCTGCCGTGGGATGAAGAAAAGTAAAGCCTGGCAGATCTTCATAAGCCAGCGTCCCGGAGGGCATGAGCGCCGGGGCGATAACCGGCGTCAGCACCTCATCAAACAGGCGATGGCCGCCCGGGGGCAGCGTACCGTAAAGGATAGCGGCATCGTAATTTTCCAGCTGGGTACTGTGATCGACGGTAGTGGTCAGCGACACATGCAGTTCGGGCCTGGCCTGCTCAAGCGCCACCAGCCTGGGCACCAGCCAGCGCATGGCGCAGGTAGGCGCTTTCAGGCGCAGGGCGGCGTGGGGCTGGCTGGCCTGTTCCGCGGCCTGCCTCATCTGCTCAAAACTGCTTTTCAGCGCGGGCAGCAGGCTGGCGCCCCGGGGGGTAAGACGCAGCCCGCGCGCGTGCCGCTCAAACAGCGGAAAGCCCAGCCAGTTTTCAAAGGTGGCGATTTTACGGCTTACCGCACCCTGGGTAACGCAAAGCTCCTGAGCCGCCCTGGTCAGATTAAGGTGGCGGGCGGCAACGGTGAAGGCATAGGCGGCATTTAACGGCAGCGGGCGGCGTGACATCAGAAGTCCCTGAGCAATGAGTTTTTATCATGGCTATTATGATCATAATTCGCTTGTCCGCTCAAGCGGGCTCACGTTGAATAAACCTTTGCGTCTTATCCCGCCAACCGGAGACAGCATGACTCTTCTTTCTTCCGTGCAGCCGCGCCCGAAATTGCCCGATGTCGGCACCACGATTTTTTCCGTTATCGGTCAGCTGGCCGCCCAGCATAATGCGATCAACCTGTCACAGGGCGCGCCGAATTTTCCCTGCGATCCTGCGCTGACAGAGGCTGTTACCCAGGCAATGAAGCAGGGGCATAATCAGTATGCGCCGATGACCGGGCTGGGCGCGCTGAAAGAGGTGCTGGCTGAAAAGGTCAACACGCTTTACGGCCAGCAGTATGACGCCGCCAGTGAAATTCTCATCACCGGAAGCGCCAGCCAGGGTCTCTATTCGGCGATAGCCGCACTGGTCCATCCGGGCGATGAGGTGATCTTCTTCGAACCCGCCTTTGACAGCTACGCGCCCATTGTCCGGCTTCAGGGCGCGACGCCGGTGGGGCTGAAGCTACAGGTCCCGGCGTTTACGATTGACTGGGATGAGGTGCAGGCCGCCATTACGCCGCGCACGCGGATGATTATTATCAATACGCCGCACAACCCGAGCGCGCAGGTACTGACCCGCGAGGATCTTGACCGGCTGGCGGCCATTATCCGTGACACCTCCGTGGTGGTGCTGTCTGATGAAGTCTATGAGCACATTCTGTTTGATGGCCGGCAGCATCAGGGCATGGCGACGCACCCGGAGCTGGCCCGGCGCAGCGTGATTGTCTCTTCCTTCGGGAAAACCTTTCACGTCACGGGCTGGCGGGTAGGGTACTGCCTTGCGCCCGCGTTACTGATGGACGAGCTGGTGAAAAACCATCAGTTTATGATGTACTCCGCTGACACACCGATGCAGGTCGCCTTTGCTGATTACCTGCGCCAGCCGGAGCATTACCTTGGGCTGGGCGAATTCTTCCAGCGCAAGCGCGATACCCTGGCTTCGCTGCTGCAAAATTCGCCGTTCCGCCTGCTGCCCTCCGCCGGCTCCTTTTTTATGCTGGCAAGCTATGCGGATTTCAGTGACGAGCGGGACAGCGAAATGGTAAAACGGCTGATTGTCGATTACGGCGTCGCGACCATACCGCTTTCGGCGTTCTACACGGATGGCACAGACAATAAACTGATCCGTCTCTCTTTCGCCAAAGATGACGTTACGCTGCGGGCGGGCGCGGAAGCGCTCTGCCGGGTGACGGCTCGCTAAATAACCCTGAGGGAAACTGAATGAAAAAACTGAACGCACTGCTGGTGGCCGTAGGCCTGATGTCATCCCTGTCGGCCGTCGCGGGTGGGACGCTGCGCTACGGGCTTGAATCCCAGTATCCGCCGTTTGAGAGCCGTAACGCCGCCGGGGAGCTGGAAGGCTTTGATATTGAGCTGGGCAAGGCGATCTGTCAGGCGGGAGGCTTTACCTGCAGCTGGGTGGAAAGCAGCTTCGATGCCCTGATCCCGGGACTGATGGCGAAAAAGTTCGATGCGATTAATTCAGCGATGAACATTACCGAAGCGCGCATGAAAAGCATCGCGTTCACGCAGCCTGTCTACCGCATCCCCAGCCAGCTGATCGCCAGACAGGCGGAGAAGCTGAAGCCGGAGGCTGAGGCGCTGCGGGGCAAAAATATCGGCGTGTTGCAGGGTTCAATTCAGGAGACGTTTGCGAAAAAACACTGGGAGCCGCGCGGCGTAACCGTCACCGCCTATCAGGACCAGAACCAGGTCTATAACGATATGCTCGCCGGACGTCTCGACGGCACGCTGGTCATGTCCGCTGCCGGCCAGTCGGCGTTCCTGGATAAGCCGCAGGGGAAAGGCTTCAGCTTTGCCGGTGGGCCGGTCGAGGATGAAGGGGTGCTCGGCGTGGGGATCGGTTTTGGCCTGCGTCAGGATGATGCCGGACTGAAACAGGAACTGGATGCGGCCATCGCTAAGGTTCAGGCGGACGGCACCGTGACAAAACTGGCGGCGAAGTTCTTTCCCGGCATCGACGTCAGCGTGAAAGAGTAGGCGGCGGTCTGTTTGAAGCTATCGCGATCAGGACGCCACCGGGCGTCCTGATTGTTTCGCTATTCTGCGGCCAGGAGACAGAGTTTCTCGGCAACGAGATAGGATTTTACAAAGGATGTGACCGGCAGAAACTCGAACTTTGAGTGGAAGTTATGCGCGCCGGTGAAAAAGTTAGGCGTCAGCAGCCCTTTGGCGGAAAGCGCCGCGCCGTCCGTACCGCCGCGCATCGGGGTGACTTTAGGCGTGATATCGAGTGCCTCCATGGCGCTGAAAATCAGATCGATCGCCCGGCGGTCTTCGCCAATCGCATTGCTGATATTGCTGTAGGTATCGGTAATGCTGAAACTGACGCTGCCTGTCGGGTACGCTGCGGCAATCTTCTCCGCCACGGCGGCGATTTTCTGCTTACGCTGCTCAAAGGAGGCCAGGTCAAAGTCGCGGACAGAGGCTTTTACCTTCGCCTCGCTGGCGTTAGCTGTCATCTCATTAAACCAGACGTAGCCTTCACGGCCTTCGGTATGCTCCGGCGTCTGCTGGCGGTCAAAGTGGCTCACGTAATCCAGCGCCATCAGCAGTGGATTGACCAGCACGCCTTTACCGGACATCGGGTGTGCGGTCACGCCGGTAAAAGTGATTTCCGCCGCCGCCGCATTAAAGTTCTCAAACACAATTTCGCCCAGCTCACAGCAGTCAATAGTCCAGGCAAAGTCGACGTTAAAACGCGTCTCCAGATCCAGCGCTTTGGCGCCGCGCAGGCCGATCTCCTCATCCGGCACGAAAGCCACCACAATATCGCCATGGGGGGTGTCGTGCGTCAGATTTTCCATCAGCGTCATCACGACGGTCACCGCCGCTTTGTTATCTGCCCCCAGCACGCTGGTGCCATCACTGAAGATAATATCCTGACCGGGATAGGCGGCGATTTCCGGATGTTCGGCGGTACGCAGCCAGATATCTTTCTCCGCATTGAGGCAGAGATCGCGGTCCTCGTAGCGCAGAATCTGCGGGTGAATATGGGGGGAAAGCCCGACGTCCACGGTATCAATATGGGTAATAAAGCCGATGCGCGGCGCGGCGGGGCGGTTGCCGGGTTTGACGGCGGTCACCGTGGCATATTCATCAATCACCACATCCTGAAGCCCCATTGCGCGCAGTTCCTCTGCCAGCATTTTCGCCATTTCATGCTGCTCTGGCGTACTGGGAAGCTGGGTTGCCGCCGCGTTGCTCTGGCTGGTGACGGAAAGATAGCGAAAGAAGCGTGAAGTCAGCTGATTAGCCAGTGCCTGATCCATTCTGTTTTCCTGTGCTCTGTCTTGATGTTGTGTATTTTTATTTTACTTATTTTAACGCCGGAACGATCTCAGCCAGCTCAGCAAACGCCAAAATCACCTTCTTCGTGGTAGAGATTGACCGAATCCGCCGGCACTTCAATTTCTTTCTTATCGGCATCGTCCACCCGGGCGCAAAACAGCGTATCGCCTTTAACCTGGAGCACGATCATTTTCGGGCCGCCGGTCCTGGACTGAACCACATCATCTTGTTTAAACATGTTTTTCTCCTCGTTTGGATTTCTCTATTAACGGTCACGCCGTGACCAATTGCAAGCCTTTATCCGGCGAAGTGCTGAGAAGTCACTATACTGAATAACTGTGATAAACAAACGGGAGGACAAATATGACCATTCATAAGAAAGGGCAGGCCCACTGGGAAGGTGATATCAAGCAGGGGAAAGGCACTATCTCCACCGAAAGCGGTGCGCTGAAAGAGCAGCCTTACGGCTTTAACACCCGTTTTGAAGGTAAGTCCGGTACCAACCCGGAAGAGCTGATCGGCGCGGCACATGCCGCCTGTTTTTCGATGGCGCTTTCGCTGATGCTGGGTAACGAAGGCTACGTCCCGGAAAGTATCGATACCGTAGCTGATGTCTCGCTGGACAAGTCTGGTGATGGCTTCAAAATCAGCGCAATCGCGCTTAAGAGTCAGGTCAAGCTGCCAGGTATCGAGAACGATGCCTTTGAGAAAATTATCAACCAGGCGAAAGAAGGCTGCCCGGTTTCACAGTTAGTTAACGCGGACATCTCTCTGGATTATACGCTAAACTGATCTGCGCCAGTTTTGTCCCCCGCCCGCCGTGGCGGGGAGACGTCCCACCAGTTTCGCCCTCTGCCCGACAATTCCCTGAATTATAAGAATAAACAATGGCCCAAAACGGCTATTTTTCTCTGGCTACCCGCTCCGATCGCGTTTAGATTGTTACTGTCTGGACAGACATAAAACAACGATAACGCGAGGACGGAGATGAGAAAAACGGTAATAAGAACGGCCATAGCCGCGCTGACGCTGGCGGTTGCCTCTGGGGCAGCGGCGAAAACGCTGGTGTTCTGCTCAGAAGGATCGCCAGAAAACTTCAACCCGCAACTTTACACCTCCGGGACCAGCGTGGACGCCAGCGCGGTGCCAATCTATAACCGGCTGGTGGATTTCAAACTGGGGACCACAGAGTTGATACCCAGCCTTGCTGAGAGCTGGGACGTCAGTGAAGACGGCAAGGTTTACACCTTCCATCTGCGTAAGGGCGTGAAGTTTCAGAGTAACAAGGATTTTAAGCCGACGCGGGACTTCAATGCCGATGACGTCATCTTCTCCTTTATGCGCCAGAAGGATAAGAATAACCCTTATCACAATGTCTCCAACGGCACCTACGCAAACTTCGAAAGTCTGGAGTTCGGTTCCCTGATCCAGAGCATCGAAAAGGTGGACGACAACACCGTTCGTTTTACGCTCTCTCATGCGGAAGCGCCGTTTCTGGCCGATCTGGGCTGGTACTTCGCCTCTATCCTCTCCGCCGAATATGCCGATGCCATGCTGAAGGCGGGTACGCCGGAAAAAGTGGATCAGGAACCAATCGGCACCGGTCCCTTTGCGCTGGCAAAATACCAGAAAGATTCCCGTATTCTTTATCGCGCTTTCCCGGAGTACTGGCAGGGTAAAGCCAAACTGGATCGGCTGGTCTTCTCCATCACGCCGGATGCCTCGGTGCGCTACGCCAAGCTGGAAAAAAACGAGTGCCAGGTCATGCCGTTCCCGAACCCGGCAGATCTGACGCGGATGAAGGAGAATAAAGAGATCACTCTGATGCAGAAGGCGGGGCTGAATACCGGCTTTCTGGCCTTTAATACCCAGAAAGCGCCGCTGGATAAGGTAAAAGTCCGCCAGGCGCTGACGATGGCGATTAATAAACCGGCCATCATTGACGCTGTTTTCCAGGGGACCGGCACCGTGGCGAAAAATCTCCTGCCGCCAGGCGTCTGGAGCGCAGCGAAAGATCTGAAAGACTACGATTACGATCCGGAAAAAGCCAAAGCGCTGCTTAAAGAGGCGGGCATTGCGCCCGGCACCGCCATCGATCTCTGGGCGATGCCGGTGCAGCGGCCTTATAACCCGAATGCCCGCCGTATGGCGGAGATGATCCAGGCCGACTGGGCGAAAGTGGGCATCAAGGCGAACATTGTCAGCTTCGAATGGGGCGAGTACCTCAAGCGGGTCAAAGGCGGCGAGCATCAGGCGGCGCTGATGGGCTGGACAACCGCGACCGGCGATCCGGATAACTTCTTCGGTCCGCTGTTCAGCTGCACCTCCGCCAATGGCGGCTCCAACTCATCAAAATGGTGTTATAAACCTTTTGAGAAAGTCATCACCGAGGCCCGTTCAGAGCAGGATCACAATAAACGTATCCAGCTCTACCAGCAGGCGCAGCAGATTATGCATGACCAGGCGCCGGCAGTGATGATCGCTCACTCGACCATCTTCGAACCGGTCCGGAAAGAGGTCAGCGGCTATGAAATCGATCCGTTTGGCAAACACATTTTCTATCAGGTAGATATCAAGTAACGCTCAGGCCCGCCGGACTCCCGGCGGGCCTTTTTATGGCTATTCCCGTTAACCTGCTTTAACGCCCGGTTTTATCCTGACCTTTTTCTCTATCAGCCAGTAAAGAAAGTACCCCAGCCCGGTCGATCCCACCGTAAGCATTCCCATCATTACCCAGCCGGTAAGTTGACCGCTGCCGCTCATAAAGCGCGGGAGCAGGGAGGCAAGCGCATCCATAAACAGAGTGTGGCTGAGAACGACGGTAAAACTTGCCCGGCTCAAAGCCGTTATCAGCCCCATGACGGGCGATCTGGCATGTGTATTGAAGCTGAAGAAGGTGAGTAAATAAAAAGCAAATGTCAGCGCAAAAAGCCGTACAGCCTCATTTGCGGTAGTGACCGCAAGCAGCATCAGTGCGGCTGTAATCAGCAGAGAGCTATGTCCATGAGGCCAGGGGCGCGACAGCCGCGGCTGAAAAATAAAACAGAGCATACCGCTGAGGAAATAGAGCAACAGGGGATCGGTGTAGAAAGCAAACCAGTGATTATTCGTTTTTATCATCTCTCCGCCAGCCACCAACGTGACAACAGTGAGGAAAATAAAATTGAGCCCGCTTTTTCTGGGCAGGCGCAGGCCGATGGAGAAGATGATATAGAAAACAACAGTAAGGCAAAGCCCCCAGCCGGTGTAAAGAACAGGAGAGAGCTTATGGGTATGTTCTATATATATTCCGGGGATAAACAAAAGTGATAAAAAATTATCAGCGGGATTCAGGTTAGTTACGCCGTAGACTGAGGGGATAGCCATCCATAATATAATTGCGACAAGCGTAAAGAGATAATACACAGGCAATATCCGGGCAAATTTCTTCTTCAGAAAGGCGAATGCGTTTAGGGTACCAAATTCATACCATTGTGAGCGCGTTAGCAGATAGCCGGTCATCATAAAAAATAGTGCAGCGGCCAGGCGGACCAGTTCAGAGGAAGCATTCGGGATGCCGGGAAGATGAGCCGGCGGCTGAGGTAAGGTAAAAAATTTTGCATGACATATAACAACCAGCATACAGGCAAGCGCCCGCAGCCCTGTAACCGACTGAATGGGGTTTTTCATCAGCATGACCTCAGCTGTGTGTAAAAACCCTCACCGGTTAAGGTGAGGGAGGATGATTTATTCAATCACGCTTAAACGGGCTTTTTCGGCCTCTTGGTAATCAAACTGCTGTGTGTGTCTTTACTTTCGCGAACATAATCTGGAACAGATCATGCTCGTGGCAATACATTACCCTGATGAAAGCTTTTTTGGCTATATCTATATTTCGTTAGTTTATTATTTAAGACTTTCCTTGTTATTGCTTTATTAATTCCTGGCAGGAGTGGATTAATTAAAAATGGCGCTAAGGTAGTTTTTATATTTAGCGCTTTTTTTAACGGGTTAGCGGGGCGTTAAAGAATCTTTCTATAATCTGTGAGCTTGTTCATAAAAATGAAACGCAGAAAGTCTCTTTTTAAAAATAAAGAAGATGTTTTAACGATGAAAAGAGGCATCTTCCAGACGAAACGCAGTCTGAAGCAGAGAGAGGGGAGAGAAGAAATAATGCTGCCACCTTAAAACGGTCCGGCGGCAGCAGAATAAAACGCGCTAGCAATACTGCAGATAGGCCACGTGCGTCTGCAAATACTCTTCCAGCCCGTGACGGCCATCGGCCCCGCCGATGCCGGATTTCCGCCAGCCGGCATGGAAGCCCTGCATCGCCTCAAAGTTTTCCCGGTTGACGTAGGTTTCGCCAAATTTCAGCTGCTTAAGGGCGCGCATGGTGGTGTTCAGATCGCGGGTATAGAGGGCGGAGGTCAGGCCGTATTCGCTGTCATTGGCGAGGCTGATGGCCTCTTCGAGCGTGTCAAAAACCAGCACCGGCAGCACCGGACCGAACGTCTCTTCCCGGGCGATATCCATCTCCTGACGAACATCAGTCAGCAGCGTGGGGGCGAAAAAGAAGCCGCTGTCGCCCGCTCGTTTGCCGCCGGTGACCAGCGTAGCGCCTTGCTCCAGCGCCTTCGCGACTTTCTGCTCAATGCGCGCCAGGGCATCCGCGGAGATCAGCGGCCCCATATCAATATCGCTGCGGCTGGCCGGATCGCCGAAGGTCACCGCCTCAAAGGCCACCTTAAGCCGTTTCACCACCTCATCATAAACGCCAGACTGCACGTACAGCCGCTCCGCACAGTTGCAGACCTGTCCGGTATTGATCATCCGGGAGCTGACGATAGCGTTGACTGCTAAATCAAGGTCCGCATCATTCATCACGATGGCTGGCGCTTTACCGCCCAGTTCCAGCGACACCTTCGTCACGTTATCTGCCGCCGCCTTAAGGGTGGCGACTCCCGCGTTAACGCTGCCGGTCAGGCTGATCATGCCCACTTTCGGGTTTACTGCCAGCGCCTGTCCCACCTCCGGGCCGTACCCCGTCACCAGGTTAAATACGCCTGGCGGCAGGCCCAGCTCATCCACGATTTCGGCAAAAAGCATCGCGTTATTGGGCGTCAGCTCGCTGGGCTTAATCACAATAGTATTGCCGGTCACCAGCGCCGGTGCGGCTTTTCTGGCAATCAGAAAGAAGGGGAAGTTCCAGGGCAATATGCCGGCGGTAACGCCAATCGCCTTTTTAAACACCAGGATGGTCTCATCCTGTCTGTCGCTCTGAAGGATTTCACCTTCGTAGCGGCGCGCCCATTCGGCCATATAGTCGAGATAGTCGGCGGTAAACAGCACCTCTGTCTGTGCCAGCTGCTGCGTTTTGCCGCCTTCAGCGACGATAGCCGCTGCAATTTCAGGTTCACGGCGGCGGATCTCTGCGGCGATTTTATGCAGCCACTGACCGCGCTCCACGGCAGGCAGGGCTTCCCAGCCGGCTTGTGCTGCATCAGCGGCGTCGATCGCCCGATCGGCATCCTCGCGGTCGCCTTCAGGGATACGGGAGAGCAGTGCGCCGGTAGCCGGATTGATAACCTCAATCCAGCGATCGCTGCGGTTTTCGACAAACTGGCCATTGATGTACAGGCAATGTTGAGGGACAGACATGGCGGATTCTCCGTAAACGTTATTTTATATGTCGGTTAAGAAAATGTTGCATATTAAAATAGTCTCCTGGCCGCAGCGGAATGACCTTTCTGTCGCTGCCAGTCGGTGAAAGGAGTTGGCAGGGAAGAGAAGAACAGCGTGATGAAGGCGTGAAAAATTGAAATTGTAATGCAAATCAAAAGAATGGATTAATTTCAGCACTGCGGTCACCGCAGCATACAGAATACCGAAGTGTGATCGCGGTCGGCGGGAGGAACTGTATTTTGCCATTTTGATGCCGGCCCGGGCAGCCAGCATAAGGTCTCTGCCTTGCAATCCTTCGTAGACTCCATCCTACCGGGAACCTTACCCCCCAACGAAGGAAGAGAATAATGAGTGAAGCTATCCTGTCCGGCATACTCTGGCATCTGGTGGGCGCCGCCAGCGCCGCCTGCTTCTATGCGCCCTTTAAGAAAGTGCGTAACTGGTCATGGGAAACCATGTGGTCCGTTGGCGGAGTGATGTCGTGGATAATCCTCCCCTGGGCCGTCAGCGCGGTACTGCTGCCCAACTTCTGGGCCTACTACAGCAGCTTTTCTCTTGCCCAGCTGATGCCTGTTTTCCTCTTTGGTGCCATGTGGGGCATCGGGAACATCAACTACGGCCTGACCATGCGCTATCTGGGCATGTCGATGGGCATTGGTATTGCCATCGGCATTACCCTGGTCGTCGGCACGCTGATGACGCCGCTGCTGCAGGGACGTTTTGTAGAGCTTTTCAGTTCAGCGGGCGGACGCCTGACGCTGCTGGGCGTGCTGGTTGCGCTGGTCGGCGTGGCGATAGTCTCCAGGGCGGGGCTGATGAAGGAACGGGCGATGGGGATCACCGCCGAAGAGTTCAATCTGAAGAAAGGTCTGATGCTGGCCGTGCTCTGCGGCATTTTCTCGGCAGGGATGTCTTTCGCCATGAATGCCGCAAAACCGATGCATGACGCTGCTGCCGCGCTGGGTATCGATCCGCTCTATGTTGCACTGCCCAGCTACGTCGTGATCATGGGCGGCGGGGCGGTCATAAACCTTGGCTTCTGTTTTTACCGTCTCGCCACCCAGTCAACGCTTTCGGTCAGAGCAGATTTCTCGGTGATTAAGACCGTACTTATCAGCAACGTCCTGCTCTCCATCCTCGGCGGAACCATGTGGTATCTGCAATTCTTCTTCTACGCCTGGGGTCATGCGCGCATTCCGGCGCAGTATGACTTCATCAGCTGGATGCTGCATATGAGCTTCTACGTCCTGTGTGGCGGACTGGTTGGACTGGTGCTGAAAGAGTGGAAGAATGTCGGGCGCCGCCCGGTTGGCGTCCTGTGCGGCGGCTGCATTGTGATTATTCTGGCGGCTAACATCGTTGGCATGGGCATGATGTCCTGACGGCCTTACTCCTTCACTTCTCCTTCATGCCGGGTTGCCGTTCTGCGCAATCCGGCATGAATAAACTGCTGGCGAAAAGCGCTTGGCGTCATGCCGGTTTCCCGGGTAAACACCACCGAAAAGTAATTACTGTCATCGAATCCGCAGCGCGCGGCCACTTCGCCAATCAGGCAGTCGCTACAGCGCAGAAGATGCTTTGCCCGGCAGAGCTGTAGCTGACGGACGTAATGGCCGGGCGTCATGCCGGTCTGCTGCCGGAAAAGATGCTTAAGGGCGCGCTCCGAAAGCTGATGCTGCTGGCAGAAGGTACCCAGATCAAAGGGAACGGCCAGTTGCCCCTGGATGGCGGACATCAGCAAATCCATCTGTTCACCTTCGGGAAGCTGGCGAACGCAGTCGGTTGCATAGCGGTGACGCTGAAGTATCAGCATGAGCTGTAAAAACAGCGCCTCGGTCAGCTGGCGGGAAAGGCGGTCGCTTTTGCGGCTCTCCTGGCCCAGCTGTTGGATCACGCCGCGCGCCAGGGCGAGCCCCCGCGTGGTCAGCCGCCAGCTGCGCCGATCGTCCGGCGGAAGAAACTGCTGCCAGCTCATTCCCAGCGTGAAACGTTCAGGGCAGTAAATAATATTATCGAGCACCAGATCGTTTACCGATTCATAGCTGTGACAATCTTCAGGGCGAAGGTAAAACAGATCGCCGCAGGTGATAAGCCAGGGGCGCTCGTTCATGACGTGCAGTCCATTGCCCCGCCAGACAATCACCAGCTCGCTAAACTCATGAACGTGAGGCGGAAAGGAGGGCTGCGGGGCGCGGTCGGCGACCGCCACCGGCATTAATTCAGAGGGAAAATAGTCGGCTCTCGCCAGACGAAGGGGTTGGTTCACGGCTCACCTCACAGGTCATTTTGCCTGATGGTACGCGGAGAGGTGCCAAACTCGCGCTTAAAGAGCGTGGAAAAGTGATTGCTGTCACCAAATCCGCAGTGAAAGGCGATATCGGTAATGCGCATTTCACTGTGGCGCAGTAAATGGCGGGCCTGCAACAGTCTGAGTTGATTCAGATAACGCTGCGGCGTACTGCCGGTCTGCTGCTTCAGCTGGCGGTGAAGGGTACGCAGTGAGAGGGAGAACTTCGCGGCCAGCGCTTCCCAGTCCACTTCTTCGTTGTAATGTTCTGAGAGCCAGTCCAGCAGCTGCCGCAGGCGGCCATCCTGATCGTCGCTGGCCTCTTCGCGACAGCCTTTGCGCAGCAGCATCAACAGCTGCATAAAGGTCATCTCCTGCTCCACGCAGCTTTCCATACAGTCCGGCGTGGGCGCGATTTCTAGTGCCCGGGTCAGCTTTTTGACCTGACTCAGCACCTTACTGCTGATGCGCCAGTGTGAAGGGTAATTGCCGGCCTGTTCCTGCGGTAACAGATGCTGAAAGCCGGTGATAAAGCGAAACGCCTCCGGCCCGCGATAGAGCACATTCGTCAGGATAAGCTGGTCAGTTTTCTCATAAAGGTGGCGGTCATGATCGCGGACAAAGCAGACACAGCCGCCGCAGAGTGACTGAGGTTCACCGTTAAAGACGTGGATCCCCGCGCCCTGTTCGACAATAACAATCTCGTGAAAATCGTCGTGATGATGTTCAGGAAAAGCCCCCTGGGGAGCACGGGGTTCAATGGTCACCGGCAGGCCTCCGCCCGGGAAGAAATCCACGCTATGTAACACGGTCATGATTCGTCCTCTTTGCTGGTTTGCGACGAGTCTACTGCCGGGCGGGGGGAACTGACCTTAAATTTTCGACATCAATACGGCGTAAAAAGGCTAATTTTTCAAGAAACTGCCGCCCCGTGATCGGAAGTGCGCGCCATGTCACATCCGCTGCGCCCGCCGGTGAAAAGTAAAACTGTGAGCTGATTCACGTTCATCTTTGCCAGGCTGCCAGGCCCTCTTTTGGCCTGGCAGTGGCGGGAAGGTGCCAGATTGACGGGCTTTTAGACTGTGGCTATCGAACTGACAGGAAGCCACGACCATGAGCTTACGAAATTGTGTTGCCGTTGACCTGGGCGCTTCCAGCGGCCGCGTGATGCTGGCGCGCTTTAACACAGAAACCGGCGAACTTTCTCTTGAAGAGATTGCCCGCTGCGTCAATCAGCTGATAAGCGTTGAGGGTCATCAGTGCTGGGATCTCGAGGCTCTGGAAACCTTTATTTTTACCTCACTGGATAAGCTGGTCGGTCAGGGCATTGTCCCTGACAGCATCGGCATTGATACCTGGGGCGTTGATTATGTGCTGCTGAACGCTGAGGGTGAGCGCATCGGGCTGCCGGTTGCCTATCGCGACGACCGCACAAGAGGCGTGATGAGCCGGGCGCAGCTGGAGCTGGGCAGGGAAGCTATCTATCAGAAAACAGGCATTCAGTTTCTGCCTTTCAATACGCTCTACCAGCTTCGGGCGCTGTGCGATGCCGGACCTGAGTGGCTGAAGGACGTTCGCCACGCGCTGCTAATCCCTGATTATTTTCATTTCCGCCTCACGGGCAAGCTGAACTGGGAATACAGCAATGCCACCACGACGCAGCTGCTTAATATCCATAGCGGAAAATGGGATAACGAGCTGCTGGCCTGGGCGGGCGCAAGCCCCTCCTGGTTTGGTCCGACATCTCAGCCGGGCAGCCTGACCGGCAACTGGACAACGGCCTCGGGCGAGACGGTCCCGGTGATTGCCGTGGCGACGCATGATACGGCCAGCGCGGTCGTTGCCGCGCCGGTTGCCGGCACCAATGCGGCCTGGCTCAGTTCCGGGACCTGGTCTTTGATGGGCTTTGAAAGCCCTGTTCCTTTCACCGATGACGCGGCGCTGGCGGCAAACGTCACCAATGAAGGCGGCGCGGAAGGGCGCTACCGCGTGCTGAAAAATATTATGGGACTCTGGCTGCTTCAGCGCGTCTGCTCGGAGCTTAACATCGGTGACTTGGGGGCGCTGGTGCAGGAGGCGGAATCGCAGCCGGCCTGCCGCTCGCTGATTAATCCCAACGACGATCGCTTTATTAACCCGGCCAGCATGGTCAGGGAAATTCAGGATGCCTGTGTGGAACAGGGAATGCCCGCGCCCGCTGACGCCGCGTCGCTCGCACGCACCATCTTCGACAGCCTCGCCCTTTATTACCGCCAGGTGCTTCAGGAGCTGGGCGAGGTGCGCGGCAGCGCCTTCAGCTGGCTGCACATTGTTGGCGGCGGCTGCCAGAACCCGCTGCTTAACCAGCTCTGCGCCGACGCCTGCGGCATTCCGGTCATTGCCGGCCCGGTGGAAGCCTCAACGCTGGGCAATATCGGCAGCCAGCTGATCGCCGCCGGGGCGGTGCAGGACGTGCCGCATTTTCGCCAGCTTATTAAGCAAAACTTTCATCTGAAAACGTATACCCCTCACGCCAGTGACGTTTATCGCCAGAACTGGGCGAAGTTTCAGTCACTGACACACACGGTTAAGGAGCTCTGTATATGACACGCGCAATTGAACAGGCGTTTGAACTCGCCAGCCAGCGTTTTGCCGATATTGGCGTCGACGTCAACGCCGCGATGGCGCAGCTGGATAAGCTGCCCGTTTCCATGCACTGCTGGCAGGGGGATGACGTCCGGGGGTTTGAGAATCCACAGGGCGCGCTGACAGGCGGCATTCAGGCAACCGGCAACTATCCGGGCAAAGCCCGCTCGGCCGCTGAACTGCGGGCCGATCTGGACCGGGCCATGTCGCTGATCCCGGGTCCAAAACGCCTTAACCTGCACGCTATCTATCTGGAAAGCGACTCGCCGGTAGAACGCACGGATATTCGTCCTGAACATTTCGCACAGTGGGTTGAATGGGCAAAAGCGAACGGCATTGGCCTCGATTTTAACCCGACCTGCTTTTCGCATCCCCTGAGCGCAGACGGCTTTACGCTGGCGCACACCGATCCGGAGATCCGGCAGTTCTGGATCGAACACTGCAAAGCCAGCCGCAGGATCTCCGCCTCGTTCGGTGAGCAGCTGGGCACACCTTCCATCATGAATATCTGGGTGCCGGACGGTATGAAAGACGTCACCGTGGATCGCTTTGGCCCACGTCAGCGCCTGATGAACTCTCTGGATGAGATCATCAGCGAGAAGCTGAATCCGGCGCACCACATTGATGCGGTGGAAAGTAAGCTGTTCGGTATCGGCGCGGAAAGCTACACGGTGGGCTCCAATGAGTTCTGCCTGGGCTATGCCGCCAGCCGCCAGACCGCGCTGACGCTGGATGCGGGCCATTTCCATCCGACGGAAGTTATCTCAGATAAGATCTCCACCGCCATGCTTTACGTGCCGCGCCTGCTGCTTCACGTCAGCCGTCCCGTTCGCTGGGACAGCGATCACGTTGTGCTGCTTGATGACGAAACGCAGGCGATTGCCAGCGAAATCGTGCGGCAGCGTCTGTTCGACAAGGTGCATATCGGCCTGGATTTCTTTGACGCCTCCATCAACCGTATCGCGGCCTGGGTTATCGGCACGCGTAATACTAAAAAAGCGCTGCTCCGTGCGCTGCTGGAGCCGGTTGAACAGCTGCAGAAGCTGGAGCGGGAAGGGGACTACACCACAAGACTGGCCCTGCTTGAAGAGCAGAAATCGCTGCCGTGGCAGGCGGTCTGGGATGCATGGTGCCTGCGCAATGAAGTCCCCACGGGAGCTGACTGGTTAAGCGACGTCCGTGACTATGAACAAACAACTCTCAGCCAACGTTAAGGATTACTTGATGCAACAGATACTGAATTCATGGTTTGTCCAGGGAATGGTGAAAGCGACCGGTGATATGTGGCTGAAGGGCTGGGATGAGCGCAACGGGGGCAACGTCAGCCTGCGCCTGCTGGAGGAAGAAGTGCAGCCGTATGCGGCGGATTTTTACCCTGAGCCGCGGACGGTTGAGCTTACTCAGCCAGCACCAGCGCTGGCGGGGTGCTGGTTTCTTGTTACCGGCTCCGGTAAGTTCTTCCGCAACGTGCCGCTCGATCCGGCCGACAGCCTGGTCCTGCTGCAGGTCAGCGAGGATGGCCGCGCCTACAGCATTCACTGGGGGCTGACCAACGGCGGCCTGCCGACGTCTGAACTGGCCTCCCACTTCCAGTCTCACAGCGTGCGGATGAAGGCGACAAACGGCGCTGACCGGGTGATTATGCACTGCCACGCCACCAACTTTATGTCGCTGAGCTACGTGGTGGAACTTGATTCCGCCAGCTTCACCCGCCTGCTGTGGGAAGGCAGTACGGAATGCCTGGTGGTGTTCCCGGATGGCGTGGGCATCGTCCCCTGGATGGTGCCCGGCACCGACGGCATCGGTGAAAAAACCGCAGAACAGATGGCGTCGCACAGCCTGGTGATGTGGCCATTCCACGGCATCTTTGGTGCAGGCCCGACGCTTGATGAAACCTTCGGCCTGATTGACACTGCGGAAAAATCGTCAGAGGTGGTGGTGAAAGTCATTTCGATGGGCGGTATGCGTCAAAGTATCACCACGCCGGAGCTGATTGCGCTGGGTGAACGTTTCGGCGTGAAGCCCTGGCAGGCGGCGCTGGATGCGGAACATCATCATGTTGCGTAAGGCGTTTGTGATGCAGGTGCATCCTGACCGCCATGAGGAGTATCAGCAGCGCCACAATCCGATCTGGCCAGAGCTGGCGGAGACGCTGAAGGCGCACGGTGCCCATCACTACAGTATCTTTCTGGACAGGCAGCGCAGCCTGCTGTTTGCGGTGGTGGAGATCGAATCGGAAGCGCGCTGGAATGCCGTTGCGGAAACGGAAGTCTGCCAGCGCTGGTGGCGCTCAATGCGTGAACTGATGCCGTCAAATGAGGACTGTAGTCCGGTCAGCGAAGAGCTGCTGCCGGTCTTCTATCTGCCATAGCTGCTCTGCCTGCCATAGCTGAAAGGGCTGAACGCAATCTGCGTCCAGCCCTTTTTTCTAGCCGTTTATCCGCAGCTGCGGGTAGCGTCGCAGACTCCAGGCACACCAGATCAGGGAGAGCAGGCCAATTGCCCCGCCGGCATAGCCAATGTTTTCCATATGCAGATGCAGACTGACCTGATTACCCAGCAGCGCGCCGGCGCCGATCCCCAGGTTATAAATGCCCGACATCAGCGACATCGCCACGTCCGTGGCGTCGGGTGCCAAAGCCAGAACGCGCACCTGCACCGCCAGGCCGATCACCATCATCGCCATTCCCCAGATAATGCAGAGCAGAGAAATTGCCACGCTGTGGGTTGCCGCCAGGTATAAAGTCAGCATGCTAATTGTGATTAACGCGATCGCGGCAAGTAAAAAGGTTGCCGGGAATTTATTGCCCAGCGCGCTGAATAACAGGCTGCCAATAATGCCCGCCGCGCCAAATATCAGCAGAAGGAACGTTGTGAAATTATCGCCCATTCCGGCCACGCTCTGGATAAAGGGTTCAATATAGCTGTAGGCGGTGTAATGGGCGGTCACCACCACGGCGATCAGCATATAGAGAGACACCAGCGCCGGGCGCTTAAATAACATGGGAACGCTTTTCAGCGAGCCGCTGTGTTCGCTTGGCAGCTTCGGCAACAGCTTCGCCAGACAAAGCAGGGTAACCAGCGCCACGGCACCGATCACCGCAAAGGTCATCCGCCAGCCAAGATACTGACCGATCAGTCGGCCAACGGGCAGCCCGAGCACCATCGCCAGCGCCGTGCCGGTTGCCAGCATACTTAACGCCTGGGTCTTTTTCCCGGCGGGCGCGACGCGGATCGCCAGCGAGGCGGTGATTGACCAGAATATGGCGTGCGACAGCGCAATGCCGATACGTGAAACCACCAGCACGCTGAAGCTCCAGGCAAAGGTCGACAGGATATGGCTGCCGACAAACAGTAAGAAAATCGTTATCAGCAGGAAGCGCCGTTCAACCTGACGCGTCAGCAGCATCATCGGCAGAGACATCAGCGCCACAACCCAGGCATAGATAGTCAGCATCAGCCCGACCTGGGCCGTTTTCATCGAAAAACTGGCGGCGATATCAGAAAGCAGTCCGACCGGCGCAAATTCGGTGGTGTTAAAAATAAAGGCGGCAATGGCTAACATAATAACGCGTAGCCAGGCCGTTTTGCGTGAAACGGTATTTGATTGCATCAGGGTTAACTAATTGTTGATTAAAGGTTAATTTCGCCCGGGCGAAATTCAGGAGACTGGCGCATATTGTGTTTTATTTAGCTGTTGGATGACACGAAAATATTGCCTTTTTTGTAAGCAAGATCGGTTGACCTTTGTCAGCAGAACGGGCCGCTGTTAATAATGAAAAACAGCGGCATCCGGATAATAACGCGTTATTTAATTTAGCTGGACTTTAACTACATCAGGCTATGCCCGGCGAATAGATTAACGCTGCCAGTCGCTACAGCATTTCCGGACGGAAATCCTCGCGGCGACTGACGTGCCTGCCGGAAAGCATAAACTCGCCTTCGCCACAGTAGTGCAGGGTTTCCGGATGTTCGGGTGAAGTTGCCACGTGGGCTTTTACCACTTCAAAGATAAAGAAATTGTAACTTTCGATTTGAGAGCGGTCGTGGAGGCGGCACTCGAAGCTGGCGTAACACTCAGCAATGAGCGGTGCGCTAACCCGATCGCCTTGCTGTGCCGTCAGGCCAAATGCGCTGAATTTATCCGTTTTTTCGCCACTACAGTTACCGATACCCACTACGGTATCCAGCAGCGCTGAGGTGGGAAGGTTGATCACACATTCACCGGACTGCTTAATGAGATCATGGCTGTGGTTGCCTGCGTCAATCATGCAGCCTGTCAGTGAAGGTGAGAAGGCGAGCATGGTATGCCAGCCGAGCGTCATAATATCGGTTTCATCTCCCTGACGGGACGAGACTAGCACAACCGGCCCCGGCTCCAGAAAATGCCGTACGTTCTGCACAGGAAAATCAATCTTCGACGTCTGTTCACTCATTGCTTATCCTCCCGCTGGAGGCGATGGCAGTTTGTTAATCATCTCATTAACAAAGCGTTCTTCACCAACAGCGTTCTTTATCAGCTCCTGCCGTGATAACGCTTCACGACATCCACCTACACTATAGGACAGGATACCGGGGTTCACAGGCGCGCTGCGGCGGTAACGTTTTTCCGCCTTATACGCTGGGTGGCGCTGGCGGTTTCCACGTCAAAGACCAGGCTTAATAAGTAAGCCGTGCCGGCCGGTTGCCGGTCTCCTGAACCTGAGGTGAATATGCAAAAATTATATGGGGCGCCGGGCTGGGGCTCGGCCATAACGGAGCTTATGTTTACGCTTGCCGGTGAGGCTTACCAGCTGATTGATGTGGAAGGATTCGATCGTCCCGGACCTGCACGCGATACACTGCTCGCCCTTAATCCACTTTGTCAGGTTCCGACGCTGGTGCGTGAGGATGGGACCATACTGACGGAGAGCGCGGCCATAGCCTTGGTTCTTCTGGACGAAAACCCTCAGCTGGCGCCCGCCGCCGGGACGCCACAGCGCGCGCAGTTTTACCGGCTGCTGGTCTGGATGGTTGCCAACGTCTATGCGACGCTGACCTATGGGGATTATCCGGAACGCTGGGTGAGCCAGGCCCCGCAAGAGTTGCAGGCCTCAACCGATCGTCACCGTGAGAATCTCTACCTCTGGCTGGAGGCGCAGGCGGGCGAGGGGCCTTACTGGTTTGGCGAAAAGATTAGCCTGCTGGATGCCTGGCTCCCGGTGCTGGTGAGCTGGAAACCCCGCCATGCCTGGTTTGAACAATATGCGCCGAAGATTGCCAGCATTGCCCGCAACGTCAGTCAGCGACCGGAGCTGGAAAGGGTGCTCAGGGCTAATCAGCTTTTACCATAATCCCATACTTTTCAGGGCGATAAGCGCAATAGCAGTAAACGCTTACGCCTTATCTTCTAAATGCGTCCACAATTTGTTATATTAAACAGGTGACATTTTTTATAGTTAACTGATTTTTAATGCTTTTTAAGACAGCCGCGCCGCAAGCGAGGGGCAGCTGAAAGCAAGGATCTGAACATGCTTGATATTCGTTTTCCTACAGCCTTACACATGGTGCTCAGCGTAGCCCAGGCGGAGCGGGAAGGTAAACGCAGCACCAGCAAAATTCTGGCAATGGGCCTTGAGGCCAATCCCAGTTTCGTCCGCAAGATGATGGTGCCGCTGACCCGCGATGGCATTATTGTCTCCACGCTTGGCCGCACCGGGACTATTCGTCTGGGCCGCCCGGCTGAAGAGATCACATTGTGTGATATTTATCTTTCCGTACTGGAAGATAAACCGCTGCTGGCAGGGCGTCCGGAAGTGCCGGCCCGCTGCCTGGTGAGCGCCAATACCTGCTGGTTCTTTAAGGAGCTGGCGCGTGAAGCAGAACAAGCTTCGCTGGACGTGCTGGCCAAACGTACGGTAGCCGATGCGCTGGCCGAGATTTACGAGCGTGACCGCCGTAATCCGGAAGGCAGCTGCGAGGCATTTTTAGCCCGCGAAGAGGCAGATTCGTAGATCTGCTTATCCCGACGAAAGGGCGGACAACGCAGAGTTGTCCGCCCTTTTTTGATCCTGCATTAGTCTGAGAACCGCGCCTGCGACGTTAGCATGGCGCAAACTCTTTACCGGGAAAGCTCTGATAAAGGGATTTAAGGGATAAAAAAATGGGAAGCAAACCGCTTCCCATTTTCTGATTCTCTGACTCTTTACGTCGGTTAACGTCGCGGCCTTTTACTCTCAGCTTTCAAAGGCAGGTTTACTCCCGGCGAGAGGCTCCTCTTTGTGCACCAGCTTACGCAGGGCAACATAGAAGACCGGGGTCAGGAACAGCCCGAACAGCGTCACGCCCAGCATCCCGGCAAATACGGTGATCCCGGTTACGGTGCGGACTTCAGCGCCTGCGCCGTGGCCCAGCATCAGCGGAACAGTTCCGGCGATAAAGGCGATAGAGGTCATGATAATCGGGCGCAGACGCAGGCGGCAGGATTCCAGCGCAGCCTGCACAATCGTGCGGCCCTGCATCTCCAGTTCGCGAGCAAACTCAACGATCAGGATGGCGTTCTTACAGGCCAGGCCCATCAGCACAACCAGTCCCACCTGCACAAACACGTTGTTATCACCCCCGGTTAGCCACACGCCAAACAGCGCGGAGAGCAGGGTCATCGGCACAATCAGGATCACTGCCAGCGGCAGCGTCCAGCTTTCATAAAGCGCTGCGAGCACCAGGAACGCCAGCAGTACGGCCACCGGGAAGACGATGATCGCCGCGTTGCCCTGCGTTGACTGCTGATAGCTCAGGTCAGTCCACTGGATGTTCATGCCGTTTGGCAGGATCTGATCAGCAATGCCTTGTACCGCCAGCATCGCCTCCGCAGAGGAAAGGATGCGCGGATCGGCATCGCCAATCAGGTCAGCCGCCGGGAAACCGTTGTAGCGGATGACCGGATCCGGGCCATAAGTGGTGCCGATATGCACCATGCTGCCGATCGGTACCATTTCTCCGGCCGCATTGCGGGTACGCAGGCTGGCAATATCTTCAATGCTGTCCCGGAACTGGCCGTCAGCCTGCGCATAGACTTTCCACGTCCGGCCAAAACGGTTGAAGTCATTAATATAAGACGATCCCAGATAGGTTTGTAACGTGCCAAACAGATCGGTTAACGCCACGCCCTGCGCCTTGGCTTTATCGCGGTCAACCTGCGCGTCCAGCTGTGGCACGTTAGCCTGATAGGTGGAGATAGGGAAGTGCAGCCCCGGCGTTTGCATAATGGTGCCCGCCATCGCATTAGCGGCATCCTGTAAAGCGCCGTACCCCAGACCCGCGCGATCCTGAATATAGAGCGAGTAGCCCGCCCCCTGGCCCAGCCCTAAAATTGGCGGCGGCATAATCGAGAAAGTGAACCCTTCCTGAATTGTCGCCAGCTTAGCGTTGATCTCGGCGTTAATTTCCGCCGCAGATCGCGTACGCTGATCCAGCGGCTTCAGCGCGAAGAACACCGTGCCGGTATTAGGCGTATTGGTGAACTGCAACGCGTTCAGGCCAGGAAAGGCCACTGCATCGGCAACGCCTTCGGTATGTAGCGCAATATCGCTCATCTGCCGGATCACTTTATCGGTGCGCTCCAGCGACGACCCTTCCGGCATCTTCACGCCTCCGATCAGGTAAAGCTTATCCTGGGTGGGTATAAACCCGGCGGGAACGGCTTTAAACATCACTCCGGCGCCAATCAAAAGCAGGACATAAACACCAAACACTGCGCCGCGACGCTTGAGGATGCGGGAGACGCCACTCTGATAGCGTGCGGAATTCTTGTTAAAGAAGCGGTTAAACGGACGGAACAGCCAGCCAAACAGGGCATCAATAATTCGCGTCGGGCGGTCTTTCGGTGCCCCGTGCGGCTTCAGCAGTAACGCCGCCAGCGCAGGAGAGAGCGTCAGCGAGTTAACAGCCGAAATCACGGTTGAAATAGCGATGGTCACCGCGAACTGCTTGTAGAACTGACCGGTCACACCTGAGAGGAAAGCCATCGGGACAAAGACCGCACAAAGCACCAGCGCGATAGCGATAATCGGACCGGATACTTCGCGCATCGCCTGATGCGCAGCGGCACGCGGTGCCAGCCCTTCTTCAATATTGCGCTCGACGTTTTCCACCACCACAATCGCATCATCCACCACGATACCAATCGCCAGCACCAGCCCGAACAGGCTTAATGTGTTAAGTGAAAAGCCCAGAAGGTAGAGCACGGAGAAGGTGCCGACCACCGAGACGGGGACTGCCAGCAGGGGGATAATGGAAGCACGCCAGGTTTGCAGGAACAGGATCACCACCAGCACGACCAGCAAAACCGCTTCCAGCAGCGTATGCAGCACGGAGCTGATCGAATCCCGGACAAAAATGGTTGGATCGTAAGGCGCCTTCCACTCCACGCCATCGGGAAAGCGGGTCGCCAGTTCGGCCATTTTTGCCCGGACGGCGTTAGAGAGATCGATGGCGTTCGCGCCAGGTGCCTGGAAAACACCGATCCCTACCGCATCTTTATTGTTCAACTGGGAACGCAGCGCATAGCTTCCCGATCCCATCTCTATACGCGCCACGTCCCGCAGCCGGACAATTTGCCCATCCTCGCCGCTTTTAAGAATAATATTGCCAAACTCATCTTCACTGGTCAGGCGGCCCTGAGCATTGATTGACAGCAGGAAATCACTCTTACTGGGCATAGGCTCTGCGCCCAACTGTCCGGCAGAAACCTGGACGTTCTGTTCCTGAATGGCGGTCACCACATCGCCAGCGGTCATACCGCGGGCAGCCACTTTGGTGGGGTCCAGCCAGATACGCATTGCGTACTCACCCGCGCCGAATATCTGCACCTGACCCACACCCGGCAGACGTGACAGCTCATCCTTCACCTTCAGCTGCGCATAGTTTCGCAGGTAGAGCGAATCATAACGGCCTGAGGGGGAATCCAGATGCACGACCAGCGTCATGGTTGGCGACTGCTTTTGCGTGGTAACACCCTGACGGCGAACATCTTCCGGCAGACGGGCTTCAGCCTGCGCAACGCGGTTTTGCACCTGAACCTGCGCCTGATCCGGATCGGTTCCCGGGCGGAAGGTGACGGTAGTCACCAGTACGCCATCGGAACCGGCAATCGATTTCATGTACATCATGTTCTCGACGCCGTTAATCGCTTCTTCCAGCGGTGTCGCCACGGTTTCTGCAATGACCTTCGGGTTAGCGCCGGGATATTCTGCCCGCACCTGCACGCTCGGCGGGACCACGTCCGGGTATTCACTGACTGGCAGCAGGGGAATCGCAATCAGCCCGCCGACAAAGATCAGAATCGACAGTACGGCCGCGAATATTGGCCGGTCGATGAAAAATCTGGAAAAATCCATATCAGTTTCCGCAGCTTAAATTAAAGGGAGGCTGGCGCCATGGGCACCGTTTTGGCATTTACCGGCATCCCCGGCATAAACACTTTCTGGACGCCATCCACAATCACCCGATCGCCAGAGTGCAAACCTTGCTGGACGATACGCAGTCCGTTAGCAATCTGACCCGGCTGGATATCACGACGCTGTGCTTTGTTCTGGGCATCGATCACCCAGACATACTTACGATCCTGATCGGTGAGCACCGCTTTGTCATTGACCAGCAGGGCAGGGAAGTCAGCACGCCCCGGCAGCTGAACGCGGGCAAACAAGCCGGGGGTATAGAGACGCTGGCTGTTATCCAGCAACGCACGCATCCTGATAGTACCGGTGCTGGCAGTCAGCTGGTTATCGGTAAAATCGACCCTGCCTGCATGCGGGTAGCCTTGTTCACCGACCAGACCGATTCTCACCGGCAGGGCATGATGCGCATTCGCAGCACCCTCGCCCTGACGGCTTATTTGCTGATAACGCAGGAAGGTGGCTTCATCAACGTCGAAGTAAACGTAAACGGTATTCAGGGAAACGAGGGTGGTAAGAACACTGCTGCTGTCTCCGGCGGTCACCAGATTGCCTGAAGTGATCATTGCCCGACTGGCGCGGCCATCGATAGGCGCGGTAACCTGAGTAAAATCCAGGTTCAGCCGGGCCATATCTACAGCCGCCTGTGCTGCCAGCACGCTGGCCTGCGCCCGTGCAGAGGTGGCACGACGCTGCTCCCAGACCTCACGGGAAATAGCCTGGCTGCCAATCAGTTTCTCCGTCCTGCCCGATTCGCTACGCGCCAGCTGAGCCTGAGTGCGTGCGCTGGCGAGATCGGCCTGCGCACGTTCAAGTTCCGCCCGGTAAGTTCTGTCATCAATGGTGAACAGCACGTCGCCTTTTTTAACTTCCTGGCCTTCTGTGTAGTTCACTTTGTCGATATAACCCGTTACACGGGGTCGGAGCTGTACGCTCTGAACCGCCTCAATCCGCCCGTTGAAGTTATCCCACTGGCTGACCGTTTGTTGCTGCACCTTTGCCACACTGACCTCAGGTGCAGGTGGCGCGCTTTGTTCGGCCCCTTTGGAATCACATCCCATCAGCCAGAAAGCGGAGAGGAGCGGGAGCGCTAACGTGCGCAGGCGCAGAGCGGTGAATGATCTCATGTTGATGAATCCCTGTTACAGATGCTGGACGACGTGAAAGTGCACGGCATAACGCATAAAATGCAACTATGTTAATTGCATTAAGCAGGGGGAGTTTATGAAGGGTAAAAATAAACGGCAAGTATAATTGTTGCCTTTAGCATTTTATTGTCAGTAAACGTAGCAAAATGTGAGCAAAGGCGAGGAGGGCGGCAGCAAGAATGTCAGTAAGGCGCATTTAATGCAACAATTAAACTTGCATTAACGGGGCGGGTGCTTTAGCGTATATGCATTCATTAAAGTTACCTTTTACCCTGCCGTGGGCAAGAGGTCAAGCCAGGCTAATAACAAAAGCGCAAAGGGGATAGTAATGAGCCATGATGATTTTATTAACGATCTCGTGAAGTGGATCGATACCCACATTGAAGGAAAAATGGATCTGGACACCGTGGCGGATCGCGCCGGTTACTCCAAATGGCACCTGCAGCGGATGTTCAAGCAGCATACCGGCTATGCGCTGGGTGAATACATCCGCGCGCGCCGTCTGAAAAAGTCGGCAGAACGCCTGGCAAAAGGCGGGGAGCCGATTCTGGACGTGGCTATCTCCTTTGGTTTCGATTCCCAGCAGTCCTTTAACCGCAGCTTTAAACGTCAGTTCGGCCAGTCTCCGGGTGCCTGGCGTCGTCAGGTTCAGGTCAGCGCCAGAGCCTGATTTGCCCGGCAGCAGGCTCTGTTAAAGTGCGCCAAAGTTGCCGCTGGCGTTGTATACTCTCTGAAATGTATTAGGTTTTCACTTTCAGACAGGATTTTGCATGGAGATGCGGCAACTGAACAAACAGGGCTGGTGCGAAGCCGCCAGCTATGCGCTGGTGTTTATCGCGCTGTTTATGATTTTTCCTCTGCGGCTGCTTCCCTGCTTTCTGGCAGGGTTCATCGTTTATGAAACCATTCTTGCGCTGACCCCCTGGGTAGAGCGGCTGGTGAAAGGCCCGCTGGCCCGCTGGATCATCATCTTTTTCCTGACCGTGATTATCGTGCTGTCGCTGGTACTGGGGATTACCAAGCTGATCGGCTTCCTGCTGCATGACTTCCGGAATCCCGCCGCGTTTCACGTCGCGGCCAGCAAACTGCTGGAAGATGCGCAAAATACGCTGTCGCCTGTAGTCACGCGCTATCTGCCTGCGGATATTGACGAGTTACAGCATCAGGTCATCACCTGGCTACGTGAACACCTGGTTGTGGTGCAGTCTCTGGGGCGGATCGCCGCGCATACCTTTGCCACTATGCTGATTGGCATGCTGCTTGGTGCAATTATCTCGTTGCGGATAAGCAGCAACGATCACGCCCATGCGCCGCTAAGACAATCGTTACTTCAGCGGCTGACCCTGCTTGCCGAATCTTTTCACAACGTGGTCTTCGCCCAGATTAAAGTCTCGCTGGTGAATACGGTGCTGACCTGCGGCTTTCTGTTCGGCGTGCTGCCGCTGTTTGGCCTCCATTTCCCCTTTGCCAAAACCGTCGTGGTGCTGACGTTTATCGCCGGGCTGCTGCCGATTATTGGCAACCTGATTTCCAATACCGTGATTGTCCTGATCGGCCTCTCTATTTCGCTGGAGGCGGCGGTTATTGCGCTGATATTCCTTATTCTCGTGCATAAGCTTGAGTACTTCATTAATGCGCAGATATTTGGTACCCGCATTAACGCGAAAACCTGGGAGATCCTGCTGGCGATGCTGGTCTTCGAATCTGCCTTCGGGCTGGCCGGGGTGGTGGCGGCCCCGGTTTACTATGCCTACCTGAAAAGCGAACTGCGTCACGCCAGGCTGATTTAAGCGGTTATGGCCGGCGCTCCGTCGTCGGCAAACGGGATGCTCAGGCCGGGCTCATCCGGCCTTTTTACTGCCTTCATTAGCTGAGAATAAGCCACTCATGTCTTCATTGCTGGATACGTTACTGCATCAAATCCTGCTTTCCCTGCCGCTGTTCAGTCTGATTGCCGTCGGCTGGCTGCTGGTACGCTGGCGAAAGTGGCCGGACAGCGTCAGTGAATCCCTGAACCGTCTGGTGTTTAACATTGCACTGCCCGCCATGCTGTTCCGCCTGATGAGCAACTTCAGTAAAAGCCCGCCGGTGGATGCGCGGCTGCTGATCGCGTTCTTTGGCGGCTGCCTTATTGTATTTATCATTGGGCGCCTCATTGCCGCTCACGTTTTCAAGCTTGATGGCGTGGCGGGTTCGGTATTCGCGCTGGGGGGCATTTTTTCAAATAATGTGATGATCGGGCTGCCTTTGGCGACCGTGATGCTGGGCGAGGAGGCGATTCCCGCCGTGGCGCTGGTGCTGGTTTTTAACGGGCTGATCCTCTGGACGCTGGCCACCGTTTCGGTGGAATGGGCCAGGCACGGCGCGTTCAATCTGAAGGGCTTTGGTAAGACGGCGGCGGGGGTGCTGCGAAATCCGCTGATTATTGCCATTCTGACAGGTACGCTGTTCAGCCTCTCCGGACTCTCTCTGCCGCGCATGATTGACGATCCCCTGACGATGCTGGGGCAAATCGCCGTCCCGCTGGCGCTGCTGACGCTGGGGATGTCTCTGGCCGCCTATAAGATGAAAGAGGGAATGAAGGAAAGCTATGCGATCTGCCTTCTTAAGCTGATTGTACAGCCGCTGGTGGTCTGGGGGCTGGCGTGGCTGCTCGGCCTGCCGCCGCTGGAAAGCAAAGTGGTGGTGCTGCTGGCATCAATGTCGATCGGCATCAATGTCTATCTGATGTCCCGTCAGTTTAATGCGCTGACCGGCCCGACGGCATCCAGTATGCTGCTCTCCACGGTATTCTCGGCGCTTACCACGCCGCTGCTGATGCTGGTGATGAATCTGGCATTAAAGGGATAAGAGCATCCGCGGGCGTCTTAAGCCTGAGATGTCCGCCTGCGCGAGTAATATATTTATGAACAAGAAACTGATTATCGCGGTCATTTTTGCCGTTGTGGCCACCTATACGGGCCTGCGTCAGACCGATCGGCAGACGCTGCCGCATAACAATACCGCTACAGAGCGTGAGAGTATCAGCGAGCTGACCCGACAGGAGCGTGTGACCCGTTATCTGCAACAGCACCGACAGCTGCCGCCTTACTATCTCAGAAAACAGGAGGCGAGGCGGCAGGGATGGCAGCCCGAAAAGGGAAACCTTTGCGATATCCTGCCCGGTAAAGCGATCGGCGGCGACCGCTTCCATGACCGGGAAGCGCATCTGCCTGCCAGCCAGGGACGGAAATGGTTTGAAGCGGACGTAAACTACCGTTGCGGACGGCGCGGCAGCGAACGCCTGCTTTATTCCAGCGATGGGCTTATCTATCTCACCCGCGATCATTATCGCCACGTTGAGCAGGTGGAATAAGATGAAATGCGTCACGATTGACTTCCGTCAGGTAGAAAACGTTGAGGATTTTTACGCTCAGTTTGCGCGGAAGTTTGCGATAGAGAGGGAGTTTGGCGCTAATCTGGATGCCCTCTGGGATGCGCTGACCGGGATGATTGCCTTGCCGGCGCGCCTTACGCTACGCCATCTTGACGACCATGAAGATGCGGCACAGTTTGCTGATGCGATCCTCGTCATGCGTGAGGCGGAAACGGCGCTGGACGGCCTTTTTCAGCTGCATGTAGATTAAAAAAATAGCGGCACCTTGCCGCTAATGTTATATCCGTTCCGCTTCTGCTGGTGGTTAGCGAAACTGCTTCAGGATCGCGGCCAGCTGCTCGCGGTATTCGCTATCTATCTCCCGAGCGGCGGAATATCCTGCGTTCAGCAGAATCATCTCGTTCAGCCCGACCAGCCAGTCATAGATGTAATAGGCGGCGTGATTGTTGGGCTTCAGCGCCAGTCGGGTCAGGCGCTGGCCCGGGCCCAGGCTGGCGGTCTGGGTTTCCGGCTTCGCGAAAATTTTCTGACCGCGGTTGATCTTACTCTCCGGGCGTTGCGCTTCCGGCAGATGCTGGAAGCCCAGCCAGGCGACGAAATCGCCCAGTACGCTGAGGGCGCGGGAAACCTGACGGTCGGCAATCATTTCCGCCGGGACGCCGCCCGATTCGGGATCGCTCAGCATGTTCACCAGCGCACCTTCAATATCGAGTCGGATACTGGCGGTCACCAGCTCTTCGGTCAGCATTTCCAGCGTCGGCTTGCTGATGCCCAGCAGCTCCAGCAGCGGGCCGTTGTCCGGCAGCAGACGAAGAATGTTGATCCAGTGGCGATACACCTGCTGCGCAAATTCAGCCTCAAGCTCTTCGCTGGCCGGGACGTGCTCCTCCGGCGTGAGCAGGCCGGAAAGTGGCTCATCGCTCAGCAGGTCGATGCTCACCCCGATGCCGAAAGGATCGTCCTCGCTCAGGGCAAACTCTTCGGTCAGGGGACGATCGCCCTTATGCTTGCGCTGCAAAAACAGGTGACGCAGCGTTTCGCGTGAGGGCAGCAGGCGCTCAAGCAGTTCGCCGTGAACGCCGGTGCGCGACTGCAACGCCTTCAGCAGGCTTTCCGCAATGTGCAGCCGGGCCGCCGGATCTTCCTGCTCGGAAGCGAGATACCAGCGGCCAAGCAGGTTATCGCTCAGTTCGCGGCGCATTTCGTCCAGCTGTTCCTGAAGGCGTGCCAGCTTGCTCTCACGCTGGACCTCCGTCATCAGCCAGCTTGCCATACGGCTCACGCCCTTATCATCCATCGTCAGCATCAGTCCCCAGGCGTCACCGGGATTACCGACGTAGCGCTGTACGGCAGCATCATAATTATGGCCCAGGGTGACGCGCTGATCGTACGGCGTCAGCGCCCAGATCAGGCCGGGCTTGCGGCGGCTGCGGACCTGGCTGTTTTCTCCCTGCGTTTGCTTAACCCAGCCGTCAAGCACGCGGCCAACTGCCCGCGTATCGTGACGCGTACCGGCTGCGCTGCACACCATCAGGCGATCAACATCCTGATGCTCGGCGGCGCGGGTCAGCAGCAGAGGGCGCTTGGCGGTAAGAAACGCGAGCGCCATTTCATGCTGCAAATCGTCGGGTAACAGCGCAGGTTGTTCAAAGCCGGGATAGTCGAGCAGGTCAACCTGCTCGAACATGGTTTCACGTGGGGCGCTGTAAAGCGGCAGCTGCACTTCACGTCCCAGAAGCGTCAGCTCGCTCAGCGCCAGGTTAACTGGCTTCAGGGAACGTCCATTATGCTGAGGAACGACCTGAATAACCCGATCGGCGGACGCGTTAAAGTAACGCAGGCCATTGTCGTTAAGGATGCTCAGCGAAGCGTCATCCAGCACTGCCAGAGGCGCAAGCAGCGTGGCGGCGCCCGAAACGTGATGCAGCACGTGGGCAAGCTGGCGATAGATTGCGCTCAGCTCACGCTCTTCGCCCCAGAGCATGGAGAACAGCCGCGCGCGGTCGTCCACGCTCAGCGACGGAGCCAGGTCAATCGCGCGTGGCCAGAAGTGGGAATCCAGCGCTTTAGCATTGGGCAACTGCAGGGCGCTAATCCGGTCCCACAGCGTCACCACATCATTGCATCCCATGCCGTCCATCTCTTCAGGCAGACGATACATCGAGATATTTTTCAGGCGTTCGGTGAGCTGCTGCTCGTCCAGCAGCGGCGGGTTTTCGCCGGTGCGGGAGCGCCAGACGCCAGCAAGGATAGCCACCAAATCTGACTCGTTTAACAGCGACAGTCTGACCGGCCAGTCGTTATCCACCCGCACCTGCTGGCCGGTGAAACGCATCACCATAGTGGCCGTCTGCTGCTGCGGATTCAGCTGACCGTAATCGAAAGTCGCCGCGCCCAGCGCAATCTCCAGCCGGCCTTTATCGCTGGCGGCCAGCGCGTTAATCAGCCACGACTTTCCCGACTGGGAAAGCCCGAAGAAGCCAATCGCCGGCTCTTTTCCGGCGGCCTCAGCGAGATGCGCGGCCCGGTTGCGCTGACGCCGCAGCCTGACGCTGAGCCGGTCAGCTTCCAGATCGAGACGAGGTGAGGTTTCCCGTGCGCCGTCGAGCCATTCGACCGACCGATCGATCCCTTTTACTACGGCATCCAGTTTTTTGCCGATCTGTCCCGACAACTGTTTAGGCGTTAACGGTTTCATTTCTTGTATACGCTCCCACTGTCGATCCAGTAATGCGTTAATCCTGACCCGCTGCTGGCGAGCGTATTAAGTTTCAGCTTCAGCTGCTCCAGCGGCACACGAGTGCCGTCATCGAGAGAGGCTTCAGCGATTTCGAAACGCTCAGGCCCGAATCCACCCTGTGCCTTCGCCACCGCCAGTTTTATTTTCAATACTTTATCACCGGCCACGCTGCGCGCCAGCATCGGATCGGCAATCGACAGCGTGTAGAGCGGTGAGGCTGGCCAGCGGTCGTTATCAAGCTGACGGAAGCCGAGCGTCAGTGCGCCGCGCACCTGAAAGCGCGCCCTGGCATCCAGGCTGAAGCTGTCCGCATCCAGATCGATGTCCTCATACCAGACGTTTTCCCCGCTGAGCGCGCCATTGCTGTCCAGCATGCCCAGGTAGCGAATGGTGGAATAGGGCTGAAAATCACCAGCCTTAAACCAGAAGTTGGCGAGGCGCAGATCCAGCGACAGCAGACAGAGCATCGCGCCTACCGCCGCCGTCGATTTTGGATTCTCGATCCGGCCCTGCTTATTAAAAGGATACCAGTCGTTAGTATGATAGCCATCCAGTGACAGTATACGGCTCACCGGCAGCGGCTGAAGGTGGCGGAACAGCGCCTGCACGCCCGGGAAGCGGGAAGGGCGTCCGGTAAGCAGCAGCACGTCACAATCATACACGGCGACGACCTCTGACATTGAACGCAGGCTGTGGGTGATATTCATGCGCGGAGAGAGAAACTCCGCATGCAGCTTACTCAGTTTTACCACCAGCGGCACGCGCAGGATATCAAAGGCTTCCGCTTCCCCCGGCAGCTCGCGCTGAATTTCCCGGTTGATGTAATCGAGCAGTTTCTGGGTAGGCTTCTGCGCCACCAGTTCTCCGAAACGGCCATCCACTTCCGCGTTCAGCTCCAGCGGATCAAAACCTTCGTAAGCTTCAAGAATAGCCTGGCCGACAGGAATAAAAATCTGCAATGTCACCTGCTGGCGCAGGGTTGAATGGCCGTCAAGCCGCCCCTCGTGACCAAACAGGCGGGTCATCACGCCTTCCGGGTTCGCAATGCCGGCCTGCTTAAACGCCGCCTGAAGCGCAGGCAGAACGTAAAGCTGGATCACATCAAGCAGGATGTCGTCCCCGGCCTGTTTAAAACCTTCGCGGAACAGCAGGCGGGGCATAATTTTTACATTGTTGCCCACGCCATCATCCAGACGGTACTGGGTGATCGCCAGATCGGTCGTGCCGCCGCCGATATCAATAGAAGCAATACGCAGCGTTTTGCCGGGCTGCTCATCTGCGGCACGGGCGCGATCGGGCCGGGCCATACTGATAAAGAAGTCTTCAGCACGACCGCCGAAGTTAACCTGCGTTTCGTTATAGAGATAGACCATCTGTCCACAGGTCGCTTCATCCCACTCCATCTGCACTTCCGGCACCGGCACCAGGCTCTTAGCCTTGTCTTTCTCACTGCTGAAGTCATCATCAGCGGGGTGCCAGCCCATCGCTTTCCAGACCAGCGCGATCGCCTCCTGCATCCGGCGACGGAAAATTTCGCGCTCAGGCTTCGGCATGGCAGAAGGCAGCGTCAGGATGATATTGCGCAGCTGGCGAGGGGCGCTGCTGTGCAGCATCTTCTGGCGCTGGACCAGGCTGTTCATCTGCATCAGCGCCTGCGCCAGCAGTTCGGAGAGCATGAAACTCATCACAGAACTGCGGCTGTACTGCGGCGCGAAAACCGGCAGACGCTCCTCCAGCGGCTGGCTGTAGAGCGGCTCGCCCTCATCATTCACCAGATTCATCAGCGGGCGCGCAATGGCCAGCGGCTCCACCGCAGCGTTACCCGCCGTGCGGCTGAAGCGCCAGCCGGGCGTATAGCTCTCTTCATCCCACAGATAGCGGCGCGGGCTTGAGATACCGGTCGCGCCCTCGGTCCCCAGACGCTGTAAGGCCAGCTGGCTCGCCTCACGTCCCACTCGGGTCACTGATGGCCAGATAAAGGCATCATCACGCCCGCTCTCAACCGAGAAGTTCTGCTTGCCGAAGCTGGCCTGCGCAAATTCAACGCGGCTTTCAAAAAGCTCGTTATAAAGCTGATGCGGCGCGCTGAGGTTGCGCAGATGCAGTTCATAGGTATGTTTCAGGCCGTGGTGGTCGTCAACATGATCTTCCACCATGATCCCGCAGGTATGAGAGTTGCCAACGTCCAGGATCAGATCGACCGGAATGGCGGGTTCCTGGAGCGTGGCACCGCTGATCTTTAATTCCGGCAGGGCAAGCTGATCCCCCAGCAGATGCAGGATATTCAGGTAGTGTGCCTGATATTCGAACTCACGCAGCGCGCTGCGGACATTGACCTGCGGACGCTGCTCAACCAGCGCCACCTGCTGGCTGAAGACTTCTCTCAGCCAGCCGTCAATCCAGGTATGGTCCAGGAACTCACCCAGCTCTTCGCTGCCGTGCGCCAGCGCAAAGCTGACGCCGTTTTTCACGTCGTTCTCATTCAGCGCCAGCGTTTCATCTTCGCCTTCCGGCCAGACACGCGTTTCAAAGGCCAGGCAGATGCGGTGCGTTTTGCCGTTAGGATCGGGCTTATCAAGGGCGATAATCTGCACGCGCGCCCAGTTATCGGGACCGCCGGTGAACGTGCGCGGGGGATTAAACCGGAAAAAGGGCAGCGGCAGCCAGACGCCGTTAAGCAGACGGAGCGACTGTTCAAGCGGGAAGCTGAACTCCGGCTTGACCACTTCCGGCAGACTGCCCGCGGTGACAGGCAGAAGATACTTGCCGCTCTGGGCGTTAAAATGCAGGCGCAGCAGCGGGCCGTTCGCCGTCTGGCGGACAAATTTCCCTGGCATGTCGGCGTCCAGACGGGGCGTCAGAGCAAAATCAAGGAACTGTATGCCGCTATTCTGGATCAGCGTCATATTGGGTTTAAAATCAGCGATAGTCGCCAGCATCATCATTTACTCTCGCGCTTCATCGTCATCGGTATCACCGTATCGGCATTATAAACGCCGTTACACTCTGCCGGGCCACTGGCCCCTTGTGAGCAAACCAGTTCTGGCAACTTGTAACGCGATCCGTCGCTGCATTTTGCCGTTGTGCGGCTGTTGATCACCAGGTTGCCCGATTGCATCAGTCCAGCATAGACCGTCACGCGGCACTCACTGCCATTCCCCTGCGTCATTCTTGCCACCCCTTTGCCGTTTTTGAACTGATAGCGCAGGCTTGGCGGCTTGCCGGTCAGCGAATTTTTTATGTGGACAATGACGCGCCATTTACCATCCAGGAATTTGGTGGTGCCCAGTTTGACTGAGAGTGAAGGCATAACGAGATCGTCTGCGGCCACCGGTTTGTCAGGCACTGCTTCTGCGGGTTTAGCTTCTTCTGCGGCGGGTTCCGCCACGGTGGCTTCTTCTTTCACCGGGGCTACCTGAGCGGGCGCAACAGGCAGGGCCGCGACAGGGGCTGTTACCGGATCGGCAGGTGGTGTCACTTCAGGCGTGACAGGTGTCTTCTCTGCCTCAACGGGTTTCGTTTCAACAGGCGCAGCGGGTTTTTCCACCGGCGCGGCTGGGGCTGCAACAGGCTTGCTGGTTTGCGTCGCGGACGGCGTCGCATCCTCCTGTGGCGTACAGCCTTTTAACTGAATGCCAAAGGTAATGAGCAGAGCGGCCGCCGGCAGTGCCCAGCCATAGCGGAGCAGGGCCGTCTTGATCGGTTTTGCGGCTACAGCAGGCTCTGAGACCACAGGTTTGGCGTGTTCTGTCGCAGGCTGCAGTTCAGGTTCAGGTTGGGCAAGCGGGATTGCTTCTGCTGCCACCGGTGCGGCGGCCGCCACGACAGCAACAGCAGGCGTGACCGGGACGGGCGCCGGAACCAGCGGTTCATCGGGCCCGGCAAGTTTCGATAACGTCAGCGGCGGTTCGACAGCCAGCGTCTCACGCAGAGAGTCGAGCGCATCGGCATGTTTTTTCTCAAGGCTGACAAAGCCCCAGAAGGTGATAACCGGCTTGCCGCCGACCAGATAGACGAAATTCCGGTCAGGGAACTGTATCGCTTTTGCCAGCAGCGCGCCGAACAGCTTCTGGCTCGGTTTTTCAGCCCGCTCCGCTCGCTGACATATCTCGGCTACCGCCTGCTGACAGGCTTCCAGCTGACTGAGCGCATGGCTGCGGACGCTTTCATCGGCGGCGGCCCAGGAGGTGACTTTGCCGGAAACGGGAGCGTACCAGTCCAGGCGATCGCCTGCGTCATTCGGCTGTGGGATCGCCAGGCAGTCAGCAATCTGCTGCTGTTTTCTCAGGCGCAGCGTTTCGCGCAACTGGAGAGCTGACAGAAAAACAGGCTGTCCGTTCACGCCAAGAGCGAGAACAGCATCCAGACTTCCGCTGCGTAAAAATGTTTTAGCCACGCAAAAAGACCTTTTTAGTCAGGGATCCGGGGTCGGTAAAAAGTAAATATCCGGGTTCATCACTACTTTAGGCGATTTGACTTAAAATCAAATGCGGAAATAAAGGGTTAAACCGGCGGCTCCTTTGCCAATGAGCGCGCGCCGTTTTGTAAACGAAAAACGCGGTGAGACAGAGCAGCGTACAGCCTTGTCAGCCCTACAGATAAGTGCGCGTTTATTAATTAAACCATAAGCGGTGAAAAAATACGCGCGTTATGGGCTTTTATCTTTATAAATCAACTGCTAATCACAGTTCAAGCGTAAATCAGGTGGGTTTAACACCATGGCTATCGTTACCGCGGTTGCGCCAGCTTCGTCATCCTTCTCGCATTACACCCACAAATAAATAGCGCGACCTTATTTTGCGCGCTATTTAGATCTGAATCTTTTGCGCTGACTGCCGATAACCGTGTTGTGACGAATACCATAAATATGACTAATAAAGGTTACAGCATGATCGGTACGATTAAATCTGGCGTTTTATCACGCTTCACCGCCACGTCTTCCCGGCATTCCAGGAAGACGCTGAACTCATTAAGCGAAGCGATTGCGATGATCGAATTTTCGCCAGAGGGGATTATCCTCTCGGCTAACGCGCTTTTTCTCGAAAAAATGGGCTATACGGCTGGGGAGGTAATCGGTCAGCATCACCGGATCTTCTGCCCGGACGCGCTGATAAATTCTCCGGAATATACCCAGTTCTGGATGCGGCTTCGCCGGGGGGAGAGTTTTAGCAACAAATTTCTCCGCCTGGCCCGGCATAGCCGTCCTGTCTGGCTGGAAGCCAACTACGTACCGGTTCAGGATCGAAGCGGACGGGTAATAAAAATTGTTAAACTGGCAACGGATATTACCGAGCGCATCCTTGATGCCCAGGAGCTGCGCGCCATGACCAATGCCATCGATCGCTCAATGGCCGTTATCGCCTTTAACCCTCAGGGTGAAGTGCAGCGCGCCAATGAGAACTTCCTTAAAACGATGGGCTACCGCCGTGAGGAAGTTATCGGTAAGCACCACCGCCTGTTCTGCTCGCCGGAGCTGAGCAGGAGCGCGGAATATGCGGATTTCTGGCGCAAATTGCGCCACGGGGACTTTATCTCCGGTCAGTTCCAGCGGATAGACAAGCAGGGCAAAACCCGTTGGCTACGGGCAACCTACAATCCTGTTTTCGATGAAAACAATAAGCTGTATGAGGTGGTGAAATTCGCCACTGACGTGACCGTCCAGGTGGAGAAGAATCAGCGGGAACGGGAAGCGGCAGCCCATGCGTATAACGCCGCTCTGGAAACCAGCGAAAATACCCGTGTTGGCGTCACCGTTATCGAAAACAGCGTGCAGAAGATGAATGAAATCGCCAGCGACCTGCGCAAGGTGTCGGAGGATATTAATGGCCTGAGCAGCCAGTCTTCCCAGATTGGGGTCCTTGTGAATACGATACGCAGCATCGCTAATCAAACCAACCTGCTGGCGCTTAACGCCGCCGTGGAAGCGGCGAGGGCGGGCGTTCATGGCCGCAGCTTTGCAGTTGTCGCCAATGAGGTGCGTAGCCTGGCCGCTAATATCAACAGCGCCAGCAAAGAGATTGCTGACGTGGTGGACGATAATAAAACTCTGGCCGGCGAGGCACAGAAACACATTACGACCAACCTGGTCAGAGCAGACCAGGGCGTGACTTTGGTCAAAGAGGCAGGAGATGTGATAATGGATATTCAGACCAACTCAGCTCAGGTTGTGGAAGCGATAGGGCATGTTACCCATCAGCTGGGCGACTGAGCCTGAAAAAAGCTAAAAACTCATTTTTTGTTCGTTCAGAAGAGGTTATTACGCTGATGACTCGTTTTGGCCCATGGACGGAGGAACGTTTTGCTACACTCCACTCCGACGACTCACCGTATTTGAGGTAATGAATGAAAATTAAAAGCTACGCGGCAATGAAGCCCGGTCAGGCGCTGGAACTGTATGAGTATGACGCGGGGGAACTGGGGCCTGAGGAAGTCGAGGTCGAGGTTGAATATTGCGGCGTCTGCCATTCCGACCTGTCGATGATCGACAATGAGTGGGGCATCTCCAGCTATCCTACTATCGCCGGGCATGAAGTTGTTGGCCGCGTTTCGGCGCTGGGCGAAGCCGCTAAAGCGAAGGGCCTCAAGCCGGGTCAGCGCGTGGGCATTGGCTGGACGGCGAAAAGCTGCCAGCACTGTGATGCCTGCATCAACGGCGAACAGGTTAACTGCGAGCAGGGCACAACGCCGACCATCCTGAATCACGGTGGCTTTGCCGAGAAGCTGCGTGCTGACTGGCAGTGGGTTATTCCGCTGCCGGAAAATCTGGATGTTGAGAGCGCAGGCCCACTGCTATGCGGCGGTATCACCGTCTTTAAGCCGCTGCTGATGAGCAATATCACCGCGACCAGCCGGGTCGGCGTGATTGGTATTGGCGGCCTTGGCCATATTGCGATCAAAATTTTGCGGGCGATGGGCGCGGAAGTTGTTGCGTTCAGCTCAACGCCAGATAAAAAGCAGTCCATTCTGGATATGGGCGCCGACGAAGTGGTCAACAGCCGCGATCCGGAAGCACTGAAGAGCGCAGGGCGTTTTGACCTGATCCTGAGCACCGTGGCCGTTGATCTTGACTGGCAACCCTACTTTGACGCGCTGGCCCCGCAGGGCAAGTTCCACACGGTTGGCGCCGTGATGAAACCGTTCCAGGTGAAGGCTTTTGACCTGATTATGGGTGATAAGTCCGTCACCGGTTCCTCAACCGGTTCGCCAGGCCAGCTTCGCTCCCTGTTGAAACTGGCATCGCGTGCGAATATTGCTCCGAAAGTGGAGTTCTTCCCGATGTCCAAAATCAACGACGCGCTGGATCACGTCCGCGCCGGTAAGGCTAACTACCGCGTGGTGCTGAAAGCCGATTTCTAATCGGACGGCATGACAGCTCCCTGAAGCCAGTGCAGCAATGCGCTGGCTTTTTCTTTTCTGGCAAAGGAAGTAGAGACTTATTAAGTGACCCTGTCACTTAACAGTGAGGCAGTTCATACTGCTGATAAGTTTTGCACCTGCCGTAGGGAGTCAGTATGGTGTACCCCATTGCTTTTATGAGGAAAACAGATGAACGCTCACGTTTCAAAAGATCCCTTACACGGCGTTACGCTGGAAGCCATTATTAACGCGCTTGTCACCCGCTACGGCTGGGAAGAGATGGCCAGCCGCATCAAGATTAACTGTTTTAAAAGCGACCCCAGCGTCAAGTCGAGCCTGAAGTTCCTGCGCCGTACGCCTTGGGCGCGCGCAGAAGTGGAAGCACTCTATATCGAGTCGCTGACCGATAAAGCTGTTTCGGAAAATGCCCCGGCAGAGGAAGATCCCTGGGCGAACTGGAAGAAAAAAAGCGACTGAAGCTTTGTCAATTAAACCGGAGTAGGCGATGACCCTGATTAACCAATTGCAGGCCAAATACCCCCACGCGCTGGCATGGGCCATAGGCGATAATCCGCAGATGGCGGATGAACTGGCGGCGCTTGTGGTAGCGGGGCAGAAGACCGCATCCTGCGGTTCGCTGGCCTCTTTTATGTCGGAAAGCCCAGCGCCGCAGGTGGGAAGCTACCATATTATTCTTAACGGCCAGCAGGAACCCGTATGCGTTATCAGAATGGTTTCCATGCGGCTGGTGAAATTCTGCGACATCACGGAAGCGTTCGCGAGAAAAGAGGGCGAAGGGGACTTAAGCCTTGCCTACTGGCGCAAAGAACATCAGGCATTTTTCACACGGGAAGGGACTTTCTCAGAGGAAATGGAGCTGATAGCGGAAGAGTTTCAGCTTATTGAAGTCATTCAAACCAACGATTTGCCGTAACAGGTTAATGCCAGATATGCATACAGAGTAGTGTCGCCAGGGTCTGTGGCATCCCACCGGGCAGAAATAAAGGGAGTCTGATCTACTTTAATAGTTACAACATACAATGCTTGCTTAAACTAAAACGGTAAACAACTTCACCCGCAATATCGTCTGTTATGGCTTATCAGCATAAAGAAAGCTGCATGAAAAAGGTGCCTCAGGGGGCCTTATTCAGCTCCGGGGTTGATAGCAGATTCTGGTTCATGCGCGGCGTGAGGTTATCGTTACCAGTATTTAATCAGTGAAGCGCCTATCTCCGCGATCTGCTTATTTCGCTCAGCCATTGTTGCCTGAGTCTCCGTTAAGTAGATGACGACGAGACGGGAAGGTTTGTCATCGGGTCCCAGTATCGCAACGATCCCCCGGGAACCACGCTCGCCTGCGCCCGATTTATCGGCAATAAACCAGCCCGCAGGAAGTACCGATCGTAACAGGGGGCCAGCCACTTTATCCGCCTCCATCCAGTCCGTTAACTGCCGGCGCGAAGCCGCCGAAAGTATCCTGCCGTTCAATAACTGGTGAAGCGTTCGCGCCATCATCTCAGGTGAGGTTGTATCACGCTTGTCACCAGGCAGGGCTTCGTTCAGCTCCGGTTCCCAGCGATCGAGACGGGTAAAAGGGTCGCCCGCTTGACGTAAAAACGCGGTTAAACCCTGCGGTCCGCCAATCACAGACAGCAGCAGGTTAGCCGCCGTGTTGTCGCTCATTGTAATGGCGGCCTGGCATAATGCGGCTACGGTCATTCCCCCGGTAATATGTTCTTCAGTTACGGGTGAGTACTCAACCAGATCGCGCTCGTAAAAATGAATGCGGCGCCCGAGCTGCTCCTTTCCTGCATCAACACGTGATAATACTGCGCCGCACAGCAGAACTTTAAAGGTACTCATCATGGGAAAGCGCTCTTCAGAACGATAGCTTTCCAGTATCTGTCCGCTGGCAAGATCCAGCTCTGCGTAGCCCACCCGGGCACCGAGCTGCGCTTCAGCTTCCTTTACTGTATTCAGGGTTGCCGGATGGGCCAGCACAGAGAGGCTGAATGCAGCAAGCAGGGGAAAAAGGGCCAGACGAACAGGGCGCATATCAATAGGTCTTCCAGAGGTTAATTTTGTGATAGCAGGCAAGCCTGTCAGAGAGAGTAGCTTACTAATCTCATAAGGTTTTTTCATTAAAATATTGCCAGGCGTTAATCGGAGATCCTGACTGGCGCTTGTGTTTTTGCTGCGCTTTAAGCAAAACCAGCACCCTCTAATTCTTCAACGTCAAACCTCACGCCTGCCAGTAGCGACCCGGCCCTCAGCACCTTTTTACATTTCACTCCCTTTCGTGAGCCTCATCCCAAAACCGAGGATTAGCGATTATGCCCCCTTGTTTATTATTTCAGATGGGGCCTATGATAAACAACTTCACAACATATCGTGAACATGAAAAGTACATCACAACTTAATTTGAAGGGCTTTCCTCATGTCGGAACTGAAATTTGCTACGCGTCTGAATTCCTTTGCCTCAGGGGCACACCGCTACTGGCCTGACTTGCAGGGCAAACCATCAGTACTCCAGATGATTGCCCGCGCGGGTAAAGTGAAGGGTCTGACGCATCTGGATCTGAACTATCCACAACACATGACCAGCGACATTGCCACGATGCGTCAGGCGATCGCTGATGCTGGTCTTGCCGTCAACGGTATGCAGATGCGTTGGGATGCCCCGCAGTTCAAAATTGGCGCTTACACTAATCCGGACCCGAAGATCCGCCGGGAAGCGATTGAGCTGACCAAGCGCGGGATTGATGCCGGTCGTGAGTTTGGTTCATCGCTGATGACGCTGTGGATGGGGCAGGATGGTTTCGATTACTGTTTCCAGGCCGACTATAAAAAAATGTGGGAAGACGCGGTCAGCGCCGTGCGCGAAGTGGCCGAATACGCGCCCGATGTGGACGTCAGCATTGAATACAAACCGAATGAACCCCGCGCCTACAGTATTTTCCCGAACGCACCGACTTGCCTGTTAGCCGTGGAAGAAGCGGGCAGCCCGAACCTGGGCATCACGCTCGATTTCGCCCACGTGCTATTTGCCAATGAAATTCCCGCTTATGCCGCGGCGATGGTCGCCCGTCGCTCCCGTCTGTTAGGCCTGGATCTGAATGATGGCTGGGGCAAGCGCGATGACGGCCTGATGGCAGGATCGGTCAACCCCCGCGCCACGCTGGAATTCCTCTGGCAGATGCAGCGTGACGGCTATAAAGGCGCCTATTACTTCGACACCTTCCCTGATGCCAGCGGCCTCGACCCCATCCGCGAAGCTGAAGCCAATATCGAAACCGTCACACGTCTGTTGAAGCTGTGCGACAAACTGCACGACAACGCAGCGTTGTCCGACGCGATTAGCCGTCAGGATGCCGTGGCATCCCAGCTGATCGTTAACGACATTATGCTGGCCAGATAACGATAAAACCACGCGGGCGTCTCTGACGCAAAACGCTTAAAAGGTTATAAAACATGAAAAAACTCTTACTCTCTGCACTCTTATCCTCACTGTTAACGACCACCGTTTATGCTGCTGAACTGGCTCCGCTGAAATCGGATACCGAACCGGATCGCACCGACTGGACCCAGCTCGAAAGTAAATATGGTCCGATGCCTGCTGCCAATACAAAGCTGAGGATCGGCGGCGTATCGAAAACGCTGACCAATGAATACTGGCGTTCGCTTGGCAAGGGATATCAGAACGTTGCCGACAAAAAAGGCTTTAACGTCTCTTACCTGGCCGCGGCGAATGAAGACGATCAGTTAGGCCAGCTGTCGATTGCCGAAACCATGATTGCCCAGGGTTTTGATGGCCTGCTGGTTTCCCCACAAACCGATATCAACCTGGAGCCGGCGCTGGAGACCGCCAACAGCAAAAACATTCCGGTGGTTAACGTTAACGATGCCGTAATGCCTAACGTGCAGTACTACGTCGGCAACGTACAGAAAGATAACGGCGTACGCGTGGCGGAATGGTTCATTACTCACCATCCGAAGGGCGGAAAAGTCGCCGTCATCGAAGGTCAGCCTGGCGTGTACGCCGCAGGCCAGCGTACGGCAGGCTTCAAAGAAACGCTCCAGGCGAACGGCAAATTCAATATCGTCGCCAGCGTTCCCGCTAACTGGAGCCGTGAGAAGGCTTTCAATGATGCCTCGACCATTCTGCAACAGCACCCCGACCTGATTGGCTTCTATGCCAACAACGATACGATGGCGCTCGGCGTGGTAGAAGCTGTGCGTTCGCAGAATAAATCTGAACAGACCGCCGTATTCGGTACGGATGGCATCTCGGATGCGTATGCCTCTATCAAACGCGGCGAGCTGACCGGCACGGTAGACAGCTTTCCCGTGCTGACCGGGGAAGTGGCCATGGAAGTGATGCTGCGCCTGATCGACGGACAGAAACTTTCACGCGTCATTTCAACCCCACAGGCGCTGATCACCAAAGAGAACGCTGACGCTTTCTCAACTAAAGATGAAGCTAAGCTGCGTCAGCTGCTGGTCCAACAATAAGTCAGGTGGAGAGCGTATGGAACAGTATCGCCTAATGATGCGCGGCATCAATAAGACCTACGGCAGCGCCGTCGCTTTACAGGATGTGGATTTTTTTGTGAAGCCCGGCGAGGTTCATGCCCTGATTGGTGAGAATGGCGCCGGTAAATCCACGCTGCTCAACATCCTCTCCGGCGTCCGTGCTGCCGATAACGGTGAGATTAGCGTTAACGGCCAGCAGGTGCAGATGAAAAGTCCGCTCAGTGCCCGCCATGCCGGCATTGCGATGATTCATCAGGAGTTACAGCACGTTCCGGAGCTCTCCGTTGCACAGAATATGTTTCTTGGCCGTCCGCTGACCAAAGTTAAAGGGTGTTGGGTAGACAAGCAGGGTCAGGTTGAGCGGGCAAAGCTGATTCTTAAGCAGCTCGATCCCACTATCGATCCTAATGAGCCGATCAAAAACCTGAAGGTTTCCCAGCAGCAGATCGTCGAGATTGCCCGTGCCATGCTGGATGACGCCAAAATCATCGCCATGGATGAACCGACTTCCAGCCTGACGCCGACGGAATTCGATCGTCTGGCTGAACTGATTGCGGATCTGAAATCGATGGGCGTTTCACTGATCTACGTTTCGCACAAAATGAATGAGATTTTCAGGGTGTGCGATCGCGCCACCATTATGCGTGATGGCCGGCAGGTTGGCGTGGTGAACATCGCCGATGAGGACGAAGAAAGTATTGTCGCCAAAATGGTGGGCAGGAAAATCGAGAAGCTGGAGCACAACGCTTACGTCACCGATCGCGAAGTGCTACGGGTGGAAAACCTCGCGCGTGGCAGCCACGTCCTGCCAGCCAGCTTTACCGTACGGGCAGGGGAAGTGCTTGGCATCGCGGGCCTGGTTGGCGCAGGCCGTACGGAGTTGCTGAAACTGATCGCCGGTATTGATAAACGCAGCAGCGGCACGGTTCAGGTAAACGGCAGTGCGGTACCTAATCACAATGTCAGTGCGGCCATTCGTGCCGGTATTGGTCTGGTGCCGGAAGATCGTAAGAAAGAGGGCATCATTAAAGAGCGCGCCGTGAAGCTGAATATGGCGCTGCCATCAATGCGCAACTTCACGCTGGGCGGGTTGATTAAAAAAGAGAAGCTCAACCGCGTGGCGCACGAAGTGATGAGTGAACTTAACCTCCGCCCGCTCGATATTGAAAAGACCATCGGCACTCTCAGCGGCGGTAACCAGCAGAAGGTGATTATCGGTCGCTGGGTCGCCGCAGATGCTCAGGTATTTCTGTTTGATGAACCCACCAGAGGCATCGATATTGGCGCCAAGTCTGAGATTTATAACCTGATAGAAAAGTTAGCCAGGGCAGGCAAAGCCATAGTGGTTGTTTCCTCCGAAATGACCGAGATCATGCGTATCTCCGACCGCGTTCTGGTTATGAGAGAGGGCAAGATCACTAAAGAGCTCACCGGCAGTGCCATCACTGAAGAGAACATTGCCCGTTATGCGATTAAAGATTCAGAGACCGCTTAACGCTTTCACCTGTTATTTATTTAAAGGCCATAACCATGACGACACAAACTACTGCCCGGCCGGTCTCCCATACGCCGGCGATGTTTAAATTTAATTTACGCGACGCCGGTACGCTGATTGGCTTGCTGATTATCGTTGTAACGTTCTCATTTTTGTCGCCGGTATTTTTCACCGTGCCGAATATGCTGAATATTTTGCAGCAGTCCTCTATCAATGCCTTAATTGCGCTTGGCATGACGCTGGTCATTATCTCGGGCGGTATCGATCTGTCAGTCGGCCCAACGGCGGCGCTGTCGGCGGTGCTGGGCGCCACGCTGATGGTGTCGGGCGTGCCTGTGCCGCTGGCCGTGCTGGCGACGCTTGGCATTGGCGCGATGTGCGGAATTTTCAGCGGCTCCCTGATTGCATATGCCGGACTGCAACCTTTCATCGTAACGCTCGGTGGGCTTTCGCTGTTCCGCGCTCTTGCGCTGATCTATACCGGCGGTAGTCCTGTTTTCGGCATTCCGATGGAGTTTCGTAGCCTGATCAACAGCGCGCTGTTCGGCATTCCTACCCCGATAATCATTGTCGCCGTCATCGCGCTGGTACTCTGGACGGTAATGAATAAAACACCGCTCGGCGAATACATTCTGGCGATCGGCGGTAATGAAGAGGCGGCGCGGGTAGCGGGCGTTCCGGTTAAACGAACCAAAGTCACGGTATATGTTATCTCCGGTGCGTTAGCCTCGTTAGCCTCACTGATCCTGATTGGTCGTCTTGGCGCGGCGGAACCAACGATTGGTAATCTCTGGGAGCTGGATGCGATCGCGGCAGCGGCTATTGGTGGCGCTTCGCTGATGGGCGGTAAGGGCAGCATTTTCGGTACGCTGATTGGGGTGATTATCCTGGGCGCGTTACGTAATGGTTTGACGCTTATGAATATCCAGGCGTTTTACCAATTGCTCGCTACTGGCCTTATTATTATCATTGCCATGTTGATTGACAGAGCGACCCGAGGCAAGTAATGAAGCAAGATCCGCGAGCCATTGGCGCTCAAATCCGCATGCGTTTGCCCCAGCTAACGCCGTTAGAACGCCGCGTCATTGAGGCCGTGACGGCCAGAGACGACATCACTGAGCAAACCTCCCTAAAAGAGATTGCGCAGGAAAATAACGTCTCTGAAGCAATGATTGTGAAAATCACCAAGAAGCTTAACTTCACGGGGTTCAGAAACTTCAGAAGCAGCCTGGTCTATTACAAACAGTCCGAAGTGGCGGGGCTGCATGCGGAAATTGAGCCCGATGACTCATCGGAGCAATTGCTGTCAAAAGTGTTCAGAACGTCAATTCAGGCCATCGAAGAAACCCTGTCGATTCTGGACGTTTCTGAATTCAACCGGGCAGCTGACATTATGTATAAAGCGCGCCATATCGATCTCTATGCCGTTGGCGGCTCCGCAACGGTCGCCCGCGACCTGTCGCATAAGCTGCTGAAAATCGGCATCAAATCGACGACTTACGATGACGCGCACATCATGCTGATGTCGGCGGCGGTGCTCTCTGACGATGACGTTGTCATCGCCATCAGTCACTCGGGCACCACGCGTGCGGTAAACGACCCCGTCAAACTGGCGGTGCGCAACGGTGCCAAAGTGATTGCAATTACTAATTACGCCGAGTCGCCGATTGCGTGCAACGCGCATGTCGTGCTCAATTCAACATCTCAGGGATCGCATCTGTTAGGGGAAAACGCCGCGTCACGCATTGCCCAGCTCAATATTCTGGACGCACTGTTTGTGGCCATCGCCAAGAAAGATCTGAAGCGAGCGGAAAGAAACCTGATGAAAACGCAGCATGCGGTCCAGGATCTTAGGGAATTCTAGCCATGAGCAAGATCGCAGTAACCGGCAGCCTGCATTACGATATTATGCTGGATGCCCACCATCGTCCGGAAAAAGGCGAAACGGTAATGGGCTCAGCGTGCAGTTATAAATTTGGGGGAAAGGGCGGTAACCAGGCGATTGCGGCGGCCTCAGCCGGTGCCAGCGTGCTCTTTGCCGGCGCCGTCGGCGCTGATGAACAGGGGAAATTTCTGCTTAATCAGCTTCAGCGTGCCGGGGTGAATACGGATGCCGTTGAGGTTATTGCAGAGATCCCCTCCGGCATGAGCGTCGCCATTACTGATGCTGAGGGGGATTACGGCGCGGTAGTGGTATCCAATGCCAATCAGCATATTGCGCTGGAAACCTTTTCTCGGGAAAGCTTCTGGCACGACGTCAGGCTGCTGATTTTACAGAATGAAGTGCCCGACAGGGTCAATCAGCAGGCGGCGGCAGCGGCAAAGCAGCGCGGGATACAGGTTTGCATCAATGCTGCGCCAGCACGTCTTTTAAGCCCTGAACTTCAGGCGAATATCGATCTGCTGATCGTGAATGCCATTGAGGCACGAGACATGAGTGCGGTGCCGGTCAACGACTTAGCCTCCGCGAAAAAAGCGGCCGAAACCCTGGCGCAACAGTTTCCGCAGGTTGTAGTCACCGCCGGTGAACATGGCGTGGCGTATTGTAAAACGGGCAGGGAAAGCCTGAGTATCGCGGCGAAAAAGATTGAGCTGATCAGCACGCATGGGGCTGGCGACTGCTTCACGGGCGTACTCTGTTCCGCGCTAAGTAAGGGCCAGACGCTGGCTGAAGCCGTCACGCTCGCTAACGACGCCGCGGCGGAGCATGTTTCCCGCAAACCCGGTTAATTCCAGGTTTTACGCTTAGAAAAGCGGCCGCAACGGTGAATGTTGCGGCCGCTTTTTTTTGCGGTAAAGTCCACCAGTGGTACCCGGTAAAAACGTAGGGCAGGGAAAGGGTCAGAGATATGCCGGGGTTTCAGGGCAACATGTTTTCAACTTACCTTAATCCTCGACCCAACGCCGAAGCAGGTTTGACTGAGTCTTTGCCAGCAGGTCCATCTCTGGTGTCTTTCCTAACATCTTGAAGAGCCGGTGGCGGGCAGTATCCAGATCGAAAAGCGTTTCCCGATCGGCGGCATTCCGCACAAAACTGCGAATCCAGGTGACCGCAGCTAACCGCTCGCCAGACACTACTGGAGCAACACGATGCAGGGACGTTGTAGGATAGGTTACGGCAGAACCGGCCGGTAGCTTCACCTCGTGTTCACCGGCAGGGGAATCTATAACCAACTGGCCGCCTTCATATTGGTCAGGATCTGAAAGAAAGATGGTCACTGAAACGTCCGTACGCACCCCTCTCATGATCGAGTTGTCAACGTGATTCCCATATTCCATGCCTTTTTCATAGCGGCTGAACATGGGGGGGAGTACGATTTTTGGCCGCGTAGCCATACGGAACAAGTCATTGCCCATCAGGCGATCTGTGATGAGTTTCTGCATATCTGCCAACTGTGGATCGGTACGATCAACTTGTTTGTTCCGTTTTACCGGCCGCGCCTCTCGTCCAGCGGTAACGCGACCATCGACATAACTAACATGACCCATCTTCTCGCAGAGCAGGCTAACTTCGTCTGAATTAAGTAAATCACTTATCATTACTAACATGTATAATCCTTTATCTAAATCGATCCTTAAGATTGATTATTCTACCACTGAAGGAACAGTAAATATGCGTATAAAATTATGGATTGGCGTAGGTATTTTTGTCATGGCTCAATCGGGGCAGGCCGCTTTTGCTGCTGTTCAGGATAGTCGAACCAGTGTCCTCTCGATAAGCGACCAGCATGGTGAGCATGAAGGTGGTGAGCACGAAGGCGGCGAGTACGAAGGCGGTGAGCACGAAGGCGGTGAGCACGAAGGCGGTGAGCACGAAGGCGGTGAGCACGAAGGCTAATGAAAAGGGCGTCTGTAGCTCTTCTTTGGGCTTCCGACTCCCAATTTCGATATCCAAACGGGTTCTAAAAAAATAGCCTCAGAGCAGGCTACTTTGTTAAGGCAGGATCTGATCTGAAAGGCTGGATTTCCCCAGCCTTTGTCTCTCCATTCAGAGGCTCAACGCGCTTCTTTTTTGGAATCAAATAACAGCAACGCCGCCCGTAACGGCAATATTGGCACCGGAAATATAGCTGGCTTCATCGCTGGCGAGCATAACGTATGCCGCAGCTAATTCAGCAGGCTGACCAGTGCGCTGCATGGGAACCACGCTGCCAAAATCTTCGACCTGATCTGCGGGCATGGTCGAAGGGATAAGCGGGGTCCAGATGGGGCCAGGCGCGACAGAGTTAGAACGAATGCCTTTCTCAGCAAGCAGCGCCGCAAGGCTGCCGGAGAAATTAATGATGGCCGCTTTGGTCGCAGAATAGGCAATAAGCTTCGGCTTAGGACTGTCCGCATTGACCGACGCCGTACTGATTATTGAGCCGCCCGCCGGCATATGGGGCACAGCGGCTTTACAGATATAGAACATGGCATAAAGATTTGTCTTCATGGTCCGATCAAACTGTTCATCGCCGATCTCATCCAGCGAATCGCGCGACATCTGATAAGCCGCATTATTTACCACGATATTGATTTCACCAAAAGCCTCAACGGCCTGCTGCACGATAGCGTTACAGTGTGCGGATTCAGTGATATCACCGGGAACCAGCACCGCTTTACGCCCGGCCTCTTCAACCAGACGCGCGGTCTCTTTTGCATCTTCATGTTCATCAAGATAGGAGATGAGAACATCCGCGCCTTCCCGCGCATAGGCGATGGCGACCGCACGGCCAATGCCCGAGTCACCGCCGGTAATAATCGCTTTTTTGCCGGTCAGACGTCCCGAACCTTTATAGCTTTGTTCACCATGATCGGGCAGCGGCTGCATATTACGGGTGCTGCCGGGCCATTGCTGCTGCTGAGCAGGAATGGAAGGTTGTGTGCGGGATGAATTTGACATGTAGGCTCCTGTATCAAGTCTCTTATCACTCAGTGCCAGTACCAGGTTACCCGGCATGACTTGAACTTAATTGAGGATAAACAGTGGGTTGAAGTGTTAATTTTTCTTCATCAGGCATTAAGTGTAGTACAAAATTCCGGAGATATTTCGATTCGCCGTCTCGGGCGACGCCGGGAGATTTTCTCCGGCAAGGCCCAAAAACGCTGACTATGCTGAAAGGGAATGATTTATCCGAACCGGAGGAACAATGTCAGCTAACAATCAGGATCTCATGCCTTACCATCTTTTCTTTATTCAGGATCGCCTGCTGGTTCAGAATATAGATGGCCACCTTGTGGATATCGGTGGCGCTACTGAGCAGGCGGGTCGCTATCACTGGCAGCTTGATGGCAATGAAGAGCAGGGCGACAGTGATTCCGTTGAGGGGATGCTGCGTGACGTGGAGCAGCATCTGAGCTTTCTGTTTCTTGACGGCCAGTTCACCAGCCTGGAAGATCTTAGCGAACGCTATGCCGGGGAGCTGGAAAGTGCGCCTTCCCGCCAGATTGCGCTGCATGAACTGAGCGAACGCGATCAAAAGGATGTGCGATAAGCGCGGGAGTTTACTTGTTGCCGGCTATAGTTACGGAGGCCGGCAGTAACTTTACCAGGGTTTCAGACATTCTGGCGGGCCCCTTTATCAGCAGTAAAAGAGCAGGGCGGCGAAGAATGCTTTCGCCGTTATCAACAAGAGATATTATCCAGCGTTATTCCTTCAAATCAGTGAGCCTTCATCAAGCCGGCGGATTAATACTTACCAGTGGCTGCAGGACTTTTAAATCACGTTGTGAATAAGACAATTTCACAGAGGAAAACCCATGCATACTATTCTTGTTGCTCTGTTTATGTCCGCGGCACTGACATTTTCTGCCTTTGCAAGTAACAGCATAGAGGATGGCTGGGAATGGTTTAAAAACGATGTCTCGCAGACATGGCAACAGCCTGACTATCACGACCTTTATTTACCTTTCATCAGCTGGCACGCCCGGTTTGCCTACGATAAAGATAAGACTGACAGATACAATGAAACGCCATGGGGCGGCGGCTATGGTTTATCGCGTTATAGCGCTGAGGGCAACTGGAGCGCACTGTATGCCATGGCTTTTAAGGATTCCCATAATGAATGGCAGCCTATGGTGGGTTATGGCTGGGAAAAGGGTTTTTATCTGGATGAGCAGCGAAATTTCCGGCTGGGTTTAGGATTAGCTGCTGGAATAACCGCGCGCGAAGACTTTGCAAATTATGTTCCGCTACCTATCGTTCTTCCTCTTTTCTCCGCCGGATATAAACGCTTCAACGTGCAGTTCACTTACATTCCTGGCTCGCGGAATAATGGCAACGTTCTTTTCGCCTGGCTGCGTTATGGCTTCTGAGCTTACAGCGTTAGCGTCATAAGATTCCGCCAACAGTAACGAGATCTATTTCTGCCTGCTGGCAGAAACTGATGCTCAAGGCCAGGGAAAGCGGCTCGTTTTAACGCATCAGCGTTTAAGGAGTGACAGGCAATAAACAGACAAAATCTACACAGGCTAACCTTGGTGCGCATAATGTATATTATGTTAAATTAGATGAATACCTTCATCTGCTAACGAATCAGATGCTTACCTGCCTACTTCCCTACTTCCCTGATGATAAACCCAGATTGCTCTGGGCTGTCCTCTACCTTAGGTATGCGGATGAAACCGCGCTTTCCACTTCAGTAATATGTCACCTGATGATTTGAAAACATCATCACTGCACCCTCGCGGTAGTTCTCATCGTCCGCCGTAACGATTGAACAAAGCCCACCGTTACCGTCAGTTTGATAGCTGCAGCTCTGCTTTAACCAAGTTGTGTTGTCCCCGGTTTTTAACGATGACTGGAAATCAAGGAACTGCGGACTCCCGGCAGGATAAGAGAAAATACTATCCGTGTGATTTTCATAATTTCGAACCCGTACCGGAAACTGACCATAGCGATATTCATAGCGCGCGATGACTTTACCGGTATCCAGACTGGTCATTGTCTGCAGAAGCCCTTGGGAATTGTAGCTTAAACGGTATTTACCGCTCTCATTTTCCAGCTCCGTAAGCTGACAAGCCTGATTAACCTTACCCGCGATAAACTGACCTTTGTGAGAGATAATCCCGCCATCCTTATTTTCGAGATGAAACTCGGTGCCATTAATTTTATCAACCATATTCACCCGCGTGAAACAGCCCTCATGGTCATACCAGACGTCTGTCATCACCCGTAATTCCCCTGCACTATTTCTTATCCATTGCAGGCTATGTTTTACGTTGCCAACGCTCGGATCGTGATTGAATAAGAGCGCGGCATTCAGCACGGCAGGTTTAAACTGCGTGGGTGAAGCGGCATGCGCAGGGAGCGCCATAAACAATACGGTTAAAAACAGAAAATCCACTTTCATATTCATCCCTTTAAAATTTAATAGCTGAAAATAGCTGACTGATGATAGAGCCAGAAATCGTGTAAAAGTCACGTAATGAACTGACATGCCATGCACCGGCTTCATAACGACATTATTATGTCAGTAAGCGGCATCTGATAACAAACAGCGTTTCCTTCAGAATGAGATAACCTCCTGAAGCCTGACAGGCTGCGATAAAGAACCGGCGCAAGCCCTGACAAAACTGTTTTACATCGTGCAATATCGCCACGCCCTGCCCTTTATCACCTCATACCCAGAAACCTTTTTAGCATGCAGTACTTCTCATCATCTGCAAAAACTTCTCAAATTTCCGGCCTCCCTGCCGATACCTTTTGTAGGACAAACCCAGGTCGGTTTGTCATTTTATTTTTTTGATTACATCAGGCAAGTCACAAAAAAGGTCCCGGCATCCGCGCTTCACTGCGTTAAGAGATACGCTCTTTCACCGCGTCCAGGCGAATGATGAAGTATCCCGTTGGGAAAAGGCGGCTCAGGTGGCCGTACGGGATTTTTTTGCCCCGGTGGTGACACAGGCTTACCCGCCGGCAAAGGGATCGTCAAAATAATGATAACTTCCTGGGATTAAATATGTTTGGTGTAAAAAAAGCGGGTTTTTCTCTGTCCTTATCCAAAGGCAGCAGCATCGTGAAGGACATCGATGCGATTAAACAACACGTGGCGTGGATCGAGTTCCTGCCCGATGGAGAAATACTCAGCGCCAATCAGCAGTTTCTTAACCTTAGCGGCTATGCTCTGGGTGAGATTCAGGGTCAGCATCACCGGATTTTCTGCCATCCGGATTACTGTCGCTCAACGGGTTACAGTACGTTCTGGCAAACGCTGGCGGCGGGTGAATCGATTACGGGCATATTTGAGCGCTTCAGCAAAACGCATCAGCGTGTCTATCTCAGCGCGACCTATTTTCCCGTCAGCGATGACAAAGGCAACGTCTATAAAGTCATCAAAGTTGCTTCAGATATCACCGCACGCCACCAGGAGCTGGAGCATAAAGAAGCGGTGATTACCGCACTCGATCGATCTATGGCGGTGATTGAATTTACCACTGACGGCAAAATTATCACTGCCAACAGCAACTTCCTCACCCATATGGGCTATACGCTGGATGATCTTGCGGGCCAGCACCACCGTATTTTTTGCTATGACAGCTTTTACCGGGAAAACCCTGACTTCTGGAAAAAGATTGGCAAAGGCCAGCACTTCGTGGGACGTTTTGAGCGTAAAACCGCCGGCGGCGAGCGCATCTGGCTTGAAGCCAGTTACAATCCGGTGTATGACGTCGACGGCAAAGTATGTAAAGTGATCAAAATCGCGTCGGATATTACTACCCGGGTTGAGGCAGCGAAACGCGTGGCGGATATTGCTGTCACTACCTCGGAAGAGACCTCGCAGATTACCCACAACGCGAACGAAGTACTGGAAGATACGGTGCGCAATTCCGGACTGGTTGCTGATAAGGTCAATGCAGCCACGGCGATCGGTGAAAAGCTGAATGCCTCCGCTAAAAATATTCGCGATGTTGTTGATAGCATTAACCTTATTGCCTCTCAAACCAATATTCTGGCGCTAAACGCCGCAATAGAATCGGCCCGCGCAGGCGAAGCCGGCCGGGGCTTTAGCGTGGTTGCGGCTGAAGTTCGCCGCCTTGCGGCCTCGACCGCCAGTGCCACCCAAAAGATCACTTCCGTGGTGGAGCTGAACACCCAGCTGATCCAGCAGATGCATCAACAGCTGGATACGGTGAAAGAGTTTATGGTTACCGAACAGGATAAGATCAGCGAACTGTCACGCAGCCTGCGGGAGATCAATAGCGGCGTACATGAGTTTGTGAACGTTATTCACCGGCTGGATGTTTAAGTCTAACCTATGGGAAGCAAGGCGGTTCACATAGGTTCAGCCAGTAACGCAGAGCGGTCAGCGTTCTTTCGTTAATAAACTCCACTTAAATAGTTGAAAAATATAATTAATATTTTACCGATCGCGCTACGTAAAATATGTAGCGTTGGCAACCCTCCAGCCCTGCATTTTTCACGTAGCAACGTCACGTTTCGCTGGCCTTCAATCCACCTTCCGGAGAGTATCTGGCCCGTGAGTATTATTACCGCGGAGGTAGCTTAGCTCTGGAAAGCAGAAAATCCCCGATCGCCCTGGTGACCTGTTGGGCGGCATCCACCACGGGATGATGGCCAGCGCCGGTTAAGACGATCAGTTTTGTGTCAGGAATTACATCAGCGATTTCACGGCTTAGCCCGACCGGCGTTGCCCTGTCCGCATCTCCGCAAATGACTAACGCCGGAATACGAATAGAGGGAAGCAATGCCCGTATATCATCACGATTAAAAACGGCGGCATCCATCGCCAGCGCCAGGCCGGAGCGTGGCAGCGTCATCATCAGGTTTCTTTCGTGCGTAATAAAACTGGCATGCCTGCGTAATCCTTCTTCGCCATAAATCTCACGCTGAATCGCCGTAAACATCGTATCAAGCTCCGGGCGACTCCCATTTAACATAATATCTCGCCGCCTTTGCCAGCTATCCTCTCTTTCCGGATACTCGGCCCGGGCGCTGGTTCCAATAAGGATCAGTCCGGACAATAAATCTGGAAAGCTGGCTGCCAGCCTGAGGCCAACCATTCCACCCTGACTCTGGCCAATAAAGGTCACTTCCCGCAGCGAGAGTTCCTGAATCATCAGTGCAAAATCCCGGCTGATATCATCCAGCGTCCAGCCATCGGGATTGAAACCGCTCTGCCCATGACCGGGCATATCCATGACGATGCAGCGAAAGGATTGACTCAGCACGTTAATCTGGTCGTTAAAAATTTCACCATCAACAAACAGACCGTGAGCAAAAAAAAGCGTTGGTCCCTCACCCTGCTCCCGGTAATGGTAAAGCGTACCGTTGATCTTAATTTGGTGCTGTTGCCATGTATCCTGCGAATTAAAGGCCCGGCTCAGCAGAGCTGAATCTTCAAATATCTGATAGCGGGATATTTTGCTTTGTGAGACTTTAAAATGGATGACCATATCACTACCTACTCTGTTTCCCGTCTCCGTAATAAGATGCCGGAAACGGCCCAGTACCAGAACGTTTTCATCCTGCTCAATGAATTCAGCAAGGGTAAAATCGAGTGGTTCAAAATGACTGGGGAAACGCTCCAGCCACTTTCTGACCTGCACGGGACCCCGCAGCAGCCCTACCGTCGGCACGTTCGCATCGCCATCAACATGCCAGATGACCTCTTCATGCAGCAGCGCAATCGCCTTACCCCAATCCTTTTGAGCAAATGCCGCTAAATAGGCTTTCACCACTTCAGTGGGATTCATAACCGGTGCATTTTGCTTATTTAAATTCGCCATAATATAACTCCAGCTGAGAAAGCCCGATAACGTCAGGCCTCGTAACGTTTGCAGGAGTTTATTTCTATGAGCTACTTAAAAATAGCGATAAAATAGAATAATCATTTTCCATAAACAGAAAACAAAAATGTCTGCGACTAAAATGGACTGGAACGATTTACGGTTTTTCCTCACCGTTGCCCGGACCCAGAGCCTGACAAAAACGGCCGAAGCGTTTCGCGTGAGTCAGTCAACCGTATCCAGACGGATCGGTATGATAGAGACGGCGCTGAGATCCCGCCTTTTCGTACACCATCAGACCGGCTATTTCCTGACGGATGCAGGACGGGATCTTATTCGCTATGCGGAGGAGGTCGAAGAGAAAGTTTTGCTGCTTGAAAGCAAAATTGCAGGATGCGATCTTCGTCCTGCCGGCACGGTTCGTCTGGCTACCGCCGCGACGCTGGCAAGCCATCTGATTATTCCTGCCCTGCCTCGCTTCGCCGACCGTTTTCCTGATATCAGGCTGGAAATCATTACCGGCATAAATTCCGTTTCGGTCACGCGTCACGATGCCGATCTGGCGCTTCGCCTGATCCGCCCTGAACAGAACTCGCTAAAGATTCGCAAAGCGGGACGCCTGCAATCAGCGGTCTATGGTTCTGAAGATTATCTCTCTCAGCATTCTGCCCCCGATGCCCGGCCTCTGGAGGGCAGACGCATGATCGGCTGGGACAGTGCGTATGCACATCTGCCCGCCGCAAAATGGCTGAGCGAAACCTATCCCTACAGTCGATCCGCGTTAGTGGTCAGCAGTCTTGATTCACAAATCGCTGCGGTGAGAGCCGGTCTTGGGCTGGCAGTATTACCCTGTTTTATCGCCGCGCATTACTGCGAAATGGTTGAAGTATTACCGGCCAAAAACGTCTTTTCGGAAGATCTCTGGCTGGTCAGCCATGCGGATTTATCCGCCTCGACGCGCGTCCGGGCCGTCAGCGAATTTTTGCTGGAGATCCTCTCCGAGGGCGGTCTCACCTGAGCAGGTAAACCGGTGTGATGCCAGTCCAGAGTTATCCGCATAAATAATAACTTCGCTAACACTATCTGACTGTATTGACTATTATTTTTACAGGTCATCACATTAGTGAGCGTAAGCCATGATACTCAGCCTTAGAAAGTCCATTGCCTTTGTGCTGTATTGTTCCTCTACTGCTGCATTTGCAGCAGCGCCCCTTAGTCTGGATAAGGCAACATTACAGGGCGATGAAACCATTGCCACGCCGCAGGGTGACATAACTCTTACTGATAATTTCATTACTGAAGGTCAGAAGAGTCTCTATGATGCGATGGATTTTCAACGCGCAACCCAGGCGTATATCTGGTCGATCCCTGCAGTTTCCTATATGAAATGGAAAACGGCTCAGGAAGAGACTTTTGATGCAAAAAATCTGGGTGACTTTGTTGTTTACAGCTCGCTGAAGGAAAAGCGGGGCATTGTCACCGCCAACCTCACTACACCCTATGTCATCAACTTTATCAGTCTGAAGGATGGGCCGGTAAAAGTGGAGGTTCCGACAGGCGCGGTGGCGGGGATTTTACAGGATTTATGGCAGAAACCGGTCAGTGATATCGGTCAAACCGGTCCTGACAAGGGGAAAGGCGGTTCATATATCATTGTCGGGCCAGAGGCAAAACTGGCCGGATACAAAAGTCAGGCTGATTATGTATTCCAGTCGCAAACAAATAATATTTTCATTGGCTTACGCCTGCTCGACCCTTCGGCTGAATTTGAAAAACGCATCCAGAATGAAATGAAAGTGGCTCGCGTTGGTGAACCCATGCAGTCGATTCATTTCATCAAGGGCGTCGATAAAGAATGGTCCGCCACGCCGCCACGGGGAATGGAATACTGGCAGCTTCTGAGTGACATTTTTCAACAGGAACCGACCCGTGAGCAGGACAAAATAATGGCGGCGATGCTGGAACCGCTGGGTATTGCCAAAGGTGCCAGCTTTAAACCCGACGACAGGCAGACAAAAATTCTGGCGCAGGCCGTAACCTACGGCGAACTAATGCTGCGTAATATGCAGACCAATCCACGCTTTACCTCGCCTTACTGGCAGGGAACACAGTGGTTCAAGAGCTTCGATTTCCACACCCCGCAGGAGACAAACAATAAAGTTGAGCTGGATGAGCGCGCAGTCTGGTTCTATGAGGCGGTCACCTCCTCTGAAGGCATGGTGAACCCGACGCCGGGCCTGGGTCAGGTCTATATGACCACCAAGCGGGACAGCGAGGGGGAACTATTTCGGGCCGATCGGTTATATAAACTCCACATTCCTGAAGACGTTCCGGTGAAGCAATTCTGGTCGCTGACTTTATACAGTGAAAATACCCGCCGTAACTATGACAACGGCGGAACGGCCATTGCCGACAGCAGCCTTGGTTCGAAATCCAGCGAGCTCAAACGCAACGATGACGGTTCCGTTGATATTTATATCGGACCAACAGCGCCTGAAGGGAAAGAGGTCAACTTCCTGAAAACAGTGGGAGATGATGGCTGGTTTGTTTATTTCCGTCTGTATGCGCCAGAAAAACCATTTTTTGATAAAAGTTTTAAATTACCTGATTTTGAAAAAGTGAAGTAACGCCATCAGCACATATCCGGCAGGTCGGTTTATATTCAGTTAAATATTCATCTTTTTCATAAGGAATTATCATGACGATTAAATTCACAACGCTTGCCGTGGCTGTTGCGGCATCGCTCACCGTGACGGCACTCCCCGTTTTCGCCCAGAGTTCAGCTACTTCCGCTCCTCATGGCTCCGCTACCGCAGCATCTCATCTGCCGCAGCAACAAATGAATGAACTGGCAAAAAATGCCTATATTTTTACCTATCCCCTGGTGATGAACTACAGAACGATGTACGCGCAGGCTATAAAATCCGGCAATTTCGGAAAATGGCTTCACCTGGGCGTTTCCAGCCCTGACGATACTGATATCGTCACCCCTAACGTTGACTCTCCCTACTCTTACGTCTGGCTTGATGTCAGAAGTGAGCCGTGGGTTCTGACTATGCCGAAGATAGAAAAAAACCGTTTTTATACCAGCCAGTGGGACGATATGTGGGGCTTCGTGCTGGGGAACCCAGGCTCGGTCAATGACGGCAATGAGGGTGTTCGCGTGCTTCTGGCCGGTCCTGACTGGCAGGGGGAAAAACCCAAAGGCATCAAACGCATTATCCAGGGTGAAAGTGATTTCCTCGGTTCACTTACCCGCACTCAACTTCTGGGGGATAAGAATGACCTGCAAAACGTGAAGAAAATTCAGCAGGAATACACGCTCCAGCCGCTGAGTGAATATCTGGGTACCGCAAAACCTGCCCCTGCCCCGGAGCTGACATTCCCGGCATGGAAAGAAGGGGCAGAAATGACGCCGGAGTACTGGGACTATGTGGCCTTCCTTATTCAGCACGTGAAGCATAATCCTGCGGACAGGGAAATGTACGATGCCCTGAAGGTGCTGGGTATCAGCGATGACGGTAAAGCGGGAACACCAACGCTGAGCTCAGCGCAAAAAACTGCGCAGGCTCAGGGGATTATTCTGGCGCAGAAAGAGATGAAACAGGTCGGAGATAAAACCAGAGATGCCAGTAAGCTTTTTAATACCCGCGAAAAGCTGAAAGAGGATTATCTGACGCGTGCGATGGGTGTTTATCTGGGCATTTTCGGTAATACAACCGACCAGTCATTCTATTTCTCCCTGGTGAAAGATAACCAGGGTCAGATGCTGGATGCTTCAAAGCACGATTACGTCATTAATATGCCTGAGGCGGACTTACCCCCGGTGAAATACTTCTGGTCCCTGACGATGTATAGTCTTCCGCACCGCTGGCTGGTCGACAACAGCGAGAATCGCTATTCCTTCAGTAGTACCACGCCGGATCTTATCAAAGGCAGTGATGGTTCCGTCACGTTCTACCTTTCCGTTCAAAAACCTGCGGATAAAACGGTGAACTGGCTTCCGGCGCCCGACGGACCATTCTGGACAGTGCTACGCACCTATGGTCCCGACGAAGCCATTCTGAAAGGTTCGTGGAAGGTACCTGAAGTCAGGGTGGCAAAATAAGCATTGCCTGGTCCGGTTGAGCCGACTGGCCTTCCTCAATTTCTTTTACTGCCGGTATCGATGTGATATTTACCCCTGCCAGCTTCAGCGCCCCGGAAGTAATCACTGAAAAGAGGAAGGGACAATTACCGCCAATAAAAAAGGCTGGTCAGTGACCAGCCTTTCGCTTTGCGTACTCAATTATCGCTACTGCTATAAAAAAATCCGATTGTTAACTCCGCCTTACAGCGCCATATCGTGCTGTGGCTCCGCCGCTTTCTGCGGTTGTGCCGCTGGCGCTTCTGCGGTTTTGCCCGTCATATCAATCACAGGCGGTTTAGTCAGCTGCAGCGTGGCGGCAGTGTCATCCCAGACTTTCTGTGCCAGCTCAGCATCATCATTCAGCTTCTTGCCGTAGCTCGGCACGAAGTGATGGATCTTTTCCTGCCATTCCGCAGATTTAAACTGCTCCGGAAACAGCTCTTTGACCACATTCAGCGCAATCGGTGCTGCGGTTGATGCGCCCGGCGAGGCACCCAGCAAGGCCGCAACGGTTTTATGCCGATCGGTCACAATTTCGGTTCCCAGCTTCAGCACGCCGCCCTTCTCTGCGTCTTTCTTGATAATCTGTACGCGCTGTCCTGCCTGGATCAGCTTCCAGTCTTCAGCCTTCGCGGCTGGATAGTACTCTCTGAGTGAGGCCAGGCGATCCTCATCATCCAGCATTACCTGACCAATCAGATACTTAACCAGATCGAAGTTATCAATACCGACATCCGTCATCGCCCCCACGTTATTAAAGGTGGTGGAGCTTAACAGATCAAACAGCGAACCGTTTTTCAGGAATTTGGTGGAGAAAGTCGCGAATGGCCCAAACAGAATAACCTGTTTGCCATCCAGATAACGGGAATCCAGGTGCGGCACGGACATCGGCGGAGCACCTACGGATGCCTGACCATACACTTTCTCTCTGTGACGATCGGCCAGCGCCGGGTTTTCCGTCACCAGGAAAGAACCGCCGACCGGGAAGCCCGCATAGTTATCCGCTTCAGGAATGCCGGTCTCCTGCAGCAGCTTCAGAGCACCGCCGCCCGCGCCGATAAAGACATATTTGGCATCAACCGCGCGCATCTCGCCGCTTTTGGCATCTTTGATGCTGACATGCCAGGAGTTATCGCTGTTGCGTTCAAAACCGGTCACTTCAGACGAGGTTTCCAGCGTGAAGTTATCATTCTTCTTCAGGCTGCCAATCAGCTGGCGCGTGATTTCACCATAGTTAACATCGGTGCCGACCGGCGTCCAGGTAGCGGCGACTTTCTGCTGCGGATCGCGGCCTTCCATGATCAGCGGCGACCACTGGGCAATCTGCTTATGGTCGGTAGAGAATTTCATGCCCTGGAACAGCACGGTCTTTTGCAGCGCCTTATAGCGGCGGTCCAGATAATCGATATTCTTATCGCCCCAGACAAAGCTCATATGCGCCGTGGAGTTAATGAAAGAGTGTGGGTTATTGAGCACGCCACGCTTAACCTGCTCCGTCCAGAACTGACGGGAGATCATAAAGGCTTCATTAATTTCCAGCGCCTTGGTCACGTTGATTGAACCGTCTTCACGCTCTGGCGTGTAGTTCAGTTCCATGTTCGCGGAGTGACCGGTACCCGCATTGTTCCAGCCATTGGAAGATTCCAGCGCGACACCGTCGAGGCGCTCAACCATGATCTGTTTCCAGTCAGGCTGCAGCTCTTCAAGAAATGTCCCTAATGAAGCGCTCATAATGCCGCCGCCGATCAGCAGAACATCGGTTTTCTCAGGAGCGGTTTCAGCGTGGGCAGCGGAAGTCACTAACAGTGCCAAAAGGGAAAGTGAAGGCAGTACTTTTGTTGATTTAATCATGCTTAATCTTCAATCTGTTGCGGTGATGGTTAAGAAAAGTCTGATGATTTTAAAATATTGTTACCGAATAGTTGATTTATTTTTAGTTTTTTAATTAAAAAAACAGAGCCGCAAATGACTTTAGTTACAAAACGGGCATTTCTGGCGCGTCGGGCTTTCTGACAAGGAACATTCTGCCCACAAGCGTCCTTAACTGTACTGCTCAGGCTATTTAACGTCTGTTTCACTTGTTACAATCAACGCTCCCCTTTCTTTGAAGCAGCCTGATGAACCCAGCAACGCAGTCCAAAATCACGCGTAAGCGCCCAATGAAACTCAGCACGCTGGCGACGTTAATGATGGTCGCGGTCATAGTGACCGTATTGCTTAGCGTTCACCTTCTCTACTTCATTCAGATCGATAATTTTACCCATGCCCACGTGAAGGATAAGGCGCTGGCCGTCGCGCGCACTCTGGCAGAAGATCCTGAGATTCAGCGTAGTCTCGCCCTGCCCGCCAGTGAGGGGCTTATCCCACCCATCGCTCTCGCGGTGCAAAAGCGGAACAACTTATTGTTCGTCACGGTGACCGATATGAAAGGCATCCGTTATTCCCATCCAAACAGCAGCCTGATCAATAAACGTTTTCAGGGCGATGACCTGTTACCTGCGCTATCCGGTCATGAAAATATCGCCTATAACCGGGGAACGCTGGTCAAAGCGTTGCGCGTCTTTACGCCCGTTTTTAACGTACAGCATCAGCAGATCGGCGTGGTAGCGATTGGTATTTCACTGAGCGATGTCACGGCGCAGATCCATAAAAGCCGCTGGAATGTTTTCTGGACCATTTTGCTGGGCGGCTCGGTAGGCTTACTGGGCGTACTGATTCTGGTGCGGCGCCTGAAAAGGATCCTGCTCGGTCTGGAACCGCATGAGATTTCAAGCCTGTTTGAGCAGCGGCAGGCCATTCTGGATTCCATCAAAGAGGGCGTTATCGCCGTAGATGCCGACGCGCGCGTCACGCTTATCAATCAGGCCGCGCAGCAGCTGCTGCATCAAAGCGCGATTGAAGCCCCCCTCAGCGGCGACCGCATCCCGGAGGATTCGCTGATGCTGAGCCATCTGCGGGAAGCGCTGCATGATGGTAAAGCCCGGCACGATGAAGAACTCAACGTGCGGGAGCGGATTATGATCAGTAATACGGTACCGGTACGCAGCCGGGGACGCGTTATTGGCGCGGTCTGTACCTTCCGTGATAAGACTGAAATCAGCCAGCTGATGCAGCGTCTGGACGGCATGGTAAACTATGTCGATGCCTTGCGGGAACACTCCCATGAATTTATGAATAAGCTGCATGTGATTCTCGGCCTGCTGCATATGAAAAATTATGCCCAGATGGAAACCTATATTTTAAAAACCGCGAATAATTATCAGACGGAAATTGGCTCTCTGCTGCAGCGTGTTAAATCGCCGGTTATTGCCGGATTTTTACTGAGTAAAATCAACCGGGCCTCTGACAAGGGCCATCGTTTACTCCTCAGCGATGACTGCTACCTGCCTGACTGCGGTAGTGAACAGCAGGTGACGGCGCTGGTTCTGGTGTTAGGAAATCTGATAGAGAATGCGCTGGAAGCGCTGGAACAGCAGCAGGAAGGCGAGATTCATCTCCTGCTGCACTACCAGAACGGCTGGCTCTCTTGTGAAGTCAGTGATGATGGCCCCGGCATTCCGCCTGAGCTGGAAACCGCTATCTTTGACAAAGGGTTCTCTTCAAAAGGCAACGATCGCGGTATGGGGCTGTTTCTGGTTAAACAGCAGACCGAAACGCTTGGCGGCAATCTCAGCGTTGAATCAGAGCCAGGCGTCTACACCCAGTTCTTTGTACAACTTCCGTGGGTTAAAGGAAATAAAGCGTAATGATGAATGTGTTAGTGGTTGATGATGACGCCATGGTTGCAGAACTTAACCGCTGTTATATCGGTCAGATTTCAGGGCTTACCTGCTGTGGTACTGCGTCCTCCCTGCAACAGGCAAAAGAGCGGTTGCTGCAAACCGACTCGCCGGTTGATCTTATCCTGCTGGATATCTATATGCAGCAGGAGAACGGCCTGGATCTCCTCGCGGAACTGCGAAATGCTCACCATCATGTAGACGTTATCATTATCTCTTCCGCTGCCGATGCGGCCAGCATCAAAACCTCGCTTAACTACGGCGTGGCCGATTATCTGATCAAACCCTTCCAGTTTTCACGTTTCGAAGAGGCGCTGACCCACTGGCAGCAAAAGCGATCGCAGATGGATAATCAGCAGTACTATCAGCAGGCGGAGCTTGATCGGTTGATTCACGGCAATACATCAGCAGGCAGTAACCAGAAAAGATTACCTAAAGGATTAACGCCGCAAACCCTACGCACGCTGTGTCAGTGGATTGATGCGCATCCCGACAGCGAATTTTCCACCGATGAATTAGCCAGCGAAGTGAATATCTCTCGCGTGTCCTGCCGTAAGTATCTTATCTGGCTGGCCGAAATAGATATTCTGTTCACCACTATTCAGTATGGTGCCACCGGCAGGCCGGTGTATCGTTACCGTTTGCAGGCGGAATATCATGCCCTGCTCAGACATTACTGTTAATTTGCCGGTAAGCCTCAACCCTGCCAGCAAAGCCAGTGCCGCTCTAAAGCCCGCCGTCCTGCCCGCATCGTTTTCGCTTGCCCGAGCCTGAACGGGGGGAAAAACAGCCGCGTCGGTTATCTGTAATGAATATTTGACGCCCTGTAACGCTTCACTTACCCTGCGTACACTTTTTGCAGGCAGAATGACATTCAGAGGAAGGCGTGAAGAACCGCACCCTGGGCAGTATTTTTATTGTTGCCGGTACCACTATTGGCGCCGGCATGCTGGCAATGCCGTTAGCCGCAGCGGGCGTTGGGCCCGCCATAACGGTGCTGCTCCTGATTGGGCTGTGGGCGCTGATGTGCTACACCGCGCTGCTGATGGTGGAAGTTTATCAGCATGCACCGGCAGATACCGGGCTGGGAACGCTGACGCGTCGCTATCTTGGCCGGCCTGGCCAGTGGCTTACGGGCCTGGGTATGCTGTTTTTAATGTATGCCTTAACTGCTGCCTATATCAGCGGCGCAGGCGAGCTGCTGGCGGCCAGCCTGAGCCAGTGGTTCTCTGTCACCGTTACCTCCGGTAGCGGCGTACTGCTGTTTACGCTGGTTGCCGGGGGGATTGTCTCTATTGGTACGCATATGGTGGATATGTTTAACCGCGTACTGTTCTGCGCCAAGATTGTTTTGCTGGTGATGTTACTGGGGCTGATGATGCCGCATATCCATCAGACCAACCTGCTGACGCTGCCGCTGGAAAAGGGCCTGGTGCTTTCCGCTATCCCGGTTATCTTCACCTCTTTCGGCTTTCACGGCAGCGTTCCCAGCATCGTCAGCTATCTGAATGGCGATCTGCGTAAGCTGCGCTGGGTGTTTATTACCGGCAGCGCCATTCCGCTGGTGGCTTATATCCTCTGGCAGCTGGCGACGCTTGGCGCGATTGAACAAAATGCCTTCAGCGCCCTGCTCGCCAGCCATGCCGGTCTGAACGGCCTGTTACAGGCGATACGCGAGATTGTTGCTTCCCCTCACGTTGAGCTGGCGATACATCTGTTTGCCGCGCTGGCGCTGGCGACCTCTTTCCTGGGCGTATCGCTGGGGCTGTTCGATTACCTGACCGATCTCTGTAAGCGTAACGCCAGCGTTACAGGCCGGATGCAGAGCGGGCTGATGACCTTCCTGCCGCCGCTGCTGTTTGCGCTGTTTTATCCGCAAGGCTTTATATTAGCGCTCGGCTACGCGGGTGTTGCCCTGGCCGTGCTGGCGCTGATTATTCCGTCATTGCTCGCATGGCGTAGCCGCCAGCAGCACGGTTCAGCGGCTTACCGGGTTGCGGGCGGTGCACCTTTACTACTACTGATCTTTCTTTGCGGTATCGGCGTAATTGCCATTCAACTCTTCATCGTACTGGGCTGGCTCCCGGAAGTGGGATGATTTCCCACCGCCTGCTTTTACCAGCCGTTGCGGCCCATGGCTGGGTAGCCAGAAAAGTTGCACGTTGTTGTCTGCTTAGCCTGGTTTTACTCTGCGCCGGAAGATGGGAGCTACGTCCCGTCTGACAACCTCAGGAGGGGTCCCAGCGCATCTTCTGTATCACTGTCCGGTAACCGTCAGCATCTTCAAACGTTGCCCCTTTGTTATCCCAGTATGGATTAAACGCGGTGATCTGGATAAAACCGGCCTTTACCATTCGGGCACAGGCTTCCTGCCACTGCTGTAGTTCCGGGATATACAGCACCAGAAGATCTTCCGGAGAGGAAGATGGTGGTACAGGATGCTGGTTGCAGATCGTGAATTCAAGATGCCAGCTCAGTGCCGTACTGCCTAACATGCATCCGCTGAAACCGGCATGATCGGTAAACTCCCCTAACTTGCTAAGCCCCAAACCCGCGCAGTACATTTCGCAGCTTCTCACCAGATCCTTAACCGGACGCGCAATTCTTAAATGTTGAAATGCCATGTTTTTCTCTGAGGGTTATGTTGCAGTTTTATCCTGATAGTAACGCGGTGCGGTTTTTGGCGGGGTTAAACATTTCAGCTAAACATCGAGCCAGGCACTGATAAATTCACCAGTGCCTGTTAAACGCTTAATGCCAAAAGGGTGAGTGAAAACTAGGGGCGTCTGAACAGCACAATACTGCGCCCTTCAAGATCAAAGTTCTTTTCTTTGGTGATCACGAGGCCATGCTGATCGTTGTCAGAAGTGGACAGTTCCAGCACCCAGCCGCCCTCTCCGGACTGCGGGATCATGAACGGCACATTCCCTTCGAACGGATTGAACAACATCAGCACTTCGTGCCAGGTGCCCTCTTCATCCTGCAAATCCGGACGGCTGATATAGAGACCCAGCGTCGAGCCTTCGTCCCACTGCTCGGACTGCTGATAACCGCCGCCGGCATTAAACCATTCGATCACCATACCGTCACGCCAGCTTTCACGGCGAAGCAGCGGCTGTTCGGCCCGCAGCCTGATAATGTGGCGGGTAAACTCACGCAATGCCTCACAGGTTTCCGGCAGATCGTCCCAGTGGACCCAGGAGATCTCGCTGTCCTGACAATAACCGTTATTGTTACCCATCTGGCTGCGGCCAAACTCATCGCCTGCCAGTAGCATCGGCGTGCCGTGCGAGAAGATCATCGTGGCCAGGAAGTTGCGCTTCTGCCGTTCACGAACGGCATTGATGTCCGCATCCTCAGTGGGCCCTTCGGCACCGTAATTCCAGGATCGGTTATCATTATGCCCGTCGTTATTCTCCTCGCCGTTCGCTTCATTATGCTTGTCGTTATAGGAGACCAGATCGTTGAGCGTAAAGCCGTCGTGGGCGGTTACAAAGTTAACGCTGGACCACGGACGCCGGCCACGCTGATCGTAGAGGTCGCCCGATCCAAGCAGGCGGGCGGCAAAATCGGTGGAGACATTATTTCCCTGCCAGTATTCCCGGACCGTGTCGCGGTATTTATCGTTCCACTCTGCCCATCCCGGCGGGAAGCCGCCAACCTGATAGCCGCCGGGTCCGATGTCCCAGGGCTCACCTATTAGCTTCAGTTTCGACAGCACCGGGTCCTGCATCATGGCATCAAAGAAGCCGCCGCGTTCGTTGAACCCTTCCGGCTCGCGCCCGAGGATGGTGCCCAGATCGAAACGAAAACCGTCGATATGCATCGATTCCGCCCAGTAACGCAGCGAATCCATCACCATCTGTAACACGCGGGGGTGCGAGGTATTGACGGTATTACCGGTGCCGGTATCGTTGATGTAATAACGGTGCTGATCGGGCATGGTGCGGTAATAGGAAAAGTTATCGATGCCCTTAAGCGAGAGCGTTGGGCCAAGCTCATTCCCTTCCGCCGTGTGGTTGTAAACAACGTCGAGGATCACCTCGATTCCCGCATCGTGGAAGGCGCGCACCATATCGCGGAAGCCCTGAATCCCCTTAGGCCCGTAGTAGCGTGATGCGGGCGCAAAGAAGCCGAGGGTGTTATAGCCCCAGAAGTTTTTCAGATCGCGATCCAGCAGGTGCTGGTCATCCGGAAACCAGTGAACGGGCATCAGTTCTACTGAAGTAATGCCCAGGCTTTTGATGTAGTCGACGGAGGCTTTATGCCCCATGCCTTCGAAATTGCCGCGCAGTTCGGGCGGAATAGCAGAGTTAAGCTGCGTGAAGCCTTTCACATGGGTCTCATAAATTACCGCATTCGGCCAGGCGATTTCCGGCCGGTTTTTATCCTGCCAGTCAAACTCGTTAGGGTCGACCACGCGGCATTTGGGCATATAGGGCGCGCTGTCGCGCGTGTCGAAGGTAAGATCCTTATCTTCATGAAGCAAATCATAGGCATAGTGTGATTCGTTCCAGTCAACATCACCAACCAGCTCGCGGGCGTAGGGATCGATCAGCAGCTTGTTGGGATTGAAGCGGTGTCCGTTCTCCGGATCGTAAGGCCCATGAACACGAAAGCCGTAAAGCGCGCCGGGTTTCAGGCCGGGCACATAACCATGCCAGATTTCATGCGTATATTCCGGCAGCGTCAGCTTCGCAATCTCATGTTGACCGCTCGGATCGTACAGACAGAGTTCCACACGCTCCGCATGCGCTGAGAAGATAGCGAAGTTAACGCCTTCGCCATCGTAGTTGGCGCCCAGATGATGCCCAGACCCTGATGTAATTTCAAAATTTGTATCGTTAGACATTCATTCCTCTCCTTCGAATGTTGCGTTTTACTCGCACAGGCGATTCATTTTTATTTTCACAAACTTATATCGCTACCAGAATTACAGGCGAACCGCTTACGGCAGCATCCAGCCGTATCAGATCGGTTACCTCAGTTTCCTCTCCACTCAGAATGTCACGATAGCGTCGGTTGGCCAGGGAAGCAGGCAGGCGGATCTCCGTCTGTGCCCAGCCCTGGTCAGAAGTAGTGTCAGGGTTTTCCTCAGATTCGCTGAAGACAAGACGGGGCGCGATCACAATGAGTGCCGTAGGGTTATCCTCCCGGGCAAAAGTAATGACGTTTTCCGCATGAGCCCCTGTGGCGGTAAGAGGCAGATAAGCGCCCTGGCGGAACAGTTGAGGCTGCTGCTGACGGAAATGCAGCAATCTGGCGATAAGCTGCTGCTTCAGTGCGCCATTCAGCCATCCTGCTGGCGTGAAGGCTTGATCTCCCTCAGCGGACAACATCTGTTCAAGGCTGGCAAAATCTGGCTCGCGGCGGTTATCGGGATCGACGAGGCTGAAATTCAGCGCTTCGCTGCCCTGATAGATATCCGGCACGCCCGGCGCGGTGAGTTTAATCGCCGTCTGGGTCAGCCCGTTAACCAGGCCAGCCCGGATAAACGGCTGGAGCGTGTCGCAAAAATCCTGCAAGAAGGCGTGGTTATCAGGTGATAACAGGTGGCTGGCATAATCGAGCACTGCTTTCTCATAGGCTTCGTTACTGTCGGCCCAGTCGGTACGCAGTTTCGCCTCCCGCAGCGCTTTTTCGACGAAGGCCAGAAAGCGCGTTTCGAGACTTGCCAGCTCTGCGGTCCGATCGGGCCGAAGCGTGACGGGCCAGACTCCGGCGAGCGCCTGAAAGAGCATCCAGGCGACGGCCGGTTTCGGTGCCGGGCCATCCTCAAGGTTAATCACCTGAGACTGGTTCATCTCACGCCAGCGGGCAACGCTTTCGGCCCAGCGCTGTGGCGCTTCGGTCAGCGTATAGAGCCTTGCCCGCGCATCCTCGCCGCGTTTGGTATCGTGGGTCGAGGTGCCGGAAAGCGCATCGGGCTGCCGTTCGAGCCGCGTTTTCATCTCTGCATGGAAGCGCTCAAGAGAGAACGCGCGCGGCATCGGCTCCGCGCCAACTTCATTCAGCGCCAGGTCCATGTTCTGGCGGAAGAAAAGCGTGTCCTCAACCGATTTGGCCATCAGCGGGCCGGTAAGCTGCTGGAAGCGGGTGCGGAAGTGTGCCGCCTCACCGGCAGCACGGTCAGAAACATCGCCCGCCAGAAGCGCGACGATAAAGTCGAGCGCGGCGCCATCGGGTGCGATGTCACTTGTTCTCACCTTATCGGCAACGTGTTTCAGCAGATCGGCGCTGGCTGGTGGCAGCCCGGCCGGCGTGCCGTAGGTGCGGTAAACCGGAAAGGCAACCAGCAGTTCGCGTAGCGCTGCGCGCAGGGCATCTTCGTGCTGCGTCACGCCCTCGTCTCCGGCGATGGAGAGCGCCAGCTGCAGAAGCGTGTTAAATTCACCGGCAAAATTGCGGTCCGCCATCAGAAGCTTCGCCGCGCGGAGTTCGGCCTTCATGTCTACGGGCTTGCCGACCACTGCATTCCAGGCCTTGCGGAGATCGCTGATTTTCTCATCATCAACCAGTACGTCAGAGAGCGACGCGATAAATTCATAACCGGTCGTGCCTGAGACCGGCCAGTCGGCAGGAAGATGTTCCCCTTTACCGAGAATTTTTTCGACGGTGATATAGCACTCCGCGCCGGCCTGCTGTCTCAGCCGTTCAAGGTAGGCTTGCGGATCGGCCAGCCCATCCACATGATCCACTCTCAGCCCGTCGACGGCTCCGGAATGGACAAGTTCAAGGATTAGCTGATGCGTATCATCAAAGACCCGATCGTCTTCCACCCGGACGCCCGCGAGACCGGTGATCTCAAAGAAACGACGGTAGGAAAGATCGTGCGGCGCATCCCGCCATGACATCAGCCGCCAGGGCTGGCGGTCATGCAGTTCGCTAAGCTCAGCCTTATCGGTAATGGCCAGCACTTCAGCTTCACGCCCCTGCCAGCTTTCCGGCACGAGCGGGTAATAATTATCAAAATAGGCCAGCGCGGGCTTACCTGTTTTTGGATCGGGTTTGACGCTTATCTCACCGTTTTCCAGCACGTTTTCGAAGGTATCACCCAGAAAAGGCAACGTCAGGCGGCGCGACCAGTTGATATCAAAGTGACGCGCGTAGCGGCTTTTGCTGCCGTGTTCGATAACATCACGCCACCAGGCGTTGTCCAGCGAGGCGGCCATATGATTAGGCACGATATCAACGATCAGCCCGAGACCCGCTTTTTTCAGCGAGCTTACCATGCGATCGAAGCCCTCCCGCCCACCGAGCGAAGGGTCAATCTCATTGGCGTTAGTGATGTCGTAACCGTGCGTTGAGTCTGGCGTGGCGGTAAAGATCGGCGAAGCGTAGAGATGGCTGATGCCGAGCCGCTTCAGATAAGGGATCAGACCCGTGACGCGATCGAAGGTCATGCCGTTACGGAACTGAATACGGTAAGTCGAGGTTGGTATCTTCACGCTGATTCTCCTGTGGCAAGGCGAACCAGTACGGCGTCCGGTGGCAGGTCGTTCTGGTTTTCAGGCCAGCTAAAAAGGGTATCGCCAGGCAGATCGGGCAGCGGCTGGGCAGATTCGCCCACGTTAAGCGCGATTGAGAGCGTTCCCGCAGGAAACGCCCATGACACGGCGAGAAAACCTTCCGCTGTTGCCACTACCTTACCGCTGTTACCTTTGGCAGTAGCCAGCAGCGGGACAATATGCTGCTGGCGCAGGGCCAGCAGATGCCGGGTCAGCGTCAGCCAGGCTTTCCCTTCCCCGCTCTCCTGTTTATCCCAGTCCAGCTTGGACATGGCAAAGGTTTGCGCGTCGTTCGGATCGGGCACGCTTTCGCCTTCATGGCCGCTATGCCCTTCGAATTCCCGTGCCCGTCCTTCGCGCACCGCTTTAGCAAGATCGCCATGGAAGTCGGTGAAGAACAGAAAAGGCTGGGTCTCGCCATACTCTTCACCCATAAAAATTAGCGGGATGTGCGGCGATAACAGCAGCGTGGCGAGCAGCGCTTTGGTTCGTCCGGCACCAGCCAGCGTAATCAGCCTTTCCCCCCTGGCGCGGTTGCCGACCTGATCGTGATTCTGAATAAAGTCGACAAACGCGACGGGCGGCTGTCCGGCACTCGGCACCCCCCTTTTTTCACCCGACTGCGGCGAAACTTCGCCCTGGTAAGCGAAGCCTTCCGTGAGGATCTTCGCGACAAGCTTTTCAGGTTCATGGGCAAAGTCATTGTAGTAGGCGTGCGTTTCGCCGGTAGCAAGGACGTGGACGGCATTATGAAAATCATCATTCCATTCCCCGGTGAAGAGCGGCGCGGAACCATCCTCTTCATAAGGGTGCAGGAAGATCACATTGCGACAGTCTTCCGTTGTCATATGAACCGGACGGTCAACGATTCTTTCGCGGATCAGTGCGGCGATTTCGGTCAGCACATGCTCGTCAGAACTGTCTTCGATTTGATCAATTGCGTCGAAGCGCAGGCCGTCAAGATGGTACTCCTCCAGCCAGAAGAGCGGCGCTTCAAGAATATAACGCCTGGCCGCATCAACATCATAAGCAATCCCGGCGCCCCAGGGCGTCACGCGCTCCTTATGGAAGAAATCGGGAGAGAGCAGCGGCAGGTAATTGCCTTCCGGGCCAAAGTGATTAAGCACAATATCCAGCACGACAGAGATGCCATGCCCGTGCGCCGCATCGACAAAGGCTTTGAAATCGTCCGGGGAGCCATAGGCAGCATGCGGCGCGTAGAGCAGCACGCCGTCATAGCCCCAGCCGCGGTTGCCACCGAACTGGGAGAGCGGCATCACCTCAATCATGGTAATGCCGAGTGCCGCAAGATAAGGGAGTTTTTCAATCGCGGCGCGGAATGTGCCTTCAGGTGTGAACGTCCCCATATGCATCTCGTAAACCACCGTTTCGATCCACGGACGGCCATGCCAGTCCGCGTTCTTCCAGTGATAACGGCCAGGGTCGGTCACAAGTGATGGTCCGTTAACATCCGCTTTCTGCGCCCGTGACGCAGGATCCGGGACCACCATGCCGTCGGCAAGGACGAAATTATATTCTGCACCCGGTGAAACGCCGGGAACCCGCAGTTCGAACCAGCCATCAGCGGCCGGTTCCATCTCACGGTCTTCACCGGAAAGCCGCAGCGTTACGCGCTTCTGACCAGATGCCCAGAGCCGGAAACGCACCTCGTCCTCAGCCACATAATCGGCCCCCCAACTTCCAGGAAATGATTTGGACTCCATTCGATTGCCTCGTTATGACTGATAGTGAACATTGAAGGTCAAGCGTATGAAATCAATCATAGTCGAATCTGCAAAAACCGAACTGTCATGCCGACAGGCTTCTGTTTTAATCCGTTAAGGTAACCCTGAGTGGCGTGAAAAATTGCTTTTCTGACGCAACGGCTGGGAGAAACTCAGAGGTCAATGCCGCATGGCGCGCGCTAAAACTTTACAGGCTGTCCGCATAAATGTTATTTATTTCATCTGGTTATAACGCCCCTTTCCCCTTCGTCGCCCGCCTGGCGTCGCCTGGACGATTTTTACTGAGGTTTCACCTTAATGACGCAGCAAAGAGCCACTTTTGTCGGGCTGACCGCGATCCTGCTCTGGAGTACTATCGTCGGCCTGATCCGCAGCGTCAGCGAGGGGCTTGGGCCGGTGGGCGGCGCGGCGATGATCTATACGCTGAGCGCCGTGTTGCTGATTTTTACGGTCGGCTTCCCGAGGCTAAGCACTTTTCCCCGACGCTATCTCCTTGTGGGGACACTGCTTTTTGTCAGCTATGAGATCTGTCTTTCGCTGTCGCTCGGCTTTGCCGCCACGCCTACGCAGGCGATTGAGGTCGGCATGGTTAACTATCTCTGGCCCGGCATGACGATCCTGCTGACCGCCTGCGTCAGCCGGCAAAAAATCCGGCCTCTGCTGATCCCTGGCCTGCTGCTCGCCCTGGCCGGCATATGCCGCGTGCTGGGCGGCAGTGAAGGCTTTTCATTTATGCAGATTGGCAACAGCCTTTACAGCAACCCGCTAAGCTTTGGTCTGGCTTTTAGCGGTGCCATCATCTGGGCGGTCTACTGCGTGGTGACAAAGCAGATCGCCCGCGGCAGTAACGGCATCACGCTGTTCTTTATGCTTACCGCCCTGGCGCTGTGGGTGAAGTTCTTTGCCTCACCGCAGCCGGAGATGCAATTGAACACCCGGGTTATGGTTAGCCTGCTTCTAACCGCCGCCGCAATGGGCTTCGGCTATGCCGCATGGAACACAGGGATCCTGCATGGCAACGTCACCGTTCTGGCTACGGCGTCCTATTTCATTCCCGTTTTTTCCGCACTGCTGGCGGCGTTTATCCTCGATGCCGATCTCTCGCTGCCTTTCTGGCAGGGAGCGGCGATGGTCAGCCTGGGTTCGCTGGTCTGCTGGTGGTCAACGCGCAACAAGTGACATTGTCACCTATAACAGCGCAAAACGGTTAACTGCGTTTTGAGACAATACTGAACGGGTTCAGGCTGTTAACAAGCGCGGGATAGCGCTAAAATAGCCGCTTCTGATGTTGCAGAGGTAAGCGAGGTATAATGATTTTTCGTTTCGCCCTGGCCGCAGTGACGGCCGCCATGTTGCTGACCGGGTGTGCTCCCAAGCAGACCACCCAGGTTTCACCCGAATTTTTTAACGGGCCAACGCGGGTTAATATTTCGCATCTGGTAACGCAGGCCGATGATGGCTCAGCCGTCATGCTGACGGTAGATGGTAACGAGGCTGGCGCACTCACCCGTGGTGAGAGCACCGAGCTACGTCTTCCCCCCGGAGAACACAAAGTGGGCGGCTACGTGCCAACGCTGTTTGGACGCGTGACAATTCAGCCGGTTGAAATTACAACGACGCCGACAGAAGTCACCCATATTGCTTATTCAGTTACGCGGGACAAGCCCGTTTTTGAAAAACGCGCGGCCTCTCAGGACGAGAGAAGTTAATTGCTTTTATGCTGCCGGAGGCGAAAATAGCCTCCGGTACGCATCCTCTTACGGAACAGAGCGCGAACAGGCCGTCAGACCTCAGCCCGCTGCTGAACCACCACCTCATTCATCACGCCAGCCCAGCGCCGGAGCCACCTGAGTCAAAAACGCTTCCATCACGTGCGCGCAGTACGCCACGCCCAGCTGATTTGGCAGCGTCAGTAACAGCGTATCGGCCTCGGCGATAGCTTCGTCGCGCGCCAGCTGTTCAATCAGCTTCTCAGGCTCTGCGGCATAGCTGCGCCCAAAAATGGCCCGGATTTTTTCATCAAGATAGCCTACCTGATCGCCGCCCTCCCCGCTGCTGCCAAACCAGGCGCGATCCTGAGCGTTGGTCAGTGGGAAGATACTGCGGCTGACCGAAACGCGTGGCGTACGGGCGTGGCCAGCTTCCTGCCACGCCGCGCGATAAGCACGTATCTGCTTCGCCTGCTGGACATGGAAAGGCTCGCCGGTTTCATCATCCTTCAGCGTTGAGCTTTGCAGATTCATACCCAGCTTCGCCGCCCAGATTGCGGTGGCGTCAGAACCCGATCCCCACCAGATGCGCTCACGCAGCCCTTCAGAATAGGGTTCAGGCCGCAGCAATCCAGGCGGATTAGGAAACATCGGTTGCGGTTCAGGTGTGGCAAAGCCTTCTCCGCGCAGCACCTCAAGCAATTTTTCAGTGTGGCGGCGGCCCATATCCGCAGCGTTTTCCCCGGCTTCAGGCTGATAGCCAAAGTAGCGCCATCCTTCCACAACCTGCTCCGGCGATCCGCGGCTGATGCCCAGCTGGAGACGTCCACCGCTGATCAGATCGGCAATCCCCGCCTCTTCCGCCATATAAAGCGGATTTTCGTAGCGCATATCGATCACGCCGGTGCCGATCTCAATACGTTTCGTTCTGGCGGCAACCGCTGCCAGTAAAGGAAAAGGGGCGCTGAGCTGGCGGGCAAAATGGTGGACGCGGAAATAGGCACCGTCTGCGCCTAACTCTTCAGCGGCAACGGCCAGGTCAATCGACTGAAGCAGCGCGTCAGCAGCGGTTCGCGTTGCCGACTGCGCTGAGGGCGTCCAGTGACCAAAGGATAAAAACCCGATTTTTTTCATTCGTTGACAGCCTTATGTTCAGGGGAAATACGCTACCCGGATTTTCAGGGGCTGAACAGAGGCCGGGTGTTACGACGCGGTTACAGCACGCTGACCCGCATTCTGACACGTCAGACCGGAGGCAGGTTTACCGGATTGTGTTACCTGGGCCGTTTGGGAAATGGCTATCGCAACAGGGGGTGCCCTGTTGCGATAGTGCTATCCGTTTAAAAACTTTTCTTACCGTACAATATTGCCCTTCTTGCGAACGTGAGCAAACAGTATGCCAGGCTACCAGCAATAAGTGACGTCAGGGCCGGCACTCCCTCAGTGATCAGATAGCCCGCTGCGCCGCCGGCCAGCGAGGCCACAACGGCATTAACGCCGTAGCGGGGTGTTTCAGCAGGTATGTCACCGTCCGCACGCGTTCGGTTAAGTTCTCCCCGGTGAGTTTTAAAAAGATAATAGTCGGTCAGCATTACGCCGATGACCGGCGGGAAGAAGATGCCCAGCAGCGTGAGGAAGTCGACGAACCGATCCAGAATCCCCATTACGGAGAGCGTGGTGCTGGCCACTCCCGCGAACAGCACCAGCACCAGATAAGAGACCTTACGCCCGGTCAGGACTTCGATGAAGTTCGCCACGCCCAGGGACGAAGAGTAGAGGTTGAGATCGTTGATCCGCAGCGTGGAAAAAATCACCACCAGAAATCCCATCCCTGCGGAAGCCTGTGACATTATTGTTACCACATCCGAGGTGTTCAGCTTCAGCGCAAGCCAGACCGCCAGCCCGTTCACCAGATACTCTCCCAAAAAAATCGTCAGCATGACCATCCAGAAGACTGAAGTGCCGCTCCGGCTGTAGCGGGTGATATCTGGCGTGATCAGGCTGGCCACGATGGCGCCGCCCACGACCAGCGTTATACCGGCGCTGACGGTCAGCGGCGACGATGGTTCAGCCGGAGGCAGATGTCCATCGCCGCTGAAAATGCTCCAGGAAATGTATATCACGTTGAGTAAAAACAGAGGAACGGCAATTCGCGCCGTATACTTCAGCGCACCAATGCCGAAGGCAACAAGGACTGTCAGCGTCAAACCTGATAAGGCCGCCGCCGTTTTAAACCCCATAACCCCGCCGGTAAAAAAATCCAGCGAGCGGGCGAATACTGCATTCTGCACGCCAAACCAGCCCATCAGGCTGACGGCGATCAGCAGACCGACCAGAGCGGAGCCTGCGCGGCCAAACCCGCACCAACGGGAAAGCATGCTGCCGGACAGCCCCTCTTTCATGCCCGCATACCCCAGGCCGAAGGTGGCGATGAAAAATATCATGCTGCCGCCCGTGATGGCCAGAAAGGCGTCTTTCACGGACATGGAATGCCCCAGCACGGCACCGAGCATGAACTGATCCAGCGCGGTCAGCATACCCATATGAATGAGCGCAAGACTGAAGAAAGCCATGCGATGAGTGCCGGGTACCCGGCTGACAGTGAAATTATCCAGAGTGTTCATTAAGGTTTCCTTTACCTGACTAAAAAAAGTCCTTTTCTCAGAAGATGCGGGGGCAAATAATCAGCAAATCCCTGCGTCCTGCAGAACTCTTCCAGTTGCCTCTGGGAGTGGACGTTTGCCTTCTGAAAGATTATCTGTATGCGATTGCTGACCGTTTTCAATGAGATACCGTTAATCTGGGCAATTTCTTTTGCAGAGATCCCCTGCAGGAGGTAAAAAAGCGTCTCGCTTTCTGACTGGGTGAAAAGGTTATTGTTTATGGAGGTACTGATGACCCCGGGCTGTCTGTTATCAATGACAATCAGAGGATTAACAATCATGACCGGACGCGCATTCCAGAGGATCGCCACGCATTGTCCGTTGTCGTCAAAAACCGGGAATTTTTCACTGAGGTAAGGCCGCAGATCCTCATCGCCGTACCAGTGATGCGTTTCTATCACCAGCGATGACGTACCGGAATTGCTGGCCTGATGATCGTGTGCAATCAAATCATCCTCAAGCTCGGCCCAGGCGGCAGGAAACTCACTGTCCCTGCGGCCTTCCGGATTAAATTCAGCGGGTGTACAGGTAAAACGTCTCGCCTCATCATTCATATAAATATGCCGTGAGTCGGGAGCCTTGAGTCCCCAGGGATCGCTGAAGGCACGGATCATCGTGATAAGGTGACTGATATAGTCAGAGGGGGGCGTTATCATGGCTGTAAAGCCCCCCTGGTTTCCGGCAGGCAGAGATTTTTACTCATATAGTGCCGTGTATACCTGCCGGCATAACCCGACAGTGCGCCATATTCCTCATAACCCAGTTTTTTATAAAACAGGGGTGCCTGGCAGGAGAATGTGTCTACCGTTGCCAGGTGGCATTCGTGCTTCAGGGCTTCCAGCTCAGCCATCAGCATCAGCTTTTTGCCCGTACCTTTTCCCCGGAACGGCTCTGCCACCCACAAATACTGGATATCAAGAACCCCCCACCACATTCTGGCCACCAGACCGGCTACGGTTTCTCCCTGACAGACGGCTGAAAGGAGAAAAGGAGCTATATGCACCGGTGCATACTGCTCATTGTGTTTCCAGAGATTATCTATTATCAGCTCTGTTGCGCTGTCTGAGGGGGAGCGGGTAATCTGAATATTAATGTCGCCTATCATAGTTAGCATCACCTCAACAAGGGGTAATTTATCCTGTTAACAATTAAAAATCCCTGAACTATATTGGCTGGAGCAAATGATTTATAACCTGGGAAAGAGAAAACCACAAGATGAAAAGGTTATAGTCATCTGATAAATATATAAATTATAAATAACAGCGCCTTCACCAGGGGCCCGTAAACAAAAGAATAAATGGATAGTAACCGGCGAAAGGAATCGCCATAAAACCGGATTGTTCCGGTTAGTTTTCTCTACCCGTACACATAGCATTTAAATCTGTGTATTCCTCAAGCCTGACGATCGTTTTTATGCGCGCCAGCGCTGGAGAACGCCGTTATCCGCTGATGTCGGTGACGTGGCACAGCCTCCCTGTACTGATCCAACGCCCTGCCCTGGAAGCCCCGGCACACTGACACCGGGAGCAGCCCGGACATGCGCATCACCTGGCTGCCTGATCAACTCCCGGTCTGGTAGACTGCCAGGGTCTGACAACAGGATAAAGGCTGATGGATAATATGAAGAGGATGGCGCACGGGTTTTACGTTGCGGTCATTTTTGCCGGCGCGACTTCCGGAGCCGGGGCGGCCACTTATGAGGAGATGCAGCGTCTTGATGCAGCTTACCCACCCGGCAGCGTAGTTGTCTGTCGTTCTGATATGCAGGCAGACGCAATGCTGCCGGGGCGCACGACTGTGGTAACCCGGGGAAAGGTGATCGCCCGTCATAATAACCTTACGGATTTCGACGTGACGATCGCGTGGCTGAATGAATACGTAGCCGGCCAGGCAATGACCCTGACATTCCGGTCAACCGAGCGTGCCGAGCGCGCTGGCGTGTATCTTCGTATCGACCCGGACAGCATGGCATTATCCGTGCCTGGCGCCCGACCCGAAACCGTAAAACAAGTCCTGAACGGATTTAAAACCGGGCTGGCCGGAGCGGAGCATTACAGCCCCTACTCAGAGTCTGATATCACGGATTTTCCGTCCTATGTCACACACAAACCGGGCGAACCGCCGGCTCTGTGCAGCAAGGAAGAATCTGCTCATAAGTGACGGAAGGGACATAATGGCTTTGCCAGCTCTTATGAACAGCAGTCCGCCGTCCAGCTCCCGCTCGGCATCAATTATCCGGCCGCGCTGACGTTGCGACCCTGGCCGATGACCTGCCATTGGTAATAAATCAAAATATTCATTGCTGGTAGAATCTTTTTAATGCTGTGAATTTGCACGACAGCCAGGGTGTTGATGATAAAATAGATTAGCATGTTGTAACTAATACTGCTGCCACCAGGACCTGTATACCTTTTATCCTTCCAGCACAACGCTGACCCGTCGGCTACATTGTTAATTTACTCAGCCTCTTCTGCTAAGGAGAAAGCATGATCAAAATTTGCGTCACCTGCGGCACCTCTTATGACGCTCCCGAAGCGACTCAGAATAACTGTGTAATCTGTGAAGAGGAGCGGCAGTATGTGCCCGTTGATGGACAGAAATGGACGAATATCGCGGATTTACACGCCCACCACGCCAATAAATGGACCCAGCATGAGGCGGGCCTGCTCAGCCTGAAAACCGTCCCCGCCTTTGCCATTAACCAACGTGCTTTTCTGCTACAGACGCCGGAAGGCAACCTGCTCTGGGACTGCATCGCCCACCTTGATGAAGCCACACTGCGTATTATCGAGGCGCTGGGCGGCCTTACCGGCATTGCTATTTCTCACCCCCACTACTACACCCGGATGCAGGACTGGGCTGCGGCCTTTAATGCCCCTGTCTGGCTCCATGCTGATGACAGAGAGTGGATACAGCGCGACAGCCCGGCCATTCAGCTCTGGCAGGGAGACTCACTGCAACTCACGCCAGAGGTCAATCTGATCAGGATGGGAGGTCACTTTGCGGGAGGAACGGTGCTTCACTGGCATAAAGGCGATGGCGTTTTACTGGCTGGCGATATTATTCAGGTTACGCCGGGTGCCGACCAGGTCTCTTTTATGTGGAGCTATCCTAACATGTTGCCATTACCGGCTGCGGAAGTGGCCCGCATGGCGGATAAAGCAAAGCAGCTTACATTCGACCGCCTGTATGGCGCTTTTGAAGGGCAGGATATTGGCGCGCAGGCGGGTGAGATTGTCACTCGTTCAGCCGGGAAATATATCGCCTGCCTTTCAGGGACGCCGTCCCCCTAAAGCTTCGCGCTTATGACGTACCAGCCTCTGGAATTTCTGGCCCTGCTGCCGGCCCTGAGGCTGCCGTTCCCCCTGCCCGCTTCAGCCTGAGCAGTTTTTGAAATAGATCACATTTTTACCGGCATATTTTTCTCTCCCTGGCGGATAGCCTACACTTCCTGACACTCAGGCAGCATTTAGTGGATGTATGTCACAAAACTGGCCGGGATCGCCACCAGCACAGCCAGATGTGGTTCTGACTGAGGCGTAAATAATCCGCCCATAGCGCAATCCCTGTGAAAGCGGCGTGAAGCATTGCCGACAACGAGGCATGACGCAGGCTAAAGGCGCAATAGTAATCTTTCCTCATCAACAGGAGACGGCAATGAATAAAGCATTACAGGAAGCGGCCCAGGCTCTGGGTGAGGTGCTTAAGGCAAAAGGCATAAAGGTCGTGACGGCAGAGTCCTGTACGGCCGGACTGATCGGCACGGCGCTTGGCGCAGCAAGCGGCAGCGGAGCGTTTTTTACCACCGCCCTTGTCACCTACACCGATAAGGCCAAGCATCGCGTATTGCAGGTTAGCGAAACTACGCTGCGTGAACAGAGTGCTGTCAGCGAAGCCGCGGTCAGGGAGATGGTGGCGGGCGCGAAAGCGTTGACCGGCGAAGCTGTCTGCCTGGCTATCAGCGGCTATGCCGGCCCCGACGGAGGTGAAGACGGTACGCCAGCCGGCACTATCTGGTTCGGCTGGGGCTTACCTGACAGGGTGGAAAGCCTGGTGCGTCATTTCGAAGGTGACAGTGAGACGGTGATTAATGACGCAGCTCTTTTCTCGCTCAGACACTGTACTGAGCTTTTGACACAGTCCCGATAACCGCTTTTAACGTGGCGGAAAGCCAGGGAGGGCATTTTCCAGAAGTATCCATATTATTTCCAGGTGCATTCCGAAAGAGCAGGCATTACTGATTTAAAATTGGACTTAAGGGACGCCTTTTTTTACCTTTTTACCTCACCCGCCTGACGGGGAAGTTCAATAAAAGCAGTTTACTTATGCCGGACATTACCGGTGGCTTATATCAGGGATCACACCTCGTTGTGGCGACAGTTTCAGACTGCTTCGCTACGGGTTTACGATTGCGTTGATGTGGAGCGCCCATGGCCAGACTGCGTTTATATTCCCTGCTCAACAAATGGTCCCAGATTCGTTTCAGCCTGATAAAAGTTGTTCCGGTACCGATCGGCCCGCCAGAAGAGCCGGTAATGGAACTTTATCTCTGCGACGGACGCGAACCGGCCGCCTGGCTTTTTATCTGCCGACTGAATAACGTCAGCGACAGGCAGGCGACAGTAGCGCGCTATATGCGCTGGCTGGAGGCCTATTATCAGCCGCAGAGCGAAAAAGATAACGGCCTTTTTTCTCAGCAGGATGAGCCAGTGGTTAACACCTCCACGTCGTTTACTCAACCCTACCCTGAGCATAATAGTGCGGCAATGAGTGGCTGGCAGAAACGTCCGGAAAGGCGAAGCGGCTCCAGGGCTACGCTGCCGCCGGGAAGATATTGATCGAGTAAGGTGGCTTAGTGAGTGCCGATGCGTTTGCTATCAGGCGCATCGAGCCTTTTATGTCAGGCCACCAGCGTCCGGAGTTTTACTGATATCCACCGTTTCCCAGTCTTGAAAAAAGCTTGTCAGTTGCCGCCTGTAAATATGGCTATTTTATAAAGGTGACTACAGCGGTTTTTTAAAGCAGACAGGATGATAAATCGAAAGTGGAATATGAGGGCCGGACAGCCCTCAGCGCAGTTTTACCGGCATAGCTTAGGGTTTTTCAACCCGTTCAACGTTCAGTTTGGTTTGCTCACCCGTCCCCTTAACGTAGCCGCTCAGGCGAACCATATCATCGGCGTTAAACTCTTTCCCATCCCAGACAGCATGGGGGATATTGACATCCAGCGTTCCCGTTTCATCGCGGAATGTATAGGATTCATCCGCCGTCTTTTTGAGAATATGCCCTTCCAGCGTAACCCATGCGTTTTTACGCATGTCACGGATCTGGTCGATTTTGCTCTCACCTGTATCCTCGGTGCCTTTAGAGCCCGCATCTTTTTGCTGCGGTGGTGGCTCTCCGCCTTTAAATCCGCCTTCCTGAGCAAATCCGGAAAAGCTACAAGCAAGCAGCACCGCGAGTGCGAGGGTCTTTTTCATTCTCTTTCTCCTTATAAGATGATCGGTTCCTGTAACAATAACCTTCCCCTTAAGCATGGCAGAGAGTCAGCCTGGCTGCACATGCTTCCGGAAAAATCTTGCATCCGGAGGACAACTCATGCGCTTTCCGCCTCCGGATGCTGACGAACTCCAGATAACGCTTATGAAACGGCGCCACGCGAAGCTGGATGCGCAGTCAGTCTTTCTGCCGCTTTTTTACCCGCAAGGAAAGCGTGATCGGAATTGTAGTACTCCCACTCGCTGTAGCGCCCGGCCAGCGTGATGTCGTACTTAAGCAGCCATTCACGGATCAGCGTAACGTTACGCAGCCTGTTGTGATCGTAAATAACATAGGCGCAGGGTATATCCGTTTGCGTGGCCGTGATAACCGGATCGCTTTCCGTAAATAGCCCGACGCTGATGCAATCTTCGATACAGCGCTGATTCAGGGCTTCCCCTTCCAGCGGAAGAGGTTGTTGATCCGTGTAGGTGATTTCGCATATCAGCCCAAAGCCGTTTTCAGGATTACAGTGCGGGCTGGCGTTACCCTGAAGAAAGACGCGGTGAAATATCGTGCTGCCGGGATAGTAGATCCAGTGCTTCCCGGAAAGATTAGCGCGCCCTATTCCCAGATTGACGCAGCGGACAGAAGTGTGACGCAGTCCGGCGGCGGCCGCCTGAATTTCCGCAGGCGCCTGAGTGCCCAGCATGGCGATCAGGGCCGGTAGCGGAACCGTACTGATAAGCTGTTCATACTGATAATGCCGCCCGTCTGCCAGTACGGCGATATGCTGCTGCGGGAAGAGTTGTACGATATCGGCGCCGGTTTCGAGCGTCCCCTTCAGCAGCGGCAGAAAGCCGCGCATCAGCGCCTGAAAGCCGCCCCGTAGCGGATAGCCGAAACGGGCATTGGGTCCCACGGGTTTGCTGACCGGCTCCAGCGCACCGTCGATGATTTGTGCCAGATCGGGCAGCGGAACCCGCCCACCCAGCCAGGATGTCTCCATTTCGTTCAGGGGAACCTTCCACAGCTTCTGATTGTATGGCACGGCAAAGTGGCGTGCGATACCGCGCCCCCAGGTCTGATAGATGAACTGCTCAAAATTCTCAGGGGCCTGGTTCCGGCTTTTGGTAACGCTGGCGGCCTGTTCCCCTACGCTGCCATCCGCACAACAGTCCCGGATAACCGGGCCACCCGCCGACAGCCCCTCATTCTCACCGTAACGCGCCTCAATCGCTCCCAGCACGCATTCCCTGATCACCGCCGGCGGCAGCCCGTAGAGCGCGCCCTGGAACGGATAGCGGGTATGAACGCCTTCGGTATAGACCCAGGCTTCCCGCATCTGCCAGTGCAGGTTATCGCCCAGCAGCAGCTTATACATCTCCAGAACATAAGGCTCGTTGGAGAACATAATGTGGCCCGCATAATCAAACACGAATCCCGCCTCCTCAACCGAGCGGCACCAGCCCCCCACCTCAGTATTGCGCTCCAGCAGGACCGCATCCTCTCCCAGATGCAGGGCGGCGCTCAGCCCCGTTGGCCCGGCGCCCAGGATAAGATGCCGCGCTTTCAGGAGGCTGCTTAAGCGGGAATTATTCACGCTGGCAACGGAGTGAGACGGCGCTGTTGTCTGTCCTGCCTCCTGCGTTTTCTCCAGCGCGGTGGTGATAAGCGAACTTATCGCATCAACCGTATTCGTCCAGGAGGTCTTGCCGACCACTGCTTTCATTCGCTGTGCCAGCAATGTCCGTTCGCGCTCGCTCAGGTTCAGTGCCGTTGCGCAGTGCCGCACAAAATCCGCACCGTCTTCCGCAATCAGCACCAGGTCGCCATAGGGCTGTGCCACATCCCGGATTTTCGTACTGACCACCGGGCGTTCCGCCGCCATATACTCCAGCACTTTGGTCGGACTGATAAACTGCGTGGAGGCATTGAGGGCGAACGGCATCAGGCAGACGTCCCAACCGGCCAGAAACTGCGGCAGCGCCTGATAAGGCTGCATGCCGAAATAGTGAATATTGTCGCGAACGGGCAGCGATGCCGGATCGATTTTTACCACCGGCCCCACATAGATGAACTGCCACTGAGGATAACTGTCCGCCAGCAGCGCGATCAGGTCAGTATCGATTCGTTCATCTATCACGCCGTAGTAACCGAGACGGGGATGGGGAAGGTCCGCCTGAAGAGGATGTTCATTACTGCGGTCAAGAGACTGCTCAAAATGAGCCACGTCCACGCTGCTTGGAAAACAGTGTACGGCGGGATGCTTTGCACGCCTGGCTTCATAGAGGCTGGGGCCGCCGGTAAAGACCAGATCGGCCCGCTTAAGCAGCGCGGATTCACGCTGCAACAGCTGGCGGGGCGCATTATCAAAGGCGGCCAGCTCATCCATACAGTCGTAGACCACCAGCGAGGGGGAGAGATCGCTGAGTAAGGGCAGCGCCATTGGCGTATAGAACCAGACAACGGGCCGCGTTTCCGGCGGGCAGAGCTGTGCCAGCAAGGGTTGCAGGCGGGCAATCTGATCGTCATGAAACCCCGGCTGCGGCACGTTTGTATGGGGACGAGCGACGGTGATATTCGCATAAGGCGATGAAAGGTGTAGCCCCGCCTCCCCTTCTTCGTAAACCGGTTCCTCGATAAAGATCACGCGATAGTCTCTGGCGAGACGGGTGAGGATCTGCTGTGGGCGCTGAAAAACAAAGTCCCAGCGCAGATGGCTGAAAACGATCGCTGTATTAACCTTCATGACACTCTCCTTACTCATCGAGCCGTGGGCCCATCTGGACTGAAACTGGTCGAGCATTTTTTGCGCCTCAAGCAGCGCTTTGGCATAGGGGATCGCTTTTTTCCGCCGAAACGGCGCATCCGCGTCGCTGACCACATCCCAGAGTCCGCTGTGATGCCACCTGGCGGGATCATCCCAGTCGGGACGATCGATTACCGGGTAGAGACAGAGTCCCAGCAGCTCAGCGCCCCGGCTCATAGCCTGGGCGGCTTCGGCCGCAATATGCTGGATCCAGGCACCTCTGCCGCTGCCAACATGGCTGGTTTCGGCAATGAGCACGGGCCGCTGATAGCGCCGGTTCAGGGTATGCAGCATTTCATGAAAGGGGATCCGCCCGGCATCACCGAGATGCCAGAAGAGCCGGCGGTTGCTGCCGTACTCCCACTGATTGTCGTGGTAATAGTTGGCCCCGATAAGATCAAGGTAACGCGGTGCGCCGCCCAGTTCCGGCTCCCGGGCGCCGCAAAGCATGTCCCAGGCATGAAACTGCGCATCATTCTCTTCCCTGACGATATCGCTCAGGCCGGGATCGTCACCGGCAGCCGCGATATGGATCAGCGGATCGCAATGCATAATTCTTGCGCGGGGATCGGCCTGCCAGATTGCATCGCAGGCGGCCAGCGTCGCCCGCACCAGCTGCTGTCGCGCAAGCAGACCTGTTTTATGTCCGGGTCCAATGGATGAGGGAAAAAAACCTACTGACATAGCCCAACTGGTAAAGGAGATTTCATTCACCGGAGAATAGACGGGCGGATGGGAATAAAAAGGCGCCAGCGTGCCGGCCAGCGCGCCACAGAAGCGGGCAAAGCGGGAGATAAAGGCCGGATGAAACGGATCGATGCCGGCGGGCCAGCCGTAATGGCACAGGGTCCAGCAGACCTGAACGCCCGCTTCACTGGCCGCCTGCATACGCGCATGAACGCGGCTGAAGTCATATCCCTGAGCATTTTCGCATAACCGCCAGCCGACGCTCTCCCGCACGGTACGGATATTCATTGCGGTCAGCGCATGATAATCGGCGGCAGCCTGCTGCAAATGACCGTTGGATTCGGTCATCGACAAAGGAATGCCCTGCCGCGTAATGTGATCAGCGCCCTCGAATCCTCCCTGCCAGAAAGAGACGTAGGGCGAGCTGGCAAGATTTGTCTGCCCGCTGGCCGTCATGCCTTACCCCCGATGGTGTAAAAAATCAGCGTCCGTCAGGATCGCGGATCCCGTCCCTACAGAGACAAACAGGATCAAAAAAGAGAGCGCAGGGTCAGCCTTCTGTTGAAGTCAGTTTTACGCCGTTACAGAGCTTAGAGTTGTAATAATGACCGGAGCATTGAGTGCCGCATTTGCCACGCAACAGGCTAACGTCACGGGACTATGAGTCTGTAAAGATTATAGCTGCTCAATAATTGCGCGAGCGGAGCAAAGATTTATTGCGCTATTACTGGTACTGATAGCCATCTTATTTGCTGCCTCTGTACAGCCCGTATCAGAAAGGGTCAGCAAAAACCCCAGCAAATGCGCAGAGATAGCGTGGCTTAAAGTGGAACTGGCCCGCCGTAAGATATTTTGTAAAAACCAGACATAGTTCAGGTAAATGGCGCTTTTCTGGCAATCTTTTTACCTTGCCAGTCAACCATTCTCCACTTTGTACCCTGCGGAGCATCATAAACCTGATGAAGGCGCAGTGATGGCAGGCAGTGAAAGCCTGATAACCTCAGGCTGACGTTCCCCGTCTGTTTACCGGCCCCATTGAAGTGACTCATGCCCTGCCAGCGGCGGTTGCCGGACTGCGGGTCACGGCGCTGCGCCGGAAGAGAGGGTAACGGTGGAATCTGCTTTTAAAACTTTATTATTCAATAACATTCACTTTTTTAAGGCGATCTGACAGCTATTCCGGGCGGGATGACGCTAATTTTTCCGGCAGTCTGGCCGATATTACTGACTTCACGTACCGTTAAGGAAGTCCTGATGTCGCTCAAAAAGTCATCCCTGCTCGCGCTTTTGCTGCTGTTTATTCTCTTTTTTACCAGCATCTTTTCCAATCTCTGGCTGCTGACGCGCAGCAACGACTCGCTGGACGACGTGAATCAGGAAATTCACGTTGTCCTCTCCATCATCGATCCTATTAACCACAGCCGTACGCTGCGGGTAAGGCTGATGGAATATATGAAAATGCTGGAGGAGAGCAACCTTCAGTCCACCCGGCCAACGCTCGACGGGGTTAATGAGGTACTGAAGAAAGCCGATGCGGCTTTTCAGTCCTATGTTGATGCCCCCAAACGCCCCGGCGAACAGGCGCTTGCCGATCAATACAGCAGCGCCTGGACGACCTATCGTCAGCAGGGACTGCTGCCCCTGCTTAAGGCGGCAGAAGTAAACGATCGCCGCGCCTTTGACGGGCAGATAGCGAACGTCATCCGCCTCGACAGGCAGTATGAGATCGTGCTGGATAACGTGCTGGCGCTGCATGAGCAGTATGCAAAACGCCTTAACAGTGATGCCAAAAGCCATTTCGTTTCTGGCCTCGGTCTTATCGCCGCCTTTGGAATACTGTTCCTGATTGTTATCGCCGCCGTGCTGATGATGCTCCGTCGTCATGTTATCGCTCCGCTGTTAGCGGCGCGGGATCACTGTCGTCAGATTGCAGAGGGCATACTGGATAACCCTGTGCCGGTAAAACCTTCTTCACGTAATGAAATTCAGACGCTGATGTCTTCGATGGAGCAGATGCGCCAGGCGCTGACCGAGATCATTCTTCAGGTGCGTGACTCAACGCACACGGTTTCCAGCGCCTCTCAGGAGATCGCCGCCGGGAATATCGATCTGGCATCGCGGACTGAACAACAGGCCGCCGCGCTGACCGAGACGGCAGCCAGTATGGAAGAGCTGGGCGCGACGGTGAAACAGAATACCGAGAACGTCCATGAGGCAAGCCGCCTGACTCAGGAAGCGGTGAAAAATGCCCAGTCTGGCGAAAAAGTTTCGCGTGAGGTGATTGTCACCATGGGGCTTATCAACAGCAGTTCGAAGAAGATCGAAGATATTATTAACGTCATCAACGGCATCGCCTTTCAGACCAATATTCTGGCGCTGAACGCCGCAGTAGAAGCGGCCAGAGCAGGTGAACAGGGTCGCGGCTTTGCCGTGGTGGCCGGGGAAGTCCGTTCTCTGGCCCAGCGCAGCGCGCTGGCGGCGAAAGAGATTGAGGGACTGATCTCCGAATCGGTGGCCAATATCAAGGCGGGTTCCGATCAGGTGAGTAAAACCGGCGACGCCATCAACGCTATCATCGCCTCGGTTACCCAGGTTGACGTGCTGATGGAGCATATCTCCACCGCTTCAGAAGAGCAGAGCCGCGGGATTGGCCAGATTGAGCAGGCGGTTACGGAGATGGACAGCGTAACGCAGCAGAACTCCTCGCTGGTTCAGGAGTCCGCTTCCGCCTCCGCTTCGCTTGAAGAGCAGGTGCGCTCGCTTACCCAGTCCGTTTCCGCATTTCGTCTCGCCGCTGAATAATGGCGCTCGCGGTATCCCTGCACATTCACTCTGTGCGGGGATACCTCCCGACGATTCCCGTTTATCTCAACTCAGAATGACCTGAAAAACCGCCCTGCCCGTGATCTTCAAAAAAACCCACCTTCAGCCGTAATTCCGCGTCAAAACAGCAGACTACATCACCTCACCTCGCCATTTTTTTGCCCGCCGTTTCCCAACCAGACGTGACAATGCTCACATCTCTACTACGCTTATTGCAGTGAAATCATTGAGAAGAAGGAGCTAAAGAATGAGCGAACAGTCTAAAAAATCCCTGCTGACCATTGAATATCCCACCCCACCTTTTCCCGAACAGCCGCAGCAAGCCCCCGGTCTGGCTAGCAAAATGACGCCTGTTCCCGATCACGGTGAGAAGAGCTACCGCGGTTCCGGTCGCCTGGCGGGCAGAAAAGCGCTGATCACCGGGGGTGATTCAGGGATTGGCCGCGCCGTCGCCATCGCCTATGCCCGTGAAGGGGCCGATGTGGCCATCGGCTATCTGCCCGAGGAGGAGTCTGATGCCGCAGAGGTGATCAAGCTTATTGAGGCAGAAGGCCGCAAAGCCGTGGCGCTGCCGGGCGATATCCGCTCCGAAGAATTTTGTCACAAGCTGGTCAGCGACGCGGTCAGCCAGCTGGGCGGCCTCGATATTCTGGTGAATAACGCCGGACGTCAGCAGTTCAATGAATCTATCCGCACCCTGAGCACGGAAGATTTTGACGCGACCTTTAAAACCAACGTTTACGCCATGTTCTGGATCACCAAGGCAGCGCTGGAGCATCTGCCGCGCGGCGCCGCTATCATCAATACCTCGTCCGTGCAGGCCTATATTCCAAGCCCGATCCTGCTTGACTATGCGCAGACCAAAGCCTCTATCGTGGCCTTTACCAAGGCGCTGGCTAAGCAGCTGGGCGGTGACGGCATCCGCGTTAACGCGGTCGCTCCCGGACCTTACTGGACCCCGCTCCAGTCCAGCGGCGGCCAGCCGCAGGAAAAAGTCCAGGAGTTTGGTGCGACTGCTCCGCTGGGCCGCCCCGGTCAGCCCGCGGAAATCGCCCCGCTCTACGTCACCATGGCCTCTACCGAGAGCAGCTTCACCTCCGGTCAGGTCTGGTGCTCTGATGGCGGCACCGGCACGCTGTAAATCTGGGTAGCGCGATTGTCACCCCCTGTGGCCGCCAACTGGCGGCCACATTTGATTTTGCCGGGCCTGGCCCGGAAACCGATCCACCTCCGGTACAACTCAGGAAATAATGATGAAAAATGCCGTTTATCGCCAGCCCACCAGGCGCGACGGATTTGCCGATCCCGGTGATTATGCTGCTATCGGTGAAGGACGATCCGTGGCGTTGATTGCGCCGGACGGTGCCATCGACTGGTGGTGCTCACCCAACCTTGATTCTCCCCCCCTGTTTGACCGCCTGCTGGACAGCAAGATCGGCGGATTTTTCCAGATAGAACCTGATGAGCCTTATAGCGTAAGTCGCTGCTATCGCGAAGACAGTAACGTGCTGGAAACCCGCTTTAAAACGGAGAATGGTACGGTGCTGCTGACCGAGTCGATCAACAGCACCCTGGCAGGCCGTCTGCCATGGAGCGAAATTGCCCGCCGTGTTGACGGCGTGAAAGGCAACGTCACCCTTAAGATCACCCTGAAGCTGGGCACCATGGCGGAAACGCGCAGCCCCTGGCTGAACGAGACGCAGCACGGCCCGGTGTTTCACGTTGGCGACCTGCTGATTATGCTCAGGCACTCTGAAGATGTGCTGAAGATTGAGGAGCACGACGCAGGCTTTTATGGCACGCTGCGCACCTCGCCGGACTCGTCCTCCCTGATCGCCCTGCTGGCCACGGAGAAAGAGCCGCTGGCCGTCCCGACGCTGGACTCGATCGATCAGCGCATCGAAACCAGCCACCTCGCCTGGCAGGACTGGATCAAGAGCCTGAGCTACGAGGGGGCCTTTCTGCCGCACGTTCGTCGCTCCGCGCTGGCGCTGAAATTTCTCTGGTACTCCCCGACCGGTGCGCTGGCCGCCGCCGCCACCACCTCGGTGCCTGAGGGGATTGGCGGCAGCAAGAATTATGATTACCGCTACGCCTGGGTGCGCGACGCCTGTCTGATCATCAAGTCCTTTGTCTATCTTGGCGCGCTTGAGGACTGTAAAGCTGCCTTTTCCTGGCTTTCCGCCACGATCCTCAAGCACGGTTGCCCGCTGCAGACCTGCTATACGCTTGAGGGTGAGACGGTACCCGAAGAGCGTTTTCTGCCGCTGGAGGGGTATCAGGGCTCCCAGCCGGTGCGCGTGGGCAATAACGCCAGAGATCAGACCCAGCTGAGCATGTACGGCGATATGCTGGCGACCGCCCAGCTCTTTATCGAAGCGGGCCACGTGCTGGATCTCACCACGTCCCGCCTGCTCGGACAGCTCGCCAATCACTGCGCTGACAGCTGGCGCCAGAAAGACTCGGGGATCTGGGAACTGCCGGAGGAGCAGCACTACACCCATTCGAAAATGGCCTGCTGGATAGCGCTTGACCGGGCAGTGAAGCTGGCCGAAAGCACGCATATTGAACCGACATGGCTTAAACGATGGCAGCGGGAGCGCGACCGGATCCGCGACTGGGTGGAGGAACACTGCTGGTCGGAGAAGCGCCAGGCCTATACGTTTTACGCTGGAAGCGATTCACTGGATGCTGCGATTGCGCTGACGCATGACTATGGCCGCGCGGTTTCTCCCGAACGGATGCTGGCCACCTTTGACGCTGTCCATCAGGAGCTGGGACACAATGGCCCGATGGTATACCGTTATTCAGGCGTGGAGAGCGAAGAAAGCACCTTTGTCGCCTGCTCGTTCTGGCTGGCGGAGGCCTGGGCGGCGATGGGTAAAAAGGCGCAGGCGGAAGAGACTATGCAGGCTATTCTCGCGGTCATCTGTCAAGAGGGCAACGTTGAAACCTTTAATGAAATGTTCGATGTCCGCACAAACAGCTGGCGGGGTAACCTTCCTCAGGGGCTGAGCCATCTGGCCCTGATTTGTGCCGCCCATGCGATCTCCTCTCCGGAAGAGAACGCCTGAGTCTGGTCGCATCACTACGGCTGATTCTCTCTTCAGACGGCAATAAAAAAAGGGGCAGCGAACGTTTGCTGACAAAGGTAAAGCTCGGGGAACAGGGACTAGGAGTAAAGCGTCCCGCGCCATGGACGGCGCGGGCCGAGCTATCAGGGACGATGCTTTTTGCGTCTTTACGAGCAGGCCCTGTTCTCCGAGCCGGCACTTTATCAATAATCTCAGGGGCAGCCAACGCTGCCCCTTTTGGTTAATAACAGAGTTCCCGTTCAGAAAAATGGCCTGAAGAGCAGTCGCGATCGACGCTTATTTCAGACGGTAAGCCACCACGGCGTCACCTTCTTTGGTGCCCAGCGAGCCGTGACCGCCTGCGGCAATCACCACATACTGTTTCTTGTCAGCGCCCATATAGGTGGAAGGCGTGGCCTGTCCCCCTGCCGGAAGCTCGGTTTGCCATAACAGCTCACCGGTATTGATGTCGTAGGCGCGGAAGAAGTTATCCGCCGTTGCGCCATGGAAAACCAGATCGCCTGCGGTCGTCAGCGGACCGCCGTGCGCCACCATCCCCATCGGGAAGCCAATCGGGAAGCGGCCCGGCAGGAAAGAGGTTTTCAGGTTTTTGGTGGTGCCCACACGGCGCAGCCATTCAGTTTTACCGGTAGTCAGATCCACACCCACCATACGGCCCCACGGCGGCGCAATACAAGGAATGCCCAGGCTTGAGGAGAGCTGCTGGATATGAATCGCGTAGTCACCCTGGAAGTTTTCGTTCCAGTACGGGGTGTTTTCCGCCGTGAACATACGTTTGTCTGCGGTTTCAGCGTTACGTTTGATCAGGGTGTACTTGTAAGCCAGGCGAACCGGCGCAGCAATCAGGATCTGACGCTCCGGATCGACAGAGACCGAGCCCCAGTTAAACACACCAATGTTGCCCGGGAAGACAATAGAGCCCTTCTCGGTCGCTGGCGTCCACGGATTACCGTCATAGCGCAGAGATTTGTAGTCAATCCGGCACGCCATCTGATCGAACGGCGTGACGCCCCACATCGATTTTTCACTGAGCGGATCGGGGATAAAGTTCAGCGCGGAAACCGGCTGGGTAGGCGAATAATTTTCACCGTTGATGCCTTTCGTCGACACATCAACCTGATTAACAGGATAGACGGGCTGGCCGGTCAGTCGGTTCAGAACGAACAGGTTACCGGTCTTCGTCGGCATCACCACCACGGGCTGCTTCTTGCCCTGATAATCGATATCAAGCAGTGAAGGCTGTGACGGAATATCGCGATCCCACAAATCGTGTTTCGAGGTCTGGAACAGCCACTTGAATGCACCGGTTTTCAGATCCAGCGCTACCAGCGCGTCACGGAATTTCTCGGTGTTGCTGTTCGGATCGCGGTTAAGACCCACTTCATCCGGTGAAGCGTTGCCAAAAGGCACGTAGACCAGGCCGTTTTTCAGGTCGGCGCTCAGGGTTGCCCAGGCGATCGGCGTATCCTGAGGATAGATACCCTCGGCCGCGATGGGATCGGTGCTTTCCGGGTTCGCCGGGTCGAAGTTCCAGACCAGTTTACCGGTAATCACGTCATAGGCGCGGATCACACCGGATGGGTTACCGGCATTAAAGCCGTTATCCATTACGGAGTCACCAACGATAACCAGGTTGCCGGCCACCAGCGGTGCGGAGGTTTCCATCAGCGCATGAGGGCGGATTTTGCCCATGTTATCGCTGAGGTCGACAATGCCGTTATTACCGAAATCGGTGCAAAGCTTCCCGGTATCAGCATCCAGCGCCAGCAGTTTGGCATCGTTGGCGGCGTTGAAAATACGCTTACGGCAGGTTGCCGGTGCGGTGGCCTGCGCAACGGCTGCGGCTGGCTGGGCAGGCTGAGCTGCATTCTCGTCAGTCGCTGGCGCGTAGTAGCTTACGCCACGACAGGTCTGGTGCTGTTGCAGATAAGAACGATCTTTTTCCGGCTGGTATTTCCACTTCATTTCACCCGTTTCAGGGTTCAGGGCGTGGACTTCGTTATGCGCCGTACAGAAATAGAGCGTGTTATTAACCTTCAGCGGCGTCGCTTCAAAGGTATATTCGGTCGCATCCTTCTCTGCATTACGCAGATCGCCAGTGTGGTACGTCCATGCCACTTCCAGGTTATCAACGTTCTCTTTGGTGATCTGCTTCAGACCAGAGAAGCGCTGACCGCTGTTAGTGCCGCCGTAAGCCACCCAGTCGTTCTGAGCGACATTGCTGTCGGACGGAATACGCTTGGTGGTAATATTGCCTTCCTGCGGGTACGGGTCATAAAACATCATGCCGATGACCAGCGCAACGATAACAATGACGGTCGTGCCCAGGAAAGGATGAAAACCGCGGGTATCCGCAGGATTCTTAGCGCGGTTAAGCGGGCGAACAATCCACGGCATGGCCAGCCAGAGGCCAAACAGACCAATCAGATCGCCGCGTGGGATCCACTGCCATTTATCAAAGCCAACCTCATAAATCATCCATGCCAGCACAATCCACATCAGGACGGCATAGACAGAAAGGGCAATTTTTTTATTTTTGAACAGCGCAACGGCGGTGATGAGCAGCCCGATGGCCATCACCACGTAAAAAGGCGATCCCCCGATAAGCAGCAACTTGCCGCCCATATAAAGCATCGCGATTGCCACAATCGCGATAATAATACTGGTTAACTTAAGCATTTTGATCTCTCAGCATATACATTTGAACAACCATTACCCTTACACTCCATTACAAAAGGATAATGTAAATTTAACTAAAAACAGATTGATTGAATAATCTGTTTAATTTATGAATCATGCGTGACAGTTTCGCCAGGGTGATAATTTATTTTTTTCCGCAGGCTGACCCGACGTGCACAGGTAGTGCGCCATTAAAGCTTATAAATCAGCACGCTGAAGAATTTCGGGACTATTTCTCAGGAGGCGCGGGATAGGTGATAGCGGTTATTTTTAGCATAAAATGTCTCGGGCGGAGATCGGCAGCTAGCTCCACCGTTAATTCATGCCATTCTGGCTTTAGCAATTTGTGTGTTTTACTGCGCCCTGTTATCCGGCGATGCCGCTGCATGACCGCGATTACCGGCTGCTAACGGCATTTTATTAAAAAATGCATACCGTAGCGGGTAGAGATTGAAGCGCTTACTCTTTTTCTTACGGACATGCGTTAGTACAGATAAATCCTGAACTTTTCCGGGAGCCGGCCAGACCGACTCCCATTATCCCGGCGATGAGTGACAACGTCACTGAAAGCTGAACTACAGATGCAGCCCGCCGGTGCTGAACGCCTCACTGAAAATCCTGTCAGCCGGAATACCTGCGTCAGTCAGGGCGCGATACTGCGCCTGCATAAACGGAGCCGGGCCACACAGATAATAATCCGCCTCTGCGGGAAGATATTCAGCGGGCAGTTCTTTTATGTTCAGCCTGCCCTGTGCCTGATAATCTCTGCCGGCGACTTCATCCTCTTTAACGTCTTCATAGGTGATAAAGAGATGAAGATTATTATTTGCTCCGGCTAAATTTTTCAGCTCTTCCCGTAAGGCGTGTACGTCGGAATTACGGGCGGCATGAATAAAATAGATCGCTTTCTTCTCCTCTGCGCTGAGTTCCGCATCGCTGTTCACGCCCTCGCGGGTGGCGGGATGGGAATGGGGATCGGCATGGGTCGCCAGCAGATGATTGACCATGGAGATCATCGGCGTCAGGCCGACGCCGGCGCTGATCAGCACATTTGTGGCGTCGGGGTTCATCAGATAGAAATTCCCGGTCGGCGCGCTCAGCTCCACCCTGTCGCCTTTGCCAACGGAAGTATGCAAAGTTGATGAGACATAGCCGGGATCCTGCCCTTCCGAGCGGGGATCTTCACGCTTCACCGAGATACGCAGATAACTATCCGTTGGACTGTTAGATAAACTGTACTGCCGGGGCTGTTTAATGCCCAGAGCGGGAACCTGTAACCGTAAGGTAATATACTGCCCCGGCTTCCAGTCCGGCAGCGCCTGTCCATCTTCCGGTATTAGATAGAAAGAGGTAATTTCCGTACTCTCTTTCACTTTCCTGTCCACGATAAAGTTACGCCAGCCCACCCAGCTGCCCCGGCTATTTTTATGTTCTTCGTAGAGCCGGTTTTCGGTGGCGATAAAAATATCAGCCAGCTGCTGATAAGCGGCGCCCCACGCCGTAATCAGTTCATCCTCCATCGGGATGCTGAGGACTTCGCTTATCGAATGAAGCAGATTTTCACCGACGATATCATAATCGGGTGTCTGTATATTCAGGCTGACGTGTTTATGACAGATAAGCTCGATAACCGGCGTCAGTACGCCCGGATTATCGATATTTTCGGCATAGGCCAGCACAGCGCCAGCCAGCGCTTTCGCCTGAGCGCCGCTGCGCTGATGCCCCATATTAAAGGTTTCTTTAAGCTCGGGATGATTATTCAGCATCCGCTTGTAGAAATAATCCGTTAACGCCACCCCGTTTTCTTTTAATACGGGAACGGTTGCCTTCACTGATTCTTTCTGCTTTTCACTTAACATAATCCGTTTATCCTCAGCGTAAGATCAGAATTACAGCCAGCCTGCCAGAGCGTGATAAAAAGTTGCGCGGCCAAACTTGCCATAGCCCGTTTCCCCCACAGTTTAGCAGGTTACTCAGGCGTTGCCGGGTTGAGTACATGGCGCCGGTCAGACGGCAGGCTGCGGTGCAGTGCGGAAATTGAGTGCACGGCGCCAGCCAGACGGCAAACTGCGGTGCAGTGTGAAAATTGAGGCGGTGGGCGGGATCGGCAGAATGCGTTCATAAGCGGACGATAAAGAGAAAGGGCTGTCGCGAAACGCCATTCAGCTGCGCTCGATTTTTCGGGTAGCCTCATCGAGCGCGTCGATAATGCCGTGGAGCGTCTGCGTGGAGAGCGTGGCGCCGGAGAGGCGGCTGTTCAGCGCGCTTTTCATATTATTGATCGCCCTTTCTACCTCAGGCCGGCTGCGGTTAGTGACCAGTACCGCCAGCGAGCCCAGGCGTTCCAGTATCGCTTCCAGCGCCGCGTTGCCCTGGGTCAGCTGCTGCTGCCCCTTCGCTTCCAGACGGTACGCTTTGCGTGTCGCCTGCGGTTCCGTCACGCTGATGCATTCCATCTCTTCGAGCAGAGTCAGATTAGGATAGATCAGGCCCGGGCTTGGGGTGTACTCCCCTTTAGAAAGATCCTCGATCGATTTAATCAGCTCGTAGCCGTGCGCGGCGCCCTGAGAGATAAAATAGAGGATCAGCAGGCGGATATCCCCCGCATCCAGCATTTTTTCCCGGCGTTTCCGGCGTCTGGCGCTGCCGTCCGGCCCGCTGTCACTCTGGTCGTCAGTACGGTGATGATGAGGTTCTTTCATTCTCAGCCCGGCGTCAGTTAAAGGGGAGAAAGCGTACTCTGCCCCCGGTAAAAACTCAATATGAACGGCAGGTTACTTCAGGTGCCAGTAGGCGACCGCACGAACCCTTTCCGCGTCCCTTTCCCGCTGAGTAATGAAGTAGTCTCTGAGCGTCTTCACCGCAGTTCCTTCACCGGTCAGCCAGATGAAGTAATCCTCATCCGGCAGCGCTAACTCGTCGAAGCGGGTTATGAGCTTCGCCACCGCCGCCTCGTTCATCTCTCCGCTGCCCAGCCAGGTGACCTCAATATTGCCGGGGTCGCCAAGATAGGCCTGGCCCACCGCCTCATCGGCCCAGGCGAAGAGACGCAGGCTTTGCCCGGAGATCGTCTGCTGACGGCGGCGGAACGCAGGCAGGCCTGTTTCATCACAGACATAGAGCTGAAAAGCATAATCCTCTGGCACCACCAGCGATCCGCGCGGGCCGCCAACCGCCAGCTTATCACCAGGGGTTGCCTGCGTGACCCAGTCGCTGGCCAGCCCGGCCTCATGCAGATAGAAGTCGAGCGTCAGCAGCCCTTTTTCGGGATCGAAGCTGAGCGGCGTATAGTCACGCGCGGCGGGCCTGACCCCCTCTGGCCACTCAATCCCTTCCGGGGTAACCGCCGGCAGCGGCAGCTCGCCGCTCACCGCATCAGGGAAAAAGAGTTTAACGTGGTCGTCAAACCCCGCCGAGGCGAAGCCCTGAAGCGCCTCCCCACCCACCTCAATCCGGTAAAACTGACCGGCGATGAGCCGCTTGCTCACCACGGTGACCGGGCGTATACGGAGTTCGTTTCTGACCCGCTGCGGCAGGCGGGAACCAGGTTGAGTTTCCGGCATGTTTAATCTCCAGGCAAAGCATATAAAAGGCAAGAATCTTAGGGAATGATTCTCATTTAAGATGCAAAATATATCTATGATATATCTTAACTGCAAGCGAAGATGGCAGCGTGATGTGGGAATTTGTGCGGTATACCGTTGGCGTAGCCTGACGCTGGAAACAGTGAAGAGCGCACATAAAAAAGGACCCACAGAGGATCCTTTTAGGTTGGATGTACGCTTTCAGCATTCTGAAAACCGGAAACGGCGTAAAAGTTATCGACGTTTCCGGCTACGTCAGGGCGCGCTGGCGTTGGTGACGCGCCAGACCACATTGGCAGCATCATCGGCAATCATCAGGCCGCCAAGGTTATCCATCGTCAGACCGACCGGTAAGCCCCGCACCTGTTCATGATCGTCAGTCAGGAATCCCGTCACCACCGGCTGAGGATCGCCGACCGGTTTGCCGTCCTCAAACGCCACCCAGCTGACCCGATAGCCGTTCAGCGGGTCACGGTTCCAGCTGCCGTGCTCGCTGATAAACGCGCCGCCGCGGTATTTCTCCGGCAGATTGGTGCCGGTGTAGAACCACAGGCCCAGCGGCGCGACGTGAGAGCCCAGCGCGTAGTCCGGCTTGATCGCTTTTTCCACCAAATCGGGGCGTTCGGGCTTAACCCGGGGATCCAGATGCTGGCCAAAATAGCTGTAGGGCCAGCCGTAGAAGCCGTTTTCCTCGACGGCGGTCATATAATCCGGCACCAGGTTCGCCCCAATCTCATCGCGTTCGTTGACGATGGCCCAGAGCCTGCCGGTCTGCGGCTCCCACTGAAGCCCGGTTGGGTTACGCAGGCCGCTGGCGTAGATGCGGCTGGCGCCTGACTCAGCGTCCACCTCAAGGATTGCCGCGCGGCGGTACTCAATGCCGATGCCGTTTTCGGTGATATTACTGTTGGAACCGACGCCTACATAGAGCTTGCTTCCGTCCGGGCTGGCAAGCAGCGACTTGGTCCAGTGATGGTTAATCCCTGCGGGCAGCTCGGTCAGCACGGTGCCGGGATCGGTAATGCGGGTCGCGCCAGGCGTGTAGGGATATGTCACCAGGCTGTCCGCATTGGCCACATACAGCGTATTCCCTACCAGCTGTACCCCAAAAGGCGAGCTCAGGTTTTCCAGAAAAATATGCCTTCCCCAGGTTTTCCCGTCGCCGCTGGTGTTGCGCAGCAGCGTGATACGGTTACCGCCCGCGCCGCCCTTCCCGGAGGCGCTTTTCACCAGCCCGGTCGCCAGCTGTTTGGGCATGGCGATCGGGGTTTTAGGCCCGGCGGCTTCGACCACCAGCACGTCGCCGTTAGGCAGCGTATAGAGCTGACGGGGATGTTTGAAATCACCCGCCACTCTCTCGATTTTCAGCCCTTCCGCCACTTTTGGCGTTTCGCCTTCCTTCCACTGCGCGGCGGAAGGAACCTTCATCGGCGGCACCAGGAATGATTTTGCGGGGGGAAGTTCAGGATTGGGTCCGGTCTGGTGTGGCACATCACCATCAGCGCTATCGTCACAGCCGGCAAGCACCAACGCGACAGAGATGGCAAGCAGGGATAGCAGATTCATGTTTTTCATCAGGTCTCCTCCTTAAGCAGTACGATCGCGCAGGGCGAGTTGCACGTTGGCGAACAGCATCAGCACCACCACCAGCGTGGAGAGGATTACGCCCGCAGGCACAACGCCGTACGCATCGCGGGTATGGATCAGGGCATTAAAAATCGCCAGCACAATGGCAACCAGATAGGCCCAAAAGTGCACTTTTACCGCCGAACCCTGTGGCCAGGAGGCGCCGATCCAGACCTGAACCAGATTGATCAGTCGCGGAATAATGGAGAGCACCAGCCCTATCGTTATCAGCCAGCTCGCACCCCGCGTCCAGCTGATTTCAGTGCTGTAGACGTAAATAATGTCAAATATCCAGCCCGCGACAAAAAAGCCTAACGGAACCGGATTGAGCAGGGAGTAAACGGCCACAGCAAAAGCAGAATGCCGGGGGTTAACTTGGGCAGTCATTCATAAGCTCCTTAAACAGGTGTGAGAGGTCAGCAAAACGTCGGCAACCGTCACGCGGTCCTGTAAAAGGTTAGTTAATCTGGTGACATTGTGTGGAATAATGTGAATAAAAATGAATGGTTAGCTGTTGTGGACCCGGTTGAGGCAGGAACAGCGCATGCCGCTGTCCCTCTTCAGACAGGTCATTTTCCGTCGCGCAGCGAGGCCAGATTGCGTAGCTGATTTCCCTGAGAGTCAAAGTTATCTGCCGCCAGCCAGCGTTCCAGCGCGCCGCGCACGGTGGGCCACTCAGCATCAATAATCGAGAACCACGCCGTATCCCGCGTACGTCCCTTGTACACCGCCGCCTGGCGAAATACACCTTCATGACGAAAGCCAAGCCGTTCGGCTGCCCGCCATGACGGCCCGTTCAGGCTGTCGCATTTCCATTCGTAGCGACGGTAGCCAAGCTGATCAAAGGCGTATTTCATCAGCAGAAAATGCGCTTCTGTCGACAGCGGGCTGCGCCTGAGCGCCGGTGAAAACGTGACGTAACCTACTTCCATCGCGCCCTGCGCGGGATCGATACGCATCAGCGCCAGCGTGCCGATAGCGCGGTGGCTGACGGGATCGATAACCGCATAATGCAGCGCATCGCTGCTCCCCGCCGCCGCATTCAGGTGCTGGCGAAACGCTACCGCATCCTCAAAGGGGCCAACGGGCATATAGGTCCAGTCCCGGCCATCCTCAGCCTGCTGCCAGGCTTCCCAGAGATCTTCCCCATGCGCAGCGCCATCCAGGGCCTCAAGACGGCAATAGCGTCCCTGCATGGTGGCGCGTTCTGGCCAGGGACGGACGCACCACCCGGACAGCGCTTCGCCAACGGGCTGTTGATATTCATTGACCGGCAAGGAAACCTCCACTGTCGTTATTATCATGTAAACGTCTGGATTGAGTACGCACTGTAACAGTCCTGACGCACGCTGAACAATTCCGCGTCACGGCAAGCCGTCGATGGATTGCAGAACGCCGCTCAGGAACCGCGCAGTCCCTCCCGCTCAGGCTCCTGCTCAAGAAAACGTCCGGGATGGTCCGCTTCGGGTTGCTGCTGCTCATCGTAGCGGCCAAACAGACGGTAGCGGTGGCTGGCGATAAGATCGTAGCAGCGGTTGCCGATCGCTTTGGGGAACCAGCGCAGCACGCTGAACAGGCGCCAGGGCCAGGGAAGCCGGTCCATGACCCGGAAAATCGCCTCAGCGCGAAACCAGGTCCTGTCCCCTTCCATCAGCACAATGGTATTCACGTTATCAGGCGACATGCCCACCTTTTTCAGCAGCTCAGCGCCCGTTGCCGTCTGTACCGCAGCCAGACGCACGGTATGGTCGCGATCGTGGCGGATCAGAAAACGGACCCAGCCGTTACACAATTTGCAGACGCCGTCATAGAGCACGATGCGTTCCACGCCGGAAGATGAGGGAGAAACAGAAGACATATAATCACCAGAGAGTCAGAACGGTGGGTAATCCCACCTTTAACATACAGTCACTCTGGTTATTTTAGCCTGGCGTGGCAATCCGGGATGGCAGGGTTCAAAGCCGGACAGCGAAACAGAGGACGCTGCCCGGCCAGCACAGGCTTACGCCTTCCAGACGGTCTGAGCGTTGGTGAACTCCCGGATACCGAAGTGGGACAGCTCGCGACCATATCCACTCTGTTTAACGCCGCCGATCGGCACGCGCGGATCGGAAAAGCTGGGCGAATTGATAAACACGCCGCCGGTTTCCAGGCGGGCGGCGAGCGCCGCGGCTTTTTCCACGTCATGGCTCCACAGGCTGCCGCCCAGTCCGAAGTCAGAATCGTTGGCCATCGCGATGGCGTCCTCAGCATCCTCTGCCCGGATCAGCGAGGCAACCGGACCAAACAGCTCCTGGCGGAAGCTGGTCATTCCCGGCCTGACGTTGCTCAGGACGGTGGGCGCATAGAAATTCCCCTCGCCCGGCAGCGCATGACCGCCTGTCAGACATTCAGCCCCTTCGGCCAGGGTCGCCTGGACCTGAGCATCCAGCTCATCTCGCAGATCGTAACGCGCCATCGGGCCGATAAAAGTCGAGGCTTCGCGCGGGTCGCCCAGCGTCATTGCGTTAACCGCCGCCACAAATTTGCTGCTGAACTCGTCAAAGACCGCCGACTCAACGATGATCCGCTTGGCGGCGATACAGATCTGGCCCCCGTTCATAAAGCGGCCTGATACAGCCCCCTGCACCGCCGCGTCGATGTCCGCATCGGCCAGCACAATAAAGGCATCAGCACCGCCTAATTCCAGCACGCTTTTTTTGATCGCGGCACCGGCAAGCGCGGCGATGGCCGCACCGGCGCGCACGCTGCCGGTCAGCGTAACGGCGGCGATACGACGATCCTGGATCATAGCGGCCACCGAGGCGTTATCTGCATTCAGCACGCTGAAAACGCCCTCCGGCACGCCAGCCTTTCTCAGCACCGCTGCCAGCAACAGCGAACTGCCCATCACATTAGGCGCAGGCTTCAGCAGATAGCTGTTGCCGGCCAGCATGATGGGGACTGCACCGCGCAATACCTGCCAGACAGGAAAATTCCACGGCATCACCGCCAGCACCGGGCCCAGGGGCAGATACTGCACCCAGGCGTTACCACCTGCCACCATCGCCGGTTCCGGCGCCAGAAAAGCAGGCCCGTGCTGCGCATACCAGTCACATAAGTGCGCGCTTTTCTCCACTTCCGCCAGGCCCTGAGTGACGGGCTTGCCCATTTCATCCGCCATCATCTCCGCCAGTTCGCGGGCGTGGCTGCGCAGCGCACCGGCAACCGAGCGCAGCAGCTCGCTGCGGTCGCTGATATCGCTGTTGCGCCACTGACTGAAGCCGTTGCTGCTTTCGGTTAACGCGGTTTCAACCTCTGCGGCAGAGGCAAAAGGGGTATGGCGAATTTCCACACCGGTAAAAGGATTACGGGAAACGGCACCTGACATAATAACTCCTGTTAGCGGGAAGACTTGCCCTGCAAAAATCGGTTTCGGTGAATAAGCGTTAGCATAGGCTTGTCATCCCTTCCTGAAAAATGAATAATTATGAAGACAATTATCATGAAATGAGAATGTATGGACCTGACCCAGCTGGAAGTGTTTCGCGCCATTGCGCAGGAAGGCAGCGTCACCGCCGCCGCAGGCAAGCTCCATCGCGTCCCTTCAAATATTTCCACCCGCCTGCGCCAGCTTGAAGATGAACTGGGCGTCGAGCTGTTCCGGCGCGAGAAGCTCCGTCTGCATATCACCGATGCGGGCAGAACATTACTCGACTACGCCACCCGCCTGCTCACCCTCGCCGAAGAGGCAAAAGAGCGGGTGTCCGGACAGCATCCCGCCGGCGTCTTTACCCTGGGCGCTATAGAGAGTACCGCCGCCGTCAGGCTGCCGCCGCTGATTGCCCGTTATCATCAGACGTGGCCTGCCGTGGAACTCGATCTCTCAACCGGTCCCTCTGGAGAGATGATTGAAGGGCTGCTGGAGGGGAAGTTCAGCGCGATATTTGTCGACGGGCCGCCGAGGCACCCTCAGCTGGAGGGCGTTGCAGCCTTCAGCGAGGAGCTGGTGCTTATCTCTTCACTTAATCATTCGCCGGTCACGCAGGCAGCGCAGATTTCCGGCGCAACGATTTATGCCTTCCGCGCAAACTGCGCCTACCGGCGTCGTTTTGAAAACTGGTTTGCCCGGGAAGATGCCGCGCCGGGTAAAATTTTTGAGATGGAGTCCTATCACGGTATTCTGGCCTGCGTCAGCGCCGGTGCCGGGCTGGCGATGATCCCCAGAAGTATGCTTGAGACGATGCCCGGCCGGGAAAGCGTGCAGGCCTGGCCACTGGCGGACGGAAAGGGAAAGCTGGCTATCTGGCTGATCTGGCGGAAAAATGGCGAAACGGCTAATCTGCGGGCTATGGTCAGCCTGCTGGATGCACAGCCAGGGCGTTAACCGGCGCGTCATTTCTTCTCTGCAAAAAGGAGACTTCCAGTGAATAAAACCAGTGAGGCGTTAGATCCCGGGCTGACTGAAAGCGTGCTTGAAAAGCTGGGTATGACAACAGGCCCGGCGCTTAGCGAAGCCGGTCTGGCCAGCCTGTACCAGGCCTGGTGCCAGTCCGTCCCCTTCGATAACATCAGGAAGCGCATCGCCAGCCCGGCTCACGCCGCGCAGCCACTGCCCGGCGCCACCCCGGAAGATTTTTTTTCTCACTGGTTAGCCTTTGGTACCGGGGGGACATGCTGGGCATCGCATGGTGCGCTCAGGGCGCTGTTGAAGCAGCTGGGCTTCTCCATACGCTACGGCATCTCAACCATGCTTTCGCAACGCCCCGTCAGCGGTGACTCACCGGGGCACGGCACCCTGGTTGTCAGGGTGGATGAAACAACTTTTGTGATTGATGCAACTATGCTGCACGGCGTACCGCTGCCGCTGGCTGAGCAACAGCATGAACATCCCGTGTGGGGGACACATGTTCATCACAGCGAGGGCCACTGGTGCATTAACTGGAAGCCGTTGGGCAGACCAGCCCTGGACTGTCGCCTGCTCGATTTTGATGCGCCATGGTGTGAGTATGCCCGCCGTCATGAAGCCAGCCGTCATAACAGCCGGTTTGATGGTGCGCTGCTGATTCGCCGCGCCGGGCAGGAGAGCATCACCGGTATTGTGAAGGGGAAATGCGTGACCCGCCATCTGGACGGTTCAGAAACGTTTTCAGCACTCACGCATAAAGCGCAGCAGAAGCTGCTTATCGAGCACTTTGGTATCGCTGAGGAGATCGTTGTCAGGCTGCCTGAAGCGTAACCGCCAGCGCAAAGCTTACAGTTGCTGCAAAGCGGGCATAAAAAACTGCACCTTACTTGGCGGGAATCTCCGCCTTTGGGGTGCAGCATTAAGCCTGACGCCTGTCAGGCTACCGGCAGCGTATTACATCTGAACCAGGTTTTTGATTTTCACGTCCGGGTTAACGTCAGCCTCGTAGTCCACGCCGTCCAGGCCGAAGCCGAACAGGTGCATGAACTCGCGCTTGTAACCGGCAAAATCTGTGATTTCATTCAGATTTTCATTGGTCACCGTTGGCCACAGCTTAACCACTTCATCCTGAACTTCCGGCGACAGCTCTTTATAGTCCGCGCGCAGACGACCGGTATCGTCCAGGATCGGTGATGCGCCGTAAAGGCTATCTTTGAACAGGCCGTAAACCTGCTCAATGCAGCCTTCGTGCGTGCCTTTTTCCTTCATCACTTTAAACAGCAGTGACAGATAGAGCGGCATAACCGGAATAGCGGAACTCGCCTGAGTCACCACGGCTTTCAGCACGGAAACGCGGGCATCGCCGCCCTGCTCTGCCAGCGTGTCGCGGATGGTCAGGACACGCTTGTCCAGATCCTTTTTCGCTTCGCCAATCGAGCCGTTCCAGTAGATATCGTGCGTGATCTGCTCGCCAAGGTAGGTGAACGCGGTGGTTTTTGCACCGTCAGCCAGCACGCCGGCCGCCTTGAGATCGTCAATCCACATCTGCCAGTCTTCGCCGCCCATCACCGCCACGGTGCCGTCGATCTCTTCCTGAGATGCTGGCTCAAGGGTAATGTCGGTGATGGTTTCTTTATCGGTGTTCAGACCACGGGTAGTCAGAGATTTACCGACCGGCTTCAGCGTGGAGTTAAACACTTCACCTGTTTTAGGATGAACGCGGCGCGGCGCGGCCAGGCTGTAGACGACCAGGTCAACCTGACCCAGATCTTCTTTGATCAGCTCAATGGTTTTCTGCTTTACTGCGTCAGAGTACGCGTCGCCGTTGATGCTTTTCGCATAGAGGCCCTTCGCTTCCGCCAGCTCTTCAAAGGCGGCTGAGTTGTACCAGCCTGCGGTGGCCGGTTTGGTCTCTTCACCCGGACGTTCAAAGAAGACGCCCAGGGTGTCGGCATCGCAGCCGAAGGCCGCAGAGATGCGGGCAGCCAGGCCATAACCGGTGGATGCGCCGATCACCAGCACTTTTTTCGGACCGTTGGCGATTTTGCCGTGGCTGGTGACAAACTCAATCTGTTTTTCAACGTTAGCTTTGCAACCCGCCGGATGGGCAGTAACACAGATAAAGCCACGAATGCGTGGTTTAATAATCATGTTGACCTCAATAGAAACTGTCTGAGTAAATACGGGCAGTAGGATACCTGCTTGTGGCGATTCAGGCAAAGCCGACGGCAGCTTATCGCTTCCGCCGACGCCTCCGCTGCCCCTTTTGTTCATTCTTCGCCCGAATAATGCCTGAGGCGTCGCCGCTCACATTATCAGGAACTTACATGACACCAGTTGCGCAGTTCATTAATGCCGCCGTCCGGTGAGGTAAAGCCTGCGCAGCCCAGGATGCTGTCATACAGCTTCTCATGAAAGACCGGTGTTTTTGCCTTTTGCAGTTTTTTTAGCTGGGCAAAGGCTGCCGCATGGTCAGGCTTTTGCAGAAACTTGTCCGACGCCCAGACCATAACTGGAATGGTGCGCTGGGCCATCGGCGCAATGTTGCGCGGCGTGCCGTGGAAATGCATATTCTCAGAAATCGACTCGCCGTGATCGGAAGCGTAGAACACGAGGGCATTACGGTTTCTTAACTGGTCAAAGACCGACTTCAGCACATGATCGGTATAGAGCAGGCTGTTGTCGTAAGAGTTGACCATCTCCTGCGTCGAGCATTGATCGTCAATGCCCAGACATTCGGGCTGGTAGCGGGCCCAGGCGCGCGGATAACGCTCGGTATAAAGATAGTGCGAGCCTTTCGTATGCAGGATGACGAGATGTTTGCCATCCGGGTGACGGTCGACAGAATCTCTCAGCTCGCTGACCAGCGCCATATCGTCGATAGGCTTGCCCACGTTGCGCTTCTCAGACTGAATGGTTTCACGCAGGGCGTAATAATCTGCCATCGTCTTATTATAGAACCACGCTTCGCTCTGCATGGAGAAAAGCTCCGAGGAGAAGCCCTGCTTTTTCAGCACGGAAAAGACGTTCATCTCTTTCAGAGTGCGTTCAGGGGATTCCGATGCCCCGCCTTCACGCACGAACATACAGCGCAGCGAGAGCTTGGTGGCGGTATCGCATGAATATCCCTGTAGCACCGCAAGATTTTTTTCCTTATCCAGGTTCGGCGTGTTGTCACGATCGTAGCCGTAAATCCCCATATGATCGCGGCGGGCGCTCTCGCCAATCACAAACACAATATAGAGATCATTAACATCCTTTGGCGGCGTATAGGTGAAATGCTCCGCGGGATCGAACAGGTTGCGGTTATCTTCTGCTTCGCTCCAGCTGCTGTAGGCCAGTAGCCCCATTCCTGACAGCCAGTTAGAAGGAGAATAGCTGCCCGCCACCACGCCGCCGTAGCTGGCCATCATGCGGTTGTTAATGCGATCCTGCTCATCCTGATGATCGCCCATCACTTTCAGAGGCACCCAGCAGCAGAGGCCTGCCGCCATCATCACGCCGCTGCGGCGTAAAAAGGCCCATCCGTTGCGGCGGCGCAGCGCCGCTTCCGGCATCGGGGCGAGCCAGAGCATCAGCACCGGCAGCAGGCTGACCAGTACCAGCCAGGTGGAAAAGTGCCAGCCAACGGACTCACGGGAGAGATCGAGGCTGTCCGTCGCCATTGCGGCGGCCACGATGCCGTAGCCGATGGTGACGTTAAAGAAAATCATGTAATAGCTGGCGGCCACCGAGAACACCACCAGCAGCGTGGTGAGGATGCGGAACAGCAGGCGCCCCGCCAGCGAGGCGAGCAGCGTGGTAAAAAGCACCAGGGCAAAAGCGGCCAGCACCTCAATGCCGGTTGAGAGCGCCGCGTCAGCATGTAGCTGATGAAAGCGGCGAAGAAAAATGGGCAGATTAAGCAGAACGCCAATATAGAAGGCGATGAAGCAGCAGACCCGGCTCTGGGTCAGAAAGTGCAGTTTTTTCATTTATTATGTCGTTATTGCGGATGGATGGCGGGCCAGAAACAGAGATTCCGTCTGTAAAAGGCCTGATAGTTATCGTGCGGAGTTTCTGACAGGGAAAGGCTTCATGAGTTTAACGCAGCGGCAGAAAACACGATGTTATAATGTAACAAAAAATGTATATGGCGGCAAATGATGCCGCCCGGTGAGCGCTGTGGATTCAGACGACTAAGGCGTGGAGGCTGAGAGGTATTTTTCCCACTCGTCGTCCGGCACCATTCCGCCGCCCGTGGCCCAGACCACATGCGTACCGTTATTCAGCATCTCCCCGCTGATGCCCTGCGCCGCCAGCGCCCCGGCATGCTGACGAAGACGCCAGGGGCCGGGCAGCCCGGCCAGCGCGGAAGGCTCAAGCAGCAGCTGCTCTTCCCTCGCCATCAATCCCAGCAGGTCATACATCTCCTGGTCGCTCAGGGTAAAGAAGCCGCACAGCAGCCGCATCATCGCCCGTCCGACAAAGCCTGAAGGGCGCCCCACCGCCAGCCCGTCGGCGGCAGTCTGGTTATCAATCCCCAGATCCTGCACGGCGATCCGATCGTGCAGGCCGGTATATACCCCGAGCAGCATAGAGGGCGAATGCGTCGGTTCGGCAAAAAACAGATGCACGTTATCGCCAAACGCCAGCTTCAGTCCGAACGCCACCCCGCCAGGCGCGCCGCCCACGCCGCAAGGAAGATAGACAAACAGCGGATGCGCCTTATCGACGCGGATCTGCTGCCGGGCCAGCTGCTGCTTCAGCCGGTCGCCCGCCACGGCGTAGCCCAGAAACAGCGTGCGGGAATTTTCATCATCAATAAAAAAGCAGTCCGGATCGCTGGCGGCTTCCTGCCGGCCCTGTTCGACCGCCATACCATAGTCCTGCGCATATTCGATCACGCTGACGCCATGCTCACGCAGTTTCTGTTTTTTCCACGCGCGGGCGTCCGCAGACATATGTACGCTGACTGAAAACCCCAGCCTGGCGCTGACGATACCTATGGAGAGTCCCAGATTGCCGGTCGAGCCAACGGCGATGCGGTAACGGGAGAAAAAGGTGCGGAATGCATCAGAGTCAAGTTTGCCGTAGTCGTCGCTTTCCTGAAGCAGCCCGGCCTGCATCGCCAGCGTTTCCGCATGAGCCAGCACTTCATAAATGCCGCCCCGCGCCTTGATGGAGCCCGCGATGGGAAGGTGGCTGTCTTTTTTCAGCAGCAGGCGTCCTCCCGCTTCAGCGCCGTAGCGGGCGTCAAGCACCCGCCCTATCCGCGTCAGCGCCACCAGCTCTGACTCAATGATACCGCCCGCAGGCGCGGTTTCGGGAAACGCCCTGGCCAGCCAGGGGGCAAAACGCTGTAGTCGTGCCGCAGCATCCTCAACCTGCGCCGCGCTCAGCCCGACATGCGTCAGCCCTTCTGCTGCCTGCGTGGCCGAGGTGTTGATCCAGGTGACCGGCTCCAGCTTACAAAGCGCGCTGACCAGGGGAAAAGCCGCTTTTAATCGCAGCCGCTCGTTCTCATCCATCCGTTTTTCTCCTCAAGCGCCTGACCGTCTCCGGCAAAGTATGATCGCATTCAAAGATCTGAAAAATAACATCAAAAAGGCTGATATGCACTTTGGCTGCATAATTATGGCTATTTCACCTCCCTTCCTGTTCAGGGCTGGGGAAGAAGTAATTATTTATTCGGCCACCCCCGACAAAAACATGCACGTAACATTTTTCACATAAATTTAAAAAATTCAGCGAGAGGATTTAGTGATAAATTTAGCCCCGCATAGGTGATATGCACTAACTACTTCCCGGTTTCGCAGCACATATAACTAATTTAAAGGTTTGTTATGGATAAGCTCTCTTACGTATCTGAAGGCAGCACAACGGCCTGGTCAACCTATCTGCAGCAGATCGACCGCGTGGCCCCCTATCTGGGCGATCTCACTCGCTGGATCGATACCCTTCGCCATCCGAAGCGCGCGCTGATTGTTGATATTCCGTTGCAGATGGATGACGGCTCAATTCGCCACTTCGAAGGCTTCCGCGTGCAGCACAACCTGTCGCGCGGCCCCGGCAAAGGCGGCATCCGCTATCATCCTGACGTTGACCTTAATGAAGTTATGGCGCTTTCGGCATGGATGACCATCAAGTGTGCGGCGGTAAATCTGCCTTATGGCGGCGCCAAAGGCGGCATTCGCGTCGATCCCTTCAAACTCTCCGAAGGCGAACTTGAGCGTCTGACCCGCCGCTACACCAGCGAAATTGGCCTGATCATCGGTCCGCAAAAAGATATCCCCGCGCCGGACGTCGGCACCAACGCCAGAGTGATGGCGTGGATGATGGATACCTATTCGATGAATCACGGCACCACCATTACCGGCGTGGTAACCGGCAAGCCGATTCACCTTGGCGGTTCGCTGGGGCGTGAAAAAGCGACCGGGCGTGGGGTCTTTATTACCGGTCGTGAAGTCGCCCGCCGTTCAGGCATCGAAATCGAAGGCGCGAAAATCGCTATTCAGGGTTTCGGTAACGTCGGCAGCGAAGCCGCCCGCCTCTTTGTGGCGGCAGGCGCACGTGCCGTGGTGATCCAGGACCATTCGGCCACCTTATTCAACGCCAGTGGCATCGATCTGAGTGCGCTGGCCGAGTGGCAGAGCAGTAATAAAAACATCGCCGGTTTCCCTGGCGCAGAAGAGATCGAGAGCGAAGCCTTCTGGTCCGTGGAGATGGATATTCTGATCCCGGCGGCCCTGGAAGGACAGATCACCCGCGAACGCGCCGAACTCCTCAGCTGTAAGCTGGTGCTGGAAGGCGCTAATGGCCCGACCTATCCCGACGCCGACGACGTGCTCGCCTCACGCGGCGTCACCGTAGTGCCGGACGTGGTCTGTAATGCCGGCGGCGTAACGGTCAGCTACTTCGAGTGGGTGCAGGATATGGCCAGCTTCTTCTGGAGCGAGAGTGAGATTAACGATCGCATGGATAAGCTGATGACCGAAGCGATGGTCCACGTCTGGGAGAAGGCGAAAGAGAAATCGTGCAGCCTGCGCACCGCCGCCTACATCGTGGCCTGCGAACGCATTCTGATGGCCCGTAAAGATCGTGGTATTTACCCGGGCTGACGCCCGATGGCCGCCCGCCACGGGCGGCCAGATCGCCACCCCTTCCCGCCAGTTCTTTTTTTCTGTACGACGCCCCTGGTTATACCGGACTGATGCCGGTCGCTTCCGCTTCCCGTAAGGCCGCTTTAAAGATTTCGTTTTCCTCAGTCAGACGGATAGCCGCTTCGAGCATCTCATTCTGCATCAGTGAGACAGAACCGCCGCTGGTGCGCCAGTGGATATAAAGCACGCAGAGGGCCGCGACCTGCAGCTGGTCATTTTCACGGTTGTCCGCACCGAAGCCATACTCAGCCGCAGCCCAGCGGTAAATAGCCGCAACAAAGGGCATGGCGCCCTCATCATCCAGCGCAGGAAGCGTGGCGAACAGCGCCAGCATTTCCGGCGTGGCCACATAGCTCTGGCGGCCTTCGGCATCAAGCTGACGCCCACGGGCACGGGCGTTATTGGCCTGCCTGGCCTTGAGTTTGGCTCGTTTGCTTCGTTTATCCTGTTTACTGCTCACCGCGACGCTCCCCTTTAAAAAAGAGCGCAATCATAGCAGAGCCGGCGCGGAAAGACAGGCTGGGGTTAGCTGACGCGGCGCACTCCGCTCCGTGGCTACATTTTGCCGATAAAGAGAGAGACCAGCCCTGCGGCGATCAGCGGCCCGACCGGCACGCCGCGGAACAGCGAAACCCCAATCAGCGTGCCAATCAGCAGCCCGCCCACGATGGTCGGCTGACCGCTCATCAGCGTGACGCCCCGGCCTCCCACCCAGGAGACAAATATGCCCACCGCGATGGCCAGCAGCGATTTCCAGCTCATAAAAGCGTGCATCAGCGTGCTGGTAGGGAGGGCGCCGCTGGCAATGGGCGCCATCACGCCGACAGTGAGGATAATGATGCCGACCGTCACGCCCTGTTTTTCAATCCACGGGAAGAAGGCGTTAAGCGGCGTCACCTTCACCAGGATTAGCACCAGCAGCGCAAGCGCAACGGTGATGTTGTGACTGAAGTAGCTCAGCCCCGCCAGTACAACCAGGATAAAAAGCGTGATATCAAACATTGGGTTTCCTGAAAAGAGTGTCGCGCTAAGTGACTGTGAGGACAGAGTAAAACGCTTTGCCGCTCCGCTCCACCTTTTTAGATCTCACCGGTCAGTAGAGCGCCTCAATCGCGCCCTGGAGCGCGACGCCGGGACCGCTCAGCACGGCCAGCGTGCTGTTGATATATTTTTCCGCCCCGGCCATCGAAGCCTGCGCCAGCACGATGCAGCCCAGCGGACATTCGGGCCGCTGCTGGATGTAATGGGCAATTTCCCGGAGATAGCCTTCGGTATCTCCGGCATTAAACAGCGCCCAGGCTCGCGGGATAAGCTCGACCGCGAGCCGGTCGCCCGGAATAAAGGCCTCAAACAGATGGGTCGTTGATGGCAGCGTGGAATGCGCGGTGCAGAGCACCAGAATGGAGCCATGGTAACGGGACGCCGCTTTCGCCAGCATCGCATCCACCCTGAATACCGGACGGCTGAAGGCATTCGCCTCCCATGCCACCACGCCTAATGTGGTACAGGTGACGATCACCGCATCGGCATGCTGACAGAGTTCTTCGATGGCCTGGCGGGTCGCCCCGGCGATCTCCGGCGTCACCTCGCTGGCCTCGATGGCGCTGGCCAGCAGGCCCTCTTCAACGCGGTGCAGCAGCTCAATATCCTCATAGTCCAGCGCACGCAGCGCCTCTTCAAAAACGGCAATGTTGCTTCGTGCGGCATGAAGACAGGCAATAATGGCCATCGGTGGCATCTCCTTGTGGTTTCCCCCACTGTGACAAATATCGCCGTCGCTGCCAACATGCCGCAGACCTAACGCGAAAGTTTCCTGGTGCCGTCACCATAAGCGTGCATTGCCCCAGAGCAGTGCCTCAGCATAGTGAAACTCTGTTTTGAACCCCTGCCCGCCTGCCGCCAACGCCTGCTTAGCCGCAGCCCGGCCACCTGGTACACATCTTGCTTTATTCCTTTACTGTCACAGAGGAGAGACGGATGAAAGCGATTGTGATCGGCGCCGGGATCGGCGGAATGTGTACGGCGATAGCCCTGAAGCGTATTGGTATTAACACGACCGTGTTCGAAGCGGTGAAAAGGATCCGCCCCGCGGGCGCGGCGATTTCAATCTGGCCTAACGGCGTAAAGTGCCTGAATCTTCTGGGGCTGAAGGCGCCTTTGCGCGCGCTGGGCGGCGATATGCGAACCATAGCGTATAAAACGCATCAGACTGGCGCGACCCTGACCGAGTTCAGTCTCGATCCGCTGGTGGCGGACGTGGGTGAACGTCCTTATCCCGTTGCCCGCGCTGAGCTTCAGGCGATGCTGCTGGATCACTATGGCCGTGAACAGGTGCAGTTTGGCAAGCGCGTTGTGCGTGTTGAACAGGATGCGCAGGGTGTGACCGCCTGGTTCGACGATGGTAGCAGCGACCAGGGCGACATGCTGATCGCCTGCGATGGCGCCCATTCGGTCGTGCGTCCCTACGTGCTGGGAAAACGCACCGAACGCCGCTATGCGGGCTACGTTAACTGGAACGGGCTGGTTGAGATGGATGCGTCTCTCGCGCCGCTCACCCAGTGGACCACCTTTGTTGGCGAGGGCAAGCGCGTCTCGCTGATGCCGGTGGCGGGCAATCGCTTCTACTTCTTCTTCGACGTCCCGCTGCCGGCGGGCCTGGCGGAAGATCGCCAGACGCTGCGCGCTGACCTGAAGCGTTATTTCAGCGGCTGGGCGCCGCCGGTGCAGAAACTGATCGACCAAATCAACCCGGAAACGACCAACCGTATCGAAATTCATGACATCGACCCCTTCAGCCAGCTGGTCAAAGGGCGGGTGGCGCTGCTGGGCGATGCCGCTCACAGCACCACGCCCGATATCGGTCAGGGTGGCTGTGCCGCGATGGAAGATGCGGTAGTGCTGGCTGAAGTACTGCAGGCTAACGCATCAGGCATCGGGCAGGCTCTGCTGCATTATCAGGAGAAGCGCGCGGATCGGGTCAAAGATTTGGTGCTTAAGGCGCGTAAACGCTGCGACGTCACGCACGGTAAAGAGATGGCCGTTACCCGACAGTGGTATGAGGAGCTGGAAAGCGAAACCGGCGAGCGCATTATTCGTGGCCTGTGTGACACCATTCAGGGTGGCCCGCTGGCCTGAAACCAGGGGCCGCTGCGGCCCCTGCTGCTTTTACTCTTCGCCGTCTCCGGTGAGGCCACGGTTGATTAACATCGGCTCAATCACCGGATCCCTGCCCCGCCATTTGCGGTAAAGCTCGCCCAGCTCTTCGCTGTTTCCCCGGGAAAGTATCGCCTCACGAAAGCGATCCCCGTTCTCGCGGGTCAGGCCGCCGCGTTCGGTAAACCAGGCGTAACCGTCATCGGCCAGCATCTGCGTCCAGATATAAGCGTAGTAGCCCGCCGCATACCCTCCGCCCCAGATATGCTGGAAGTAGCTGGAACGATAGCGAGGCGGCACCGCGTCCAGATCCGCTTTTTCCGATCTGAGCGCGGCCTGTTCAAAACCCGCAACGTCCTGCAAAGACGCCTCTGCCGGAAGCGCATGCCAGTGCTGGTCGAGCAGCGCCGCAGCCAGCAGTTCCGTCATCTCATAGCCTTTATTAAAACGGCTGGAGCGGATAAGTTTTTCACGCAGCGAGGCGGGCATCGCTTCTCCGGTCTGGTAATGGGTGGCGTAGTGCTCAAATACCCGGTCGTGGCTGGCCCAGTGCTCGTTGCACTGCGAGGGAAACTCGACGAAATCGCGCGGCGTTTCGGTGCCGGAAAGCCCCGGATAGCGCTGGGTGGCGAAGAGGCCATGCAGCGTGTGGCCAAATTCATGGAACAGCGTGATAACCTCATCCCAGGAGATCAGCGCAGGCTGACCGGCAGCCGGTTTGGTGTAATTGCAGACGTTGTAGATCACAGGCTGGCTTTCCAGCAGGGTCGACTGCCCGACAAAATTCCCCATCCAGGCGCCGCCGCTTTTGTTATCGCGCTTGAAAAGATCGGCGTAAAAGAGCGCCATCGCCTCGCCGTCACGGTCGTAGATTTCATAAACGCGGACGTCCGGATGATAAACCGGGAAGGTGGTTTTCTCCGTAAAGCTCAGCCCAAACAGTTCGCTGGCCGCAAAGAAAACTCCCTTTTCCAGCACGTTCCAGACCTCAAAGTAGGGATTGGTTTCACCTTCATCAAGATCATATTGCTCACGACGCACCCGGCTCGCATATCGCAGCCAGTCCCAGGGCGCCAGGGTAAAACCGCCACCCTCGCGGTCAATCATAGCCTGGATCGCTTCCGCCTCGCGTCTGGCTCTGGCGGTGGCCGCAGGCACGATTTTGCGCATAAACCCGAGCGCGGCTTCCGGCGTTCTGGCCATCTGATCCTGAAGCTTCCAGGCCGCATAGCTGGCGTGGCCCAGCAGCGCAGCCTGGGCTGCCCGGAGCTGGGCCAGCCGGGCGACCAGCCCCCGGGTATCATTGTTATCCCCTTTTTCGGCACGATCCCGTGCGGCAGTAAAGAGCGCCCGCCGGGTTTCGCGGTTGCTGAGATGTTGCAGCGCGGGCTGCTGCGTGGTGTTCTGTAACGTCAGTAACCAGCCCTCCACGCCGCGTTCGCGGGCGGCCAGCGCCGCCGCCGCAAGCCCGGCCTCGCTCAGGCCAGCCAGCAGCGATTTATCGGTCACTACCGGACCACCGGCTTTGGCCGCAGCGAGAAGCTGATTGCCGAAGCGGGTGCTCAGCATAGCCGCTTCCTGGTTAAGGGCTTTAAGCTGCGCTTTTTGCTGTTCGCCGAGGCTCGCGCCGGCCAGCTGGAAAGCCTGCCACGTTACCTCAACCAGCCGCAGCGATTCGGGACTCAGGTCGAGGAGATGACGCTGCTGGTAGACCGCATCCAGTCGTGAGAAGAGCCGGGGATTAAGTTTGATATCGTCTTCCAGCGCGGTAAGCGCGGGGGACATCTCTTCATCAAGCGCCTGCAGGAAGTCGCTGGTGTTGGCAGAGGTCATGGCGCTGAAGACATTTTCCACCCGCCGCAGCATCTGACCCGCTTCTTCCAGCGCTTCAAAGGTATTGGCAAACGTCGGCTCAGCGGGATTGTCAGCGATGCGCCGGATCTCTTCACGTTTTTGCCGCATCCCTTCCTCCAGCGCGGGACGATAGTGTTCATCCGCTATCCTGTCGAACGGCGGCGCCTGATAGGGCAGCGTGGAAGGCTGGCTGAAAGGGTTGTTTTGCATAACGCCGTTTCCTTATCGTAAAACTTCAGCATAGGCTGTGAACGGCCTCAGGCCAATACCTTCGGCACGCTGTAGGTGGCGATAATGTCGCCCGCGATCGCCACCGCGATCTCAGCCGGCAGTTTACCCTTCACGTCGGGCAGGCCGACCGGGCAGCGCATCGTCTCAAGCTGCGCCGCAGTAAAGCCTTTTCCGGCCAGCCGGTAATCAAAGCGCTGCCGCTTGGTCTTTGAGCCTATTACGCCAAAATAGCGGGCATCACCACGCTTAAGTATCGCTTCGCAGAGCGTCAAATCGCGGGGATGATGATGAGTCATCACCACAAAATAACTGTCCGGGGGCATCCGCTCCACCTGCTCTGTGGGATCGTCCAGCGGACAGATCGTCACGCCTGGCGGCACCGACATAAACTGTTCGGGCCGCTCATCAACCCAGAATACGTGACAGGGTAACGTTGCCAGAATCGCGACCAGCGCCTGGCCGACATGCCCGGCACCAAAGACGACTATCTGTGGCTGAGGCTGAACCAGCGGCTCAAACAGGACCGTTGTCATACCGCCGCAGCACTGCCCGAGCGAGGCTCCGAGGTTAAAGCGCCTGATATCGGGGTGAGCCTGCGGCGTACTGAGCAGTTCTCTGGCCGCGGCGACGCACTGAAACTCCAGATTGCCGCCGCCGATGGTCAGCCAGGTTTGTGACAGGGTCACAACCATTTTACTCCCGCTATCCCGCGGCACTGAGCCTTTCTCCTCAAGCACCGTCAGCAGGACGCAGGGCTCGCGCTTTTCGTTCAGCGTGGCGAGGATGGGTATCCATTCATCAGGGCGCATATCCCCCCTCCCGCTTCAGTTTTTCCGCACCCAGCAGCACCCGCTCCGGGGTGGCGGGCGTATCAAGGCCGGGATGCTGCTGATAATCACTGACGCTGGAGACTGCGTCCTGTAATGCGCACCAGGCCGCAATGCCCAGCATAAAAGGCGGCTCGCCAACGGCCTTGGAGTGAAAAACGGTCTCTTTAGGGTTTTTGCGGTTCTCCAGCAGCGTGACGCGGAGGTCAGCCGGGACGTCGCCGATGGCCGGGATTTTGTAGCTCGCAGGGCCGTCCGTCATCAGTTTGCCCTCCGCGTTCCAGACCAGTTCTTCACAGGTCAGCCAGCCCACGCCCTGAACAAAGCCACCTTCGACCTGGCCGATATCAATGGCCGGATTGAGGGAAGCGCCCACATCGTGCAGGATATCGGCCCGCAGCAGGCGGTATTCGCCGGTCAGCATATCGGCAATCACCTCAACGCAGGCCGCCCCAAAAGCATAATAGTAAAAAGGCGTGCCGCGACCGGCCTGACGATCGTAGTGAATACCGGGCACTTTATAATAGCCGGTGGCCGAAAGCGGCACCTGATTCAGCCAGGCCATCTGAGCAACGTCCGCAAAGGCGAAATGCTGCTCTTTAACCTTAACGATACCGTTACTGAAGCTGACTTCATCCACCGTGCAGTTATGCAACCGACAGAGCATCTCCGTCAGCCGGTCGCGCAGAATTTCCGCCGCATTCTGCGCCGCTTTGCCGTTCAGATCGGTGCCGCTTGAGGCGGCGGTCGGCGACGTGTTCGGGACTTTTCCCGTATCGGTGGCGGTGATCGCTATCTGGTCCACTTCAATCTGCAACACTTCCGCCACGATCTGCGCCACTTTCGTGTTCAGCCCCTGGCCCATTTCCGTGCCGCCGTGGTTGAGCTGAACCGTGCCGTCCGTGTAGATCAGGATCAGCGCACCGGCCTGGTTCAGAAAGCTGGAGGTAAAAGAGATGCCAAATTTTACCGGCGTCAGCGCCAGACCGCGCTTCAGCCAGGGGCTGCTGCGGTTAAACGCCACAATCTCCGCCCGACGCTGCGCATAGGAGGCGCTCTCCTCCAGCTTCGCGGTGATCTCGTGGAGCAAATTATCCTCCACCTGCTGGTGATAATGCGTGATATTACGTTCATGTTTGCCGTAGTAATTCCGCTTACGCACTTCCAGCGGATCAAGATGCAGTTCGCGGGCGATGTGATCCATAATCTGCTCAATCGCCACCATGCCCTGCGGTCCGCCAAAGCCGCGATAGGCGGTATTGGAAGCGATATTTGTCCGGCAGCGATAGCCGGTGATCAGCGCATCGCCGAGATAGTAGGCGTTGTCAGCATGGAACATCGCACGATCGACAATGGAACCGGAGAGATCGAGCGAGTAGCCGCAGTTCCCCGCAAGGTCAATTTTAACGCCGCTGAAGCGCCCTTCGTCATCCACACCCACGTCATAGCGCACAAAAAAGGGATGGCGTTTGCCGGTGATGCGCATGTCATCCCGCCGTGAGAGGCGCATTTTTGCCGGCCTGTTTGTCAGCCGGGCCGCTACCGCACACAGGCAGGCTACGCCCGCCGCCTGGGTCTCCTTGCCGCCAAACCCGCCGCCCATCCGCCGCATGTCGATGGTGACTTTATTCATGCTGATGCCCATTACTGACGCCACCAGCTTTTGCACTTCGGTCGGGTTCTGGGTGGAGGAGTAAACCAGTAGCGCGCGATCTTCACCAGGGATCACCATCGCCACCTGCGTTTCCAGATAAAAGTGCTCCTGCCCGCCAATATGAAACTCGCCCTGAAGCCGATGTTGCGCTTTTTCCAGCGCCGCCCCGGCATCCCCGCGCTGGTGAACGTGGGGAGCCTGAACAAAGTGCTGCTTCTCCAGCGCTTCCCTGACGTCAAGCACCGGCGTCAGCGGCTGGTATTCAATGATGGCGGCCTCTGCGCCAAGGCGCGCCGCCGCGGGGGTTTCGGCAGCCACCACCAGCACGATCTGTCCGGCATACTCCACCCGATCTTTCGCCAGCAGCGGATCGCCGGGCTCAAGAGGACCGATATCCAGCTCCCCCGGCACGTTCTGCCAGCTGATGACGCTGATAACGCCAGGAATGGCGTAGCAAGGAGTGGTATCAAGGCGGGTGATTAGCGCGTGGGCGTGCTCGCTGAGGCGTGGCACGAGGTGCAGCATGCCGGGAAGTTCCGGCCGGTCATCAATATAGAGAGCTTCACCGGAAACGTGCCCGGCGGCGCTTTCATGTTTATGACTGCTGCCCACGCCGCTTTGCACGCCTTCACGATACTGCTCAGCGATAACCTCTTCTGCTCTGACAGGACGATTATGAGACATAGTCGGATACCTCCAGCAGGTTAAGTTCCCCGGTAAACGAAGCGTGATAGCGCCGCAGTAAATTTTTTGCCACCAGCAGCCGATAACCGGCACTGGCGCGGAAATCGCTCACGGGCGCAAATTCCTGTTCCAGCATGGCACAGGCCCGTTCCAGGTTTTCCGTTGTAAAAGGCTTGCCGGTGAGCAGCTGTTCGCAGCGCACTGCCCGCATGGGGATCGCGGCCATGCCGCCAAAGGCCAGTCGCGCCCGACGGATGTTTCCTGCCTCATCCGTTTCGATCATAAATGCGCCCAGCACCGCGGAAATATCATCTTCGCCCCGTTTTGCCACTTTCCAGGCGCGAAAGAATTGTGACCCTGTCACTTCCGGCACCCTCACGGCGCGGATGAACTCCCCCTCGCGGAGGGCCGTTTTGCGGTAGGAGAGAAAAAAATCGGCCAGCGGCAGGCGGCGAATGCGCCCTTCCTGTTGCAGCATCAGCGAAGCGTCCAGCGCCAGCAGCATCGGCGGCGTATCGCCCACGGGCGACGCGTTGCCAATGTTGCCGCCCAGCGTCCCCTGATTACGTATCTGCTGTGAGGCAAAACGCGTCAGCATCTGTGCGAAGTTGGGAATGCGGGCGGCGAGCACCTCATAACAGCGGCTCAGCGACGCGCCCGCTCCCAGCACAATTTCATCATCCTGCTGATAACAGCGCTTCAGCTCCGCTATCCGGTCGAGCGCAATCGTCAGCGGCAATACTTCCGCCTGCTGCGTCACCCTGAGCGCCAGATCGGTGCCGCCCGCCAGCAGCCGGGCCTGCGGATTAGCCGCATACAACGCCGCCAGTTGCTCCGTGGTTATGGGCAGCAGACAGCGATTGCCGTTAGCCGAGATTTCCTCATCTCCCCTCTCTTTCAACGCATCAAGACGGCTTACCGTAGTGACCTCCTGACGACGGAAGCTGTCCTCCTCCTGCTGTTCACAGGCCTGCCGTGCGGCAGCCACTATCGGCCGGTAGCCGGTACAGCGGCAGAGGTTTCCCGCCAGCGCCTGTTCTGCCTGTTTGTGCTGCCAGGCACCCATGTTCTTTTGCAGCGTGAACAGCGACATCACAAAACCCGGCGTACAGAATCCGCACTGCGATGCATGGCAGTCGACCATCGCCTGCTGCACGGAATGCAGGCGGTCATTCTCTTTCAAATCTTCCACTGTTATCAGCTGTTTACCTTGCAGGGCGCTGACAAAGGTTATGCAGCTGTTGACCGTTTCATAAACCATCCTGCCCTGTTCCGTCCGTCCAAGCGTGACGGTACAGGCGCCGCAGTCTCCTGAGGCACAGCCCTCTTTGGTGCCGCTGCGGCGCTGATTGCGGCGCAGATAATTAAGCACGGTCAGATTAGGATCGATATTTTCTTCGCTCACCAGCGTCTGGTTCAGTAAAAACTGGATCATACGACGTTCTCCACGCTGTTATGTTGCCAGACGCACTGACCGTTAACCCAGGTAAACGCAATATTGCGATCGTCACCGAGCGTCATCAGTACAAAGAGTTTTTCCCAGATATCGCGGCTGTTCGCCTGACGCATCTTCTGTAGCGCCGACACGGCAGGATCGAGCACCACAAAGTCAGCCTCCTTGCCCGGCAGGAAATTGCCGATACGATCGTCCAGATCCAGCGCCCGGGCGCCGCCGAGGGTGGCGTGATAAAACGCCTCACCGGCGGCCAGCCGGTATTGCTGTAGCTGCCCTACCTTGTAAGCTTCGCCAAGGGTTTGCAGCATGTTAAAGGTGGTACCTGCGCCAACATCTGTGCCGATGCCCATCCTGACGCCCTTTTCACAGCAGTTTTTCAGACTGAACAGGCCGCTGCCGAGAAACAAATTTGAGGTGGGGCAGAAAGCGATCGAGGAATCGGTCCGCTGCAGGCACGCCCACTCCTCCTCTTCAAGATGGATACAGTGCGCGAAAACGCTGCGTTTGCCGGTCAGCCGGGAGTGATGATAGACGTCCAGGTAACCGCTGCGTTCCGGGAAAAGCGTTTTTACCCAGGCTACCTCCTGGGAGTTCTCGCTGAGATGCGTATGCAGCCAGGTATCGGGAAACTCCTCCCGCAGTTGCGCCACTTTCGCCAGCAGCGCCGGCGAGGATGTGGGGGCGAAACGGGGCGTCAGGGCATAGCTGAGGCGTCCCCGGTTATGCCAGCGCTCAATCAGCTCCCGGGTCTGCCGGTAGCTCTGCTCCGGCGTTTCCAGCAGGCAATCAGGGGCGTTGCGATCCATCATTACCTTTCCGGCAATCAGGCGCATATCCAGCCGGTCGGCGGCGCTGAACAGCGCATCCACCGATTGCGGATGCACGGTGCCGAAGACCAGCGCGGTGGTGGTGCCATTACTAAGGAGCTGGTGGAGGAAAAAGGCTGACATCTCAGCGGAGTGCGCCTCGCTGTGATACTGGCTTTCAACCGGAAAGGTGTACTGCTGGAGCCACTCCAGTAGCTGTTCACCAAAGGCGCCAATCATTTCCGTTTGCGGGTAATGAATGTGGCAGTCCACAAAACCCGGCACGATAAGCTTACCGCGATAGTCCGTGAATTCGCACTCATCGGGCAGCTGATGGCGTCCCTCTTCCCAGCTTTGCAGCGCGACGATCGCTCCGCCGTTCAGCAGCAGTAACCCATCTTCAATATAACGGGCGTGATCGGCGGCCTTCTGCGGGTTAATCGCCGCAGTGGTGATATCAAAAAAGCTTCCACGAATAGCCCGGGTTACGCACTCTGTCATAATGGTTCCTTCTGAAAAAAGTTCGGCCTTCTCTCCCGGTATTGCAGGGGCGACCTGCATAACAGGTTGCAATTGTTATGCCATGTGACAAATATGATATTTTGTTTTATTTATCAGTTAATTAAGTGTCATGGCAACGTTAAGTTCCGCTATTCAGCATCTAAGCGCACACGCAACCGGTTGCTTTTCTCCGCAATCGTTTACTTCTGATATTTCTGCACGCATGTTTATGAAGGATATCCTGCTGGCAGAAATACCACGCACTATAGCGAGGCGTGATGCCCCCGTTTTGCACCCTTTATGTGCATTTTTTTCCTGCCTTCGGGTAGCGATGACGGCTTATCACGTCGGGCCTGAAGTGCTATGGTGACATAAACCCAAATGTGTTGAGGAACAGTGAGATGATTGTATTTGTTACTGGTGCCACCGCTGGCTTTGGCGAAAGTATTACCCGCCGCTTTATCGCTGAGGGCCATAAGGTTATTGCTACTGGCCGCCGACAGGAGCGTCTGCAAACCCTGAAAGAAGAGCTGGGCGACAGCCTCTATACGCTACAGCTTGACGTCCGCAACCGGGCGGCAATCGAAGAGGCGCTGGGCACCCTGCCCGCTGAATGGCGGAATATCGATGTGCTGGTCAATAATGCGGGCCTGGCGCTGGGCGTTGAGCCGGCTCATAAGGCCAGCATTGATGACTGGGAAGATATGATTGATACGAACAACAAGGGGCTGGTCTATATGACCCGCGCCCTGTTGCCCGCTATGGTTGAACGCAACGTCGGCCATATTATCAATATGGGCTCGATCGCCGGCAGCTGGCCTTATGCGGGCGGCAACGTCTATGGCGCGACCAAGGCGTTTGTCCGCCAGTTCAGCCTTAATCTGCGCACCGACCTGCACGGTACCGCGCTCCGCGTAACGGATATTGAGCCGGGGCTGGTGGGCGGCACCGAGTTTTCAAACGTGCGCTTTAAGGGCGACGATGCCAAAGCGGATAGCGTCTATGACGGTGCGGAGCCGCTGACCGCTGAAGATGTTACCGAGGCGGTTTTCTGGGTAACCACGCTGCCAAAACATGTGAATATCAATACGCTGGAAATGATGCCGGTCGGCCAGACGCTGGCGGGACTTCAGGTACATAAAGGCTGAGCCAGCGCGTTTTCTTCAGCCCCGGCAGTGAGCTATTCCCAGGCGGCAGCAATGCCGCTTAATCCGCTAAGCCCGTCCCCAGCCCGCCACGATAATCAACATCCCGCCGAGCGCCAGCGCGGCACCCAGCCAGTCATACTGGCTCAGCTTCACGCCATCCACCAGGCGCAGCCACATTAGCGCAGTCACCACGTAGACGCCGCCGTAGGCAGCATAGACACGTCCGCTGGCCGCGGGATGAAGCGTTAACAGCCAGACAAAGAGCGCGAGGCTGGCTGCCGCAGGGAGCAGGAGCAGCGCCGGGCCGCCCTTTTTCAGCCAGAGCCAGGGAAGAAAACAGCCGACGATTTCGGCCAGCGCGGTCAGAAAAAACAGCAGTGAAGTTTTTAACAGCATGAAATAGTCTCTGAATGCTAAACGGACGGGTGGTCGCTGGTGAGCCCTTTTGTACTGATGATATACTGTATAGAGCGTTTATCGCAGCCGCTCCGGTTACGATTTCTTGCCATAAAGGAACCCAAGATGAAAATGACCATGAAAAACTGGCAGGCACCGCTGGCCAGGATGGCTCTGCCGCTGGTGCTTTTTAGCGCCCTCTTCAGCATACAGCACGCAGCCCAGGCCAGAACCGACCGGCTGATCATTCAGGATGGGAATAACGCCCTGACCACTGAAGAAGCCCGACAGCAAAAAGAGCAGTGGGATGAAACGAATCGTCTGCGTAGCAAGGTGAATACCCGCGTTGAAAAAGAGTTCGACAAAACCGATCGTGCTTTTGATACCCGCGACAGCTGCGAGCAAAGCCTGAACGTCAACCTGTACTGGGAACCGAATACGCTGCGCTGTCTCGATCGCCGTACCGGACGTCCTGCCATGCCCTGATTCGCTCAGGACTGCTATAGTTATCACGAGCTCATTACACAGGATAAGATGATGAAAGGTTTAAAGTGGATTTTCCCCGCACTGCTGGTTGCTGCACCGCTGGCTGCTCAGGCATCTTGCGAATCAGTAAAGGCAGATATCAGCCAGAAAATTATCAATAACGGCGTGCCTGAGTCTGGTTTTACGTTGGAGATTGTGCCCAACGATCAGGCTGACCAGGCGGGCGGACAGGTTGTCGGCCACTGTGAGAATGACTCTCACAAAATCGTCTATAAGCGTGGCGGTATGGAAGGTGATACCACCGCTCCGGCAGCGGCCGGTTCCTCCGAAGATACCCCCGCTGCATAATGGCAAAGGGCCGCTGATGCGGCCCTTTCTTTGTCTGTCAACAGACGGAATACCCTACAGAGAGCGTAGTAAAATCAATCTATACCCACAGATACGACCCGAATTAATCCGGATATCCTCTGAACTCCGGTTTTTAGCTCCCTTCTCCTTCTTTCCACCTTAGCTGCATTATGCCTCCCGGCGGGCGGGCTTCTGCGCCGGTATCATCCGGGCGATCAGCAGGCTGCAAACGGCAATGCCTACCGATACCGCAAAGACCCAGTGCAGCGAGGCGGCGATTTCCGTCACCATCTGCCCCAGGCTGCCTGAGTTCAGCGCCTCACGCTGCGTATGCGACATCAGCTGCTGAACCGGATCGCTGTGTTCCGGCAGGCGGACCATCAGGTTGTAATTAAGCACTGCGCCCATTACAGCCGTACCCAGCGCGGAACCCAGCATGCGGCTGAACATGATGGAGGCGGTGCAGATGCCGCCGATATGAAATTCCGCGCTGTTCTGGACCGCAATAAGGAAGGTGGTGCTGGTCATACCCATCCCCGTCCCAATCACAAAGGCGGAAAAGCCTGCATGCAGAATACCGCTGTTGCTGTTCAGCGTCAGCAGCAGTGCGGTGCCGGCAATCAGCAGCAGCGAGCCAAGCTGCGCGGTAAAACGATAGGATGTCCGGAGCATCAGCCTGCCGCTAAGCGTGCTGGCGAGCGGCCAGCCTATCGACATCATTGCCAGCGCGCTGCCTGCCTGTAGCGGCGTACCGCCATTCACGCCCTGAATCCAGGTGGGCAGAAAGGCGCTGATCCCCATCATCGCGGCCCCGATAACCAGGTTTCCGGCATTGCCCGCCACTATGGTGCGGCTCTGCCAGATCGCCAGCGGGAAAAGCGGTTCAGCCGATTTTTTCTCATGCCGTAAAAGCGCGGCGCCGGCCATTAAGGCGAGCGCGAGCAGACCGATGATCCAGTAGCCCAGCGATTCTGCCTGCAGCAGCGCCGCCAGCAGCGCGGTGACGGTCAGCATTAACAGGCCGCTGCCAGCCAGATTCAGTTTCTGACCCTGTTCGTTACGCGATTCCGGAAACCAGCGGGCCAGCATCAGCATGGAAATAATGCCGATCGGGACGTTCACCCAGAAGATCAGCGCCCAGTTAAAATGTTGCACAATCCAGGCACCGCTGAGCGGACCGACGATCGCAGAGATCCCCCAGACGCTGGAGAGCCAGCCCTGTATGCCTGCCCGCTCTTCGGGCTCATAGACATCAGCAATAATGGTCGCCGTAAGCGGCATAATCGCGCCCGCACCAAGCCCCTGAAACGCACGAAACAGGATCAGCCATGCCATGCTGGTTGCGAAGCCGCAGAGCACCGAGCCCACCAGAAAGAGCGTGGTGCCGATAAAAAAGACGCGTTTACGTCCCCACAAATCGGCCAGCCTGCCATAAATAGGCACGCTTACGGCCTGAGTCAGCAGGTAAATAGAGAAGACCCAACCGAACTGCGAAAATCCACCCAGTTCAGCCACAATGGTCGGCATGGCCGTGGCCACGATGGTGACCTCAATGGCCGCCATAAACATCGCCAGCATGGCGGCAATCAGTATCCAGTGACGATGCGCCACCTGAGTTGTACTCGTTTCAGTCATCGCTTTCCTTCCTCTGCTTCCTTCATCCTGGCCTGATTTTCAGGAGGAAGTTTCCGAATTGTGCTGTTCTCAATGTGACGTTGTCACCTAAAGGGCCGCTATTTTCTGATGATGGCATAAGGCCTGTTACCGCAACGGCTTAAGAAGAATATGTGTAAAAACTATCCTGCTGATTTTCCGCCAGAAACTGGCAACTGGCGGTGCAGGCTGCTATAGATTTTAAGGCACTTTTGCCTTCCCGCTGATGGGAGGTGTCAAAAAGTGAAATTTTTCTGTAAGAAACTGCGATACCGGGTTTGAGAGGCGCTGCCGTTTTCAGTCTCTCTTTGGTTTCGCGATAACGCATAACAAGGGCGTTTTGTGACCCTCCTGTCGCAGAAGGCACCTGATAATTTGATCATCTGGGAGAATCTACTCAATGCAAAACGCAACGCTTCTCCGGCGTGCCGCGCTTGCCATCCTGTTTATCGCAGCGGTGCTGGGCCTGCTGGTTTATGGACTGGGGCTGGAAACCATCAAAGCCCGGCAGGTCGATCTGATTTACCTGGGCCGGCAACATATGCTGTTAGTCTTCTGGTCGATGCTGTTTGCGCTACTGGTCGGCATTCCGAGCGGCATTATCCTCAGTCGCCCTGCCGCGCGTCGCTGGGCAGAATATGTGATGCAAATCTTTAACGTGGGCAACACCCTGCCGCCGCTGGCCGTTCTTGCGCTGGCAATGGTCATTATCGGCATCGGCGACCGCCCGGCGATCATTGCGCTGTTTCTCGCCTCCCTGCTCCCCATTGTCCGTAACACCTATGCCGGCCTCTCCTCTGTTCCCGCTTCGCTGATTGAGGCGGCTAACGGCATCGGCATGACCAAAATGCAGCGGTTATGGCAGGTTGAACTCCCTGACGCCTGGCCAGTGATGCTTTCCGGCATTCGTATCGCGACGGCAATCAACGTCGGTACGGCGCCGCTGGCCTTCCTGATTGGTGCCAGCAGCTATGGCGAGCTGATTTTTCCTGGCATCTACCTTAATGATTTTCCCACGCTTATCCTTGGCGCGGCCGCCACGGCTCTCTTTGCGCTGATTCTGGATTTGCTGCTGGCAGGTTTAGGCCGCCTCTTAAGCCCGCATGCGGCGGTCTGAACAGAACAGGAGCTACTTATGAAAAGCCGTCTAATCCGCTGGCTATCCCTCACTGCCCTGGCGCTGAGCGCCACGCTGGCCCTGAGCAGTCCCGCTTTTGCTGCCGAACCTATTGTTTTTGCCACTAAAAGTTTTACCGAGCAGCACATTCTTTCGGCCATGACCACGCAATATCTGCGTAAAAAAGGGTTCACCGTCGAACCCCGTACCAATATCGCCGCCATTATCGGCCGTAACGCGATGGTTAACCGGCAGGTGGATCTCACCTGGGAATATACCGGCACCTCGCTGATCATTTATAACCACATTAAAAAGCCCATGTCGGCAGATGAAGCCTATCAGACGGTGAAAAAGCTTGATGCCAAACTGGGTCTGGTCTGGCTTGATCCGGCGCCGATGAACAACACCTATGCTTTCGCCATGCAGCGGGAACGGGCCGAAAAGGAGCATATCGAAACGATTTCTCAGCTGGTGGCAAAGATGGACGAGGTCCGTGAAAACGATCCTGATAACAACTGGATGCTGGGACTCGATCTGGAGTTTGCAGGGCGTTCTGATGGTATGAAACCGTTGCAGAAGACCTACAACATGAAACTTGATCGTCCCCAAATCCGTCAGATGGACCCGGGGCTGGTCTACAACGCTATTCGTGACGGCTTTGTGGAGGCCGGTCTGATTTATACCACCGACGGCCGGATCAATGGCTTCGATCTTAAGGTGCTGAAGGACGATAAGGGCTTCTTCCCCAGCTATGCCGCCACGCCGGTAGCCACTCAGGAGACGCTGGATGCCAACCCAGGCCTGGCCGAGGCGCTGAATGCGCTGACGCCGTTAATCACTAATGAGGCGATTACCGAAATGAACAAACGCGTGGATATTGATCATCAGTCGCCACGAAAAGTGGCCAGCGATTTCCTGAAATCCCATGGTTTGCTCTGAGGAGGCGGTATGGAAACAATTAATTTTATGATGGATAACTGGAGCTATATTGCAGCGCTGACCTTTCATCATCTCTGGCTGGTCGGCGTGGCGGTTGGCCTGGCGATCGTCATTGGCGTACCGCTGGGCATTTTGATTGTGCGTGCCAAATGGCTGGCGACGCCGGTACTCGGTATTGCCACTATTGTGCTGACCATTCCGTCAATTGCCCTGTTTGGGCTGATGATCCCGCTGTTTTCAATGATAGGTCAGGGGATCGGCGTGGTACCGGCGGTCTCCGCCGTCTTTCTTTACTCGCTGCTGCCTGTCGTGCGCAATACCCACACGGCGCTTGAAAACCTGCCGGGCGGCCTGCGCGAAGCGGGACGCGGTATCGGCATGACCTTCTGGCAGCGGCTGCGCTGGGTTGAGATCCCGATGGCGCTGCCGGTTATCTTTGGCGGTATCCGCACCGCCGTGGTGATGAATGTCGGCGTGATGGCGATCGCCGCCGTGATTGGCGCCGGAGGGCTTGGCCTGCTGTTATTAGACGGCATCAGCGGCAGCGACATCCGTAAGCTGATTGCAGGCGCAGTCATGATTTGTCTGCTGGCGATAATTCTCGACTGGCTGCTGCACCGCCTGCAGCTGGCGCTGACTCCTAAGGGGATTCGATAATGATAAAACTGGAAAACCTCACCAAAACCTTTACTCAAAAAGGGACGGCCTTTAACGCGGTGGATAACGTCAGCCTTAACGTGCCCGAAGGGGAAATGTGCGTCCTGCTCGGCCCTTCCGGCTGCGGGAAAACCACCACGCTGAAGATGATCAATCGCCTTATTCCCGCGACCAGCGGCAAAATACTGATTAACGGGGAAGATACCAGCGGCCTGGATACGGTGACGCTGCGCCGCAATATTGGCTATGTTATTCAGCAAATCGGGCTGTTCCCCAATATGACCATTGAAGAAAATATTACGGTCGTGCCGAGAATGCTGGGCTGGGATAAAAAACGCTGCCGTGAGCGCGCCACTGAGCTGATGAGCATGGTGGCGCTGGACCCGACCAAATTTCTGCACCGCTACCCCCGCGAAATGTCCGGCGGCCAGCAGCAGCGTATCGGAGTGATTCGCGCGCTGGCGGCGGATCCACCGGTGCTGTTAATGGATGAGCCTTTTGGCGCGGTTGACCCCATTAACCGGGAAGTGATCCAGAATGAATTTCTGGATATGCAGCGCCAGCTGAAAAAAACCGTCATGCTGGTCAGTCATGATATCGATGAAGCGCTTAAGCTGGGCGATCGCATCGCCGTGTTCGGCCAGGGGAAAATCGTCCAGTGCGCCAGCCCGGATGAGCTGCTGGCCAAACCGACCAATGAGTTCGTTGGCTCTTTCGTGGGTCAGGACCGCACGCTCAAGCGACTTTTGCTAGTACAGGCAGGCGATGTGACCGATCAGCAGCCCACCCTTACGGTGCGGAAGTCCACCCCGCTCGCCGAAGCGTTTGGCACCATGGACGACAACGATCTGCGCTTTATTACGGTTGTGGACGATGACGGCAAACCGCTGGGCTTTGTGAAACGCCGCGAGGCGCGGGGAGCTGCCGGTCCCTGTTCCGATATGCTGAATAAGTTTACCGTTACCGCCCGCGCCGAAGAGAATCTCCGCGTCGTGCTTTCCAAACTCTACGAGCATAACCTTGTCTGGATGCCGATAGTCGATGAAGAAGGCCGCTACAGCGGGGAAATTTCGCAGGATTACATCGCAGGCTACCTGAGTTCCGGCCGCACCCGCCGCGCATTAAATCAGGGCTGATGAATCCTTGTCACCCGACTCTGTCCGGTAAAGAAGGCAGTTAAATGAGAAAAGCGCCCACAGGGCGCTTTTTTTACATGGTGATAAGACAGATAAGCTGATGCCATGCGTTTTGAAATGATGGCGGACACTATGTCCGTTCCTGCTGCGCGCTGTTGAGATCGATATATTTTGCCAGGTCCCGTCCTTCCGCCCTGGGAAGATAGGGAAGCTCCCCAAGCAGCGGCGCCTCAATCTTCTGGCTGAGAACCGCAATGATCTCCGCGTAGTGTGCCAGTCCCGGATTGATGCGGTTGGCGACCCAGCCAAGCAGCGGCAGGCCGTCCTGCTGAATGGCCTGTGCCGTTAACAGCGCATGGCTGATACAGCCCAGTTTAATGCCGACGACCAGCACGACCGGCAGCCGCTCTTCTACCGCCCATTCTGAAAGGGGGCGCAGATCGTTCATCAGGCTGCGCCAGCCCCCGGTGCCTTCTACCACAACGTGATCCGCCTGCGCATGCAGCGAGGCCAGCCCCTGGCTCAGCAAGCGGTAATCGACCGGCATATCCTGGCTGGTGCTGATCTCATCCTCTATCAGCGTAACGGGATTGATGGCGGAATAAGGCAGCTCCAGAGAGGAAGATGCCTGTAAAATGAGCGCATCTTTATTTCGCAAGCCCTGCGCTGTTTGCTGGCTGCCCTTAGCGACGGGCTTGTAGCCTGCCGTGCGTTTATTCCCTTCAGCCAGTTTCTGTAATAACGCCCGGCTGACTACCGTTTTCCCGACCTCAGTATCGGTGCCTGTGACAAATAAACGCTTTAACATGCTCCACCCCAGGCCTGCTTTGACCATAAATGATAAACACTGGTTAACATTACAAGCGGGAAATGTTAGGTCAGGCCGTCGCGAAGCAGCTTGCGTTAGCGCAATATTTTGTCACAAATTACGATTTTGCGTTGGGAAGCGGACATTTATCCCTGAAGCAGTCTGACCAGCAGCGTACCGTTATACAGGGCGTCCTTAACCAGCGCCGCGCCGGGCATAGTACCAAGATTATAGAAATGGGTAGAGGCCACCTCGATATCATTGCTGTAGGCGGGAAGCGACTGACGGCGGATAGCGTCGGCAATGGCGGGATGGAGGATTTCCTTTGCCCGGTTAAGCGGAGAACCTATCAAAATTTTTTGTGGGTTGAACAGGTTGACCATAATGGCCAGCACGCGCCCCACGCTCTGTCCGACGCCGGTAATGATCTCATTCGCCAGTCGGTCGCCGTTCATCGCCGCATCGCACAAGGTGTCCAGGCTCAGCGGATAGTTGTGCAGGCTCGTTTCTGAGGAGGAGTGCATGCGCTGTGCGGCCAGCTCAAGCAGGTTTTCAGTACTGGCGACGGTTTCCAGACAGCCATGATTGCCGCAGTAGCACTGTTTGCCGTTCGGATCGACCTGCGTATGGCCTATCTCCACCAGCGTACTGCTGCCGCTGTGCAACAACCTGCCGCCGGTGATAACACCCGCTCCCACATTGTGATCGATCACCACCTGAATCACGTCCCTGACATCTTTAGAAGCCCCAAACAGCGCCTCCGCCATGGTCCAGGCGCAGATATCGTGCTGGATGTAAACCGGCAGGCCGGTGCGCTTTTCCAGTTCGGGCCCCAGCGGCATATCTTTCACGTCATAAAACGGCATGCGGTGAACGATGCCTTTATCCGTGTTAAGAATGCCCGGCAGGGTGATGGCAATGGCGGTCAGGCGCTCCAGTTTCTGCTGATGGCGGATAAAAAATGCGTCAATCCCGGCAACAATACGGGCGAGCAGCGGTTCATCATCCTCTACCGGCAGCGGGCAAAGTTCTTCCACCACCAGCGCGCTGCTCAGATCCCGCAGCGCATAAGTGATTTCACCATTGCCGATGCGGGCCGATAAATAGTGCCAGGCGACGGTATCCAGGATCAGACCCACCGCCGGACGACCCCGGCTGCCCGCATCCTGAAACTCGGTCTCCTGCACCAGGTGAGCTTCCAGCATTTCACGCACGATTTTGGTGATGCTGGCAGGAGCGAGCTGGGCTTTTTTGGACAGGTCGATGCGCGAGATCGGGCCAAACCGATCGATAAGCCGGTAGACTGCGCCGGCATTTGTCTGTTTGATCTGGTCAATATGGCCAGGCTGACCGTCCGTTATCACACCCCTGCTCCCACTTATTTTCGCGCTTCAAAATAAACCATTCTGTCATGGTGAAACACTTCGCTACACGGCGTCAAATATTTGATTCGGAATGTGATTAGCCGCACATAAAATCGTGGTAATGCCCGAAAAAACGTCAGGCATCCGCCTGTAAAAGTAAGCTTTTCATCCGTTGCATGACCGCCCGCATCTCCCGTCGTGCTGACCAGACCAGCCAGACTTCAGACCAGGCGTCCTCCTCCAGCAGCGGGATCCAGCAGAGATCTTGCAGCCGGACGCGCCGGAAGGAGTCCGGCAATATGGAAACGCCCAGCCCGGTCGCCACCAGCCCCAGAATCGTCATCGCTTCGCCTACCTCCTGGGCGATGTCCGGCACGATCTGATAGCGTGCAAGCAGCGCCAGGGTGTCACTGTAAAGCGCCGTGCCCACGCTGGGATCGAAGAAAACGAAAGGTTCACTCGCCAGGTCGGTCACAGAGATCGATGCTTTTCCCGCCAGCCGGTGCGCCCGGTGCACTACCGCAAACAGCGGTTCCCTCAGGATTAGCTGGTGCTGCAATGTTGCGGGCAGCGCCGTGTTGCGCATGACGCCCAAATCCAGGCGCCCCTCATTCAGCGGCTCAAGCTGCTGACGGGTATTGATCTCCTGCATCTGAATATGCACCGACGGGTGGCGCTGCCGGAAGGTGAAAAGCGCATCGGAAACCACAGAGATAAAGGGTGCTGAAGAGGTAAAGCCGATCCTGAGTTCGCCCTCATCGCCGCGGTGCAGCCGCGAGGCTTTATCTGCTGCCAGCGTCACGCTGTGCAGAATCTGGCGGGCATCCACCAGAAAGGCCTGACCGGCCACAGTGAGCTGCACGCTGCGATTCGTTCTGGCAAACAGTCTGGCGCCAACCTGCTGTTCAAGCGTCTGGATCTGCTGGCTGAGGGGCGGTTGTGAGATGTTCAGCCGCTGGGCGGCATGACCAAAATGCAGCTCCTCGGCAACGGCAATGAAGTAGCGCAGATGGCGCAGCTCAATATTCATATTTTAAACATATCATTTAAGAGTATTAATATATTAGACAGCATATTCACCGCTTATTACAGTGATCTGACACTTTCTCCCTTCTGTCAGGAAACCGGATGTGAATCGCTTTGCTCAGTTGACCGGGCTGAAACAGAGCCGCGACCGTGCCGTGCGGCCAGATGTTTCAGGCAGTGAACATATTAAACGCGGGACGCGCGACTACCTCCTTGCCACGCTGGCGCTGTTCTCCGCCGGGCTTGCCACCTTCGCGCTTCTCTATTGCGTGCAGCCACTGATGCCCGCGCTTTCTGAAGAGTTTGGCGTTTCACCAGCCGCCAGCAGTCTCTCTCTGTCGGTTTCGACTGGCCTGCTCGCCCTGGGCTTGCTGATTACCGGCCCGCTGTCAGACGCCGTTGGCCGCAAGTCGGTGATGGTAACCGCCCTGCTGATGGCTGCGGTGTTCACGCTGATCTCTGCCGGCATGAGCAGCTGGCACGGCGTGCTGGCGATGCGGGCGCTAACCGGGCTGGCACTGAGCGGCGTGGCGGCGGTTGGCATGACCTGGCTGAGCGAAGAGGTACATCCCTCTGCCCTTGCCTTTTCCATGGGGCTCTATATCAGCGGAAACTCCATCGGCGGCATGAGTGGCAGGTTGCTGAGCGGTATTATTGCCGATTTCAGCTCATGGCGGATCGCCGTTAGCGTGACGGGCTGTTTCGCGCTGGCCGCTGCGCTGCTGTTCTGGAAAATTTTGCCCCCTTCCCGACACTTCCGGCCTGCGTCGCTGAAGCCGCGGAGCCTGATGATCGGCTTCCGCCTGCACTGGCGCGATCCGGGCCTGCCGCTGCTGTTTGCCGAAGGTTTTCTGCTGATGGGCGCCTTTGTGACGCTGTTTAACTATATTGGCTACCGCCTGATGGCGCCGCCCTGGTCACTGAGTCAGGCGGTAGTGGGTCTGCTGTCGGTTGTTTATCTGACGGGCTCCTGGAGCTCTCCCCGGGCGGGCGCATTGACCGCCCGATATGGCCGCGCGCCGGTATTACTCCTCGCCACAGCGGTAATGTTAGCCGGGGCGTTGCTGACGTTAAGCAGCCACCTGCCGGGAATACTGGCGGGTATGATGCTCTTCACCGCCGGATTTTTTGCCGCCCATGCCGTCGCCAGCGGCTGGATAGGCCCACGGGCTCGCCGGGCGCGGGGCCAGGCTTCATCCCTCTACCTGTTCAGCTACTACCTCGGTTCCAGCCTGGCCGGGACGCCGGGCGGCATTTTCTGGACGCATTTTGGCTGGGGTGGCATCACGGCCTTTATCGCTTCGCTGCTTGGAGTGGCGCTGCTGGTCGGGCTGAGATTAAGCAGGAAGCAGGTTTAGCGGCAGGAGCAGCATAATATCCGGGTAAGATGAACGGACGTTCGGAAGGGGAAATGCACGTATTCGGCTTAAGGTAAGCGCGCCAGCAGCTTCGGAAAGGTGCTGGCGTCTGAGAAAGCTCAGGGTTTACTTCGTTTTATCTGCGTAACGCTTATGCAGTTTTTGCAGCTTCGGTGGGATCACCGCCATGCAGTAGCGATTCTCCTGTCCTTCGCCCTCCCAGTAGTTCTGGTGATAATCTTCGGCAGGATACCATTCCGCTGCCTTTTCAATGGTCGTCACGACAGGGTCGCTGTGATCGGCCTGAGCACGGGCAATCGCGGCTTTGGCTTCGATGGCCTGTGCTTCGCTGGCCGGAAAAATGGCTGAACGGTACTGCGTGCCGATATCGTTACCCTGGCGGTTAAGCTGAGTAGGATCGTGGGTGGCAAAGCTGATATCCAGCAGCTCCCCGTAGCTAATTTTCTCGGGATCGAAACCCAGACGAATCGCTTCGGCGTGGCCGGTGTCGCCGTCACATACCTGTCGGTAAGTAGGATTGACTACCTCTCCGCCCGTATAGCCGCTTTCAACGGTTTCGACACCGTTAATCTGTTTGAAAACCGCTTCGGTACACCAGAAGCAGCCTCCGGCGATGGTTGCATATTCTAAGGTCATAAAGACTCCTGTTATAAACTTACGGCTTCGGTTACATCAGCGCCCAGCCGGCTAAGCGTAGGCCATTGCTGCATCAATGTCGTGATAATCTCATCCAGATCTTCACGGGTCGCACCTTCGCGCGCCCGGACTGACATTCCCTGTAACAGGCAGACCAGATAGCCTGCCAGTCCGTCAATATTGGTCCCTGCCCCCAGCTCCCCCTTCTGCTGACGTTCAAGAAGAAACGTTTTCAGTTCATTTTCCTGATTGCGATGGCGGTCACGGAGCATATCGGCAACGCCTGCTGAGTCAGCAGAGAGGGCCGTGGAGGTACAGATAAAAAAGCAGCCCGCCGGGTTGTTGCCGTCGGTAAAACAGAGCGCCGTAGAACGAAAATAGCGCTCAACGCCCTCCATCACGCTGATGTCGGGACAGCAGAGGGCCGTTTTTCGCTGACCGGAAAATCTTTCCGTATAGCGCTCAACGGCCGCGCGAAACAGCCCCTCTTTATTGGTAAATTCTGCATAAAGCGTCGGGGCTTTGGCTCCCGTCGCTTCCACCAGGTCAGAGAGCGAAGTCCCTTCATAGCCATGGCGCCAGAAAAGCTCAAGCGCTTTGTCTAATGCAGCCTCCCGGTTAAAGGTTTTTGGCCGTCCCCGGTTTTTAGGCAAATTACTCGGGCGGTCAGTCATACATCCTCACTTAGCTGATGCGCTACTGAAATAAATTACCGATCATTATAAAAATTTTACCGACGGCTGTCGAGGTTTCTCTTTTTAACGGATCTGTCCTGCAAAATGCGGGCTTTAATCGTCTTTTTTAAAAATTTATCAGATTAAAGATCAACGGGTTGACCTTTAATTTAACGATCGATAATAAAATGTCATTGACCCGCGGCGTCAGGAGGCATAGCATTTAATTAACGATTGCTAGTAAATAGCAAAAACGAAACAAACCTCACCTGAATTGAAGAGAGATCGCATCATGAAAAACCTGAAAATGACCCTGGCCGCCCTTGCACTCACCTCTATGTCTTTCACCAGCGTTGCTGCCGAATTGGTTGACAGCACGCCGGTTGACCAGCAGAAAGCCGGCGTGATCAGCGCTACGGCAAGTTCCAATTTAACCTCGCTTGAAGCGCAGCTGGCGGAGAAAGCTGAAGTTGCAGGCGCAAAGTCTTTCCGCATTACTTCGACCTCTGGTCAGAACAACCTGCATGGCACCGCCGTCATCTATAAATAACAGCCGCCACCACGCCGTTAGCGTTCCACCGCTGATGGCGTGGTGGCTGTTTCTTCCCATCCGATTTATTATCTGTAATTCCGCTCAGCCCCTCCTCCAGTAAAAGCCAGCAATCCCTTTCACCTCCTGTCTCAGAAGCAAATTAACCTGTAATAACAACATTCTTTCAGTGGTTTAAATTTAGCCGTGTCTCAATCTTTTGATTATTTTTAATTGAATGCTCAATCAATAAAACCTATCCTTGTCGTTAAATATTTTCTGCTAAAGGGTAAGGAGGCGGTTAAATCTAATAATTAAAATAGTTAAAACAACAGGTTAAATTCCATTCTGAGTGCTTCCTCAGTGTAGTTAGCGGATATGCGGCGGGTTTCCCAGTATGCGCTAAGGCACGCTTTGTGAAGGTCAGGACAATTCTTCTGCACGTTATTGGAGAACGTATGCCCGTGACTGTTATTCAAGAAACACCCCAAAAGGACCGCATTAATCCTGTGGTTTTCTACTCTTCCGCATTACTGATCCTGCTGTTTTCATTCACCACGATCTTTTTTACTGATTTCGCCGATCGCGGAATCGATCGCGTGCTGGAATGGGTATCAAATACGTTTGGCTGGTATTATCTGCTCGCCGCAACCCTTTATATTGTCTTTGTCGTCTTTATTGCCGCTTCCCGCTTTGGTTCCATCAAGCTTGGGCCTGAACAGTCAAAGCCGGAGTTCAGCCTGCTGAGCTGGACTGCCATGCTCTTTGCCGCCGGTATCGGCATCGACCTGATGTTTTTCTCCGTGGCAGAGCCGGTGACGCAGTATATGATGCCGCCGGAAGGCCAGGGCCAGACGATGGAAGCCGCGCGTCAGGCAATGGTCTGGACCCTGTTTCACTACGGACTGACCGGCTGGGCGATGTATGCCCTGATGGGGATCGCGCTGGGTTACTTCAGTTACCGCTACGGTCTGCCTCTGACCATCCGCTCCGCTTTGTACCCTATTTTCGGCAAGCGTATTAATGGACCTATCGGCCATTCGGTGGATATTGCCGCCGTTATCGGCACTATATTTGGTATCGCCACCACCTTGGGTATCGGTGTGGTCCAGCTGAACTATGGCCTGAATGTCCTTTTTGATGTACCCGAGGGACTCACCGCGCAGGCAGCCCTGATCGCGCTTTCGGTGATTATGGCGACCATTTCCGTCACCTCCGGCGTAAATAAAGGGATACGTCTCCTTTCAGAACTGAATGTGCTGCTGTCGCTGGGCCTGATTCTGTTCGTTCTGTTTATGGGCGACACGAGTTTTCTGCTTAATGCGCTGGTGCTGAACGTTGGTGACTACATCAACCGCTTTATGGGTATGACCCTCAACAGTTTTGCCTTTGACCGCCCAACCGAGTGGATGAACAACTGGACGCTGTTTTTCTGGGCATGGTGGGTTGCCTGGTCACCGTTTGTGGGACTGTTTCTGGCCCGTATTTCCCGAGGCAGAACCATCCGCCAGTTTGTGGTCGGCACGCTGACCATTCCGTTTATCTTCACCCTGCTGTGGCTGTCGATATTCGGTAACAGCGCATTGCATGAAATTATCCATGGCAATCTTGCGCTGGCCCAGGAAACCGTGGCGCACCCGGAACGTGGCTTCTATAGCCTGCTGGCTCAATACCCCGCTTTTACCTTCAGCGCCTCGGTTGCCACCATTACGGGACTGCTGTTTTATGTGACCTCGGCGGATTCAGGGTCGCTTGTGCTGGGCAACTTCACCTCTCGCCTTGCCGATATTAATAACGATGCGCCAAACTGGCTGCGTATTTTCTGGTCGCTGGCGATCGGTTTGCTGACGCTGGGAATGCTGATGGTTAACGGCATCACTGCGCTACAGAAAACCACGGTGATCATGGGGCTTCCCTTCAGTTTTGTGATGTTCTTTGTGATGGCCGGGCTTTATAAATCGCTTAAGGTCGAGGACCACCGCCGGGCAAGCTGTACGGTGAGTACGCCACCGATTCCGGTGACGCGTGAAGATCGCCTGAACTGGAAGCAGCGCATTTCCCGCGTTATGCACTATCCAGGCAGCACGCATACGAAGAAAATGCTCGATACCGTCTGCCGTCCCGCCATGGAAGAAGTGGCGATGGAGCTGGAGCGCCGTGGTGCGAAAGTCCAGGTCAGTGAACGGCCACCGCTTGAGGATGAGCGCCTCAATCACCTGGAGATGCTGGTGAACCTGGGGGAAGAGCAGAGCTTCCTCTACCAGATCTGGCCTCAGCGTTATTCCGTACCCGGGTTTACCTATCGGGCGCGCAGCGGTAAATCGGATTATTTCCGTCTGGAGACTTTCCTGTTAGAGGGCACCCAGGGGAATGACCTGATGGACTTCACCCGCGAGCAGATCATTAATGACATTCTGGATCAATATGAACGGCATTTAACCTTCCTGCATATTCACCGGGAAGCGCCGGGCAGTACCATGCCTTTCCCCGAAACCTGATCGGTATATTTAAAGGCCACTCTGGAGAGTGGCCTTTCTCTCCTCTGTCCCGATCGGCGCCCTTCTGCGGCCGAACGCCTTTACCGGCCACCTTCAGGGGGGATTATCTTTTTCCTGTTTTCGCCAGCGGTCTGACATCATTCTTGTCACCCAGCGCGCCAACGCCGGGCCCGTCAGAAGAACCAGGATAAATCGCCCTGTCTGCATCGCCATAACAAATGGCATATCCACATGGCTGGCAGCGGCAATAATCGCCACAGAGTCTGCTCCGCCCGGACTGGTAGCCAGATAAGCCGTCAGCGGATCGATACCCGCAAACCTCACCAGTAAATAAGCAAAAAAGCCACAGATAGCCACCAGCACTGCAATAGAAACCAGCAGACGGGGAAGTGTTTTTGCCGCATAAAGCAATATAGCGCGGTTAAAGCGAAGACCAATACTCCAGCCAATAAGCGCGTAAGCCGTCATCAGCAGCGCTGGTGGTAATTCAATGGTCAGAAGGCCCGTGTCCTGCGCGATTACCCCACCCGCCAGGGTGAGAAGTAAGGGACCGGCGGGGATACGCAGCACCAGGCTGAGCATAATGCCGCCGATGATAAGCGCCGACGTGCCGCCTAAGGAAGACCAGATAACGGGCGAGAAGATATCGAAGTTCGCGCTGGTGACAGTTCCGGTTGGCGGAGCCCATATCCGCGCCACCAGCGTGGCAATAATCGCCACCACCATCACCCGCATATATTGCATCAGGGCCACCAGACGACTGTCTGCCCCATAACTTTCTGACATCAGCGTCATCACTGTTGCCGCACCGGGGGACGCGCCCCAGATAGCCGTTGAGCCAGGTAATATTTGCCAGCGCGTCAGCAGGCACCCCAGCAGCGTGCTGGTTGCGATAACGGACAAAATGGTGAAGGCGAAAAGCGGCCAGCTTTTGCCTATCTCGGCAAAGATGGTTACCGGTATCGATCGGGCGATCATACAACCGACTACGCCCTGCGCGAGATAAAGCAGATAGCGATGAATAGTCACCGGCTTATCGCGAATGGCAAAAACGATCCCCGCAGCCATTGGACCCAGCAGCAGAGCGGCGGGCAAATGCAGGCTTTCCAGGCCTGCGACGGCCAGGCCAGAGAGAAGAATCATTCCGGTCCAGCGAACAACAATCGGGTTCATCCTGGCTCCTGCTTAGGTGTTGTTCTTCATTCTGGCACAAAATGGGCGCTCCCTGCCTGAAGATATTTTCGCGATGCGAAGCTGGCTGGTCGTTGCTATCTCACAGCAACGTGAGGTTTAAAGCATCAACAGTATGTTGTAACTAAGTAATATTTAGCTTTATTTACTTTTGGCCTGGGAGTTGCGCGCAATGCCGCAAGGAGGATTAACAGCCCCGGAGTGACCGTTGTTGTTAAAATATGTTGCCTTCCACACGGCTTATAAGCTCCAGCGCGGCCTTAACAAATTGGCTATAAAAGGATTCTGCCCAGCGCCAGGCTGTCGTATTCAGAAACAGGAGACATTCAGTTTTATTTATCTCTCCGTGCGGTTTTATGCAATTAACGGCGAATTATTCCGCGATCGTTAAGATGCCCCCAAAATTCCATCGCTTTTTTTTGTTAAGATTTGTCTCATTAACGTAAATATAATGTCCGTGCTGATAAGTGAGCAACTGCAAAAAACAGGTGAAAACGGAAAAAATAAGCGCGCATTTTTTAAATCAGGTGTTTTTTACTCTACAATTTCTCTGTACACTAGCCCCTGACACATACGCTGATTAAATTTAAACCACACAACGCTACGGATTCCTTTATGAGCGAAACGCTGAAAGTATTAAATAACATTCGAACCCTTCGTGCACAGGCTCGTGAAGTTTCATTATCTGAGCTTGAAGAGATGCTGGAAAAACTGGAAGCTGTCGTGAATGAACGCCGTGATGCGGAAGCGGCTATCGCTTCTGAAATCAAAGAAAAAGAAGAGAAGCTGGCAAAATATCGTCAGATGCTTCTTGATGACGGCATCGATTTAAGCGAACTGACTTCCGCAGAAAATAATACCGGAAAATCCCGCGCTAAACGTGCTCCGCGTCCTGCAAAATACCAGTACACCGATGAAAACGGTGAAACCAAATCCTGGACCGGTCAGGGCCGTACCCCGGCAGTGATCAAGCAGGCGCTGGATCAGGGTAAGAAGCTGGAAGATTTCCTGATTTAATCTTCTGCCACGCTGGCTTTATTCCGGCGTGGCATTCTTTCCCCGCCCTTTTACTTATTTTTTATTCCTCTCTGTTTTCATCCTGCCGTTACTGCACTGTTATTTGTATTCTGTTAACCTTAAAGAGTATGTTGTAACTAAGGGGCCACCATGAGCAAATATGACGCCGTTGACCATCTGCATCGCTGTGTCGCTTCCCTGCAGGAGGCGCTTTCTCTGCTGGCGGCAGAGCTGCCGCAACGTCGCCTGCTAGCGGCCAGGGTGTTTGAACTCCCGCCGGTATATAAAGGCCAGGAGCACGATCCGGTAACGGAAATTTCCGTTCAGCAACATCTGGCGAAGGCGGCATTAGATCGTAGCCTGCAGCATTACTGTCGTCTGTTTATGCAGGACCAGTCAGAAACGATCAGTACCAAGGCTGCCGTGAGACTGCCGGGCGTAATATGTCTGGAAGCGTCAGAGGAAGAGGCAGGCCGTATCCACCAGCTTGTCGACAATATAAATAACCTTAAGCGCCGCCTGGAGCAGATTGTTACCGTTGAATCAGGCGTAGCCAGTGAGGAAAGGTTTGAGTTTGTTCATACTCATCAGCGCGGATTAATTACGCTTAATGCTTACCGGACTATTACGCTGCTGGATTCCGCGGACTCGGTACGTTTCGGCTGGGCAAATAAACATATTATTCAGAACGTGAGCCGTGAGGCGATCCTGGAAAAGCTGAAAAAGAGCGTGGAGTCTGGCCGGGCGATGGCGCCCTGGAGCCGGGAGCAGTGGGCAGAAAAACTGTCAGAAGAAGCCGACGTTATTAATTCTCTCCCCGCCTCTGCAAAGCTGAAAATTAAACGTCCGGTTAAGGTACAACCTATCGCCCGCATCTGGAATAAAGAGAGCCAGAAACAGACCCAGCTGGCCTGCCCTTCTCCCCTGCTGGTGCTCTGTGCAAATTCGGCTGGCGTACCCAAGATCGGGGAATTACTCAATTATGATGCGAAGAAAGTTTCTCACCGCTTTAAGCCACAGGCGAATGTTCTTTATCCGGTTATCCCGAGGCTACATCTCTATAGCGACAGATTACATTAATTACCGGTAAAGCGTGCAGGCAAAAAAAAGAGCGGAACATGTTCCGCTCTTGGCCGGTGAGAAATATCAGGACTTCATGCTGCCAACCATATCTTCGGGCCGCACCCAGGCATCAAACTCTTCTTCGGTCAGATAACCCAGCTTCAGCGCCGATCCTTTCAGCGTCAGGCCTTCTTTATGCGCTTTTTTAGCAATTTCTGCCGCTTTATCGTAACCGATATGAGTATTCAGCGCGGTCACCAGCATCAGCGATTCATTCAGCAGCTGAGTGATACGATCGCGATTTGGTTCAATACCGGTCGCGCAGTGATGATTAAAACTGTCCATACCGTCGGCCAGCATACGGACCGATTGCAGGAAGTTATGAATAATCATTGGACGATACACATTCAGCTCAAAGTTACCGGAAGCGCCGCCCATGTTAACCGCCACATCGTTTCCCATCACCTGGCAACATAACATGGTCATGGCTTCGCACTGGGTCGGGTTCACCTTGCCGGGCATAATGGAGCTGCCCGGTTCGTTTTCCGGAATAGCAATTTCGCCAATGCCGCAGCGGGGACCGGAGGAGAGCCAGCGCACGTCGTTGGCGATTTTCATCAGCGAGGCGGCCAGCCCTTTAAGCGAGCCGTGAGCATGAACCAGCGCATCGCAGGTCGCCAGTGCTTCAAACTTGTTTGGCGAGGTCACAAAAGGTTGTCTGGTCAGGCGCGCCAGCTCTTCAGCCACGCGAACCGCATATTCCGGATGGGTATTCAGTCCGGTGCCGACCGCCGTACCGCCCAGCGCCAGCTCCGCCACGTGTGGCAGACTCTGCTCAATGTGCTTCAGGTTGTGCGCCAGCATCGCGACCCAGCCGGAAATCTCCTGACCAAGGGTTAACGGCGTGGCGTCCTGAAGGTGCGTACGGCCAATTTTAACGATATCTTTATAAGCTTCCGCTTTATCATTCAGCGTTTTTTGCAGGGTTTTCAACTGTGGGATCAGATGCTCCTGAACCGCCACCACTGCCGCGACGTGCATCGCCGTTGGGAAAACATCGTTAGAGCTCTGGCTTTTATTCACATCGTCGTTCGGATGCACAAGGCGCGACATGCCGCGCTCGCCGCCCAGAATTTCACTGGCGCGGTTGGCCAGCACTTCATTCATATTCATATTGGTCTGGGTACCGGAACCGGTCTGCCAGATTGCCAGCGGGAATTCGCTGCTGTGCTTGTCTGCCAGCACTTCGTCTGCCGCACTGACGATCGCTTCTGCGCGTTCGGCTGGCAGCAGGCCCAGATCGCTGTTGACCTTCGCGGCGGCACGTTTGGTCAGCGCCAGCGCGCGGACTAATTCGACGGGCATTTTTTCCGTGGAGATACGAAAGTGTTCCAGCGAGCGCTGCGTCTGCGCGCCCCAAAGTTTATCTGCCGGTACTTCGATGGGACCCATTGAGTCTTTTTCAATGCGGTTGGCGGACATGACTGTCTCCTTAAGCACAATAATATAGTGAGTAAACCCTTCATCGCCCGTCCGGGCGTTTAGCGCGGGCCGTAGTGTGACATACAATAATTTAACATTATGCGACCTGCTCGTCCTTATTACACGACGCATTGTCTTTTTGCCGCCGTTTTCTGCTTTAATACAGGCAGTAACCCCGAATTCACTGTGAGTAATCATGCATAAATTAATCAATTCGCTGCAAAATTACACATGGGGCAGCCGGACAGCCCTGACTGACCTCTACGGTATTGCCAATCCCCAGCGGCAGCCCCTTGCTGAACTGTGGATGGGCGCCCACCCTAAAAGCTCCTCTTCAATTGAGATCGACGGCACGAGCCGTTCGCTGCGCGACGTTATCGACGCTGATAAGGAGAAATGGCTGGGCAAAGCGGTTGCGGAACGCTTCGGCGAGCTGCCGTTCCTGTTTAAGGTACTCTGTGCGGATCAGCCGCTTTCCATCCAAGTACATCCCAGTAAATCCGCGGCTGAAGCTGGCTACGCGAGAGAAAATGCGCAGGGGATCCCGCTTTCAGCCCCTGAACGTAATTACAAAGATGCTAACCATAAACCCGAGCTGGTTTATGCTCTGACGACGTTTAAGGCGATTAATGGCTTTCGCGAGCTGCATGAGACCGTCTCATTGCTGCAGCCGGTAGCCGGCGCTCACCCGGCCATCGCCCACTTCCTTCAGTCTGCGGATATGGCGGGCTTAAAAACGCTCTTTACTGCACTGCTTTCCGCCGGGGGTGAGGAAAAATCGCTGGCGCTGGATGTCCTGAAAGCGACGCTGCACACGCAGCACGGCGAGCCCTGGGACACCGTTAAGCAGATTGCCGAATGCTATCCCGATGACTGCGGGCTTTTTTCACCTCTTCTTCTGAACGTGATTGAACTTCAGCCCGGCGAAGCGATGTTTCTCTACGCCGAAACGCCGCATGCTTACCTGAAAGGCGTGGCGCTGGAGGTGATGGCTAACTCTGACAACGTTCTGCGTGCCGGGCTGACGCCAAAACATATCGATATCCCTGAACTGATGGCTAACCTGAAATTTGAGGCGCGGCCCTTTGACAGCCTGTTAACGCAGCCGGTGCAGTCGGGCAATACGACCACCTTTCCTGTTCCGGTAGACGATTTTGCCTTTTCTCTCCATCACCTGAACGACGCCCCTTGCCGCCTCAGCCAGCAGGGCGCGGCGATTCTGTTTTGCGTTGAGGGTGACGCCTGCGTCACCTGTGGTAAAAACCAGCTGACGCTTAAGCCGGGCGACTCCTGTTTTGTGGCGGCAGATGATGGGCCGCTGAGCCTGAGCGGCAGCGGCAGCGTGGCCCGCGTTTACACCGATTTAACCGAATGCGGCTGACGTAAACAGCCACAATTGCTATGATTAATCAGATTTTTAAACAAAAACGCCTGACGGGCGTTTTTTATTCGCCGGGCATTTGCCAGCGGGATGGATTTGCCGGCACCAGTAATAAAAAAAGGACGACGTAGCAGATGAAAAAAACAAAGATAGCAGTCGGCGTGGTGATTGCCCTCGGCGTAATCTGGACCGGAGCCGCATGGTTTACCGGTAAACAGCTGGAACAAAACATGGACAAGCTGGTGCAGGATGCCAACGCCCGGATGAATGCGGTCTCTCCGGAAAGCCGCCTGAAGCTCGGCTGGCAGGACTTTCAGCGTGGCATTTTCAGCAGCACCACGCGTCTGGTCCTGCAGTCCAGCTCGCAGACCGAAGATAACGGCCTGCTGAAGCCGGGCCAGAGCATTATTTTCAGTGAAAAGATCGATCACGGTCCCTTCCCTTTAGCCCAGCTGAAAAAATTCAATCTGATCCCAAGCATGGCATCCGTGCACACGCAGCTGGAAAATACCGATGCGGTGAAAAAGCTGTTTGAGATGACCGAAGGCAAATCCATCATTCAGGCTGAAACCCGCGTAGGTTACAGCGGCGCGACGGCGTCTGACATTAATCTTCTTCCGCTGGATTACCAGAACGGTGAAACCGGCGAGCGCTTCGCCTCCAACGGCGGTACGTTTGCGGTCAGCGCTGATGCTAAGGGCGATAAGGTCGGGTTTAACGGCAACCTGGAAAGCGTGTTACTGACCACCAAAAACCAGCTGGATATGCCGGTACTGTTTACGTTTAACGGCCTGAAAATGGAGGCCAATACCCATCTGACCCCTGAGGGGATCCGCATTGGCGACCAGAGCATTAATCTGCAAAAACTCTCTGCCGCCGTTAACGGCCAGCAGGCCTTTACCGCCGAAGGCCTGAACGGTAAGTCCTCCTTTAATTCTGAAAACAGCCAGATTTCGGGCAATATCGACTACGCGCTGGATTCCTTAAAGGTTCAGAATCAGGCGTTTGGCGAGGGCAAACTGTCGGTTAAGCTCTCCCAGTTTGACGCTAACGCCATGAAAGCATTCTCGGAAAGCTATAACCGTCAGGTACAGGCGCTGATGAACGATCCGGCCGCCGTTGAAAACCCACTGATTTATCAGCAGCGCATAAGCCAGGCGCTGAGCGACAACCTGCCGCTGCTGCTGAAAGGCGATCCGGTCGTGAATATCGCGCCGCTGAGCTGGAAAAATGATAAAGGTGAGAGCAGCTTTAACCTCTCCGTTCATTTTAAAGATCCCGCCACGGGCAATACGCAGCCGCAAAACATGGGTCAGGCGGCGGATAACGTCCTGAAAACGCTGGATGCGAAACTGAACATTTCTATGGATATGGCGACGGAGCTGATGACCCACGTGGCCATGACCGAAGGCCACAAGAAGGAAGAAGCGGCCAGGCTTGCGGAGCAGCAGGTAAAAGGACTGGCGGCGATGGGCCAGATGTTTAAGCTGACGACGCAGCAGGATGACAACATTGTCACCAGCCTGCAGTACGCTACCGGTCAGGTCACCATGAACGGTGAGAAGATGCCGCTCGACAGCTTCCTGGCGCGTTATATGCTGGGTAGTACGCTGCCAGGGCTGCCACAGTAATCTCCTCGCTACAGGCAGGGCGCGATTATCGCGCCCTTTTTTTATGCCGAGCCGCGCACAATCAGCAGCGGCGGCAGAATAGTATTCTCCACCGGCCGCTCGCTGTCCGCTATCCGCTGCAACAGTTTCTGGGCCGCAAGCCGGCCAATCTCACGCGCAGAACTGCTGACAAAGGTCAGCGGGGGATCGGTCAGTTCCGCCTCCGGCACATCGCCAAATCCCACCAGCGCCATCTCCTGACCGTAATAGCTGTCCATCCCGCCTTTGCCAATGCTTCTGCCGGTACGCTGCAGGCCGAAATAACAGCCTAAAGCCACCGAGGCGTTATGGCAGAGTATCGCGGTAATGGTGGGATGCTGATGGATTAACGTTTCGGTCAGGCTGGCCACATCGCGCTGAGAACGGCCACTTTCGATAATCCACTCGCTGCGAAACGGCAGGCCATATTGCATCAGCGTGGCGCAATAGCCGCCAATCTGCTCTGCACGGGTCAGCGACGCGCCGGAGCCGCCGAGCCAGGCGATACAGTGGTGGCCGCGTTTAATCAGATACTCGGTCGCCATCTGGGCAGCGTGAAGATTATCAGGCCGGATCGTGTCCGTTCCTTCCAGGCTACTGGCGCGAGACGCGCAGACCAGCGCAATCCCCTGTTCACGGGCGCGGCCCACCAGGCGATCGGCTTTTTCCGCGCCGCCGCCCAATACGATGCCTTCGACGCCCTGCGCGGCCAGAGTATCAAAACAGCGGTCAATATTTTGCCCCTGCGCCCCGCTTTGGGTAAGCACCAATACTTTCCCCTGCTTCTCAAGACTTTCACTCAGGCCGGCGGTCATTTCAGCATAAAAAGGATGACAGATATCCCTGACGATCAGGCCAACCACGCCGCTCTCTCCCCCACGTAGCATGGAGGCTGAGCGGTTACGGACAAAACCCAGCGTCTCTATGGCCCGGTTCACCTTGTCCGCCGTCCCGGCTGAAATCCTGCCCTTGCCGGAAAGCACCAGCGACACCGTAGTGACCGATACGCCCGCCTCGCCGGCAACATCATGAATGGTGATTTTCTTCTGTGACATCGTTACCCAGTCGCTGCTAATTAAGAGCGTGCCTCGGGATGGGGCAGCCTGTAGCTAAAACGTTACACCTTTATTATGGGCTTTCAACGCGCTGACATCCACTAAGAGTGTGATCGATCGCGCATTCCGCTTTGATAAAACGTTTTATCATTTTTTACCTCAGCAGCGGCTGAGCGATAGCGTCAGGAGAATCTATGTCGTCAGGCAAACCAAAAATTACGCTCTGGGAATTTTTCCAGGGGCTCGGCAAGACCTTTATGCTGCCCGTTGCGCTGCTCTCTTTCTGCGGCATCATGCTGGGCATCGGCAGCTCGTTAAGCAGTCATGACGTGATTACCCTGCTGCCTTTTCTGGGAAATCCCGTGCTGCAACTGATCTTTACCTGGATGAGCAAAGTAGGCTCCTTCGCCTTCAGCTATCTGCCCGTAATGTTTGCTGTTGCCATTCCGCTGGGTATGGCGCGGGACAATAAAGGCGTGGCGGCTTTCTCAGGTTTTGTAGGCTACGCGGTGATGAATCTCGCAGTCAATTTCTGGCTTACCACGAAAGGCATTCTGCCCACCACCGATGCCGCCGTGCTGAAAGCGAACAATATTCAGAACGTTATCGGCATTCAGTCCGTGGATACCGGCATTCTGGGCGCGGTCATTGCCGGTATTATCGTCTTTTATCTGCATGAGCGCTTTCATACTATCCGGCTGCCAGATGCGCTGGCTTTTTTTGGCGGCACCCGCTTTGTCCCGATTATTACCACGCTGGTCATGGGCATCGTGGGCCTGGTTATTCCGCTCATCTGGCCTGCTTTTGCCGCCGCCATCACCGGTCTGGGCTGGGTAATCAACGGCGCCGGTGATTTTGGCCCGATGATTTTCGGTACAGGAGAACGTCTGCTGCTGCCCTTCGGGCTTCAGCATATTCTGGTGGCGATTATCCGTTTTACCGATGCGGGCGGCAGCCAGGAGGTTTGCGGCCATATGGTAAGCGGCGCGCTGACGATTTTCCAGGCGCAGCTTTCCTGCCCGACCTCCGGCGGTTTTAGTGAGAGCGCCACCCGCTTTCTGTCTCAGGGTAAAATGCCCGCCTTTCTTGGCGGCCTGCCGGGCGCCGCGCTGGCGATGTATCACTGCGCCCGCCCGGAGAACCGCCACAAGATAAAAGGTCTGCTGATTTCAGGCGTCGTGGCCTGCGTGGTGGGCGGCACCACCGAACCGATCGAGTTTCTCTTCCTGTTTGTGGCGCCGGTTCTTTATCTTATCCATGCGCTGTTAACCGGGCTCGGTTTTACCGTGATGGCCGTTCTTGGCGTAACTATCGGTAATACAGACGGCAACATCATCGATTTCGTGGTCTTCGGTATCCTTCACGGCCTGGCCACCAAGTGGTATATGGTGCCGGTTGTGGCGGCAATCTGGTTCATCGGTTATTACCTGATTTTCCGCTTCGCCATTACCCACTTTAATATTCGCACGCCGGGACGCGACGTGGAGACCAGCCAGGTTGAGAAAAATGTCTCCGCCGCCGTGGCGGGTAAGTCAGGGTACAACACGCCGGCTATCCTCGCTGCACTCGGCGGAATGGACAATATTACCTCGCTGGATAACTGCCTTACCCGCCTGCGTCTTTCGGTGAAGGATATGTCTCTGGTCGATGACGCGGCGCTGAAAGCAAACCGCGCTATCGGCGTGGTACATCTCAGTCCGCATAATTTGCAGGTTGTGATTGGGCCACAGGTTCAGTCGGTGAAAGATGAGATGACCAGCATGATGCAGCCCGCATCATCGTGACAGCGCGCGGGGGCTGAGGCTCCCGCCTTAACTGAGGTTGCTATGTTTGATTTCGATCGCGTGACTGACCGCCACGGCAGCTGGTGCACCCAGTGGGATTTTGTTGCCGATCGCTTCGGTCAGGACGATTTACTGCCTTTTACCATATCAGATATGGATTTCCCCACCGCGCCCTGCATTCTCGCCGCCCTGCAACAGCGCCTGACTCACGGCGTATTCGGCTACAGCCGCTGGCAGCATCAGGATTTTCTTTCGGCCATAGCGGAATGGTATCAACAGCGTTTTAGCCTCTGCGTTGATGAGAAGCAGATCGTTTACGGCCCCTCGGTGATTTATATGATATCCCGGCTGATTCAGCACTGGTCACAGCCCGGCGAAGGTGTTGCCGTGCATACGCCAGCCTATGATGCTTTTTATAAAACGATCGAAGGGAATCATCGCCGCTGTTTCCCGCTGCCGTTACGCAAACGGGGCGCAGAATGGTACTGCGATATGAGTGAACTTGAGGCGCTTCTGGCGAAGGGGGAATGCCGGATACTGCTGCTGTGCAGCCCCCATAACCCGACCGGGAAAGTCTGGCGGCGTGAGGAGCTGGAGCAGATGGCCGCGATCTGCCAGCGTTATGATGTACGTGTTATCAGTGATGAGATCCATATGGATATGGTTACCGGCGACAATGCGCATACGCCCTGGCTCGCAGTGGCGAATGACCGTTTCGCCCTGTTCACCTCTGCCTCAAAAAGTTTTAACGTGCCCGCCCTGACCGGCGCCTATGGTTTTATCAGCGATGAACAGGATCGGGCCGCCTGGTTTCAGGCGCTGAAGAGCGTTGACGGGCTGTCATCGCCGGCAGTGATGGCGATAGCCGCTCATATCGCCGCCTACCGCGAAGGCGGCGAATGGCTTGATGCCCTGCGTCGCTACCTCGCCGCTAATCTGGCTCATGTAGCTTCGCGGCTGAATAAGGCTTTTCCGGCTCTGAACTGGGTTCCGCCGCAGGCGACCTATCTGGCCTGGATCGATTTAAATCCGCTTGGACTTGATGATGACCTGCTCCAGAAAGCGCTGATCGGTCAGCAAAAAGTGGCGATCATGCCCGGCATGACTTATGGCCGTGAAGGCAAAGGATATCTGCGACTGAACGTCGGCTGTCCGCGAAGTAAACTGGATGAAGGCCTGACCCGGCTGATAAACGGTATTCACTACTGCCTGCTATTAAAGGCAGACAATGCCGCAGCCTGCGGGCGATAGGTCACGGAGCAGACTTTGCCTGCCGCTATAAGGTTAAGTTGCTTCAGGCTGGTGGAAAAGCTGGAGACGTTGCAGATTGCAGTAGCTTCAGGTTTAAAAGGTCGCTTCAGGCTGGTGGCAAAGCTGAAGGCGTTGCCCGTAACGCGGACACGCCGTAAATACGTCCATGTAAGCTTGGTTCGCGCGTCCCTGCGCTCAACAGTCCGCTTATTCGACCAACGCCTTCCGCATTCAGATCTCCGTGTCGCTGTTAAGTCTGCCGCAAATCCGCGTATTGTCTCCCGGCTTGTTTTACCTTCAGACAACTCAGCAGCCAGTGGGCGACGATAAGTGGACAGATAAGCCGGGTCTCTGCCGCAGGGAGGCGGCAGCGAAGCCTCCATGGACGGATTCACGGCGTCCCGGTGTTCTGCCACTTATCGGAGCCGATCCGCCGAGCTGCATTCGTCACAGATTGTTGTGGCTTTAGGTTTAAAAGGTCGCTTCAGGCTGGCGACAAAGCTGAAGGCATCAGCGTCGCTGTTTAAATCCTCTGTGAGTTCCCTGATTGCCTGCAAACCTGGCTTTATCTTCAGACAACACCGCAGCCAGTGGGCGATGATAAGTGGACAGATAAGCCAGGTCTCTACCGCAGGGAGGCGGCAGCGAAGCCTCCAGGGACGGATTTACGGCGTCCCGGTGTTCTGCCACTTATCTGAGCCGAGCCGCCGAACTGCATTCGTCACAGATTGTTGTGGCTTCAGGTTTAAAAGGTCGCTTCAGGCTGGCGACAAAGCTGAAGGCATCAGCGTCGCTGTTTAAATCCTCTGTGAGTTCCCTGATTGCCTGCAAACCTGGCTTTATCCGCAGACAACACCGCAGCCAGTGGGCGATGATAAGTGGACAGATAAGCCGGGTCTCTGCCGCAGGGACGCGGCAGCGAAGCCTCCATGGACGGATTTACGGCGTCCCGGTGTTCTGCCACTTATCTGAGCCGATCAGCCGATCTGCATTCGTCACAAATTGCTGTGGCTTCAGTGATGAGATGTCGCTGTCAGACCACGCAAAAGCTGATCCCAGCGGGCGACAACAACTGGAAAAACTAGCCAGACGCATAAATAAACCGCAGTTGAGACGCCGATTGCGCAATTCGCTGGCGGAGTTGCGCAAATTGTTTTTATACTGTTATGCACTTTACAATAAATAAATGAGTGCGCCGACATGATCGATTCCCAGCTTCCCCTCACCGATATTCATCGCCACCTTGATGGCAATATCCGTGCGCAAACCATCCTTGATTTAGGTCGTGAATTTAATCTGACGCTGCCCGCTACCACGCTGGACACGCTGCGCCCGCACGTCCAGGTCACCGAGACGCAGCCGGACCTGGTGAGCTTCCTGCAAAAGCTGGACTGGGGCGTGAAGGTGCTCGGCTCGCTCGACGCCTGCCGCCGCGTGGCCCAGGAGAATGTAGAGGATGCCGCTAAGGCGGGCATTCACTATACGGAGCTGCGCTTTTCACCGGGTTATATGGCGATGACGCATAACCTGCCTATCGCGGGCGTGGTGGAGGCGGTTATTGACGGCATTCGCGCCGGCTGCCAGCAGCATGATATCGAAGTTCGCCTGATCGGCATCATGAGCCGTACCTTCGGTGAAGAAGCCTGCCTCCAGGAACTGGACGGCCTGCTGGCGCACCGTGACCATATCACCGCGCTCGACCTGGCGGGCGATGAACTCGGCTTCCCGGGCAGCCAGTTCCTGAGCCACTTCACCCGCGCCCGCGACGCCGGACTGCGTATTACCGTTCATGCCGGCGAAGCGGCAGGCCCGGAAAGCATCTGGCAGGCTATTCGCGAGCTGGGCGCTGAACGTATTGGTCACGGCGTAAAAGCGGTGGAAGATCCGGCGCTGATGGAGTTCCTCGCCGCGCATCAGATTGGCGTTGAATCCTGCCTGACCTCCAATATCCAGACCAGTACCGTCTCTTCGCTGGCCCACCATCCGCTGGTCACCTTCCTCGACCACGGTATTCTGGCGACCATCAATACCGACGATCCGGCGGTTCAGGGTATTGAACTGGCGTATGAGTATGAACAGGCCGCGCCTCAGGCTGGCCTGAGCCCGGCGCAAATCCGTACTGCTCAGGAAAATGGCCTGAAAATCGCCTTTCTGAGCGAAGCGGAAAAAGCGGCCATTCGTGCGAAGGTTACCGCCTAATTACCATTCCGGCGCGTCCTTCTTATGACGCGACAGGCGCCTGCCGGACACTGTTTGCACTGCATAAAAAAGCCCGATCGATTTGACAGAGATCGATCGGGCCAGTTTCTTTTCTCAGGGCGATAACCTCGCCCTTTTTATCGGCTACTTCAGCGACAGCGTCTGGCGCTTCGCCGCTGATTGCAGGCCGAGTTCAATCAGCTCCATCACCTGAATAGCCTCTTCTGCCGATACCGGGTTCGCGCCGTCACCGCTGATTGCGTCACGGATAGCCGCGTAATAAGCAGGATAGTTGCCCGGAATCGTCAGCAGCGTCTCTTCCGCCATCATATCGCCATCAGCCAGCGTCAGCACGCCATCCCGCATATCATAACCCCAGTCTTCCTGCGGCGGTCTTGCTCCTGACTTCAGGTTATCTTCCTGAGGATCGAGGCCATATTTCACGTAGCTGCCGCGCGTACCATGTACCTGATAGCGGGCCGATTCCGCTGCAACCAGCATGCTGCCATGCAGAACGACTCTGCGCTGGGGATAGGTCAGCACCGCGTGGAAGTAATCCGTTGTCTGTGCGCCCGTACGCAGTTCGGCCAGATCGACATTAATGGCGACCGGGGAACCAAATAGCTGTAGCGCCTGATCCACAAGGTGTGGGCCGAGATCGTACCAGATCCCGCTGCCTGCGCCCTTCTGCTCACGCCAGCGATTACGGACTTCGGGGCGGAAGCGGTCAAAATGGGATTCAAAATAGCGAACCTCCCCCAGAGTCCCCTCTTTCAGCAGCGCCTTCAGGGTCAGGAAATCGCTGTCCCAGCGGCGGTTATGGAATACCGAAAGCAACAGTCCTTTCTGTTTTGCCAGCGCGTCCAGCTCATGAGCCTGAGAGAGCGTGACGGTAAAAGGTTTGTCGACCACCACGTGCTTGCCGGCGTTCAGCGCAGCCTTTGCCAGCGGGAAGTGAGTATCGTTGGGTGTGGGTATCACAATAAGCTGAATGGAGGGATCGTCAAGCAGCGCCTGAGGATCGGAAACCACCTGAAGCGAAGGCCAGTCAGCCTGTACTTTTGCCGCGTCGCTGCTGGAGACGGCCGCCAGTTCCAGTCCGGCGGTGCCCGCAATCAGCGGGGCATGGAAGGTCTTACTGGCGAAGCCGTAGCCGATCAGTCCCGTACGAATTTTGTCGCTCATCTCTCATCCTCCTGATTCATAACCTGCACATTTAAGACCATCAACAGGGTAAGAACAAGGGAGAATTAACTGAATTGTTACAAGGTGCGGTACGGCGGGAACGGATGTAAGTTGTTTGCCAGACCCCGGCGTCGGACTGCGGATGCCGCCGGGGTCTGGCGTAGTTTCTTACTCGTTGGCGCTTCTGGGTAAATCCCAGGTCTCCTGCGCCACCAGCGCGTCGTGTGCATCCAGAGAACGCCGGCGGAAATCGCTCGGACTGACGCCGACCCGTTTGCGGAACACCCGTGAAAAATAGAGCTGATCGTCGTAGCCAACAATGCGGCCTACGGTGGCGATCGGCTCCTGGGTGGTTTGCAGCAGCAGCTTCGCGCGGATCACGCGCTGATCTTCCCGCCAGCGCAGCAGGTTGACCCCCATCTGCTCCCGGAAAAGGTGCGCCAGCCGTGACGGTGAGAGACAGACATGGTTAGCGACTTCGTCGATCTTCACCTCTCCCGCCAGATTCTGGGTGACGTACTGGCAGGCCTCTATCACGCGCGGGTCGCGGATCTGCTGATGGCTACGCGGATCCTCTTCCACGGCGCGCAGCAGCAGTCGCTCCAGCAGGTTCATCGCCAGCTCTTCCGCAAAACGGCGCCCAGAGGTGTGCGTCTGTTCAATATTGGCAAACAGCCGGTCAAACTCCCCGCGCAGCCTTTCCGGCAACCTCAGGCGCCCGACGCCGCGCTTCTCATCCTGCCACATCAGCCAGTCGCTCCAGTAGGCGCGCGGACGGAAATAGATCCAGCGGTGATGCCAGCAGTCGCTTTCCGGCGAACGGCCATAATAGTGCGGCGTTTGCGGCTGAAACAGCAGCAGGTCGCCCGGTTCGCAGTCAAAAGCGTCCTGATCGCTGAATACCTGCCCACGCCCTTTGACGGTCAGGTTGATAATAAAGCCTTTCATCCCGGCGGGACGGTCGATAAAAAAATCGAGCGAGTCGCCGGCGTTAATTGGCGTCAGCCCGGCCACCAGCCAGGCGTTAAACGGATAGCCCGGTAGCAGCGGGTTGGACTGCGCGACCGGTGTTAAACGATGATACATACCGCCTCCCTTCTCAGGCCGTTCTGGCTTTCTGTTTGTAGCGATCGAAAATTACCGCCGCTAACAGTATCAGACCGCGCACAACATACTGTGAGAAAGGTGAAATATTCAGAAGATTCATCGCATTCTCAACCGTACCCAGGATCAATACGCCAGCCAGCACGTAGGAGATCTTGCCGATGCCGCCTTTCAGCGAGACGCCGCCCAGTACGCAGGCAGAGATAACAATCAGCTCATAGCCGAGCGAGGTCATCGGCTGGCCGCTGGTCATACGTGAAGCAAGGATAATGCCCGCCGCCGCCGACACCAGCCCGGAGAGCATAAAGATGATGATGCGCGTACGCACAACCGGCACCCCGGCCAGCCTTGCCGCTTCTTCGTTCCCGCCAATCGCCAGCGTATTACGGCCAAAGGTCGTTTTGTTCAGCAAAAAGGCGAAGATAACCATGGTGCCGATGGTCAGCCAGACCGGCGCAGGCACGCCCAGCCAGTTGGTATAGCCCAGGGCGAAGAAGCGCTCATCCTCGATCCCTACCGCTTTACCGTCGGAAAAGATGTAGGCCAGGCCGCGTACAATCTGCATCGTCGCCAGCGTGGTAATCAGGGCGTTGATCTTCAGTTTGGCGATAACGAAGCCGTTGACAAAACCACAGGCCATGCCGAGCAGCAGGCCTGCGCCGATACCGACCCACAGGCTTTCGGTCATATTGATCACCACTGCGGTGGTGACGCCTGCGCAGGCGATGACGGAGGCGACGGAGAGATCGAAGTCGCCGGAAGCCAGGCAGAACAGCATGCCGCAGGCGACCATGCCGGACATCGACATCGCCAGCCCCAGCCCTTTCATATTGATGAGTGAGCCGAAGTTAGGCACAAAAATGACACAGCCGATAAACAGCACGGCAAACACCACCAGCATACCGAAATTGTCCCAGACGCGGCTGAGATTGACGCGCTGTGACGATTTTGGCGGCGTGGCCGAAGAGGTTGTTGAAGACATCAGGTTGCTCCTTCAGATCAGGCCACGGCTGCGGCTTGTTGAGTTGTTTTTGGCATGGCAAGCCCCAGCGTCAGGGCCTCGGTGGCGTCGTCATGGCTGAATTCACCGGCAATCGCGCCTTCGCGCATCACCACGATCCTGTCCGCCAGGCCCATCACTTCAGGCAGGTCGCTGGAGGCAAAAAGGACCGCAATGCCCCGCTCGGCCAGCGCGTAAATCAGGCTGTAAATTTCATTTTTGGCTCCGACATCGATGCCCCTGGTCGGCTCATCGAGCAGGATTACTTTCATCTCTTCCGACAGCCAGCGTCCCAGAATCGCCTTCTGCTGATTACCTCCCGAGAGGTTCATAATGGGCTGGTCAGCGGAGGGCGTTTTGATATTCAGCGAGCGGATGTGGGAGGCCGCGTTTTTGCTTTCCCACTGATGGTCAATCAGGCAGCCTGCGGTGAGGTTATTACGCCTGGCGCTGATATTGATGTTATCGCGAACGGAGTGGACGGGAATGATGCCGTCGGCCTTACGATCTTCCGGGCAGAGCAGCAGTCCCGCACGGATAGCATGTGCAGGCTCTCGGATATCAAGCAGCTCACCGTCGATGCGCAGCTCACCGCCGGTAATCCGCGTCGCACCGAACAGCCCCTTCATCAGCTCGCTGCGCCCTGCACCGACCAGGCCAAATAAGCCGACGATTTCTCCGGCGCGCACGCTGAGCGAAACAGGCGTACGAACGCCTTTAGCCTTAATGTTGTCGAGCTGGAGACGAACCTCGCCGTGAGGACGCGGTGAGTAACCGAAAATATCCCCTATTTCACGCCCTACCATCGCTTCAACCAGCTGGTCATGACTGGTGCCCGGCACGTCGTTAAAGGTGCGGATAAAACGACCATCTTTAAACACGGTGATAGCGTCGCTGAGCGCAAAGATCTCCTCCATGCGGTGCGATACATAGAGCACCACGCGTCCCTGCTCGCGCAGTTTGCGGATCACGCGGAACAGATGTTCAATTTCACGGGCGGATAGCGAACTGGTCGGCTCGTCAAAGGCGATGATTTTGGCGTTACGCGCCAGCGCCTTGGCGATCTCCACCATCTGCCACTGTCCGAGCGACAGATCTTTTAAAGGGGTGTCCGGATCGATATCCATACCCAGATTCTGTAACTGCAGGCCTGCCTCATGCCGCAGTAGCGAGCGGTTCACGAAGCCCGCCCGGTGTGGAAGCTGACCCAGATAGATGTTCTCCGCGACCGACATTTCCGGTACCAGATGCAGCTCCTGATAGATGATTGCCACGCCGGCATCCAGCGCATCAGTCGTATGCGTAAAGCGAACCGGCTCTCCCTTCAGGCGGATTTCGCCGCTGGAAGGCTGGTAGCTGCCGCTGAGGATTTTCAGCAGCGTGGATTTGCCGGCGCCGTTTTCACCCATCAATGCGTGAATCTGGCCCGCCTCGCAGTCGAAGCTGATTTCATGCAGCGCGCGGACGCCGGGAAAAGTTTTACCAATGCCATGAAAACTGAGATACGGGGATTGAGACATGAATAACTCCTGCAAACATTGCCGTACAGACTTGCAGGGCCGTTTAATACAGCCCTGCACCCGGTTTACCCGCTGTTACTTCAGGCCTTTTTTCGCCAGCTCCTCTTTGAAGTTGTCACGGGTTATCAGCACCACGTCCGTCACTTCAGTAAATTTCGGCGGTTCAACATCGCTAGTGACCCAGTCATGCAGCATCTTGATGCTCTTGTAGCCATGCACATCCGGGCTTGGCAGCAGCGAACCGTAGAAACCGGTCGCCTGATTTTTGGAGAGTTCGCTGACCGCATCCACACCGTTGATGCCAATGCCGATAACGTCGGCACCCTTGAAGCCCTGTCCTTCCGTCGCACGTACGCCGCCCAGCACGGTATTGTCATTCATACCGATAATCAGCCAGTGCTTCACTTCAGGATGCTGCACCAGCAGCGAGTTGCCTGCATCGAAAGCGCCAGGAATATCGTTTGATTTGGTCGGGACCTTATAGATCTGCGCTTCCGGGAACCCTGCCGCCTTCAGCGCGTCCATTGAACCGGTGGTGCGACGGCGTGCGGTATCAAGTTCATCGGCAGTAATCGCCATGACGCCGGTCTCTTTCGCATCCCAGCCGCGTTTCTGCATCTCTTTATAAAGTTCTTCCCCCTGACGTTCGCCAATTTTCGTGGCGGCCATCATCACCAGCGGTACGGTGTCCATCGGCTTGCCTTTCGCCGTCACGAACTGATCGTCCACCGCAATCACTTTCAGATCGTAGCTGCGGGCTTTCGCCATAATGGCGGAGCCCAGCTTGGGATCCGGAGTACAAATCACAAAACCCTTGGCGCCGTTTGCCGCCAGACTGTCGATCGCGTTCAGGGTTTTTTCACCGTCGGGAACGGCGATTTTGATCACTTCAAATCCCATTTCCTTTCCGGCTTTATCGGCAAACTTCCATTCGGTCTGGAACCAGGGTTCCTCTGGCTGCTTAACGAGAAAACCCAACTTCATCGTGTCGGCGATAGCCGAATGTGACATAAGAGCGGCGAGGCCAACGGCGGCCAGCGCGTGGGTAAATTTGTGCATGAGGCTCTCCGGCTCAGTACCCGCTTTTCGCGGTGTGGTGTAAACGGTAACAATCGGAATATTACCCGTACAGGGGCTAAAAACGGCTGGCGTTTGCGCTCAGATGCGATTAACGCCGCCGACAGAGGCTAGTTTTAACGGTAAGCTTCATCAGAAAGGGAGAGCGCTATCACACGCTGCAATTACAGCAGGTTATTACATATATTTAGCTAATTTAACCGGAAGCTAACATTTGAAGCCCATCACAAAAGCGATTGTGATGACAGAAAAGTGCATATCTACAGCGTCCTTAGCCTAACGCCGCGCGCCACAACTTCTTAGGGTATTCAGACCGAAACAGAAACCGTCTGGAGAGAGAAAATGCAGTTGGGTGCCATCACAATTGGACTGGATTTTGGCAGCGACTCGGTGCGCGCCCTGGCAGTAGACTGCGCCAGCGGCGAAGAGTTACATACGCATGTCGTGAACTATTCCCGCTGGCAGGAAGGGAAGTATTGCCAGAGCCGTATTAACCAGTTCCGCCATCATCCCCAGGATTATATTGACGCGTTCGAAGCGGCTATTCGTGACGTTGTCAGCAAACTCACCCCGGAACAGCGGCAGAACGTCGCGGGGATTGGCGTTGATTCGACCGGTTCGACGCCCGCGCCAATTGACCGTGAAGGCCGTGTGCTGGCGCTGCGCCCGGAGTTTGCTGAAAATCCCAACGCGATGTTTGTGTTGTGGAAGGATCATACTTCTATTAAAGAAGCGGAAGAGATTAATACCCTCTGTCACAGCGGCCGCTTTGAAGATTACTCACGCTATATTGGCGGCATTTACTCCTCCGAGTGGTTCTGGGCCAAAATCCTTCACGTCAGCCGCGAAGATGCCGCAGTGCGCGAGGCTGCCGTTTCATGGATTGAGCTGTGCGACTGGGTTCCGGCGCTGCTCAGCGGCACGACCCGCCCTGAAGCTATCCGCCGTGGACGCTGCGCCGCGGGCCATAAATCGCTGTGGCATCCAGACTGGAAGGGATTACCTGACAACGATTTCCTTAATGCGCTGGATCCCCTGCTGACAACCCAGCTCGACTGCCCGCTTTTTGAAGATACCTGGACCGCCGATCTGCCGGTCGGCACGCTTACAGCCGAATGGGCAGAGCGGCTCGGTCTGCATACCGGCGTGGCCATTTCCGGCGGCGCCTTCGACTGCCATATGGGCGCGGTGGGCGCTGGCGCTGGTCCATACACCCTGGTCAAAGTTATTGGCACATCTACCTGCGATATCCTGATCGCGGATGCGGAACGCGTTGGCAGCCGTGCCATTAAAGGCATTTGCGGCCAGGTTGATGGCAGCGTCGTCCCCAATGTTATCGGGCTTGAGGCAGGCCAGTCGGCGTTCGGCGATATGTACGCCTGGTTCAGCCGCCTGCTGAGCTGGCCGCTGGTGCAGGCCGCAGAGCAGCACCCTCACCTGCGCAGCGAGCTGACCGCCATTCAGAAGAATTTGCTGAACGATCTGACTCAGGCCTGGGCCGCCGATCCACAGCTGGATCATCTGCCTGTCGTGCTCGACTGGTTTAACGGACGCCGCACGCCTTTTGCCAATCAGCGCCTGAAAGGCGTCATCAGCGATCTCAATCTCGGTACCGATGCCCCCACGCTGTTTGGCGGGTTTATCGCCGCAACCGCTTTTGGCGCGCGCGCCATTATGGAGTGCTTCGAGCAGCAGGACATTCCAGTGGAAAGCATTCTGACGCTGGGCGGCATCGCGCGTAAATCTCCGGCAATCATGCAGGTGTGCTGTGACGTAATGAACCGCCCGCTGGATATCGTCGCCTCAGATGAGTGTTGTGCGCTGGGCGCGGCTATCTTCGCCGCCGTGGCGGCAGGCGTTTATCCCGATGTTCCCTCTGCGCAGAAGCAGATGGCCAGCCCAATCGAGACCACCCTTCAGCCCGATGCTGAGCGCGTTGCACGCTATCAGCAACTTTATCAACGTTACCTTCAGTGGTGTGAGGTGGCTGAACCGCAGTTCGCCGCGCACCCTTCAAATGTTTAAGGAGAAATAGATGGCTCAGCTTAATGTCTGGTTTGTGATTGGTACTCAGCACCTTTATGGCGCGGAGACCTTACGTCAGGTTGAACAAAATGCTCAGCAGGTCATGGATGGGCTCAACCGTGAGGGCAATCTGCCGTTTCAGCTGACGCTGAAGCCGCTGGTCAAAAGCCCTGATGAAGCGCTCGCCCTCTGCCGTCAGGCAAACCATGATGAGTCCTGTCTGGGGGTGATGACCTGGCTGCACACCTTTTCTCCGGCCAAAATGTGGATTGGCGGCCTCTCCATTCTGAACAAACCGCTGTTGCAGTTTCATACCCAGTTCAATGCGGAGATCCCGTGGGACAGCATGGATATGGACTTTATGAACCTGAACCAGACCGCGCACGGCGGCCGCGAGTTCGGTTTTATCGGCGCAAGAATGCGTCTGCCGCACAGCGTGATCACCGGTCACTGGCAGGATAAAACGGCGCAGACCCGTATCGGTAAGTGGATGCGGGCGGCGGCGGCGAAGCAGGCCAGCCAGACGCTGAAAGTAGCGCGTTTTGGCGACAACATGCGTGAAGTGGCGGTCACCGAAGGAGATAAAGTCGCGGCGCAGATCCAGTTTGGCTATGCGGTCAACGGCTGGGGCGTGGGCGATCTCGTTGAGGTGATCAACGGCGTCAGCGAAGGCGATATCAACGCGCTGATTGACGAATATGAGAGCCTTTATGATTTCACCGCCGCCGCTGCGGCTAACGGCGAGAAGCGTCAGAACGTGCTGGATGCTGCGCGCATTGAGCTGGGCATTAAGCGCTTTTTACAGGACGAAGGCTGCATGGCCTTCACCACCAACTTCCAGACGCTGCATGGCATGACGCAGCTACCGGGCCTGGCGGTTCAGCGCCTGATGCAGCAGGGATACGGTTTTGCGGGTGAAGGTGACTGGAAAACGGCAGCTCTGCTGCACATCTTCAAAGTGATGGCGACCGGCCTGCCGGGCGGCACCTCATTTATGGAAGATTACACTTACCATTTCTCGCCAGGCAACGAACTGGTGCTGGGCTCCCATATGCTGGAAGTCTGCCCATCGATTGCTAAGGAGACGCGTCCGCTGATTGACGTGCAGTATCTGGGCATTGGTGGCAAAGCCGATCCGGCCAGGATGATTTTCTCCACGCCAGCCGGACGTGCAGTGAACGCCAGCGTGATTGATATGGGCGACCGTTTCCGCTTACTGGTTAACGTGGTGGATGCTATTGAACAGCCGAAACCGCTGCCGAAGCTGCCGGTGGCCCGTGCGCTGTGGCGTGCCCAGCCATCACTGGCTACCGCCTCCGAGACCTGGATTCTGGGCGGTGGCGCGCACCATACGGTGTTCAGCCAGGCGTTAACGGTTGATGATATGCGTCAGTATGGCGAAATGCATGGTATTGAAGTTGTGGTCATCGATGAAGAAACAACGCTGCACGGCTTCAAAGACGCGCTGCGCTGGAACGAGGCGTATTACCGCTTAAATCAGCGCTAACGTTCAGAGCGCTGAAGCGAAAAAACAGCCTGCGGAATTATTTCCGCAGGTTTTTTTTGCTTTGCATTTTACGGTTGCTGTCGGGGAGTGTCCCTGAGGTTCCGCTAGTACAGGGTGATTTTATCTGATTTTCGCGACACGGCATCCAGGCGGGGATCGCCCTGGCAAGCCAGATTACCCGAAAAGCAGGTTTCACACGCCATGCGCAGCTCTACGCAACCGGCTATATATGCTTGTCCCGACACTGGGCGCAGTATGTGAAGGAAATAAGGCGCTTACTCCGGGCATGGTTGTGTCAGTTGTGACTCAGAAAGCGGGCAGGATGAATGGGATGGGCGACAAACAAACCTACGCTAACGCTACAGGCAATTTTACGTTCATGACCGCTGCCGATGTTAATGTTCAAAGGGCGGGTAATGCCAGTATGGAGGCCGCAGGTACGTTAACGCTTAAAGCCTTTACAGTGAAATTTGTTGCCCGTGCCATCAAAATGACCAAAGTCTAAAAACTCTTTATTACTGAATTATTGATTCGCCTAAACCCTCCCGGAGTAACATGCTCAAAAAACACAGGAATCATCATGTCAGAAAATTTAAGCGATACAATTAAGGACGCAGCAGAAAAAGCTAAATAGACAGCATTAATCCATTTTAGTGAGTCGTTTACCGCGTATGTAGTAACCTCTGCGTCATATTATTATTAATATAATTAGGACCAAATATAGTTGTTAAATCTCCAGCATAGAGAAGCGGCGCGTCAAACTCCTTATCGGCTTGTTATTTAATGAAAAAAAACATAATCACTTTTGTTTTTGCAATAATTAGCATAAACGCTAATACTCATTTGTGGCCTGCTGTTGCGACAAGATATTTTTCATGTGTGAAATTACGGAAAGGGGGTGTGGACTCTGTAGTCATTCTTTGGCCAATGCCAACCTTTTATCATATATAACTTTATTGACATGATCTCAATAAGGAAAACTATGACGAACTCACCAACAAATAAGCTATCTCTGGGATCGCTAACCGCTTTAGTTGTAGGGTCAATGATTGGCGCCGGAATATTCTCTTTGCCGGCTACTTTTGGACGAGCGACAGGTGGCTTCGGGGCTATCATCGCCTGGTGTATTGCTGGCGGTGGGATGTTAATGCTGGCATTTGTTTTTCAGACACTTGCGCAAAGAAAACCGGACCTGGACTCTGGGGTGTTTATTTATGCTAAAGCCGGGTTCGGTGATTATCTGGGGTTCGCTTCGGCCCTGGGGTTCTGGGCCGGGACCTGTATTGGTAACGTCTCTTATTTCGTGTTAATAAAATCTACTCTGGGCGCCTTTTTTCCTGTTTTTGGTGATGGAAATACCCTTCCCGCCGTCCTCTTCGCATCAGTTCTTTTGTGGGGCTTTCATACTCTTGTGTTACGCGGAGTGAAAAGTGCCGCTGCGATTAATTCAATCGCAACGGTCGCAAAAATTTTACCCATTTTGATTTTTGTTATCGTGCTGATATTTGCCTTCAAAAGCGATGTCTTCATGCTCAATTTCTGGGGAAGCCCTGAGACGGCCACTCAAACTTCCCCCAGCGATTTAGCACATTTAGACGAATATGGCTATGTGGGTCATGCAGCAACGGCTTTATCCGCCACCGAACCTGAATCTCTTTTCAGTCAGGTGCGCAGCACTATGCTGGTGACGGTATTCGTTTTCCTCGGAATCGAAGGTGCCAGCGTTTATTCACGTTATGCTAAAGAAAGACGGCATGTTGGTATTGCGACGGTACTTGGCTTCATTGGCGTTCTCTGCCTGCTGGTGCTAATCACCATGCTCTCTTATGGCGTCATGTTACGCCCGGATCTGGCAGCGTTGAGACAACCTTCAATGGCTGGCGTGCTGGAAGCCATCGTTGGACGGTGGGGGGCGATTTTCATCAGCATTGGGCTTATTGTCTCAGTATTAGGCGCTTATCTTTCCTGGTCGCTGCTGGCAGCGGAAGTCCTGTTTTCCGCGGCCCAAAGCAAAAGCATGCCCAGAGTCTTCGCAACCGAAAATAAAAATGCAGTGCCTTCTGCAGCAGTCTGGCTGACTAACGCCACCATCCAGGTATTTCTGATCCTCACACTGTTTAGTGAATATGCTTTCCAGCTTGCGCTGGAATTGACCAGTTCTCTGACACTCATTCCCTATCTGCTGGTGGGTGCATATGCATTAAAGCTGGCAGTGACCGGAGAAACCTACGACACCAATAAGCGGGGGCATTCTAAAGATTTGGTGTTTGCGATTATCGCCACGCTCTATGCCGTACTCATGCTTTATGCCGGTGGTATCAAATATCTGCTGCTTTCCGCGATCATCTACTGTCCGGGTTCGTTGCTCTACATTATGGCCAAACGTGAACAACACGAAAAACTCTTTACAGCCGCCGAATGGGTGCTTTTTATCATCGTTATAGTCGCCGCCATCGTAGCGCTCTACAGCATTGCGACAGGTGCTATCAAAATCTGAACGAGGTAAGCCATTATGTCTACTGACCTGAATACTCATACTAAGTTTGGTGTGCACTCCGAAGTTGGGAAGCTCCATAAAGTCATGGTTTGTGCGCCAGGCAAGGCGCACAACCGGCTGACGCCAAGCAATTGCGACGAATTATTGTTTGATGACGTACTTTGGGTAGAGCGTGCCAAACGTGACCATTTTGACTTTATGACCAAAATGCGAGAACACGGGGTTAACGTGGTGGAAATGCATAATCTGCTGGCGGAGGTTTTAACGCAGCCCGAGGCCAGAAAATGGATTTTAGATCAGCAGATCGTACCGAACGAAGTGTCGCTGGGGATCCTGACTGAAACCCGACATTTTTTAGATGGACTCGCGCCGCGTGCACTGGCTGAAGTTTTAATTGGTGGTCTCTCAACCACTGAGCTGGCAAACGAGGGGTATGCAGACCATGAAGAACTTAAACTCATTCGCGAAGCCGTAGATATTACGGAATATCTCCTGCCCCCATTACCTAACACGTTATATACCCGAGATACCACCTGCTGGATTTACGGTGGGGTGACGTTGAATCCGCTATATTGGCCCGCCCGGCATGAAGAAACTCTCCTGACAACGGCAATTTATAAATTCCATCCAGATTTCGGTGATGCCAATGTCAAGGTATGGTGGGGCGACCCTACTGTACACCATGGCACCGCAACGCTGGAAGGTGGGGATGTTATGCCCATAGGCAATAAAACAGTGCTGATAGGTATGAGTGAGCGCACATCACATCAGGCTATCACGCAGCTGGCGTCCGTGCTTTTCGCCGATAAGCATTCCGGTGTTGAGCGAGTCATGATAGCTGCGATGCCAAAATTACGTTCTGCCATGCATCTGGATACGGTCTTTACCTTTTGCGATCGCGATGTTGTCACCCTTTATCCCGCGATTGTCGACCAGATAAAGACGTTCTCGTTGCGTCCGGATGACGGTCCGACAGGTATGAAACTCAGCCGTGACAAAGGCACCTTTACAGAGGCCATTGCTGGAGCATTAAATCTTAAGAAACTTCGGGTCGTTGAAACAGAGGGTAATGATTACGACACTGAACGCCAGCAGTGGGATAGCGGTAATAATATGGTCGCATTGTCTCCTGGCGTGGTTATGGCTTACGATCGAAATACTAAAACGAATACGCAATTACGTAAGGAAGGTATTGAGGTAATTGAAATAGTGGGTAGCGAATTGGGCCGTGGGCGCGGAGGCGGTCACTGTATGACCTGCCCGATTATTCGTGATGCAGTAGACTATTAACATCCTCAAATTTTGATGATTTTTAATCCCGGAGGCAAAGCTTCTCCGGGATTAAATTGTAGATGTCTGGAAATGATAGACCGGCTGAAGATATGGCCTGAATAGGTTTTATAACACTTTACAGTCGTTTAACTGAACGCAGTGTACTTATCTGTCCAGAACCTAAAAGCCTTCAGATGCAATGAACTGGTAAAAGTAACGACATTGTCTGAGAATTAACCTCCACTCACTCAATTCATCCCCCTACCCGTAGTCTGATAGCGTATTCAATTATGGGGTATTGCCTTCGCCAGAATGGCCCTCGCCGGCAACCGTTATCCAGTGGTTAACGATTAACGGCCGCAAACAGACGGGAAAAAAACGCCAGAGGGAGCTTTTCATAATGAAGGCCACAGACGAAGTGACCGCAGAAATTGTTTTCAGGACGACAGCCTGGCGGATAGCGATTTTCAGTCAGACGCTGACTCTGAGGAAGATTTAAATGATAATGCTGCCAACTTGAGACCGTTAAAAACGGCGCAAAGAGAGTAATAAAAAGAATTTTTAAAGCGGAAGTGATAACGCGACAGGCTTATTACTTCGCACATTCAGGCTGTGATAAATTCAGTCTGAATGTGTTTTGTTCTGGTAATCAGGCCATTCTGAACTTGCGGGTTAAAGGTTTCTCGATTTCCACTATTAAAAACATCGCGAAGCCGATGATAAACGTGATAACCCAGTAACGGAAAGGCAGCGCTTCCGTGCCAAAAAGTAGCTGCATAAAGGGCGCGTAGATGATCAGAAGCTGTAGCCCAAGCAGAACGGCGCTCACGATCCAGATACCTCTGTTCAGAAGCAGGCCTTTGCTCAAAGAAAAACCGTCAGAGACGCGGCAATTAAGCATATAGAACCATTGTGCCGTCACCAGCATCTGTAATAGCACCGTACGAATAAACTCAGCCGAGTAGCCGCGCGGTTGTAACCAGGCTTCCAGCACAAAGGCGCTGATGGCGATCATGGAGCCGACAAAAATGACTCGCCAGATGGCGAAACCATCCATCACATGCAGCCCGGGATCGCGTGGCGGTCGTTTCATAATATTTTTCTCGCCGCCTTCGAAGGCGAGTCCAAAGGAGAGCGTGGCGGAAGTAGCCATATTCATCCAGAGAATCAACACGGGGGTGAGCGGAATTAAATTACCCGCCAGTAACGCAATTATGATGAGTAACCCCTGTGCAAGGTTAGTGGGCATGATAAACAGAATGGTTTTCTTAAGATTATCGTAAACCCTGCGCCCTTCCCTGACCGCACCGGCAATGGTCGCAAAGTTATCATCGGTCAGGATCATATCCGCCGCTTCTTTAGTGACTTCAGTTCCTTTGATGCCCATCGCAATGCCGACATCAGCTCGCTTCAGTGCAGGCGCATCGTTCACGCCATCTCCGGTCATGCCTACCACCTCTTTATTACGCTGTAACGCCTGCACAAGACGAAATTTATCTTCGGGGCTGGTACGGGCGAATATATCGTAAGATTGTGCTGCCTCACTCAACTGCTGCTCATCCATAAGCTCCAGTTCGCGGCCAGTGATGGCGGTGCTGGCATTATTGATACCCAGCATCTGACCAATACTCATCGCGGTTTGCGGATGGTCGCCAGTGATCATTTTGACGCGAATCCCCGCCTGCAAACAGTCGCGAATGGCGGAGATAGCTTCGGGTCGCGGCGGATCCATCATGCCGGCAATGCCTGACAGGATCACACCCTGCTGCAGATCCTGATGCGATAATTCAGTCTGTCCCGGCTGTGCCGGTTTCCATGCGGCAGCGACCATACGCAGTCCCTCCCGCGCATACTCTTCAATCCTGGCTTCCCACCAGGCAAGATCGAGTGGCTGCAATCCGTTCTCCGTTTGCTGCAGCTGACAAAGTCTGAACAGCACATCGGGGGCGCCAGTGATGAGAATGCGTTCTTCGTCACCGATGCGGTAGAGCGTGGACATATATTTGTACTGAGAGTCAAAAGGAATTTTACTGCGCAGTTCCGTTGCCACTGGCGGTAATTTTCCTTTGGCAGCGAGCACCTTAAGCGCCCCTTCTGTAGGCCCGCCGGTGATTTTCCAGAGACCGCTCTCATCTTTGACAAGCTGGCTGTCATTACACAAATCGATGGTGCGTAAATAGCCCTCAAGCAATGAGCCGGCGGTTATCGTCACTGGCGAAGGATCGTCAATTTTATGCATAGCGCCAACCGGCTCATAGCTGTCGCCATCAACCCGATAGAGATGGTCGGCAGTAATAACCACTTTGACCGTCATTTCATTCATCGTCAGGGTGCCCGTTTTATCCGAGCAGATCACGGTCATCGCGCCCAGCGTTTCGACCGTCGGCAGTTTACGGATTATCGCCTGCTGCCTGGCCATGGTTTGCACACCCAGCGAAAGAATGATGGAAATAATAGCCGGCAGCCCTTCGGGCACTGAAGCAACGGCCAGGCTGATGAGTGACAGCATCAGTTCAGAGACAGGCATATCGCGGAACAATAAACTAAAGACAAACAATGCAGCCATCATTGCCAGGATAATCAGAAAAATGGCTTTACCCAGCTTGTCCATTTGCACCAGCAGCGGCGTGCGGTGCTTTTCAATATCAGACATCATCTGATTAATATGGCCGAGCTCCGTTTCACCCCCTGTTGCCACGACGACTCCCTTGCCGCCGCCTGAGCTGACGGTAGTGCCGGAAAAGAGCATATTCGTACGATCGCCCAGCGCCAACTCGCCGGTCAGCGCTGCCGTGATTTTTTCGACTACCGTTGATTCTCCGGTCAGGATTGCCTCTTCGACCCGAAGATTATGGGCTTCAATGACGCGCAGGTCCGCGGGAATGCGATCTCCGGCGCGGATGACCACCACGTCGCCCGGCACCAGCGCCGTGGTGGGGAGTGTTTCATGCGTGCCCGAGCGAATGACAACCGTTTCACTGGAGAGCATATTACGAATACTTTGCAGGGATTTTTCCGCATTGCTCTCCTGAATGTGGCCAATTAGCGCGTTAACCACTGCCACGCCCAGGATCACAAGCGTATCGACCCAATGCCCCATGACTGCCGTGAGCAGTGCCGCTGCGAGCAGTACGTAAATTAAAACATCGTTAAAATGAGCCAGAAAACGCAGCCAGCCAGGCTTTCCGGGTTTTTGCGGCAGCGCATTTTCCCCGAATTGTTGTAATCGCGCTGCTGCCTCTGAACTGTTTATACCTTCGGGCGTGCTTGTTGTACTCGCAAGTGTTTCATCAACAGAAAGGTGATAGTAGGCACTTTCCGGCTTAACAGTATTCATCGTTTTCTCCTAAAATCCTGCAACGGAAATCAATACGGTAATATTCTGTTATTAACAAATTCACTTCAAATGCAAAGACTAATGCCGACACCTTAGTAAAAGTAAGGACCACTGATAACTGGAAAAATAATTTATGGTCGCTCAACATAATTGAATGCTGAGATAATATTTATGACACAAAAATGACCCTGAAAAAATGATGTTATAAACGTAGCACAGGGTGATTCAACATATTCACCTGCCGATGAAAAAATATCAAACAGGCCTCAGAACAGGTCGTTTAACGGAAAAATGACTAAAATGTTAAAGAAAGGAATCAAAAATAACTTGTTATCCCCTAAGAGTTTTTTGATCGGCACGGTGGCTTTTACCGGTTACACTGGTGATTAATGCTGTTATTTAACTAATGCCTGGCGATAAAAACTTTTGGCTTTATTTAAGATATTACTTTTAGCAAACTTTACAATTTTTGATTTCTAAGTCTATGCTCATACGTGACAACTTTTCCATGAGCTGTTTAGTGCATAAAACAGTGATGCATTTTTCTCGTTTCAATGATCAATGGGGACAACGATGCCGGATTATAGCCTGCTCCGTCTGAGCCTTTACGTTGTGCTGGTGATTTTCACATGTTCTGCTGTTGGACTATTCACTTACGCCGTTGTTTCTATGCTGGGCGAATAAATCAGCCACATATAATAACGACAGTAATGACATGGCTTTGCTGAGGGAAAAACAGTGACTCGTTATTATTCTCTGTTTGCCATTGTTATATTTATAGCAACGGGTTGCGATGAAAAAAAAGCAGAAATCTCTCCTTCCCCACGGATGGTTAAAGTCGTGGACGTCGTGGCTTCAGGTGAATTTCAGCAACGCATTTTTCCCGCGAGAATTGAGTCGGGTGACGCTACTGAACTCTCATTTAAACGTGGTGGCCAGCTTGATTCACTGGAAATTCGGCAGGGGACACGTATTGCGCAGGGTCAGGTGATAGCCAGACTGATTGCCCGTGAAGCCCAGCAGCGCGTCAACGAGCGACAAACTGCTGCTACCCTTGCACAGCGGCAATTTGAACGCTTCCAGACCTTGTCGGGCCGTCAGGCCATCTCCCGTGCTGAGATGGACGTCCAGCGTGCAAATCGGGATGCGACCAATGCCTCGCTACAAATTGCCCGCGAAGAATTGAGTCAGATGACATTGACGGCACCTTTCAGCGGCACTGCGGCGGCGATCAATGTCCGTAACCATCAGGTTGTCTCCGCTGGACAACCCATCGCAATGTTGACCCGTACCGATCTGCTTGATGTGGTGTTTAGCGTGCCCGAAAATCTTTTCACCGCACTGGATATGCGCAACATGACCTACCGTCCGGTGGTGCGCATCAACGCCCTGCCCGGCCGACAATTCCGCGCCGACTATAAAGAGCACACCGGCAGCAGCGACAGCCAAACCTTAACCTGGCAGATCATTCTCACGATGGCGCGCCCCGCCGATTTTCCTGCGGTTGGCGGCGTAAGTGGAACAGTAACGATTGATATGTCTAACCTGCCCGCCAGCCTGAGTCGTCATTCACTGTTAGTGCCAACCGAAGCTGTTTTTAACCCTGATAGCAGCCAGCGTAACGATCCTCATGTCTGGGTGGTAAAGGGCAGTGGCGATCGGTTGCAACTTGAAGATCGTCAGGTCACTGTGGGTGACGTCACCGATAAGGGCGTAGTGATTACCAGCGGGCTGCAGGCGGGCGAACGGGTGGTTGCCGCAGGGGTAAATGAACTGCATGCCCAGCAGCCGGTTCGCATCTGGACACGCGAGCGGGGAATGTAATGGATATCTCACGCCAGTTTATCAACAATCCCATTCGTGTCTGGCTGGCCATTCTTTTACTGGGCATCGGCGGCATCTTTGCTCTGCTCAATATTGGCCGGCTGGAAGATCCTGCTTTTACCATCAAAACTGCCGTTATCATCACACACTATCCCGGCGCCTCAGCCCAGCAGGTTGAAGAAGAAGTCACGCTGCCGCTGGAGAATGCGCTTCAGCAATTACCCTATCTGGATAATGTCAGTTCGATCTCTTCCAACGGCCTGTCGCAAATCACCGTGAATATAGAGTCGCGCTACCACTCCAGCCAGTTGCCGCAAATCTGGGATGAACTCCGGCGCAGAGTAGATGACGCCACCCGCTTCTTTCCGCCTGGCGTTACCGTCCCGTTCGTAAACGATGATTTTGGCGATGTTTTTGGGTTCTTCTTCACCATTTCCGGGAATAGTTTCAGTAATCAGGAGCTGGCCCAGTACGCAGAACAGCTGCGCCGTGAACTGGTACTCGTGCCTGGCGTAGGGAAAGTGGCGATTGGCGGCACGATCCCCCCTCAAATTAACGTGGATGTTTCAACGACAGAGATGAGCGCGCGCGGCATTACCCTGAATCAACTTTCCAGCGTATTAAACCGTCTTAATGTGGTTTCTAACGCTGGTGAAATCAAATCTGGTACGGAATCGATCCGCCTGCATCCAACCGGTGAGTTTGAAAGCCTTGAGGAATTAGGCGATCTGCTGGTCAGCCCAACCGGCGGTGCTGGTACCACAAGATTAAGCGATATCGCCACCCTTTCGCGTGGGTTCAGTGAATCCCCCTCAAATATCTATCATGCTAACGGACGCCCGGCGCTGAGTATGGGCGTTTCGTTCATTGCGGGCGTAAACGTCATGAAGGCAGGGCAGGCGCTGGAAGCCAGGCTCCAGCAGATGTCTGTGGAAAAACCGGCCGGCATTGAGATTAACATGTTTTACGATCAGGCAGCGGAGGTGGCCCACTCCGTAAATGGCTTTATCACCAACTTCCTGATAGCCCTGGCGATTGTCGTGGGCGTGCTGCTGATATTTATGGGCATCCGCAGTGGCATTATCATCGCTGTATCACTGGCGCTTAATGTGCTGGGCACGCTGTTGATTATGTACCTCTGGGGAATTGAGCTACAGCGTATTTCGTTGGGAGCGCTGATTATTGCGCTCAGTATGCTGGTGGATAACGCGATTGTGGTTGTTGAAGGGGTGCTGATTGCACGTCAGCAAGGTTCGCCCATGGCAACAGCGCTGAATCTTGTCATTCGTCGTTCGGCGTTTCCGCTTCTGGGCGCCACAGTTATTGCTATTCTCGCTTTTGCGCCTATCGGTTTATCGCAGGACGCCACGGGCGAGTATTGTAAGTCGCTGTTTCAGGTTCTGCTCATCTCGCTGATGTTAAGCTGGTTTTCTGCCCTGACCATCACGCCGGTGTTGATCAAATGGGGCCTGTTCAGGCGAGAAGATTCTGCTGAGGCGGCGGTGAAACCCTCACCCTATGAGGGCGGTTTTTACCGACTCTACCAGCGTACGCTGAACGCTTTATTAGCGCAGAAAACCTTAACACTCTCGATGATGGCGATCCTGCTGGCGCTGGCGATCTGGGGGTTCGGTGCAGTACGACAAAACTTCTTCCCTTCAGCCAATACTCCTATCTTTTTTGTCGATCTCTGGTTGCCTTATGGGACTGACATTCACTCAACCGAGAAAATAGCCGGTGATATTGAGAAAACGATTACCGGCCAGCGGGGCGTTGTCGCTACGGTGACGACCATCGGTCAGGGCAGCATGCGATTTATCCTGACCTATAATGGACAGCGTCAGTACAGCAACTACGCACAAATCATGGTACGCATGGACGATCAGCGCAATATTGCCGCGCTCGCCCGCCAGCTTGATCTTTCGATAGCACGCCACTTCCCGCAGGTGAACGCCAGCACCAAACGCGTTATGTTCGGCCCTTCAGGCGGCAGCGCGATTGAAGTCCGCATTCAAGGCCCCGATCCCGATCGGATGCGCCTGATTGCCAGCAAGGTGGAGCGCATCCTGGCCAGCGACCCCGATACCGATAGCGTGCGTCAGGACTGGCAAAACCGCAGTAAAGTCATCCGCCCGCAATATAATCCCGCTCTCGGACGTGAGCTGGGCGTGGATAAACAGGAAATTGATAACGCGCTCGCAATGAATTTTACCGGCAGCCGTGTGGGACTCTATCGTGAAGGGGCAGATCTGCTGCCTGTCATCGTACGCCCACCAGACAGCGAACGTAAGGATGCCAACCATTTGCAAAATATCCTGGTCTGGAGCCAGAATCTGCAACAGTATATTCCGCTCAGTAACGTCGTCGGCGGATTTAACCTGGAGTGGGAAGATCCGCTGATCCTGCGACGCGATCGAATTCGGATGCTTACCGTCCAGACCGATCCCAATCCGCTCAGTAACGCGACTTCCGGCGATATCCTGGAGCGCGTCAGACCTCAAATTGAGAAGATCCCGCTGCCCCATGGTTACAGTATTGAATGGGGCGGCGATGCCGAAAATTCCAGTGAAGCGCAGCAAGGCTTATTTACTACCTTGCCGCTGGGTTATCTGGTCATGTTCGTCATCACCGTGCTGATGTTCAGCTCGCTGAAAAATGCCATTGCCATCTGGTTGACCGTTCCTCTTGCGTTAATTGGCGTGACGCCGGGATTTTTACTCACCGGCATTTCATTTGGCTTTATGGCACTGATTGGGTTGCTGAGCCTGAGCGGGATGTTGATCCGCAACGGCATTGTTCTGGTGGAAGAGATTGAACTACAGAAACAGTCCAGGCCGCAGCATGAGGCCATTCTATACGCCGCTACCTCACGCTTACGTCCTATTCTGCTGACGGCCTTTACCACCGTATTGGGCCTGGCGCCGCTGCTGCGCGATGTGTTTTTCCAGAGTATGGCCGTGGTGATTATGTTTGGTCTGGGCTTTGCGACGATACTTACGCTGTTGGTGCTTCCGGTATTTTATGCCTGTTTTCATCGCACGCCGGGAACGCCCTCGCCATGAATCTTACCGGACTCAACCTGATTAAAACGCTGGGTTGTATGTCAGCGGTAACTTTTTTCACTTTGTATAACACCTGGGACCGCTACGATTACGACTACCACTGGATCCTGCCGTTTCTTACCTTTATTTCTACCATCGCCACCCCCCTGTTTTTTGTTGTGGCCGGCATAACGGATTCCCGTGCCAATAGGGAGGTGGGCTGGACACTGACTAAAATAAAAAATCTGGCGATCGTTTTTCTCTTCTGGATGACGGTCTATTATGTGTGGGAGCCCTACCAGCGCGGCTATATGATCCAGCCGTGGTTTGTCTTCGCCTTTATATTGATTTACAGCTTTAACCCTTTGTTTGTCCTGCTGAGCCAGCGCCTGCTGATTTTCTGCGGTCTGGTATTTATCCTGCTGCTCGCTTCCTATGGTTATGAACTGCTTTCGGTGCTCTATCCACAGAGATATCTCTTCAGTCTGGAGCCGGAATATCGCATCTGGACCTGGCTATTGTTTTATCTGACCGGCCAGCTATTAGCTAATCCACTCATTGCTGACTGGTTCTGGCGCAAAAAAGTGGCACGCGCTGCGGCCATCGCCCTTCCCTTTATCTATCTGTTTACCTGGTTTTATGAGCAACACTTTTTCTTCGCCGTCTTTAAAGCCGATCGTAATGCTTTTAATCTTACCGGCTCACAAATCTACATACTGGTTGTAGCCCTGGTAGTGGCAGCCAGCTGCGTGCGCTTTCGCCGCAATGCGGCAGTAAAAGAGGCGCTGTTAGCGGCCATCAGTAAAACTATGACGGGGGTGTATATCCTCCATTACTCCGTTTTCCACCTGCTGACCTTAGTTATCCCGGTTACTTCACTCGGCACCAAACTGATGCTGATTGTCATTACCTTTGCCCTATCGGTCCTCATTTCCCGGCTGATGCTTCTGAACGGCCTGCTTAAAACAGTTATAACGCTTTGAGGAGTGACTGGAGATGCGTCTGACTGCTAATGGCAACGCAGAGGCCAATGCTTTCTTGAAATAATCAGATAAAGAGCGTGCTGCCGTCGCAGCAGGGTCTGTAACCTGGCCCCTCTGAGCCATTCCAGGCGGGCGGGTAAGAAAATTACTGGCAGGATTATATTCACAGCCACAGGGGAACTTCGCATGGTTTATCTTTAGTAAACCAACAGGTGTCAAAGGAACAGGCGCGGCAGGTTGCATGATATGGAAGCCTGCCAGCATCATAATGCAATCAGTAATATGGTTGTTTAACAGGGGTTATGCTGGGGTTGATATTTTTGTCATCAGATAACCCTCTGATTACCTGAGGAAATACGCCCATGAACCAAGGTTGGTTAAAACCTTTCGCTCCCTTCGTTCAGGGGCTTTTTATGCTGGCATGTCTGACGGTGGTGCTCATCGGCCTCTATCTCGCCGCCCCACTGGTCAACCAGGTGCTGCTGGCGCTGTTTCTTGCCGTTATGCTCGATCCCCTGATTAGCCGTCTGGCGCAGCGTGGCGTTCCACGCATTCTCTCTTCGCTGCTGGTGATCGCCCTTCTGCTGCTGTTGATCGTCATTATCATTCTCTCACTCAGCGCCTCAGCACCTGATTTGATCCAGCTCAGCCGCCAGGCGCCGGGCCTTGTGGTTGCCAGGCTGCAAACGCTGACGCAGTCGCTTGACCAGATGGGCATGGTATTCACTAGCGATGAGCTGATGAACTTTGTAGATACCGGCGCCGTGGTGCGCATGGTGACGACTCAACTCTCGCTGATCCCTGGCATGCTGTCGTGGTGGGTGATGGTTTTCCTGATGCAACTTTTTATGCTGTATGAGCTGCCCATGTTTAAGACCGCCCTCTACGCTAGTGAACGCCATCCACGCCTGCTCAGCGCGCTGGAAGAAGGCGTTCAGAGCGTCGCTATCTATGTTCGGGTGAAAACCCTGGCTGGCCTGCTCGGGGGCATTATTGTATGGGCTGCCGCCAGTTTGCTGGGACTGAAGTTTGCCTTTCTGTGGGGTGTGCTGATGTTTATTTTAAATTACGTGCCGGTACTGGGTTCTTTTCTGGCCGCGATCCCGATGGTGATACAAACTTTTATCCTGTTCGATGCGAAAATCAGCCTGTTGGTAGCCGGTTTTTTTGTTGTGCTGAACCTGAGCCTGAGTAATGTGTTTGAACCACTTATGCTTGGAAAGCGTCTGAATATGTCAATTACCGCTCAACTGCTGGCATTTTTATTCTGGCAGGCGCTGCTTGGGATAACCGGAGCAATTCTGGCTATTCCTCTTACTTTTTTATTGAAAAAAGTCTGGCTGGCGCTTCGTCAACCAGCCAGTTAGCGCTGAGTTAAGGTATACCAATGACGTCTGTCCACTTATCCACGCCAGCCAGTTGCGGTGTTGACTGCGGATAAAGTCAGTTTTGCAGGCAATCAGTGAACTCACAGAGGATATAGCCAGCGACGCTGGTGCCTGCCAGCGGAAGACGTTGACCGGATAAGCGGACTGTTGAACGCAGGGACACGCGAACCAAGCCTGGATGGATGTATTTACGGCGTGTCCGCGTTACGGGCAACGCCTTCAGCTTTGCCACAGTCTGACAGCGACATTTCTAACCCGGGACCACAGCAGCCTGCGACTCATTCAGCTCCGTAACCTGGCTCAGATAAGTGGCAGAACACCGGGACGCCGTAAATCCGTCCATGGAGGCTTCGCTGCCGCATCCCTGCGGCAGAGACCCGGCTTATCTGCCCACTTATCATCGCCCGCTGACTGCTGAGTTGTCTGCCAGCAAAACCCGTTTTGTAGGTAATCAGTGAAGCCACCAAAAATCCAAACAGCAACTCTGCTGCCCACCTGCGGAAGGCGTTGCCCGGATAAGTGGACTGTTGAGCGCAGGGACGCGCGAACCAAGCCTGGAGGGACGTATTTACGGCGTGTCCGCGTTACGGGCAACGCCTTCAGCTTTGCCACAGTCTGACAGCGACATTTCTAACCCGGGACCACAGCAGCCTGCGACTCATTCAGCTCCGTAACCTGGCTCAGATAAGTGGCAGAACACCGGGACGCCGTGAATCCATCCGTGGAGGCTTCGCTGCCGCCTCCCTGCGGCAGAGACCCGGCTTATCTGTCCACTTATCATCGCCCGCTGACTGCTGAGTTGTCAGGCAGTAAAATCAAAACGGCAGACAATACGTGGATTCCCAGCCAACTTTTACAGCAACTCTGCTGCCCACCTGCGGAAGGCGTTGCCCGGATAAGTGGACTGTTGAGCGCAGGGACGCGCGAACCAAGCCTACACGGATGTATTTACGGCGTGTCCGCGTTACGGGCAACGTCTTAAGCTTTTACGCAAGCCTGAAGCGACAGTTCAAATCTGAAGCCACGTCAACCATTGGCGAATGGTGCTCCTGAGACCGGCTCAGATAAGTGGCAGAACACCGGGACGCCGTGAATCCATCCGTGGAGGCTTCGCTGCCGCATCCCTGCGGCAGAGACCCGGCTTATCTGTCCACTTATCATCGCCCACTGGCGGCGGTGTTGTCTGTCAGCAAAAACCGTTTTGTAGGTAATCAGTGAAGCCACCAAAAATCCAAACAGCGACGCTGATGCCACCTGCGGAAGGCGTTGCCCGGATAAGTGGACTGTTGAGCGCAGGGACGCGAGAATAAAGCCTGGAGGGATGTATGCACGGCATGTCCGCGTTACGGGCAACGCCTTCAGTTTTGCCCCGAGTTGACAGCGACAAGAAGATCTGGCGAACCAAACCTGGACGGATGTATTTACGGCATCTCCATGTTACAGGCATCGCCTTCAGCTTTTAAGCAAGCCTGACAGCGACCAGAAAATCTGGCGAAATGTCTGGCGCGGTGCGCGGAGGAATATAAAGGACGCGCACCGCATTATGACCTGCTTATGCCAGTCGCTTCACCGGCGCACTTTGCTGCCTGTCCCACATCACCGTCAGCAGACGCTGAAGAGCGATAAAGGCAAACAGCAGAACGCCGATGGCTATTTTGGTCCACCACGAACTGAGCGTGCCATCAAAGATAATCCAGGTCTGGATCAGACCCTGAATCAGTACCCCAAACAGCGTACCCAGCACGGTGCCGACCCCACCGGAAAGCAATGTGCCGCCGATCACCACTGAAGCAATAGCGTCAAGCTCCACGCCCATTCCCGCCAGCGCATAGCCCGCCGAGGTATAAATAGAGAAAACTATTCCGGCAAGCGTAGCGAGCGCAGATGAAAGCATATAGACACGGACAGTGGTGCTGCGGGTAGAAATGCCCATAAGCTGCGCTGAAGTGGCGTTGCCCCCGATGGCGTAAACCTGATTACCGAACCGGCTCCTGTGCGCCAGCACGATGCCGAACACCACCACCACCAGCATAATCACCGCCAGCAGGCTGAGCCGCCCACCGCCAGGCAGCTTCCAGGCCATTGAGGAGAGCGTGCTGTAAAGCGGATGATCGATTGGAATCGAACTCTCCGCCACCAGATAACTGCTGCCGCGCAGGAAAAACATCCCTGCCAGCGTAATAATAAAAGCCGGGATTTTCAGGGCGTCAATCAGCCAGCCCATAAAAGCGCCAAAGGCTGACCCCATAACCATCACCAGCGCGAACGCCAGCCAGGGATCGAGATGCAGATCGCCAATCACCCGCGCCAGAAAAACGCCGGTGAAAGCGATCACTGCGCCAACCGACAGGTCAATACCGCCAGAGAGGATCACGAAGGTCATCCCTACGGCGATGATGCCCAGGAAAGCGTTATCGGTGAGGATATTAGCGATAACGCGGGTGGAAGCGAAGCCGGGGAACTGCGACAGGCAGAACAGATAGCCCGCCACAAACACCAGCAGCGTAATCATTAACGGCAGATGACGTTTAACCACCTTTGCGCCCTCTCTTAAAGAGTTGAATAAAGCGTGGGGACTGAATTAACAGTACCGCCATCACCACCACTGCCTTGACCACCTGGTTCAGCTCGGGCCGGAAACCCGACAGCAGAATGCCGGTATTCATGGACTGAATAATCAGCGCGCCGATCAGCGACAGCAGTAAATTAAAGCGCCCTCCCATCAGCGACGCACCGCCAATCACCACCGCCAGGATCGCGTCAAGCTCAAGCCACAGCCCGGCATTGTTGGCGTCAGCGCCACGGATGTCTGCCGCCACAATCAATCCCGCCACGGCGGCGCAGAGTCCGCTAATCACATAGGTTGTCATCACAATCAGCCAGCCGTTTACGCCAGCGTTGCGGGCGGCCCGCAGGTTGATGCCCACCGCCTCGATAAACATCCCCAGCGCCGTTTTGCGGGTCAGAAGCCACACAAACAGCGCCACGACCAGCGTTATCCAGACCGGCACGGGAAACAGCAGAAAGGTTCCGCTACCGAACCAGGCGAGCGCTCCGTTGTTGAAGGTGACGATTTGGCCCTGCGTAATCAGCTGAGCAATACCGCGCCCCGCCACCATCAGAATCAGCGTGGCGACGAACGGCTGTATCTTTAACAACGACACCAGTACGCCGTTCCAGAGCCCGCATAAAATCCCCGTTCCCAGCGTCGCCAGTACCACATATGTCAGGCTGTGGCCGGAGACGGTCAGCGTCGCCGCTGTGGCACCGGCAATAGCCATTACCGCGCCTACCGAAAGATCGATCCCGCCGGTCGCGATCACCAGCGTCATCCCAATGGCCAGAAGTGCCACGGGGGCGGCCCGGTTAAGAATATCGATCGGGCTGCCGAACAGCCGTCCATCCTGTACGTTGATGGAAAAAAAACTGTTCGCCACCAGGCTGTCAATCAGCAGCACCAGTAACAGTGCGGCAATTTGCGGCATGCCAGGCGGCAGCTTGCGTTTAATCATGGGCGTTTTCCCCGACACCAGATGTGATTCAAGCATGTTGCTCCCCTCCCGCTGCAATAGCGTTGACGATGGCGGAGACGGAGAGCTTCTCAAGCGGGATTTCAGCAACCTGCTGACGATCTCTCAGGATCACAACGCGATCCGCATAGCCCACCAGCTCCTCAAGTTCAGAGGAGATCACCAGCAGCGCCAGTCCATCCGCGCAGAGCGTCTCGATCAAACGGATGATTTCAGCATGCGCGCCAACATCAATGCCGCGGGTCGGCTCGTCCAGAATCAGAAACTGCGGGCGCGTCACCAGCCAGCGCGACAGCAGCACCTTCTGCTGATTGCCTCCTGAAAGCAGCTCGACCGGCTGCTCGGCGTGCGGTGTGCGAATCCCCAGGCTTTTGATAAAGCGTTCGGCAATCTGCTGCTGCTCCCGCCGCTTAATCGGTCTGAGCCAGCCCCGCTGCGCCTGAAGCGCCAGAATAATATTTTCCCTCACCGAAGCGGCTCCCACGATGCCGTCAGTTTTACGATCCTCGGGACAGAAGCCCATCCCCAGCCGGGAGGCCTGTGCGGGTGTCCGGATCGACTGTTTCTTACCTTTTATCCAGGCGCTGCCGCTGTCAGCCCGGCGGATGCCAAACAGCAGCTCGGCGGTTTCGGTACGCCCTGACCCCAGCAGGCCTGCCAGACCCACCGCTTCGCCGGGACGAATGCTCAGGCTGAAGGGGGCAATGGTGCCTTTCCTGCCGTAATCTTTGAACTCCACCACCGGCTGATTGCTTTTTAAGGTACTACCCGCTCTCTGTAGGGCGGTTTCCAGCAGCTCGCGTCCCAGCATTAGCTTGATCAGCTCTATCTGCGGCAGCTCGCTCGTTTCCCGCGTCGCCACGAACTGGCCATTACGCAGAACGGTGATTCTGTCGCTGACCTTGTAAACCTGATCGAGAAAATGGGTAACGAAGATCAGCCCCATACCGCGCGCTTTCAGCTGATTCATCAGCGTGAACAGCATTTCCACTTCGCTGGCGTCAAGGCTGGCGGTGGGTTCATCCAGGATCAGCACTTTGGCGGAAAGATCCACCGCGCGGCAGATGGCGATAATCTGCTGCATCGCCACGGAGTACTGCCCCAGCGGCCGGGTGACATCCAGTTCAAAACCGTAGCTGTTCATCAGTTCGCGGGATTTACGGACCAGCGTGCCCCGGTCAACAAACCCGAACCGCCGCGGCTCACGGCCAATAAACAGGTTATCTGCCACGGACATATTGGGCAGCAGATTGACTTCCTGGTAAACGGTGCCGATGCCGAATGCCTGCGCCTCGGCGGTGTTGCGGGGCGTGACAGGCTTGCCATCAAGCACAACGGTCCCCGCGTCACGCTGGTATACGCCGGTCAGCACTTTAATCAGCGTCGATTTTCCGGCACCGTTCTCCCCCAGCAGCGCCATAATTTCGCCCGGGCGGATATCAAAGGAGACGTTATCCAGCGCCTTGACGCCGGGAAAGGCTTTGCTGACGCCGCTGATGCTGAGTAGCGGCGCCGGAAAAGAAGATTGGGTGGTCATAGCGCGTCGCCTCACCGTGAAAAAAACCGCCCTGGAGTGGGCGGTGCGGTAGTGTTAACTCAGTATCCCATGCCGCCTTTCTTATCCAGCTCACTCTGCGCATCAGCAGGCAGGAAGAGCTTCGATTCGGTTTTGATAACTTTTGGCGGCTGGGTGCCGTCTTTTTTATATTTTTCCAGCGCGTCAAAGGCAGGGCCGGCCATGTTTGGCGTCAGCTCGACATTGACGTTGGCTTCGCCCGCGAGCATCGCTTTATAGATATCCGGCACGCCATCAATGGAGCCAATCAGGATATCTTTGCCCGGTTTCAGTCCGGCTTCTTTGATCGCCTGGATAGCACCGATAGCCATGTCGTCGTTATGGGCGTAAACCATGCAGATATTTTTGCCGTTGTTCTCGGCCTTGATGAAGCTTTCCATCACCTCTTTGCCCTTACTGCGGGTAAAGTCGCCAGACTGGGAGCGGATAATTTTGATATCTGGCGTTCCGGCAATGGCTTCAGCAAATCCTTTTTTACGGTCGATGGCGACGCTGGCGCCCACGGTGCCCTGTAGCTCCACCACATTACAAGCCTTGCCACCCTGCTCTTTCACCAGCCACTCGCCGATGAGTTTGCCTTCATAGACGTTGTCTGCGGTGACCACCGCCATATAGAGTGATTTGTCTTTTACTGAGATAGCGCGGTCGAGAAGGAAAACCGGGATTTCCGCATCCTTCGCTTCTTCAAGGACCGGTTCCCAGCCGGTCTGCACTACCGGGGCGATGAATATGGCATCCACGCCCTGGGCGATAAAGGAGCGTACGGCTTTGATTTGATTCTCCTGTTTTTGCTGACCGTCAGCAATTTTCAGGGTAATGCCGCGTTTTTCAGCTTCGCTTTTCGCCACGCTGGTTTCCGCCGCCCGCCAGCCGGATTCGGAACCGACCTGCGAAAAGCCTACCGTCATGGATTCAGCCAGCGCGGTGCCGGAAAGGCTGGCGCTGATAAGGGTGGTTAAAAGTAAACGCTTCCACATGGTCAGTTTTCCTCTGGTGGGATTTAATAATGTAGGATCAACAGCTCCACAAGCCTGGACTAAAGCCGCACAAACATTTTCGACAATGCTCACAAAACACAATAATTAAAAGAGCTTACGTGCGGCGAAGCCACTGAAGACGGCGCGTGAAATATGGACAAATTGCCTGTTCAGGCCCAGAAGGAGGTGTAAATAAATGTAATAAACATAAGCGTTTAACGCCGCGGCCAATGGAAGCGATTACAGCACCGGGTTAGCTTCTGTCATTTCAGTCAGGGGGAAAGCAGGATTTGGCAATATTCAGAAGTGTGATTTATGCCACACACTCTTAGTGCCATTAAAATTGCCAAAAAGAGAAATAACCATGCATTATAAAAGGTTATTTGCGGCATTTGCCTTGCTCTCTAGTCTGAATTTGCCCTTTTCACCCTGCTCTTTTGTGGACAGAAGGCAGGCCCTCCCTATACTTGGAGCCTCACAATTCTGACCTGCAACGGCCATCATGACGGTTCAAGACTATCTGCTTAAGTTTCGCAAAGTAAGTTCGCTGGAAAGCCTCGAAAAGCTCTACGATCATCTGAATTATTCCCTGACTGATAATCTCGAACTGGTGAATATGTATCGCGCTGCCGATCATCGCCGCGCCGAACTGGCTTCGGGAGGCCGCCTGTTTGATCTCGGCCGCGTGCCAAAATCCGTCTGGCGCTACGTTGTCTGACCCTCAGCTTATTAATGACCTGCCCTGTTTTTTCCGTATAATTGCTTTTACATTACGCGGCCAGGCTTTTATGCCCGGCCCGCTCATTACTTTCAAGGATTTAACGTGGCTTCAGATTCAAAAACGCGCATTGCCGGGCTGCTGCTTGTACCGCTCGCCTGGCTGATTATGACGATGCTGACCAGCGCTCTGGTGGTCGCCATGTATCTGAGTGCGCTGCTGAACCCGGAACTGCGGAGTGCCCTGTTTAACAATACTCACGCCTTTACGTTTCAGTGGAGCGTGTCGCTTATTACCTCGCTGCTGGTCTGGTGTTACAGCATCTGGGTGACATGGATCTTCTGCAAACGTTCCCGCAAACTGCCGCGCCACTATATTATCTGGCTGCTGATAACGGTGCTGCTGGCGATCAAAACCTTTGCGTTCTCGCCGGTGAGTGATGCCGCCGCCATCCGCACGCTGCTGATTGCCTTACTGGCCGCCGCCGTGCTGGTGCCCTACTTCAAGCGCTCACAGCGCGTCAAAAACACCTTTACTGAATCCTGATGCGGAAAAAAAGCGCCAGAATTTAATCCTCAGTGCGGTATTCCGTTATCCTTAGCGTTGACGTGTTGTCGTGGCGTTGCCAATGTCCGATAATAGGCGGCTTTTCAATTTCTCAGGCGAACTAATGACCGACTACCTGCTTCTTTTTATTGGCACAGTGCTGGTGAATAACTTCGTTCTGGTGAAGTTTCTCGGCCTCTGTCCCTTTATGGGCGTTTCCAAAAAACTGGAAACGGCGATTGGCATGGGACTCGCCACCACATTTGTTATCACCCTGGCCTCGATCTGTTCATGGCTGGTGAACCACCTTATTCTGCTGCCGCTGGATCTCGTTTATCTGCGCACCATGTCTTATATCCTGGTGATCGCGGTGGTTGTGCAGTTCACTGAAATGGTGGTACGTAAAACCAGCCCTGAGCTTTATCGCCTGCTCGGGATTTTCCTGCCGCTGATCACCACTAACTGCGCCGTACTGGGCGTTCCGCTGCTGAGCGTGAACCTGAATCACAGTTTCCTGCAAGCCGCGCTGTATGGGTTCAGCGCCTCTGTCGGCTTCTCACTGGTGATGGTGCTGTTTGCCGGTATTCGCGAACGTCTGGTGCTGGCCGATGTGCCTGCCCCTTTTAAAGGCTCATCCATTGCGTTAATCACCGCAGGGCTGATGGCGCTGGCGTTTATGGGCTTCTCCGGATTGGTAAAATTTTAATGAGCGCTGTATGGATTGCCGTTGCCGTATTAAGCGCGCTGGGCCTGTTTTTTGGTTGCCTGCTGGGCTACGCCTCGCGCCGCTTTAAGGTTGAAGAAGATCCCATTGTTGAACAGATTGATGCCATCCTGCCGCAAAGCCAGTGTGGCCAGTGCGGCTACCCCGGCTGCCGGCCCTATGCGGATGCCGTCGGAAATAATGGCGAGATGATCAACAAATGCGCGCCTGGCGGCGAGCAGACTATGCTGAAGCTCGCCGCGCTGCTTAACGTTGACCCGCAGCCGCTGGGCGATGAAGAGGCGCGGGAGCCGGAGCGGAAGGTTGCCTGGATCGACGAAGAAAACTGCATTGGCTGTACCAAATGTATCCAGGCCTGCCCGGTCGATGCCATCGTGGGCGCAACGCGCGCCATGCACACCGTGCTCAGCGACGTCTGTACCGGCTGTGACCTCTGCGTCGCGCCCTGTCCTACCGACTGTATCGAGATGCGGCCGGTCGCCCCGACCCCGGCGAGCTGGAAGTGGGACCTGCAAACGATCCCGGTTAAAGTGATCCCCGTGGAACATCATGCGTAATCTGTTCAATTTCTTTAAAAAAGAGCCGCTTTGGGATTTTCAGGGCGGCATCCACCCGCCTGAGATGAAAACCCTCTCCAACGGTACGCCGCTGCGCCACCTGCCGCTTGCGTCGCAGTTTATCGTGCCGATCAAGCAGCATATTGGTCACGAGGGCGAACTGATGGTGAGTCCCGGCGACAAAGTGCTGCGCGGCCAGCCGCTGACCTTTGGCCGCGGCAGAATGCTACCGGTTCATGCTCCAACCTCCGGCACCGTTGAGGCCATCGCCCCGCATACCACCGCCCATCCTTCCGCGCTGACGGAGATGTGCGTTTTCATTTCGCCAGACGGCGAAGATCGCTGGTGCGAGCGTCAGAGGCTGGACGACTACCGCAGCGTCGACCGTAGCGAGCTGGTTAACCGCATCCATCAGGCTGGCGTTGCCGGGCTGGGCGGCGCGGGTTTCCCGACCGCGACCAAACTTAAGGGCGGGCTGAGCGGCGTTAAGACGCTGATCGTCAACGCCGCCGAGTGTGAGCCTTATATCACCGCAGACGATCGCCTGATGCAGGATTGCGCTGAAGAAGTGCTGGAAGGCTGCCGGATCCTCGCCTGGGTGCTGAACGCCGACCAGGTGCTTATCGGCATTGAGGATAATAAACCGGAGGCGATTGCCGCGCTTAAAAAGGCGCTGGGCGGCGCACAGGATCTTAAGATCCGCGTTATCCCCACCAAATATCCCTCCGGCGGCGCAAAGCAGCTGACCAAAATTTTGACCGGACTTGAAGTGCCGCACGGCGGACGCTCTACCGATATCGGCGTGCTGATGCAGAACGTCGGCACCGCCTGGGCGGTCAAACGCGCCATTATTGACGGCGAGCCGCTGACCGAACGCGTGGTGACGCTGACCGGCGGCTCTGTCAGAGAGCCGGGCAACGTCTGGGGACGCCTTGGCACCCCCGTCAGCCATCTGCTGCACAATGCGGACTTTGCGCCCGGCCCGCGTCAGATGGTGGTGATGGGCGGCCCGCTGATGGGCTTTACCCTGCCGACGCTGGACGTGCCGGTGGTCAAGATCACCAACTGCATTCTGGCCCCGTCCGCCAGTGAGATGGGCGAGCCTGAGGAGGAGAAATCCTGCATCCGGTGCAGCGCCTGTGCTGACGTTTGCCCGGCGGCCCTGCTGCCGCAGCAGCTCTACTGGTACAGCCGGGGCGGCGATCACGACAAAGCCCGCAGCCATAATATTGCCGACTGCATTGAGTGCGGCGCCTGCGCCTGGGTCTGCCCGAGCAACATTCCGCTGGTACAGTATTACCGTCAGGAAAAGGCGGAAATCCGCGCTATCGATCTTGAGGCGGAGCGTACCGCCCAGGCGAAAGCCCGTTTTGAAGCCCGACTGGCGCGTCTGGAGCGGGAAAAACAGGCGCGTGAAGCACGCCATCAGCAGGCGAAACGCACCACCGGCAGCAGCGATAACGGAGAAGTTGCCGCCGCGCTGGAGAGAGTGAAGGCGAAGAAACAGGCTGCTGAAGCACCGGCAGAGACGCCACGCGAAGACGAGACGATCGCAGCCCAGCGTGAAGCCCGTAAAGCGATGGCGCGGGCGCACCAGGCGGAAACACAGTCGGAGACGGAACCGGCCACCCGTCAGGCAGAGGACCCGCGCAAGGCTGCGGTTGAAGCCGCTATCGCCCGGGCTAAAGCGAAAAAGGCTCCCCGGCCAGAAACGGCGGACGCTGAAGGAGCGGCACCTGTCGATCCGCGCAAGGCTGCCGTTGAAGCCGCCGTTGCCCGCGCCAAAGCGAAGAAGGCGGCAAAAGCCGCTGAAAACGGTGAGACGGCAGCCGCCGGAACGGAGCGTGCTGAAGCAGCGCCTGCAACGGAAAGCGCCGCGCCGGACGCGCCTGTCGATCCGCGCAAGGCCGCCGTGGAAGCCGCCATTGCCCGTGCCAAAGCGAAAAAGGCGGCAAAAGCCGCTGAGAACGGTGAGACGGCAGTAGCCGGAACGGAGCGTGCTGAAGCAGCGCCTGTAACGGATAACGCCACGCCGGAGGCCCCGGTCGATCCGCGCAAGGCCGCCGTGGAAGCCGCCATTGCCCGCGCCAAAGCGAAGAAGGCGGCAAAAGCCGCTGAGAATGGTGAGACGGCAGCCGCCGGAACGGACAGTGCTGAAGCAGCGCCTGCAACAGAAAGCCCCGCGCCGGACGCGCCTGTCGATCCGCGCAAGGCCGCCATTGAAGCCGCCATTGCCCGCGCCAAAGCGAAGAAGGCGGCAAAAGCCGCTGAAAACGGTGAGACGGCAGTAGCCGGAACGGAGCATGCTGAAGCAGCGCCTGCAACAGAAAGCCCCGCGCCGGACACGCCGGTCGATCCGCGTAAGGCCGCCGTGGAAGCCGCCATTGCCCGCGCCAAAGCGAAGAAGGCGGCAAAAGCCGCTGAAAACGGTGAGACGGCAGCAGCCGGAACGGACAGTGCTGAAGCAGCGCCAGCAACGGATAACGCCACGCCGGACGCGCCTGTCGATCCGCGCAAGGCCGCCGTGGAAGCCGCCATCGCCCGTGCCAAAGCGAAGAAGGCGGCAAAAGCCGCTGAAAACGGTGAGACGGCATCCGCCGGAACGGACAGTGCTGAAGCAGCGCCTGCAACGGAAAGCGCCACGCCGGACGCGCCTGTCGATCCGCGTAAGGCCGCCGTTGAAGCCGCCGTCGCCCGCGCCAAAGCGAAGAAGGCGGCAAAAGCCGCTGAAAACGGTGAGACGGCAGCCGCCGGAACGGACAGTACTGAAGCAGCGCCAGCAACGGAAAGCGCCGCGCCGGACGCGCCTGTCGATCCGCGTAAGGCCGCCGTTGAAGCCGCCGTTGCCCGCGCCAAAGCGAAGAAGGCGGCAAAAGCCGCTGAGAGCGCTGATGCAGCAGCCGGAACGGACAGTGCTGAAGCAGCGCCTGCAACAGAAAGCGCCATGCCGGAGGCCCCGGTCGATCCGCGCAAGGCCGCCATTGAAGCCGCCGTTGCCCGCGCCAAAGCGAAGAAGGCGGCAAAAGCCGCTGAAAGCGCTGACGCACTATCGGCGCAGGAAAATACTATTCAGGATACGACGGACATCTCCGACGATCCCCGTAAAGCTGCCGTGGCAGCCGCCATCGCCCGCGTAAAAGCGCGCAAGGCGCAGCACTCCACGCAAGAGGATTAAATGGCTTTTCGCATCGCTAGTTCGCCCTATACGCACAACCGCCGCAGCACCAGCACTATCATGCTGCTGGTGCTGCTCGCGGCGCTGCCCGGCCTCGCCGCCCAGTGTTATTTTTTTGGCCCGGGTAACCTTATCCAGGTCGCGATCGCCGCCGCTGCCGCACTCACCGCCGAGGCTGCCGTTCTCAGACTGCGCAAGCTGCCGCTGGGCAAAACGCTTGGCGATAACTCTGCCCTGCTCACCGCCCTGCTGCTGGGTATCAGCATCCCGCCGCTCGCCCCGTGGTGGGTCATCGTCACCGGCACGGTGTTTGCCATTGTTATCTCCAAACAGCTTTACGGCGGTCTGGGACAAAACCCGTTCAATCCGGCGATGGTCGGCTATGTGGTGCTGCTGATCTCCTTTCCGGTACAGATGACCAGCTGGCTCCCGCCCGATGCCCTTCAGGCGGTCACGCCGGGGCTGATGGATACGTTGAGTATGATTTTCCACGGCTATACCCTTGACGGTCATACGATGCAGCAGCTACAGCTCAGCGTTGATGGCATCAGTCAGGCGACGCCGCTCGACACCTTTAAAACCGGCCTGCGCGCCGGACACAGCCCGGAGCAGCTGCTGTCACAGCCAATCTACGGCGGCGTAATTGCCGGGCTGGGCTGGCAGTGGGTCAACGTGGGTTATCTGGCAGGCGGTCTGTTTTTACTCTGGAGCGGCAATATTCGCTGGCATATTCCGGCCAGCTTTCTGCTTTCGCTAGGGCTGTTTTCCACCCTTGGCTGGCTCTGGTCCCCGGATAGTCAGGTATCTCCGCTGATCCATCTCTTTTCGGGCGCGACGATGCTGGGCGCATTTTTTATTGCGACCGATCCGGTTACCGCCTCAACGACCAATAAAGGCCGGCTGATATATGGCGTGCTGATTGGCCTGCTGGTCTGGCTAATCCGGCGGTTTGGCGGCTACCCGGACGGGGTGGCTTTTGCGGTGCTGCTGGCGAACATTGCCGTGCCGCTGATTGACTACTACACGCAGCCGCGCGTGTACGGTCACAGGAAGGAACCCTAATGATTGATGCCATTCGTAAAAACGGCGTGACCCTGGCAATTTTTGCCGCCGTGACCACTGGCCTGACGGCGGTGATCAATACGGTGACGAAACCCACCATTGAACATCAGACGGCCTTGCAGCAAAAAATTCTGTTGGATCAGGTCGTTCCGCCAGAATTATATAATAACGATATGCAGCACGAATGTTACGTTGTCACGGATTTAGCCCTCGGGGGCGGCCCTCATGCGCTTTATGTCGCGCGAAAAGATGCGCGTCCCGTCGCGGTGGCGGTTGAGGCTACCGCCCCGGACGGCTATTCTGGTGCCATCCATATGCTTGTGGGCGCCGACTTCAGCGGTACGGTGTTGGGCGTCCGGGTGGTTGAGCATCATGAAACGCCGGGCCTGGGCGATAAAATCGATCTGCGCATCTCTGACTGGATAACCCACTTTAGCGGTAAACACCTTAACGGCCGGGACGATCCCCGCTTTGCCGTGAAGAAAGATGGCGGTGAGATCGATCAGTTTACCGGAGCGACGATCACTCCCCGCGCCGTGGTAAATGCCACTAAACGTGCCACGCTCTATAGTGAAACATTGCCGGGGCAGCTTGCCTCGTTGCCAACCTGCGGAGATCCCCATGAGTGAAGCGAAAACCCTGCTCGTCGGCGGGCTGTGGAAAAATAACTCGGCGCTGGTCCAGCTGCTGGGGCTCTGTCCGCTTCTGGCGGTCACCTCTACCGTGACCAACGCGTTAGGTCTTGGCCTGGCGACCACGCTGGTGCTGGTTTTTACCAACTCGGCGGTTTCAGCGTCACGCCGCTGGGTGCCGTCCGAAATCCGTATCCCTATCTATGTCATGATCATCGCCGCCGTAGTGAGCTGCGTGCAGATGTTGATTAACGCCTATGCCTACGGGCTTTATCAGTCGTTAGGCATTTTCATACCGCTGATCGTGACCAACTGTATCGTGGTCGGCCGCGCCGAGGCCGTCGCCTCCAAAAGCAGCGTACCGCTTTCGGCTCTTGACGGTCTGGCTATCGGGACGGGCGCCACCAGCGTGATGGTTGTACTGGGGGCGATGCGGGAAATTATCGGTAACGGCACCCTGTTCGACGGCGCTGACCGGCTGCTCGGCCCCTGGGCGAAATCGCTGCGTATTGAGGTGGTGCATTTCGACTCCCCTATGCTGCTGGCCATGCTGCCGCCGGGTGCGTTTATCGGCCTGGGTATGTTACTGGCGGCGAAATATGTGATCGATCAGAAGATGTCAGCCCGTGCGGCGCTGGCCGCAAGTAAAGCACAGGAAAATCTGACTGAAGGAAAAGCGAGCGCGCTGTGAACAAGGAAAAAAGAGAGCTTATTTTAACCCGGCTGCGGGATAACGATCCGCATCCGACTACCGAGCTGGTTTACACCTCCCCTTTTGAGCTGCTGATTTCAGTACTGCTCTCCGCCCAGGCGACCGACGTCAGCGTCAATAAAGCCACGGCGAAGCTCTACCCCGTCGCCAATACGCCGGCGGCGATGCTGGAACTGGGCGTGGAGGGCGTTAAGGAGTACATCAAGACGATTGGTCTGTTCAACAGCAAAGCGGAAAACGTGATTAAGACCTGCCGCATCCTGCTGGAAAAGCATCAGGGCGAGGTGCCGGAGAACCGTGAAGCGCTGGAAGCGTTACCCGGCGTGGGCCGAAAGACCGCCAACGTGGTGCTGAATACCGCCTTCGGCTGGCCCACCATCGCCGTGGATACCCATATTTTCCGCGTCTGTAACCGTACCGGTTTTGCGCCCGGTAAGAACGTTGAGCAGGTTGAAGAGAAGCTGCTGAAAGTGGTGCCAAAAGCGTTCAAGGTGGACTGCCATCACTGGTTTATTCTGCATGGCCGCTACACCTGCGTGGCGCGAAAACCCCGCTGCGGTGCCTGCCTGATTGAAGATTTATGCGAGTACCGGGATAAGGTGGAATAGCGGAAACGCGGCTGCTTAAGTTCTTAAGCGCCGTAGTTTTCAGTAAACGTTCAGTCTTTAACCTCACGAATCCCACTATCAGTACCCATCACCTGTAAGATGTTTATATGCCAGCCCTGAGGCTGGCAAACGTATTTACTTCAGATGTGAGCGCAGTTCTGCGGAAGCCTGCTCAAGCGCAGTGCGGACCGTAGGTTCCTGACTCAGGGCATTAAGCAAACCATAATCGTGGATCATGCCGTTATAGCGCGTCACCGTCACAGGCACGCCAGCGGCATCAAGCTTGCGGCCAAAGGCTTCGCCTTCATCACGCAGAACATCCAGCTCGGCGGTCTGGATTAGCGTCGGTGCTAATCCTTTCAGCTGCGCCGGAGTGGCACGCAGCGGGGAGGCCAGAATGTTATTGCGGTCTTGTTCTGAGGAAGTATAGCTATCCCAGAACCATTTCATCATGTTGCGGGTCAGGAAGTGGCCTTCCGCAAACTGATGATAGGACGTATCGTCAAAACGGGCATCGGTCACCGGCCACAGCATAACATTGTAGCGGATAGCAGGCGTATGATAACGCTCCGCCTGTAGCGCCACCGCCGCCACCATATTGCCGCCTACGCTATTCCCCGCCAGCGCAAGACGTGTACCGTCGACGCCAATCTCCGCACCGTGTTCAGCGACCCATTTGGTCGCCTCATAGGCCTGAGTAATGGCCACCGGATAATGCGCTTCCGGTGACGGCGTGTAGTTAACAAATACCGCAGCGGCACCGGACTCATTTACCAGATCGCGCACCAGGCGCTCATGCGTCTGGAAATCGCCCAGCACCCAGCCGCCGCCGTGGAAAAACATAAATACAGGCAGCGTTGCCGTGGCGTTTTCTGGTTTCACAATCGTCAGCGTCAGGGGTTTGCCCAGTGCGGTAATAACTTTTTCAGAAACCTGCGCCGGAGGAAGCTCAACGCCCTTCTGTGCGCCAATAAGAACGTCGCGGGCAGCCTCGGGTGAGAGCTGCTCAATCGGCTTACCGCCGCCGCTGTTCAGCGCGCTCAGAAAGCTTGCCACGCCCGCCGTCGGCGCGGGGGTGTTCTCAACCGTTGCAGCAAATGCGTGAGTCATCTGGGTAGCCAGCAGCAGCGCCCCTATTTTCATTTTTAATTTCATCATTATTCCCTGTTATCAGTGGCAGTAAGTGTTGCGTTATATGCGGTCAGAAAGCTTCAGCTGGCAGATAAATCCGCTCCCCTGTAGCTAAAAAAACTCTTTCTATCGTCATTGCGTGAACATTTATGCCGCGTTAAACATTCGCTGGTGCTCATAGTTACTCTTGAAAACCTTGCTCATAAGCGTGCAGAAATCTTCTTCGCGGTTTATATATTTTTTCCTGAACCTGGCGGGTGGCGCATTAAGATATTTACGGAATGTTCTTGAAAAGGTTTGCTGACTGGTAAATCCGTTATCTACGGCAATCTGAATAATTCCTTTTTTTGTATAGATAACCGAAATAGCCGCCCTGATCACTCTTCTGACACGAATATACTCACCCAGACTGTAACCCGTATGCTCCCTGAAGATGCGCTGAAAATGCCAGTGTCCATAGCCGCTTCTCTGCGTGACGTTACGCACGCGAATATTTTCATCGTAGAGGTGATCCTCAATCCACGGAATAATATCATTCACTACGGAATACATTATCTTATTACGGTTAGCGTCCGTGATTTGCGACTCATTAAATTCGGCATTTACAGAGTTCATAACCTTCCAGCCTGATATCAGTGCGTATCAAAAAGCAACGAAGCGCGTGAAACCATCGCGACGGAGTCTTATAACAAGTGAGAGGTGATTATCAGATGCGGGGCAGGAAAAAGAAACTTATACAAACGGATAAGTATACAGATGGATAGGTATACGATCGGATAATTGATTTTTGATGTGGCCGGTATTATACGCCTGACGTCATTTCTTCCCCATCCGGGAAGCCTGACCCACTCATTCAAATTTTCTGATTTGCTTCGGCAAAATTGACCTATTTTGATTATCCCGGTTCAGCATTACTATGCATTCCATCGGGGCACGGCGCCCCATAAAAACCTGATACCCCTGAGGAAATGACCATGAAATCGATCAAAAAAATCGCAGCAGTTACCGTTCTTTCTCTGATTTCATTTACCAGCTTTGCCCAGAGCATTACCGCCACGGCCACTACGCTTGAGGGTGCGGAAGCTAAAGTCGCCGCGCTGGCTGCTCAGTCAGGAAGTTCCTACACCATTACCGGCGCCCGCGTTGATAACCGCGCTTACGTTGCTGCCAGACTGGTTAAATGATAGGCCAGCGCTGACCTCCGCTTCAGGTTCTGTTGATTGCCCCTGAAGCATTACTGAATCTGAATAAGGCATAGCCATGAAATCCTTCATCTTTGTTGTCGCAGCTGCAACGCTTTTACCGATCTCTTCTGTCAGCTTCGCGCACAGTTTCACCGCAATAACGTCAACGCTGGATAGCGCCGCAACCAACGCGACTACGGTAGTACTGGCATCAGAGGCTTCAGACAAAGCCACCGATGTGCGCATGATCAATCGCGCTTATCTTCCAGCAGCGCTTACCCGGTAAGGACCTATTATGTTGACACGCACTATTTCACCGCTCATGAAAGCGGTAGCGGCTACGGGCCTGGCGCTGGTTCATTGCAGAAGCGTTACGCTGGAGGGCGTGAAAGCGATTATCGTCCTGACTGCTCTGGCATTGTTTATGGTCACCCTGTCGGGAAAAGCGCTGGACAGAAAAAGCCGGAGATAAGGCCGCATCAACAGCGGCGCTTACGTGACATTCGTTCTGCCTGAAAGAGCAGTCCTACAGGATATCGTCAAATGTAGGCTGAAGCCGTTTTCCAATAACACCTTCAATTGCACCCGCTATCTGTAGCACGGCATTATCGTGCCCCGGTGCCGAGAAAAGCGTTATCCCAAAGGGTAAACCTTCTGCGTCCTGGCCAGCAGGGAGAGCCACCACTGGCGCGCCCGCTTTGCCAGTACATTTGGCCGCTGCTGACATAGGCGCAAGCAGGACATCCGCTCTGCCAGCCTTCATCGCAGCCAGAATACCGGCATTAAGGCTCAGCGCAATATCACGCTGGCGGTCTTCAACATACTGCTGCGAACGGACGTCCGGTGAGGCGTTAGCGGCCTCAAGCAGAGACTGCCCGTAAGGAATAGCGTCAGGATGGGCGTTATTCCAGCTGATAATATCCGCCATTGAACGCATGCCGCAGGGGTGAAGCGTCGTCAGTAAGCTGTTAAGGCTTGCTTTGAACTCGGTACGAAAAACGCAGGATCGCACTGCATTGAGCTGTTCCGCAGCCGGCAGATCGCAGGGATCGACAATGATGGCGCCCGCCTGCGTCAGTGATGCCAGAGCACGCTCAAAAACTTCTTTCCGGCCTTCGGTAAGCACGCTATCGGCGATAAAGCGACGCGGCACGCCTATGCGTACTCCCTGCAGCGACGCCCCCCTGCTGGCTGCGCTTTCGAAATCAGCAAGCGTCGCCGTATCTTTCATATCGGCACCGGCGATTGCCCCGAAGACAAGTGCAGCATCGTCTACCGTGCGGGTGAGCGGTCCCGGCGAGTCCTGACTTGGGACCAGAGGAATCAAACCGTGCCGGCTCACGCGTCCCACTGTCGGCTTGAAGCCAACAACAGAACTATGGACAGCCGGCGCCTGTAGCGAGTTTTGCGTTTCAGAGCCGATGGCGAAAGCACAGAACCCCGCCGCCACGGCCGCCGCAGATCCCACGCTCGACCCCTGCCCGCGACCATATTGCAGGCCCAGCGGGTTACGGACGACGCCACCCGTGCCGCTAAACTCAGAAGGCATGGTTTCTGCCACAAAATCCGCGAACTCCGTGAGGTTGGTTTTGCCCAGCAGCACGGCACCAGCGTCGCGCAAGCGTCCGACCAGAGTGGCCTCATAGGGCGGTATGAATTCTGCCAGCGCCCGGCATCCGGCAGAGGCGAAGCTGCCATCAGCGGTAAAAACGTTATCTTTGACCAGATAGGGCACGCCATGCAGTGGCCCTCTTGACTCTCCGGCAGCAAGTGCGGCATCTGCGCGGCTGGCTTCCTCAAGGGCAAGGGGTGAAATGCTGCGGACGCAGTTGACGCCATTAGCCCCGTTATTTAGCGCTTCTATCCGGTTCAGATACCATTGAGTAGCCTCAACGGAGGTGATTTTACCGGCCGCAATGGCCTCGCCAATTTCCCGTGCCGGGCAGTTGCTAAGAAGAGATGCGATATCTGTCATTCGATTGGTTCCGAAAATGAAGCGATCTGGCCGCTGACGATGTGCCGACAGGCGGTTAACGCTTTGTTAGCGCATCGCTTCCGCGCGCATAATGATCTGCCTGGCCTGGCTATATTCATAGGAAGTCACTTCAATTTTATTGCCACTCAGATCGTTAAAATATACCGACATAGAGACTTCATGATCGCAGACGGTGAAGGGTATTTGCCGATTGGTCAGAAGTGGCAAGAGGTTATCAAACGCGGCTGCACCAACGTTAAAGGCTATCGTAGGGCCAGGAGCCTGACCGTTGCGGCGAAACAGGGAAAGTGACGCATCGTTGTTTTTGATCACCAGCGGTCCTCCATGTTCAAACCAGAAGTACAGCGAGTTTTCGCGGGAAAATCCCAGGATTTCCCTGTACCACTCTTCAGCCAGTGCTACATCATCAACGTAGATATGTACATGATCTATTCTGGATATCTTCACGCTTATCTCCCTCAGACTTTTATGAAAAAACGCTTACGCAGTGAGTCCTGTATTTGATGCGATTTTTATGGCTCTCCTTATTTAACATATGAATTAAATAGCATTTACCATATTGAGTGGTTTGTATTCATAAAGAAGGGATGTCCCAGCAGGATACAGAACTCATTAATTATATTTATCCAGCAGGACTTGATGTATGAAGGTGGAAACTAATGTCGGGCCGGGGATCGGCTCCGATAAGTGGCAGAACACCGGGACGCCGTGAATCCGTCCATGGAGGCTTCGCTGCCGCATCCCTGCGGCAGAGACCCGTCTTATCTGTCCACTTATCATCGCCCGCTGGCTGCGGTGTTGTCTGCGGGTAGAACCAGGTTTGCAGGCAATCAGTGAATTCACTGAAATCACAAAAAAATCCAAACAGCGACTCCACTGCCCACCTGCGGAAGGCGTTGACCGGATAAGCGGACTGTTGAGCGCAGGGACGCGCGAACCAAGCCTACAGGGATGTATTTACGGCGTGTCCGCGTTACGGGCAACGCCTTTAGCTTTAGCACCAGCCTGAAGCGACTGATCTTATTGCCGCACGAAAAATGTAGTTCGGGGGATCGGCTCCGATAAGTGGCAGAACACCGGGACGCCGTGAATCCGTCCATGGAGGCTTCGCTGCCGCATCCCTGCGGCAGAGACCCGGCTTATCTGTCCACTTATCATCGCCCGCTGGCTGCGGTGTTGTTTGCGGATAAAACCAGGTTTGTAGGCAATCAGTGAAGGCACTGAAATCACAAAAAAATCCAAACAGCGACTCCGCTGCCCACCTGCGGAAGGCGTTGGCCGGATAAGCGGACTGTTGAGCGCAGGGACGCGCGAACCAAGCCTACACGGATGTATTTACGGCGTGTCCGCGTTACGGACAACGCCTTTAGCTTTTGCACGATCTTACAGCGACCGAAGATCGGGTGAAGTGAGTCTGGAGGGGTCTATTTACGAGGGACGCGTTTCACAGACAGCACCTTCAGCGTTTGCATCTGCCTGAGGCGACTTAACCTTACTGCCTCCCGATAAATGCAGCTCCGGGTCCGGCTATGATAAGTGGCAGAACACCGGGACGCCGTAAATCCCTCCATGGAGGCTTCGCTGCCGCATCCCTGCGGCAGAGACCCGGCTTATCTGTCCACTTATCGTCGCCCGCTGGCTGCGGTGTTGTCTGCGGGTAGAACCAAATTTGCAGGCAATCAGTGAAGGCACTGAAATCACAAAAAAATCCAAACAGCGACTCCACTGCCCACCTGCGGAAGGCGTTGACCGGATAAGCGGACTGTTGAGCGCAGGGACGCGCGAACCAAGCCTACAGGGATGTATTTACGGCGTGTCCGCGTTACGGGCAACGCCTTCAGCTTTTACGCAAGCCTGACAGCGACAAGAAGATCTGGCGAATCAAACCTTGAGGGAGGTATTTACGGCATGTCCATGTTACGGGCAACGCCTTTAGCTTTGGCACCAGCCTGAAGCGACTGACCTTATTGCCGCACGAAAAATGTAGTTCGGGGGATCGGCTCCGATAAGTGGCAGAACACCGGGACGCCGTGAATCCGTCCATGGAGGCTTCGCTGCCGCCTCCCTGCGGCAGAGACCCGGCTTATCTGTCCACTTATCCTCGCCCGCTGGCTACGGTGTTGTCTGTCAGTAAAACTAGGCTGGCAGACAATACGCGAATTCTCTGACGGTTTTTACAGCGACTCCACTGCCCACCTGCGGAAGGCGTTGGCCGGATAAGCGGACTGTTGAGCGCAGGGACGCGCGAACCAAGCCTACAGGGATGTATTTACGGCGTGTCTGCGTTACGGACAACGCCTTCAGCTTTTGCACGATCTTACAGCGACCGAAAATCTGGTGAAGTGAGTCTGGAGGGGCGTGTTTACGACGGACGCGTTTTACAGGCAGCGCCCTCAGCGTTTACACCAGCCTGAAGCGACTGACCTTACTGCCGCCCGATAAATGCAGCTCCGGGGACCGGCTCCGATAAGTGGCAGAACACCGGGACGCCGTGAATCCGTTCATGAAGGCTTCGCTGCCGCATCCCTGCGGCAAAACACCACCTGTGTTTCTTCACTGCTTGCACAGAAGTGAAACGTTAAGCCTGCCCAGCTTCCGCTTTCTCACGCTGGAGCTGATAGTAATCCGCGGTTGAGGCGCTTAGCGGCGTTTTACCCCGGATCAAATCGGCCATCTTCTCTGCGATCATCACCGTTGGGGCATTCAGGTTCCCTGTTGTGATCTGCGGCATAATTGATGCATCCACCACCCGCAGATTCTGCATGCCGTGCACGCGGCCTTGCGCATCCACAACCGCCATTTCATCGTTGCCCATCGCACAGCTTCCGCACGGATGATAGGCCGTTTCCGCATGCTCACGGATAAAGGCGTCAATCTCCTCATCGCTTTGTACCGCAAGACCAGGCTGAATCTCCTCACCGCAGTATTCGGCCAGCGCGGGCTGGCGCATGATTTCCCGGGTCAGGCGCACCGCGCTGCGGAACTCTTCCCAGTCGCGCGCTTCAGACATGTAATTGAAGAAAATCGACGGCGCTGCGTAAGGATGTTTCGAAGTCAGCTTAACGCGACCCCGACTCTTCGAACGCATCGGCCCAACGTGTGCCTGAAAACCGTGCTCTTTCACCGGGCTGCTGCCGTTGTAGTTAATCGCTACCGGCAGAAAATGATACTGCAAATCGGGCCAGTCAGGCTTGTCGTCGCTGCGGATAAAGCCACCCGCTTCAAACTGATTGCTGGCGCCCACGCCGGTTCCCTTAAAGAGCCACTCCGCGCCAATCGCAGGCTGGTTCCATAACTTAAGCGCCGGATAAAGGCTGACGGGCTTTTTACAACGGAACTGCATATAAACTTCCAGGTGATCCTGAAGATTGCGGCCCACGCCGGACAGCGCATGAACCACATCAATATCGAGTTCCTGTAGCCACTCTGCCGGACCCACACCTGAACGTTGCAGGATTTGCGGTGAGGCGATGGCACCTGCGCAAAGCAGCACTTCGCGCGTCGCTTGCGCCCGATCTTCCTGTCCGTTACGAAGCCAGCTCACGCCGGTGGCCGTTTTACCGCTAAACAAAATACGATCGGTCTGGGCATGCGTGATAATAGTCAGGTTGGAGCGCTGTTTAGCTACGTCCAGATATCCCCGGGCGGTGCTGGATCGACGGCCTTGCGCGGTGACGGTACGGTCCATCGGGCCGAAGCCATCCTGACGGTAGCCGTTCAGATCGTCCGTTTCATGATGGCCCGCCTGCTTTGCCGCATCGATAAACGCGCGAAACAGCGGGTTATTGCCCTGTTTTGGCGTCGTTACGCTCAGATAGCCGCCGCCGCCATGATAATCGTTTTCGCCCACGTCGCGTTTTTCTGCTTTGCGAAAGTACGGCAGGCAGTTGAGATAGGACCAGCTTTCAAGACCGGGTTTACTTGCCCAGTTATCGTAATCCATCGCGTTGCCGCGCACGTAACACATGCCGTTAATCAGCGACGAGCCGCCCAGCCCTTTGCCCCGACCGCACTCCATACGGCGGTTATCCATATGAGGCTCCGGGTCCGTTTCAAATGCCCAGTTATAGCGCTTGCCCTGTAGAGGAAAGGCTAAAGCGGCTGGCATTTGGGTACGGAAGTCCCAGCGGTGATCTTTTCCGCCTGCTTCCAGTAACAGTACCGATACGTCAGCATCCTCAGTCAGTCGCGTTGCCAGTACGTTCCCGGCGGACCCCGCCCCAATAATGATGTAGTCAAACTTCTGCATTAAACCTCCATAAAGCCGCGGCAAAACGCCGCGGCCATACAATCAGAACGCGGACGGATAGTCGCCCATTTCAATCAGAACCGATTTGGTGCGCGTGTAGTGATGCAGGGTTTCAAGCCCGTTTTCACGCCCGACGCCGGACTGTTTGTAGCCACCGACCGGCATAGGGGCAGGCGATTCGCCCCAGCTATTAACCCAGCAGATGCCCGCTTCAAGCTGATGAATTACGCGATGAGCACGATTGAGCGACGTAGTAAATACGCCAGCCGCCAGACCATATTGCGTGTCATTGGCACGGGCTATAACTTCCTGCTCGTCATCAAATGCCAGAATGCTCATCACCGGACCGAAGATCTCCTCCTGTACGATGCGCATCCCGTCGTGACAGTCTGTGAAAACGGTCGGCTCTACGTAACAGCCTTTCGCCATTGCACCTTCAGTGATACGGTTTCCACCGGCGAGCAGCCGTGCGCCCTCTTCCTTACCGGTTTCCAGATAAGAAACGACTTTCTGACAATGCTCTTCGCTCACCAGCGGGCCGAAGTTCACCTCAGGATCGCGGGGGTCGCCGCATTTAATGCCCGCCATTTTTTCCTTCAGGCGCTGCTCGAACGCTGGCAGCAGCGAACGGTGTACAAAAACGCGCGTGCCGTTGGTACAAACCTGACCGCTGCTGTAGAAGTTAGCCATCATGGCGCCATCAACTGCTCGCTCCAGTTCCGCATCTTCAAAAACAATCAGCGGAGATTTACCCCCCAGCTCCATCGTCACCGACTTGAGATTCGCCAGCGCCGCATCCGCCATGACGCGCTTGCCGGTGTTAACCTCCCCGGTGAAAGAGACTTTCGCGATGTCGGGATGCTGGCTCAGCCCCTGACCCGTGGCACCCGCCCCCTGAACGACATTGAATACGCCGTCGGGCAGTCCCGCTTCGGTATAGATTTTTGCCAGCTCAAGCGCGCTCAGCGGCGTGACTTCACTGGGCTTGAAAATCATCGCATTGCCGGTTGCCAGCGCCGGGGCGCTTTTCCACAGGGCTATCTGGATCGGATAGTTCCATGCCCCGATACCGGCGCACACGCCCAGCGGCTCGCGACGGGTATAAACCAGCGCGCTGTCACGGAGGGGAATCGATTCGCCTTCCACCGCAACGGCCAGACCCGCGTAATATTCCAGAACGTCTGCGCCGGTGACGATATCAACATAAGCCGTTTCGCTGATGGGCTTGCCGGTATCGGCCGTTTCCAGCTCCGCCAGCGCCTGATTACGCTCACGTAGCAGCGCCACGGCTTTCAGCAGCACCCGGCTGCGCTCAACCGGCGTATAGCCGCGCCAGATGCGCTGGCCAGCCTGGGCGGACGCGACGGCCCGGTCGATATCCTGCTGGCTGGCGGCGGTGATCTCCGCCAGCACCTGACCGTTAGCGGGATTGATGGTTGTGAATGTATCGCCATGACCAGCTTCTTCCCGGCCATTAATGTAAAGTCCACGGCGTTGCATATCTGCCATGTCTCCTCCTTGGGGGTTAGTGTGCGGGGCCTTTAAGCCACATCGCGAGATTCTGATAGCAAAGGGCCCGGGCCTGTTCAATCCCCTGCGCCATTGGCTGCGGTGCCAGGGTCATACGTAGCCAGAGCCCATCGATAAGCGCCGCCATGCTGGCTCCGGCGTCACGCGCCTGCACGGGCGAAAGTACGCGGGCAAACTGCGCCGCCAGGTTCGAATAGAGGCGGCGGTCATTAATCCGTTGCAGCCGCTGTAGGTCTGGCTGGTGCAGACTGTTTGTCCAGAATGCCAGCCAGGTCTTCAGTACAGGGGCGTCAATCTGTGAAACGTCAAAATTTCCGTCGACGATGGCCCGGATCTGCGCCTCTGCACTTTCGTCCGCCTGCTTGCGGTTATGTTGCACCGCAGCATAGAGGTCGGAGAGGATTTGGCGCATACAGGCGTCCAGCAGGCCATTTTTATCGCCAAAATAGTGGCTGACAATGCCAGTCGAAACGCCCGCCTCTTTGGCAATCAGCGCCAGGCTGGCGTCGGCAAGGCCGACACGATCGATAACGGTCAGGGTGGCGCGAATGAGCTGCGCCTGACGGATGGCTTTCATTCCTACTTTTGGCATGATTTCATCGGTTTTAACTATTAGATAATCTTTATTATAGTCATTTTATATTGAACGCTCAATCAATAAAAAACAAAAAGCGTCCGCACTCCCTATCCGATCCGTCATCCGCAGGTACAGTTAAAGGAATGAAGGCCAGCAATTCAGTCGCTGAAATGTCACTCTGCTACCGGTAAGGCTGTGAGAATGTTACGAAACGAACATTTATTTTACGAAAACCGGCCCCGATCCCTGTCTCCAGTACTTTCCGGAAGGTTTTTTTAAAAAAGGGTTAAATACTTATTTTTCAAGCGATAATATCCGATCAACTTGTGACGACAGTCACAAATCCAACCTCACTTAAGGGAATAAATCTGACTCCGGCGCGTTGTTCCTTTTCTTTACGCCGCAACAGGACAATTACTGGTTAGATATTTTGATTATTAAGAATGTGGCGGTATTTTATTCTATTTCAAAATAGGCCAGCAGGGAATTTCAGCTATAGCGTAGACGGTCGTCTTTTTTTAGAATATTCACCCACATAAATCAAATTAATCAATATATTACCCTGATTAACAAATAAGAACCTTCCCATTAACACTAAGCAGCGCGGTCCTGAAAAGAGTGAAAAAAGACTTGCCTGAGACCGCCGGATAGGAGAAATTAACCGCCGCTTTTCCCATCTTATAATCATGCGGCGAATGCCCACCTTGTATGACATCGACTTAATTATCATGTCGAATCAGGATAAGAACTTCAGAGGTATTAGTGTCTACTGCAAACAAACAACACGAGACACCGAGTCTCAATGCTTTTAAGCAACCTAAATCGTTCTATCTGATTTTTTCGATCGAACTCTGGGAACGTTTCGGCTTTTACGGCCTTCAGGGCATTATGGCGGTCTACCTGGTCAAAATGCTGGGGATGTCCGAAGCCGAATCTATCACGCTATTTTCTTCCTTCAGCGCGCTTGTCTACGGCATGGTTGCCATCGGCGGCTGGCTGGGGGATAAAGTGCTCGGCACCAAGCGTGTTATCGTTCTCGGTACGCTGGTTCTGGCGCTGGGCTACGGCATGGTCGCCTGGTCAGGTCACGACGTGGCAATGGTCTATATGGGGATGGCAACTATCGCCGTCGGCAATGGCCTGTTCAAGGCTAACCCTTCTGCCCTGCTCTCAACCTGCTACGAAAAAGACGATCCCCGCCTTGATGGCGCCTTCACCATGTATTACATGGCGATTAACATCGGTTCGTTTATCTCCATGCTTGCAACGCCTTGGCTGGCGGCCCACTACGGCTGGAGCACCGCTTTTGCACTGTCGTTCGTTGGTATGCTGATCACCCTGGTCAACTTTATGGTCTGCCGCAGATGGGTTAAGCAGTATGGTTCAAAACCTGATTTTGCACCGCTGCATATGGGCAAGCTGTTCGCCACGCTGGTTGGCGTTGTTGTCCTGATCGTGCTGGCAACCTGGCTGCTGCATAACCAGGGTATCGCCCGCCTCGTTCTGGGCCTTATCGCGCTCGGTATCGTGCTGGTGTTCGCCAAAGAAACCTTTGCGATGCAGGGTGCCGCCCGTCGTAAAATGATCGTCGCCTTTCTGCTGATGGTGGAAGCGGTGGTGTTCTTTGTGCTCTATATGCAGATGCCAACCTCGCTGAACTTCTTCGCTATCCGCAACGTTGAACACAGCATTCTGGGTATCGCCTTTGAGCCGGAGCAGTATCAGGCGCTGAACCCGTTCTGGATTATGCTGTTCAGCCCGCTGCTGGCCGCTATCTATAACAAGATGGGCGATCGTCTGCCGATGCCGCATAAGTTTGCGCTCGGTATGGTGCTCTGTTCATGTGCTTTCCTCGTTCTGCCGCTGGGCGCGAAGTTTGCCACCGATCTGGGTATCGTTTCGGTTAACTGGCTGATCCTGAGCTACGCGCTGCAAAGCGTCGGCGAGCTGATGATTTCCGGCCTGGGTCTGGCGATGGTGGCGCAGCTGGTTCCGCAGCGCCTGATGGGCTTTATCATGGGCTCATGGTTCCTCACCACCGCAGGTGCCGCGATGATCGCAGGTAAGGTCGCAAATCTGATGGCCGTACCGGAGAACATTACCGATCCGCTGCTTTCGCTGAATGTTTACGGCGACGTGTTCCTGCAAATTGGTATCGCCACGGGCGTGATTGCCCTGCTGATGATTATGGCAGCGCCTAAGCTGAACCGTATGACGCAGGACGACGCGAACGATTTACAGAATGCCAAAGCGTAAGGCAGACGCTTAACGTGATAAGGGCGACAGAAATGTCGCCCTTTTTATTGCCGGTTACCCGGCATCAGCTGAGGATTGAGCGTATTCCACGCTAAGACCGGCCGGAGGAAAAAGCTGCCGGATGCGCCACACCCTTTTAATGTTGACGTACCAGAAGCGTTCAGTCAGCCCGCCACCTTTCTGCCACTCTATCTCCGCTTCGCCCTGAATATGCAGCGCGGCGCCCTGCTGGAAATCCGGAATAAGCAGCGCACATCGTGGATCGATCAGCAAATTGCCCAGCGTATTCATATAGCGGTTACCAGCATAATCAGGGATTTTTAGCTTTCCCTGTTCCAGGGAGAGGAATCCGGGCAGGCCGCCGCGATGGGAAATATCCACCCCGCCTGCGCTATCCTCCCGTGGCGCAACGCTGGCGACAAAAAACGTATCTGTCGCGCTAAGCGCATAACGGGCATCGGCATCAAGCGCCTGCAGCGGTTCCACCTTCACCGCGCCTTTGCGGGCATCGTAAGGAAGATCGCGTCTCTGGATGTATTGTGGACAGTTGCCAAAACTTTCCTGCACAGTGAGTTCAGCGCCCTGCTCAGTCACCTTACGTACTACGCCATTGACCCGGTTACGCCTGCGGTTTGAGAAATCAATGCCCAGTCCCCCTACTGCCATTCCCGTCTTCAGCGCGGGTAACAGGGGTGCAGCCGCCAGGGAGGCTTGATCAACGGTCAGCAACCCAGCCTCTGGAGCCTGGATAAACCCCGGCTTCCCCTGCAATAAAGTCGCCACCGGATAGCCATCCTCCCCCAGCGCCGCAAGGTAAAAGGTCCGCAGGCCGCCAAAAAACTGGCGATGCTGATCCGGCATGGCGGGGTAAATGGCAGCGTTCACCGTGCCATAGCCCGCCCGCTGTTGCGCGCTTCTCTCACCAGGATGGAACATCGCTAAGCCACTTCCGGGTGCGGCAGCGGCGTAAGCCCGACGAACCCGGGAAGGGCTTCAACGTTTTGCAGCCACTGTTGAATAGCAGGATACTCCGTCAGAGTGATGCCGCCCTCCGGTGCGCAGGCAACGTAGGCGTAACACGCCAGGTCGGCCAGCGTCGCCTGTTCGCCGGCCAGCCAGCGTTTACCGGCCAGGTGCTGCTCCATCTGCGGCAGGAACTTTGCCGCCACGGCGCAGGCCGATGCATAATTTTCCGGCGTTGAAAACTGCTTGATAAGCCTTGCGGAGCCCACGCCATAACGAATTTCCCCGGCGGCTTTGGCCAGCCAGCGGTGAACTTCCACTTCCTGCACCAGATCCTTCGGCAGCCAGTGGCTCTCAGGCGCATAACGCTTAACCAGCCACAGCAGGATGGCATTACTGTCCACGATAGCGGTTTCGCCATCCACCAATACCGGTATCTGACCCTGTGGATTCAGCGCCAGAAAACGCGCCGTTTTGCGTACCTCTGCGCCAGCTTCCACCTCTTCATAAGGCAGATCCAGCATGGACAGAAGTAATTTTACCCGGTGACCATGGCCGGAGAGCGGGGTGTTGTAGAGCGTTAATGCCGTCATAATTATCTCCTCTTCAGTTTCCCTGAGCTTACTCTTGCCGAAAACGACGGAAAACGCGCAATATGGCAATTCATAATTTCTTACTGCGGAATAATGATGGATAAACTTGATGAGCTAACGGTGTTTGTCGCGGTGGTACAGCAGGGCAGCCTGGCGGCGGCGGCCAGAAAGCTGCGGCGCTCTCCTCCCGCGATTACCCGCGCGCTGGCCTCGCTGGAAAACCGCTTCGCCGCCAGCCTGATTGAACGGACCACGCGTAATATGTCCCCCACGCCCGCTGGTATTGTGCTGTTCGAGCGGGCTAAAACGCTGCTTAACGATTATCAGCAGGCCATTCAGGATTCCTCTAAATCACAGCTCAATGGTTTGCTGCGCATTACCGCGCCGGTGCAGTTTGGCCGCAAGCATCTCGCCCCGGTGGTGCTCGACTTTATTGACCGTTATCCCGGTATCCAGGTGGAGTTGCTGCTTAATGACAGCTATCAGGATCTGCTGGAACAGGGGCTGGATATCGCGGTGCGTATTGGTCAACTCCGTGATTCTTCGCTGGTTGCTGTGGAGACAGGTACCGTACAACGTATCCTGCTGGCCAGCCCTGAGTATCTGGCGCGTGCCGGTTGCCCGGCGACGCCAGCCGATTTAGCCGCGCACTCGCTGATAGCCGGGACTTCCGTCAGTTCGCTCAGGGAGTGGCGCTTTGGCCCGGCCGGCAACCAGGAACGCGTCCGCATTCAGCCCACGTTTATGGTCAACGAGGTGGAAACGCAGCTGATTGCCGCCAGGGCAGGCAAAGGCATTACGCGCCTGCTTTCCTATCAGGCCTTTGAGGATCTTCAGCACGGCACGCTGTGCGAGGTGATGCCGGAGAGCCGTCCTGCGGCGTTGCCCGTACAGCTGGTGACGCAGAATCTGAAATATATGCCCGCGAAGGTGCGCGCATTCTGGGATATTGCCCGGGAGGCGCTCTCAGCCCTGACCTGCCTGCAGACGGAAAGCATGACGCCGGTTAAGAAACAGACAGATTATTGGCAAAAGTGACGGACTCTGCGCTGACTTTTTAGCCAGTTCGGGTAAGCTCATAAGATCTTTTGCTACTGAGCTGAAGGAGCGTGCATGAAACTCTATTTCAAGGCCGGAGCCTGTTCACTCTCGCCGCATATTGTATTGCATGAATCAGGTCTTGATTTCACCGTGGTATCGGTGGATTTAAAGACTAAAAGAACCGAGCAGAACGAGGACTTTTTTACGCTGAATGCGAAGGGAAAAGTGCCCGCTCTGGCGCTGGATGACGGGACGGTGTTGACGGAAACCGTGGCGATAGTTCAGTACATTGCCGATCGGAAACCGGATCGCCAGCTGCTGGCCCCTACGGGCTGCCTGACCCGCTACCAGACGCTGGAGTGGCTCAGTTTTATCGCTACTGAGCTGCAGGAGCCTTTTTATGCCCTGTTCCGCTCAGGCGTACCTGACGAGTACCGTTTACAGGTTCGCGAGCAGCTACAGCAAAAATTTCGCTGGGTGAACGACCAGATTGAAGGAAAGCAATGGCTGATGGGGCTGCACTTTACCGTGGCCGACGCCTGCCTGTTTACGGTGATGCGTTGGGCGAAGCCGGTGGAACTGGCGTTGTCCGGGCTGGATGCGCTGAACGGGTGGTATGAGCGGGTGGCGGAGCGCCCCGCCGTGGCGGCAGCACTTCAGGGGGAAGGACTGAAAGAATGAACGGGCGTGTTTCAGTCAGGCGCGCTCAGGCAGCACAGCCGGAAATGCTTATTCAGCCGACCCTGTAAGCGCTATATAACATGGGTTCCCTCTACCCTGCTGCCTGGAGGAGAGGGAACTCTTGTTATCAGATCTTTTCCGCTGCGAAATGCTGCTGAGGATGGGCAATGCCTTCCTGAGCCGCAACCAGCTGCAGCTCATACTCGCCCATCTCATGGGTTTTCAGCATCACCTCATACACGGCGGCGGTAATGTGCTCCAGCGCATCCTGGAGTGATTTGCCCTGCAAGAGATCCACCAGCAGCAGCCCGCTGGTCAGATCGCCCACGCCGACAGGCTGACGCACGCCAAAATCGACCAGAGGACGGCTGATATGCCAGGCCTCACCGGCGGTGACCAGCAGCATTTCAAAACGATCGCTGCGCAGGCCGGCACGCGCAAGATGCTTGACCAGCACCACTTTCGGACCTTTGGCGATCAGCGAGCGCGCGGCCCTGACCGCCTGCTCCACATCAGTGACCGCTTCGCCGCTGAGCATTTCCAGCTCCAGCAGGTTAGGCGCAATAATATCGCTGGCCGGCAGCGCCGAGCGGGTATGAAACTCCGCCACGCCGGGCGCCACGATGCAGCCTTTTTCCGGATGCCCCATAACGGGATCGCAGAAGTACCAGGCATCGGGATTGGCTTCTTTTACCTGACGCACGATCTCCAGAATTTGCTCGCCCTGCTCTGCCGATCCCAGATAGCCGCTCAGTACCGCATCGCAGGTTTTCAGCCTGTCGATATCGGCAATACCTTTTACAATGTCGGTCAGATGGGTGGCAGGCATCACTACGCCAGTCCAGTGGCCATACTGGGTATGGTTAGAAAACTGCACCGTGTTAAGCGGCCAGACGTTGGCGCCCATGCGGCGCATCGGAAACTCTGATGCGCTGTTGCCCGCATGGCCAAAAACGGTATGCGACTGTATAGAAAGAATGTTTTTCATGATGTAATCCGCACAACCCTGCCTGAAGAAAGGCCGGTCAGACCGGCCTGAAGCGTAGTTTATTTCCAGACAATCAGGCTGTAGTTTTTCTTACCGCGACGCAGCAGCGTAAAGCGGCCAAACAGGCGATCGCCCTCTTCAAACGCATATTCCGCGCTGCTCTGAAGTTCGCCATTCAGGCTGACGGCTTTGGATTCGATCAGCTTGCGGGCCTGACCGCGTGAAGGGGCCAGTTCGCCATCCACCATCGCCTGTTGCAGATCCTGCCCACGCGCCAGCTCAACGATCGGCATGCCGTCCTGCGCCAGCTGCTCAAAGTCCGCTTCCGTCATCTCGCTCAGCGCCCCGGAGAAGAGACTGCGGGTAATACGCTGTGCGGCCGCCAGGCCTTCTTCACCGTGAACCAGACGGGTCACTTTCTCCGCCAGTACGTACTGAGCGCGAGGCGCTTTACCGCTGTTTTTATCTTCTTCTTCCAGCGCCGTGATCTCTTCAAAGCTCATGAAGGTGAAGAATTTCAGGAAGCGATAAACGTCAGCATCCGCAGTATTGATCCAGAACTGGTAAAATTTGTATGGGCTGGTTTTTTTGGCGTCAAGCCAGACCGCGCCACCTTCCGTTTTACCAAATTTGGTGCCGTCAGCCTTGGTAATCAGCGGCACGGTCAGGCCAAAGACCTGATTCTGGTGCAGGCGACGGGTCAAATCGATACCGGAGGTGATATTTCCCCACTGATCGGAACCGCCAATCTGCAGCGCCACGCCGTAGCGCTCATTGAGGCAGGCGAAGTCGTAGCCCTGCAGCAGGTTATAGGAGAATTCAGTAAAGGAGATGCCCTGATCGTCGCGGTTCAGACGCTGTTTAACCGCTTCCTTATTGATCATCTGATTAACAGAGAAGTGTTTGCCGATGTCCCGCAGGAAGGTCAGCACGTTCATGCTGCCAAACCAGTCATAGTTATTTGCCGCAACGGCGCTGTTATCACCGCAGTCGAAATCCAGGAAAGGCGCCACCTGCTGGCGGATTTTTTCTACCCATTCATTGACCGTATCCGCGGTATTCAGCTTACGCTCGGCCGCTTTAAAGCTGGGATCGCCAATCAGGCCGGTCGCCCCACCCACCAGCGCCACCGGGCGGTGACCTGCATCCTGAAAACGCTTCAGGCAGAGGAGCGGGACCAGATGCCCCAAGTGCAAGCTGTCGGCGGTCGGATCGAAGCCGCAATAGAGTGCGATTGGCCCCTGCGCCAGTCGCTCTGCTAACGCCTCTTCGTCCGTTACCTGGGCTACCAGGCCCCGCTCTTGCAATTGTTTGATCAGGTTACTGCTGGCCATCTGTGACTCCATAAAAAAAAGTCTGCACCTATGCTGGTACACAGCTTTCCGCTGACTAGCGGATAAAATAAGGCGTATAGAATAAAGCGCAGGCGCACTCTGTACCAGCGCTTAAGGGCATTATTTCGCGCATTCAGGGCGCCAGACGGTCGATTTTCCAGCCCTCGCCTTCACGCTGGTAGAAAAAGCGGTCATGCAGCCGGTGTTCGCCACCCTGCCAGAACTCCATCGAGTCGATAGTGATACGAAATCCACCCCAGAAGCTGGGCAGCGGGATCTCACCCTGCTGGAACTTCTGCTTGAGTTCCAGAAACTTACTCTCCAGCACGCCCCGTGCCGATATGCGGCTCGACTGCTTCGATACCCAGGCGCCAATCTGGCTTTCCCGCGGACGACTGTGGAAATACTTCATCACCTCGAACAGCGAGAGTTTTTCCACGCGGCCCAGCACCATGACCTGGCGCTCCAGCGCGTGCCACGGGAAAAGCAGGCTGATACGGGGGTTATTTTCCAGATGATGCGCCTTGCGGCTGCCCAGGTTGGTATAGAAAACCATGCCCAGTGGGTCAACGTGCTTCAGCAGCACGATACGCTGGTAGGGCTGACCCTTTTCATCCACCGTCGCCACGCTCATGGCGGTAGGATCGGGAAGCTGCGCCTCCACGGCCTGACTGAGCCAGAGGTCGAACAGCGTCAGCGGATCGGCGGGAAGATCTTTGCGGCGCAGGCCGCCACGGGTATATTCACGGCGCAGGTGGGCAATATGCTGTAAGTTTTCGTCGTTCATGGCTCAGATTTCGGCTGAAAAGGATAAGGCATTGTGCGCCTCACTCAGTGGAATTTCAACGCGTTAACCTGGGTTGAGGCGGCAGTCATTAATAATGACTTTCTCGTTTCGTTCAATGAAAGCGGTATCCCCTTTTGACCAGAAGAGATAGTTGCCGTCGCTGTAGCGGGTGCCTGAGCCGGAGACCTGCTGCGTAAGCGTCAGCGGCTTTCCGTCCAGGATCAGTTTGACCTGCTGTTGCGCATTGTCGAGCTGTACGGTAAGCGGCATGGTGCCGCAGGTGTAATGGAGCGTTTTTGGCTGCTCCTGGTCGTGCATAAAGCTACAGCCCGAAAGCAGAATGGCCGTGCTGGCCAACAGATAGTTTTTCATAAATTCTCCTGGGACGTGAGTGCGCGTTTCAGAAAAAACGCGCATTCAGGCTAAAAGCAGCCCGCGTTATTCGCCGGGTAAATCGCGCCAAGTATCGACGCTTCACGCGCGCCGGTTACCGAAGGTAAATTGCCGGACTTGCCTGAGAGAGTCCGGTAAGCAAGCCAGGCGAAGGCCAGGGCTTCCATATCATCGCCGCTGATCCCGGCATCATCAGTAGGCATCACCTCTGTGCCCGCAAGCAGCGCAGCAAGCCGCGTCATCAGCAAGGGGTTGCGGCTGCCTCCGCCGCAAACCAGCAGCCGCTCACAGCCACCGCTTAACATCACCTGCTCGGCAATGGTGGTTACCGTCAGCTCCACCAGCGTTGCCTGCACGTCTTCCGGCGCCAGTCCCGGAAAGCGCGACAGCCGCTGTTCAATCCACGCCAGGTTAAAATGCTCTCTGCCGGTCGATTTCGGCGCGGAGAGTGAAAACCAGGGATCGGACAGTAGCTCCTGAAGTAAAGGATAGACGACGCGCCCACGGCTTCCCCAGCCGCCATCCTTATCGTAGCGCTCCCCCCGCTGATGCCAGATCCAGGCGTCCAGCAGCATATTCCCCGGACCGGTATCGTAGCCGCCCACCGGTTTGCCGGGGATAAGCAGCGATAAATTAGCGATGCCGCCAATGTTCAGCACCATCCGCCGTTCGCCAGGGTGCATCAGAATCGCCTCGTGAAAGGCGGGAACCAGCGGAGCGCCCTGGCCGCCCAGCGCCATATCACGCCGGCGAAAATCGCCCACGACGGTAATGCCCGTCGCGGCAACAATCTGGTTATTATCACCGATTTGCAGGGTGTTAGGCGCTGCGCTTTGCGGTTCATGCCAGACGGTCTGGCCGTGGCAGCCAATCGCGGTGATATCCTCTTTTTCCAGCCCCTGGCGCGTTAGCAGCGTCTGCACCGCTTCGGCAAACAGCCGCCCGAGTCGGGTATCAAGCTGCCCAAGCTGGGAGAGCGTCAGGGATTGCCCCTGACAAACGGCCATAATTTCTTCGCGCAGTGAGGTAGGTATAGGATGACAGTAGCTTGCCTGCTGGGCCACCATCCGTTCATCAATCGCCGCGAGTACCACGTCAACGCCGTCGAGGCTGGTGCCTGACATTACGCCAATATAACGTCCTGATTTCATTGTTGGCCTTACCCGCATCAGTAAAAGTGAGGTTCTTTCTACAGCCTCGCAAAATTGGCGATGTAATTCTATGATTAACTGCCTTTTTTGCGCATGGTATCGCTTACCCGTTGATTTATTCATTAACAGGTTGATTGAGAGGTGGTTTAACTCGCGTCCCTTACGATCTTAAACAGTTTTTTTCTCTGATTAGATGAAACAGGCGCAACTTGTGCCATATAATTATGGCTACCGGTCGTTGCGTAAATGACCGCACCACTTCGATAAAAAGGGAGTTATGACGATGTTCAAACGTTTATTAATCGTGGCACTTACCGGCGTGACGTTAGCAGGATGCACTAACACTGACACGCTCTCAGGCGATGTCTACAGCGCCAGTGAAGCCAAGCAGGTACAGAGCGTTTCTTACGGTACGCTGGTTTCAGTTCGCCCGGTACAGATTCAGGGCGGCGATGACAGTAATGTGATCGGTGCAATCGGCGGTGCGGTGCTGGGTGGCTTCCTGGGCAATACGGTGGGTGGCGGCACGGGCCGCAGTCTGGCGACGGCAGCCGGCGCTGTGGCGGGCGGCGTTGCCGGCCAGGGTGTTCAGGGCGCAATGAATAAAGCGCAGGGCGTTGAGCTGGAAATCCGTAAGGATGATGGCAACACCATTCTGGTCGTTCAGAAGCAGGCGGCAAGCCGCTATGCCGTGGGCCAGCGCGTAATGCTCGCCTCTAACGGCAGCCAGATTACCGTCTCACCACGCTAACCTGATGAAAAAAAACCGGCGAAAGCCGGTTTTTTATTCGTCGCGATGCTGCAGTTCCAGAATGTTTTTTTCAAGACGGGCAACGAGCATGACCATTCTGTCGATATCCTGCTGTGAAATGCCGGCCAGAATATCATCGCGGGTGGCGTCGATAACGTGCTCAACCTGAGCGATAACCGGTGCCGCTTCAGTCGTCAGCTTGATGCGCTTCGCACGTCGATCGCTGGCGCAGGTAGTGCGGGTAATTAACCCCTTCTCTTCCAGCTGATCGAGCGTACGCACCAGCGAAGGTTGCTCAATACCGATCGCTTTTGCCAGCTGGATCTGTGACTGCTCAGGGGGCAACTGATGAATGTTATGCAGGGTGACCCAGTGCGTCTGTGTCAGCGCCAGCGGCTTAAGGCGCTGATCGATAAGCGAGCGCCAGATGCGTACTAATCTTGCGAGATCCGTGCCTAGAGGGGTATCCAATTTCATCTCCTTATAATTAGCTTGCTAGCTATCAATCCGCATTTTACTCTATTCTGCGAGTTTACAGGACAAAATACAAATTCGGCATTTACCCATCCGGGATCGTGACTGGCCCTACGGCGGCTGGCCCGGAAAGAAGGATCTCTCCCGTGAGCAATACGCTGTTTTCCTCTGCTGTGCCCCTGACTGACCTGGTTTTCGGGGCTTCCGTCTACTTCCCGCCGCTGTTTAAAGCCGTGCTGCTGGGCTTTTTCCTCTGGCTGCTGCTGCACCGGCTGCTGCGGGACTGGATCTACTCAGGTGATATCTGGCATCCGACGCTGCTGGATCTCTCACTCTTTGTTCTTTGCGTCAGCGCCGCCATGTGGCTTCTCAGGGTGATCGCATGAAATTCAGCACGCTTAAATATTTTATCACCCTGTTCTTTTTTGCCGCTGCCCTGCTGGCTGGCTGGTGGCTCTGGAACTACTACATGCAGTCTCCCTGGACCCGGGATGGCAAAGTGCGTGCTGAACTGGTCAGCATTACGCCGCAGGTCTCCGGGCAAATTACGCAGCTGCTGGTGAAAGATAATCAGTTCGTCACTAAAGGAACAAAGCTGGTCACGCTGGACGATGAGCCCTGGCGTATTGAGGTGCTGGATGCGGAAGCCGGCGTGGATCAGGCGCGCTCGGACCTGTTAAAGGCGCAGCATGAAGCCCGCCGCCGGCAAAATTTGCCCCGCAATACGATTTCCGCCGAAGAGCTTGATGCGGCAAGCCTTAACGCGCAGGCGATGGCGGCGGCGGCGAAAGTGGCCCAGGCCCGTCTTGAAAGGGCGAAGTGGAATCTGTCACAAACGCAGATTTTCGCTCCCACCGACGGCTGGATCGGTAATCTCCAGGTCCGCCCCGGCAACTTTGCCACCAGCGGCTCCCCGCTTTTCGCCCTGGTGGACAGTCACTCTTTTTACGTGACCGGCTATTTTGAAGAGACCAAACTTCGCCATATACAACCCGGTAACCGGGCCATCATCCGGCTGTACAGTGACAACCGGGAGTTACAGGGCGAAGTCGAGAGTATCGGACGCGCTATTTACGACCAAAGCGTGGAGACGGACAGCGGCCTGGTACCCGATATCAAACCCAACGTCCCCTGGGTGAGGCTGGCGCAGCGCGTCCCTGTCCGCATTCGTCTCCTTGACGTGCCGGAGGGCCTGCCGCTGATTTCCGGTACCACCTGTACCGTTTCCATCCAGCCATGAACCTGAACGTTCTCGCCTGGAACAGGCTTCCCTGGGTCAAAGCAACCGGTGCCCAGTGGCGGTATACGTTACGCAATACGCTCGCCATGTGCCTGGCGCTGAGTATCGCCTACGGGCTGGATCTGGATGAGCCCTACTGGGCAATGACCTCTGCGGCGGTAGTCAGTTTCCCAACGCTTGGCGGCGCCATCGGCAAAAGCCTGGGCCGCATTGCGGGCAGCCTGCTGGGGGCCGCTGCCGCCCTGCTGATTGCGGGACACACGCTGAATGAGCCCTGGCTGTTCGCTTTTGCCATCGCTGCCTGGCTGGCGCTGTGTACCTGGATTGCAAACCACTATCAAAACAATGTGGCCTATGCCTTCTCACTTGCCGGTTATACCGCCGCCATCATCGCCTTTACCACCGTCAATATCACCGATATTTCTCAACTCTGGATCATTACCCAGGCCCGCGTATGTGAAGTGATCACCGGCATACTTTGCGGAGGGCTGATGATGATGATCCTGCCCAGTACCTCCGATGGCGATACGCTGATCGCTTCGCTTAAGCAGATGCATTCGAGGCTGCTTACCCACGCGGGATTGCTGCTTCAGCGCGAAACGAGCGGGCAGATCCGTAGCGCTCATGAAAATGTCATCAGTCAAATCCTCACCATGAACCTGCTGCGCATACAGGCTTTCTGGAGCCACTATCGCTTTCGCCGCCAGAACAATGTGCTGAACTACGTTCTGCACCAGCAGCTACGCCTGACCAGCGTCATCTCCAGCCTGCGCCGTATGCTGCTGAACTGGCCCAATCCGCCCGAGGTGATGTTTACCGCGCTGGCTCAGCTGCTGGATGAGCTTGCACGCAGCAACGTCGATAAATACCGGCTGGCGCAGATTCTGCGCACGGCGGCACCCGATGAGACTTCTGGATACCAGCATCATGCTTTCTGGCACCGGCTGCGCTATTTTTGCTGGCTGTACCTCAACATCAGTCGCTGGCTGCGGCAGTTTGAGCGTGCCGATGCGGATACCCGCCTGTCGCCGCCCGCCGTTCCGGCGCTGGCACGACATACGGACAGCGCGGAGGCGAGCTGGAGCGCGCTCAGAACCTTTGTGGTGATCCTTCTCGGCTGCGCCTTTACCCTGACCACGCAGTGGGATGCCGGCGAGGCGGCGCTGACCCTGGCGGCCATCAGCTGCGTGCTTTACTCGTCGGCGCCCTCGCCCGCCGACAGCGTCTCCCTGCTGCTGAAAACGCTGCTGTTGCTGACGCTGTTCAGTTTTCTGATTAAGTTCGGCGTAATGATCCAGGTTGACGTGCTGTGGCAGTTTTTACTTTTTCTGTTTCCGCTGCTGATAACGCTTCAACTCTTCAAGTTGCAGCAGAAGAAATACGCCAGCCTGTGGGGACAATTGATCGTCTTTATGGGCTCTTTTATTGCCGTGACCAACCCTCCGGTATGGGATTACCAGCAGTTTCTGAACGATAATCTGGCGAAGGTTTGCGGCGTATTACTGGCCTGGCTGGCGTTTCAGATCCTGCGTCCCAGTTCGGATAAGCGCCGCAGCCGCCGCCACATTCGTGCGCTACGCCGGGAGTTTCTCGACCAGCTGAGCCGGCGGCCCAGCCTGAGTCAGAATCGCTTTGAATCACTGATTTATCATCGCATCAATCAGCTCAGCGCCAGCAGCGATGAGCCCGCCCGCCTCTGGCTGCTGCGCTGGGGCGTGGTGCTGCTTAACTGCTCGCACGTTGTCTGGCAGTTAAGAGAATGGCAAACCGAGGTAGCCGCTCATACAGCGGTGCGCGATGAGACTTTACAGGAGCTGCACCACATCATCAGCGAACGTGGCGTAAACCATCGTTCGCTGGATGCAACGCTTAGCGTAATGCAGGAAAGGGTTAACCTGCTGGCTGCCGGAGATCTTCAGAATCGGGCGCTGGCGGGGATGATCTGGCGCCTGGCCTGTTCGCTTTCTCAGCTCGCCCAGGCACTGCCGGCGGAAAGCGACACCGGCAGCGGTCGGTTAGCTTAGATAACGCCGCAGGCCAGCCTGTCGCCGCCACCGCCCAGCGGTTTAGGTTCATCGGCGTGATTATCGCCGCCAACATGCACCATCAGCGCCTTTCCTTTTATTTCGGAAAGTTTTTTGATGCGTGGTGCGAGAACAGGATAGGTCGCCATACCGTCACTGGTGACATAAATCGCGGGCAGGTCCCCGAGATGCCCTTCCCGGTAAGGCCCCAGATGCTTACCGGTATTCTGTGGATCCAGATGACCGCCGGCTGCGCCTGCCGGAACAACTTTGCCATCTTTGGTCTGGGGCTCACAGCTGCCCTTCGCATGTACGTGGAAACCGTGAATACCCGGCGGCAGAGCTTTAAGATCGGGCGTGAAAGTCAGCCCATAGGGCGTCTCGTCAACCGTTACGGTACCAATGCTTTCCCCGGCGCCCTGCGGCGTCGCCAGCTTGAGATCCACCTTTTCACTGGCGGCGTGCGCAATCGAGCACGTCGCCAGCAACATCGTAATCAGAGTTAATCGTTTCACAGGCTCTCCTTCATTTTATTCCCGGAGCTTTAAGCCTGGTCATTTTCAGAGAAAATGCCTGATAAAACGTTAAGGCTGACGGATCTTTACGGAACGTCGTAGCCGAGCGCCGCTTTACGGATGCGGAACCACTGCTGGCGGGAGAGTTCGATACGGGTGGCATCAACCGCCGTCCGGACGCGGTCAATTTTGCCTGAGCCAATCACCGGCAGCGGTCGGGAAGGCAGGCGCATAATCCAGGCATAAACCACCTGTTCAATATTTTCTGCGCCCGTTTCATCCCTGACGGCTTCCAGTTCATTACGCAGCGGGCCGTATTCCGCTTCGCTGAAGAGCCGGCCGCCGCCAAGGCAGGACCAGGCCATGGGCCGGATGCGCAACTGCTGGCACTGATCGAGGGTGCCATCCAGCAGCAGGGGCTGATGCAGCGGGGAGATTTCAACCTGATTGGTGGCAAGCGTAAACGGCAGGCGGGACTGCAGCAGAGAAAACTGCGCCGGCGTAAAGTTGGATACGCCGAAGTGCCTGACCTTCCCGCTCTGATGCAGATGGGTAAAGGCCTGCGCGATTTCATCCGCATCCATCAGCGGGTCGGGGCGGTGGATCAATAGCAGATCGAGGTAGTCGGTCGAGAAATGACGGAGTGAATTCTCCGCGCTCTTTTCGATATGGGCAGCCTCGGTAATATAGTGACCGATTGCGTTACCTGGCTCTGCCGTTGTGGCGATGCCACATTTCGTCACCAGCTCCAGACGCTGGCGGAGCGAAGGCGCAAGCTTAAGCGCCTTGCCAAACTCCGCTTCGCAAAGATAGTCGCCGTAGATATCCGCATGATCCGTTGTGGTAATGCCCAGTTCCAGATGCTGTTCAATAAAGGTGACCAGCTGCTGCGGCGTGAATGCCCAGCTCATCAGCCGCCAGTAGCCCATCACCATTTCTGAAAATTCCGGCCCCTGTGGCGCAATAGGCAAACGTTGCAGCATAAAAATTCCTTAATTATTCTGATTAACTCTCTGAAAACGGGAGACAACCTCCCCGTATCGGTAGGCTGATTATGACAGCGGGCAAGCGGGAAAGCTTGCGGGAATGTGAACCGCGAAGGTATTTTGCGAAGCCGCGCAGATCAGAACAGAGAAGGCTGCTCGGGTTCATCGGGCAGATTGGGTTTGCCGGCACGCTGGAGCCGCAGATAGCGCTGACGACACAGCCGCAGTACCTCCCGCTTCTGCGCATCGCTAAAGCGCATCCAGTTAAAGCGTTCATCGCGGCTGCGCAGACAGCCCCGGCAGTAGCCTTTTTCGTCAGACTGGCAAATCCCCCGACAGGGACTGGGTACGGGAAAAAACTCTAGTTGTTCTGCCACCGTCGCTCCTGATGCATAGACTGACTTCAATTGAAGATCGCATGTCACGCCTTGGCAAGTCTGAAAGCAGATTAATTAGCGCTTTTGTTATAAAGTGACGCACTAAGCAGAATGTGCCACGACTATTGGGGTGATTTGTATCAGACCGATCGGTCTGTTAAGGTAACCGTCATGAAAACGACCCGACAGGATACGCGAGAACACATTCTGATTACCGGCGAAAAGCTCTGCGTGCATCGCGGCTTTACCGGAATGGGATTAATCGAGTTACTGAAAGTGGCTGAAGTGCCGAAAGGCTCTTTCTACTACTATTTCGCCTCCAAGGAGGCGTTCGGCGTCGCAATGCTGGAGCGCTATTTTGCCCTCTACCATCAAAGGTTCAGCACGTATCTGGCTGACCACCAGGGAGAGCAGCGCCAGCGCATTCTGGATTACTATCAGCAGTCGATCACCGCTTTCTGCCAGGATCACGCTTTCTCAGGTTGTCTCTCAGTTAAGCTTTCTGGGGAGGTGTGCGATCTGTCAGAAGCAATGCGCAGTGCGCTGGATGCAGGCTCAAAAGCGCTGATTGCTACGCTAACTGCCGCTATTGAGCGCGCGGCGCGTCAGGGAACGGTCAGGCTGCCCGAAAAGGCTGCCTCCGCCTGCGCCCAGAATATTTATATGCTTTGGCTTGGTGCCAGCCTGCAAAGTAAAATCTCCCGCGATATCATGCCGTTGAATAGCGCATGGCAGGAGATTAACCGGATGCTGCCAGCGCCACTTTAAAAAAAACAGTCTGACTAGAAGACCGGTCTACCAGGAGATATTATGGAACTCAAAAAGCTTTTTACCCCGCTGAAAACGGGCGCGATTACCGTGCCGAACCGCATATTTATGGCACCGCTTACCCGCCTGCGCAGCATTGAACCGGGTGACGTTCCAACGCCAATGATGGGCGAATATTACCGTCAGCGCGCTACCGCCGGGCTGATTATTACCGAAGCGACACAGATTTCTGCCCAGGCAAAGGGCTACGCTGGCGCGCCGGGCCTGCACTCATCCGAACAGATTTCGGCATGGAAAAGTATTAACGAAGGTATCCATCAGGAAGGCGGCCACAGCGCGGTGCAGCTATGGCATACCGGTCGTATTTCCCATACCAGCGTGCAGCCTGAAGGCAAAGCGCCCGTATCAGCCTCAGCGATCAACGCTGAAACCCGTACCTCCCTGCGTGACGAGAAAGGCCAGGCCATTCGTGAAGCCACCTCCACGCCTCGTGCGCTGGAGCTGAATGAAATTGCAGAGGTGGTCAATGATTTTCGTCAGGCGGTCATCAACGCCCGCGAAGCCGATTTCGATCTGGTGGAACTTCACTCGGCGCACGGCTATCTGATTCATCAGTTCCTCTCGCCCGCATCTAACCAGCGTACCGACGCCTATGGCGGCAGCATTGAGAACCGCACCCGCTTTGCGCTTGAGGTGGTTGACGCGGCTATCGACGGCTGGAGCGCCGATCGCATCGGTATCCGTATCTCCCCTCTGGGGCCGTTCAACGGGCTGGACAATGGTGAAGATCAGGAAGAAGCCGCGCTCTACTTCATTGGCGAACTGGCGCGCCGTAATCTGGCCTTCCTGCATATCTCTGAACCGGACTGGGCGGGCGGCAAGCCTTACAGCGACGCGTTCCGCAAAGCTATCCGCGCCGTCTACCCTGGCGTGATTATTGGTGCCGGCGCCTATACGGCAGAAAAAGCGGAAACGCTGATTGAGCAGGGTTTGATCGATGCCGTGGCCTTTGGACGCGCCTATATCGCCAATCCGGATCTCGTCGAGCGTATACGCATCAACGCGCCGCTGAATGAGCCACAGCCTCAATCCTTCTATGGCGGTAGCGATAAAGGTTATACGGACTATGCGACGCTGGCGGACTAACCGACGTCAGGTTTCTCAAAGGCTGCGCGTGCGCAGCCTTTTTGATCCACGGGATAAACGGCTGAAAGCCTGGGGTTAACGCCCAGCAAAATCAACGCTATACTTAATTTTTCGTTATCGGACGATGACGTTACACAGAAACAGAAGAGGATGTTATGCGCTTACTTCACACCATGCTTCGCGTTGGCGATCTGCAACGCTCCGTCGATTTTTACACCAAAGTTTTAGGTATGCGTCTGCTGCGTACCAGTGAGAATGCCGAATATAAATATACGCTGGCCTTTGTTGGTTATACCGAAGAGAGCGAAGGCGCGGTTATCGAACTGACCTATAACTGGGGCGTGGAGAGCTACAACCTTGGCGACGCTTATGGTCACATCGCGCTGGGCGTGGATGACGTGGCGGCAACCTGCGATCGTATCCGTAAAGATGGCGGCAACGTCACCCGTGAAGCGGGCCCGGTTAAGGGCGGAAGCACTATTATCGCTTTTGTGGAAGATCCGGACGGCTATAAAATCGAACTGATTGAAAACAAGCAGGCTGGTCACGGCCTCGGCAACTGATTTTAAGGGTGCTTCCGGCACCCTTCTCCCTTTTTCCCCTGCTGCATCCCCCGCTGAAATTTGCCATAATACGCCCTGCTTTTTTTCGCCTGTGAGATCCTGATGTCTGAACCGAACGAACTTAACGCCCTCAGTAGCCGTTTTCGCGGTTTTTATCCGGTAGTAATTGATGTGGAAACCGCCGGTTTTGACGCTAAAACGAACGCGTTACTGGAAGTGGCCGCTGTCACCCTGAAGATGACCGACGATGGCTGGCTGGAAAAAGATGAAACGCTGCATTTCCACGTTGAGCCGTTTGAAGGATCCGTTCTGCAGCCCGAAGCCCTTGCGTTCAACGGCATCGATCCCGCTAACCCGCTGCGCGGAGCCGTCAGCGAATATGACGCGCTGCATGCCATCTTCAAGCTGGTACGTAAGGGGATCAAAGATCGGGGCTGCAACCGCGCCATCATGGTTGCTCATAACGCGACTTTCGATCTTAATTTTATGAACGCCGCCGCAGAACGCGCTGGCCTGAAGCGTAACCCTTTCCACCCTTTTGTGACTTTTGATACCGCCGCGCTCAGCGGCCTGGTGCTGGGACAGACCGTTCTGGCGAAGGCCTGCCTTGCCGCCGGGATGCCTTTTGACAGCAGCCAGGCGCACTCCGCCCTTTATGACACGGTGCAGACCGCCGATCTGTTCTGTGAGCTGGTCAATCGCTGGAAACGCTTAGGCGGCTGGCCTCTGCCGATCGTGGAAAGCGACGCGCAGTAAGCTTCCGGTGGGTTAACGTCAAAAAAAACCCCACCTGTCGGTGGGGTTCATCAGCACTTCTCCACGGGGGAATATTCGCCCGTATCCTTTCAGGGCAGCTTATTCAGCCGCGTCAGAAGGATATTTCTGCGCCGTCTCTTTGATCAGCTGCTGCAGTTCGCCACGCTGATACATCTCAATAATGATATCGCAGCCACCGACCAGCTCACCGTCGATCCACAGCTGTGGGAATGTAGGCCAGTTGGCGTATTTAGGCAGCTCGGCACGAATTTCCGGATTTTGCAGGATATCAACGTAGGCAAAGCGCTCGCCGCAGCCGGAGAGTGCCTGTACGGCCTGGGCAGAGAAACCACAGCTTGGCAGCTTCGGTGAACCTTTCATGTAAAGCAGAATCGGGTTTTCTGCAATCTGGCGCTCGATTTTTTCAACAGTACTCATAAATGCCTTCCTTAAACGGATACTTCGTGTTTGTTTATTGTAGCGACTCTCTTCCTTTGTTGAAAACGACATTTTCATCAGCCGTAGCTGAGAGGGACAACGCGGAGCGCACAGCGAGAGACCAGGCTACTCTCTCGCGACGTAAGTCATCCCTGAATTCAGGCTCTGATAAGCGCTTTTTGATTATATAACAAGCTGATTTAGCGCGTTTTTTCGCTAATTATCGGTCTGGTATTATTGATACAAAAAAGCACTTACCCTTGCATAATAAGTTCGATTAGAATTGCCTGAATCCTCTGCCGCCGGGCAGATAGTGAAATTTGGCCAGGTTTCCGCCGCTGGCGGGAGCACAAACTGTTAACGGTAACGATGCGTTCACTCATCCTGCTTATCACGCTGGTCTGCAGCCAGCTATTTTTCAATCTGGCTCACGCCTCGCCGCACGCGTCGGTGAAGCCACATCAGCAGAATCTTGACGGAAAGAGTGTCCGCGATGAAGTTCGCCGCAAGCGGCGTCCACAGAAACCCGCTCTGGTCGGAAAAAGTAAAGCGGCCGACACCCTCCGCAGCCGTTCCTCCTCTCTGAAAAAGCACAAGCAGACGAAGCCCGCGGCGTCGCAAACTTCTCGCCAGAAAACCGCTAAAGCAGGCCTTAGAGTGACGTCGGCCAGCAAAAAAGCTGCGGCTAAAAGAGGCCGTACCCGCGCCAACTTATCCCATGCCGCGCAGATAACAACCGATAACGTTTCCGCTTCTCCACTCAGGCTCAGCAAAGCACATCGCGCCCGCTATCAGAAAGCGCGTCAGACCGCCATGAGCAAGCTGATGGGTCAGTTGGGTAAACCCTATATCCGGGGTGGCGCATCACCTGACACCGGCTTCGACTGTAGCGGTCTGGTCTGGTACGCCTATAAAGATCTGGTCAGGTTCAAAATTCCCCGCACGGCGAATGAAATGTACCATCTGCGCGACGCTGCCGCCGTAAAGCGCAGCGAGCTGGAAAAAGGCGATCTGGTGTTTTTCCGCATCACCGGGCGGGGTTCGGCCGATCACGTTGGCGTTTATCTGGGGAACGGCAAATTTATCCAGTCGCCCAGCACCGGCAAGGATATTCAGGTCAGTGCGCTGGGAGATAACTACTGGCGGCAGCATTATGTGGGCGCGCGTCGGGTAATGACGCCGGGAAGTATTCGCTAAGGTGGGATGTCGGGGCCTGGCGTAACGCAGGCCCCGTGAGCTTAGTGCATAACAGCGGTGAAGCTAAAGGCAATAATCATCAGCAGTGCGCCAACGGTAGTCAGCAGCGAATATTTCAAATCAGTATCCATTTCAGCCCTCAATACCCTTACAGTTAATAACGTCTTAGATTTTCCCACAGTTAACGGTAAAAATCTCGTTTTCTCACGCCGGCCTTGTTAGAATCCCACTTTCGTTGCGCAACGGAACGATTTTACGGACTCCAGGACGCGCAACAGCAGGCCCCGATTGTCTTCTTTCCTTCCTGACGTTACTGAATGATTTTAAAAAAACGCCCCCAGACGTCAGAAAGAGCGCCCGCGGCAGGCAAACGATTAACAATATACTTATCAGCGGATTAAGATAAGTGAAGGAGTAGCTATTTAATGGCAACAATTAAAGATGTGGCCAAACGCGCCGGTGTTTCCACCACCACGGTGTCCCACGTCATCAATAAAACCCGCTTTGTCGCCGATGAGACGCGGGAAGCCGTCTGGGATGCGATCAAGGCGCTGCACTATTCCCCCAGCGCGGTGGCACGCAGCCTGAAGGTGAATCACACCAAAACGATAGGCTTACTGGCTACGTCCAGCGAAGCGCCCTACTTTGCCGAAATTATTGAGGCGGTGGAGAATCGCTGCTTCGCCAAAGGCTATACGCTAATCCTTGGCAACGCCCATAACAATTTAGAGAAGCAGCAGGCTTACCTTTCCATGATGGCGCAAAAGCGCGTTGATGGCCTGCTGGTGATGTGTTCAGAATATCCTGATGAGCTGATTAAAATGCTCGAGGACAGCCGCAATATTCCTATGGTGGTGATGGACTGGGGCGAGTCCCGCGGCGATTTTACCGATACCGTGCAGGATAACGCCTTTGAGGGCGGTTACATGGTGGGACGCTATCTTATCGATCGCGGCCATCGCGATATCGGCGCGATCCCGGGTCAGCTGGAGCGTAATACCGGCGGCGGCCGCCACGCTGGTTTCCTCAAGGCGCTTGCTGAAGCGGGTATCACCCTTCGCGACGAATGGCTGGTTCAGGGCGATTTTGAGCCGGAATCTGGCTATCGCGCCATGCAGCAGATTCTCTCCGGCAAGCAGCGCCCTACCGCGGTTTTCTGCGGCGGTGACGTCATGGCGATGGGCGCGATCTGCGCAGCGGATGAAATGGGGTTACGGGTACCACAGGATGTGTCGGTCATTGGCTACGATAACGTGCGCAACGCCCGCTACTTTACTCCGGCCCTGACAACCGTCCATCAGCCCAAAGAACGGCTTGGCGAAACGGCCTTTGATATGCTGCTCGATCGCATCACCAGCAAGCGTGAAGAGTCACAAACCATTGAAGTGCATCCAAGCCTGATTGAACGCCGCTCCGTCGCTGACGGTCCCTTCGTCGACTATCGCCGCTAGATCGCTGCCGCATCCTGTTCTCCGGTACTGTCCGGTCAGCAGGATGCGGCCCTGCTTCAGGCTCCTTCACTCAGCCATTCCCCGTTAAGCGTCTCCGATTCCCCCAGATACTCCAGCAGCCAGTTCAGCGCGGGAGAAGCGTGCTGCTGTGACCAGCTGACGCAGCAGGGGCTGTCCGGGAAGGCGGCGGCGAGCGTAATTTCACTCAGCGCCCCGCTTTTCAGCAGCGGCCGGGCAAGATGTCCCGGCACCATCCCCACGCATAACCCCGCCAGCAGGCAGTCAAACGCGCTCTCCCAGTCCGGCACCACCAGCCTGCGCTGATTATCAAGCGTCCAGGTGGTTCTTTTCGGCAGTGCGCGGGAGGTGTCTTCCAGAACCAGTGAGGGCCACTCGCGGATTTCCTCTTCGCTCAGGGTGCCCGGACGCCCGGCCAGCGGATGCCCGGCCTGCACCACGCATCGCCAGTTCAGTGCCCCCATGTCACGGAAGGCAAAACGTCCGCCCACCGGAATGGCCTGGGTAGCGCCGATCGCCACATCCACACGGCCATCGGCCAGCGCATCCCAGACGCCGTTAAACACCTCTTCCGATAAATGCAGTTCCATATCGGGAAAATGACGGTAAAAATCGACCACCAGCTGGCGGGTTCTGCTGGGTTTTACAATCCGGTCAACCGCGATATTCAACTGCCCGCGCCAGCCGTTAGCGACCTGCTGACACTGCCGCCGGGTGGAAAGCATTTTTTTGATGACACTGCGCCCTTCCTGAATAAAAACCGCGCCCGCCGCGGTCAGCACTACATCGCGATGCCGCCGTTCAAACAGCGGTACGGCCAGCCACGCTTCCATTTGCCGTACGGTATAGCTTATCGCGGAGGGCACGCGGTGTAGCTCGCTGGCCGCCCCGGTAAAACTGCCGGTTCTGGCAACGGCATCAATCACTTCAAGAGAATGTTCAGACCACATATTTTGCCTGCAAATTTTTTGAACGCACTCCGCAAATATTAGCGTTTCACAATCCCTTTCGCACGGTATTACACTCTGCCGCGTTTCATCCATCACTATTAAGAGCAAAAACATGCCGTCAAAAGGATTCACCTTCTATCTCGCGATGCTGAGCATTGTGGGTTTTCTCGCGACCGATATGTATCTCCCCGCGTTTGGCGCGATGCAGGAGGATTTACACACCGAAGCCGGAGCGATCAGTGCCAGCCTGAGCCTGTTCCTCGCCGGTTTTGCCTGCGCGCAGCTTTTCTGGGGGCCTTTGTCTGACCGGATTGGCCGCAAACCTGTCCTGCTGATGGGCCTCGGGCTGTTTTCGCTTAGCTGTGGCGCGATGTGGTGGATCAGCGATGCGACGATGCTGCTGGTGCTGCGTTTTGTGCAGGCTATCGGGATTTGTGCCGCAGCCGTTAGCTGGCAGGCGCTGGTGGTGGACCGCTATCCCGCCGCGCAGGCAAACAAAGTCTTTGCCACTATTATGCCGCTGGTCGCGCTCTCGCCGGCACTTGCTCCCCTGCTTGGCGCATGGTTGCTCAACCACTTTAGCTGGCGGGCGATCTTCGTTGCGCTGCTGTTAATTTCTGTCGCTCTGCTGTTCTGTACGCTGTTCCTTGCCAGCGGACGCCGGGCTGCTTCCACAGCATCATCGGGCAAAAGCACCGGCTTTCTTACCCTGCTGAAATCACCGGCCTACAGCGGTAATGTGCTGATTTATGCAGCCTGTTCGGCCAGCTTCTTCGCGTGGCTGACCGGATCGCCGTTTATTCTTGCTTCCCTCGGCATGTCACCGGGCAGCATCGGTCTGAGCTATTTCCCCCAGACCCTTGCGTTCCTGACGGGCGGTTATGGCTGCCGTACGCTGTTAAAACGCCGGGAAGGCGCCGCTCTGCTTCCCTGGCTGCTCGGTATCTATAGTCTCAGCATTATCGCTTTCTTTATCGCTGCCCAGCAGACTTCGCCCTCCGTCTGGGGACTGCTGCTGCCGTTTTGCGGCATTGCGCTTGCTAACGGCGCGCTCTATCCGATTGTGGTATCCAATGCTCTGCTGCCCTTCCCGGAGGCGAGCGGTAAAGCCGCTGCGCTTCAGAATACGCTACAGCTCGGTTTGTGCTGCCTGGCCAGCCTGTTGATTTCCACCTTTATCGCCACGCCGCTCCTGACCAGCTCGCTGGTGATGCTGGCCACGGTTTTCCTGGCGCTGATGGGCTACGTTTTACAACGTGGGAAAGCCCACAGGGCGGTCTTGTCAGGCGCACACTAACTGGCTGAACTTATTCAGTTAGCAACCTAACGATTTAGGTTTGAATTATGCCTGGGGTGAGCATATACTCATTTCCAGGCTAATAATAATGATGCTATTTCCTTTTAAGACCTGACAGGGTAGTCAAAATTGTTTCCTGCGCGGCGTTCGTTGCGCAACTCTGCGGGCCTTCTTAATATACCTCTGTAACGTCGGATATCATCCGTACGGTAATTCCGTGCGGGTTCTCAAAATCCTGCAGAAATTGTCTATGCTTTTTCTCAGGTTTCAATCACACCGGGTGATGGAGAGACTATGAGTTCATCGTGTATAGAAGAAGTGGACCTGGCAGAAAACCACTGGTTCCAGATCGTCCAGGAAATGTTGCGCAAAGCGGATGTCACCGTAGGCGGCTCTCACCCCTGGGATATTCAGGTAACTAACCCCGATTTTTTTAAACGCGTTCTGCAGGAAGGCTCGCTGGGACTGGGCGAAAGCTATATGGATGGCTGGTGGGAATGTGAACGGCTGGATATGTTTTTCCACCGCGTGCTTGCCGCCAGACTCGATCAGGAACTTCCCCATCATTTCAGAGATACGCTGCGCGTCGTGGCGGCGCGGCTGACTAATCTCCAGTCACGCAAGCGCGCCTGGATAGTTGGCCGGGAGCATTACGATTTAGGTAACGATCTCTTTTCCCGCATGCTCGACCCTTATATGCAGTATTCCTGCGGCTACTGGAAGGAAGCGAAAACGCTGGAGCAGGCCCAGGAAGCCAAACTGAAAATCATCTGTGAAAAATTACAGCTGGCGCCGGGGATGACGTTACTGGATATCGGCTGCGGCTGGGGCGGACTGGCTGGCTATGCCGCCCGCCACTATGGCGCCAAAGTGACCGGCGTGACCATTTCGGCAGAGCAGCAAAAAATGGCGCAGCAACGCTGTGAAGGGCTGGATGTCACGATATTACTCCAGGATTACCGCGACCTGGATCGGCAATTTGACCGGATCGCTTCAGTCGGCATGTTTGAACATGTCGGTCCCAAAAACTACGCGACCTACTTCAACGTGGTTAACCGCAATCTGAAACCTGACGGGCTGTTTCTTCTGCACACCATCGGTGCGAATAAAACGGACGAGAGCGTGGACGCCTGGATCAATAAATATATTTTCCCCAATGGCTGTCTTCCTTCCGTTCGTCATATTGCCGATGCGCATGAACCTTACTTTGTGATGGAAGACTGGCATAACTTTGGCCAGGATTATGATTTTACGCTGATGGCCTGGTACCAGCGCTTCCTGGAGGCCTGGCCCGACCTGGCGGAGGCGTATGGCGATCGGTTCAAACGGATGTTTAGCTACTACCTGAACGCCTGCGCCGGCGCCTTTCGCGCCAGGGACATTCAACTCTGGCAGGTCCTGTTTTCCCACGGTGTGGAGGGCGGTCTGCGCGTACCGCGCTAACCCAGCCTGAAAAGGGCCGGTATGGCAGATAATACCGGCCCTGTTACCTTATGTTCCGCTGGTCAGCGTTTCCACCGTAGCTTCACGCTGCGCCAGCACGCGCTCTACGGTCTCCACGATGGCCTGCGTATGGGGATCGATTTCAATATTCACTTTATGCCCCAGGCGCTTTGCGCCCAGCGTGGTTCTCGCCAGCGTTTCAGGAATGAGATGCACACAAAATTTCGTTTTAGTGACCTCACCCACCGTCAGGCTGATGCCATCAATGCCGATAAACCCTTTGTGAAGGATATATTTCATCTGCTGGGCATCCTGCGGCCTGAACCAGATTTCCCGGTTATTTTCCGAAGCGATGATTTTACTGATTTCGGCGGTGGTCATAATATGCCCCGACATCAGATGACCGCCGATTTCATCGCTGAATTTTGCCGCGCGTTCCACGTTAATGGTATCGCCAGCCTTTAAATCCCCCAGATTGGTGATTCGCAGTGTCTCTTTTACTAAATCAAAACTTACCCGATCGCCTGCGATCTCCGTAACCGTCAGACAGCAGCCGTTGTGTGAAACGGATGCGCCCAGCTCCAGACCCGGCAACAGCGCTTCCGGCATCCTGATGATATGGGTGCGAAAATTCGGTTTCTCTTCGACGGCCAGCACTTCCGCCGTGCCCTGAACAATCCCGGTAAACATAGTCATTGCCTCATATCGCATAGTCTTTGCCACTAGTTTGCCCTGGCTGCCTTTCAAAACCAACTATCCCCCCACCAGAGCGCACTTCATTGCGCTATTCTTTCCGCTTAAGAGTAGCTATTTACCTTGCGGGCGTTACACTAAGTGGCCTGCAGCACGTCGCCTTCGCCATCCGCTAACGCATATGTCGCCGTCAGGCTTTTCCTTTAAATTTCAAATAAACAGGTGTATCTGTGCAGAAGTACCTTACAGAAGCCCGCCAGCTGCTGGCGTTGGCGATTCCGGTGATCCTGGCGCAGGTTGCGCAAACCGCCATGGGCTTCGTTGATACCATTATGGCCGGCTCCGTGAGCGCGACCGATATGGCTGCCGTCGCGGTCGGCACATCGATCTGGCTGCCCGCTATTCTTTTTGGCCACGGTCTGCTGCTCTCCCTCACGCCAGTCGTAGCGCAATATAACGGTTCCGGGCGGCGGGATCGCGTCGCCTGGCAGGTCAGGCAGGCCTACTGGCTGGCGGGATTTTCCTCTCTGCTGATCATGATTGTGCTCTATAACGCCGGATACGTGATTAACGCCATGCAGAACGTCGATCCTCTGCTGGCCAGCAAAGCGGTGGGCTACCTGCACGCGCTGCTATGGGGCGTGCCGGGCTACCTCTTTTTCCAGGTTGCCCGTAATCAGTGCGAAGGGTTGTCAAAAACCAAGCCGGGCATGGTCATGGGTTTTATCGGCCTGCTGGTCAATATTCCGGTTAACTATATCTTTATTTACGGCCACTTCGGGATGCCCGCGCTGGGCGGCGTTGGCTGCGGCGTGGCGACCGCAACCGTCTACTGGGTGATGTTTATTGCTATGCGATACTGGGTCAGCCGGGCGCGCTCAATGCGCGATATCCGGCTGCCTGCGCGCTTCAGCCCGCCGGACAGAAAAGTCCTCTGGCGGCTGTTTACATTGGGTCTGCCGGTTGCCCTCGCGCTCTTTTTTGAGGTGACGCTGTTTGCCGTGGTGGCCCTGCTGGTCTCGCCAATGGGGATCGTTCAGGTTGCCGGTCATCAGATCGCGCTAAACTTCAGTTCGCTGATGTTCGTTCTGCCGCTGTCGCTAGGCGTCGCCACCACCATCCGGGTAGGTTTCCGCCTGGGTCAGGGGTCGCCGGAAGCAGCAAAAGTTGCCGCCTGGAGCGCACAGGGGGTAGGCGTCACGATGGCGATGATAACCGCCCTGCTGACGGTTATTTTCCGCGAACAGATCGCCCTGCTCTACAACGATAACCCGGAGGTGGTCACGCTCGCCGCGCAGCTTATGCTGCTGGCCGCCATTTATCAGTTCTCCGACGCCATCCAGGTGATTGGCAGCGGCATTCTGCGGGGTTATAAGGATACAAGAGCGATTTTCTTTATCACCTTTGTCGCTTATTGGGTGCTGGGTTTGCCGAGCGGTTATGTGCTCGCACTGACCGACTGGGTGGTGGCGCCGATGGGCCCGGCAGGCTTCTGGACCGGCTTTATTATCGGCCTGACCTCCGCTGCGGTGATGATGGTCTGGCGGATACTGCGCCTTCAGCGGCAGCCAGCGGAGGCTATTCTCTCCCGCGCAGCGCATTAATTTTTCGGTAATTTTGCCCTCTGCGTGTCTAAAATTGCTGCGCTTCGCACAAGGTAGCAGCAGTCACGCAGAAAAAAGCGGATTTCCGCTTGCCAGGCGATGGCGCTGTCGTTAATATTCGTCCCCGCTGTCAGCAAGACAGCAATCGGCGCGTTCTTAGCTCAGTTGGTTAGAGCACCACCTTGACATGGTGGGGGTCGGAGGTTCGAGTCCTCTAGAACGCACCACAGTGCGTCCGTAGCTCAGTTGGTTAGAGCACCACCTTGACATGGTGGGGGTCGGTGGTTCGAGTCCACTCGGACGCACCATTCTTTTGCGTTCTTAGCTCAGTTGGTTAGAGCACCACCTTGACATGGTGGGGGTCGGAGGTTCGAGTCCTCTAGAACGCACCATCTTCTTTTTTCCTCTTTGTTACCTCTTTCCGTCTGCGTTTAATCTTAAAAATCCCTCTGCCGTTTTTTGCGCAATAACCTGACATGGCGCAAGCTTCCGTTACGCAACGCTCGCTTTTTTTATTGGTTTTCGCATACTTAGCGTCTATAATATAAAACGTTGTTTCACCTGAATGGTTTCAGCGAATGGTTGACCCTTTATTAAAAACAGTAGATTGTTGCGCCCCCTCCCTGCGCACGCGCGCTGAAACCGCGATTCAACTTCCTCTGCACGCTTTTCTACCTTCTCCTATTCTTAATCTGTACCGCAGTATGCTCTTACGAAAAAATTTCTGCTGGCTGTCTTACGCAGACTGCCGGCATTTCCCTTTTCTCATCCATCACAACTTTATAGATAATCTGTCATGAAAAAGACCAAAATTGTTTGTACCATCGGCCCAAAAACCGAATCTGAAGAAATGCTGACCAGCCTGCTTGATGCAGGTATGAACGTAATGCGTCTGAACTTTTCACACGGTGATTATGCAGAGCATGGCCAGCGCATCGCGAACCTGCGTGCGGTCATGAATAAAAGCGGCCATCAGGCTGCTATCCTGCTGGATACCAAAGGCCCGGAAATCCGCACCATGAAGCTGGAAGGCGGTAATGATGTCTCGCTGAAGGCGGGTCAGACGTTCACCTTCAGTACCGACCAGGCAGTGATCGGTAACAACGAGCGCGTTGCGGTGACCTACCCAGGCTTCACTTCCGATCTGAAAATCGGCAACACCGTGCTGGTTGACGATGGCCTGATTGGCATGGAAGTTACTGAAGTCACGGAAAACACCGTGGTGTGTAAAGTGCTTAATAACGGCGATCTGGGCGAAAACAAAGGCGTTAACCTGCCGGGCGTGTCCATTCAGCTGCCAGCGCTGGCGGAAAAAGATAAGCGCGACCTGATTTTCGGTTGTGAACAGGGTGTCGACTTCGTGGCGGCCTCTTTTATCCGTAAGCGTTCCGACGTGCTGGAAATCCGTGAGCACCTTAAGCAGCACGGCGGCGAGCATATTCAGATCATCTCCAAAATTGAAAACCAGGAAGGTTTGAATAATTTTGATGAAATCCTGGATGCGTCTGACGGCATTATGGTTGCACGTGGCGATCTCGGCGTTGAGATCCCGGTTGAAGAAGTGATCTTCGCGCAGAAGATGATGATCAAAAAATGTAACCGTGCCCGCAAAGTGGTGATCACTGCCACCCAGATGCTCGATTCCATGATCAAAAACCCTCGCCCTACCCGTGCGGAAGCCGGCGACGTGGCAAACGCGATTCTCGACGGCACCGATGCGGTGATGCTTTCTGGTGAAAGCGCCAAAGGAAAATATCCTCTGGAGTCCGTTTCGATCATGGCGACGATCTGTGAGCGTACCGATCGTGTAATGAAGAGCCGTATTGATAGTCAGCATGACAACCGTAAAATGCGCATCACCGAAGCCGTTTGCCGCGGTGCGGTTGAAACAGCACAGAACCTGGAAGCGCCTATCATCGTTGTCGCTACCGAAGGTGGCAAATCCGCGAAATCGGTCCGTAAATATTTCCCTAACGCCATCATCCTGGCATTGACCACCAACGAGCAGACTGCCCGTCAGCTGATTCTGAGCAAAGGCATTATCACCTCTGTAGTGAAAGAAATTGCTTCAACCGACGATTTTTACCGTATCGGTAAGGAAGCGGCGGTTGCCAGCGGCTACGGTCAGAAAGGGGATGTTGTCGTAATGGTTTCTGGTGCGCTGGTCCCTAGCGGAACCACTAATACCGCCTCCGTCCACGTACTGTAATTAAATTTTACGCCGGACAGTTTAAAAACGCCCTGAGGGGCGTTTTTTTATGCTTTGCATAATAGCTTTTCAGAAAAGCGCCAATCGAAAATAACGATGCAATTAGGGTTTAACAAAAGATGCATCCGATTAAAATTCCCTGTTTTCGCTAAATTTTTTGCCCATAATTAAAAAGACGATGCTTCTTTGAGCGAACGATCAAAATTAAGCACTTTCTCATCAAAAATTTATTCTCATTAGAAAAAGCTTTGTGTAATACTTGTAACGCTACATGGAGATTAACTTAATCTAGAGGGTATAAATAATGAATCGTACTAAACTGGTACTGGGCGCGGTAATCCTGGGTTCAACTCTGCTGGCTGGCTGTTCAAGCAACGCTAAAATTGACCAGCTGTCTACCGACGTTCAGACTCTGAACGCTAAAGTTGACCAGCTGAGCAACGACGTGAACGCAATGCGTTCTGACGTTCAGGCTGCTAAAGACGACGCAGCACGCGCTAACCAGCGTCTGGACAACCAGGCTCACTCTTACCGTAAGTAAGAGTTCTGGTAATGAAAATGGCGCACATTGTGCGCCATTTTTTTTTGCCCTTCTTATACGAGTCCGTTTATTTCTTCTTCCAACCGCTATCTTTACTTGCCGTTATATAATCCTTTCTAAGAGGCCCCAGAACGGGCGCTATGGCCCGCAATCCTTCCGGCAACCCTACTCTCAGATCTATGCCTGGACGTCCTCAGGGCGCGTTTTATCAATGATTTCCGGCAAAACGTCGGGGTGAGCCACCGCCTCACCTTCATTGACCAGCACAGGCATGCCCGATCGCCGCTTAACCGCCTCTGTGATGACCGCCCGATCGCTTAACTCACTGCCGATGAATTTCTTCGCACCGGAGGTCAGCGTTATGGGCATGGTCTGGGGATCGTCATTTTCATTGTGGGAAAGCGGCTGATGCACCTCGATATAGCGTTTACCATCGGGCTCCAGAGCATATTTGACCGGCTGATTGATAATCTGCACGCGGGTGCCTTCAGGCACGCTGTTAAAAAGCGCCTCGATATCATCAGGCCGCAACCGGATACAGCCGCTGCTGACCCGCATTCCGATGCCGAAGTCGGCGTTGGTGCCGTGGATCAGGTAGTGTCCTTTTCCGTAGGCCAGCCTCATAGCAAACAGGCCCATCGGGTTTTCCGGCCCCGCAGGCACCGTCACCGGCAGCGTTTTTCCTTCCGCCGCATACCGTTTACGGATATTAGGCGTTGGCGTCCAGGTAGGATTCGGGATTTTCTGGCTGACGCGGGTGACCATTGCTGGCGTGTTCGCACCGAGTTGACCTATACCGATGGGATAGACAATGACTTTGTTTTCATCCTTGGGATAGTAGTAAAGCCGCAGCTCAGCGACGTTAACCACAATCCCCTCACGTTTGGTATCCGGCAGCAGCATCTGCGTGGGAATAGTCAGGACTTTGCCTGCTTCAGGTAGCCAGGGGTCCGTACCCGGATTCGCCTCAAGCATACCGAGCAAGCCGGTCTGATGAGAGGCGGCGATGGCCTCAAGCGACCGGCCATCGGCCGGAACGGTATAAGCGATGTTTTCACCAATCAGACGGCTGTTTTCAGCCGGCAAAGGATATTCAGTCGCGCTGGCGCTGTAGGCGGAGGCGAAGGTGAGGAACAGAAAGGCAGCGGAGGATAACAAAGGTTTCATGCGGATTTCCCGGTAGCGATCGGAACGGCCTCCCGCGAGTTACGCGGGAGGCGTGACGAGAAGTTAACTGCAAGTCAGCCTGCGTTCAGCGCCTGAGCTTTCAGGCGAATCGCCCGGATCATCGCTTCCAGCCCCTGAGAGCGGGAGGGCGTGAGGTGCTGAGCCAGCGCCAGCTGTTCAAACCAGGGACGCACGTCGAAATCCAGAATTTCCGCCGGCGTCATTTTTTGATAAAGGATAAATACAACCGCAATCAGGCCTTTCACGATGGCAGCATCACTGTCGCCATGCAGCGTCACCTGTGCGTTTTCTTCCTGATCCATCAGGATCCAAACCTGGCTCTGACAGCCGGATATGACATTTTCCGGCTTGTGCTCCGCTTCGGACAGCGCCGGCAGCAGCGCGCCAAGCTCAATAATGTACAGGTACTTCTCTTCCCAGTTCGCGCAGCGGGTAAAATTGCGGACCAGTTTCTCTTTATCTGGCAACGTTGCCATTCAAGCCTCCCTTGCCTGCCTGCGGCCTCAGCCGCCCAGCAGGCGATGTATACGTATCAGGCCGGCCACCAGGCGATCGACCTCTTCTTCGCTATTGTACAGAACGAAGGAGGCCCGGCACATGGCAGGAACGTCGTAATGTGTCATCAGCGGCATGGCGCAGTGGTGTCCGGTACGGATAGCGATGCCGTACTGATCGAGAAAGCTCCCCACGTCATAAGCGTGATGCTTACCCAGATTGAAGGCGATCACGCCGGCGCGCTCACGGGGACCGTAGATGGTCAGATCCGGCACCGAAGAGAGCTTATCGAGCGCATAGCGCATCAGAGCCTGCTCGCGCTGCTGGATAACATCCAGGTTCTGCGCCGTGATCCACGCCAGCGCGGCGCCCAGGCCAATAATCCCACCCGTGTTCGGTGAACCCGCTTCAAAGCGCCACGGCGCGGCAGCATAGGTGGTGGGTCTGGTCAGGCTGACCGTAGAGATCATCGCCCCACCGCCCTCCCAGGGTGGCATCTCATCCAGCAGCGCCTTACGGCCGTAAAGAATGCCTATCCCGGCCGGACCATAAATTTTATGTCCGGAGAAGAGGTAAAAATCGCAGTCCAGATCCTGAACGTCGACTTTCTGATGCATAACCGCCTGGGCACCATCAATCAGCGTGACCACGCCTGCGGCTTTCGCCTGCGCAACCAGCTCTTTAACCGGATTGACCGTCCCCAGCACGTTGGAAACGTGCGTCACGGCGAGCAGACGAGTGCGGCTGTCGATAAGCGAAGGGAGCGTGGAGAGATCGAGCTCGCCGTTCTCCGTCAGCGGGATAAACCGCACCTCGGCCCCGGTACGCTCGGCCACCATCTGCCAGGGAACGATATTGGCGTGGTGTTCCATCTCGGTGATCAGAATATTGTCGCCCGGCTTCAGCTGGCTGCCACCCCAGCTGCTGGCCACGAGGTTGATCCCCTCGGTAGTGCCTTTGACAAACACGATCTCTTCTGGCGAGGCGGCATTCAGAAAACGCGCCGCCTGAGTGCGCACATTCTCCATATCCGTGGTCGCCTGAGCGCTCAGGGTATGGATGCCGCGATGCACCGCCGCATAACCGTGCTCGTAAAAATGGCTTTCTGCATTAATGACCGAGTGGGGTTTCTGCGCGCTGGCGGCACTGTCCAGATAGGCCAGCGGCTGGCCATTCACTTCCCGCGCCAGAACCGGAAACTCGGCCCTGATGCGCGCCAGGTCAAAACTCATTGAATGCCTCCAGGAAAACGCCGGGCGATACGCTGCATCACCGCCTCTTTCAGCACGTCATCCTTAATGGCTTCAGTTAATTCCGCTGCAAAAGCGTAGATGATCATACGCTGTGCAGACTCTTCGCCGATCCCGCGCGCGCGCAAGTAGAACATCTGCTCGTCGTCGATGCGTCCAATAGTCGCGCCGTGGCTGCACTTAACGTCATCGGCGTAGATTTCCAGCTGCGGTTTGGTATCCACTTCGGCCAGCCGGCCCAGCAACAGGTTGTTGTTGGTCATCTGTCCGTCGGTCTTCAGCGCATGTTTGGCCACCTTAATCATACCGTTGAACACCGCACGTCCCTTATCGCGAACGATAGTTTTATGCAGCTGACGGCTCTGGCAGTGCCCTTTGTTGTGCTCAAGGTAAGTACGGCTGTCGCAGACTTCTTTCTCAACAGGCAGCATCAGGCTGTTGATGCCCAGTTCGCTGCCCTCGCCGTTCAGCTGAACGCTGGTGTTATGCCGCGAGAGTCCAGCACCCAACAGGAAGCTGTGGCTCTGCACGCGCGCATCCCGCCCAATGGCGAGATCGTTATGCGAGAAGTGGAAGCTGCTGCTGTGCTCAAAGGAGAGATTGTAGTGCGTCAGCTGAGCGTTATCGCCTACCGTCGCCGTAAAACGGGCGCCGGTAAAATGGCTGGCCTCGTTCAGGGTGACGTAATGTTCAATGATGGTCGCTTCTGCGCCGTCATCCAGCTGCAAATGATGACGGTAATGTGAGGTGTTCATCTCCGCCTGCGCGCTGCCGCTGCTGATATGCAGCAGATAGAGAGGACGTGAAGCCGCTTTGCCGCGGGACAGGTGGATGGCGGTGACCTCTTCTGCAAGGCTTTCAGTCAGGTGCAGAAAGACTTCCGGCTGCAGCGGTGCATCAAGCTCGCGACGCTTAGCCGCGCCGCTTACCTGAATCTCGAACTCGCCGAATTCACTGTCGCTGAGCGCGGCATTAAAGCGGCCATCAACAAAAACCAGTTTGATGGCGTCAATCGCAAGCGCCTGCGCTGCGACGTCTCCGGCGGTCAGCTCTGCGGCCTGTGGCAGAACGAAGTTCTGGTCAAACAGGCTTTCCAGCGGCGTATATTTCCAGTTTTCCTGCTTGCGCGTCGGCAGCCCCAGGCGCAGAACCTGCTGCCAGTGCTGCTGAGCCTGCAGCGAACGGTTTTCGCCGTGCGTTTCAAACAGGTGATGCCACTGTTGCAGGGCGTTATCACTACTCCTGGTCGGTAAGCCAGCCATAGCCTTGCTCCTCCAGTTGTTTTACCAGCGTAAAGTCACCGGATTTTACGATCTTGCCCTGATAGAGCACATGAACAAAGTCCGGTTTGATGTAGTCAAGGATACGCTGATAGTGCGTGACGATGATGAAAGCGCGCTTGCCGTCACGCAGCGTGTTCACGCCGTTCGCCACGGTTTTCAGCGCATCGATATCCAGTCCGGAGTCGGTTTCATCAAGGATACAGAGCTCAGGCTCCAGCGCCGCCATCTGCAGAATGTCATTACGCTTCTTCTCGCCGCCCGAAAAGCCGACGTTAACGGAACGGGTCAGCAGATCTTCCGGCATTTTCAGCAGCTGAATTTTATCTTCGATAAAGTCCTGGAAGTCGAAACGATCCAGCGACTCCTGATCGCGATACTTCCGCACGGCGTTGACGGCCGTTTGCAGAAAGAACTGGTTGCTGACGCCAGGGATCTCTACCGGATACTGAAACGCCATAAAGATGCCTTCACCAGCACGGTCTTCCGGAGAAAGCTCCAGCAGGTCTTTGCCCTTAAAGCTGACGGAACCGCCGGTGACTTCATATTCTTCACGCCCGGCAAGCGTTGCGGAAAGCGTACTTTTCCCTGAGCCATTCGGGCCCATGATGGCGTGTACTTCACCAGGCTTCACTTCAAGATCCAGCCCACGCAGGATCTCTTTATCTTCAATGCTAACCTGTAAATCTTTAATACTTAACATAGTGTTTCCCTGACAGTGCCGTCCGGCACTGCACTCAGTGACCGTAAGCGTGGGGCGTTAACCCACGCTGTGTTCAAGGCTGATCGCCAGCAGTTTTTGTGCTTCCACCGCAAATTCCAGCGGCAGCTCGGTGAAGACATCCTTACAGAAGCCATTGACGATCATAGAGATCGCATCATCTTCGCTGATCCCGCGCTGCAGGCAGTAGAACAGCTGATCTTCACCAATACGGGAGGTCGTCGCTTCATGCTCAAGCTGAGCGGTGTTATTACGCACTTCCACATAGGGGAAAGTGTGCGCGCCACAGTCCGCGCCAATCAGCATGGAGTCGCACTGGGTGAAGTTACGCGCGTTGGTGGCCGTCGGCATGATTTTGACCAGTCCACGATAGGTGTTCTGGCTTTTACCGGCCGAGATCCCTTTGGAGATGATGGTGGATTTAGTGTTCTTGCCGATATGGATCATCTTGGTGCCGGTGTCAGCCTGCTGATGTCCACTGGTCAGCGCCACGGAGAAGAATTCACCGATAGAGTTATCGCCGCGCAGGATCACGCTGGGATATTTCCAGGTAATGGCCGAGCCGGTTTCCGACTGTGTCCAGGACATCTTACTGTTTTCGCCTTCACACAGCGCACGCTTGGTCACGAAGTTCAGGATGCCGCCTTCGGACTCGCCGCCGGAGAACCAGTTCTGGACGGTGGAGTATTTAACTTCAGCATCCTTATGGATGATCACTTCCACCACTGCAGCGTGAAGCTGATAGCTGTCGCGCACCGGGGCGGAACACCCTTCGATGTAGCTGACGTAGCTGCCTTCATCTGCGATCAGAATAGTACGTTCAAACTGACCGGTTTTCGCCGCGTTGATGCGGAAATAGGTGGAAAGCTCCATCGGGCAGCGCACCCCTTTCGGGATGTAGACGAAGGTGCCGTCAGAAGCGACCGCGGAGTTAAGAGCCGCGAAGAAGTTATCGTTCGCTGGCACCACGGTGCCCAGATACTGTTTCACCAGTTCCGGGTGCTCGTGAATGGCCTCGCCAAATGAACAGAAAATAATTCCCTGCTCCGCCAGCTTGCCGCGATAGGTAGTGGAAACGGAAACGGAGTCGAAGATGGCATCTACGGCCACTTCCTGCCCTTCACGCACCGGTACGCCCAGCTGCTTAAAGGCGTTTTCCACCTCTTCCGTCAGGTAGTTGGCAGGCTGAGAACCCGATGCCTGCGTCGCGCCTGGCTCGGAGGAGCAGCTGTCATCACAGTTGCCGCATGAGGGCGCTGAATAGTAGCTGTAATCCTGATAGTTCAGCGATTTGTAGTTCGCCTTCAGCCAGTGCGGCTCTTCCATCTCCAGCCAGGCGGCGTACGCCTTCAGGCGGAACTCAAGCATCCACTCTGGCTCGTTACGCTTGGCCGAGATGGCGCGCACCACATCTTCGCTGATGCCGTGTTCAAACTCCTCGGTTTGCAGCTGGGTAAAGAACCCCTCTTTGTACTTCTGGTGGTTTCCTTCCCAGACCTGCACGTCGTCCGATGTTTCAGTGTTTCGAGACATATGGTTTACTCAACGCCAAAGCTCTCACCACAGCCACAGGCGTGTTGAGCTTTAGGATTATTAAATTTGAAAATCTGATTCAGGCCTTCACGGACGAAATCGACTTCCGTTCCGTCAATCAGCGGCATGGCCTGAAGGGGAACATAGAGATGCGCCCCCTGATGGGTGAAAACAAGATCGTCATCGGCTGGCTCTTTAACCAGATCCATGGTGTAGCCAAAACCCGCGCAGCCGGAAGACTTCACGCCCAGCTTTAATCCCTTCACGTGGGGGTCATTAGCGGCCAGCGCAATGATTTGCTTAGCGGCGCTGTCGGTCAGCGTCAGGCCCTTCCAGACGAAGTCGTCAGGAGAAAAAGAAGCAGTAGTTGCTGATGGCATAGAATTACCTCGCGAGTCGATAGCCCTGCGGGCTAATACCCCTATGTTAGTGATATTGGATATCGCTTCAACCTCTTGTTTTGCAGGGATTTAGGTCAACAGGGCTTTTTTAGCCCTCTTTATACAGTTTAGACCCTGTTAAGAGGATTACGATTTGCGTCATGCAACCTTTTATCGTGCTGATAACGCGTTGAATAATGGATAGTTAATAAATGCCGTGCTGCGCTTACTGGTGATAATGCCTGTTTTAGCGCTAACCGTTACGCCGCCTTAAGTTATGACCAATTATTCTGAAAGGCCGCATTTATGGATAAAATTTTGCGCCGGAACATTGAATATTGCGCAGCTTGTAATATGATAATGATTATCATTAACGAGTATGGGTCCCGAGATGACGCTGTCGATGAGTGCCTGGCTACAACATAAAATTGACGATTATAAGTTTTCTATCCGCGACATTACCGTTGACTTCTATATGGCCGAGGCGAAACTGAACCGGCCTGATTGTACGCTGGAACATTTGCGTCAGTTCAACGATACCTGCCTTGATATGGCCGAAATTTGCCAGCTTAACGGCGACGATCAGAGCTATTTGCATGCGCTGGGTAAACTGCATCACCGCCTGATCCAGGAGTTAAGCGATGCCCAACGCGACCGGCTGTTCCGTATGCAGGCCTGGCAACTTGCCCGCCATTCGCTGACCCGTTTGTGCCACCAGCTGGCCATTAGCGGTGACTGGGACAGCGCCAGCCGGCTGCAAAGCGAATTTGTCAGGCATGCCGCATGGATTATGTGAAGTCCGTTTTCAGCGCGCAGTATAATATCACTCTTTTGCCCTGGCTGACAAAATCGACGTGGTGAGACGTGAGGTGCAGCAAAGGCGCTGCCGGGCGTCGAAGATATCGATTTGCCATACCTGATGCGTCCGTCCCAGATGCACGGCGCGGCAGACTCCCCGCACCTCGCCTTCCCTGACGGCGCGGAGATGATTGGCGTTGATTTCCAGCCCGACCACGGTTTCACTCGCTTCGGTGCAGAGATAACCGGCCATCGACCCCAGCGTCTCGGCCAGCGTGACTGAGGCGCCGCCATGCAGCAGGCCAAAAGGCTGACGCGTTCTCTCATCAACCGGCATGGTCGCCTCAATAATGCCCTCCTCCAGTGAGGTAAAGCAGATGCCGAGATGGGCCACCAGCGTGCCCTGGCTGCGCTGGTTCATCTGCTCCAGCGTGGCGATACGTTTCCAGATAGCCATCAGACAATCTCCAGCAGCGCCTGAAGCGGATGACGCATCCCGTTCCCCTCGACGCGTTTAACCTGGCTGCGGCAGGAGTAACCGGTGGCAAGGCAGCGCTGGCGCGGCAGCTTTTGCATCGCCTGATGCCAGGAAAGCTCATAAATCCCCAGCGAGTTTGCCAGATTTTTCGTCTCATGCCCGTAGGTTCCCGCCATGCCGCAGCAGCCCACGCTGACGTTTTCCAGCCTGGCGCCGAAGCGGGCAAAAATGCCTTCCCACTGCTTCGTTGAGGCAGGCAGCGCGGTTACCTCCGTACAGTGTCCGAAGAGGTACCATGCCTCACCGCTTTGCGGCTTCTGTTCCGCAGGCGGGAGCGCCTGAATCAGCCATTCATGCACCAGCTGAACGTGAAAATCGCCCCGTTTATCCCCGAGCATCTCCCGGTACTCATCACGGTAACAGAGCACCAGCGCGGGATCGACGCCGACCAGAGGCAGCTCCAGCCGGGCAACACGGTTCAGAAAATCCGCGGTTTTTTGCGCGGTCCGGGCGAAGCGCGTCAGAAAGCCTTTAATATGCTGCGCCTTACCGTTCGGTGAGAAAGGCAGAACCACCGGCTGATAGCCCAGTTTTTCCACCAGCCGGACAAAATCAGCCACCAGCCGGGCTTCGTAATAGCTGGTGAAAGGATCCTGTACCACCAGCACATATTTTGCCCGCTGTTCGCTGCTCATCTCCTCCAGCTGTTCCAGCGTGGTGGTCATGGCAGCCTGTCCGGCCAGCTGCTTCTTCAGGTTTGGCGAGGAGAGCAGCGGGAGATCGACCATACCGATATGGGTTTTGCTCAGGTTACGCACCAGCGGCTGACGCAGGAAAAAGTTAAACAGCTGCGGCGCTTTTGCCATCAAAGGCGCATAGGTTTCCACGCCAGCCACCAGGTGGTCACTAACCGGGCGCAGATAGCGGGTATGGTAGAGCTGAAGGAAACGTGAACGGAATCCCGGCACATCGATCTTGATCGGACACTGGGTGGAGCACGCCTTGCAGGCAAGGCATCCGGACATCGCCTCCTTCACCTCATGAGAGAAATCATATTCGCCACGTCTGGCGTACCAGCTGTTGCGGGTGCGCTCAATCAGCCCTCTCAGGCTGACTCTGCTCTCCGGCAGGCGCTTTTCCAGCACCAGCGGATCGACGCCCTGCTCCGCCAGCAGGCGCAGCCACTCTCTGGTCAGCGTCGCCCGGCCCTTCGGCGAATGGATGCGGTTGCCGGTTATCTTCATTGAGGGACACATCGGACTTCTGACATCGAAGTTGAAGCACAGACCGTTGCCGTTACACTCCATCGCGCCCCGCCAGTCGCTACGAACAGCGATCGGGATCTGGCGATCCCACGTTCCACGCTTTACCGCATCCACTTTCATCATCGGCTCATCCACGCCCAGCGGGGTACAGATTTTGCCAGGGTTAAGGCGGTTTTGCGGATCGAAAGCGGCTTTGATGCGACGAAGCTCATAGAAAAGCGCCTCGCCAAAAAACGCCGGACTGTATTCCGCCCGGAAACCTTTCCCATGCTCTCCCCAAAGCAGACCGCCGTAGCGCGCCGTCAGCGCCACCACCTCATCCGAGATCTGCTTCATCAGCATCTCCTGCTGCGGATCGCACATATCCAGTGCAGGACGGACGTGAAGAACCCCGGCGTCAACGTGACCAAACATGCCGTAACTCAGGCCATGATTGTCGAGCAATGCCCGGAATTCGACGATGTAGTCTGCAAGCTTTTCGGGGGGAACGCAGGTATCTTCCACGAACGGGATCGGCTTGGCGCGGCCTTTCGCGTTGCCCAGCAGGCCCACGGCTTTTTTACGCATGGCATAAATGCGCTCAATACCGTCCAGATCGTGACAGCGCTGATAGCCAATAATGCCCGCTTCGCCCTGCATCATCAGCGTATCCAGCTGCCGGCAAAGCGCATCTACCTGCGCATCCGTTACGCTACTGTCGTTACCGGCGAACTCAACAATATTCAGCCCCAGCATTTCGCGGTCAGGAACATCGGCGATCAGCTCGCTCACCGAGTGCCAGACGATATCTTCCCGGGCGAGGTTCAGCACCTTTGAATCAACCGTCTCCACGGAAAGCGCTTTTGCCTCCACCATAAAAGGCGCGCTGCGCAGCGCGGAGTCAAAGGAGTCATATTTAATATTAACGAGACGACGGACTTTCGGGATCGGCGTGATATCCAGCCGTGCTTCGGTAATAAATGCCAGCGTGCCTTCCGCGCCGCAGAGAATGCGCGTTAAATCGACCCTTTCTAAATCATCGCTGACGGCGTGACGCAGGTCGTAACCGGTAAGGAAACGATTGAGTTGGGGAAAGTTATCCGTCACCAGTTGCCGTTTATCCCGGCAGCTTTCCAGTACCGTCCGGTAGATTTCCCCTTCGCGACTCGCCTCCTGGGCCAGCCTCTCTGCCAGCGCAACGGGCACGGTGCGGGTATCAAGAATATCGCCGCCGAGCAGCACGGCACGCAGTCCAAGGACATGATCGGAGGTTTTCCCATAAACCAGAGAACCCTGCCCCGAGGCGTCGGTATTGATCATGCCTCCCAGAGTGGCGCGGTTACTGGTGGAAAGCTCCGGAGAGAAAAAGAAGCCGTAAGGCTTAAGCCAGGCATTAAGCTGATCTTTTATCACGCCGGCTTCGACTTTTACCCACCCCTGTTCAAGGTTGATTTCCAGGATGCGGTTCATATAGCGGGACATATCCACCACCAGCCCCTGATTGAGGGATTGCCCGTTGGTGCCGGTGCCGCCGCCGCGCGGAGTGAAGGTCAGGCTTTCAAAACGTTGCTCTCCCGCCAGCCGGGCAATCAGGGCGACATCAGCGGTAGAGCGGGGAAACAGTACGGCATCCGGAAGAAGCTGATAGATGCTGTTGTCGGTGGACATGGTAAGACGATCGGCATAGCTGGTGGCGGTGTCGCCGGTGAAGCCCTGCTGCTGTAGCGCCTGCAAAAAAGTCAGCACCAGTTGAACCAGGCCTGGCGCCTGAGAAATTTGTGGGATCATTGTCGGGTGACCAGAATGTTAGGTAAACGTTTGCACTTAATCTCATGGTTTTATCACATTTTTTTATGAGCTGTCGCGATTTCAAAATAGCGGCGTAAAAGAATAACGTGCCGTTTCCGCTGAAAGTGCGTTTAATACATCCGGGAGAGCGGGATCTGAGGAAACGGAAGATTTTTCAGCGTAACCCGCTCCGCACTTTATTCACATGAGGTTAATGTTGCACCATGAAGAATGCGCAGAAAGGATCGGATTTGCCGCAAATCGTCTTCTCACTGATGTTTATCACCCTACTGATCGTAGCCAGTTTTTGGGTGGTCCAGCCCTTTGTGCTGGGTTTTGCCTGGGCGAGCATGGTGGTGATCGCCACCTGGCCCATGATGATTAAAATTCAGCATCTGCTCTGGGGACGCCGCTCGCTTGCCGTGGTGGTGATGGCCCTGTTGCTGATCCTGCTCTTTATTATTCCCGTGGCGCTGCTGGTTAACAGCCTGATTGACAGCAGCCGGCCGGTGATAGCCTGGGCGACATCGGGACACCTGCGGCTGCCTGAAATGCTCTGGCTGAATAACCTACCGCTGGTCGGGCATAAGCTTTATTCGGCTTATCACACAGTTCTCGAAGGCGGCGGCAGCGCCATGATGACCAGAGTACAGCCCTATATCGGGCGCACCAGCGGCTTCCTGTTTGCCCAGGCGGGCCATTTCGGCCGCTTTATGCTGCATCTGGCCCTGATGCTTCTCTTCAGCATCCTGCTTTACTGGCGCGGCGAGCAGGTGGGTCAGGGTATCCGCCACTTCGCATTCCGGCTGGCCTCGCAGCGCGGCGACGCGGCGGTACTGCTGGCCGGACAGGCGATCCGGGCCGTGGCGCTTGGCGTGGTGGTTACCGCCCTGGTACAGGGCGTGCTGGGCGGCATAGGTCTGGCGCTGTCAGGGATACCCTACGCCACCGTGCTGACCGTGCTGATGATCCTTGCCTGCCTGGTGCAGCTCGGCCCGCTGGTTGTGCTGATCCCGGCGATTATCTGGCTCTACTGGAGCGGCGATACAACCTGGGGCACCGTGCTGCTGATATGGAGCTGCGTGGTGGGGACGCTGGATAACGTTCTTCGCCCGATGCTGATCCGCATGGGTGCCGACCTGCCGATGATCCTCATTCTCTCCGGCGTCATTGGCGGACTGGTGGCGTTTGGCATGATAGGGCTGTTTATCGGACCTGTGGTGCTGGCTGTCTCATACCGGTTGCTGTCAGCCTGGATTAATGAAGCGCCCGCTCCCGAGAGGGATCCGCATGCGGTGGTTGAAGCGATGACAGAAGTTGAGCGGCAGCAAAAATCCGGGACAAACTAATCCTCTTTCCGGCCAGCCTGACTGGCCGGTTTCATAAGCAGCAGGAAATATTTTCATCCGGTAACAACTAATGCATTCAGAAAACTTAACCTGAAAAAGCGGTTTTTCAGGCATTTGAGTTGTCCTTAGGGCCAATTGATTAGCAAATAAACGGTTTGCAGGCTCTCCGCCCCGGTAAAATGTCATAAAAGGTTATGGCTTTTAAACTAATAAGAGGATTCTTAATGACTCAGAGAGCCGGCCTGAATAGTATGAACAGCATGTTTAGGATCAACATGCTGATTTTTAAACAAGCTTTCCCCAAGTCAAAGTAAAGAATTGCTGTGTGTAGTCTTTGCCCATCCCATGTGATGGGCTTTTTTTTAGGCTGAAAAACGTAAAAAAGGCCAGTCAGGCTGGCCTTTTTATTTCTGCAGTGAAGAATGCGGCTATTTTTTTGGCAGTTCCGCCAGGCTCAGCCAGGTCTGTACCACGGTATCCGGGTTGAGTGACAGACTGTCGATCCCCTCTTCCATCAGCCAGGCAGCAAAGTCTTCGTGATCGGACGGCCCCTGTCCGCAGATGCCGACATATTTACCCGCTTTTTTCGCCGAACGGATCGCCATGGAGAGCAGCGCTTTTACCGCGTCGTTGCGTTCATCAAAGAGTTCGGAAACCACCCCGGAATCCCTGTCGAGCCCCAGCGCCAGCTGCGTCATATCGTTAGAACCAATGGAGAACCCGTCAAAATATTCCAGGAACTGGTCCGCCAGCAGCGCATTGGAAGGAATTTCACACATCATAATAAGCTTCAGCCCGTTTTCACCGCGCTTAAGCCCCTGACGCTCCAGCTCTTCAACCACCGCCTTAGCCTGAGCCACGGTGCGGACAAACGGCACCATGATCTCTACGTTAGTCAGCCCCATCTCGTTACGAACGCGTTTAACGGCCGCGCACTCCAGCGCAAAGCAGTCGCGGAAGCTGTCTGCCACATAGCGACCCGCGCCACGGAAGCCCAGCATGGGATTCTCTTCCTCCGGTTCATAGCGCTCGCCGCCCACCAGATTCGCGTATTCATTAGTTTTGAAATCGGAGAGGCGAACAATAACGCGTTTTGGCGCAAAAGCGGCTCCCAGCGTGGCGATCCCCTCCGTCAGGCGGGCAATATAAAACTCCACCGGATCGTCAAAACCCTTCATCATTTCGCGAATTTGCTGCTGGAGTTCAGGCGTTTGCTGGTCAAACTCCAGTAGCGCTTTAGGATGGACGCCAATCATCCGGTTAATAATAAATTCCAGCCGCGCCAGCCCCACCCCTTCATTTGGCAGACAGGCAAAATCGAATGCCCGGTCAGGGTTACCGACGTTCATCATAATTTTAAGCGGCAGCGGCGGCATCTCATCCACCTGTGAGCTTTTCACTTCAAAGTCCAGCAGCTCATCATAAACGTAACCTGTATCCCCTTCCGCACAGGAAACCGTGACCTTATGGCCATCCTTCAGAACGTCGGTCGCATGGCCACAACCCACCACGGCAGGGATGCCCAACTCACGGGCGATAATGGCGGCATGGCAGGTCCGCCCTCCACGATTGGTGACGATGGCCGCAGCCTTCTTCATAATCGGTTCCCAGTCCGGATCGGTCATATCGGTGACCAGCACGTCGCCTTTCTGTATCCGGTTCATTTCGCTGATGTCGTGAATCACCTTCACTTCACCTGCGCCGATGCGGTGACCGATTGCACGCCCTTCCACCACGATCTTGCCTTTACCATGCAGCGTGTAACGCTCCATAACCTGGCCATTTGAACGTACCGTCTCAGGACGCGCCTGGACGATGAAAAGTTTGCCCGTATGCCCATCTTTCGCCCACTCAATATCCATTGGACGCTGGTAGTGCTTCTCAATCAGCACGGCCTGAGTAGCCAGCGCTTCCACTTCTTCGCTGGTCAGGCAGAAGCGGTCGCGCTCCTGCGCCGGCACATTTTCAATTCTGACCTGCTCGCCATGCTCGCGGGAGTCAGCATAAACCATGCGGATCTTCTTCGAGCCCATGGTTTTGCGCACGATAGCCGGACGGCCCGCCGCCAGCGTTGGTTTATGGACGTAAAATTCATCCGGATTGACGGCGCCCTGCACCACCATCTCGCCCAGACCCAGCGCTGCGGTAATGAATACCACCTGATCAAAACCTGATTCGGTATCGATCGTGAACATCACCCCCGCCGATCCCACATCAGAGCGAACCATCCGCTGTACGCCCGCCGAGAGCGCCACGCCGCGATGATCGTAGCCCTGGTGCACGCGATAGGAAATGGCGCGATCGTTAAAGAGGGAAGCAAAAACGTGCTTAACGGCGATCAGCACGGCGTCAAAGCCCTGCACGTTCAGGAAGGTTTCCTGCTGTCCGGCAAAGGAGGCATCCGGCATATCTTCGGCGGTGGCGGAAGATCTTACCGCAAAGGACGCGTCAGCATCATCGGCGGAGAGCTGCTGATAAGCTTCGCGAATGGCCTGTTCCAGCGCCGGCTGGAAAGGAGTATCGACTATCCACTGGCGGATCTGCTTACCTGCCTTTGCCAGTTCGTCAACGTCATCAATATCGGTCTTATCCAGCAGGTCATAAATACGCTGATTGACGCCGCTTTGATCGAGGAAAAGATTAAATGCCTCTGAGGTTGTGGCAAACCCATCGGGCACGGAAACACCCAGTGAAGACAAATTACTGATCATTTCGCCCAGAGAAGCATTTTTGCCTCCCACCCGATCAACATCATTCATGCCAAGCTGGTTATACCAGAGCACTAGCGGCAGTTCGCCTTTATTGGACATTGAAGCAATCCTTTTCAGATTTAATTAAGTTTTGAGGACAGGGTAATGCGAATTGAGCCTGGCACATTCCTGTTCAGGAATGAAACTGTTGAATCGATCAAGCGCTTCAAAAAAGCCGTTTTAAGAAAACTCCGCCCTGGCGGCAATGAATTGCGCAACCGGAATAAATCATAACCTTTTGATTAATAATGACTTTTATCAAGCCTGCCGTTTTCGGGCCTGATTATGTTGCGCAACAAAAAGTAATTCCGGAAAAGAATGCTTTCTAGCATTAGTCTGCATTTTATGAATACAAATAAGAAACGTCATTTCATAAATAGACGTAACCCTGCGATTTACCGTTTATCTGAAAAAAGCCCTTTTCTGTAAAAAGGAATTTGCTTATTTATTCTGCATTGCTGAGTACATCACCATTTGCAATTTTATAGCAGCTTAAATTAGTCTGCTGGGACAATAATGACGGGAGAGAAAATGGACGTGAACAGCGAACGCAGCGTTTTTTATATTTCTGATGGCACCGCCATCACCGCCGAAGTGCTCGGCCACGCGGTTTTGTCGCAGTTCCCCGTGGGCATTAACAGCGTCACGCTCCCTTTTGTACAAAACGTGCAGCGCGCCCAGGCGGTTAAGGCGCAGATTAACGCGCTCTATGAGAAAAGCGGGATGCGCCCGCTGGTGTTTATTTCTATCGTAACGCCCGAAATTCGCGAAATTATCCTGCAAAGCGACGGTTTCTGTCAGGATATCGTGCAGTCGCTGGTGGCGCCGCTCCAGCAGGAGCTCGGCATAGCGCCCGCGCCCGTTGCCAACCGGACGCATGGGTTAACCGCGAATAATCTGGGCAAATATGATGCCCGTATCGCGGCAATCGACTATACGCTGGCCCATGATGACGGCATTTCGCTGCGCGGGCTGGAAGATGCCCAGGTCATCCTCCTCGGCGTGTCGCGGTGCGGCAAAACGCCCACAAGTCTTTACCTCGCCATGCAGTTTGGCATCCGGGCAGCGAACTATCCGTTTATTGCAGATGATATGGATAACCTTAAGCTGCCTCCAGCCCTCAAGCCCTTCCAGCATAAGCTGTTTGGATTGACTATCGATCCCGAGCGTCTGGCGGCTATCCGTCAGGAGCGGGCTGAAAACACGCGCTATGCATCGATGCGCCAGTGCCGGCTGGAAGTGGGCGAAGTGGAAGCGCTCTTTCGCACCCATCAGATTCGCTATCTCAACAGCACCAACTATTCCGTAGAGGAAATCGCCACCAAGATTCTGGATATTATGGGACTGACGCGCCGGATGTACTGATTGTCCGCTTCAGGCGCCGCGCTAAACCTCTCTGAAAAGTGATGTTTATCGCGTTAACCTCTTTTTAGCGCGGTTTCCGGTTGAAATGATGCCGTTTTGGTTTATTGTGATCGGCATCACTTCCCGGCACGCCTGCCGCAGAGAAGAACCCATTTCAGAGATTATCATGAACAAAACAGATGAACTGCGGACCGCGCGCATCGAGAGTCTGATTACGCCTGATGAACTGGCTAAGCGACATCCGATCACCCCTGCCATTGCGGCCAACGTCACGGCCTCCCGCCAGCGCATTGCCCGGATCCTTTCCGGTGAAGATCCCCGACTGCTGGTGGTGATTGGCCCCTGCTCTCTGCACGATCCCAAAGCAGCCCTGGACTATGCGCAGAAACTGACAGCGCTGCGCAAGAAGTACCACTCCCGTCTCGAAATTGTTATGCGTACCTATTTCGAGAAGCCGCGTACGGTCGTCGGCTGGAAAGGTCTGATCTCCGATCCCGGCCTCGACGGCAGCTTCCGCGTCAATCACGGTCTGGAAACTGCCCGTAAGCTGCTGCTGGATATTAATGCGCTGGGCATGCCAACCGCGACCGAGTTTCTGGATATGGTGGTCGGACAGTTTATTGCCGACCTGATCAGCTGGGGCGCGATCGGTGCCCGTACGACCGAAAGTCAGATTCACCGTGAAATGGCTTCCGCGCTCTCCTGCCCGGTTGGGTTCAAGAACGGCACCGACGGCAATATCCAGATCGCGGTAGATGCAATCCGCGCAGCACGTGCCAGCCATATGTTTCTCTCGCCGGATAAGCACGGTCAGATGACGATTTATCAGACCAGCGGCAATCCTTCCGGCCACGTCATTATGCGCGGGGGCAAACAGCCGAATTATCATCCGGAAGATATCGCCTCGGCGGCAGCAAGCCTGCGGGCGTTCAGGCTGCCTGAACAGCTGGTTATCGACTTCAGCCACGGCAACTGCCTGAAGCAGCATCGTCTGCAGATGGCGGTGGCGGAATCCGTTTCTCAGCAGATCCGCGAAGGAAGCCGGGCGATTGCCGGCGTGATGATTGAAAGTTTTCTTCAGGAAGGGACGCAGAAAGTCACGCCCGGTACGCCGCTGGTCTATGGTCAGTCGATCACCGATCCCTGTCTGGGATGGGATGACAGCGAAGCCGTGCTGGCCCTGCTGGCCAATGCGGCTGAGACCAGATTCGGTTAAGCACCCGGCGATCGAAAGGGCCGGTAAACCGGCCCTTTTACGCACACGACTTTAGCTTGAACAGCTCACTTCCAGCTTCTTGCCCCAGTCGGGCGGGCGGCGCATCAGATCGGCAAATTCAGGGGCATCGTTAAACGGCTGGCTCAGCGCCTGCTGCAGTCGCGACAGCACGCTGACGTCATCCTTTTCCGCCCGTTCAATCGCCTGCTGCGCCAGGTAATTTCTCAGCACGATCGCCGGGTTTACCTGCTTCATTTTCTGCTGACGTTCTTCGTCACCGATCCCTTCTTTAAGTAACCGCTGACGGTAGATGTTATACCAGCTGTCAAACGCCTCACGGTCAATAAATTCGTCACGCAGCGGTGATGACGATTGCTGCTGCGCCGTTTCACTCAGCAGGCGGAAGGTTAACGTATAGTCGCTGCCTTCACGGCTCATCATCGCCAGCAGGTTGGTCAGTATCTCGTTGTCATCGCTCTCCTGAGTATACAGCCCGAGCTTCGCCCGCATCTGTTCGCCCCAGCAGCGCATCAGCTCAGTTTCATAGCCAGAAAGCGCCTGCTTAAGCTGCTCCGTACTTAACAGGCCGGAGAGCGTATGGGCCAGCCGGTTCAGGTTCCACAAGCCGATCATCGGCTGGTTCTCAAAGCTGTAGCGTCCCTGATAGTCGGAATGGTTACAGATGAAATCAGGTTTATAGTCATCCAGAAAGCCGTAAGGACCGTAGTCAAGCGTGAGTCCCAGGATGGACATATTGTCCGTATTCATTACGCCGTGAGCGAAGCCAATACTCTGCCAGTGAGCGATCAGCCTTGCGGTACGCTTTACCACGTCGCTGAACCAGAGCAGATAGCGATCGGCCTCTTCCTGTAAGTGCGGCCAGTGATGACGGATAGCGTAATCAGCAAGCTGACGTACCTTTTCCGGTTCGCCAGCATAGAAGAAGTGTTCAAAATGGCCAAAGCGGAGGTGACTTTCGGCTACGCGAAGCAGCATGGCTCCCCGCTCGGGCGTTTCGCGGTAGACGGGTTCGTCGCTGGTCACCACCGTTAACGCGCGGGTGGTCGGTATGCCAAGATGATGCATCGCCTCAGAGGCAAGGAATTCCCGCAGGGAGGAGCGCAGCACCGCCCTGCCGTCGCCCATTCGTGAATAGGGCGTCAGCCCGGCCCCTTTCAGATGCCAGTCCATTTTTCTGCCATCCTCCAGCTGCTGTTCTCCGAGCAGCAGGCCCCGCCCATCGCCCAGCTGACCGGCCCAGACGCCAAACTGATGCCCGCTGTAAACCTGAGCCAGCGGCTGCATACCGGGCAACAGCGCTTCACCGCTCCAGAGCGGTGTCTTATCTTCTCTGAACCAGCTTTCATCAAGCCCGAGTTCCCGTGCCAGCGACGGGCTGTGACAAAGCAGACGGGAGTGGCTTAATGGCGTTGGCTGAAGGGCGGTATAAAATCCCTCGAGTTCACGGTGCCAGGTGTTATTGAATTGCATGACTTCCCCTCCAGATCAGCCGACGCAGCCGCATCAGGCTTGCGTCACAGTAGTCTTAAGTGTAACCCCCCTGAAAAGGGGTGAACACAGACACATTGCAGGGGTATCAGAATTGGCGTTCGGCGAAGGCTTCAGGCGGGTGAATTAAGGACTCCAGCGACTCATCGCTGGCGGACGAAAACAGCGTGCTCTGAATACCATCAAAGGGAAATTCGCTGATTCGATCCAGACCGGACAGGTCATCCACGCCCTGAATGATGACCCGCTGACAATGGGGTTTGATATGTTCCAGCATCGCGTTGATAAAAGGTCTGAATGACAATTTATTGATATTCTGCTGAATAAAGCCCTTATCCAGTTTTATCGTGGTGAAAAGATTGTCGTAAGCCGCCTTTGATGAGGCTTTGCCCGCGCCATAATTCTCCAGGCTGAGATCGAAGCGCGCCTTGAGCGCCATCAGGCAGGTATTCTCACACCCCAGCGTAAAGTCCGTAAAGCTTTCGTTAATCTCCAGTTCCAGTCCCTGAAGTAAAGCCAGTTTACGCACAAGAATCTCGTTATCAAGCAGGAGACTTGCGGTCGGCGCATCGATATTCAATGCCATTCTGACGCCATGCCGGCAAAAGAAATCATGGTGCTTTTCAAGGCTGTTAATCTGCTTCTGTAATAAAATAATTCGCTGGTCGTTATCTAACTGCGGCAGCAACATCTCCTGAGGGATTATCACATTTGCCGTGCTGTGGGAAAAATGTGTCATCAGCTTAACGGCAATAAGCTTGCCGCCAAAACTGTAGATGGGGTAAAAAGTAGAGTAACTCTTATAATCCGCTGCCAGATGGATTTTCATTATATTTAGCCATGATGAATTGGCGACCTTCACTTTCATCTTCGGCAAACGACCATCTTCAGGATCGGCATCTGATGAAAAGTCCAGGCGTACCAGACGATACCCTCAGTTACCCAGAACGCTTAAAGCGGCAGGTGAAGGGCCCGGTAGATCACAAAATATCGCGATCCGGGTAGTGAGCGGCACCAGCGCCTCTGCAATCTGAAGAATGACGGGTATAAAGTATGTCCGTTAGAATAGCTTAACCTGACACATAATTTTTATAAAAGATACTTCACCCGATAAAGAAAAACAGGAGACGCCCGTATCAGCACATCATGGCTTTATTGCTGCGTCTGAAATATGACGTAGTTCACGGTTGAACATCCGTTACTCAGCGGCTCAAAGATATAATGCTTTAAAAGCCCCGGGCATTAATCCTCTTTTGTTAAATCAAATGATGAAATATTATACTTTTCCTGGCGTACTATTAGCAGCCTGGTTACCCATCAACCTGAATCCGTCTCGCCTGCCAGAATACCTTTTTCCAGTAAACATTATTTAATGAAGAGCGGATAACACCCCGACTGGTAGAAGCATGAATAAAACGATCGTTAGTATCATAGATACCTACATGCAGACCGTTTTCGCCACTGCCGGTTTTAAAGAAAACCAAATCGCCCGGAAGCAGCACATCTTTATCTATTCTGGTGCCGATTTTGGTCTGGGCCGCGGTGGTTCTTGGCAACTGAATACCAAAACGATCCCGGAATGTCAGCAAGACGAAACCCGAACAGTCAACGCCGCGATGCGATGTCCCGCCATAGCGATAGGGCGTCCCATGCCATGCGTTAAGCTGGTCGTCGAGTTGCGCAATTACCATGACGGAATCGGCAAGGCGTCCATCCGGGGGCGGCGCGTGGCTGCTACAGCCCGCAAGCAGAACAATAATAAACAGGAGCCAGTAGCGCATTGAACAATCCTTTAAAAGAGCCTTCTACTCTACCTGCTCATCACGGCAGCTGACAATGTCAGATGTAGGGTCATGAATGGGTGGAAAGCATCTCATAGCCGTCAACGGCTAAACGCCGGAACGGCACCTGATACACCGCACTCAGGGTCACTGGCTGAAGGACATCCTTCACGCTTCCCTGACTGACCATCTCTCCCCTTTTCATCAGCCAGACGTACTGGGCGTGATGGAGGGTATGATTGATATCGTGACCGCTGACAATCGCGGTCAGCCCTTCTGCAATCAGGGAGGCAAGATGGGCATCAAAGGCGGCCTGCTGGGCGAGATCCAGCCCGCTCAGCGGTTCGTCAAGCAGCAGAAGTTTGCCTTCTGGCTGGGCAATCTGGCAGAACATAGCGGCCAGCCGGACGCGCTGCCACTCCCCACCGGAGAGCTGAGTGAGCGGCCGGTCCAGCTTGTCCTCCAGCTGAAAAGTCTGGCTGAGCGCCAGCAGCCTCTGCTCATCATCCGGCGCGTGCGGGAGCCGGTGCAGGTCCAGGTAGTGCCAGACCGGCATTCTCCCTGCCGGAAGCTGCTGCTGATGCAGGTAAGCCCGCCGCCGCGCCAGGCTGTTCACCGGCCACGCCTCAAGCCTTTTACCGGCAAACAGAATGTCGCCGCTGGCAGGCAGTAATCCCGACAGCGCGGCCAGCAGCGAGCTTTTCCCTGCCCCGTTGGGCCCGAGCAGGTGAATCAGCTCTCCCTGACGAACCTCAGCGCTAAAGGGGGAAAAGCGCTGGCTGACCGCGACCTCGCGACACTCAAGCAGCATTTATTTTGCCAGCGCCATTTTGATACTTTCCATGACAATGGGATCTTCTGGCGTCATATCTGGAGAAAAACGCTGGATCACAGTCCCGTCACGGCCAATCAGGAATTTTTCAAAATTCCACAGGATATCGCCCTGCACCTGAGGCGCACGCCCTTTACTGACCATTCGCGCCAGAAAACCACTCTCTTCCGGCGCAACGGCCTCCGGTTTGGCGGCGATCAGCTGCTGGTAGAGCGGATGGCGCTCCGGGCCGTTAACCTCAATCTTGCTGAACATCGGAAAGGTAACGCCGTAGGTAGTGCTGCAAAAAGTTTTGATCTCTTCGTCGCTGCCCGGCTCCTGGCCAAGAAAAGCATTGCAGGGGAAGCCGAGAACGGAGAAGCCCTGCGGATGCCAGGCTTTATGAATATTCTCCAGCTGCTCATATTGTGGGGTCAGGCCACATTTTGATGCCACGTTTACCACCAGCAATACTTCGCCCTGCCACCGGGCCAGCGTCGTACGTTCACCATCCAGCGTAACCAGTTCTGTATCAAAAATAGTCATGGGCTTATCCTGTTGTCATGGAAAGAAACCCCCGATATCAGGGGCGATTTTTCAATAATAGCCAGATAAATACCGGCGCGCCCAGCGTGGCCGTCACCACGCCAATGGGCAACTCTGCCGAGGAGATCGCCAGTCGGGCAATAATGTCAGCGGCGAGCAGTACGGCTCCGCCAGAAAGGGCGCAGGCGGGCAGCAGAGTGCGGTGGTCGTGCAGGCCGTTGAGCCTGAGAATATGTGGCACCACCAGCCCGACAAAGCCGATCGCGCCCGCAAGCGCCACGCTTACGCCCGTCAGCCAGCCAATGGCAACCACCAGCAGATTGCGCCACAGCAGCAGCGACAGCCCCAGCTGGCGGGCGGAAACGTCGCCCAGCGCAATCAGATTAAGTACCTGCCAGCGGGAGCAGAGCCAGAACAGCAGAGGCACCAGCGCCAGCATCAGCCAGCCGTAGCGCCAGTCCACGCCGCTGAAGCCGCCCATCATCCAGTACATCAGCTGCCGCAGGTCAAGGTTGCTGCTGAAGTAGACGGCCCAGGTCATCACCGCGCTGCAAATGATCCCCAGTGCCACCCCCGCCAGCAGAAGCCGGCTGTTCGAAAGCGCACGGCGTGAGAAGCGCAGCAGAATAAGTGTGACGACCAGTGCGCCCGCGACGGCAAACAGGCTGAGCTGCCAGATGGCGTCCGTGGCGGAAAACACGCCCAGCACCAGCCCGACGCCCGCGCCATTGGAAACGCCAAGCAGTCCGGGTTCCGCCAGCGGATTTTCAAACAGCGCCTGCATAACGGCTCCGGCGACGGCCAGCGAGGCTCCCACCAGCAGTACGGCCAGCGTACGCGGCAGGCGCAGCTGCCCGACAAAGAGTTCGCCCTGCGGGGTAAACCAGTCGGCAGGCGATAACCAACGCTCACCGGCGCACAGGCTGAGCATAAACATCAGGAGTGTGAACAGCAGCAGGCCACCCAGCCAGCGCTGCTGGTGACGCACCGCGCGTTCCTTCAGGGATGATAGTACAGTCATTTATCTCAGTATCAGTACGCAACCGCAACAACCTGTAATGCGGCAGCAGATCCCTCTCATTGCCAGCAGGGAAATATGAAAAAGGCCGCATACGCGGCCTTTTTTACTGGCAGAAATCAGTCTTCTTTTGGTGAGGCGTTCTCAACCCGGCTTTTCAACTTTTGCCCCGGGCGGAAAGTCACCACCCGGCGCGCCGTAATAGGAATGTCTTCACCAGTTTTGGGATTACGTCCCGGACGTTGGTTTTTGTCGCGAAGGTCGAAGTTGCCAAAACCTGACAGTTTGACCTGTTCACCATTTTCCAAAGCGCGGCGTACCTCTTCGAAAAACAGCTCAACCAGCTCTTTGGCATCCCGTTTGCTCAGGCCCAGCTTCTCAAACAGGTATTCAGACATTTCAGCTTTTGTAAGCGCCATAGGTTCAATCCCTCAAGGTTGCCTGGAATCGCTCTTTTAACGCTGCAACACATTTGGCGACGGTTGCAGCAATCTCCTCTTCTTCGAGTGTCCGGCTGGTATCTTGCAAAATCAGGCTGATAGCGAGGCTCTTAAAACCTTCATTTACGCCCTTACCACGGTACACATCAAACAAGTTTACGCCAACTATCTGATTTACGCCAACTTTCTTACACTCCGCGATGATATCTGCTGCCGGGACATTTTCAGCCACCACAACGGCGATATCGCGGCGGTTTGCCGGGAAGCGCGAAATCTCGCTCGCATCAGGCAGGACGCGGTCTGCCACCTTATCCCACTCCAGTTCGAACACCAGGGTACGGCCGTTAAGATCCAGTTTCCGTTCAAGTTCCGGGTGCACCACACCGATAAAACCAATCCGTTCACCGCGTAAATAAATGGCGGCGCTCTGACCTGGGTGCAGCGCAGGATTCGCTTCAACACGGAACTCAATATCGTCCAGTTTGCCGGTTAAATCCAGGACGGATTCTAAATCACCTTTCAAATCATAGAAGTCAACTGCCTGACGCGCCAGATCCCAGTGCTCTTCATAGCGGGTACCGCTAATCACGCCCGCCAGCATAACGTCCTGACGGATGCCCAGGTTTGCTTGTGTATCAGGCACAAAGCGCAGCCCGCTTTCGAACAGACGTACGCGGCTTTGCTGACGATTCTGATTGTAAACCACCGCTGAGAGCAGGCCGCTCCACAGCGAAAGGCGCATAGCGGACATCTCTACCGAAATCGGGCTTGGCAGCAGCAGATTCTCTTCACCCGGATGCAGCAGCGCCTGAACTTTCGGATCGACGAAGCTGTAGGTAATGGCTTCCTGGTAGCCTTTGTCTACCAGCATCGCTTTGACGCGCTTGAGCGACAGGCTCGCCTCATGATGGCGAGTCATCACCAGACCGGCCTGAACGGGCACATCTGGAATGTTGTTATAGCCGTAAATACGCGCGACTTCTTCCACCAGATCTTCTTCGATTGCGATGTCGAAGCGCCAGCTGGGCGCGACGGCTTTCCACTCACCTTCGGTAGCAGTGACTTCGCAGCCCAGACGGCTCAGAATATCGGTGACGTCCCCATCGGCGATTACATGGCCAATCAGGCGATCCAGCTTTTCACGACGCAGCGTAATAGTGGCGCGTTGCGGCAATGCAGCTTCGCTGGTGACGTCAATGACCGGGCCAGCTTCGCCGCCGCAGATATCAAGAAGCAGGCGCGTAGCGCGCTCTATTGCTTTAAACTGTAGCGCCGGATCGACACCGCGCTCATAACGGTGGGAAGCATCGGTGTGCAGCCCCAGGCGACGTGCGCGGCCGGTAATCGACAGCGGGCTGAAGAACGCACATTCAAAAAGGACGCTGGTCGTTTCTTCATTAACGCCCGAGTGCTCGCCGCCAAAAATCCCGCCCATGGCCAGCGCTTTATGGTGATCGGCAATTACTAAGGTATCAGCATTTAGCTTCGCTTCTGTGCCGTCAAGCAGCGTCAGGGTTTCGCCCTCTTCCGCCATCCGCACAACGATCCCGCCGTCAATGCGGTCGAGATCGAAGGCATGCATCGGCTGCCCCAGCTCAAGCAGCACAAAGTTGGTGATATCAACAACCGGATCGATGGAGCGGATGCCGCAGCGACGCAGCTTTTCACGCATCCACAGAGGCGTATTCGCCTTCACGTTAATATTCCTGACCACACGACTCAGATAGCGCGGGCAGGCGTCTGGCGCATCCACGCGGATCGGGAACGTCTCCTGGATGGAAGCCGCAACGGGCGTAATATCCGGTTCGGTCAGAGGAAGCTTATTCAGCACGGCCACATCACGCGCCACGCCCAGGATGCTCAGGCAGTCAGCACGGTTCGGGGTAACGCTGATTTCGATGGTGCTGTCGTCAAGCTTGAGGAATTCCCGGATATCGGTACCCACTGTCGCATCCTGCGGCAGTTCGATAATGCCGCTATGATCGTCAGAAATACCCAGTTCGGAGAAGGAGCAAAGCATCCCTTCAGAAGGCTCGCCGCGCAGCTTGGCCGCCTTAATTTTAAAGTCGCCCGGCAGTACTGCACCGATGGTGGCGACGGCCACTTTGAGGCCCTGACGGCAGTTTGGCGCACCGCAAACAATATCAAGCAGGCGCTCGCCGCCAACGTTGATTTTAGTGACGCGCAGTTTATCCGCGTTCGGGTGCTGGCCGCATTCCACCACTTCACCCACCACCACGCCATGGAAAGTGCCGGCGACGGCTTCCAAGCCGTCCACTTCCAGGCCGGCCATGGTAATCTGTTCTGAGAGTGCTGCGCTGTCGATGGCCGGGTTAACCCACTCACGCAACCAGAGTTCGCTGAATTTCATCGGAAGACCCGCCTTTATTTAAACTGTTTGAGGAAACGTAAATCATTTTCGAAGAAGGCACGCAGATCGGTCACGCCATAGCGCAGCATGGTCAGACGCTCCATTCCCATACCAAAGGCGAAGCCTGAATAGACCTCAGGGTCGATGCCTACATTGCGCAGCACGTTCGGATGCACCATGCCGCAGCCCAGCACTTCCAGCCATTTACCGTTTTTACCCATCACGTCCACTTCAGCAGAGGGTTCGGTAAACGGGAAGTAAGAGGGACGGAAACGCACCTGTAAATCTTCCTCAAAGAAGTTGCGCAGGAAATCGTGCAGCGTCCCTTTCAGATTGGTAAAGCTGATGTTCTTATCTACGATCAAGCCTTCCATCTGGTGGAACATTGGCGTGTGGGTCTGATCGTAGTCATTACGGTAGACGCGGCCAGGGGCGATGATGCGGATCGGCGGCTGCTGGTTTTTCATGGTGCGGATCTGCACGCCGGAAGTCTGGGTGCGCAGCAGACGCGTGGCGTCGAACCAGAAGGTGTCGTGGTCGGCGCGCGCCGGGTGATGGCCGGGGATATTCAGCGCATCGAAATTGTGATAGTCATCCTCAATTTCCGGTCCGGTTACCACGGCAAAGCCCAGCTCGCCAAAGAACGTCTCAATGCGGTCGATAGTGCGGGTAACCGGGTGCAGGCCGCCATTTTCGATACGGCGACCCGGCAGCGAAACGTCAATGGTCTCTTCTGCAAGGCGTGCGTTCAGTGCAGCGGACTCCAGCGTGTTCTTACGGGCATTCAGCGCATCCTGAACCTGCTGTTTCGCTTCATTAATTACCGCACCGGCTGCCGGACGCTCTTCCGCAGGCAGCTCGCGCAGCGTGGTCATCTGCAGCGTCAGATGCCCTTTTTTCCCGAGATATTCAACGCGTACCGTGTCTAACGCGGCAACATCGTGGGCATCCGCAATGGCCGCTTGCGCGTTTGCCACCAGTTCTGCTAGATGTGACATGCTTTCCTCTTCTTCCAGCCCCCGTGGCCGGTCTGTTTTTTATGGGGACGACGGGTCGTCCGATATCAGCGACGCCAGAAACAAAAAAGCCTCCACGAGGGAGGCTTTCGGCGCGAATTTTCGTTTCTTTTCTTTGCGCAGAAGCCCCCGATACTCAGGTGCTAAAGTAAAAAAAGAAACGAAAATTGGCGTTCATGCTTGTGTACCTTGTTACCCTGCCCGATCCTGCAACGTGCCCACTATTGAAAAGCGCAGCGGCAGAAATGTCAAACTTTTGCGAAGGTTACATAAAATAAAAGAGGGAGACAAGCTCCCTCTTCCATCTGACTTACGCCAGAGCTGATTTCGCTTTTTCTACCAGTGCAGTAAATGCCACTTTGTCGAATACAGCGATGTCAGCCAGAATCTTACGGTCGATCTCAATAGATGCCTTTTTCAGGCCATTGATGAAACGGCTGTAAGAGATACCGTTAGTGCGTGCCGCGGCGTTGATACGCGCGATCCACAGCTGACGGAACTGACGCTTACGCTGACGACGGTCACGGTAAGCATACTGACCAGCTTTGATAACAGCCTGGAAGGCAACGCGGTAAACACGTGAACGTGCACCGTAATAGCCTTTAGCTTGTTTTAAGATTTTTTTGTGACGTGCGCGAGCAACTACACCACGTTTTACACGAGCCATTTAGCTCTCCTGTTAATATTCTGTTTTACCTTCCCCCTTCCGTCGTGCCACACCTGGCGGCCATCCGGAAGCGGTTGGGTACTAAAAAGGGTTTACTTAAGCGTACGGCAGGCAGGCAATAACCAGACCCAGATCGCCTTTAGATACCAGGCCTTTAGGGCGCAGGTGGCGTTTACGCTTGGTAGACTTTTTGGTCAGAATATGACGCAGGTTAGCGTGCTTACGCTTGAAGCCGCCAGAGGCGGTCTTCTTGAAGCGCTTGGCGGCGCCACGTACAGTTTTAATCTTTGGCATTTAAAACATCCACTTCGCATTGTTAATAAAATGAACCAGACAGGCGAATAAAAACCGCGCGGCGCGAAGCCGCGGCGGCGTTTATTACTTTTAAGCCTACTGTTTCTTCTTCGGAGCGAGCACCATGATCATCTGACGACCTTCGATCTTCGAAGGGAAGGATTCGACAATCGCCAGATCCATGTCTTCACACAGATCTTTACGGACGCGGTTAAGCACTTCCATACCGATCTGCTGGTGCGCCATTTCACGACCGCGAAAACGCAGCGTGATTTTGGCTTTATCGCCCTCTTCGAGAAAGCGAATCAGGTTGCGTAGTTTTACCTGATAGTCGCCATCATCGGTTCCAGGACGGAATTTAATTTCCTTAACCTGGATAACTTTTTGCTTCTTCTTCTGTTCTTTAGAAGATTTGCTTTTTTCGTAAAGGAATTTGCCGTAATCCATGATACGACAAACGGGCGGCTCGGCGTTAGGGCTGATTTCAACTAAATCAACGCCCGCCTCTTCAGCTTTTTCTAAAGCCTCATTCAGACTGACAATACCAATCTGCTCGCCATCGACGCCAGTCAGACGTACCTCTGTGGCGCGGATTTCTCTGTTAATGCGATTAGGACGCGCCGGTTGAACTCGTTTTCCGCCTTTAATACTTTATTCCTCCAGTTGATGAAGATTGCGACTGCGTATCTCTTGCTGCAGCTTCGCGATCACGTCATTTACATCCATGCTTCCCAGGTCTTTACCACGGCGGGTGCGAACGGCAACTTTGCCTGCTTCCACCTCTTTATCACCACAGACCAACATATACGGGACACGACGTAAAGTGTGCTCGCGGATTTTAAAGCCAATCTTCTCGTTTCTCAAGTCCGCTTTTACCCGAATGCCCGCATTCTGAAGTTTTTGGGTCAATTCTGCAACATATTCGGACTGGCCATCGGTGATATTCATCACCACTACTTGTACAGGAGCGAGCCAGGTTGGGAAGAAACCGGCATACTCTTCGGTAAGAATACCGATAAAGCGCTCCACAGAACCCAGAATTGCACGGTGGATCATCACCGGCACCTGACGTTCATTGTTTTCGCCTACGTATGAGGCGCTGAGGCGACCCGGCAGCGAGAAGTCCAGCTGAACGGTGCCGCACTGCCAGGCGCGGTCAAGGCAGTCGTGCAGGGTAAACTCAATTTTCGGGCCGTAAAAGGCGCCTTCGCCCGGCTGGTATTCGAACGGAATATTGTTCTCTTCCAGCGCGGCGGCCAGGTCAGCCTCGGCACGGTCCCACTGCTCGTCGGAGCCAATACGCTTAACCGGACGGGTAGAGAGTTTTACCGCAATTTTTTCAAAACCGAAAGTGCCATACATATCGTAGACCATACGAATGCAGCTGTTCACCTCGGCGCGCACCTGCTCTTCCGTACAGAAGATGTGAGCATCATCCTGGGTGAAGCCGCGAACGCGCATCAGGCCGTGCAGCGCACCGGAAGGTTCATTACGGTGGCAGCTACCAAACTCGGCCATACGCAGCGGCAGGTCGCGGTATGATTTTAGACCCTGATTGAAAATCTGCACGTGTCCTGGGCAATTCATTGGTTTGATGCAGTATTCACGGTTCTCCGAAGAGGTGGTGAACATCGCTTCTTTGTAGTTTTCCCAGTGTCCGGTTTTTTCCCAGAGAACGCGGTCCATCATCAGCGGACCCTTCACTTCCTGATAGTCATATTCGGTCAGCTTGCTGCGCACAAAAACTTCCAGCTCGCGGAAGATCGTCCAGCCATCATTGTGCCAGAAGACCATACCCGGTGCTTCTTCCTGCATATGGTAGAGGTCAAGCTGCTTACCGATTTTACGGTGGTCGCGCTTGCCCGCTTCTTCCAGACGCTGCAGGTAAGCCGCCAGCTGCTTTTTGTCAGCCCAGGCAGTACCGTAGATGCGCTGAAGCATCTTATTGTTGCTGTCGCCGCGCCAGTAAGCACCGGAAATTTTCTGAAGTTTGAAATGGTGACAGAAGCGCATGTTCGGCACGTGAGGGCCACGGCACATGTCCACATATTCTTCGTGATGATAAAGGCCAGGCTGGTCATCATGGCTGATATTTTCATCAAGAATCGTCATCTTGTAGGTTTCGCCACGGGCGGCAAACGCGTCACGCGCTTCCTGCCAGCTCACCTTTTTCTTGATGACGTCATAATTCGTTTCGGCCAGCTGGTGCATACGCTTTTCCAGCAGCTCAATATCTTCCTGAGTCAGGGTGCGGTCAATGTCGACATCGTAGTAGAAGCCGTTGTCGATAACCGGGCCTATGGCCATTTTGGTGTCAGGCCACAGCTGCTTGATAGCATGACCGAGCAGGTGCGCGCACGAGTGGCGGATAATTTCCAGACCTGCTTCGTCTTTCGCGGTGATGATAGCGACATTCGCATCGTCGGTAATCGGATCGGCGGCATCCACCAGCTCACCATTTACGCGACCGGCGATACAGGCTTTCGCCAGGCCAGGACCGATATCCTGAGCAATGTCCATCACGCTGACGGCGTGGTCGAAAATACGCTGACTTCCATCAGGAAGAGTAATTACGGGCATTTAACATCCTTAATTGCAGTGGTAACCCATACGCAAGGCTACATACAAAAGTCATTTTTCACTTTATACAACAAGCTGTTAGCACTTGAAACCGACTCACATTTGCCAGTTTGGTACACAGCCTGGTATACCTGAACAAAAGTTTGCCTCTGGCAAAAAACTCTTGAGAAGCGAACATCTTACACGCCATGGAGACAAATTGCACGACGCGGCGACCTGTCACATTGAATCAGTAAACCGACTGACATCATCAACTTAAGAATGGGAACGTATGAAGGCTGCCTTAAGGGAAATCAGAACGCGTTGCGTTAATCGCGCAAGGAAGGTGCTGTCGGGCTGCGGGCTTAGTAGCAAAGTAGCCCGCCCAAAAATATTGCGATGGGCCGGCGGTAAACCAGCCCACAGCGGACTACATTGCGTAGGAGAGCATGACGGAGGTTTTAGTGTCCGTTTTATCCGGCGCTGAGGCAGGCGGATTCTGGTTCCAGGTGACGTTATAGGCCAGCTTCAGCGAGAAGTGATCGTTAATGGCTACCTGTAAACCCGTTTCGGAGTTGACGGTAGTGTCATCGCTGCCCAGAACGGAAACGCCCTGCACAAACCGTGTCGTATCCGTCAGCTGCCACTGATAGCTTACTGCACCGTAGGCCAGCACCTGAGTGTCATCGCCGCCGTCATGATAGTCATCATAACGTACGCCAGGACCCGCTTCCAGACGCAGCGAGTGGATGGGGCCATTCAGCAGCTGACGACCGTAACCGGCCACGAGAATGGAGCGACCATCGTAACCGTTAAAGCGATCGCTCAGCCAGCTTGCCTGGCCAAAGAGATAGTCATAATTATTGACGTTGAAGCGTGAACGCCCACCGATCTGATAGGTTTCGGCTGAACGCTCATCATTTGATGAGGTATTGGTCGCATTTCCCCAAAGGCTCCAGGCCATTCTTTCCTGATACCAGGTCATATTGGTATTCGCCGAAAGCGATGAGCTGGTGGTATTGCCGGTCTGAGCAAGATAACCCGCCGACGCGTTACCTTCGAAATCTTTCTTTGCCGTGGCCGGATCATCCATGACCGTAAACACGTTATTATCAGCCACTGCCTGCTGGCAGAGCGCGCCACCGGCGAGCAAAAGAACTACAGAGAGCTTGTTAAGCGCTTTCATTAAATGTGATCCATACGACAATGTGAAAAAAAGGAGTCTGAAGAATTCTGAAGGGCGATCAATGCAATTTACGCCTGAAATCGTAACATTTTATTAAATCGCGCTTTTTTCCGCGGGAGAAGTGAAAAAGCCACTTAAATGGGAGTATTCCCATTACCGGCGCGGATTATAGAAGGTATTCGATCGTTTTACAGCAGGCTGTAAATAAGATTTTTCTTCAAGATGTATCTGTCTGATTGCAAAGTGTTTCTCAATAAAACAGCCCGTCCTTAAAGCCGTTATTCCCTACCCCACTCATGTGTTACTCAATGAAACGCCTCCCTTAAGAAGACGTTTACACTTCATTCCTTTGCGCTGCGTTTCACTCTGAAGGAGCCTGTGCACCCAATATGCCTTTCCCCAACGGCACCTGCGTGAACTGGGTGACGATCTCTTTCCAGGTCTGATTCGGGTCCAGAGAGGTAAACTGCTGCGGATAAATAAACTTCGCCAGATACTCCAGCCCGACAATGTTGTAAGGATGGTTATAGAAGTGGTGATAAATACCGTAGAAATGGCCGTTCCTGACGGCGGAAACTTGCGCAAAGCCGGGACGCTGCTTCATGTTGTTAAACGCAGCGTTGACCTGAGCCTGGGTGACGTTATAGCCAAAAGGCACGGCGGCGTTAGCGTTGGTTGCCCACTGCGCGCCGGAAATAATATAAGTATCCGGCTTCATGGCGATAACTTTCTCCAGCGAGACATCGCCAGTGGCGCCGGGCAGCAGTTCTGAACCAATATTCTTCGCCCCCACCGCTTCCACCATTGCGCCCCAGCCTACGTGCGCATGGGTGAAACAGCAGGACTCCAGTCCGCCCAGCCCCGCCTTCGCCTCTACAAACACCAGCGGCTGCGGCCTGACGCTGCGGGTTTTATCAATAATCGCCTGATAGTGGCGCTGATAAAAATCGGTATAGGCTTTTGCTTCTGCTTCACGATTCAGCGCCACACCCAGCGTGGTAATACTGGCGGGGGTATCGGTAACTGGATTTTCAAAAGTATCAATAAACAGCACCGGCACGCCCAGCTGCTTCATTTTGTCCAGCACGCCGGTCTGTACGAGTGAAGGTCTGGAGCGAAGTTGCGCGATCATCAGATCGGGATGTTGCGCCACCACGCTTTCAAGATTGACCTCGCCCTTATCGCTAAAGCCCATATCGGTGATTTTACCGGACTCAGGCCACTTTTTGTTCATCAGTGACCAGGTAGCGCCGTCGCTTTTTTTCAGCAAATTATTCCAGGCAACCAGACGATGAAACGGATTATCGCGATCCAGCAAAGCCAGAGCGAGAATGTCGCGTCCGTCCTGGAGCACGATGCGCCGGGGCTCTTTTTTAAGGGTAATTTGCTGGCCATCAATGTCGGTCAGCGTGACGGGATAAGTGGTTGCCAAAGCGGAGGAGGAGATCGCCAGCAGAGTGGTCAGAGAAGCATATTTCAGAGCAGGTAGCACGTCAGGCTCCAGAGCATAAAAAAGGTTGCAAAATAGTAATGATAATTAATCTCATTATCAACCTGTCATTTCCCTCTCCGCCGTCCTCGCTGCCAATAGACTAAGCTTATAATCCGCAGTTGATTGAAAAGTTAGTTCAGGTGGCGCTTCTTAGTGAAAGGACCTGTTTGTTCTCAGCTCTCATTAGGGTCAGCATTTTATATAAACCGCCGTTCTTTAATGATTTCAGATTTAACGAGGTGAAATATGGGTACATCAGACGTTGTGCAGTACGTAGTGACTTTCCGCTATCAGGAAGACGGCCTGACCGATATTCTTGAACTTAACAGTGCCCTGGTTAACGGGGGTTTTTCCACCGCGCTTAGCGATAAGGAGGGCCATCCTCGTGAGCTGGGCACCAACAGTTTCGGCATCGTCAGCGCGCTGGATGAAGAGAGCGTCCGTCAACAGGCTGAAGGCCTGGCAGAGATGGCGCTGGGCCAGAAGCCTGAGGTGGAGATACAGACCTGGGAAGCGTTCCAGCAGGAGACTAAAAGCTAATATTTTGTAAAAGATCGCCTCTGCCGTGCGCAACCGCTGGTTTTGGTTATTATTTAAGCGTTACTATCAGCATCTCTGCAATGTACAGCGAAAGAGGAAAACCCGATGTGGTCAGCCATTAGTCGTCTGTTAAGCGAGTACTCAGGCAGCGCAGAAATCAGCGAGCGTACGGAACTTCCGGGCGGCGACGTCCATCCCGCCTGGCGTATCCGCTACGGGGAACGGGAGGTTTTTGTGAAGTGTAACAGCCGTGAAATGCTGGATCTCTTCACCTGGGAGGCTGACCAGCTGCAGATGCTGGCCCGGACAAAGACAGTAAGGGTGCCCGAAGTTTACGGCGTTGGCAGCGATCGGGATGTCAGCTTCCTTCTGCTTGAATATATCCCCCTGCGTCCGCTTGATGAGCAGAGCGCCTGGCAGCTGGGCGAACAGCTTGCACAGCTGCATCAGTGGAGTGAACAGACGCAGTTTGGGCTTGATTACGATAACAATATCACCACCTCTCCCCAACCCAACAGCTGGCTGCGACGCTGGTCAGTCTTTTTTGCCGAGCAGCGTATTGGCTGGCAGCTTCAGCTGGCCGCGGAAAAAGGCATTCAGTATGGCAATATCGAGCTGATCGTTCAGTGCGCCCAGCGCGTTCTGAGCACCCACCAGCCCCAGCCTTCTCTGCTACATGGCGATCTCTGGCCCGCCAACTGCGGCGGCAGTGACACTGGCCCATGGATTTTCGATCCGGCCTGCTACTGGGGCGATCGGGAATGCGACCTGGCGATGCTTGCCTGGTATCCCACGCTGCCCCGGCAAATCCTTGAAGGCTATCAGTCGGTCTGGCCTCTTCCCCAGGACTTCCGGCAGCGTCAGTCCGTTTATCAGCTCTACTATCTGCTCAACCGGGCGAACGTATTTGGCGGTCACTGGCTCGGCGAGGCGCAGCAGGCGGTTGGCGCGCTGCTTGATGAAGATGAGCTGGGAAAACAGCACGCCCGCCCGGCCTGAGGCGGGAGAGCATCGCCGCTTATCAGTAGATAAAGCCGAGCAGTTTAAGGATGAAGTAGCCGCCCGCAGCGATAAGTACTGGCAGTACATAGAGGGGAAAAATCTGCAAAAAAATCGTGTGGCGCGGCACGACAAGCTTCTCTTCCAGCTGCTGACGGCTGCGGCCTTCAGCGCCTCGGGCATTCTCCAGAATAAGCTGATCCTCGATCCCTTCTTTCAGATGCCTCGACTGTCGCCACATTCTGGCTCCCGAAGCCTGAAGCGCCAGTCCGACGAAAATCAGTATGTAGATCAGCCAGAAGCTGAGATTACTGGAATGATTGAAGTCCGGCACCGGAGAGCGACTCCAGAAGCCATTAAGAAAGGAAGTATTGAAGCGGATCATATCGATCATAACGTGTGAAAAATCCTGCATTACAGCGTTGATCCCTTCCCGCTGCTCCCGGCTTTTTTCCAGAAAAAGCATCAGTGAAATAAGCGTGGAAATCAGTGCCGGAATAAAAATAATCCAGCCAGCGATGCGCTTCACTATCGCAACTCTGCCAGCCTGTTGATATGTCATGCTTTCTCCTGTCCTTTTGATGTAAGGCTCTAAGTTTACCCTCAGCCGGTAAAATGTGCCTGAAAAAAGTGATGCTGTTATGCATCGGCTACAGCAGGCTTCCTTCTGTCTCAGCAGGAAGCGAGCCTTGCAGGCAGAGAGGGAGTCCGCGGATGTTGCCTGCCAGCACTTCATGCTAAGGTGTTCACAAACTGTTTAACGGAGCCGTAAAATGTCCTATTCCCGTCCTGTGCTTGCTGCGATTTTTGATATGGATGGCCTGCTGATTGACTCAGAGCCGCTGTGGGATCGCGCTGAGATGGACATTTTTTCCACTCTGGAAGTGGATCTTTCCCGTCGTGGCGAACTGCCAGACACGCTGGGACTGCGCATCGATCAGGTCGTACGGATGTGGTATGAAACGCTGCCCTGGAACGGCCCCAGTCAGCAGGAAGTGACGCAGCGCATCATTACCCGGGCGCTGAATCTGGTGCAGGAAACCCGCCCGCTGCTGCCCGGCGTGGAGTCAGCGCTGAAACTCTGCAAGGCGGAAGGCTTAAAAATCGGGCTGGCCTCTGCTTCTCCGCTGCATATGCTGGAGCACGTGCTGGAGATGTTTAACCTTCGTGACTATTTTGACGCCGTCGTCTCTGCCGAATCACTGCCCTACAGCAAGCCGCATCCGCAGGTCTATCTTGACGCGGCGGCACAGCTCGGCGTCGATCCGCTTAACTGCGTTGCGCTGGAGGATTCGGTTAACGGTATGATTGCCACCAAAGCCGCCCGCATGCGCTCTGTGGTTATTCCCGCACCCGATTTTGCAGATGATGCACGCTGGGCGCTGGCCGACGTCCAGCTCTCCTCTCTGGAGGCGCTGAGCACGGCCCATCTGCACGGAAAATAGGTAACGGGCCTGCCGGCCGCAGAAAGGGCTGCCGGCAGGGACCGGAATCAATCAGCAGCGCAGTGCCGCAATGGTTTGCTGACTGTTAAAAACGAAACTGGCAGGGTTAAAACGAACTTTTTATCAGTTTGTTAAAATATTTATCTTTGGTTACAGCGTCACATATTTATTCTACTGTATATATCCCCTATACTGGATGGATTGACAGCAATGCAGCCAGGTATTTCCCATGACGGCCGAAGGCCATCTTCTTTTCGCCATCGCCAGCGCTATTTTTGCCAAACGGGCGGAACTGACCCCCGAACTGGCTAACGGCGACTGGTGGCACGTTGTTCCGGCGACGCTGCTGACCTGCCTGCTGCCCGATATCGATCATCCCAAATCGTTTCTCGGTCAGCGGTTCCGCTGGCTCTCGCAGCCCATCGCCCGCGCTTTTGGACACCGCGGATTTACCCACAGTCTGCTGGCGGTGCTGGGTGGTATTGCGCTGTTCCAGCTCAAGGTCCCTCAGGGCGCGTTTATCCCCGCCGATGCCTTACAGGGCATGGTACTGGGCTACCTTAGCCATATCGTGGCCGATATGCTCACGCCTGCGGGCGTTCCGCTGCTCTGGCCCTGCCGCTGGCGGTTCCGCTTTCCCATACTCAGAAGCCAGAATGGGAATCAGCTTGAGCGTACCCTGTGCCTGATACTGATCGGTTGCGCCCTGTGGTTTCAGCCTGAAATGACGCCTTTTGGCGCCTCAGGCTGGCCTGCGGATATGGTGATCTGGGTCCAAAACGGGCTTGATCGCCTCATTCCTGCGCAATCCGCTCACTAAGCCAGCGGAAAACAGCATTTAGTTATAACCCATTCCATTTGAGTATATAGCCGCGCAGAAATGAACTGCTACCATGCTGGCACTGCGCGCATTTGCTGCGCGATAAAACTAGATGAAGCGATACGGCGAAGGCAAAATCGCTGTTCTGACTGGAGACATGGGGATGAATCTTCCACTACTTGCTAACCTCGCCGCCTTTGTGGCGCTGTTAGTTATTCTCGCGAAAAGCGGCAGCGCAGGCTGGAGCCTGTCCAAAAAAGTTCTGGTAGGCCTGGTTATTGGCGTACTGTTTGGCCTGGTGCTGCATACTATTTATGGTTCTGACAGCCCGGTTCTGAAAGAGTCGATAAGCTGGTTTAATATTGTCGGTAATGGCTACGTACAGCTGCTGCAGATGATTGTCATGCCGCTGGTCTTTGTCTCGATCCTGAGTGCCGTGGGCCGTCTGCATAACGCGTCCGCACTGGGCAAAATCAGCGTGATGACGATTGGCGTGCTGCTGTTCACCACCGCGATCTCCGCGCTGGTCGGCGTCTTTGTGACCTGGCTGTTCGACCTTAATGCCAACGGTCTGGTACAGGGCGCGCAGGAAACGGCGCGGCTGGCCGCGTTGCAGACCAATTATGCCGGTAAGGTTGCCGACCTCTCCACGCCGCAGCTGCTGCTCTCATTTATTCCTAAAAACCCGTTTGCGGAACTGGCAGGTGCCAGCCCGACCTCAATTATCAGCGTGGTGATTTTCGCCGCCTTCCTGGGCGTGGCGGCGCTGCATCTGCTGCGTGATGACAAGCCGAAAGGTGAGCGCGTGCTGGCGGCTATCGATGTCCTGCAGTCGTGGGTGATGAAGCTGGTTCGTCTGATCATGAAGCTGACGCCGTTCGGCGTGATGGCGCTGATGACCAAAGTTGTCGCCAGCTCCAACGTGGCCGACATCGTCAAGCTGGGCGGTTTTGTGGTCGCCTCCTACCTCGGTCTGGCGATGATGTTTGCCGTACATGCCCTGCTGCTGTCGGTGAATGGCGTCAATCCGAAGCGCTTTTTCCGCAAAGTCTGGCCGGTGATCACCTTCGCCTTTACCAGCCGTTCAAGCGCCGCCACCATTCCGCTTAACGTGGAAGCACAGACGCGCCGACTGGGCGTGCCGGAGTCTATCGCCAGCTTCTCCGCCTCGTTTGGCGCCACTATCGGCCAGAACGGCTGTGCAGGACTCTATCCGGCGATGCTGGCGGTGATGGTTGCTCCGACCGTCGGCATCAACCCCTTCGATCCGCTCTGGATCGCTACGCTGGTGGGCATTGTCACCCTCAGTTCCGCCGGCGTGGCTGGCGTGGGCGGCGGGGCGACCTTCGCGGCGCTGATTGTGCTGCCCACCATGGGCCTGCCCGTCACGCTGGTGGCGCTGCTGATCTCCATTGAGCCGCTGATCGACATGGGCCGTACGGCGCTGAACGTGAACGGATCAATGACGGCCGGTACGCTGACCAGCCAGTGGCTGAAGCAGACCGATAAAGCGTTGCTGAACGCTGATGCTGAACACGACGTTGAGCTTGCTCACCGCTAACCGCACTTCCGGGGCCGGCATCTGCCGGCCTCTTTTTTGCCCCTCCCGTCATGAATCCTCTTAATTTTAACCTCAACCTGCACTTACCCCTGCACTTTTCAGGCGTACTGGCCTGACTGTTCTATAGTTATTGCAATCGTAGAACGACTATCAGGAGCAAGTGAAGATGTCGAAAGAAACTGACAATAAGGAACTGAGCCATAACGCCCCCTCCACCGGACCGGAATCGGCCAAGCCCGGACTCGATTCGCTCGCGCCGGCAGATGGCTCACACAAACCTTCCTCTGAACCCACGCCGCCCGGAAAAGAGCCTACCGCACCCGGTAGCCTGAAATCTCCGCAAACGCACAACGCCAAACTTGATGCGCTCGACACCTTCCGCAAGGGCGGTGAGAATTTCCCACTGACGACCAATCAGGGGACACGCATTGCCGATGACCAGAACTCACTGAAAGCCGGCACCCGCGGCCCGACGCTGCTGGAAGATTTTATCCTGCGTGAGAAAATCACCCACTTTGACCACGAGCGTATTCCGGAACGCATTGTGCACGCCCGCGGATCGGCAGCCCATGGCTATTTCCAGCCCTATCGCGATATGAGCCACCTCACTAAAGCGGATTTTCTGCGCAGCCCTGAGCAGCAGACGCCGGTTTTTGTGCGCTTCTCCACCGTCCAGGGCGGCGCAGGCTCGGCGGACACGGTTCGTGACATTCGTGGCTTCGCCACCAAGTTTTATACCGATGAAGGCGTGTTTGACCTTGTCGGAAATAATACGCCGGTCTTCTTTATTCAGGATGCCCACAAGTTCCCGGACTTCGTGCATGCCGTTAAGCCTGAGCCACACAACGAAATCCCTCAGGGCCAGAGCGCCCACGACACCTTCTGGGATTACGTCTCGCTCCAGCCGGAAACGCTGCATAACGTGATATGGGCCATGTCCGATCGCGGCATTCCGCGCAGCTATCGCACCATGGAAGGTTTCGGCATCCACACCTTCCGCTTTATCAATGCTGAAGGTAAAGCCACCTTCGTCCGCTTCCACTGGAAGCCGGTTGCAGGCAAAGCTTCCCTGCTCTGGGATGAGTCGCAAAAGCTGACGGGACGCGATCCCGATTTTCACCGTCGTGACCTGTGGGAAGCGATCGAAGCGGGGGATTTCCCGGAATATGAACTGGGTGTACAGCTGATCCCGGAAGAGGACGAATTCAAATTTGATTTCGATCTGCTGGATGCCACCAAACTCATTCCTGAGGAGCTGGTGCCGGTTGAGCTGATTGGTAAGATGGTGCTGAACCGTAATCCGGATAACTTCTTTGCCGAAACCGAGCAGGTAGCCTTCCATCCGGGCCATATCGTGCCGGGAATGGATTTTACCAACGATCCGCTGTTACAGGGCCGCCTGTTCTCCTATACCGATACGCAGATCAGCCGCCTTGGCGGGCCTAATTTCCATGAAATCCCGATTAACCGCCCGGTTTGCCCTTACCATAACTTCCAGCGTCAGGGCATGCACCGGATGGATATCGACACCAATCCGGCTAACTATGAGCCGAATTCCATCAATGATAATTGGCCTCGTGAAACGCCTCCTTCCCCGCATCGCGGCGGATTTGAGAGCTATCAGGAGCGTATTGAAGGGCATAAGGTGCGCGAGCGCAGCCCTTCATTCGGCGAATATTATTCCCAGCCGCGCCTGTTCTGGAACAGCCAGACGCCGGTTGAGCAGCAGCACATCATTGACGCCTTCTCTTTTGAGCTGAGCAAAGTGGCCCGCGCCTATATTCGCGAGCGCGTGGTGGATCATCTGGTGCATATCGACGTATCGCTCGCCAACGGCGTGGCGGAAAATCTGGGCATCGCCCTGTCGGACGAGAAAATGCATACCGCGCCGCCGAAGGATGTAAACGGCCTGAAAAAGGATGCCAGCCTGAGCCTGTACGCGATCCCAAGCGGTTCCATCAAGGGACGCCAGGTCGCCCTGCTGCTCAGTGACGGGGTTGTGGCGGCGGATGTCCTCGCTATCCTGCAAGAGCTTAAGGCGCAGGGCGTGCACGCCAAGCTGCTGGCGAAGCATATGGGTCAGGTCCGCGCGGATGACGGTTCGGATCTGCCCATTGACGCCACCTTCAGCGGGCTGCCTTCGCTGACTTTCGATGCGGTCATCGTACCGGACGGCAATATAGATGCCCTGCTGCTGAACGGCGACGCCTGCTACTTCCTGCTGGAAGCCTACAAGCACCTTAAGGTGATTGGTCTGAGTGGCGATGCGCGACGCTTTAAGCCGCAGTTTGGCCTGGGCGACAGCGATCGTGAAGAAGGCATCGTGGAAGACAGCAAGGCGGAAGGCGTGCTGATGAGCGAATTCCTTTCCGCCATGGGCGCGCACCGGATCTGGTCACGCAGCCAGAAGGCGCTAAGCGTCCCGGCATAACCCTTCTTGCGGGTTGAGCCATTAAGGTGTGGCAGAGCAGGTTTAGCTGCCACACCTTTCACCATAAAAGGCCATCACCCCCTCCTCACCGCAAATCGCATCAAACTTCCCGCCCGATTCTGTCACCTGTCTCACTCTCTTACTATTGCAATAACAGGTATCGACCTTCCTTCTCAATAGGTAAAACGGTACGTGATAAATGCTGCGACTTTATAAATCCCACAGCGCAGGAGCCGTTAACATGGCAGTGAGGCATAGTGAAGACTTGAAGGAAGATTACTCTGGGACGTTAATAAAGGAATTACTCTTACGGGGAAACAGAATGGTGATTATCAGGCGTGGGGATTATCCGGATGGGCGACACAAAAGAGAATGAAAAGGAAAAACAGTAAAAAACCCGCCGGCGCATGCGCTGACGGGTTCTGATAATAACGTCGTTACTGCTGGCAGATTACTGAGCGGCCTGCGGATCGGTATCGTAGTCTTTACAGCTCTGGAAGCCGTAGTTCATCACGCGACCCGTATCGCTGTAGCTGACGAAATAGGTCTGAGCCTTGCCGTCGCGCTCACCCAGAACGTAGGTCTGGCAGGTGCCGCGGGCATGAACCATGGTTACTTCGGTGGAGGCCGGGCCGGCGATTTCACGCACCTGCTCACGGGTCATGCCTTTTTTCACATCCTGCACGACGGGTTTGGTCACGTAGCTTTCAGCACGATCGTATGCAGTACAGCCAGACAATACGGCCAGCGCCACCGCAGCACCAAGAAATCCTGTTACTTTATTCATGTTTTTATTCCTCATTGATTGTCCATGTGGCGTTAAGCCTGGAACATAAGTGGCAATTATTCAACTTTGTAACGAAAAAATTCCTTTACCAACATCCACTTTAAGACTTTTTACGCATTTACGGACAGGTCAGCGGCCATGCGTGCTCAGGCCGGCATCTGCGCTGCCGCACGAAAAACGCTTTTCATTTTCCGTCGCCGCTTTATACTGCGCGCATTGAGAATGAACGTTCACTCTCAGTTTTTTACCCCGCGAAGAGTACGCGGCATGTCGCGTAATAAGGTGAGGATTATGACGTCTAACGAAGCCCGGGATGCCAGGCACCAACAGCGTCAGGATGAGATTATCCGCGCGGCCAGGCGCTGCTTTCGCCGGGAAGGTTTTCACGGTGCCAGCATGGCGCGGCTGGCTGAAGAGGCTCGCCTGAGCGTGGGCCAGATCTATCGCTACTTTATCAACAAAGAAGCGATTATCGAGGAGATCGTCAGGCGCATTATTGATGCCCGCCTGGTTCACATGGAAGAGGCCGCGTCCACCGCCAACCTGCCACGACTGCTGGCCTCGCGCACGCTGCATCCTGAAGAGGATGACGCCCTGATGCTGGAGGTGGCCGCAGAAGCCACCCGCAATCCGGTGGTGGCCCGTATGCTGGTCGATGCCGACGAGCGTATGTTTACCCGGGCCTGCCTCAACGTTAAAAAAGCGCATCCTGCGCTCAGTGATGAACGCGTCAGGACCGGCGTGGAGCTGCTTGCCGCGCTGATTGAAGGCACCTCATTTCGCCGGCTGGCGCCGCAGAAAGCGTCGCCAGATCAGCTTTGCACCCTTTACCAACAACTTATCGAACAACTTTTTAAGACAGAGGATTCATGACACCTGCACAACCTGTCCGCTTTGGTTATGCCATTACGCTCGGTCTGCTTGCCGCGCTTGGCCCGCTATGCATCGACCTGTACCTGCCCGCCCTGCCGGGACTCGCTCAGGATCTCAATACGCCCACCGCTACCGCGCAGCTCAGTCTGACGGCGGGGCTGCTGGGACTGGGACTCGGCCAGCTTATCTTCGGCCCGATGAGCGATAAGTTTGGCCGTATTAATCCCCTGCTGCTTTCGCTGTTCCTGCTGCTGATCGCCTCCGTCGGTTGCGCAATGGCGCAGGACATTAACCAGCTGCTGCTGGCACGCCTGTTCCAGGGCCTGTCAGGCGCGGGCGGTGCTGTATTATCGCGGGCGATTGCGCGTGATATGTACAGCGGGCACGATCTGACCCGTTTCTTCGCCCTTCTGATGCTGGTCAACGGTCTGGCCCCCATCGCCGCGCCGGTGATGGGCGGCGCGCTGATGGCAGTGCTCGACTGGCGCGGTCTGTTTATGGTGATTGCGGTCATTGCCGTACTGCTGTTTGTGCTGTCCCGGCTTAAGCTTCATGAAACGCTGCCGCCGGAACGGCGCAGCAAAGGCTCCGTGTTGTCCGCATGGGCGGCGCTGGGCCAGATCGTGATACATCGCCCCTTTATGGGTTTCTGCCTCACCCAGGGCTTTATGATGTCCGGGATGTTTGCCTACATTGGCGCCTCACCCTTTGTTTTGCAGGAGATTTACAGCCTGTCGCCCCAGGCGTTCAGCTTCTGCTTTGCGGCCAACGGCATCGGGCTTATCCTGGCCTCGCAGATTAGCGCCAGACTCAGTCCGCTCTGGGGTGAATATCGGGTACTTAAAGGCGCGCTGACGCTGGCATTCGTCTCCTCCGGCAGCCTGCTGATTGCGGGACTGACCGGCGCGGCGCTACCGGTTGTGCTGGTCACCCTCTTCTTCAGCGTGGCCAGCAATGGGGCGGTTGGGGTTGCCGCCGCTTCGCTTGCGATGCAGAGCCAGGGCCACCGGGCGGGCAGCGCCTCGGCGGTGATGGGCGTGACGATGTTTACGCTTGGCGGCATCGCCGTGCCGATTACCGGCATTGGCGGCACCTCGGTACTGACGATGACCCTGACTATCTTTGGCTGCTATATGCTGGCGATCGCGATGTTTGCCCTGCTGGCAAAAAAACCGGAACAGGCTGAATAAGCGTTAAAGGCGCGCGAACAGCTTGATTGAAACTTGTTGTTTGCCGCCAGGCGCGTTAGTTTTAATGCAGAGGTTTTCGCCCCTGCCGCCTGCAACAGGCGCTGAATCTGAGGAGAGGTAAATGGCACTGCAACAGGAAATTATCGACGCGCTGGGCGTTAAGCCCACGATTGACGTCAGCCAGGAAATCCGTACCAGCGTTGATTTTTTAAAGGCCTATCTTAAAAAGCATTCCTTTATCCGCTCGCTGGTACTGGGTATCAGCGGCGGGCAGGATTCGACCCTGGCCGGTAAGCTCAGCCAGATGGCTATCAGCGAACTGCGCGAAGAGACAGGTAATGCCGATTATCAGTTTATTGCTGTCCGCCTGCCCCACGGCGTACAGGCTGATGAACAGGATTGTCAGGATGCGCTGGATTTCATCAAGGCTGACCGCGTGCTGACCGTGAATATCAAAGAAGCGGTGCTGGCCAGCGAGAAAGCGCTGCGGGAAGCCGGAGTGGAACTTTCTGATTTCGTTCGCGGTAACGAAAAGGCCCGTGAGCGCATGAAGGCGCAGTACAGCATCGCCGGTATGACCTCGGGCCTGGTGGTGGGTACCGATCACGCCGCTGAGGCGGTAACCGGCTTCTTCACCAAATATGGCGACGGCGGAACCGACATTAACCCGCTCTTCCGCCTGAACAAAGGCCAGGGGAAGCAGCTGCTGAAAGCGCTGGGTTGTCCTGAACATCTCTACCTTAAGCATCCTACAGCAGATCTCGAAGATGATCGGCCAGGCCTTCAGGACGAAGTGGCGCTTGGCGTAACCTACGAGATGATTGACCAGTACTTGGAAGGGAAAACGGTTGATGAATCTGCGGCAAAGGTGATCGAAGGCTGGTATCTGAAGACGGAACACAAACGCCGTCCGCCGGTAACCGTTTTTGATGATTTCTGGAAAAGATAATCGCTTTTTATGAATCCGGGGCGGCGCTGGCCGCCCTTTTTTGGCGCTCAGATTTACGGCGGCGCTTTTTTATCCAGCACGCCCCTGTTACACTGTATAAGTAAACAGTAACCGGAGTGCAAAGTGGTCAGACGCGTCGTCTCTCATCGCCTGGAATTTGAACCGGCGGCAATCTATCAGTATCCCGAACATCTTCGCCCCTCGCTGGAAGGGCTTCCCGCTCTGCCTGGCGTCTATATTTTTCACGGTGAGAGCGAAACCATGCCGCTCTATATCGGAAAAAGCGTGAATCTGCGCAGCCGGGTAATGTCGCATTTCCGTACGGCCGATGAAGCAAAAATGCTGCGTCAGGCCAGGCACGTGACCTGGATCTCCACCGCGGGCGATCTGGGCGCGCTGCTGCTGGAAGCGCAGATGATCAAAGTGCAGCAGCCGCTGTTCAATAAGCGACTGCGTAAAAACCGCCAGCTCTGTTCCCTGCATATCAGCCAGCATAAGCCCAGCGTGGTATTTGCCAAAGAGGTGGATTTTTCCCATACGCCGAATCTGTTTGGCCTCTACGCCAGCCGCCGGGCGGCGCTGGAAAAGCTGCAGACCATCGCGGATGAGGAGCGTCTTTGCCTGGGGCTGCTGGGGCTGGAGAGCCTGAGTAAAAACCGCGCCTGCTTCCGGGCAAGCCTGGGACGCTGCGCCGGAGCCTGCTGCGGCAGAGAACCGCTTGAGGATCACCACCAGCGCCTGATGGATGCCCTTGAGCGCGTCAGGGTAATGTGCTGGCCGTGGGAAGGCGCGGTTGGGGTGGTGGAAGAAGGGGTAAGCCAGACGCAGATCCATGTGATCAATAACTGGTTCTATCTCGGGTCCGTCAGCGATCTGGCGGAAGCGCGCCATCTGACCTCCACGCCAAAGGGTTTTGACAGCGACGGTTATAAAATCCTCTGCAAACCTGTGCTTAGCGGAAAATATCCCATCGTCCCACTTTACTGAACCGCAAAAAACCGCCGGCGCTGCCCGGGACTCCCTGAGCAGCGCCGGCGGTTTCAGCCGGTGCCTTAAGCCTTACTCGCCGGCGTGCATCATTTCACCTTTGTGATGCGGTTTTTCAGTCAGGCGCTTTTCAAAGTTCTCGTTAAACTGTTTTTTCTGCTCCGCCGTAAGCACGTTATAGAGCTTATTCTGCGTTTCCATCATTTTCAGGGCCCGCGTTTTGCCTTCTGTACTCATCCGGGTGGCCTGAGCTTCAGCTTTGGATGCGTCGAAGCTGTCAGAGGCGATGACGTCGTGCATAGCGCGGCGCTCTTCCAGTGAGGGGCGCTTCATATCTTTATGGGCGTTATCCATAATGGTGCGCATCTGCTGTTTCTGCGCGTCGGTCAGGTTCAGTCCCTTGAACATACCGTGCATCCCACCGTGACGCGGTGGCTTATGCATGGCAGATTTCTCTGCGCCGGCTGGTGGAGGGGTAATGTTATCCGCCGCCGCATGAACAATGTTCGCCGCACCCATAGCCAGAGTCATAGCCACAACAAGAGAAGTTAATTTACGCATAATCATGTCCTTACTGTTTATTTCAGTAGCGACGTTTTGTCGCGATGTCGAAAACAAGTTTATTGTGTTCAACGTCAATTACTCAGAGGGTGAGTAAAGCCCTGAAAGCATAAAAGACAAAATGCGGTCAATCATGGAGAGAATGCGAAGAATAGCGTGAGGAAATGCTAGTAAATATGAATTTGAAGGGATTAATGCAGGAATTATGGAGGAGTGTAATGCAGGGAGCAGGCTTGGGGAAGGAAATTGTCAGTCCGGAGAATACGGGAACTGCCGTATTTCTACGGCAGGTGTGAACAGCGACCTCAGAGGGTCAGCTCAGCGCCTCATTATGCTGATTATCCTCTACCAGCATCAGTCCGGCGCGCTGGCCTGTCGCCACGGCTGGATTGGGAAACAGCACATATTCTCTGGCCTGCTGGACGAAATAGCGTTTACTGCCATCTTCAGCCAGCAGCGTTCCCTGAGGGAAAGCGGTAAAGTTCAGGGTCTCTGCACTCATATGCAGTTGAAACGCCTCCGAACCGCGCGTTATTTGCTGCGACACGCGATAACGCTGCGGCGCGCCGGCAGGTTCAGGCAGCGGCCTGCCGGAGAGCATTGCGGCCAGCGCGTCGCGCGCCGCTGAAAACTGGCTGAGATCGTTGGTGCCAAACGGCTGCGCCTTGCCCAGCTCCAGCGTGCAGCTTGCCGCCTGGAAATGCTGCGAGCTGTAATGGGTGAAGGTGCCGCCCGGCGCGCGGTGGAAAACCAGCGCCTCCAGTCCGGCGGCGGTAAGCCACTGTAAGAATTCCTCTGGCCAGGGCGTGTCGCGCTGCGGCAGTACGCCAAAACGGCTATGGTAAGAGCCGCGGATCGCCGTATGCAGATCAAGATGCCAGCGAACTTCCTCACTATCCCCCGCCTGCCAGAAGGTTTCCAGCGCCTGCTCCAGCCGCCAGGCGCGGCGGGCCTCAGAGCAGTCTTCGTGCTGCTGCCAGCGGCCGCCAAACAGCCGGTTCACGTCGATGTTGCGATAGCGCTTATTCTCACGCAGCGCGGCAGGATTGCCAAAAATCACTAACAGACGCGGTACCAGCGGCTGCGTTCCCGCAAGCAGCTCGCTGACCAGCGCGTTTAGGATCTCCACGGGCGCAGTTTCATTGCCGTGGATCCCTGCTGAGACTACCACCGCCTGCGCGCTGCACGCGTGCGGGGTCATCTCGAGGATCCCCTCATCCAGCCACTGCCAGTTCAGATGCGCGGTGCTGCCGGAGAGGGAGGTGGGCTTTCCGCCGCTGAGGGTGAGCTTAAGTAAATCCTGCATGCTTTCTCCTTGATGCGGATGCGTTACCCTGTATGGCGTCAAGCCAGCGTCAGGGGCCGTCAGGCGCTTTTTATCCGTCGCTATTGCTGAAACGGATAAACATTCCCTAAGTTTAGCAGCTTAGTCAGCTCATCCAGCGCTTCCCGTCCCTCAGTCAGCAGTTGCGGGTCCGCCAGGTCGTGCTGAGAGAGGCGGTCGCGATAGTGTTTTTCCACCCAGTCATTCAACGTCACGAACAGGCTGTCATTCATTATTACCGCAGGATTGACCGCCGCCAGTTCAGCCTCGTTCAGCACCACACGCAGCCGCAGGCAGGCTGGCCCACCTCCGTTACACATGCTTTCACGCAGATCGAATACCTTCAGTTCGTCTATTGGCCCACCGCTTTCGACCAGATTGCAGAGGTAGCGCCACACGCCAGCATGTTTACGCGCTTCCTCCGGCAGAACCAGCAGCATTTTGCCACCGGGCTTGCTGAGCAGCTGGCTGTTAAAGAGGTAGGTCGACACTGCGTCCGCCACGCTTACCTGGTTATCGGGCACCTCAACGAGGGTAAAGCCCGGCACTTTCGAAGAAAGCGTTTTCACTAACTCAGCCCGATCGAGAAAGGCAAGCTCATGACAGAACAGGACCTGCTGATTACTGACGGCAATCACGTCGTTATGAAACACACCCTGATCGATCACCGCCGGGTTTTGCTGGGCAAAGATAACGCGATCGGCATCAAGCTGGTTAAGCCTTACCACGGCCTCACTGGCCTCCAGCGACTGACGAGCCGGATAGCGCGCCGGGATCAACCCGCTCTGGCGATCTTCGCGCCCGTAAATAAACAGTTGTACGCCCGGCTCACCGTGCTGGCGGCAGAAACGGTTATGGTTAGCCGCGCCTTCATCACCAAATAGCGCAACCTGAGGCAGCGCCTCATGGACGGTAAAATGGTGCGGGTTGTGGAAAATTGCCCGCAGCAGCGCTGTCGTTGTGGGCGCTTCCGACGCGCGATGAAATTTATTGTTCAGATTGGCGACCGTAAGATGAACACGTCCATCAGCGCTGTCGGCGGACGGCGAAACGGTGGCGGCATTCGCCACCCACATGGCTGACGCCGAGCTGGCGGCTGAAAGCAGCTGCGGCGCCTGTCGGGCCGCTTTTTCCACTACCTGAGCATCCGTACCGCTGAAACCAATCTGCCGCAGCGCGGCCACGTTGGGCCGTTCATGGGGTGGAATAACGCCCTGCACGTAACCGAGATCGGCCAGCGCTTTCATCTTCATCAGCCCCTGCTGAGCGGCCAGCTTCGGATTAGAGAGCTGATGCTGATGACGGGTTGAGGCTTCGTTACCGTACGACAGACCGGCGTAGTGGTGCGTCAGGCCAGGCAGCCCGTCAAAGTTAACCTCACGCGCGCTCACTGCTCGCCTCCTGCTGGAGTGAAGTCCAGCCCTGGAGAAAGCGTGGCCGGCAGGGAAAGGCTGGAGGAAGCCAGGGAGGCCATCGGCCATGCGCAGTAGTCTGCGGCGTAGAACGCGCTGGCGCGGTGATTTCCCGAGGCGCCAATACCGCCGAACGGCGCGGTGCTCGCCGCGCCGGTAAGCGGTTTATTCCAGTTGACGATGCCCGCCCTGGCCTCGATCAGCAGACGATCAAACAGCTCCGACTGCATGGAGATCAGCCCGCAGGAGAGGCCGTAGCGGGTCGCATTGGCAAGACGCAACGCCTCGTCAAAATCGTCATAGCGTATCACCGTCAGCAGCGGACCAAATACTTCTTCATCCGGCACATTGCGCAGGTGGGTGACGTCAATAATACCGGGCGTCAGCAGCGCGCTGTTTCGCTCAGGCCAGCGCATCGGCAGCAGCACTTTACCGCCGGCGTCCACCCTCGCCTGCCATTCGCCGTAGATATGTTCGGCCGCCTGAAGAGAGATCACGCTACCCATAAACGGCTGCGGTTCATCGTCCCAGCGCCCGGTGCGGATCTTACCTGCCACCTCCACCAGCCTTGCCAGGAAAGCGTCACCTGCGGCTCCGCGCTTAACCAGCAACCGGCGGGCACAGGTACAGCGCTGGCCGGCGGTGATAAAGGCCGACTGCACCGCAATGTTGACCGCCGCATCGACATCCTCAAAATCTTCGACGATCAATGCGTTATTGCCGCCCATTTCCAGCGCCAGCATCTTCTCCGGCTGGCCGGCAAACTGCCGGTGCAGCTGATAGCCGGTGTTGGCGCTGCCGGTAAAGAGCAGGCCGTCAATCTCTGCATGCTGCGCCAGCAACTGTCCGCTTGCGCGACCGCCCTGCACCATATTAAGCACGCCCTGCGGCAGCCCGGCGCTTAGCCAGAGCCGGACGGTCTTCTCAGCGGTCATGGGCGTCAGTTCACTCGGCTTAAACACCACCGTATTGCCTGCCAGCAGGGCTGGTACGATATGGCCGTTCGGCAGATGACCCGGAAAGTTATAGGGGCCAAACACCGCCATCACCCCGTGCGGACGGTGGCGCAGGGAAGTTTCACCTTCGCTGGTTTCACCCGTGCGCTTATGATAAGCCGTCACCGAGATCGCCACTTTATTGATCATCGCCTGCACTTCCGTCTGCGCTTCCCAGCGCGGCTTGCCGGTTTCACGGGCAATAGTGGCGGTCAGATCCGCTTTGTTTTCCTCCAGCAGTCCGGCGAATTTCTCCGCAATCTGCTGGCGCTCGCTGAACGGACGGCGGGCCCAGCCGGGGAAAGCCGCGCGGGCCGCTCCACACGCGGAGGCAACCTGACCGCTGCTGGCCGCGTTCCCCTGCCACAGCAGCTCCCCGCTAACCGGATCGCTTTTTGTGACACTGTCACCTGCGCCCGTGACCCATTGCCCGTTAATAGAGTGCGTCATGCTTTTTTCTCCTCACAATTCAGCGTTACCACACGCAGGGAATCACCTGGCGCGCAGCCTAAACTTTCAGCATCCGCCTGGCTGATAATCAGCGTGTCGGCCTGCGGATCGCCGTGCACAACGGCGGCGCGGAACGTCTCATAGCGCTCGTTGGCCACCAGGCAGAGCGGCAGCGTACTGTCCTGTTCGCCCGTCTCAAACTGTACCAGACGACTCTGGCGCACGGCGCGCACCTGGTCGATATCACACTCAAGGGTCGGGCCGCCGTCAAAAATGTCGATGTAATTCATATAGCGGAAACCTTCCGCCTCCAGCACGGCGCGCGCTGGCGATGTCTGCTCGTGCGTGGTGCCTATCACCGCCTTTGCTTCCTCCGACAGATAGTCGATATAGAGAGGATGCTTCGGCATCAGCTCGGCAATAAACGCCTTCTGTCCAGTACCGCACAGATGATCCGCCTCGCTAAAGGACATTGAGAAGAAACGGCTGCCCACGCTTTCCCAGAACGGCGAATGCCCCTGCTCATCGCTGACGCCGCGCATTTCCGCAACCAGTTTCTGAGTGAAGCGGTCGCGAAATGCCGCGATAAACAGAAAGCGGGATTTGGAGAGCAGATAGCCGTTCTTACCGTTGCGGTAGTCCGGATCGAGAAACAGCGTACAGAGTTCGCTGCTGCCGGTATGATCGTTACTGAGCGACAGCGTCGGCAGAATGTTATAAACGTTCAGCTCACGCGAGGCGTGAACCTGAGTACCAACGCGAAAATTATACCAGGGGTCCTGTAGCCCAACGGCCACCTCAATGGCGCAGATGCCAACGGCTTTGCCACTGTCGCTCTCCTCAAGCACAAACACATAGCCCTGCTCCGCCCGTGGCAGCTTGCCCTGCCAGGTCTGAATGGAGCGATCGATGCGCGCTGCCAGCGTTTCGCTGTCGACGGGCAGCGAGGTTAGCCCGCCGCCGGTTTTTTCAGCGAGGGCCATCAGCTGCGCAAGATCGTCACGCTCAACGGGACGGATAACCATCATGCGCCCGCTCCTTCAGTCACTGCCCGGCAGGCAAGCTCAAAGCGCGCCAGACCCTCCCGGATTTCGGCTTCGCTGATAATCAGCGATGGCGCAAAGCGGATCACGCTGGCTCCCGCAATCAGCACCATCAGTCCCTCTTTCGCCGCTGCCTGACTGAAGGCTTTGGACTGGCCGCTGTAATCCTGATTCAGCACGCAGCCGATCAGCAGGCCCAGCCCGCGGATTTCGCTGAAAAGATGCAGCCGCTGATTAATCGCGTTCAGTTCTTCAACGAACCAGCGATGGCGTTCTGCCACGCCCTCCAGCACTTCGGGGCGGTTAATCAGTTCCATTACTTTACCGCCCACGGCGCCTGCCAGCGGGTTCCCGCCGTAGGTGGTGCCATGAGTGCCCACGCTGAGCGCGCTGGCATATTTTTCGGTGGTGAGCATGGCGCCGACCGGGAAGCCGCCGCCCAGCGCTTTGGCGGTTGACAGTACATCAGGCGTCACGCCGTAGTGCATATAGGCATAAAGCGAACCGGTGCGGCCCACGCCGCTCTGCACCTCATCAAAAATCAGCAGGGCCTGATGCTTATCGCAAAGCTCACGCAGGCCGCGCAGGAACTCTGGCTCAGCGGGCACCACGCCCCCTTCGCCCTGAATGGGTTCCACGATCACGGCGCAGGTGCTGTCGTTGATCAGCGCGGCCGCCGAGGCGAGATCGTTATAAACGGCATGGTGAATATCGGCCGGGAGCGGCGCAAAATCGGCAGAATAGGCAGGCTGCCCGCCGGCGGAGACGGTGAAAAGCGTGCGGCCATGAAAAGCATTTTTAAACGCCACGATGCCGCTTTTCCCTGTCCCGCTGCGATCGTGCGCCACTTTGCGGGCCAGCTTCAGCGCTGCCTCATTGGCTTCCGCGCCGGAGTTGCAGAAAAAAACGCGGTCGGCGAAGGTGGCGTCGATCAGCTGCTTCGCCAGCTTCAGGATAGGCTGGTTGGTGTAGCCATTTCCGGTATGCCAGAGCAGGGCAGCCTGCTCTGCCAGCGCCTGTTGCAGTTCCGGATGGGCATGTCCCAGCGCGTTGACGGCAATGCCGCCGGCAAAGTCGATGTAGCTCTTACCCTGTTCATCCCAGAGCGTGGACCCTTCCGCCCTGACGGGAATAAAGCTGGCGGGCGCGTAGGTCGGAACGATCCAACGGTCAAAATCTTCGCGGGTGACTTCTGATTGCATGACGGCCTCTCTGGACTGCGCGCTGGCAGGTGAAATTTACGTTTTAATTATGTTAATGAAATGATTCATCTCGCCCTCACTGTAAGTTGCAGAGTTCATGCCAGCCAGCGATAAAACTGCATAAATGCTAAACAGCCACACAATATCAATAACTTAACACACAACGTTATTCATAATTAATGCATAAATAGTGAATAATAATGACGAAGCGCCACTCTTCCCGCATAAAAAAGAGAAGAATTATGCAAAGATAAAATAAAATATCGCTTTTGTGATCGCAGCCGGGATTAGGTGTTAAAAAGAGGCAAATCCTGCACCCTTTTTGCGCAGCTTCCCCAAAAGTGGTCAGCCTGAAAGGCGCGGATTTTGCGAATTTTGCGGGTCTAAGGGGGCTGGCGGGGCTGGCGAAGGATACGACGGCGCCCCCTTTTCAGGAGACGCCTTTTTCCTGCTCAGGTCAGACGATACCAGGCATCCGGGACGGGCGTGGCAGGCAAACCGGGCTGGTTAGTCATCTCCAGCAGGTTGATTTCAATATTGGTGCACATGGCGTCCATCGGCAGGTGATTATTCGCATAGCCAAACGGCATCTCCAGCTCTTCTGCCAGCGTATCCAGCGAGAGGAAGCTGTAGGCGATAAACACCGAGACCAGCGGCGTCATGTAGTGCAGATCCGGCACCAGGGCAAAAGGCAGTAGCGTACAGAAGAGATAGACGGTGCGGTGCAGCAGCAGTCCGTAGGCGAACGGAAGCGGCATACTGGCCAGGCGCTCGCAGCCTCCAAGCACCAGTGAAAGCTGATGGATACTGCTATCCAGCTGGGCATACACGACGTCCGACACCGCCCCGCTACGCCGCTGTTCGCTGAGCCAGCGGGAGATTTTCATCTCAATCGCGTTGGTTGGCGCACGAAGACGCAGAATTTCCTCCGCCTCGTCCCCCAGATAGCGTTGCAGATCCGCCCTCGGGTCGGTATGGCGCAGCTGGTGCTTCAGGCTGTGGCAGAACGCCATAAGTAGCGCGGTAATGCGAGGCCCGCTGGCGGGAGAGATGGCATCAACCTGCCGCAGAATAGTGCGGCAGGCAATCAGCAGCCCGCCCCACAGCTGCCGCGCCTCGGTAAAGCGCGCATAGCAGACGCTGTTGCGAAAGCCGAGGAAGATGGCGATGGAAACCCCGAGCAGGCTGAAGGGTGCCAGCGTCAGCCTGATGCCCAGCGTTTCATACCACTCCAGAGAAAAAATGGCGACGACGGACATCAGCAAATTCAGGCTGAGGCGGAACAGAATGCCGGACAGCACAGAGCCGTGCCAGGCAAACAGGCGGATAAACCAGTGGCGATGCGGTCGGACGATCATGATAGGCAGGCAAGTCAATTTTTTGCCGATTCTGGCAAATTCCGCCGCCGCTTCCCAGCACTATTTTGTGAGTTTAATCACATTTATTTTCTGACCCCATCTTGACAGCCTGCGGCCTTATCTGCTGGTAAGCGGCGCCATCAGATTGTACTGAGGGCTGCTACCCGGCGACAGGCTCACCGGCGGGGCCAGCTTCAGCGTGATCCAGTTCGAGGTGACCCGCTGATCCCTGTCGTCCTCCAGCGTGACCGAAAGGCGGTATTCGTTACTGGCTTCCGGCGAACTGTCCCAGGCGGGGATAATGATGCTCCATCCCCGGGGGCTGGTATTGTCGGGCGGCGGCGTCAGGCTTAGCGCCTGCGTATCGCCCTGCCAGCTAATCGCCTTAATGGGATTGGCGTTATAGATTTGCAACTTCAGCGGCAGCGTCTCTCCCGGCTGCACCTGCCACGGCGGCGTGGCAAGAAATACCGAGAGCGTCTTGCGCTGGCGAAATTCCATTACCGGCGTGTTGCTGCGGGCCACCGCGTCGTAGCGGCTACCGCTCAGCGAGTGTGCCGCCGCGACGTTCTGCGCCGAGAGCTGCTTACTCAGCGCCACGCCGATCCGGTAGTTCATTTTCAGACCAACCTGATCCTGCGTCTCGCCGGTATCCGCCGTTTTGTGCGACGCGGTCAGGGTAAAGAGAGGGACGGGCGTATAGCTCACGCCCAGCTTGACGGCAGAAGGATTGGTCGCCGTTGTGCCGCTGTGAAAGAGATCCACCTCTTTACCCAGGTACTGTTCATAGCTGAGCGAAATACCGAGCTGACGGTAAAACGGCAGATAACCCTGAGTGGTAATGTCATAACCGCGCGCCATGCGCATCTGTGAGGTGTGCGTCCGGTCACGCCAGCCTGAGAGCGGCTGATAGTAGTTGGCGGAAAACCGCAGGTAATCTCCCCACGCTTCTGCCCCCAGCGAACCGCGCTGCTGGTCTGACTCAAGCAGGCTGTCGATAAACCCGTTATAGCCCAGCCGCCAGTCCCCCACCAGCCAGCGCTGCCCGAGTCCGGCATTGCCCACCAGACCATTGTCAGTCTGTTCAAGCCCTAACTGACTGAAGGTCAGATACTGGTAGTTATCCTGCCAGGGCGTGATCAGCTGTGCGGTGGTGCCGTTGAAACTCCCTTCAGCATCGACCATCAGGGAAAGATCGGCACGGCCATAAGGCGAGAGTAGCTGTAACGCTTCATCTTCAGCCCGGCGCGTCGCCTCGTCGCGAAACTGCGTAAACGCCCACTGGCTGGCCTGTTCGCCCAGCGAAATATCGTCGTCGCTGTTCATGCTGGCTTCGCCGATGCTTTTCATCGCCTCTGCGATGCGTTTTTCCAGCGCTTGCGCCGCCGCATCGCTGTCGCTGCCTAACTCAGGCAGCTGACTCTGTAACTTACTGAAGCGGGCTGGATCGTCGAAAGGGGCATCCGCAACGGTCGTTTGCGTGGTCAGCGCGAAGGCGGATCGCGGACCGGGCAGCACCATAATCAGGGCCACCAGCAGCGCGGAAGTTGCGGGAGAGAGGGCGTTTAGTCTGCTCATAACCTCATAACGTGCCGTCAGGCAATCTGTTTTTTAACTGAAAACGTAAGGTGTCTCACAAAATTAGCGAAAGGTTACCTTAGCATAATTCCGGCTATGAGAAACAACCCGTAACGGCGAGAAGAGACTGATGAGTTGCTTAATCCGGCTGCATGATGGCGGCCTGGCGAAGAGATAAGTTATCGGCCAGGCTGTTTGCAGGCCATTTTACAAAAGGGTTATCCGATGAAGAAAACGCTGCTCTCTGTTTCTCTGCTGTTGAGCCTTGCCGCTGCGGCAGAAGCGGCTACGCCGCCGTTTACGCTCAGCTCCCCCGATTTTAACGATAATGCTCTGCTCGACAAAAAGTTTGCCGGTAATGCCGCAGGGAAAGCGGCCTGTACCGGGGAAAATATTTCTCCAGCGCTAAGCTGGGAGAACCCCCCGGCCAAAACGCAAAGTTATGTACTGATCATGGATGATCTGGTGGGTGCGAAAGGTTTGGGCGTGAACCATATGGTCGCATATAACATTCCTGCCAGCCGCACCCAGTTTGCCCAGAGCGATTTGAGCGACGGTACAGGCTATACCGGCGGCACGAACACGCCCGGCACCCTGCGCTATTATGGTCCCTGCCCGCCCGCAGGCAGCGGCGCTCACCACTACAACTTCACGCTGATCGCGACCGATCTCCCGACGAACGTCCTGGAGCGCGGCCTGACCAGAGAGGCGCTGCTGAGCCGTCTGAAAGGCCATGCACTGGGCGCCGCCGGGCTGGTTGGCCGCTTCGGCAATGAGTGATCGCCTCAGGACATAATCAAACCGCCATCCACATTAATGGTCTGTCCGGTGATGTAGCGTGCATCATCGGACGCCAGGAAAGCGACGAGTCCGGCCACGTCCTGCGGCTGCCCTGCCCGTTTGAGCGGGATACCCTCAACCCACTCCGCCATCAGCTCCCCCTTACCATACTGCTTGCGTTCGCTGCTGAGGATCTCACCCCATTTGCTGTCGTTATAGTCCCACATTTCGCTTTCGATAATGCCCGGACAGAAGGCGTTGACGGTGATATTCCAGGGCGCCAGCTCATGCGCCAGGCTCTGGGTAATGCCGATCACCCCCATTTTGCTGGCGGCATAGTGCGGCGTGTAGATAAATCCCTGACGTCCCTGGCCTGAAGAGGTATTGATCAGGCTGCCCGAACGCTGCTTCACCATCTGCTTCGCGGCTTCACGACAGCAGAGCCAGACGCCGGTGGTGTTGACGGCCAGCACCTTTTCAAAGTCCGCCTTTGGCATTTTGTCGAATGCCGCAATGGTGATCACGCCCGCATTCTGGATCGAAACATCGATAGTGCCAAAGCGTGCCGCTGCCTGCGCATAGAGATCAGCAACCTCGGTCTCATTCGTCACATCAACCTGAAGCGGCAGAATCTCGCCGCCAGCTTCCGCGCTCAGCCGCTCTGCCGTGGCAAAGACGCGTTCATCGTTCGATACCATCACCAGATTGGCACCGTCACGGGCGAAGCGCTCTGCGATACCCGCGCCAATGCCACGACAGGCACCGGTGATTACCACGGTTTTTCCCTGAAAATTACGGTTCATACTTTTCTCCTTAACGGGACGGATTGGCAGGCTGCCAGAGCGTGCGGCCGACCGCCTCGCGCCAGCCCTGCCAGGATTGCTGGCACTGCTGATGCCGGTCTTCATCCGGCTGCCAGATCTCATGTTCCGGCAGCAGCAGCCGGAGTTGATCGTCACTGAGCTGTTCTGCGGCGCGGCGGGCCAGCAGTCCTGCGCCCAGCGCGGAAAGTTCAGGTGTCGTGCTGCGGGCGACGGGACAGCCCAGCAGATCGGCCTGAAACTGCATCAGCCAGGGATTCTGCGTCGGGCCGCCGTCGACCATCAGCGTCTGAAGATGAAAGTCGGGATGCTGGCGCATCGCGCTGATAACGTCGGCTATCTGATAGGCGACCGCCTCCAGCGCAGCGCGGATCAGGTGGGCAGGCGTGACGCCCCGGCTCAGTCCGCAGATCACGCCGCGGGCCCGATCGTCCCACCAGGGCGCCCCGGTCCCGGTCAGCGCCGGCACAAAATAGACGCCCAGCGTGGAGTCAATACTGGCGGGCAACTCATGCAGCGCGCGCGAAAGTACCTCTCCTTTGCCGTCCGTCAGGCCGGTTGCCTGCGCCATCCAGGCGACGCCGTCGCCGGTATGGGGGATATTGCCCTCCAGCCCGTAAAGGATCCGGCTGCCATCATGCCAGGCGACGGTGGTCGCCAGCTGAGTGATGCTGGTGTCGGGCGTCACCAGCGGGGCCATCACCGAGGAGCCCGTGCCATAGGTCGCCTTAATGCCGCCGGGCGCGCCCAGGCCGTGGCCGTAAAGCGCCGCGTGAGAATCGCCGATCATCGCCATCACCGGCAGCCCATCGGGGATCCCTTCCAGGCCCGAGGTAGTGCCAAACAGGCCGCAGGAGGGAGAGATATCCGGCAGCGCCGCGCGGGGCAGCCCAAACAGCGCCAGCATTCCCGCATCCCAGTCCCCGGTTCGCAGGTTCAGCAGTTGGGTACGCGCCGCGTTGGAGGTGTCGCAGCGGAACTGCCGGCCGCCGGTAAACTGCCACAGCAGCCAGGCATCAATAGTGCCCAGGCAGATGTCGCCGTTCGCCGCCCTTTCCACGCCATTTTCGACGCTCTCCAGCAGCCAGCGCATTTTCGAGGCGGAAAACAGCGGCGCAACGGGCAGCCCGGTCACCTCACGGATCAAGGGTTCCTGTTCTTCGCGGCGGAGCCGGTCGCAAAAATCCGCCGTCCGCGAGCATTGCCAGGTGAGCGCCGGCGCGAGCGGTTTGCCCCCGGCCCGCGTCCATCCCATCACCGTTTCGCGCTGGTTGCTGATAGCCAGCGCCGCCACGCGGTTTTCGCCCACCGCCTGTATCACTTCCCGCATCACGGTAAGCGACATCTCCAGCAGCAGCATGCCATCCTGCTCCACCCAGCCCGGCTGCGGCGTGCTGACCGTCAGCGGACGCGACGCTTTGGCCACCACCCGGCCACGGGCGTCAATCGCCACCGCCTTAACATTACTGGTGCCTTCATCCAGCGCCACGATCACTTCTCTAGCCATGGGTGACCTCAGAGAGCGGCGCGGCCGCCTGCTTTTTTTCATGACGACGCATCAACACCACCTTGCTCTGTAAGCGCTGCTGGAACTGGTCAATCACCACGGCGGTCACGATCACCAGCCCTTTGATCACCATCTGCCAGAAATCACTGACGCCCATCATCACCATGCCGTCAGCAAGAAACACAATCACGAAGGCGCCAATGATCGAACCGGAAACGCGCCCGCGTCCCCCTGCCAGCGCCGTTCCGCCCAGCACCGTCGCCCCAATGGCGTCCATTTCGAACATATTCCCGGTCATCGGGTGCGCGGTTTGCAGCTGTGACGCGACCACCAGCCCGACCAGCGCCGCGCACAGGCCGGAGAAGGCATAGACGAAGACTTTTACCTTTACGATGGGCACGCCGGCCAGACGCGCCGCAGATTCGTTGCCGCCGCTGGCGTAGATATAGCGTCCCAGCGGCGTTTTCCGGGTGATGTAAAGCCCCAGCAGCAGAAAGGCGACCATCAGCCAGATCGGAATATAGATGCCCAGCAGCGTGCCGGAACCGAGAATGGCGAAGCCGGTATTGCCCAGCGGCGGCTCACCGACCAGGTTGGCATAGGTGCCGCCGTTGTTAAACAGCAGCGCCGCGCCGCGCGCCACATACATCATTCCCAGCGTGCAGATAAAGGGAGCCACACCCAGCCGCGTAATCACCGTGCCGTTAATCAAGCCCACCAGAATGCCGAAGATCGCGACGACCAGGATCACTTCAGGTACGTTCAGAAAGAGAATGTTGCCGCCCCAGATCGGAATGCCGCTGGTCAGCAGCGCTCCGGCGACCATGCCGCATATCCCCGCAACAGCACCGACGGAAAGATCGATGCCGCCGGTCAGGATCACCAGCGTCATGCCGATCGCCAGCAGCCCGGTAATCGCCACATGCTGGGTCATAATCAGCAGGTTGGAGGGCGTAAGGAAATTCGGCACCATTACGCTGAAGAAGCCGATCACGATAAGCAGCGCGATAAATGTGCGCGCCTTAAGCAGATACATATAGAGCAGGTATTTCTGGTTCATGGTGTGTTCCTCAACGTCCCTTGCGGGAGGGAGCCAATGCCTGATTAATCGTGTGGTGTGGAGGCGACGATAAGCTTTTCCCGGGTGGCTTCTGTCCGGCTGAGATCGGCGGTGATTTTGCCATCCGCCATCACCAGAACGCGGTCAGCCAGCGCCATAACCTCATCCAGTTCAGAGGAGGAGAACATCACGGCCAGCCCCTCACGCGCCATGGAACCGATCAGATGATAGACATCCGTCTTGGCGCCCACGTCGATGCCGCGGGTCGGCTCGTCCAGCAGGACCACTTCTGGCCGGGTCATCAGCGCCTTCCCCAGCACCACTTTCTGCTGGTTGCCGCCGCTTAACGAGGTGATGGGCAGCTCCGCGTCGCTGACTTTGATCGCCAGCCGCTGGATCATCTGCTCAACGCTCTGCTCTTCCTGCTGCGGCCGCAGCGGGTTCAGCGCCCGGCGGAACCCTTTCAGACTGAGATCGCTGAGGGTCATGTTGGTCCTGATCGACATCAGCTCGATCACCCCTTCGCCTTTCCGATCCTCCGGCACCAGCGCCAGCCCTTTTTTCAGCCGGTACTGGAAGCTACGGCCCGCCAGCGCCTCGCCGTTAAGGTTCACGCTGCCGCTCTGGCAATCCATCAGCCCGATCATGCCCTTAAAGAGTTCGGTACGCCCGGCGCCAAGCAAGCCATAAATGCCAATCACCTCGCCCTTACGCAGGCTGAACGAGATCTCATTCAGCTTATAGCCACCGTTCTGCGCCAGCGCGGTCAGGCCCTGTACCTCGAGCACCGTCTCGTGCTGTTCAGCCGCCTGATAGTCAAAATGCTTTTTCTTATCGCCCACCATCTGCTCAATGATCCAGGGCACGCTGGCGTCCCGTACTTCGCGCTCGCAGATAAAGCGCCCGTCCCGGAAAATCGTGATGTGATCGCCTATCTCCATCAGCTCTTCGAGGCGGTGAGAGATATAGATAATGGTGACACCGCGCCGCTTCAGCGCAGCGATAACGTTAAACAGAACTTTGACCTCAGACTGGCTGAGGGCGGACGTTGGCTCATCCATAATCAGCACGCGGGTGTCTTTTGAGAGCGCACGCGCAATCTCGACCAGCTGCTGGTGTCCGATGCCCAGTTCATTCAGCGCGGCGTAGGGATCGACGTCCAGCTCCAGCCGCTCCAGCAGCGCTCTGGCAAGCTGATACTGGTACTTCTCGTTAATTCTGCCGCGCTGAAAGAACTCGTTGCCGATAAAAATGTTGTCCATCACGTTCATGTTGGGAAAGAGGTTCAGCTCCTGGAAAATGATGCTGATGCCATGCTTCTCCGCCTGCTGGGTTGAGCCCAGCGTAACCGGCTCGCCATCCAGCAGGATCTGGCCCGACGAAGGCACCTCCACACCGGCCAGCAGTTTCATCATGGTGGACTTGCCCGCGCCATTCTCCCCAATCAGCACGTTGACCTGGTTGCGGTAAACGCGGTAGTTCACCTGATCAAGCGCGGTCACGCCCGGATAGATGCGCGATACGTTGCGCGTTTCGATAATGACTTCCGGCTGCTCGCTGGCCGGGTTCAGACGATCGACTTCATTGTGCGCCATCATCTCCTCCTCCCTGACGGACCACGCGCACTGGCGTGATATCTGGCGCACGCTGCGGCAGATCCCAGCTGCTGAAGACGCCGCTCACTTCCACGCGCTCGCCCACTTTCGGCTGCAGTTTTTTGACCTCGTCTGCGGCCAGCGTATTGATGGCTTTGCCGTAGTCGCCAAACAGCACCTGATCGTTGAAATCCTGGTAACTCACGCCCCGGTAGACATCACGCAGGGCAGTACCGCGAACGATGGGGCCGATCTGCACCCGTACCGTCTGGCCGTCGGCCTCTGTCAGCGTCATTTTTCCACTTCGCGAGGTGGTATTGACCGCCGAGACGGTGCCGCTCACCTTCACGCTGAAGACGCAGGGATTTTCAGCCTGGCTGCGGTAGCCCAGCTGCTGACAGGCGCTGTCGAAATCCTTCGCGGCCGCCAGCGCTTTCATCAGCTCACCGAGCGGCCTGGCCTCGTTCACCACCTGTGGGACGATTTTGCTGGCGTAAACGGCGCTGACATCGGCCATATGGGGGTTGGGTGGGTTTTTCAGCTCGGCCAGCTCCTGCTGCGACACGATGCGGCAGCCGCCGAGCAGTAACGCGGTCGTTGCCAGCCAGATTCGCCTGGTCATAACGCTTCTCCTTCGCGCCCCTTCAGGGGCGCGCCAGTGTCGTGATGGTGATACCTCAGGATTTGAAATTGAAGTCCTGAACCTTACCGGCGTTCTGCTGGTCGATCAGAATGCCGCGAAACATCACGCGCTGTTTTTCCGGGCTGGTGCCTTTCTGAATATAATTATCGAGATCGGTGACGCCCTGTGCGGCAATCGCCTGGGCCTGAAGCATAACGGTCGCCTTCAGCGAGCCCGCCTTAACCGCATCGCGCTCCTCGTTACTGCCGTCGATGCCGACCACAATCACGTCATCGCGTCCGGCAGCCTTCAGCGCGGCGATGGCGCCCAGCGCCACTGGCCCGTTGCCGCAGATCACCCCTTTGACGTCCGGATGCGCTTGCAGGATGCTGTCCATGATGCGCTTGCCGTCAATCAGCGTGCCTTTGGCGTCCTGCTTCGCGACGCTCTGCATATCGGGATACTGGTCAATGACCTGATGGAAAGATTTGGAGCGGGTGACGCAGTTATTGTCCGCCAGGTTGCAGGTAAGCTCGGCGTATTTCCCCTCTTCGCCCATTTTTTCGACGAAGACGTTTGCTACGTCGGAGCCAGCCTGGAAGTTGTTATGGGTGATCTGTGCCAGCGCCACGTCATCAACCGGGATTTCACGATTAATCAGCACCACCGGGATCCCGGCATCCTTCGCTTTTTGTATCGCCGCCACGCTGGCGGTGGAGTCGGCGTTGTCGAGAATAATTCCCTGAACCTTTTTGCCGATGGCGGCATCGATCAGCTCACTTTGCTTTTTCACGTCCTCACCGTGGGAAAGTACGGAAGTTTTGTAACCCAGCGCCTGTGCCCGCGTATTGGCTCCCTTGGCTTCGGAGGCGTAGTAGGGATTATCCAGCGAGTTTACCAGGATCATGATGGTGCCTTTCTCTGCGGCCAGCGCCGCCGGAGAAATCACGCAGGCTGTGGCAAGGGCTAACAACGTTAAACGGATTTTCATACGATGTTCTCTCTCTATTGTTATCAGTATTTTTGTAGGGTACGACACGAGCTGGAACACTATTTGTCTGAGATAAAGCCTTACCAGATGGTGAAACCGCCATCGATCATCAGGTCTGCGCCGGTGATCATGTCGCTACCGTTCCCGGCGAAAAAGAGCACGGCGGCGGCGATTTCATCGGTGTAGGCGAAGCGCCCCAGCGGAATGAGCTGCTTCATCGCCTCGCCCTTTTCGCCTCGCCAGGCCTTTTCGCCCATCGGCGTCAGCACTACCGTTGGCGACAGGGTATTCACGTTGATTTTGTGCGGCGCGAACTCCTTCGCCATCACTTTAGTCATGCCCAGCAGGCCCGCTTTGGCGGAGGTATAGGCGACGTGGTTATCGATGGCGATGGAGGCGGCCTGGGAGGCGATATTGATGATTTTCCCGCCCCGGCCCGCTTTCACCATCCGTTTCGCCACCGCCTGCGAGCAGAGGAAGGGGCCGGTCAGGTTAACCGCTACCTGCTTTTGCCACTCGCTGAAGTCGGTTTCCAGCACCGGTTGCAGCATCACGTAGCCCGCACAGTTCACCAGAATATCGATCTGACCATAGTGGGCTTCCACTGCGGATACGGCCTTTTCTACCGAGTCAGGATCGGTAACGTCGCATTCGAAAAACTGCACGCGATCGCGGTCAAACTGTCCGGCCACCTCCCCGACTTTATCCTGTTCAAAGGCGGGATAGAGCAGCGCCAGGCTCGCGCCTTTCGCCAGCAGCATCTCGTTGCTGGCCATCGCAATGCCGCCCAGGCCACCGGTCACAATCGCCACTTTGCCACTCAGATCCATGTTGATATCCACGCCATAGCGCAGATTGACGTCATATTCTTTACTCATCACTCTCTCCTCAGGCGGCGGCGACAGCCTGGTGCAGCGTGGTCTTCAGCCCTTCGGCATCAATCCGGAACTGCCGGCGCAGCGCGCTCCGGCTGCTGCTGTGGGTAAATTCATAAGCGGGGATCCCAAGCGGGGTGAAGCGCTGACGTAGTCCGTGCCGCAGCATTATTTCACCGATAATGCTGCTCAGGCCGCCGCTCAGCACATGCTCTTCCATGGTGATCACCTGCTGGTGGCGGGTAATCAGCTCCACGACCGCCGCTTCATCAAGCGGCCACAGAGAAGGCAGCGAAACAAGGGTGATACCTTCATCCTTCGCCGCCAGCGCCTCATGCGCCAGCGTTCCCAGGCAGAAAACCAGCGCCCCTTCGCCCTGTTGTAAAACCTCAGGTTTACCCGGCACAAAACGGTAGCTTTCATCATGCAGCACCGGCACCTTATCGCTGTCCATGCGGATATAGACCGGGCCATTATGCTGAATGGCATAGCGGGCGATGGCGCTGGCCTGCACCGCATCCGCCGGCGCGAAAATTTGCAGGTTGCCAAAGGTGCGGGCAATGGCGATATCGTTGGTACAGTGGTGGGTGGCCCCCAGCGGGCCGTAGGCGAAACCGGCATTCAGACCGAGCATTTTGACGTTGGTTTCGGTGTAGCAGATGTCATTTTTAACCTGCTCATTCGAGCGGGCGAACAGGAAAGGCGCGGCGTTGGCGGTGAAAACGGTGCGCCCGCTGAGGGCCACCCCCGCAGCCATGCCGACCATGTTCTGCTCGGCGATCCCTACATTGATCACCCGGTCAGGAAACGCTTTCTCAAAGGGGGCGATCTTTGACGTTGAAGTCGAGTCAGCGACCATTACGCTGAGGTTCGCCCCATTATTCTGTTCGTCCACCAGCGTGGCGATCACGGCATCACGTAAATCTTGCATCATTCTTCCTCCAGCTCTGCCAGCCCAAGGGCCAGTTGCTCATCGTCCGGCACCGCATGGTGCCAGGCGGGTACGTTCGCCATAAAGGAGATCCCGTGGCCCTTTTCGGTATTAGCGAGGATCACGCGGGGTTTGCCCGCCGATGGCCGGTTAATGGCGTCAATAAGCGCCTGCGGATCGTGACCGTCGCACTCCAGCACCTCGAAACCAAAGGCCAGCCATTTATCCGCCAGCGGCTCCAGCGGCATGATCTCTTCCGTTTTCCCCGCGAGCTGTAAGCGGTTGCGATCGACAATGGCGATCAGGTTATCCAGCTTGAATTTGCTGGCGGACATCGCCGCTTCCCAGTTCGATCCTTCCGCCAGTTCACCATCGCCCAGCAGCACAAAAGCGCGACGGTGACCTCTGCCGGAAAGCTGATTGCCCAGCGCCAGCCCGACGCCGATGGGCAAGCCATGGCCCAGGCCACCCGAGTTGATTTCCACCAGATCCGGCAGCTTCTGACGCACCGGATGCCCGGCGAGCAGCGTGTCGTCGCCCATAAACTGATCCAGTACCTCAGGGTCGATCAGCCCCATGGCAGCGGCGCTACAGTACAAGCCTCCCGCGCCATGCCCTTTGGAAAGAATGAAACGATCCTGATCCGGCCTTTCAGCCTCTCTGTTCATGATCGCCATATAAAGCGTGCAGATGATGTCCACCTCTGAAAGGTCAGCGCCGGTATGCCCCTTGCCGGCCCGGTGATTCATTTGCAGGACATAGCGTCGGGCCTGCCGCGCTGTCCGTTTGATTGCCTGAATATCCATCCTCACCTCGTCGTGTGTGGTGCCGCAGGCCGGAGAGCCAGGTGGCTTTCTGCGACCTTTCATTTTCGAATAAAAATATACGCTATCGTTTAATACCGTATTGTGGCGCAGATCAAATTTCGAACAAAAGCAGATCAAAACCATAACCTATTGATTTAAAATAAATCATGCAATATACACGGGTAAGTAATGGATCAATATGGCAAAAAAAGGGGAGAAATAGCTGCTTTCTCCTCCGCTTTATTTTCATTTGAAAGTCACATTCTCTGGCGGATGCACTCGCATTCGCGGGGAACGGCGCGTAATATTTGCCCTGACGGCAGGACTGACGCGGGCTGGTGCCCGTAAATCAGGATTAGGGAGAGTTTCGGTTGAAAAGCAAGAATGAGCAGTTAGCGGATATGCAGCAGCGACGCGAAAAAATTCTGGAGATGATCCGCGAAGACGGTACGGTCACCGTCAAAATGCTGACCAGCGCCTTTGGCCTGACGGAAGCGACCATTCGCACCGACCTGCGCATCCTGCAAAAAGAGGGTTATGTGCAGCGGTTTCACGGCGGGGCAACGCTGGTGACCGGGAAACAGAATACCGGCGCGCTGATGCTGGAAAGGCAGACGCACCTCGACGAAAAAGAGGCGATAGGCCGGCTGGCTGCCCAGCATATTGAAAATGGGGATACGGTGATTTTCGATTCCGGTACCACCACCACCGCCATCGCCCAGCAGATAAGTCATATCCGCAAGCTGTCGGTAGTGACCACGGCGGTGAATATTGCGCTGATGCTGGGGGGCGAGCCGGGGATCAATATTCTGCTGACCGGCGGCACTTTTAAGTTTCCCACGCTCTCCACCTCCGGCGAAAAAGCCGCCAGCTTTTTTGAGAACGTGCTGGCGGAGAAGCTGTTTCTCGCCACGGCCTGTATCTCACCCCGGCTGGGGCTGAGTTTTCCGAGCGAAACTGATATCAAAGTGAAAAGCGCGATGATCAAATCGGCCAGCACGGTCTACGTAGTGGCTGATTCCAGCAAAATCGACAAAGTGTCAATGTTCGCTCTGCCCTGTGACTGGAGCAACATTCACTACCTGATCACCGACAGCGGCATTTCCGCCGGGGCGATCTCGGCGTTCGAAGCCCTGGGCGTGGAGGTGCTGGTTGCGCGGTAAAGGCTGACCACATCACCCAGGATCTCGTTTAGCATCACCAGGCCGTAATATCAAAAGCACGGCTTCTTTCATTTTCAGAGCCGGAAAGCGCGGCATGCTCGTGAAAAATGGCGGTCGGGTGGCTCCGGTTAAACGCCGCCTGCAAGCCAGGAGACGAGGAAGGATGAAGAGAAGAACCCGGCCTCTTGCTGGCCGGGGATTAATGTTACTCAACCTGACGGGCTTTATCTGTTTTCCATTCCTCATATGTTGCTTCAAGGAACCACAGACAGGATGCGCCCTTATCCGTACTCAGCAACGCCAGACGTGTCCGCTGATAAAAATCCTCCAGAATCGCGGACGGCTTTTCAGCCGGCACCCCACAGACAATATCCGTCCCAATCATATGCGGCCATTTACGGGCATCAAGTACGCTGAGCGCGTTCAGCGCCCCGGGGGTATTCGTCGTCAGTGCCGCCGACAACGCATCTTCCAGGCTGATAGCCTGCTTAACGTCGGCGACGGCTGCAAGATCGGGGGCTTTGTTGAGCCATATCTGCTCACCAGCGGCAATGCCTCTTAAGGCTTCTGGCCAGTGTATTGTGGCCGCCATTGATACAGTAACCATGCACGGGAGCAACAACAGTAAAACCTGGCTCCTCATCGCACCACCTCAAGCGTTCCACCTTCCCGCAGAATGCGTCGCCTCGTGGACAGCGACAGAATGATACAGCCTTCTGACGCGAATCCGGCGGGCTTACCGACGCGCTCACCATGTATACGGAAGGCAGAACGGCCAAAGGACTCCCCTGAGGTTTGCTCCAGAATAATGGTATAAGGCCCTTTGGATGCAGAATGCCCCGCAATTTGATACCTCCCCCGGGGAAGTGGCCCCATTCCTTTGACATGCTGGCGATCCGGGTTGTTCTTATTGGTCAGACTGCCGGAATAGCCAGTCTCGACCCATTCGCTCTTCAGGCAGCTTAGGGCTTCAGTCTGTTTCATCCGGCATCAGGCTGCTTTCATAGTCCTGACCACCATGCCAGATACTTGCAATTTGGACCTGCCCATCCTCCACCCCGAACGCGATGATTGTTCGTTTCCGATAGTTCGTTACTCTCAACCCCGTCATCAGATCATCTCTGACGTTACCCCTGTGCGGGAACAGGCTCAGGCTTTCACAGTAGCTGATGATGCCTTATGTATATGAGGTTGCCGTTTTTTCACCTGCCACCTCAGTGAGATAACGCCATAGTTCCATAACCTGCATTTCAGCTTCCGGTGAGAAGATGACCTGATAATGCTCCATGCTTATCTACTTTTCATTATGCAGTTCCGCCAGCTTTGCCCGCAGTTCAGTGCTGCTGATCCCACTCTCCGGGTTGGCTTTCAGTCTTTTCAGCGCCGGTACGGCTTCTTCCCGTAGCCAGTTTTCCACTGCCCGATCGCGGGCTGCCAGTGCGCGGATGCCTTCACGGATCACCTCACTTTCTGAGGCATATTCTCCGCTCGCCACCCGGGCTTTTATCTGGGCGGCCATTTCATTGGGTAAAGTGATACTCATCTGTTGTGTGGTTCGCATTGTCTTATCTCCCCGCCAGGTAGGATTTAATCATACTCACTCTTTTTATCGCTGTCAGGCTTTCCCCTGTCGTTTTTTTCAGCGCCAACAGTATCCGGAGCACAGCTTATCCGGCGTTATCTTTATCCCTTCCTGCGGCGAGGCCAGCCGTTCCCGGACGGTTTTTAACAGCCTGTCGTTCTCTTCATTTTCAACCGCGGCTTTCAGCACTGCCATACGGCGGTTCATCTCTTCATTACTGATGGCGTTCCTGTCGCCTCTGTCGTAGCGGTCGAACGCTTCCCGGATTTCCTCTTCCAGTTTTTCAGCACTCTTTCTGTCGTTATCCCTCTTCTCCGCCGGATGCGTCCTCTGATGCATCTTTTGCAGATGTCCCGTCGCCAGCGAGGCAAGCCACTGCACAAGAAGCTGCGCGTTTTGTCACTCATGAACGTCAGCTGTGCGGCGAACGGGTTTACCACCTTCAGCGGCCTGGTGCAGCGCGGTGATGTACGCCTTTTCATTCGAGGCCAGCATCCTTTCCAGCGTCTGAGCGTAGCGCCGCGTGTATCGCTTCGTCTGCTCTCTGGACTCCTTTAACGTTGCGAGCGGATTAAGGCTGCATTGTGACAAGCCCCGCTATAGATTGACACTTCTGTTTAACATACTGCTTTATCAGATCCTCCTTAAGCGTCTGGAAAATCTGTCAACGCGATTCAAGATGGAACGCTTCTGCCGCAGCGTTCGAAGCCCTGGGCGTGGAGGTGCTGGTTGCGCGGTAAAGGCTGACCACATCACCCAGGATCAGCAGCGAAGGTGACTGCGGTGACTGCTGTCTGACCGTCTCCGGCAGCGCAGCAAGCGTGGTGATAATTACCCGCTGATCGGCTCTTGTTCCCTTTTCAACAATGGCGACCGGAGTGTCAGACCGGCGTCCGTTAGCGATCAGCCGTTCGCTCAGCGCCCCGCACCAGGTCAGCCCCATATAAAACACCAGCGTCTGCCTGGCGTCCCGCAGGCTTTGCCACTCCAGGTCGGGGCGCCCATCCTTGCCATGACCGGTGATAAAGCGTACCGACTGCGCCATATCCCGGTGCGTCAGCGGGATGCCGGTGGCCGCCGCGCAGCCTGTCGCCGCCGTGATACCCGGCACGATATGGCAGGCAATCCCGGCGTCCTGGATACAGCTCATCTCCTCACCGCCCCGGCCAAAAATAAAGGGATCGCCGCCTTTCAGCCTGATCACCTGCTGTCCGGCAGCGGCCAGTTCGACCAACAGCTGGTTGATCTGCGCCTGCTTCAGGCCGTGAAAGCCGGGCGTTTTTCCCACATCAATGCTCAGGGCCGTGGCGGGGATCCGCGCCAGAATTTCATCGCTGACCAGCCGGTCAAATACCACCACTTCGGCGTTTTCGATCAGCCGCAGCGCTTTCACCGTCAGGAGATCCACATCGCCCGGCCCGGCACCGACCAGCCATACCGCACCCGCCTTACTGCTTTGCGCGCTGGTTAACAGTTTTTCCAGCGACGGAAGGATTGTCGTCATCATTTACCTCACTCAGGCAGCCGTTCGCGCAAGGGCGATCAGCCGGGATAATTCGGGAAGGCAGGAGCCGCAGTTGGTGCCGCACTTTAGCCGCGCGCCCAGCGCCTCCGTGCTGTCACAACCTGTCGCGATCGCCTCGTTTATCTGGTTCTCCCCCACGCCAAAACAGCTGCATACCGTGCGGCCCGCAGCGCACCCTGCTGACGCTCTTCCGCTGAGCAGGGCAAAGCGCTGCTGCGCCGTGGCGGGCGGTTCGCTGAACGCGGCCAGCACGGCTTCCCGCGCCACTGCCGGGCGCGGGCCGCTGAAAAAGGCCAGATCGAGCTGCCCGCTGCGCCACCCGAGCAGGTGATAGAAATCCTCTCCGGCTCCGGCAGTTTGCAGCATCAGCCCGCTGGTCATCCCCTGTTGCGCCAGCCAGCTCGCCGGATCGGCCTTCCCGGCAACTAAATAGCGCGTCACCTCTCCTTCAGGGATCCGCACCCACCATAGCGGGCCGCCTTCGCCTGTCACTGCGCCTTTCCGCATATAGAGCGTACCCTGCCAGTCGGTCTGCCAGCGGCCAATCCGTACCGCGGTCTGTTTGCTTTCCGGCTGGCCGGAGAGCGGACAAACCTCCGGCGCCACCAGCGCATCCACTTTTCCGTGGCTGGCATACTGACTGTTCCAGTGCATGGGAATGAACAGGCTGCCCGGCGTCTGGGCCTCGCTGAGGATCGCGCGGCAGATCATCCAGCCGCTGGCGGACTGCACGCGCATCAGCTCGCCGTCAGCAATGCCGCTGCGCGTGGCATCCAGAGGATGCAGTTCGCCAAAAGGCTCACTGTAGTGCTGCATCAGACGCGGCACGCTGCCGGTCCGGGTCATGGTGTGCCACTGATCGCGAATTCTGCCGGTGTTCAGCGTAAGCGGATAGGCGCGTGAGGGCTGGGAAGAAGGCAGGCGCGGCGTCAGGGGGATCAGCCTGGCTTTGCCATCCGGATGATAAAACTGCCGGTCGCTGAACAGCCGGGCGCAACCGGCGGGATAGCGGGTATTGACCGGCCACTGGAGAGGGCTCATCCGATCCCAGGCGTCATCGCTCAGCGACGCCAGTCCGCTGATATCAAACGCCCGGCTTCCTTCATTCTCAAAGCCGGAAAGCGCGGCGTGCTCGCGAAAAATAGCGGCGGGATGGTTCCAGTTAAACGCCGCCTGGAAGCCAAGACGCTGCGCGACCTGGGCGAGGATCCACCAGTCAGGGCGCGCCTCGCCCGCCGGTGGCACAAAGCCCCGCTGGCGGGAGATGCGCCGCTCGGAGTTAGTCACCGTGCCATTCTTCTCTCCCCAGCCCTGGGCAGGCAGAAGAATATGCGCCAGCGCAGCAGTGTCGGTCTGCGCCGTGACGTCAGAAACGATGGTCAGCGGACAGCGGCGCAGCGCTTCGGCCACCGCCAGACCGTCGGGCAGCGACACCGCCGGATTGGTGCCCATAATCCAGATCGCCCTGATCTCACCTCGCGCCACCGCCTGAAACAGCTCAACCGCTTTCAGGCCGGGCCGATCCGCCACCTGCGGGCTCTGCCAGAAGCGCCGAAGCCGGTCAACATTCTGCGGGGTAAAGTCCATATGCGCCGCCAGCTGATTTGCCAGCCCGCCCACTTCGCGTCCGCCCATCGCATTAGGCTGACCGGTCAGTGAAAAAGGCCCGCTGCCTGCCCGTCCGATCTTGCCGCTCGCCAGATGGACATTGATAATGGCATTGCATTTATCGCTGCCGCTGGCGGACTGATTAATCCCCATGCAGTAGAGCGTCAGCGCCTCCGGCGAATTCAGGAAAAGCGTGTAGAACTTCTCCACATCTTCCGGCGGCAGCCGGCAAAACTCCGCAACCCTCGCTAACGGCCACTCTGCCGCCGCCAGCAGCGTCTCCTCCACGCCGTCAAGGTGAGGCAGCATGGTGCTATCCACGCCCTGATGCAGGGCCAGCCAGTGGAGCAGCCCGCTGAACAGCGCCGCGTCGCTGCCCGGCCTGAGCGGCAGATGCAGGTCCGCGCCGTCACAGGTCGCCGTCCTGCGCGGATCGATGACCACAACCTTCATCTCTGGTTTCGCCTGTTTTGCCTGCACCAGCCGCTGCCAGGCAACCGGATGTGCCCAGGCGGTATTGGAACCGGCCAGCACGACCAGATCGGCCTGCGCAAAGTCCTCATAGCAGCAGGGCACCGCGTCCGCTCCCAGCGCCCGCTTATAGCCCACCACCGCCGACGCCATGCAGAGCCGGGAGTTGGTATCAATATTCGCCACGCCGAGGAAGCCTTTCATCAGCTTATTGGCTACGTAATAATCTTCGGTCAGCAGCTGCCCCGAGGCGTAGAACGCCACCGCCTGCGGCCCGTGTTCACGGATAACAGCGCTGAGCCGCTGCGCCACCGTATCCAGCGCCTGCGGCCAGCTGGCCCGGACGCCGTCTACCTGAGGAGAGAGCAGCCGGCCTGCATGACCCAGCGTCTCGCCCAGCGCGGCCCCCTTTACGCAGAGGCGACCAAAATTGGCTGGATGCGTGGCGTCGCCCGCAATCCGGCAGCCGCCCTGCCCGTCAGTGGCGATCTCCACGCCGCAGCCCACGCCGCAGTAAGGGCAGGTGCTTTTCATGAGGCTACCGCCTGCGCCAGCGCCATCTCCTCGCTGGCGACCCAGACGCGCCCCGCCTCCACCTTCACCGCCCAGCAGCGTACCGCCGCTCCGCTGTTATCAAGGGCCTGGCCGTCACAGAGGCGAAAGCGCTGCTTGTAGAGTGGCGAAATCACGACAGGTTCGCCGCCGCTGTCGCCCAGTATGCCGCGTGAAAGTACGCTGGCCTGGGTTCCCGGCTCCATATCGTCCAGCGCATAGACCTGCTCATTCAGGCGGAACAGCGCGATACGCTGAGCGCCGAGCCGGGCGCCAATCCCGGCCTGAGGGGGGATCGCATCAAGGTCGCAGATCGCGGTCCAGGAGACGAGCGGATGAGCAGGTGCGGCGGGAAGCGGCGCGGTGGCGGGCCGGATCTGACCGCGCACCTGCTCCCAGCGTACCGTTTCATCCGGCTGCTCGCTGTTCAGCGTCGGCCTGAAGAGCGCCAGCCGCTCCGGGCTCTCCAGCGTGGTCTGCCATTCACACTGATAGCTCCCGACCACGCGCGCCATCTCCTGCTCCAGTTCTTCCGCTATGCCCAGCGAATCTTCCATCACAACCTGGCGAAGATAGCTTAAGCCCCCCTCCAGGTTATCCATCCAGACGCTGGTACGTTGCAGGCGGTCGGCGGTGCGCACGTAAAACATCAGCAGACGATCGACGTAGCGGATCAGCGTGGCGTCATCCAGATCGCTGGCAAAAAGATCGGCATGTCTTGGCTTCATGCCGCCGTTGCCGCAAACGTAGAGGTTCCAGCCGTTTTCCGTGGCGATTACGCCGATATCTTTACTCTGCGCCTCGGCGCATTCACGGGTACAGCCCGACACCGCCATCTTGATCTTGTGCGGCGCGCGCAGTCCCTTGTAGCGATTCTCCAGCGCGATGGCGAAGCCGGTGGAGTCCTTCAAACCGTAGCGGCACCAGTCAGATCCGACGCACGATTTTACGGTACGCAGGGATTTCCCGTAGGCGTGGCCGGTTTCAAATCCTGCCGCCAGCAGCTCCTGCCAGATGGCCGGTAGCTGATCGAGCCTCGCGCCGAAGAGATCGATGCGCTGACCGCCGGTGATTTTGCTGTAAAGGTTGTAGCGTTCCGCCACTTTGCCAATGGCAATCAGCCCCTGCGGGGTAATCTCACCACCGGCAATCCTGGGCACCACCGAGTAGGTGCCATCTTTCTGGATATTGGCAAAGTAGCGATCGTTAGTGTCCTGAAGCGGCAGATGCTGCGGCTTGAGCAGATATTCATTCCAGGTGGAGGCGAGCAGCGATCCGGCCAGCGGCTTGCAGATCTCACAGCCCAGCCCCTGCCCATGCCGGGCGATGAGCGCATCAAAGGTTTTGATTTCGCCTACCCGGATAAGATGGTGCAGCTCCTGGCGGGAATAGGCGAAATGTTCGCAGATGTCTTTTTTGACCTCCACGCCCATGCAGCTCTGCTGATATTCCATTACCTGTTTAACCAGCGCCGTACAGCCGCCGCAGCCGGTCGCCGCTTTGGTACAGCTTTTCAGCGCGGCCATATCGCCACAGCCCGCGGAAACGGCGGCACAGACGTCGCCCTTGCTGACGTTGTGGCAGGAGCAGATTTGCGCACTGTCCGGCAGCGCCGCCACGCCCAGCGCCTTCGCCGGCGCGCCCTGCGGCTGCGGCAGGATCAGCCCTTCCGGTGAGGCAGGCAGCGCCATCTCATTCAGCATCATTTGCAGCAGCGTGCTGTAATCACCGCTGTCGCCTATCAGTACGCCGCCCAGCAGGCGTTTGCCGTCGGCGGAGACCACGATTTTTTTGTAGATCTCCTGTGGCTCATTGTTCCAGTAATAGCTCTGACTGCCTGCGGTGCGCCCGTGCGCGTCGCCGAAGGAGGCCACTTCCACGCCGAGCAGCTTGAGTTTGGTGCTCATATCCGCGCCGGTAAAGGCGGCTTGTTCGCCTGCCAGCGTTGAGGCCAGTACTCTCGCCATCTGATAGCCCGGCGCCACCAGGCCGAAGATCTGTCCATTCCACAGGGCACATTCGCCAATGGCATAAATGTCCGGATCGGAGGTGGTACAGCCGCTGTCTATCGCTATGCCGCCGCGCGGCCCCAGGCTGAGGCTGGCGTCGGCGGCAAGGCGATCCTGGGGACGGATCCCGGCGGAAAACAGCACCAGATCGGTCTCCAGCATGCTACCGTCGGCAAAGCTTAACTGCAGCGAGCCGTCCGGCTGGCGGGCAATTTGCTGGGTCGATCTGTCGGTCAGCACCTGGACACCCAGCGCCTCAATTTTGCGCCGCAGCATCGCCGCGCCGCCCTCATCCAGCTGAACGGCCATCAGGCGTGGCGCAAATTCCACCACGGCGGTTTCCAGTCCCAGCCGGGTCAGCGCGTTAGCCGCCTCAAGTCCCAGCAGCCCGCCGCCAATCACCACGCCGCGGCGCGCCTGTTTCGCTTTCGCGGCAAGCGCATCCAGATCGTCCAGCGTGCGGTAGACGAAACAGCTGGCGTCATCGCTGCCCGGCACCGGCGGCACAAAGGCGTAGGAGCCGGTCGCCAGCACCAGCTTATCCCAGCTCATCTCATGGCCGTTGGCCTCGCGCACGCAGCGCCGTTCACGATCGATGGCTACCACCGGGCAATGGCTCCGCAGCTCAATGCCGCTGTCGGCAAAGAAATGCTCGCTCACCAGGGAAAGTTCCTTCGCCCCTTTGCCGGCAAAGTAATCGGAGAGATGCACGCGATCGTAGGCCACATGGCGCTCTTCGCCGTAGACCACGATGTGATACTGAAGATGCAGCGAGCGCGCGACCAGCTGCTCAAGGAAGTGGTGGCCGGTCATGCCATGTCCGATAACAACTAACGTAGGTTTGCTCATTTTTGTCTGTCCTGCAGCCGCTGGCTGCGCTGAATAATCAGGATCGAGAAGCACGCGCGGATCGCAGCGCATGCCGCTTTGCCGCTGCCGGTTTAAAGTGACGCTGTCACTTGTATCGCCATACAGCAGGATGCCCACCAGCTGGCGGTCGCGGAAAAAAAGGCGGCGATAGTGGCAATCGATTGGGTCAAAGGCCTGCGCCGAGGTGATGCCGGGCGCGTCAGAAATCAGCCCGGCGCTGAACACGTCGGTGCCGGTGACCTTGAGTCGGGTCCCGGCCTCTTCAGCGACAAAATCCGCCACGGGCTGGCCGGCAAGGCGATGCGCAAGCACGCGGGCCTGGGTCAGACAGGGTGCCACCAGGCCAAAGGTTTCCCCTGCCATTTCGCAACACTCCCCGAGCGCGCTGACGTCCGGGACCGCCGTGCGGCACTGAAGATCAACCCGCACGCCCCGTCCACAGGGAATACCCGCCGCAGAGGCAAGTGAGATTTCCGGTGACACGCCAGTAGCCACAATGACCTGCCCGGCGGGGATAACGCTTCCCTCGCTCAGCGTGACGCTGTCCGCCTCGATACGGGTGATTTCGCAGCCAAGACGGCAAGTTATCCCTCGCTGGCGCAGCGTTTGCGCCAGTAACGCCCCCGCATGCGCATCAAGCTGACGATCCATCAGCCAGTCGTTACGGTGGATAAGCGTGACGTCACGCCCGCGCAGCCGTAGCGCCGCTGCCGCTTCGATGCCGAGCAATCCACCGCCGAGTACAACGACCGGCCCGCGCCCGGACAGCATGCGGTTGACATCGGCAAGGGTACGGAAGCCCATGACGTGTGGAAGATCGTTGCCGGGAATGGCGGGCATAATCGGCTGAGATCCGGTCGCGAGTACCAGCCGATCCCAGTGCAGCCTTCTCTGCGAAGTGGTGACCGTTTTCGCCGCCGTATCCAGCGATAACGCCTCTTCGCCCTTCAGAAACCGGATGTTGCGCTGCTGATACCACGCCGGATCGTGCAGGACCGTTTCCGCAAAGGCTTTTTCACCGCTCAGCACCGGCGAGAGCTGGATGCGGTTGTAATTGCCCAGCGGCTCGCGACCAATCACGGTTATGCGGTAACGCCCAGGCGCAAGCTGCCACAGCGTTTCCACCATGCGCATGCCGGCCATGCCGTTGCCAATCACCACCAGATGTTCCGCCATCGCCTTCTCCTTACGCCACCGACTGCTTTTCGTAGAGAAAATGCAGCACCTGCTGGCGCAGCTGGTGATAACGCGGCTCGCTGGCCAGCGCCACTCTTGAACGTGGGCGCGGCAGATCGACCTCCATTATTTCGCCCACCGTTGCCGCCGGACCGTTAGTCATCATCATCACCCGATCGGAGAGCAGCACGGCTTCGTCCACGTCATGGGTGATTAGCACGATAGTGGTGTTGAGCTTTTCCTGAATGCTCATCACCGCATCCTGCAAATGTGCCCGGGTTAAGGCATCCAGCGCGCCGAAAGGCTCATCCATCAGCAGCACCCGCGGCTTCATCGCCAGCGCCCGGGCAATGCCGACCCGCTGCTTCATGCCGCCGGAAAGTTCGCCGGGCCGCTTATCCAGCGCATGATGCATCTGCACCAGCTCAAGGTTGTGCAAAATCCACTCATGCTGCTCCGCCTTACTCATGCTGTTTCTGAACACCTGGCCGACCGCCAGCGCCACGTTGTCATAGGTGGTGAGCCAGGGCAGCAGCGAGTGATTCTGGAACACCACCGCCCGCTCGGGGCCCGGCCCGGCAATCTCCCGATTATCGCACAGCAGCACCCCTTCGCTCGGGCTGGTCAGTCCGGCAATCAGATTGAGCAAGGTGGATTTGCCGCAGCCCGAATGGCCGGTCAGGCTCAGGGTTTCCCCCTGGCGGATGCTGAAGCTGACGTTATCCAGCGCGAGGAACTCGCCCTGGGCGCTGTTAAACCGCTGATTGACGTTTTGTACCTGAATAATGTTCTGCATCAGTTGCCCCCCTTCTGTCCGTCCTGCCAGGAAAAACGGCGCGCCAGCAGCATCAGTGCCTGCTCCAGCAGCAGCCCGACCACGCCGATAATGCCGATGGCGATCAGAATGTTTTCCACATTGAGATTGTTCCACTCGTTCCAGATCCAGAAGCCGATCCCCTGGCCCCCGGTCAGCATCTCGGCGGCGACGATAACCAGCCAGGCGATGCCGATGGAGAGCCGGACACCGGTCAGTACCGCAGGCAGCACCGCCGGAAACAGGATCTTGCGCATGATGGTGAACTCAGAAAGCCTCAAAACTTTCGCCACGTTGAGATAATCCTGCGGGATACGCTGTACGCCTTCAGCGGTGTTAATAACCATTGGCCAGATCGAGCAGATAAAAATGGTCCAGCTCGAAGCGGGTTCAGCACGCTGGAAAAGCAGCAGGCCGATCGGCAGCCAGGCTAGCGGGCTGACCGGGCGCAGCAGCGAAATGATCGGGCTGAACATCCGCCCCAGAAACAGGTAGCGACCGAGCAGAAAACCGGCCGGGATCCCCACCAGCGCCGCCAGGCCAAACCCCACCGCCACGCGCTGCAGTGACGCCAGCACGTTCCAGCCGACGCCCTGATCGTTGGGGCCGGCGTTATAGAACGGATCGGCAAAGAGCGTGACCGCCGCCTGCCAGGTTGAAACCGGGCCGGGGAAGCCCGTGCTGTTCAGCGCCGCTATCTGCCAGACGACCAGCAGCAGAGCTATGCCGCACACGCAGGGGATCATGCGCTGCATCAGCGGTCGTAAAACGCGACGGCGGGCGACTGGTCGCGGTTCAGGGCGGGTTTTCAAAGTAATGATCTCAGCTTCTGGCGGGGTGGTTTCTGCCACCAGCGGAACGATACGGGCCTCGTTTTTCATTTCTGACCTCCTTTGTTAATGGCAAAGCTGGCGGCGTACTGCGCGGGCTTACTGCCGTCCCACACCTTGCCGTCAATCAGCGTGCTGCTGCGCATTTCGCTCTGCGGCAGCGACACGTTACCCACAGCGGCGGCGGCCGCTTTATAGATATCGATACGGTTGATCTGTCTGGCGACGGCCAGATAGTCCGGATCCTCCTGCAATAATCCCCACCGTTTCTGCTGGGTAAGGAACCACATGCCGTCCGAAAGCCAGGGGAAATTGACCTCGCCATCGTTAAAAAAGCGCATGCCGTGCGGGTCCTGCCAGCTTTTACCGAGGCCGTTTTCGTAGTAGCCGAGCATACGGCCCTCAATAATGTCGGGTTTGGTATTCAGCCAGGCGCGCCCGGCGATGACGCTGGCGGTTTTCTTACGGTTCTCGTCGGAGGCGTCAATCCAGCGGGCCGCTTCAAGCACGGCGGCGGTCAGCGCCCGGGCCGTATTGGGATTCTCGTTAACCCAGGCGGCACGCGTGCCGAGGATCTTTTCCGGGTGATCGGGCCAGATGCCCTGTGAGGTTTCCGCCGTGAATCCGACCTGCTCGGCGATAGCGCGCTGATTCCAGGGCTCGCCGACGCAATAGCCGCTCATATTGCCGATCATCATATTCATCACCATCTGCGGCGGCGGTACGACAACGGTGCGAACATCGGCAAAGGGATCGATACCGGTGCTGGCCAGCCAGTAATAAAGCCACATGGCATGGGTGCTGGTGGGGAAGGTATGGGCAAAGGTGTAGGTGCCTGCCGGGCTGGCGCTCACCTTTTTCTGCAGGCCGGCGGCATCGGTGACGCCCGCCTCTTTCAGCTGGTTAGAGAGCGTTATGGCCTGACCGTTCTGATTCAGGGTCATCAGATTCGCCATATCATGCTGCGGTCCCGCCACGCCAAGCTGCAGGCCATAGAGCATGCCGTAAAGCATGTGGGCGGCATCCAGCTCTCCGGAAGTCAGTTTATCGCGCACCGCTGCCCAGCTGGCTTCTTTGCTCGGCACAAGGGAAATGCCATATTTTTTATCAAAGCCTTTCACGGCCGCCATCACCACCGGCGCGCAGTCGGTTAGCGGGATAAAGCCGACGCGGACGCTCTTTTTCTCCGGCGCGTCCGATCCTGCCGCCCAGACGCTGTTCATCAGGCCGGGAACCAGATAGCTGCCGCCCAGTAAGGCGCTGCCGGTAAGAAATCGTCGTCTGGAGAGCGGAAAACTCGTTTTGCTCATCTTCTGGCTTCCTGAAAGAAATAAAAAAAGGCGCCCGACCACCACGCGAAGCGCATGGGGTTGGACGCCTTTATCCAAAACACTCGTCTCACCGCCGTTGGCGAAACAAATGCAGCTATGTAATTTAAGTTATTGCAAAGGCTGTGCCAGAAAAGCGGCAGGAAAATCTGTACTGCCTTTCAGAGGGAAACAGCTGGCTAACGCCGTAAAGTAGCAGGATATTTATTTACGGTTTTGGCACTTCTGCTCTCTACCACCGGAAAGCGGAGTCCGGCTTGAGGCCACCGTTTCTGCCCCGGCATGAGGCATAAACGCCCGCACTTTGTGCAACTACTCATTTAGGGGTAGCCGGAAAAACATCCGCCACCGCAAGCAGCGCCTCAGCGATATCCACGATGCGCCGGTTCTGATCCATCGCCATTTTGCGTAACGCCTGCCACGCCTGCTCTTCACCGTAATGATGATGGCGAATCAGCAGGGCTTTGGCCCGATCGATCTGCTTACGGTCGCTGAGCGTGGCCCGCATCGCGGTCAGCTCATCGTCCAGCGCTTCCAGCTGACGGGACTGCGCTTCAACCAGGCCCAGTACCGATCTGCCCAGCCCCGGCGTGAGGCCGCCGGTGTCCAGAGACTGGCCCTCCTGCTTAAGCCAGTCCTGACCCGCCACGTAGACGCTGAAAGCAGGCCCGGTATCGATCTGCGCCACCAGCGCATCAATATCCCCCTCCTGCGCCTCCTGCTGATGCTGAGCCTGACGAATACTTTCCCGGCAGCACTGCATCAGATGCTGCGCCAGTTCATCCTCCACCTGCTTGAGGCCGTCAATGCGGCGCGTCATCCGCTGATACCAGCGCAGCGCCATTTCCGCTCCGTCACCCTCAGGCGCGCTGCGCGTGCAGGCGATACGACGGAGCCGCTCAATGTCACTTTCGCCCTCCGCCAGACCACGCCAGCGCTGGAGGCTTTTCGCATCGGCAAAGTGGCAGAAGTGGGTAAAACAGCGCTCCTGTGCCTCAATCAGCCCCAGCATCCTTTCGCGCTGACCGGCAGAGAAGCTGCCCGCCGCATAGCCAGCCGAGCCCGTTGCCCTCTCCTGCCCGGCCAGCTCTTTCCCCTGCATAAAACTGAACATCGCGATCAGCGCGCGGGAAACCTGCGGGTCGGATGCGGTGTCGATCATCTCAAAAGCGAGGTTAAGCAGCTGGCGGATGATATGGCTGAATTGCCGCATCGCCTCGTCATGGCTGAGCCTGAAGTGGCGCACATTCTGCCGCAGTGACGCAAGACCACCGAGCGCATGCAGCGCGGCCGCTATCCGGCTGTAGACTCTGACGTGGCCCGGTGGCGCTGTCAGCTCCCCGTTCAGCGGCGGCAGGCTGGACAGCATACTGGCCAGCGTCGTGGCGACCTGACGCTCCCGGACCGGCAGCTCATCGCCAAACATTGTTCCCTGCGAGCAGAGCCAGATATTGCTGACGCCACGTTCCCGCTGGAGCTCATGGACAAGCTGGCTGATTTCGCCGGTGAGCTGACCGGTCTGTAGCAACGTTTGCAGGCTGGCAATCTCGGACTGACGGGACGCCATCAGATAGGCGCGTGCCGACGGAACTGGGGTAGGCATAAACGCTTCTCCTGAAGAGGGATAAAGCTAAATTTAAGCAATAATCATGCCGGACAGGGTTAAGTAGCTGGGATATAGCGCCGGGAGAGGGAAAAAGCGCAAAAAAAAATATTCTTTATCTCTGTTAATCGTTAACCTGGCTTATGGTTATAATTTCCTGTAAAACCCCTTTATATTGCCGCAGGCGATCGAATGCGTGACGGTGCAATCTGGACAGTTCATTGTTATTTATCCAATTTACGCCCTGTCACTTTTATCTGTTCCCGTAACGGGCTGACGGCAGCTAATATCATGTCATCTGCTGCACTGCAATGGTTCCCAATCTCAAATACGTAAGGTAGACTGTTAACGATTTTATCTTTCTGTAAACCCGCGTAATTTTTACCCTGCCACCGCCCGCCCGCGGCCAGTTTCAGGAAAAATTAGGTGGTGTTACGCTTGTGGACTATAAGACTCACTGATGAAATGCACGAGGACCTCTGTGAAAATAAGCATCGCGTTAACCCTGCTGGCCGCCCTGACCCTGGCCGGATGTAAAGCGCCTCCTCCTCCTGTGACCGATGATACGGTTGTCACCAGTGAAGTCGATGGCGTGACGCTGACCCACCGCTATGCGGTGCAGCCGCCTCACTCTTTTACGCCGGTCAATGAGACCTACCGGGCGCTCTACGGCGCTACGGTGATGACCCGTCCCGATTTTGGCGGCAAAATTGTTCGCTATCTGGAAAACGGCAAGCCCTTCAACGTGCTGGGTCTGGTCGAGGGACACTGGCTGGCGATCGCCGATGAAGAGCAGCTTCAGTTAATTGGCTACGTGCCTTTCAAAGCGGGCGTCAAAAACGATCTTTATGACGCCACCGTGCGCAGCGATCGGCCCAGGCCCCGCAAAAGCACCAACAAGGTTTGCGTCGATGTTGGCGGGAAAAGCAAAGCCTGTCGCAATAACGATACCGCAACCTGGATTCTGGAATAATCGCCTTATACCCTCAGACAGAGGCTTGCAGAGTGGCCGGTGTTTCTCTCACGACGCACAGTTCGTGGTACAGAGGTTCATTAACCCGCAGCAATCCGGACAAGAGGGGTGTGCCAGGGATGGCAATGTCCTCCCGTTCGACGGGACGGGCAGCCACACTGCCTGAGCGGTGCCATCAGCAGAGACCGTAAAACCCAGATGACTCAGGAATACGCCGCTGACTTGCAGACTCCGGTCAGCCAAGACAATCCGTTACTCACTGCCGCCGCGCCGTTGCTGAATGCTATTGTGCAGATTCGCCTGGCGGCAACACATGACGATCCCGCCGGTCTGCGCCAGCAACTGGTCGATGAGATCCGTCAGTTCGAAATGCGCTGCAAACAGGCGGGCCTTCCCTTCGATATGATTATCGGCGCCCGCTACTGTCTCTGTAGCGTGCTGGACGAAGCCGCCGCCCAGACGCCCTGGGGATCGCGCGGCATCTGGTCCGGCAACGGTCTGCTGGTCACCTTCCATAACGAAATCTGGGGCGGCGAAAAGGTTTTCCAGCTCTTATCGCGAATCTCCCACACCCCTGTTCAGCATCTCTGGCTGCTTGAAGTCATTCATTACTGCCTGCTGCTGGGCTATGAAGGCCGCTATCGCGGGGCTGAGCAGGGCCGCCTTCAGCGCGACGCCGTCCGTAGCCGTCTGGCTCAGCTGATTAGCGATACGCGGGGCGTCCAGGCGCTGCCGGCCAGCCCGGAACCGCTGATCCCCGCCGGACAAAGTACGCTCTGGCGACCGCCGGTGCCGCTGTGGGTCTGCGTCACCGTCACGGCCTTTATCGCCTGCCTGATCTATTCAGGCCTTAACTGGCGGCTGGGTAACGCCGCGGAGCCGGTGCTGCGGGCGATCTGGGAAACGCCTCTGCCCAAAGGTGGGATAGACAGCCGCAGCAGCGCCAGCCAGGCGCTGCTGGATTTACGTACGCGGCTGGATGATATGATCTCCGCACGGCAGCTTGACGTTGCTGACGGCACCAATGGCAGTAAAGTCATCGTCCCCTCGGACACGCTTTTTGCCAAAACAGGCACCGACCTGACGCCGCAGGGGCGGGCGATTATCTCCCGTATCGCGGCCGCGATGGATACGATTAAAGGCACTATTATGGTCAGCGTCTATACGGATGATCAACACGTTCGCTCCAGCCATTTCCCTTCAAATTATGAGTTTTCCCTCTCCCAGGCTCGTGCTATTACGGCTCTGCTTAACCAGCAGATGACGCAGCCGGAACATGAGGTGCATGGTGAAGGACGGGGCGACAGCAATCCCCTGCTGCCGAATGACAGTGACGAGAACCGGGCCCAGAACCGGCGGGTGGAAATTACGTTATTACCGGCGCCGGAAGTTCAGCCCGGCAGCAACAGCGAGGCGGGTACCCCCTGATGTCCACTCTACTCTCTTTTTTCTTAAGCCGGCTGTTCCTGGGCTTCCTCGGCATTACTGCCCTGGCCGCCCTGATCTGGAACGGCGGCCCGCATCTCTCCCTCAGCGGCATCCACTGGCTGGAAAGCGCGCTTAACCGCCAGGTTGCCATCGGGGTTTGCTATTTTTTATGGATTCTCTTTCAGCTGATCCCGCAGCTTTACCGCGCCTGGTTTAACAGTAAGCTGCTCACAAACCTTCAGCATCCTGACGTTGATCGTGAAGAGCAGGCGGTGACCGAAGAGATGCTCGCTTCCCGCTTCAGTGAAGCGATCGCCATGCTGAAAAAGGCGCACTTCCCAGGCCGTGAACGCCGGCAAAAACGGGGCTGGCTGAAGCGGTTTCAGGCGCAGTACCTTTATGAGCTGCCCTGGTACATGATCATTGGTGCGCCCGGCGCAGGCAAAACGACGGCGCTGGTCAATTCAGGTCTGGAATTTCCGCTCAGCGATACCCTGGGAAAAACCGCCCTGCGCGGCGTTGGCGGCACCCGTCACTGCGACTGGTGGTTTACCCAGGAGGCGGTGCTACTCGATACCGCCGGCCGCTATACCCTTCAGGAAAGCCAGCGAGCCCGTGATGCCAGCGAATGGCACTCTTTTATTTCGTTGCTGAAGCGCTTCCGGGCGCGCCAGCCGATTAACGGCGTGATCATGACGCTCAGCGTGGCCGATCTGCTGAGCGATTCGGCGGAAGCGCGTTTCGCCCAGGCGACCTCGCTGCGCCAGCGCCTGTCGGAGCTCCATCAGCAAACCGGCATCCACTTTCCGGTTTACGTCATGATGACCAAGACCGATCTGCTGAAAGGCTTTATGAGCTATTACGCCTCGCTGGATAAAAGCCAGCGCGATCGGGTATGGGGTTTTACCTTCCCCTGGGAAGCGGACAGGCAGGGTGAGACGGCGGTCAATGCCCTGTTCGAAGAGAAGTTTCATACGCTTTCAACCAGGCTGATGGAAGACCTTGCCGGCAGGATGGCGAAAGAGAGCGATCTGAGCCAGCGCGCCGAGTGTTTTCTGTTTCCTCAGGAGTTTGCCTCACTGCGGCCGCTGCTGGCCGAGTATCTCGATATCGTCTTCTCGCCGGAGAAGGAAGAGATGCCGTGGGCACCGCGCGGTATTTTCTTCACCAGCGGCACCCAGGAGGGACTGCCTTTCGATCGCATCATGGGCGAACTGACCCGTAAGCTCCAGCTGCCACAGCCACTCAGCCACTCCATTGCCAGCTGGGATACCGTGAACCGTAACTCGCCGATCCCGGCTAACCGGGAGCAGAGCTATTTTATCCGCGCGTTGCTCAGCGACATGATCTTCCGGGAAAGTCACCTCGCCGGCAGCGACCGCTCCTGGGAGCACCGCAATCGTCTGCTGCACTGGGTCGGTTATGGCTTGCTCAGCCTGACGCTGCTGGTCGCCACACTATTGTGGAGTACCAGCTATTATAAAAATCAGCACTACCTGAGCCAGGTTGCGGAACGCCTGCCTGCGATTGAGCAACAGGCGCAGCGGCTTTCAGCCAACAGCAGCGGGACGATTCTCGACCTGCTGCCTTTCCTGAACAGCCTGGTGGCGCTGCCGCAAAGCGATGCGTTTTCGCCCGCCGCTCCGCCGCTCAGCATGCGGGGCGGTTTGTACCGTGGCGATCAGATCGGCGACGCGGCAATGGGTATTTATCAGAACGCCCTGAAGACGTTGCTGCTGCCCCGCGTGGCAAAAAATATTACCGCCACCTTGCGCAACGATAAGGGAGAAGACAGCGAGTTCAGCCGCAATGCGCTGCGCGCTTACCAGATGCTCTATCAGCCGCGCTCCTATGACGGTGAGTTTCTGCGCGCCTGGGTGATGCAGAATTTACAGCATACTCTGCCTGCCGGCGTGACCACACGGCAGCTCCAGCAGCTCGACTGGCATCTCAGCCAGCTGCTGGACCGTCAGGTTCAGATCTCCCCGTTCGCCCGGGATAATGCGCTGATGATGAGAAAACTGGCGATTCATCTCGATAATGCGGGTCAGCAGAGTGAATTTTCATCTGCCTTTATTCCCGCGACAGGCCGGACTACCGCGCTTGTTCACTGACAGAGAAGGTCATGACTATGGCAGAAAGGTATGACCTCGGATGGTATGGCAAGCTGCCCAATACCGGTGATTTTTTACAGCAAAGGCTGCCCGAATCTATTGTCTCCAGCTGGTCGGGCTGGTTTCAGCAGGGGCTGAATCATCTGCATCACCATAATGAAGGCGGCAGCGAGACCTTCCGCCGGGCGCCGGTCTGGAATTTTGCGCTGCCTGCCACGCTTGGCGTACAGCGGGTGCAGATTGGGTGCATGTTACCCTCCCGCGATCGCGTGGGGAGGGCGTGGCCCCTGATTGCGCTGCAAAGCGTGCCGGTAAGCCACTGGCATCCGGCGCAGCTGATGGTTTCCGGCGACTGGTTTTTGAAGCTGGGAGAGGCGCTGCACCGGGCGGTGAGTACGCCGTCAACGCCCGATGAGCTGGCGCAATCGCTGCGCTCGCTGATGCCGCTGTCGCTACCCGATAACGGGCAGTCAGCTATTATGGATGTCATAGGCTATCAGGATCTGCCCTGCTCCCTTGCCTGGCGGGAGGTGGCCGATCGTTTCGATCCGATGCAGTACACCAGCTACTGGTGGACCAATCAGAGCGACGGCTATCCGCTGGCCAGCCACAAGCACAGCGGAAATCTGACGGCACAGCTGTTTTCACTTTTATTCGATCCGGCCGCCGTCGCGGCACCGGGGCGACATGGACTCTATCCGCCAATGTTTGAATAGAGTTAGCTGGCCTGTGGGCCATGGCTTCAGGAAAAGCGCATGCGATTTACCCTTGTTGATAGCAGGACCGAGGCACCCGTTACCCTCTGTGATTTTACGCCACCCGGCGGCACCATCGGGCGGAGCCTGGATAACGATCTGGTCCTACCGGATACCGAACGCGCCATTTCACGGCTGCAGGCGGTGGTGCATGTTGCGCCCGACGGTGAATGCCGCCTGACCAATCAGGGCAGCGTTATCGCGGTTCTGCATAACCATAACCCGCTGGCCCGGGGCAGCCAGGCTACGCTGCAACATGGCGACGTGCTGGGCATTGGCGATTATCAGATTGTGGTCAGCGATCCTTCCCGTGTGGAGGAGACGTCTGCCGATGATATTGACCCGCTTATGCTGTTCGGTGATAGCGCTTCGACCGTTGAAGACCCGCTGGGGATTCTGCATGAGGTGGAGCCGCTTTTCGTGCATCCCGAAGAGTGCCCTCCTGTCCCACACGCGGCGGCGCGGCCGGTACGGCCAACTGATGCACGGCTGGCTATCGATCCGGTCAGTCAGGAGGTGGCGTTGCCCGGCGAGCGCCATGCTTCGCAGAGTCACGAGCAGCGGTTGCTGACGGCGCTGCTGGAGGGAATGGGGCTGGAGAGCCATCCGGACAGACCCTCGCTGACCGAAGAACAGATGCGCACGACGGGCCGGATGCTGAGCCTGTTTTCACAGGGGACGGTCGCCCTGCTCTCCTCGCGCTCGATTCTTAAGCGCGGTGTGAAGGCGGAGATGACGATGATCCTTAACGAGGCGAATAACCCGTTTAAGATCCTCCCGTCAGGAAAAACCGTTCTGATGCAGATTTATCAGAGCCAGATGCCCGGCTTTATGCCACCTGAGCAGGCCGTTCGCGATGCGCTGGTCGATCTTCAGGCACACCAGCTTGGCATGATTGCCGGTATCCGGGCGATTATCGCCGCGATGCTGCAATCCTTTAATCCGCAGCGGATGGAGGAGCACGCCCGACGCGACGGCAAGGTGCCGAAATATGCGCTGACCGCCTCGAAAAAGGCCGCACTGTGGGACTATTTTTTACGGCATTACCAGAATACCTCAGGTGAGATCGAAGATGATTTCCATACCCTGTTCGGTGATGCTTTCCTTCAGGCCTACGACATGGAAGTCAATCAGTACAAAGACTCGCAAACCCGACAGGAAGAACAATGAACATAAACTTTGCTTCGACGTCGCAGATTGGCGCACGTGAGAGTAATCAGGATGAAACCGGGGCGGTGCTGGGCAAGCACAGCGCCTGTTTTATGGTCTGTGACGGCGTGGCGGGTACGGAGGGCGGCGAAACGGCGGCTCAGCTGGCGCGGGATACGCTGCTTGCCGAGTTCAGGGAGGAACATCCGATCACCCCTGATGAAACTGGGCGCTGGATCCATCTGGCCGAAGAGGCCATTCTCGGCGCGCAGAAGATCAATCCGAATTTAAAACGCATGAGCACCACCCTCGCCGCTCTGTTTATTGACCGTGATGAGCAGCGCGCATGGTGGACTCACGCGGGCGACAGTCGCGTTTATCACTTTCGCCGCGGATTTATTCATGCCGTCACCCGCGATCACAGCCTGGCACAGCAAATGCGTGACGCAGGTTACGAAAATACCGGAATTAACAGTAATTTACTCTATAATGCCCTCGGCGCGGAAGGCACCCAGCCGGTGAGCAACAGCGAGGCGCTGCCGCTTGAAGACGGCGATGCTTTCCTTGTCTGCACCGACGGCTTCTGGTGCAGCCTGACGCCGCAGGAGATGGAACAGGCGCTGCGCATGGTTAACTCGCCACAGGAGTGGCTGGCGCTGATGCAAAAGGCCATCAATCGCAGTGAGAAAAAAGATAATCTGAGCGCCGTGGCTGTCTGGGTGGGGTCACCACAGGACACCACGCTGTTTCAGTCCATGACGGATTCCGCCCGCTTTTTACCGCCGCGTGATTAACACCAAGGAACGCTATGAAATTTTGGTTGCCCGCCACCGTCATACTCTTGTTTGCTTCCGCCGTCCGCGCGGAGGATTACCGCGTGGTTTATTCCCCAAGCCTGGCGCTGGAAGTCTTTATTGATAACGTTGCCAGCAAGGCGCCCCGCGACTGGTGTCAGGAAGCGATTCATCTGCGCATCCTCTCTGGCGAGAGTAAAGAGTCCAGCGTGCTGAACACCTTCCTGCCCCGGGTAGGTAACCTGCTTCAGAACCAGTGCGGTAAGCTGACAGAGCTGCCGTGGCAGATGACTAACCCAGAAGGAATGGTGCTGGCGACGGGTACCGCAGCTAAAGAACAAGGCTGGCGGCCAATTGTCCTGGCCGACGCCACCGCCGCCGCCACGGCAAGCAACGCTGCCCCGCTCGATATCTCACAGCCGGCCAACAGCCAGCCGCTGCAGCATTTCGATCTGCCGGAAGGCTGTCACTTCCGCACCTGGTGGGACGAAAACGGCCAGTCGCTGTTTATTCCGGAAGGCAAAACCCTGACCTGCTCCACGGAAGGATGGCTGGAGGGGAAAAGCGAGCTGACGCTGGCCAGCGAAGGCAAAAATCAATTTATTCCCGTACAGTTTTATCAGGGCTTTCCCCTGCGCAACGTGCATCCTGAACCCAACAGCTTTGACATCGTTGCGGCCAATAATCAGCGTCTGGTTGCCGCGATGGAGACCGCACCGGAAAGCTGGCTGGTACTGCCCTTTAACCCGACGCTCCACGTCTGGTCCTTTGAGGGCACGCTGCTGGTGAAAATGGACAGAAGCCAGGCAACCGATCCGGCCGCGCTTAAAAAGCGCATCGATACGCTTCGCCAAACCTGGCGCGCCGTTGTGAGTCCGGAGATCAAAATAAACGTGCTGCTGGTAGATGAACTGCATGCAGACCTGGCCGATCCGGCTATTGGCGCCTGGCGCACCGTAAACTAGCCCGGGCCTGCCAGGGCATTAGCACTGAGAGAGTGGTAACTATGTCGGCGAACGATAATGTAAAAAACGTCCCTAATGCCCTTCCGGCAGGGCACCGTTTTAACGAATTTGAAATTAAGGAAGTTATTGGCGGCGGCGGCTTCGGCATCGTCTATCGCGCCTGGGATCATCTTCTTGAGCGCACCATCGCCATCAAAGAGTATCTGCCGATCTCGCTGGCCTCCCGCGAAGAAGATCTGACGATTGTCCTGCGGGGAGAACGCTATCAGAAGCTGTTTTCCGCCGGCCTGAACAGTTTTATCCAGGAAGCCCGCCTGCTGGCCCGCTTCAATCATCCCGGCCTGCTGCACGTGCTGCGCTTCTGGGAAGAGAACGGCACCGCCTACATGGGCACCCTCTATTACAGCGGGATGACCCTCAAAGAGTGGCAGCAGGGACGCCCGGAGTCGATCGATGATGCCTGGATCCGTCAGCTGCTGCCGCCGCTGTTCGGCGCGATCAACACCATCCATCTGGCGGGTTATCTGCATCGTGATATCTCACTCGACAATATCCAGATCCAGGATAACCATCTGCCGGTGCTGCTGGACTTTGGCTCTGCCCGTAAGGAGATCGGGAATCTGTCGGATGAAACCGAAATTATGCTGAAGCCGGGCTATGCGCCTATTGAACAGTACAGCGAAGAGAGCGATACCGACCAGGGGCCCTGGACGGATATCTATGCGCTCGGGGCGGTGCTGCATACGCTGGTCACCGGCAGCCCGCCGCCGGTGAGCGTGGTGCGCTGCATTGAGGATCGCTATCAGCCGCTTACCCAGCTCCGGCCGGCGGGCTTTTCCCTTTCGCTGTTAAACGCCATTGACCAGGCGCTGACCATGAAGCCGCAGGATCGTCCCCAGACGATTGATGAACTGGCAGCGCTGATTGATCTGCCCGTCGCAAGCGTTGAGCAACTGGTTAGCAGCACCACTCATACAGAAATCGTTGAGGAAACGATCGAGCCTCCGGTTACGGCCATGCCTGAACCGGAACCGGTCATCATGGCCGTGAATCCTGCCGCAGGCTCGGCGGAACCCGTCACCCCACGTGATGCCCGTAAACTCTCAAAACCGCTGGTTATCATGAGCGGCGTGACCGTACTGGTGCTGGTGGTGCTGATTGCCTGGCTTAACCGTAGCGGCACCGGGGAACATCCCGAACACCCGGCCATCGCGGCGGAAAGCGCGGCGGATGCCGGCACGGTGAGCGAAGCCCGGACGGCAAATGACGCCGTGCCGATGCTGGCGACGGTCTATGTGAAGCTGGGAAGCGGAGACAGCCTGCTGCTTAACGGGACGCCCACTGAAGTGAAGCCGAACAAGAGCGGTTATGCCTCGCTGAATCTGGCGGCGGGCAGCTATAAAATCGAGCTACAGACCGGTACCGCCGTCTACAGCCATCAGCTGGAGGTTAACCGGGCGGGCACCTGGCTTATCAACCCAGGCCAGTAGCGGTGGGGGTCACCCCACCAGCCCGTTATGGCACTCCTGAAGGTCACGCACGCGCTGAACCAGATCGGTCAGGCAGTCATCATAGAGGCCGCGCTTTTCAAGCTCCTGCTCAAGCAGAAACAGGTATTGCGCGTTGCTTCCCAGCGGACCACTGGCCTGCGCAATCAGCGGCGCGATGGTGCGTGGACAGGAGTCGGCCTCATAAAGCGGATGCCGGGGATCCATGACAAACGCCAGCACGTTGACCACTCTGCCGTCGTTAAGCGCCAGCTCGCACCAGGTGGGAAGATAGCAGCCCGTCACCATTTCACGCTTCCACAGCAGCGCCAGCTCCTCATGCAGCGTCTCCTCCGGCAGACGGAACGCCAGACCGGTGGTGCGACCGCCCTCTTTCAGCGCCAGCATCCGGCCTGGCTGGCTGGCGGTCCCGCGTCCGGCGGTAAGGCGCAGGCAGAATGCGCGATGCCATCCGCTCAGCGTCCCCTCCGCCACCTCCTCTGATTCGAAGATGGGGTTCCACATCAGGGAGCCATAGCCAAATACCCATACCGGACTGTCATCAGGACGACAGGCCAGCGTCGCAGCCAGTGAGGCGGCCCGCTGTTCACAGCTCCAGAACAGCGACTCCTCAATATCACCAAAAGCCGTTTTACAATCTGCTTTTAACAGGAAATCTCGTGTCAGCATCGCCCCTCCTGCTGTTATATTTCATTACCGTCAGAGCCTGACCAACAACGTTAGCGTTGCCTGTTTGTTAAACTCACCGTTTCGCTGTTAACCATGACCCTAAGCCATTCAGCAGATGCAATCAAGGTAACTGGCGGCACAAATAGCTAAATTTCACTTAAAGAGATCATCGGCTACGGCAGGAAAAACTTCAGATGGGGGTAAATAAATTTCTTAGCGGCAGGCTTCAGAGAGGCAGGGGCGTAACAGGGCGATCGCGATCGCCCTGCTGAAATCAACTTTTAGGGTGCCATTTATCATCGTCGCCCTTCTGATATTTTGACTTCACGGCAGACCAGGCCACCTTATGGGCGACCTCCTCGCGTGATTCATCACCGTGACGATCTTTCTTCTCTTTATACTGATCCCAGGCACTGTTAAATGCTTCCTGGTAGATATCCTGTGCGTGAGCCGGCAGCACGTTTTTAACGTTGTCCGGAAGCGATGAGCGTGAGTCATAAGGCATAGTACGTCTCCTGTTTGGTGAAACAATAAGCCTGGTGCAAAGGTGCTACTTTTTCCAGACGCCCGTTTACGCCCGCAAGTAGCAATAAACCTTCCACAAGGCTATTTCACATAAACAACAACAACAATATGACAAATTAAAGCTCATTAAAAAATAAATAATTAAATTAATTATCCATATAAATCAAGAAATTGAGTTATACAGCTTTATTAAAAAGGCCATTAAAAACAAAAACAATCAAAACCCGTAAAATTACGTAAACTGACAGGCAAGATGAGTCCTAATCAGCTACACTTGACGGCTTGTCATATACTTGAATCTGACAGCGAAAGGGTAAATGCATCGCCTGGGATCTCAACGCGACCTCAGGCTAAACCGGTCTGCATAAGGAAAACGACGCCTATGAGTGCGCATGAAAGCGGCAAAACTCGCCATACCGAATATTCTCTCATCTTCCCCCTCGCCGCTCTGGCAATCCTCTGGTTCTGGGGAGCGTCGGACGCCTTACCGGTAATTATCGGCATCAACCTGCTGGCGCTGGTGGCGATCCTCAGCAGCGCCTTTAGCGTGGTACGCCATGCGGATGTGCTGGCTCACCGGCTGGGAGAACCCTACGGCTCGCTGATCCTCAGCCTCTCGGTGGTGATACTTGAGGTCAGCCTGATTTCCGCGCTGATGGCGACAGGAGATGCAGCTCCGGCGCTGATGCGCGATACGCTCTACTCCATTATTATGATCGTAACCTGTGGGCTGGTCGGCGCTTCGCTGCTGTTAGGGGGACGCAAATTCGCCACGCAGTACGTTAACCTTGCCGGTGTAAAACAGTATCTGATCGCTATCTTTCCGCTCGGCATTCTGGTGCTGGTGTTTCCAAACGCCCTGCCGGGCGGTAATTTCACGGTGACGCAGGCTTTACTCATCTCCGCCATCTCCGCCGCAATGTATGGCGTGTTTCTGCTTATTCAGACCAAAACGCACCAGAGCCTGTTTGTTTATGAACATGAAGATGAGGGTGACGATCCTCACCACGGCAAACCCTCGGTGCATTCCAGCTTATGGCATACGCTCTGGCTGATCGTTCATCTGATTGCCGTTATCGCGGTCACCAAAATGAACGCTTACACCCTGGAGTCGCTGCTGACGGAAGTGAACGCGCCCGCGCAGTTCACCGGCTTTTTGATCGCCCTGCTGATCCTCTCGCCGGAGGGCCTGGGCGCCATCAAGGCGGTGCTGGCAAATCAGGTGCAGCGCGCCATGAATCTCTTTTTCGGCTCCGTGCTGGCGACCATATCGCTGACCGTGCCGACGGTTTCAATCATCGCCACGCTGACCGGCCAGCAGCTTATCTTTGGCCTGGAGCCACCGCAGATGGTGATGCTGATGGCCGCCCTGCTGCTGTGCCAGATTTCGTTCTCGACCGGCCGCACCAATGTGCTTAACGGCACCGCCCATCTGGCGCTGTTTATCGGCTATCTGATGACGATCATGCTGTAGGACACGGCGAGGTAAGCTTCAGTAAAAGGCCAGCCTGCAGAGGCTGGTTTTTTTATGCCTGCCCGGTCTCTGACAATCAGCGTGTGGGCAAGAAAAGTGGGGAATATCGTGACGGAAAGGCGGGAAAACGAAGCCGGACATCAGGGTGACGCCCGGCTCTGCGGCTTACTGCTCTGCTCTGTAAACCAGCTTATGGCCTGCGCCGGTCAGCGTCAGCGTCTGCTGATCCAGCGTTAGCTTCGCGCCCTGGGTCAGCGCCTTGCCGAGCATATTTTCCCATTCGTTCAGCCGGGGATCGCTGCACAGCATGCGCGTGGAAGCCATCTGCGGCAGGCTCAGTACGCCCTGCTCCAGTTTTCCCTGACCAAAGAAGCGATTGCACATCACGCCGCTAACGTGCATATTTTCGCCAAACCGGATACCCGGCTTCACGCCTTCCGGTAACCCGATCGCTTTACCATCTACGCTGGTCAGCACAAAATAATGGTCGGCAAGCTTCGCCGCCTCGTCATTATTCTGCGCGCTGTTCGCGCTACAGCCCACGATCGCCATCGCCGCCATCAGCAGCGCAGCTTCTTTTTTCATCAGTAAACTCCGTTTCGTTGCGGTTATCGGGCGGCCTGAAAAAGCCGCTAAGCATCTCAGCTTTCATCAGCGCAAAAAAAACGGCGGGTCCTTCCGGATGCCCGCCGCAGTTGGGATCAGCTGCTGGTGTCGAGCGCCGGGAAATTTTTCACCAGATCGTCAATCGCTTTAATCTGTGCCAGGAACGGCTCCAGCTTATCCAGCGGCAGAGCTGACGGACCGTCACACATGGCGTTCGCCGGATCCGGGTGCGCTTCGATAAAGAGGCCCGCCAGGCCAACCGCCATTCCCGCACGGGCCAGCTCGGTCACCTGACCGCGACGACCGCTCGAGGCTGCGCCGAAGGGATCGCGGCACTGCAGCGCATGGGTGACGTCAAAAATCACCGGGCTGCCGTGAGAAACCTGCTTCATAACGTTAAAGCCGAGCATATCAACAACCAGGTTGTCATAACCGAAGTTGGCACCGCGATCGCAAAGAATGATTTTCTCATTACCGCCTTCGGCAAATTTCTCCACGATGTTGCCCATCTGGCCCGGGCTGACGAACTGCGGCTTCTTGACGTTAATGACCGCACCGGTTTTCGCCATGGCTTCGACCAGATCGGTCTGACGGGCCAGGAAGGCCGGCAGCTGGATCACGTCAACCACATCGGCTACCGGCTGCGCCTGGCTGGCTTCATGGACATCGGTGATGATTTTCACACCGAAGGTCTGCTTCAGCTCCTGAAAAATTTTCATCCCCTCTTCCAGGCCCGGTCCACGGTAGGAGCGAATGGAAGAGCGGTTGGCTTTATCAAAAGAGGCTTTGAACACGTAGGGGATGCCCAGCTTCTGGGTCACGGTCACGTAATGTTCACAGATGCGCATCGCGAGATCGCGTGACTCAAGAACGTTCATGCCACCAAAGAGCACAAACGGCAGGTCGTTTGCGACCTTGATATCTCCAATGCTAACCACTTTTTGTTTCATGCCTTCGCCTTATATATGCAGAGTTTACAGATTAGTGCAGCGTGATCTGTTTTTGTTCAATCGAATGAATTTGCAACTTTATCATTTCACTGACGGGATCTTCCGGACAGTGCTCAACAAAGTAAGTGAGATCCGTTAAGGCCACATGCTCACAGTCCAGCTGGGCGAAGATCAGTCCGCGATCGCGGATCTCATAGGGATCTTCCGGGTCCATCTGCACCAGTACCTGACTGACCTGAAGCGCCATCTCCATCTGTTTTTCTTCCATCAACGCCGACTTCAGCGTATCCAGCATTTTAGTCAGGACCTGATGCGGCTCCGCTTCCTCAAGATCGTCATCGTACAGTTCAGCTACCGGCCCGATATTACCTTTAAGCCAGACTTCCAGGGTATGTTCGCTCAGCGTTTCGCCATTGAACGGATTAATGAACCACATCTCCTCATCAATCCAGTCAGCGCGCAGGATCAGCTGCGTGGGGAAGATAACCGGCATCATCGGCAGCGAAAGCTCACCAGCAATATGCAGGAAAATCACGCCCAGCGACGCCGCCGTTCCCTGACGCGTTTTCAGTACGTTATCCAGCCAGAGCGTATCGGAGAGGCGATAAATGCCGCTCGCGCCGCCAAACCCCCACGTATGCCAGAAGAGCTCGATCAGCTTTTCCAGCTGGCAATCCTGCTCAAGCTGGGCCGGAATGGCGTTACGCGCCTCATCGACCAGCTGAGCCAGCTGTTTTTTTACGTCTTCAGCAGGAAAGTCGGGGCGGATCGCCTGAGTGGCTGCGATTACCGCCTCACACAGCGGAAGCGCTGTGGTATCTAAAGTTGCTTTTGACGTCATACAATCCCCAACAGTGGCATCTTCGTCGTGGCCAGTTTATAAATCAGCACCAGGGCGACCACCGCCACAATAAATGCAATCCAGCGCACTTTCTGTCCCCGGGGCCGGCGGCTCAGGGCGACAGAACCCAGTGCGATATAGATAATAACGCCAAACAGCTTCTCAGTCAGCCAGCTGCCTTGCGGCGTGAAGGGATAGAAACGCGTTATCATGACCAACAGGATACCGGAAAGTAACAGCAGCGTATCGTTGATATGCGGCACAATGCGAACCCAGCGGCGCGTCAGACAGGCTGACCGGCGCTGTAGCCAGTAAAACCGCAGTATAAACAGCGTGATGGTAATCACCACGGTCAGAAAATGAAGATTTTTTATTACGCCATACCATGCGGCCATTCTTCTCTCCTTTAAACGGGACGCCGGGCAAAAGTCACGCGATCGTTACCGCCATAATCCTGCCGCGTCTGAACCTGCTCAAAATGATGATCGAGCAGGATTGCGCGCACCTGCTCCGCCTGCTGCCAGCCATGTTCAAACATCAGCCAGCCACCCGGCAGCAGATAATGTCCGGCCTGAGCGGCAATTGTTTTGATATCCGCCAGCCCATTATCCCCCGCCACCAGCGCGCTGGCGGGCTCAAAGCGCACATCGCCCTGAAGAAGGTGCTCGTCCGCTTCGTCGATATAGGGAGGATTACTGACAATCATCGAGTAACGCATCTCCCCGACGTCGCTGAACCAGTCACTGCGGCAGAAATGCACATTGCCGAGCGCCAGCCGCTGTGCGTTGCTTTGCGCCAGCGTCACCGCGCCCGCCACGCAGTCAACGCCGGTCACCCGGGCATCAGGACGCTCGCTGGCAATCGCCAGCGCAATAGCGCCGGTGCCGGTGCCTAAATCGAGGACCGCCGGACCGTTCGCCGGCAGGTGGGCAAGCGCCAGCTCAACCAGGAGTTCGGTGTCGGGGCGGGGGATCAGGGTGTCGCCGGAGACCCGAAGCGGTAATGACCAGAATTCGCGCTCGCCCGTCAGATAAGCAACGGGCTCACCGCTGGCGCGGCGGGCAATTAACACGCTGAGACGTTCAAGCTGCGCTGGCGTCAGCAGGGTCTCATCAAACGCTATCAGCCAGCTGCGGGATTTGCCGGTCACGTGTTCCAGCAGGATCTCCGCATCGCGCTTCGGGCTTTCGCTTTCAGCGAGCTGCGCGATAGCGGCACCTCGCCACTGGCGAATCTCCATTACTCCTGGCCTGACAGTGCGGCCAGCTGGTCCGCCTGATATTCCTGCACAATAGGCTCAATCAGGAAGTCCAGCTTGCCTTCCATCGTCTCATCAAGACGATAGAGGGTCAGGTTAATCCGGTGGTCGGTCACGCGGCCCTGCGGAAAGTTGTAGGTGCGGTTACGGTCTGAACGGTCGCCGCTGCCCAGCAGATTGCGGCGGGTTGAGGCCTCATCCTGCTGACGCCGGGCAACTTCCGCCGCCCGGATGCGCGCGCCCAGTACCGCCAGCGCTTTCGCTTTGTTTTTATGCTGCGAGCGCTCGTCCTGACACTCCACCACAATGCCGGTCGGCAGGTGGGTGATACGGATGGCGGAATCGGTGGTGTTGACGTGCTGACCGCCCGCACCGGAGGAGCGGAAGGTGTCGATTTTCAGGTCGGAAGGATTAATCTCCGGCAGCTCAGCTTCAGGCAGCTCCGGCATGACGGCCACGGTACAGGCAGAAGTGTGAATACGCCCCTGGGATTCAGTTTCCGGCACGCGCTGTACGCGATGACCGCCCGATTCAAACTTCAGTCGCCCAAAGGCACCCTCGCCGATCACTTTAGCGATGATCTCTTTGTAGCCGCCGTGTTCGCCTTCGTTGACGCTCATCACTTCAATCTTCCAGCGCCGGGCTTCCGCGTAGCGGCTGTACATGCGGAAAAGATCGCCGGCAAAAATGGCGGCTTCATCCCCGCCGGTGCCGGCACGCACTTCCAGATAACAGTTGCGTTCGTCATCAGGATCTTTCGGCAGCAGCAACACCTGGAGTTCCTGCTCCAGCTGTTCGCTGGCTGCCTGGGCTTCTTTCAGCTCTTCCTGCGCCATCTCGCGCATTTCGGCGTCGCCAAGCATCTCTTCGGCGGTGGCGATATCATCCTGAGTCTGCTGCCATTTGCGGAAGCACTGGCTGACGTCGGTCAGCTGAGCATATTCCCGCGACAGCGCGCGGAAACGCTCCTGATCGGCGATCACGCCTGCGTCGCCCAGCATCGCCTCCACTTCTTCGTGGCGCTCCTGCAAGGCTTCCAGTTTGGCAACAATAGAAGGCTTCATGGGTGTTGTTTTACCTGTATTGAAAAGAGGGCGAAAACGCTACAGCCCGAGGCTGTCGCGTAAAATCTGCAGGCGTTCGTCATCCCCGTCGCGGGCAGCCTGCTGAAGAGATTTGGTCGGGGCGTGGATCAGACGGTTGGTCAGTTTGCGGGCCAGATCGCGCATCACATCTTCAGCATTCGCGCCCTGCTGGAGCGAGGCCAGCGCGCGGGCTTCAAGCTCGGCACGAACCTGTTCCGCCTGGGAACGGTAGTCGCGAATGGTCTCAACGGCGCCTTGCGCGCGCAGCCAGGACATAAACTCGCTGCTTTCCTGCATCACGATGGTTTCAGCCTGTACCGCAGCGGCTTTGCGCTGGGCCAGGTTGTTTTCGATAATCGCCTGGAGATCGTCAACGCTGTAGAGATAGGCGTTGGCCAGCTTGCCAACTTCCGGCTCCACGTCACGCGGTACGGCGATATCTACCAGCAGCATCGGCTGATTGCGACGCTGCTTCAGCGCCCGCTCCACCATGCCTTTACCAATAATCGGCAGCGGGCTGGCGGTGGAGCTGATGATGATATCGGCTTCGGCCAGGCGGGCATCGATCTCGGCCAGGCCGATAACCTCTGCGCCAACTTCATCGGCCAGCACCTGCGCACGCTCACGCGTCCGGTTGGCGATAATCAGTTTCTTCACGTTGTGCTGGCGCAGATGGCGGGCAGCCAGTTCAATGGTCTCCCCTGCGCCCACCAGCAGTACATTGACCGTGGAGAGGGATTCGAAAATCTGACGCGCCAGCGTACAGGCCGCAAAGGCGACGGAGACGGCGCTGGCGCCGATCTCGGTCTCGGTACGGACCCGCTTCGCCACCGAGAAGGACTTCTGGAACATCCGCTCCAGCTCGCTGGCGTGGGTATGACCCCGATGAGAATCAGCAAAGGCTTTTTTAACCTGACCCAGGATCTGCGGTTCGCCCAGCACCAGCGAGTCGAGGCCGCTGGCGACGCGCATCAGATGACTGACCGCCGCGTTATCTTCATGCCAGTAGAGGCTGTTACGCACTTCGTCCGCGCTCAGACCATGGTAGTCGCAAAGCCAGTTAACCAACTGCTCCTGCAAGTTTTCCTGCTGTTCCACGCTGAGGTATAACTCGGTCCGGTTACAGGTAGACAGCACAACGCCCCCCTGCACCAGCGGCTGAGCCAGCAGGCTGTTAAGGGCCTGATCCAGCGTCTCCGGCGAGAACGTGACGCGTTCGCGCAGAGCAACAGGAGCCGTTTTATGATTAATTCCGAGAGCCAGCAACGTCATGGTGATTTGGTCTGGGTTATCCCACAGTTGATAGGGGTTTGTGATGCGCATTCTACAAGATGAGCGAGATCAAGAAAAGCCATCCTTTTCCCTTCACTGTAACAAGATAGCGCGTTTGCGCGGCAAATAAGACAATTTGAGCATTGACGCCGCCTTAGCGGGCCGATAGCGTGGACGGTTACTGTGGGCAAGAACGCCCGAACGGAGTCTGAGGAGCTGACGTCTCTATGTTTATGAAGAATCGCCGCCTGATGCGGCTTTTACCGCTTGCCAGCGTGCTGCTGGCAGCCTGTAGCGTCAATAAACCCCAGGGGCCCGGACCCAGCGTGACCTCGCCGCAATGGCAGCAGCAGCAGCAGGCTGTCGAAAAAATAACCCAGTATCAGACCCGTGGCGCTTTTGCCTATCTTTCCGATAGCCAGAAAGTGTATGCGCGTTTTAACTGGCAGCAAACGGCGCCCGATCGCTACCGGCTACTGCTCACCAACCCGCTTGGCAGCACGGAATTGCAGCTCGATGCTCAGGGCAGCGTGATACAACTGGTCGACAATAAGGGCAAACGCTACGTCAGCAACAATGCCGAGAAGATGATCTCTCAGCTTACCGGTATGGATATCCCCCTTAATAATCTGCGTAAGTGGATGATGGGCTTGCCTGGCGACGCAACAGACTATTCGCTTGACGATCGCTATCGCCTTCGCGAGCTGCACTACAGCCGCAATGGCCAGCAGTGGACCGTGACCTGGCAGGATTATGACGAGAAGCAGCAGCCCGCCCTGCCCGCCAGACTTGAACTGCGTGAAGGGAATCAGCGCATCAAGCTGAAAATGGACAGCTGGACGGTAAAATGATCGCAGGAAGCAATACGCAGCGGGAAGCTGGCAGCGTCACCTGGCCTGCGCCCGCTAAACTGAACCTGTTTCTTTACGTGACCGGGCGCCGTCCCGACGGCTACCACAGCCTGCAAACGCTGTTTCAGTTTCTGGATTACGGCGACGAACTCCGCTTCCTGCCGGACGAGAGCGGCGAGATCAGGCTACTGACGCCGGTAGAAGGCGTACCGGACCCGGAAAATCTGGTCGTTCGTGCGGCCACGCTACTCAAAGAAGAAGCGATTCTCAGCGGAGGTGCAGCGCCCAGCGCCGGCGTCTCGATCGCCGTTGAGAAGCGCCTGCCGATGGGCGGCGGCCTGGGCGGCGGCTCATCCGATGCCGCCACCGTGCTGGTTGCCCTTAATCATTTGTGGCGAACCGGCTTCAGTTTTGAGAAGCTGGCAGCGCTCGGTCTGAAACTCGGCGCCGACGTACCGGTTTTTGTGCGGGGCTTTGCCGCAGTGGCGCAGGGCGTGGGAGAAGAACTCACCCCCGCCAGCCCGCAAGAGAAATGGTATCTGGTTATTCATCCGGGTATCAGCGTTGCCACGCCGGTGGTTTTCAGCGATCCGCTGCTGAAACGAGACACGCCGGTAAGGCAAATCAGTGAGTTATTACAGACGCAATTCAGCAATGATTGTGAGCCAGTAGTAAGAAAACGTTTTCGCGAGGTTGAACAGCTTGTTTCCTGGCTGCTAGAATACGCGCCGTCGCGCCTGACCGGAACCGGCGCTTGTGTGTTTGCCGAATTCGACACCGAGTGCGCGGCCCGCCAGGTGTTTGAGCTGGCTCCGAAAGAGTGGCAGAGCTTTGTTGCGCGAGGCGTTAACGTTTCGCCGCTGCACCGCCGCCTTTCCGAGCAACCGGAGTCTGCGTGACGGCATCCCCCTGTTCCTGATGCCGCACGAAGCTCTATTACACCCGTATGAAACCGTCGTTGCAGTATCACGCCCAGTGCCGCAACGACGTTGTTCATTCTCTGGACGCAAAGCCTGAGGTTCTTCTCGTGCCTGATATGAAGCTTTTTGCTGGTAACGCCACACCGGAACTAGCACAACGTATTGCCAACCGCCTTTACACTAGCCTGGGCGACGCCGCCGTCGGTCGTTTCAGTGATGGTGAAGTGAGCGTACAAATCAATGAAAATGTACGCGGTGGTGATATTTTCATCATCCAGTCCACCTGTGCCCCGACCAACGATAACCTGATGGAACTGGTTGTAATGGTCGATGCCCTGCGTCGCGCCTCAGCTGGTCGTATTACTGCCGTTATTCCCTACTTTGGCTATGCCCGTCAGGATCGCCGCGTACGTTCTGCACGCGTTCCTATCACGGCTAAAGTTGTTGCTGACTTCCTCTCCAGCGTAGGCGTTGACCGCGTCCTGACCGTGGATCTGCATGCTGAACAGATCCAGGGCTTCTTTGACGTGCCGGTTGATAACGTTTTCGGCAGCCCCATTCTGCTGGAAGATATGCTGCAAATCGGTCTGGAGAATCCTATCGTGGTTTCCCCGGACATCGGCGGCGTGGTGCGTGCCCGTGCTATTGCCAAGCTGCTGAATGACACGGACATGGCCATCATCGATAAACGCCGTCCGCGCGCCAACGTTTCCCAGGTGATGCATATCATCGGTGACGTTGCCGGCCGTGACTGCGTGCTGGTTGATGACATGATCGACACCGGTGGTACGCTGTGCAAAGCGGCGGAGGCACTGAAAGAACGTGGTGCTAAACGCGTCTTTGCCTACGCCACCCACCCGATTTTCTCCGGCAATGCCGTGGAAAACCTGCGTCATTCCGTGATTGATGAAGTGGTGGTTTGCGACACCATTCCACTACCGGAAGAGATTAAGGCACTGCCAAATGTGCGTACGCTGACGCTCTCCGGCATGCTCGCTGAAGCGATTCGTCGCATCAGCAACGAAGAGTCTATTTCTGCGATGTTTGAACATTAATAGCCTGCGGGACGGGCTTGCCCGTCCCACTTCTTCTGCTTTAAAACCCTGCCCTTTGCTTTTTTAGCCCGCCGCGATCGACTTTTTCAATTCCCTGCCCATCTCACCGCTGCTGAGCCAGTTACTCTACGTCCGTAACAGTTCGCCAGACGGTTTGCCCTTCTGCAGAGATGCGTTTATGGAAAGCGTTACGAGGTAAAAGCGGTGCGGGATAGAGCATGATGCTCAGATAGCGTGGCGATAGAGATAGCGCCTCACTCAGGAGGCGCAGAAAACAGATCTTAATGGTGGCTATGGTGAGAGGTTTTGCGGCAACGCTCATCGCCATAGTGCCTCAGCCAGTAATATTTATCGCAGACTTTCTCACGACCGCTGATACGGGCGCCGACCAGCCAGAGGAGCGCACCGACGAAGATGCTGAAAATAGCGCCCTGTACCATATATTGCGGGAGATGAAGCTGAGGCAGCTGATTCAGTACGGCATAGCCGACGCCGCCCACCATCACTATCAGACCCAGAATCATCAGGGCGTTCCCGGTAAGATTGGCATGTTTACGTCTCATCTTTAACCTCCAGCGTGATGTATAAGCACAGTCCTGTGCTAAGTGAGATAAGTTTATGCAATGGCTCCCGCGGCCGGTGAGTCACCGATCACATTTATCGCTTATTTTCATACAAAACTTTACGGCTAACAGGCTGATTTCCTATAGAAAATGTATTATCACGCGCTGTAATTATTGCGATCTGCCCCGCACTTTTCGGCCCGGTTTTGAGTTCTGGCCCCGGTCAACGTACACTACGCCCCTTCCCTATCGTATTTCTCAGGAAAACAGACACGTGAGCAGCATTAAACTGATTGTCGGCCTGGCCAATCCTGGCGCCGAGTACGCCGCAACGCGCCATAACGCCGGCGCCTGGTACGTCGATTTGCTGGCCGGACGCCACAACCAGTCTCTGAAAGAAGAAAGTAAATTTTACGGTTATACCGCCCGTCTTAATATCGGCGGAGAAGATGTCCGGCTGCTGGTGCCGACCACTTTTATGAACCTGAGCGGGAAAGCGGTGGCGGCGATGGCGACCTTTTACCGCATCGCACCGGAAGAGATTCTGGTCGCGCACGATGAGCTGGATTTGCCGCCCGGCGTGGCGAAGTTCAAACAGGGCGGCGGACATGGCGGCCACAACGGGCTGAAAGATATCATCAGCAAACTCGGCAATAGCGTTGATTTTCACCGTTTACGCATTGGCATTGGGCATCCCGGCGACCGGAATAAAGTGGTAGGTTTTGTGCTGGGCAAACCTCAGGCGGCGGAACAGACGCTGATTGACGGCGCTGTTGATGAAGCGGCCCGCTGCACCGAAGTGTGGCTGAAGGAAGATCGCCTTAAGGCGATGAACCGTCTGCACAGTTATAAAGCGTAACAGCCCGGCTTAATCGCGGTGGCGGCTGCGGCCGCTGCCAAACCAAATTGCTGTGATTAAGTACGCCGCAGGCTATTTTAAAGCCGGATTCAGGGAATCATGATGGCTTACACCAACTATCAGGCGGTAATATAGCCGACAGGTTCGCTAAAACGGCTTACCGGCAATGATTAAGATTCAGCTTTCCGGGTAACTATTTACAGGTACATGCGCTGGCAAATTACGCCAGACAGCGATTCGCTTAAAATCAGGGCAGAAACCCGCTGTGATAATCTTCACAACACATACTTTATAAGGTGGATAATAAGCACAGCCTGTTGTCAGTGCAGAATCTGAGGCTGCACAAGCGACTCATGGAGGGAGGTAGTATGATCGATTTAAAAAGCATGATTGAAAATGAAAGCGTTGAAGATATCTTACATTTTCTCGGCCCCAGACTCCCCTGGCACCGCATTGATCACTGGTTCGTACAATATAAATATGACGTTATCGCGAGCGGCGAACTTATGCGTACCACCACAATATTAGTGGAGGAAGGCAAGCTTGAGGAAGATGATACTGGCCATATCAGTGAAGGACCCCGCTGGGCTCCGCCGCCGTTTGTGATGGATAAGAAGTATGGCATTAAATAGCGTAAACAGATTGGGTGCCGGCTGTTAACAGACACCCCCATTCTGCTCAGTAGAGCGTTTCCAGCGCCATCGCCGGGGCAAAATAGCCCTGTACCGCCCAGATTTTACTGGCAGCCAGTTTTTCTAACTGAAGTCCGCCGGCTCCCCCTTCGACAATCACCCGGTTGGTATACTGGCGGATATGCGAAATCAGAATGGTAAAAAACGGCTTATCGATATTATCCAGATAGAACTGGCGATCGAGTTTAACCGCTTCAAACATACTCGACTGCAGCGCATTCAGATTTGCATCGCCTGCGCCTAAATCATCCAGCCAGAGGATATTAAGCTGACCTGTCAGCTCCCGTAAAATAGGATTATCAGGGCCGTCGTGCAGGTTCGGAAAATCCTCTGACAGCTTCAGCCGGACAAACGGCAAATGGCTTAAGATCTGCTGAAGAAAGCTGGACTGGACCACCGCTTTCGCCAGCTGAAAATTAATACTGACGCTGCATAGTAATCCGCGCTGACTGAAATAGTCCGCATACTGCTCCAGCGTCAGCAACTGGTTAAGCAGTACGGTTTCAGGATCTTCTCCCGGCGGCGCGGAGGGATCGTTACTCTCCCCCGACCTGAGATCGAGCGCCACGATCTCTCCGCTAAGCGTATGTATGGGGACGCAAAAATAATCATTTTTCATGCCATTAAGCCAATGTGCGGGCGTCCTGCCAGTGCTAAAAATCGTCGTACAGATAAACTTTAGACGTTCACTCTGTAAAACTGGTAATCAATACGACGATTTTTATCGTTATCGGCAGCTCCGCCGACAGCTTTAAGCATCAGCTATTATCTGCCGCCACTTTATAATCCGGATCGTCCAGTTCATGGCTACAGAAAGGACTCGCCTGCCTGAGAAGGCTGATGCAGTCGGGACTGAGATGGCGTAACCGTACATTCCTTCCCGCCTCAACGTAACGACTGGTCAGTTTATCAATGGCTTCAACGCCGCTGGAATCCATCACCCGCGTGCGGGCAAAATCGATCACCACGGTTTCGGGATCCTGATCGGGATGGAACAGCTCATTGAAGCTCGCAGAAGAACCAAAGAACAGCGGCCCTTCCAGCTTATAGGTTTTCTGGCCCTCTTCTTCTTTCTGTTCGAGGATGGTGATGCGCGCATGCTGCCACGCGAAAACCAGCGCCGAGACGATAACGCCGAAGATAACCGCCATCGCCAGATCGGTATAAATCGTCACGATAGTAACCGTAATCATAATCACCGCATCGGGTTTTGGCATACGCTTTAGCCGGCGCAGCGAACTCCACTCAAAGGTGTTGATACAGACCACAAACATAATCCCCGCCAGCGCGGCGACCGGCAGCAAAGCAATGTAATCCGAGAGGCTGATAACAAAAAGGATCAGCAGAATGGCACCGACCAGGTTAGAGATGCGTCCACGGCCACCGGAGGTGAAGTTAATAATCGACTGACCAATCATCGCGCAGCCCGCGAAGCTGCCAAAGAAGCCGCAGATCGTATTACCGATGCCCTGCGCCACACACTCTTTATTGCCGCTCCCCTTCTTGCTGCCCATTTCATCGAGGACGGCCAGCGTCAGCAGCGACTCAATCAGGCCAACCAGCGCGATAATCACTGAATAAGGCAGAACGATTTTCAGGGTTTCCCAGCTCAGCGGCGCTTCCGGCAGGTGAAAAAACGGCAGCGTGCCGGAGATATCCGCCAGATCGCCTACGCGTCGGGTATCCAGCCCGAAGCCGATGGCGATGGCACTGATGGCAATCAGCGCAGCCAGCGATCCCGGGATGACGCGGGTAAATTTAGGAAACAGCCAGACAATCAGCATCGCCAGCGCCACCAGCGCATACATTACCGGCCCCTGATTTTTAATCATCGGGATCTGCGCCAGCGCGATCACTATTGCCAGGCCGTTAACGAAACCATAAATCGCAGGCTGAGGCACCAGTCGGATGAATTTCCCCAGTCGAAATATGCCGATCGCGAGCTGAATAAGCCCGGCGAAAATGGTGGCCAGCAGTACGTATTCATAGCCATGCGTCTGAATAAGGCTGACCAGCACCACCACTATCGATCCGGCGGCCCCGGAGATCATCCCCGGCTTGCCGCCGAAGAGCGCGGTTACCAGCCCGAGAATAAAGGCAGTGTGCAGACCAATGGTCGGAGAGAGTCCGGCCAGCAGTGAAAACGCGGTGGCTTCAGGGATCAGCGCCACGGAGACAACGGCGCCGGCCAGGACGTCATTTTTCACGTCGGCAGCCCTGAAGTTGCTGAAATTAAACATGCTTATTTCCAGATATTTTTATGTACAGATGATTTCTGCTCCCGCGTAACGGGCACAGTAAGACTCATCCGGGGATGAGAAACGCAGCGACAGCCGCGAAGAAAGGGGAACACTCAGGGTGGCGTAAGCAGGAAGCCAGGCATCTGCAATCGTCTCCGTTGGCGGTTAAGTCGGCCCAGTATCGGGAAATGTGAGTGAGATCTCAACCTCTATCTGAGCTGACCGGCCACAAATCCCCGCCATACCGGCGATAATTACGTGTATAATGTGCGGAAACTTTTTAGTGACACAACCTACTCAGACATCAGGCTATGCAATATTAGTCTGATTATCAAGCAATTAAGGTGATTCAAACATGGGATTCAAATGCGGTATTGTGGGCCTGCCAAACGTCGGGAAATCCACCCTGTTCAATGCGTTAACCAAAGCGGGCATCGAAGCAGCTAACTTCCCGTTCTGTACCATTGAGCCGAATACCGGCGTGGTGCCAATGCCTGATTCCCGTCTGGATAAACTGGCGGAAATCGTTAAGCCTCAGCGTATCCTGCCAACCACCATGGAGTTCGTTGATATCGCCGGACTGGTGAAAGGCGCCTCCAAAGGTGAAGGCCTGGGCAACCAGTTCCTCACCAACATCCGTGAAACCGAGGCTATCGGCCACGTGGTGCGCTGCTTTGAAAATGACAACATCATTCACGTCAATAACCGGGTCGATCCGGCTGACGATATTGAGGTTATCAACACCGAACTGGCCCTCTCCGATCTGGATACCTGCGAGCGTGCCTTACAGCGCGTGCAGAAGAAAGCCAAAGGCGGCGATAAGGATGCTAAAGCAGAACAGGCCGCGCTGGAGAAATGCCTGCCGCACCTGTCGAACGCCGGGATGCTCCGCTCGCTGGATCTGAGCGATGAAGACAAAGCGGCGATCCGCTACCTGAGCTTCCTGACCATGAAGCCGACCATGTATATCGCCAACGTTAACGAAGACGGTTTCGAGAACAATCCTTATCTTGACAAGGTGCGTGAGATCGCCGCTGGCGAAGGTTCTGTGGTTGTGGCCGTTTGTGCCGCCGTTGAGTCGGATATCGCCGAGCTGGAAGATGCGGACCGTGAAGAATTCATGGCCGAGCTGGGCATTGAAGAGCCGGGCCTGAACCGCGTGATCCGTGCCGGCTATTCGCTGCTGAACCTGCAAACCTACTTTACCGCTGGCGTGAAGGAAGTTCGTGCCTGGACTATTCCAGTGGGCGCTACGGCACCGCAGGCAGCAGGTAAAATCCATACCGATTTCGAGAAAGGCTTTATCCGCGCACAGACCATCGCCTATGAAGACTTCATCACCTATAAAGGTGAACAGGGCGCGAAAGAAGCCGGGAAAATGCGTTCAGAAGGTAAAGATTACATCGTGAAAGATGGCGACGTGATGAACTTCCTGTTCAACGTCTAAGCTTTATCGTCTCATGAGGTTTTACTGAATCTCACCCTGACTGGCAATTTTATTGAATCCACGCCGCTGCGTGGATTTTTCATTTCATAGAGTCTCAGCTCATCTCGTAACAACGCTGTCAAAAATGAGTACATGGATGAGTACAACACTCTTCCATCTTCATTTTAAGTGAGTACAACAACGGTATAATAAATAAACAAGGCCCCGTTATGCTCACTGATACGCAATGCCGCACTGCCAGGCCGAAAGAAAAACTCTATCGACTTAATGATTTCAACGGTCTCTACCTCGAAGTGAAACCCAATGGCAAAAAGGCTGGCGCTATCGGTTTAAACTCAACGGTAAATCCAGCATGTTTGCGCTGGGTGAGTACCCGACGGTCAAACTTGCCGAAGCTCGCGAGAAATGCGAGCAAGCGCGAAAGCAGGTCGCGGATGGCGTTAGCCCAACACAGGCTCGTCAGTTAGATAAGATTCGCAAGGTCAACGACGCATCCAACACCTTTGAGCTAATCGCCAAAGAGTGGTTGCAGATGAAAGACTGGGCCGAAATCACCAAAACGCGACGACTTGATATGCTTGAGCGTGTAGTTTTCCCCAATATTGGCAAACTCCCTATCAGGGAAATCACACCACATCACATTCTCAACATTCTTCAGCAAACCGCTAAACGCGGCGCACCGACCGTTGCGGCTGAAGCACGCCGTACTATTTCATCGATTTTCGAGCTGGCGGTTGCGACTCTCAGAGCAGATAGCAATCCTGTTTGGCCAGTACGTAAGGCGATTTCGGCAAATAAAACACAGCACAAACAGGCATTGAATCCACAGCAAATTGGGAAGTTATTAAGCTGCTTTGATAACAGTCGCGGCTCATACCAGGTTAATTATTGCATGTGGCTAATGTGGTGGACGCTGGCGCGTCCTGCCGAAGTCACCGAAGCAACATGGGCCGAATTTGATCTTGATAACGCACTATGGACCATTCCCGCTACGCGCATGAAAGCTCGTAGGGAACATGTTATTCCCCTTCCCTCCCAAGCAGTCAAAATGCTCAAAACGCTGCAAGGATTAACCGGGCATCGTCAGCATCTATTTCCAGGCAGAGATAATCCGCTAGGGCCAATGACATCTCATTCTCTGCGCCAATTACTGAAAAGCCTCGGATGGAGTGGAACGTATAGTCCACATGCTACCAGAACTACAGGCAGTACACGTTTGAACGAAATGGGTTATCGGCCTGATGCTATCGAGGCTCAACTTGCGCACGCAGACACCAACAATGTTCGCCGCACATATAACCATGCGACCTATCTTGATGAACGTAGGGTGATGATGCAGGAATGGGCTGATAAACTGGACGAATGGGTAGACATAGACAAAAATTTTGATATTGATAAACAATGAAGGTTACACAATATCGTCCATTTGCAATTTACTGTAAAAATAGAGGCACTGACGTTGATCAAAAGTGCCTCGACAAAAACTGCTTATTTTATATTAAAGTTCAGGGGCATATTCTCTTATGTAACCAATGAATTTTATGGACATTTCATTAATTTCCTTGAAACCCTGTGTATTATTAAACTGTGCCGAATACCTTTCAATAATAATGAGTCGGTCCTTAATTATAAGCAGCATTCCTTTTGGCACTTGAAAGTCAGCCTCTGCATATTTAAGCCCTGTTTCAAGATTGTCTCGCCCCGCAATATAACTTTGCAACCGTTGTTTAAAAACACTAACAGTATTATTTATTTCCTGCCTAAGAATTTCAAACAATTCATTTCTATCTCCACCAGATGCAAATTCAACATTTAATTTGAACAATGTGTAATCATACCTGTAGGGATTACGCTCTCTATCTATATTTATGTGGGCAAGATAGCCAGAAGCATACATGGCTTCGGTAAGCTCATCGTCAAGTCCAGGTACATCTTTATTTTGATATAATGCCCAACTAATATCATTTAGAGTAGTGATAACTACTTCACCATAGGGAGAACCTACCATTTTAATACCATGGTTTTTGAAAATATCCATTGCCCTGTTAATAAAATTAACAGTATTACCAGTGTGGTCTGTGTGAGGAGTTAATTCCAGCGCATGCCGGACTTCTGCTTCTGAAGCAGGATTGACTGCCCCCTTGACTTCGTGCAATAAGTCGTCATTATTTTCAATATCTGCTGGCGAACAAAAGTTAATATCATCGACAATATTTATGCCAGCTTCTTTATAGCACTGTGCTACTAAGCGAGAGCAAAACTGTTTTCTGCTATTTTCAGAAAATTGCTTTAAAAACTGTGGTCCTTTTACCGATAGCGCTTCGGATACGGAGTACTGGCTTCCGACAAGATAACGAGCATGTCCGCATATCTTTTCTATTACTTCAGGTTCAGGTGTTTCTTTAAGCCTCAATACCAAAAAATCATTTATTTCGCGCACTGTTGAACGATTAGGAATTCGGCTAAACACCCCCCCTGCTCGCGTTGCCTCAATGATAGTGCCACCAACGCATATCATTGCGTGAGAATATCGACTACCGGTCTGTTCACAAATCTTTTCTGAATACCATTCGTACCCCCTCTCAAGAATGATATCGCCCGGCTGCAGATAATCTACATTTAGAATAAAATGCGGCCCTGTATAGTTATCTGAATTATTTACTTTATCCATCATGATGATTCATTCCTTTAATTTAATAAAAACTTTAAACATTCCCTATCAAGAGGTAGTATTGTAAGTATACCCGTTTTAGTTCCACGCAATTTTTGAGATTTCCTGTTTTTCAGCCATCAGCCGGTACGCTTCCGGCGTCAGATTATTCAGAGATTCATGAGGCCGCTCGTTGTTATACTCGGCCAGCCTGCGCTCTGTAATTTCCCGCGCTTCATTCAGTGTCCTGAACAGGTAAAAATCCAGGATTTCTGTCCGGTACGTCCGGTTGAACCGTTCGATAAAGGCATTCTGTGTCGGCTTACTCGGCTTGATAAAGTCCAGCATCACCTCGTGCTCTTCTGCCCATTGTGCCAGGGCCAGCGACACCAATTCCGGCCCGTTATCCATCCGTATTTTCACAGGATATCCACGGTTTGCCACTATCCTGTCCAGCACCCGTACCATTCTCTGAGCCGGGATATTCAGGTCGATTTCTATCGCCAGTGCTTCACGGTTAAAATCATCCACCACATTAAAGGTACGGAAGCGTCGGCCACAGACCAGCGCGTCGTGCATAAAATCGATGGACCAGCTCTGGTTAAGCGCTTCCGGCGTTGCCAGCGGTGCCGGATTGCGCACCGGAAGACGTTGTTTGCCCTTGCGACGAAAATTCAGTTTCAGCACGCAGTAAAGCCGGTGAACACGTTTGTGATTCCAGACGTTGCCCTGCCTGCGCAACACCTGAAACAGCTTCTTAAAGCCATATCGCGGATAGCGCTCAGCCAGTTCAGTTAAAGCCCGGATCACAGGTTCATCACGCCGGGTATCGGGCTGATAAAAATATACCGTCCTGCTCAGCGATAAGGTCCTACACGCCTGGCGGATGCTCATGGCAAATTGTGCCGTCAGATAGCTGACGAGCTCCCGCTTTATTGCTGGTTTTAAAGCTTTTTTTCGATAACGTCTTTCAGCGCCCGACATTCAAGACTGAGATCGGCAAACATCTGTTTTAGCCGCCGGTTCTCGTCTTCCAGATCTTTGATCTTTTTAATATCAGCCGCCTCCATCCCGCCATATTTCGCTTTCCAGTTGTAATAGCTGGCTTCGGATATAGCGGCCTCACGGCAGACATCTTTGACGGTTCGCCCGGCTTCGACAGACTTGAGAACGGCGATGATCTGGTGTTCAGTAAATCGGATCTTGCGCATAGCGATCTCCTCAGGGGACATAGTCATTATGTCGGAAGATCTCTAAAAGTGAATGGTCCGTATTGCAGGGATACTTCCACAGGCACGGAATAAATGTGAGAGCACCCGTAAGTTGCCATTGGGAAAGTCGTTTGAAACTGTGACATCGCACTCATTACGCAACATCCCCGACTGGAGCAGGATTTACAGCCCCCATGCCACCAGCAATATGTGCAGGACGCGATCAAACGAGATGATCATGAGTCTGCTGCAATTGAGACTCAACTGACCCATGCTGATACGAATAATATACGCGGCACTTATCATCCTGCGATTTATCTTGATGAGTAAAAATAGTGATGCGAAAAAAGGCTAATAAAATTGCGTTATGGGGAAATACAATTTCAGGTTAGAAAAATAGTACAACCCGATAGCCAGCGTACCGCCATCACTCAACGTCAGATATAGAAGACCTTGTGCTACATTATTTGAGATTAATGCTGGACGCACATGCTTTCCAGGCAATGCCTTAATAAAATATCAGTAAGCCCCTCTTTTCCTTGAGAATTACTCAGTAAAATGCACCTGACACTCTATAATTTTTGCTTTTAAAATGAGTAAAATGCAATAATAGAGGCATTCTTTCGCATTTATTCCCTCGGCTGAGCGTACTTATGAAGATTAGCGCCCTGACAGAACGGCTTTCGCTAAAAATTGTTAGTTTAATTAACACCGGTGATATTGCACCAGGTGCACACTTAAGCGTTCCCAAGCTCGCAGAAACCTTTGATGTATCACGTTCTCCAGTGCGTGAAGCGCTGGTTTATCTTGAGCAGAAAGGTATCCTGCAACAAAGGCTCAACCGGGGATTCTTTGTCAAAGAAGACTACGCGCCACAGCAGACCGGTGAGCCGGCAGAAATCGAGAATAATGATTTACCCGAATATTATCAGTTAGCTGAAGACTGGCTACAGGACAATATTGAATCTGAGGTCACTGAGCTTTTTTTGATGAAGCGCTATGATATGACTAAAAGTCAGCTATCGACCGTACTGGCACGCGGGATCAGCGAAGGCTGGGTAGAACGTAAACAGGGATATGGCTGGCGCTTCCTGCCTGTGGCCAAAACTAAAGCTGCACTTGAGCATATTTTCAGCTTTCGTATGGTGATTGAACCTATGGCTATCCTTGAGCCGACCTTCAATGCACCGCAGGATAAAATTGACGAAATCCGTCGTGAACTGGAAATGTTGCTTGAAAGTGGTATTGAACGTCTGTCACCCAAACAGCTGCAGTTAGCCGGTTACCGGTTTCACGAGACAGTGATCGGCTTCTCTAATAATCCTTTCTTTGAAATATCGCTACGTAACGTTAACCGCATGCGTAAGCTTATGGATTACCGCATCATGGATGATCGGAGTCGTTACTATTCAGAAGTAAAAGATCACATGCGTATTCTGGCTATGATAGAGGCAGGCCAGCGGATTGAAGCCTCTTATTCCATGAAGCAGCATCTTTCGGTGGCACTGGAGAATAAGAAAATGCGCCGTATCAGCGCAGAAGCTTAATCGATAAAAAAAGGCTCATCCTGTGAGCCTTTTTCTTCACGGTGCCGTGGAGTAAAGCGGATATAACCCCAGTAGCAAAGCTGAACCGAGAAAGATCATGCACAACAAAAATGCCCATTTGAAGGTATATTTTTGATGATCGCTGAACTCCACGCCTGCCAGTCCTACCAGTAAATAAGTCGATGCGACTAGTGGGCTAAGCAGGTGTACGGGTTGCCCTACCAACGAGGCACGACCAATTTCAATCGGGTCGATACCGTAAACTTTGGCCGCTTCCGCGAGCACGGGCAATACACCATAATAAAACGCATCATTAGACATAAAGAAAGTTCCAGGAAGGCTAATCAGCGCTGTAATGGGTGCCATATAGGGTCCCCATGAGTCAGGAAGCACATCCAGCAGCGTGCCGGACATTGCCGTTACCATGCCTGTCCCGGACAAGATCCCTGCAAAAATGCCTGCAGCCAGGAAAATTGAGGTTTGATTCAGCGCTGCCGGGGCATGTGCAGCAATGCGCTGACGCTGCGCGTCGATATGGGGATAGTTGATTAACAGTGCCAGAGCAAAGGCCACCATAAACAGCACCGACAATGGCAATACTTCAATCACCAGCGACGTCATAAGTACCACAGTCAATCCGGCATTCAGCCAGAAAAGCTTAGGTCGACGTAGCTCTTCATTCACTTCATTAATGGCGGGCAAGTAGCTTTCCGCATCTTCCTCCAACGTCGAATCATGGCGATTATTTTGGATGCTAAGTTTCCCGAGCCGGCTGCGTTCGCGGATCCCGATATACCAGGAAAGAACCATCACACCAACGAATCCGCACATCATGGAAGGTATAAGCGGCACAAATACATCAGCAGATTCTACTTTGAGTGATGCAGCAACACGCGCCACCGGTCCACCCCACGGCAATAAGTTAGTGATACTTGCAGAGAGGAATACAACGCAGGTTAGTGCCAGAGGATCAAGACGGATTCGCTTGAACAAGGGTAGCATCGCCGTTACGCAAATCATGTAGGTGGTGGAACCATCGCCATCCAGCGAGACCAACGCTGCCAGAACGGCACTACACATGACAGCTTTAACCGGATCACCATTAATAATGCGCAGGAAAAAACGAATAATAGGATCAAATAATCCGGTGTCGAACATAGTACTGAAATAAAGGATGGCGAAGATTACCATTACAGCCGTGGGAGCGACTTTCTTTAATCCATCAATCATCATATCGCCCATTTCGTTACCGAATCCGCCTATTAAGGCAAAAATAATGGGAATAAGTATCAGAGCGACCAGAGCGGAAAGTTTCTTGGCCATAATCAGGATCATAAAGACCACAATCATGCCATAACCCAGAAGAGAGAGCATAAATCCTCCTGCACCTGTCTTTGACAGATGCTATTTAAATAGTTGTTTTTAACTGTCTGGTAAGGGAGTATTTAACTCATATGCATGCCGCCGTTGACTGAGAAGTTCGCACCGGTCGCGTAACCTGATTCATCGGAAGCTAGCCATGCGCATATCGAAGCGACTTCTTGTGGCGATCCCAGGCGTCGTACTGGAATTTCCTGCACAATTTTGTCAATGACCTGTACGGGGGTGACGGTTTTTAGTTTACTGGTAGCGAGGTAGCCGGGTGACACGGTATTTACGGTAACGCCACGCGCCGACACTTCGCGTGCAAGTGCCCGGGTGAAGCCGCGTACCGCGTATTTTGCCGTTGAGTAATTTACTTGTCCTACAGTACCAATTTGCGCATTCAATGAGGAAATATTAATGATACGTCCCCATCCCCGCGACATCATGCCATCAATAACCTGCCGGGTGACGTTAAATAACGAGTTCATGTTGGTGTCAATAACTGCCCGCCACTCCTGAGGATGCATTTCCCGGAATAATGCATTTCGTGCTGTTCCGGCATTATTAATAAGCACGTCTATTTCGCCAATTTCACGTCGAATCTTATCAAAAGCCTCAACCGCTGAATGCCAGTCGGCCACGTTTCCCTCAGAAGCAATAAAATCAAAGCCGAGCTTTTTATTATCATCCAGCCAGGATTGTTTACGTTTAGAGTCAGGCCCACAGCCAGCGATAACTTTAAAACCATCTTTTGCCAGACGACGGCAGATTGCTGTCCCAAGACTTCCCATCCCTGAAGTGACATACGCGATACGTTGGGTCATTTTTTTCTCCCGAAGGCTTTTATTAACAGTTTTTACTTGTTGTTAACAGTAAGCGGCCTTCAACCCATTTCTGCAATCTGACCGCGCCGGAAATGTGAGCAAGATCGGCTAATTTCTGCTTTTAAGTGATTTCAAATGCAATAATGCAGATTGAGATATTAATCAGGATTCCATCAAAAACATGAAACATGACGGCAAATTACTGATAAAAACAGGTAGTGAATTGAAATGGGTTGCCTTATGTGACGAGGTTCACATAGCGGAATTTGCACTTATAGTAATATAAATGCAAATAAATGAGGGATTTATGACATTTGCGTATATTGGTTGCCGCACCTCTGCATGGCGTGGTGCGCGGGGAAGAGGTATAGAGGTGTATCGTATGATGGCATCCGGCGAATGGAAACATCTACAGTCGGTTGAATCCGTTCAGGAAAATCCTTCCTGGCTCACCCTTGATCCACGGCGTAACCGTTTATACGCTCTCCATGGTGATGGTGATAAAGTGGCCGTATTCGATCGCGATCCCGCCACCGGCTTGCTTACTCTACTCAATGAACAAACCACCGGTCCGCGTCGGATGCATCCCGATCTGGAGCCTGTGCGACGTAATAATCCTGTCGGCGCGGCGTTAACGCCTGACCATGATGCGTTGCTGATTGCCAATCATGAAGGCGGTAATATTGCAGCGCTCGCTATCGAAGCTCAGGGGTTACGTCCTCCTTTTCACCTTGCTCAGATACCCGGACGCCCCCAGAGTGCCAGTATGCCCCCTTCGCTTTCCCGTCCACATGAGATTGTTTTTGCCCCTGAGGGCGACTTCTTTGCAGTGCCTGTACAAGGTCGTGCCGCAGGCAACGGCATTGATATGATCCGGCTTTACCGGTGGTATGAGGAACAGTGTCACCTTATAGATGAAGTAGAGCTGTCCGAGGGCAGCTGGCCCCGCCACGTGGATTTCCATCCGGGTGGCCAGTGGCTGTATAGCATCAGCGAACTGAGCAGCACCCTGTCAGTGCTTGATGTCGACCTGGGGCGGGGTACGCTGGCCTTAAAACAAACTCTCAGCACATTACCGAAAGGTTACAGTGAGCGCAGCGACGCCAGTGAAATCGAAGTGCATCCGGGCGGTAAGTTTTTATATGCTGCCAACCGCGGCCATGACAGTATTGGTGTGTTCGCTATAGATCAATTAACAGGCACATTGACCCCCGTTGGCTGGGTACCCTGCGGCGGTAAAACACCACGCTTCACCACCCTTTCGCCGGATGGTCACCAGTTTTTCAGCGCTAATGAAGAGTCTGATAATATCCAGGTGTTCAATGTAGATGGCGAAACCGGAATGTTGTCTAAAACTGACATTACCATTGAAACCGCCAGCCCTACCTGCATCTGCTTCGCTAGCGCAGGCCAGCGTCTCTGACTGAATTACCTTCTTCCTGAACGCAATGCCTGTGGGCAGGCGTAAGAGTTTCAATCAGGGTTTTTACTGACGGCGAGGCAAGTTTAAAATCCTTCACGCCAATCAGTAATTCCCTTTTTGCCCATGGCTCGGCCAGCGGGATGATGCGAACGCCACGGTGTAGAGAAGCTGGCACAATCTCATTGACCGGTAATATGGCTATGCCGAGCTGCTGACTCACCAGTTCCGCCATTGATACAAAGCTGCTGATGCGCAGACTGATATTTAACGTTTTGCCCAGCTTACGCGCCTCGCGATCGATAATATGGCTCACCGCGCTGTCACGATGTGGACCAATTATTTTTTCATCAACGATATCTTCCATTTTCAGCGAGCTGCGTTTTTCCAGAGGATGGCCAGGGCCGAGTAAAACGGACAGCTGATCATGCTGCCAGGGCCACACTTCAACTCCGGAAACGGGTGTCCAGCTGGAGAAAAATCCAACGTCGGCGTTCCCCTCAAGCAGCCCCTGTACCACGCCAACGCCGGTATGTTCCTCAATATCGATATCAGTCTGTGGATAGTTAGTCAGAAACTGACTGACAGCACGCGGCAGGTACTGCATCAGAGCGGCTGATATAGTGAAAATACGAATATGTCCGCGAACTCCTGCCGCATAATCACTTAACTCCTCTTCCATTTGCTCAAGATTACGGAAAATCTGTCTTGCATGGTAAAGCAGTGAATGCCCGGCGGGCGTCAGTTCAATACCTCGCGGCAGACGGAGCATTAACTGTGTGCCAACCTGCTGCTCAAGTTCGGCAATACGTTTGCTGACTGCCGACACGGCTGTATGCTTGCGTCGCGCAGCATGTGTGAGGTTCTGCTCCTCGGCGACAGCGACAAAAATCGACAGTGAAACCAGATCGTATCGCATGCTTTATCCCTTGAGTGCCTGCTGAATAACATAAGGTAGAATGCCACCATGGCGCAGGTAGCGCAGTTCCTGCTGCGAGTCTATCACCGCCCTCAACTCAAGTTCACCCAGAAGCATGCCATCACGGCTGATGCGCAGCGTTACCGGAGTATTACCGGGTGCCAGAGAAGTAAGGCCATCAAAATCAAGCGTTTCACGCCCATCCAGCGCAGGAAGACGAGCGGCATCCCCCTTCAGAAAATGCAACGGTAAAATCCCCATCCCTATAAGATTGCTACGATGAATACGCTCGAAGCTATTCGCCACTACCGCCTTTACGCCCATTAATGCCTGTGCTTTAGCTGCCCAGTCGCGGCTTGAACCTGCACCATAACGCTCTCCGGCAAACACAACCAGGGGCGTACCACGTGCCAGCCAGCTTTGCGCAGCCTCACAGGCTGGCAGGATCTGTTGACGATCGGCATCCCAGGCAAAGCCACCGCCGCCGCGCATTGCTTCCGGCAGTAACCGATTGACCAGCGCTTTGTTGGTAAAAGCGCCACGCACCATCACTTCATGGTTACTTCGTCGCGTAGAATAGAGGTTCAAATCCTGCGGATTTTCATGGCGCTCGATAAGCCACTTTCCAGCCGGACTTAAGGCAGGTATCGCTCCTGCCGGTGAAATATGATCGGTGGTGATATCATCGCCAAACCACAAAAACGGGCGTGCACCGTTTAACGTTAAGGGTGCGGCAGGATCGCGTGGCAGACGCTCAAGGTAGCCAGGCCGGCGCAAATAGGTTGAGCTTGCCTCCCAGGGATAGTGGACACTCCCTGGCGCGGCAATCTTTTGCCAGTGAGGCGTGCCCTGCCAGATAATGTCACGACGTTTTACATAATGGTCACGTTTCATGACACGCTTCACCCAGAGATCTACCTCTTCCCGCGCAGGCATCAGGTCACGCATCAGAATGGGCTGCTGTTGGTCATCAAAACCCAGCGCCTGATGAAGCAGATCATGAGAAATATGGCCTGCCAGCGCCCAGGCAATCACAAGCGCGGGCGAGGTGAGATAACCATGGCCCAGGCTGGGATTAACGCGACGTGGGAAGTTGCGGTTGCCGGAAAGCACGCACACTGCCTGCAATCCCTCATTAACCAGTTCTTCCATCGCAGGTTTTAGCGCCCCCGAACTGCCGATGCAGGTCATGCACCCATAACCGGTAACGTCGAAACCGACTTTTTCAAGTTCAGCCAGCAGGCCTGACTCACTGAGGTAATCCGTTACGGCACGGGAACCGGGAGAGAAGGAGGTTTTAACCCAGGGTTTAGGTCGTAATCCGTGCCGCGCCGCATTACGGGCAAATAAAGCCGCCTGAATAACGAGCCAGGGATTTGCCGTGGTCGTGCAGCTGGTAATAGCCGCGATGGCTACCGCACCCTGGTGAATCGCTTCGGGATAAACGTCATGGAACCAGGTCTCTGCCTGCACCTTTTCAGGCAGGCTCTTCCTGAAGCTCTCTGCAGCAAAGCTCAGGGGAATTTGTTGATGTGGATTATAAGGACCGGCCATGCATGGCTCGATGGTACCGAGATCAAGCTCTATCAGCTGAGTAAATTTCGGTTGAGGTGAATTCGCGCTGCGCCACAAATGCTGCTGCTTCATGTAGGTCTTGATGATTTCCTGCTTTTCCGTCGTGCGCCCGGTCATATGCAGATAATCAGCACTGCGTTCATCAAAAGGAAAAAATACCACTGTCGCCCCATATTCGGGCGCCATATTGGCAATGGTGGCTCGCGATTCGACGGGCATGGTATGCAGTGAAGGTCCGGTAAACTCCACAAACTTTCCTACTACGCCTTTCTCACGAAGCAGGCGCGTGATGTGTAGAGCAAGATCGCTGTCGCTGACATCCTGCGCTAACCTGCCTGAAACTGAAATTCCAATCACCTCAGGATAAAGTAGCGTGACAGGCTCTCCAAGCAGCGCAGCCTGGCCTTCCAGTCCCCCTACTCCCCATCCGAGGATGCCTAACGCGTTAATCATAGACGTATGGCTGTCGGTTGCGATCATGCAGTCTGAGTGCAGCAGAGCCACACTCTCACGCTCGTCAACGGTGACCACTTCTGCAACCGCTTCAAGATTCATCAGATGAATAATACCGGTTCCGGGTGGAATGACGCGAAAGTTATCCAGGCTCTGTTCAGCCCAGCGAATGAAGCGATAGCGCTCCGCATTACGCCGAAAATCAAACTGTAGATTTTCTTCCAGCGCGTCTGGCGTAGCGTAGCTTTCAACGATCACGGAGTGATCGATGGTTAACACAGCCGGAATATGCGGATTGATAGTGCGTGGATCGCCTCCCAGCTCAGCGGTTAAATCACGCATCGCTGCGAAGTCCGCCAGGGCGGGCAGACAGGTCGTATCGTGGAACATTAACCGATCGGGATAAAATTCAACCTCCCCTGGCATGGCTTCCGCATTGAGCATGCCAAGAAATTTCGGCAACGTCTGTGGTGAACGCAGCGCGACATTCTCCAGCAGAATGCGTAAACAAAAAGGCAGCGTTTGCAGCTGCTCCAGGGGGATTAGTTGGGTCAGGTCGAGAAAATGATAGGGGTGCTCATCAATGACCAGGGTGGTGCGTTTCAGAACTGAGGACGATGTCATAAAAACCTTCCGTTACCACGGTAGCCATATGTGCTTTTACAGATAAGGGTGCCATGTCGGGAAAGGGATGAAAATTGAACCTTTAATAAGGTAGCGTTCTCGAAAAGAGAACGCTAAGGGGAGATATTATTCAGACAGTTGCTGGTCAATAATGGTCTGAATAGTGCCATCTTCCTGCCAGCTCGTCAGTAATGATCTGATTTTTTCATACAAATCAGCACGCTGACGCGGGACGCAAATCGCCTGATTGATGGCGCCGAAATTGTCCGGCAGGACCCGGTAGCCTGCATTCAGACTGGCGGTACGCTCCAGAGGCTGACGGATGCCGGCAGCCATGTCGCCTTCTCCTCTGAGAAAGGCATCAATGGCTTCCTGCGACGAACTGAGCCGGTTCAGGCTGGCGTGCTGTAACTGACGCGTAAGATGCAGATCGTACGCTGCGCCCTTACCCACGTTTATTACCACCTCAGCTTTATCCATCTGAGCAACGCTTTGCCATTCGCTCTCTGCTTTTACCAGCACGGTACCCTGAATGGTAATATAAGGTTGCGTGAACCGCAGCACCTCTTCACGTAAGGGATCGACAGCGAGAAAGGCAATATCCCATTGGTCCACATCATTTACCACTTTCCCAGCGGCAGGATAGGTAACAAACCGCGCGGTAGATCCCAGCGCAGCAGCCAGCTTACCGGCAATTTCAACAGTAATACCACCTGGCCTCCCGTCCGGAAGGCTTTTTGCCAGCACAGCATTCCCGAGATTTATAGCAAAGCGTAATTCATTTTCAGCGATAGTTGGCATGCAGTTCCTCCGTAACGGGGTCATTATTATCCTGTTGATGGGGCGCAAAGTTCAGCCTTTGTATTTTGCCCGCCACAAACAGATAACAGCAGAGGTTCAGGAAAGCGCAGACGCCCACAAAGATAAGTGCACCGTTAAAGGAACCGGTATCCTTAATGATATAGGCAATAATAATCGGGGTGAAAATTCCGGAGATATTACCGATCATATTAAATAATCCCCCGCTCAGTCCGATAGCTTCTTTCGGGGAGAAGTCTGAGACGACGCACCAGCCCATGGCACCAAAACCTTTGCCGAAGAAGGCCAGCGACATAATTGCCACCACAATCCAGGCCGAATCGACATAGTTGCAGATGACCATGCTAACCGCCAGTAGCATGCCGATAACGATAGGTGTTTTACGTGCTGCCGAGAGGCTAAATCCACGCTGCAGCATATAATCGGATAATACACCGCCCAGTAACGCACCCGCACAGCCACACAGTGCAGGAAGCGATGCGACAAAACCCGCTTTCAGGATCGTCATGCCACGATCGTGGACCAGATATACCGGGAACCACGTCAGGAAAAAGTAAGAAAGTACGGTAAAGAAAAACTGTCCCATGTAAACACCCAGCGCGAGTCGGCTGGTAAGCAGCTTTTTCGTATAGCCTTTGTTGCTGGTATCGCCTTTTTTGGTCGCTTTCAGGTTGGTCAGGCCGCCCCCGGACTGGATATATTCCAGCTCGGCATTATTCACCAGCGGATGCACTTTAGGCGTATCAGCCAGAACGCGGCTCATGATCAGGGAGATAAGTATGCCAATGCCGCCCATTAGCCAGAACACCGATTCCCAGCCGAAATGATAAGAAAACCAGCCCATCAGAGGAAGGAAAACAACCAGAGCAAAATATTGCGCAGCGGTGGTAAAGCCCGACGCCTTGCCGCGTTCACGCGCTGGAAACCATGCCGCCAGAAAACGTGAGTTAGCTGGCAGGGTAGGCGCTTCGATAAGGCCCATCATAAAGATAAAGCCGAAAATCATTACGCGTGTCACCCATACGTTTTCAAATGAGGTACTGAACCCCACCAGGAAAACAAAAAATGACCATGAAAAAACACCGATGACCAACACTTTTTTAGAACCAAAACGGTCGAGTAACCAGCCGCCAGGATACTGTCCGAGCACATATGCCCAGGTAAAGGTTGAGAGCAAATAACCCAACGCGACAATATCAAGTCCAGCTGCTTTTACCATATCCGTGCCCGCAATCGAGAACGTCGCACGGTCGCCATGATTCAGGGCGATACTAAGAAAAACCATCAGCAGAATCATATAACGATAATGCGTAGGTCGATTTTTTCGTACAGTTGAATTAAGAGTAATCATTCTATTCGGCCTTATCTGGCAATCGATTGATTAAATCGGTAAAGTTCAGCCGGGTTTGCCACAAATAACTTGTGCCGAACCTGTTCATTTCCTGCCCAGTGGTAAATTTTTGAAAGAATTAATGCATCATCTGGCATTTTTTTATTTGCGCTTATTAAATTTGGGTGCGGCCAGTCGCTGCCCCATAACACGCGTTCAGTGGCTTCTTGCAGAAAACTTTTTATTAAGGCTGACATATCGGACACATCCTCATGCGCCGACTGATGATAAAGAGCGGAAAGTTTGACCCAACATTGCCCTCTTTCAATCAGTTCCCAGGCCAGACGCCAGGCCGGGTGCAGCATAGGTTGTGGTTGAGGCAGACGGAAAAAGTGGTCGATAACCAGATTGCCGGGCACCTGAAGCAGAACCGGACGCAGGGCGCAAAGACGTTCTGCAGTGGCATGGATCTGAATATGCCACCCTCTCTCAGCCACACGATGTGCCAGAGGTAAGAGCATTTCAGGTGTGGTGGCACTGCCTGCACCAAAGTTAAAACGTATGCCGGTCACGCCCGCCTGGCCTAAAGCATCCAGTTCTGCATCCTTAACGTCATACGTGATCACAGCTTCTCCCCGGGCAGCATCGCCAAAGCGCCGTAGCGCTTCCAGCATACAGCGGTTATCCGTATCATAAGAGGAAGGCTGAACCACTACATGACGCTTAAAACCGAGATGTTCTTTAAACTGCAAATAATTATCGACGGTGGCATCAGGTAAATTACGCCGATCGTCAGGCGAATAAGGAAATCTTCTGTCAAATATATGATGATGACAGTCACAGCTATTTTCCGGCAAAACGATATCAGGCAATGATGAAATATGGCTGTATTTCAACCTTGCCAGTAAATATTGACTGTTCACGGCCTTGCCTTAATTAATCCGAAGCGGATCAGAATGAATTCATTAAGCGTTTCAATTTCACAACGGCAGCCTGAGGGCTACTTAAAACCGGACAAGTGACTGCTGCCTTGATCTCTTCATAAGCTACCTCCATAGAGAAGTGCGCTAACACAATCGCGTCAGCATGTTGATGCTGGCGGGCAGCTTCAACAACAAGCTGATTATGTAAGGCAACATTGCCCGCGCTTAATGCGTCACGCGCGCCTTCAACCACCGCAGTGGTCAGCTTTGCGCCTGACCCTTCGGCCATGGCGAGTTCATGAAACTCCGCTTCCATACTGGGAACAGCAGGTGCGAAAGTCGCTAACATGACAATATCTTTGCCCTTCTCCAGCGCCGCTTCAAACATAGCCTCATTGGGTTTCAGAACAGGCAGAGGATGGATTTCAGCACTGGCATCAATGGCTTCTCCGAGTGCAGAGCAGGTAAACAAAATAGCCGCGGCATCAATACTGACCGCATAATCCACCAGTGAATTTATACGCTGATAAAAATTGGGCGTAAGTGTGGTGACTTTGCCGCGATCGCTGCTTAATGAGTCATCCAGCAGATTACTGATATTCGCTTCGGGCCACTGGCGTTCGAAAGTGTCATTAATAGGGCCAACTGCCAGTGGCGTAGCGTGAATTAATACAATGCGTTGACTCATTATCCTCTCCATGAAAACAGGCTGCCCTCTCTGGCGGCAGCCTCATGTCGTCAATTAAGCGCGGATTACCGCAGCGACTTTTTCGGAAAATGCTTTCGTACCGCAGCTGCCGCCCAAATCGGGTGTGCGGGTTTCAGGGTTTTCCAGCACTTCATCTACCGCACGGTTGATCTCTTCTGCCGCCTTCAGGAATTTAGGCTGATTATGCTTCTCGGCATACCATGCCAGCATCATCGCAACTGAGAGGATCATTGAAACCGGATTGGCCTTGTCCTGATTCTGGATATCCGGTGCTGAACCGTGTTGCGCCTGAGCACAGCAATGCGTATCGCTGGCCATAATCGAACCAGCCAGACCCAGACTGCCTGACAGTTCACTGGCCAGATCGCTGATAATGTCACCGTAGAAGTTAGTCGCAACCAGCACGTCGAAGCGTTCCGGATTACGCACCAGGTGCGCGGTAGAGGCATCAACCAGCAGATCGTCCAACTGGACTTCCGGAAACTCTTTCGCCACGTCGCGGACGGCTTCCAGGAAGAGACCGTCGGTCATATGGAAGCTGTTAGCTTTATGAATCGCGGTAACTTTCTTGTTACGCTGCATGGCCAGTTCAAACGCTTTGCGTGCAATACGCTCTGAACAGTGGCGGGTGATTTTACGGGTAGAGAGCGCCATGTCCGGGCTGGGCATCACTTCGCCCCAGCCGCGCGACATGTTGCGATCCGGGTAAAACCCTTCAGTGGCTTCACGCATGATCACCAGATCCATTGTCTTACCTTCCTTCATGTTTGAAGTCAGGAATGGACGGGTGCGCGCAGGACGGACGTTAGCATAAAGATCAAGACCGATACGGAAACCGGCAGAAACGTTACGTCCACCTTTCTCTGGCGCAGGGTAATCGGCATGTGACTGTGTGCCGAGGATGATGCCGTCGTACGTTTTCGCTTTATCTAAAGATTCCTGACGCAGCGTGGTGCCATGAAGCTCAAGGCTCTTAAAGCCAACGTCTTCGTAGTCAAATTCAAAACCCAGGTTGAAAGTTTTATCTAATGAATTCAGTACGGTTACCGCAGCTGAGGTGATTTCAGGGCCAATACCGTCACAAGGCAGAATCAAAATACGCATATACACTCCAATTGATGGGTCAGTTTCGATTGCATTTTTATACCAATAAATGCACTGATTGCAAGGTGACACAGATCACATTTATCATACAAAAAATTCACATTACAGTGATTGTGTTATTTATCAGCAAGTTAGCGTCATGCTTTGTTTTAAGCCACCTATTCGCCCCTTTCCTCTCTGCTCTGAGCACCGAAGATGATTACTATGCCAGCCCTGATTTGTTAGCAGTATGTGATCTACAACACAAATTAACACCTGCTGCATTTGCATTTATCACCATACAAAAGCAGTATGTGGAAAACTGATAAGTAGGTAAGGATTAATCATGACAAAGTTAGGCGTTATCGCTGATGACTTTACCGGCGCAACTGATATAGCCAGTTTTATGGTCAATGCGGGCTGGAGAGTGGTGCTGTTTAACGGTGTGCCTGCGCAGACATTTGAGGCGGTAAATATTGATGCCATTGTTATTGCGCTGAAGAGCCGCTCCATTCCTGTGAAAGATGCCGTCAGCCAGTCGCTGGCTGCCGCCAACTGGCTGAAAGCACAAGGTTGTGAGCGCCAGTTTTTCAAATATTGTTCGACGTTTGATTCTACCGCGCAGGGCAATATTGGACCGGTAACGGATGCGCTTATGGAAAACCTTGAAACGCGCATGACGCTGGTCTGCCCGGCAGTGCCGGATAACGGCCGGACCATTGTTCATGGCCATCTTTTTGTAAAAGGAGAGTTGCTGAACGAAAGCGGCATGCAGCACCATCCGGTCACGCCCATGACCCAGTCTTCCCTGAAAAAACTGATGGAAGCGCAGTCCGTTGGTTTATGCGGCAATATTTCTCTCGACGCCATAAAAAATCACCCTCAGCAGATAGCTGCCCGGATGGCGGAAAGTAATGCGAAATATATGATTTTTGATGTGCTGGATAATAGTGACCTGCTAACCGTAGCCCGTGAAACATCGGCATTTCCGCTGGTAACAGGCGCAGCGGGACTGGGATATGCTATCGCCACACTTGATGTGCAGCAGCAGCCTCTTCCCCGTAGCCCGATAAAAATAGAAGCCAAAGGTTTTAGCGTAATCCTTTCCGGCAGCTGCTCCTCTATGACTAATCAGCAGGTTGATTTTTACCAGCAACGCGCTTCCGCGCTGGCGTTAAATGTAGAAAAAATCATTCATGATGAGGGTTATATTCAGTCGGTAATCAGCTGGGTATGCGCTCATGCAAGTGAAGCGTTAGCCCCGCTGGTGTACGCCACACAGCCACCACAACTAATCGAAATAATTCATAAAAACTACGGCCCGGAATTTGTGAGTGAAAAAATTGAATGTTTCTTCTCTGCGCTTGCCCAGCAATTAAACGAAGCGGGTTTCAATAAATTTATTGTAGCCGGCGGTGAAACCTCAGGCGCGGTTGTTCAGGGGCTGAATATTAATGGCATGGTTATTGGCGATACCGTCGCTCCAGGGGTGCCGTGGACACAAGCTCTGGGTGAGAAAAAATGGGTGATCCTTAAATCGGGTAACTTTGGTACTAGTGACTTTTTCCTGAAAGCACAGGAGCATTTTGATGAATGAGACACAACTACGCCAGGATTTAGTTCGGTACGCTCGCTCAATGTACGAACGCGGTTACAGCAGCGGTGGCGCCGGTAATATCAGCCTGAAACTGCCGGATGGTAATGTACTGGCCACCCCTACTAACTCCAGTTTTGGCGATTTGGATCCGGCCACCCTGAGCAAAGTGACCATGGATGGCGAACTTCTGGATGGGCATAAGGCATCGAAAGAGATCCTGATGCACCTTGCCATCTACCGTCAGCGTCCGAAGTGTGGCGGCATTGTACATCTGCATTCCCCCTGGCTGACGGCCCTCTCATGCATGCCTGGTCTCAATTATGAAAATGCCCTGCCGCCAATAACGCCCTACTACGTTATGCGTGTCGGTAAGTTGCCGGTGATACGCTATATTCGCCCTGGCTCGCCACTCATTGCTGAGGAAGTGGAAAAACTGGCAGCCGAACACAATTCTCTTCTTCTGGCCAATCATGGCCCCATTATTTCAGGTAAAGACATCCGTGAAGCGGTATTTAATGCCGAAGAGCTTGAGGAGACGGCAAAGCTTTATTTCATGCTCAAACCTTATGGCATGACAAGCTTAACCGATGAAAATGTCGAAGAGTTAAATTCTCTGTTCAATATGAAGTGATTACATTAATCCTGTGCATTTGGTTGCACAGGGATAAGCCTGCCTGAAAAGTAAATGCGCATTCACTTTACGATTTCTGAAGCTGATAAAGGCCCAATCATGATTGTCACTGTTAACCCATCCACGGGGCGCAAAATTGCTGAATATGAACTGCATTCAGCTTCCGAAGTTGATGAACGCATTGAGGCTGCTCATCAGGCCCAAAAAATCTGGGGCAGAAAGCCGGTATCTGAACGCGTCACCCTTCTGACAAGCGTTGCTGAAGTACTGCGCCGCAATAAAGCGCGTTATGCCGCTACTATTACCGGGGAGATGGGAAAACCGCTGGCTGAAGCGGAAGCCGAAGTTGAAAAGTGCGCCGTCACCTGTGAGTTTTATGCTAGTAATGCTGAAAAATACCTTGCGGATGAACACGTTGAAAGTAATGCTTCCGACAGTCGTGTCGTGTTCGATCCGCTCGGCGTGGTACTGGCAATCATGCCATGGAATTATCCCTTCTGGCAGTTTGTTCGTTTTGCGGCCCCTGCCCTGGCTGCAGGCAATGGCGCCCTGCTCAAACATGCTAATAACGTAGCCTCATGCGCAATACAGCTGGAGGCGCTGTTCCGTGAGGCCGGGACGCCGGAAGGCCTTATCAGTACGCTGATGATAAATTCTACTGATGTTGCTGGGGTGCTTGCCGACGAGCGCGTCGCCGCAGTTACCCTGACCGGTTCCACACACGTAGGCAAAATCGTGGCGGCTCAGGCGGGCAGCCTGATGAAAAAACAGGTTTTGGAGCTGGGCGGTTCCGATCCCTTTATTGTGCTGGCAGATGCTGACATCGAGCTGGCGGCGAAAATGGCCGTTAAGGCGCGCTTTGCTAACACTGGCCAGAGCTGCATTTCTTCCAAACGCTTTATTGTCGATGCTTCCGTCGCAGACCGCTTCGTGAAGCTGTTCTGTGAAGGCGTGAGAACGTTGAAAACCGGAAATCCTCTCGACCGCGAGAATGATATCGGTCCAATGGCGCGTGAAAATTTGCGGGATGCCCTGCATGCTCAGGTTGAGCGCAGCCTGAGCGAAGGAGCACAGTTAGTGCCTGGCGGTCAGCCCATCGTGAGCGAAGGCTATTATTATCTGCCAACCGTACTCGATCACGTTACGCCACAAATGACGGCGGCGATTGAAGAAACCTTCGGGCCGGTCGCAGCGATCATTCGCGTACAGTCTGAGGAGGAGGCAATTGCTGTTGCCAATAATACTGAGTTCGGTTTGGGTGCTGCGGTGTGGACATCCAACACGGACAACGGCTATCGCCTTGCGCGCAGAATCGAAGCGGGTGCGGTATTCGTCAATGGTCTGGTCGCATCCGATGCACGTCTGCCGTTTGGCGGCATCAAACAATCCGGTTACGGACGTGAACTAGGCGGATTTGGCATCCGTGAATTCACTAACATTAAAACGCTCTGGATTGGCCCGGCAGATTAAAAGGTGAAAGGCATGATTAAGACTGCATCAAATTCTTATTTACTCAAGCCAGAAGATATTAAAAAGCATGACCGTGGCGGCGGTGCCAGCACCACGCCATTAGTCACGGCTGGCATGGGTGCCAGCGCCTTTATTACCGGTTATACGCAGTTTGAAGGCGGCGCAAAAATACCTTTTCACTTTCATAACTGTGAGGAAAGCGTGCTGCTGGTACAAGGCAATGCCATCTTCGACATCGACGGTCAGGAATTTGTGATCAAACCCCTGGATGTCACTTACATTCCTGCTGGCGTTCCGCACCGTTTCAGGAATGCTTCTGATACCGAACCCATGAAAATTATGTGGGTCTACGGCTCTCCTGATGCAAACCGCACGCTGGTTGAAACCGGAGAGACGCGGCCAATTGCGGCAGAGCATAAGAACTGATTCATTCAGTAAGGTAATAAACTATGAAATTTTTCGCCTTGCCACCTGAGGGTATTGGTCCTGAATCATTAAGGCTGCGGTTACGTTACTGAAATAAGTCGTTCAAAGCGTGGTCTGGATAATGAGTACGATTATCAGGAAGTCCGGTTTCACCAGTCTGGAGACCGCACAGCCGATCCCGGTGGTCCAAAGGGCACCAGGGCTATACTGACGCGATGACTGAACAGCGTCATGCTCATGAATCCTGGACAGAAACGTCAGAAGTTGTGAAGTCTTTATTCTCATACAAATAAAAGAGAGAACATCATGCCGGAAATAGTGGTTTATGCGGTAGAAGGCCGCTCTACAGCACAGAAAAAAAACCTGATGGTAAAAATCACCGATGCCGTGGTGGAAAGTTTTGGCGTAGAACGGGATCGCGTGGTGGTTTCTGTCGTTGAAACTAACGCCTGCGATAAAGCGCGCGGCGGCATACTTTATAGTGAACGGAAAAAATAGCCGAGTACAGCCCCTAAAAGGAACTGGATTTACGCCACAACAGAAACCTGCACGCACTTTGCTAACAGCTGTGGCATCGGAGCGATCACTACGGTATCACTTCCGGGAAAGTGATAAAAAAGTGCCCCTGTAACACCTCCCCAGAAGTTAGGTTACCGCACACCTGCTCTGGTCGTCCGATGTTGCTATAGCGGCACAATTACGTAGAGGTATTACGCGAAGCCTTTTTAGCGCTAATTTATCTGATGATTATTTATCCTGACCATAAAGGAAATGCACAAAAGTGGATGATAATTTCAGTTAACACTCGCATAATTTCACAAAAGTTCCTTTACTGTCGCTGAATATACAGAAATTATTTCCGTATTGCTCGCTCTGTAATTTTTCACAGCTTACCCTGTTTAACACGCTATTTAATAAATTATTTTTAACGATTAACGTAAAACCGTAGATAAAGTAAGCCGGCTGCAATTCCTCAGTAACAATAAGATCGTAAGGCTTAATATCGTTTATGATTTTATAGATTGAACGTGAAAAGGATGCGCAGCTTTTACAGGTATGCAGCATCATGCTGCTACCTTCAGGATGATAATAATATTCAACACCCTCTTTCGCCCCGGTCACGATCGCGCTTATTAATTTTGCTAATAATTCATCTGCAACCGGAAAAGCATTGCCCGGGCTGGGATCTTTAATATCACTGACATCTGCCAGGGTAAAATATAAAAATTCATTCAGCAACCTGTTATTTTTCACCAGCAGAGAACACCTTTTATTCAGGACAGGGCTGAAAGCCATGCCTGTAAGTGGAACATATTGATATTTTACTAAAAAAAGCATTTTCTCATTAAAAACGTTAATTACATCTTTTTTTACCTGCCTTTCAGGATGATCTTCTGAATTTCGGAACCCTTCATGTCTGGTATTGGTATCGCCTACAGAATCAGTATCCTTTCCATGTTTAGCATGTGTTGGCGGAATTAACTTCTTTTCCATGCTGGGGCTATTACCACAGCCGGAAGGTTCAGGATCTTTAAGGCCTGGTCTTTCATTCGCTCTGTTATCGAGCTGAATATATAATAAAAAATGTTTATTTACAGATTTAATGAGCTTTTTAACGCTACTGCTCATGTAAAAACAACCCATTGCCTGTGGCATAGTAAGGATCTCTGAGCGTCTTTATACCGTTGCATTGTTTCTTTAATTTACGCCAGGTAAAAATTCCCTTTTGATTATCGGTGCGCTCATAAGACTCAATATTGTTAATAGAGTTAATTACAATAGCAACATATATATTTATTGATTGTTTTAAACGCTCGCGGAAACATATTGCATCAAATAACATAGTGATGAGTTATGTTTTCAATTGATTAACAACAAATGCGATTAACGCACTACAGATAGATTTTCAGCAACAAACCTGCCGGACGAAAATCTAAATTTAATCCTTCAGTCTCAGCACCCCTCTTTTTATATAATGGCATTTCATCAACTTTCAAAACATTTCAAAAACCATTCGCAAACAAAAGATACTGGTATTTTTTATGGTGCAGCCTTTCTCCCTTGAGGTATAATTTCAGAGTTATATTTACCGACCCACTTATTAATTTCACTGCTTTGGCCATTTTAAATAGTGGTTATCATAGTGTTATGAGCAAACCGGTGAAAGTTATCACAGGTTGACAAACGCAATGACATTTTAACCGGCGAAGTTTATTAAACGGTTAATACAATATAGTTTCTTACAAATTCTTCTACAAGAGTATGACAGGTGAGGAGTAATACATGTTTTTCTGTAAAAGGGTGCTCGCTGCTGCAGGTGCCGCGCTAATGATAAGTACACTAACTGGCTGTGCATCCAAAACCGCTGATGAATCAGAATATTCAGGCTTCCTTAATAATTATTCTCATTTTCAGCCCATCAGAACTGAAAGCGGCCATGAGACACTCCGCTGGATCTCACCCGACTATCAGTCATATAAATATACGAGCGTCTATTTTTCTCCCGTTGTTTTTTACCCTCGCCCCAGACCTGATGGTCGGGTTAGTGCATCAACGCTTGAACTTGTCCGTCTCTACACTGAAAGACAACTAAAAAATGCAGAAAGCACACGACACAGACTGAGTGACAGACCGCAGCCCGGTGGGTTAATCATTAAAACGGCCATCACGGCCGTTACGGCTGAAAATCAGGATGTGCAGTTTTATGAAGTGGTCCCGGTGGCAGCGGTACTGGCAGGAACGATGGCTGTCACCGGACACCGGAGCCAGAACGCTGAACTGTTTTTAGAAGCAGAAGCGATTGATGTTTCAACCAATCAGCCGGTGGTCAGGGTTATCCGCAAAGGTTATGGTAAAACCGTTTCAAACAGCAGTGCGCCTATTACTGTTGAAGACGTTAAAAGTGCTATTGATGATATGGTGAAGGATATAATGACATTTCCTGTTCAGTAAGTTTACGCTCCTGCAGGGAGCAAACATACTATCAAATCTCGTCTATTAATTTTGAAGCATTGCCCTGAAAGAAAGCTGTAGCAATGCTTCAAATAAAAGATAATAGCCATAGTGACAAAAAAAAGAGCATGGCCAGAAAAGAGAAATTTACGGCGCCCTTTTCATTACGATGTTATGAAGTTAAAACCGCGATGGTTATCAGCCACGGCCTGTTAAGGGAATCATTACGCAAGGGAAATTTATAACCAGGGTAGATAATGCTTATGAAGCCTGAATCAACATAAATAAAAGGCGTTGGGTGGATAAAATTTATTATTTTATTCATTAAAACCCGCAAACTTCGCGTGTTTCATAGAATAGGGTGAGGATTTTATTTACAGACTGTTTTTATCAGCCCGTGATCGTTGTACAGCGCACGCCCCCGCCCCTGCTCTTTGCCAAGAGACATAGTGTAGTCAGCTTTTTCAATCAAAGACTGCAGTGTTTCTCCAGCCGTCGCCGGGCAGGACCCAGAGGTAACGGTGATATTGACGGTACCCTGAAGGTTAATAAACAGGTGGGACTGTAGCCCTTCCGTTATCCTGAGCAACGCAGAGAAAAATTGCTCATTATTTTCAAACTCATGAATAAAAATAAACGCTTCGCCACCGAAGCGGTAAACTTTTTCTTTATTGCTGGCCAAAAATAAAAGATAGCTTCCCATCTCTCTGAGTACCGCATCTCCTGAGACATGCCCATACCTTCCATTAAATCTTTTAAAACAGTCTATATCAAATAAGGTCACGTACAGGCGCTTACCGTTAAGACGGGCATGTTCTTTGAGCACCTGGAACTGAGTAAACATAACTTTACTGAGAGGCAGACCGGTAAGCGAATCATGGTTATTTCGTAACGTTATCAGTTTTCTCCTGTAGTCATCAACAGCATCAAGAAAATCGCGCTGAGCTGTATAGTAATCTTCCAGCCCTGTACGGTTTGCTTTCCTGCTTTGTATGGAGCCTAAAAGCAACCGCATAGCTTCATGCATACTGGCGTGTGTAGCGTCAATTTTATCAAGACCTGTTATCTGATTGTCATTAAGATCCAGACTGATATTTAGCCAGCGACTGAAATGACAGTGTAGATGAGATTCACTATCGGTCATTTTGCTGTCCGGAAGATCTCTGAAAAGGGCAGTAGCAATCAAACGATTAGCCCATTCAAAATGCGTGCTGACAGCAGCATTAAGTTCTTTTATATCAGATTCAATTTCAAAACCGCTAATTTTCCTAAACATGACAATCACGCTGAATTGATTAACAGAATGAATGCACTTTACGCTTCAGCAAAAAAGGAACGTTGACCGAAATCATAAAATAAGGCTTCCAAATTGGAGCCATGTTTCATAATGTTATTTTTATAATCATAATACATAGAATATTACCTGATGTTACTCGTTCTGAAATTTATGGTTTAACTGACTGCTGAATGTCAGACGCGCCGTTTGTAGCTGATTCCGTAATATGTCGGACTGTGATTCGGCGGCTCGCACTCCCGGAAAATATTATCGTCTTGTTTGTAAACCAGGACCTCCAGAGTACGTGACAGAACGATCCGCCTAAACTGGATATCACAAATCCCGTCGCCGATGAAGAAAGCCATATTTTAGCTTCTGTCGCGCTGGTTAGATGGTAAAACGCCGGACCTTACCCAGTCCGGCGTGCTTAACTCATCCAGTGAGCCGGCGCAGTCATAGCCTGAGGGCTGCATCCACGGGCATATTTAACCTATGCTCACTTTTCAGCAGCAGCAGCGGCTTCCCTGATCCAGCCATCAAAGGTCTTCTGATGCGCATGTATCCAGCCATCTACATGACGTTCAATATCCGCAGTGGAGGATTCGCCAGCGTGCATACGCTGGTTCTGTGCATTTACGTCTGCCAGCGGCAGGCTGGCGATTTCAAACAATTTTGCCGCTGCGGGATTCTTTTCCGCCCAGGCTTTATTGGCGACAATATGCTCATTATTGGGTTTGAAGCCGTAATTTTTTCCGTTGGCTAACGACGTATCTTCGTTTTTCTGCGTTCCCGGCGTCACAGAAAAGGGAACGGTAAGCCAGACTACATCTTTACCCGGTTTTAATTCATCGCTTACCCAGTATGGGGTCCAGGTAAAGTACAGAACAGGTTTCCCCGCTTTATAACGCGTCAGGGTATCGGCAATGATCGCAGAATAATTACCCTGATTCTGCTGCACAGTATTGCTCAGACCGTAAGCTTTAATTTGTGCGTTGATAACCTGGCCACAAACCCATCCCGGATTACAGCCCGCAAGATCGGCTTTTCCATCGCCATTGGCATCAAAAACCTTTGCTATTTCTGGGTCTTTCAGCTGTGAAATATCCGTGATGTGATATTTTTCCGCCGTTTTTTTATCAATAAGGTAACCCTGAGCGGCCCCGCTGATATAGGTTCCTTTGCGGAAAAACTTATCGTCTCCGCCGGCAGCGGTATACATATCCTTCTGCAACGGCTCCCAGTTTACGGCCATATAAGTGGCATCACCCGCCGCAATTGCCGTATAAGCGACGTTGTATTCTACCTCTTCTGTAGGTTTGACCTGGTAACCCAGCTTCTCCAGGGCCTTGTTAATCAATTCGGTCTGAAATGATTCCTCCGGGAGTGTACTCTGTACGGGTAAAATTGTAATACCCTTGCCCGGCAGGTCGGCGGCTAAAACAGCAGATGAACTGATTAACGAAGTGAGAAGTAAAGTGAGGAAATTTTTCTTATTCATAATTAATAACCTTAATATTTTCCTGGAGGATCATGCAGGCGAACGAAATCCTTCTCTGCAAGGAGAAGAAACAGGCTTATTTTTTTATTGAATTAGTGGTCGAAATGGTGATGGGAATAACGCAGGTGCATATTATAAGAGTTAAGTTGGCTTGCGAAATTATTGATGATCATAATTTTTTAGCAACGGACCTGATAATGATTTTTCTGGGGCCCGTAATATTCGCTCCTGGTTAACTTTAGGTCTTCATACCGTACCACATCAGAATTATCCTGCAACCCTTGATGCAATTTCCGCTATCACCCTGCTAAATTCGCAGTTGCTCTATTTGCTATCTGAAACAGTACCGCAGTCTGTAATCACCCTGGTTAAACAGTATACTCTGCCTGTCCTGAACAGGCCCGGCACTATGTAGAAATAGCGGTAGATGCTTCTCTTCGCGTCCATTTAATCAATGGCCTTTTCGTCATTGCGCGGCTGACTGTCGATAGCGGGACAGAGAGCCGATATGACATCTCCCCGACGAGCGTTGCTGATAAAACTGCACACTGGGGTGCAAACAGTAATGGCATTAACTAGCGCAGGAAAAACAGAATGATGTCTATGTAGTGCACCTGGTTTCCAGGGTTTGCCCTGGCTGCTCTGTCTGTCGAAGTGCCAGTTTCAGCTACCGCTGCGCAATGTAAGGCTTTAGAGGCGGTGGCAGTCCGCTGTCTACCCTAAGCGGACCTTCAAACCACTACTTCTTCTTATTCAGCATCGCCTTCAGGTCGGCAAAGGGGTTATAAGTCGCTGCATCAACATCGTTTTGCGCGTCCTCGCCCGCCACTACTGTGGAGCCGTACTGATCAGCTTCAGTGTACTTTGAGTGTTCGTGATCGTGGCAATAGAGGCACAGCAACTCCCAGTTACTGCCATCTTCCGGGTTGTTGGTATGATCGTGATCGATATGGTGAACCGTTAATTCGCGCAGGTTTGAATAAACAAATTCCCGCGAGCAGCGTCCACATACCCAGGGGTAAATTTTTAGCGCTTTCTCACGGTAGCCGCTTTCCAGCCGGGTGTAGTTTTTTGGGATCAGAGCCATTGCTGATGTTACCTGTTACAAAAGGGATAGTATTACGTAGTGCTCCTAATATATCTCATAATGGCACAGTAATACCCGGTCATAAGCTGACGCAGGCACAATATCATGCCGTTTCGGCTATAAAACCTTCTCCTCACGCGTAAAAACCAGGCCACTTTGCAGGCCAGCCCCGTTCACATTGACTCTTCTGACCGCTTCTGCTTTGCTTAGTCAAAATCCGGTAATTTTCGCATAACCGATCGGGTAAGTTTGATACGATCTTAGTCAGCCGGTGCGGCCGCAACCGGCACTGGCATTAACCACAGGAACGATTTATGAACAATGAAGTACCGCTCAAGTATTTTGACATCGTGGATGAATATACGACTGAATCCGCACAGCCTGTGAGCGAGTCAGAACGTGAACCTCTGGCGCGTTATTTCCAGCTGTTGATCACCAGCTTAACGAATAACGAAGAAATCAGCGAAGAGGCGCAACAGGAGATGGCCCGTGAAGCCGGCATCAACGAGCAACGCATTGATGAGATCGCTACCTTCTTAAACCAGTGGGGCAATGAGTAGCGCCGGAACAAACTCTGTTGAGAAGGATATAAAGTTTTGTTTATTCGATTCTCCTTCTCACACGTTGCTCAAATCCTTTTATCTTCACTCATCTTTTCCGGTGATCCTCTGCCGCGCTTAGCGTACAGCCTTTAAAGTCGCTCTTTGACTCAGTTCCAACTCTTAAGCAGTCTCCCGCTAAGGCCGGGCACAGCGCTTCGTTCCGCATTGCTTCCCTCTTCCGCTGACGGCCCTCCTCGCATAGCCGAAATTTATCGTCCAGACTTAAACCAAAGGCGTGGTCTGCGCAGGCATTGTGCTTTACACTGCGCGCTGCAAAAACTGAGTAGATAAACGATTAGGTAGGCGGTAATGGCGATGAACGGAACGATCACAACCTGGTTTCAGGATAAAGGGTTTGGATTTATCAAAGATGAAAACGGCGATAACCGTTATTTTCACGTGATTAAGGTCGCTAACCCTGAGCTAATCAAGAAAAATGCAGCGGTGACGTTCGAACCCACCACGAACAACAAGGGCTTGTCAGCCTACGCGGTGAAAGTGGCGGCGGAAAGTAAATACATCTATATCGCGGGCGAGCGTCTTAAGCTCACGGCAATCAAGTCATACCTGGTTTACAGCGAAGAAGTGCCTGCCGATACGCGCATAGATAAAGAGAATGCGGTGCTCTCTGTCGGGGTACTGATGGGGAACATCAGGCCGAAATCACCCGCTAAGCCTGATGAGATGCGCTCACTGAAAAAACTGGCGATCACCACCTTTCAGGGCTCGACGCTGATCTTCTCGGAAGAAGAGATAGATATCGATGCGACGGTAAAACTGCTTAAGGTCTGAATTAACGCGGACTTGCCTCTTTGCTGAGATCCTGCGCCAGTCACAGGCAGGGTTTCAGCCACGCTGACTGACATCAGTACGCCATGATAGCCAGCGCTTTCTTAACCCCTTTCATCTGACCGCCCTTTCGCTATGTTGCGCGTCACTGCGCTCCCGAAGCGTTATGTTAATGCCTTTGCCCGATGCCCCGATCAGAAACAAACAGAGGAGTTCACATCCGCAGTAAAGAGCCTCTGCAAACGAAAACCACACGGCGATCCGCCCCTCCACCCTGTTACAGACTCAACAATTACAGGTATAATCCCACAAATTTTGCAACGGGTTCAGAGACGAAGATGACAAAACTTACCTTACAAGAGCAGATGCTAAAAGCGGGATTAGTGTCCAGCAAAAAAATGGATAAGGTCCAGCGAACGGCTAAAAAATCACGGGTTCAGGCTCGTGAGGCGAGGGCCGCAGTCGAAGAGAATAAAAAAGCCCAGCTTGAGCGCGATAAGCAGCTTAACGAGCAGCAAAAACAGGCTGCTTTATCGAAGGAGTATAAAGCTCAGGTGAAGCAGCTTATTGAAATGAACAGGATTGCCATTCCAAAAGGCGATATTGCATTTAACTTCACAGACAATAACTTAATCAAAAAAATCGTTGTGGATAAGAGCACTCAGGCTCAGCTGATTAGCGGCCGCCTCGCCATTGCCCGTCTGGTTGCTGATAACGGCGGCGAGAATACGTACGCGGTTATCCCCGCGAGCGTAGCTGATAAGATCGCGCAGCGCGACGCCAACAGTATTGTCTTAAACAGTGTGCTTAGTCAGGAAGAGCAGGATGAAGAAGATCCCTACGCCGATTTCAAAGTGCCTGATGATTTGATGTGGTAATTACTTTATAGCGAGAGCGGATTTTGCGATCAAAGTCAGTAAATTACGCTTAGCCTGAGCATGCTGGTTTCTCTCCGGAAGCATTGTCAGTGAGGGTCTTGTTTTCAGAACGGGCAGGCACTACGGGCCTTGATCCTCTCTTCGCTAACGGGATGCACAAAATGCAGCTCGCTGGCGTGGAGCATCAGTCGTGGCGTCCCTTCAGTGCCCGGCAGCAGGCGACCGCCATACAGATCGCAGCCCCAGATAGGGTGACCTAGCTGCTGGCAGTGAATGCGGAGCTGATGGGTTCGCCCTGTTTCGGGGGTAAGCTCTACCCGCGTTAGGGGTATTCTCGTTCCGTCTTCCAGAGTATGTAAGAGGCGCTCAACCACCCGGTAGCGGGAGCGGGCGGGCTTTCCGCTGATTGCGCAAATTGACATTAGCGGGAACAGCGCCGGGTCGTTAGCAATTGCAGCGTCTATCACGCCTTCGTTATCGTCAAGATGCCCGCAGAGCAGCGCACTGTAGAGCTTGGTTACCGTACGCTGGCTGAACTGCTGACAGAGAGCGGCATTAATCGCTTTATTACGGGCAATCACCATCACTCCGGAAGTCCCGAAGTCAAGGCGGTGAACCAGAGTACAGCCGGGGAATATCTGCACCAGCCGGTGATGCACCGAATCCCGGTTTAGCGGATTTTTCCCCGAGAGGCTGAGCAGCCCGGCGGGTTTATCGATCAGCACCAGGTGATCGTCCTGATAGCGGATCTCAATGCTGTCGTGGCACGGCGGGGCAATAAAAGTATCGATAATCTGCGACATCAGGCGGTCCGGAGAAAGAAAGGAAGCGGATAGTAACGAATTTTCAGCGGGCAGGCGAATCTGGCTCAGAGCAGTTATCTGCCCTGACCAGTTTCTCGCAGCGAGGTAAGATGAGCAGATAAGAGCAAGGCGCTTTATTGCTGTGCCCCCTTAAGATCCCCCTGCCTTTAACGATTGATTTGCTTTACAGATAGAATCTCACTTATCGCCCCCCCGACTAACCCCCCATCAGCCGCAGAAAATTGCCTTAACGAAAATTTCACATCCCGTATCAAAAGCGCAGTAAAAACAGTCAATCGGCGGCATATACATGATTCCCCGGGCTTTTCCTGTGGCTAAAATAACGCTTAAAGCAATCAAGACCAAAACGTGTAACAAGCCGATATGTTTTGTCTGGCAGCAAATTTTTTACCTGTACGCCTCAGCTATTCCAGGGTTCACAACCAACCGCTGCTGCGTATAAACCGCATGTAATCTACTAAAGATATGACCCGACGCGACGATAAACAGATTAAACAAATTACTCGTTCTACCCACAGCGATCGTATCAGCCTGAATGATGCCGGGCTGATACGATCATAATTGCCTTCACAGGGAGCATGTATGCCAGCCAGGCAGATATTAGGAATCGATCTTGGAACTACAAACAGCGCGGTGGCCCTCTGGCACGATGACAAATCGCAGCTGATCCCCAATAAATCTGGTGCTCTGCTAACCCCCTCAGTGGTCGGGCTGAATGATGAAGGCAATATCATTGTTGGCCAGGCGGCGCACGAACGGCTCAGCGCTTATCCCCACCTCACCCAGGCCAGCTTCAAGCGTTATATGGGCACCGAGGCAACCCTGAAGCTGGGGAAAGACTCTTTTCGCGCGGAAGAGCTTTCCGCCATGGTACTGCGCCAGCTGAAAGAGGATGCGGAGCACTGGCTTGGCGAAGCGGTCAGTGATGCGGTGATTACCGTACCCGCTTACTTCAATGACGTTCAGCGTCGTGCGGTGAAAACGGCCGGAAAACTGGCGGGTCTGAATGTGCTGCGCCTGTTAAATGAACCGACCGCCGCCTCGCTGGCTTTTGGCCTGCTGGAAAATCGTGAGCAAAAATACCTGACGTTCGATTTAGGCGGCGGCACGTTCGACGTCTCCGTTATTGATATGTTTGAAGGGGTTGTCGAAGTGCGCGCCAGCAGCGGCGATGTCCAGTTGGGTGGAGATGACTTTAGCGAAGCGATTTGTCAGTGGATGCTTTCGCAGCAGGCCGAACTGAAGGCGGCGCTGCCTGCAATCAGACCGGTATTACTGGAACAGGCCGACAAGCTGAAGCGAGCCCTGAGCAGTATGTCAGAAGCCAGTGCTGAGCTGCTATGGCAGGGAGAGCGCTTTCGCTGGACGATGAATGAAGCACAGCTTGCTCATTGTTGCCAGCCGCTGATCACCCGTTTGCAGCAGCCGCTGATGCAGGCGTTAAGCGATGCCCGTCTTTCACTCCAGGAACTCGATCACGTGCTGTTGGTCGGCGGTGCGACGCGAATGCCGCTGATCCGGCAGGCGGTGGCCCGTCTGTTTGGCCGCTTCCCCCGCTATGACCTTCATCCCGATGAAGCGGTCGCGCTCGGTGCCGGCGTGCAGGCTGGCATGATTATGGAAGGCTCGGCGGTCGAAGATATTATCCTGACCGATGTGATGCCCTTTTCTCTGGGCATGGAAACCGTAAAAGAGAGTTATGGCAAACTCGAAGACGGCTATTTTCTGCCCCTGATTGAGCGCAATACCTGGCTGCCGGTGAGTAAAAGTAAAACAGTCAGCACCGTCGCCGATAATCAGATGTCAGTCCTGCTTAAGATTTATCAGGGAGAGGGGCGCCGGGTGAAGGATAACGTCTATCTTGGTGAAATGAGCATTGATGTGCCTCCCCGCCCTGCCGGTGAAGTTTCACTGGATGTCCGTTTTACCTATACGCTCGATGGATTGCTCGAGGTGACCTGCCAGCATACCGACAGCCCGGTTACCGCCCGCCTGGTGATTGAAAAGGTGCCAGGCCAGATGAGTGCGCAGCAAATTGAGCAGAGCCTGCAAAAGCTGAACGATCTGAAACGTCATCCCCGCGATCGCCCGGAAAACCGCGACTTGCTGCTTCGCGGCTCGCGCCTGTATGAGTTCTTTCTTGGCGAAGAGCGTGCCTGGATCGATAACGTAATGAGCGCTTTCGAACAGGCTCTTGCCAGCCAGGATGAACGCCGTATTGCTGATGTGCGCCAGAAAGTTCAGGACGCGCTGGCGCAGTTTGATGAGAAGGCGCCACAATGAACAGCTGGCAAATTCTGGGCATTGACCCCACGTCTGATGAGGCGCTGATCCGTCGCGCTTACGCACGGCAGCTGAAGCAGCATCGCCCGGACAGCGATCCTGAAGGGTATCAGCAACTTCGCGAAGCTTTTGAACTGGTGAAGGAAATGGCCAGGTATCAGCACGTCGGGGAGGAGGATGAAGCGGAAGCCGTGAACACCTCAGAAGTTGTGGAGACCCCGGAAGCCGTGGAGATCGCGCTTAAGAATGGGGGATATTTATCCGGTATTAAGGTAACTGAAAGTCATTTTGACCCTGCTGAATTTGAACTCTCATCAAGCCCGCTTTATACGTCTGAAGAGGTAGAGGAACATGTCTCCGGGCTGCTTGAAAACGCAATGCAAGGCCTCAACGCGCTGGCTTCATTCTACCAGGAGGTGACCCATAAGGGCACGCTACAGCAACAGCAGCAGTTTCATCAGGATGTGGCAGCGAAGCTGGCAGAACAGCCTGACCTGACGGAATGGTTACTGGAACAGGTCAGCGATCGGCTGGGCTGGGGGCTTGACCAGTACAGCAGCAGCTATCTGGTGCCCCAGCATTTGCAATATGCGCTTTATCAGCAGATCCGGGCGACCGAACGTGAACAGGCCTGGAAAAAAGTGGCACTGGAAAAAACGCATGGCAATCTGTTAAACCGTACGGCGCTGAAGCTGCTGTGCAGTGAGCGGAATGTCTGCCCGTTCTGGGTTCGTCTGATACCGGGACTGATCGCCGAAATGACGCAGCAGAGGAATAAGCTTTATGCCACTTTTCCTGAACTGGTGGAACGCCTGAACCCTGCCGTACTCGAATTTATCAGTAAGCCCCAGTATGCGCTGAGCTGGCAGGGAATGTTTCTCCTGCTATTTTGGGGAACAGTTCTGCATTACGTGTGGCCAGCCCCCCCGCAGGGCCCTGAGCTGGGATGGATTGCGGGCAGCCTTATCATTTTTTATATTTACATCAATGATTTGATACTGATGAGCCTGAAAGGACGGCAGTGGCTGATGGGGCTGTTTTTAGGGGTGGAATGCCTGTTTTCACTGCTGATGCTGTGCGGTCTGTTTATCGGAGTACTGTTTATTCTGATAAGCAGTATGCCCTCAAAGGGCGAAGGCTTTTCCGGGCTGGTCCCGCTGTTTCTGGCGCTGATTGAATGGCTGGTACTCTGGGCGATCTGGCCGAAAAACGTTCCCGGCCTCCGGCGTCCGGGCATCGCTGTGGCAAGGTTGCTCACCAGCCCCTGGCGCCTGCTTGCGACGCTGGATTTCACCACGATGGCATTTCCCCTTGCGGCTGCTTATGGCGCCTTCTGTTATTTGATCTTAAACGAACTGATGAAACTGGCCGCCCATTTCCTGTGATGTTGAATATCAGTAAAAGACGGGCGCTTAGCGTTTCGTCTTTTATTATCACGGGAATCGCGCCGGGAAAAGATAAGCTGAGCAATAATTAAAACCGGTTTGTCCGGTTTTAGTTATCGGATAATCCGTTTCGCCTTCGCTTCATCAAGCCATTCCCTGAATTCCGTTAAAAGCAAATCGTACAATTTATCATCGGTAATCTGATTAAAATTATCAACAGGGAAGAAGTGCGTGTTATCGATCAATCTGTCGGTGAGCGTATCTAATTTCTCAAGGATCCCGTAATTACTGCCGCCCAGCCCAACAAACTTGAAGAAAACAGACAGCATGGCCGACTCGCGGATCTTCTCTTTGATCAATCTTGTTGAGATAAAAAAAACCCTGTCCGGAGACAGGGTTTGCGGGAGCAGATATCAGGCTGAAACGATCAGACTGAAACGCCGTGCTGCGAAGCCAGTGCAGAAAGGCCGCCGGCAAAGCCCTGACCGATAGCTTTGAACTTCCACTCTTCGTTGTGACGATAGAGTTCGCCAAAGATCATCGCGGTTTCGGTGCTGGCATCTTCGGAGAGATCGAAGCGGGCGATTTCGCTGTTGTTGTCTTCATTCACAACGCGCATATAGCTGTTGCTGACCATGCCGAAGTTCTGCTTACGGGCTTCCGCGTCATAGATGGTTACCGCGAACACCAGCTTTTTGACCTCGGCAGGGACGCCAGACAGGGTGATTTTCACCTGCTCGTCATCACCATCACCTTCACCGGTACGGTTATCGCCCTGGTGAACGACAGAGCCATCCGCGCTTGATGGGTTGTTGAAGAAGATAAAGGATTTGTCGTTCAGCACTTTACCGTCATCACCCACCATGAAAACAGAGGCATCCAGGTCGAACGCTGCGCCATCAGTTACGCGCGCATCCCAGCCCAGACCGACAACGATTTTGGTCATTCCTGGCGCTTCTTTGGTCAGTGAAACGTTACCGCCTTTAACAAGAGATACAGCCATGATTTCTGTCCTTACTTTAAGAGTGGTAAGCCCGTCCGCCGTGGCCGCGGGCTAAGAAAACTGTTTTTAACAACGATCAGGAAGCATTAACGCCATACTGGGCGCATACGGACGCCAGCCCGCCCGCATAACCCTGCCCCACCGCACGGAATTTCCACTCGCCATTGTGACGATAGAGCTCCCCGAACAGCATTGCGGTTTCGGTGCTGGCATCTTCAGAGAGGTCATAACGCGCCACTTCAGATTTGCTGTCATTATTGACCAGGCGGATAAACGCATTCGCCACCTGGCCAAAACTCTGACGGCGCGTCTGCGCATCATGAATAGTGACAACAAAGACAATTTTATCGACGTCACTGGCGATAGCGTCGAGTTTCACAATCAGCGATTCGTCATCGCCGTCACCTTCACCCGTCCGGTTATCGCCCGTATGCGCCACGGAACCGTCGGCGCTTTTCAGGTTGTTGTAGAAAATGAAGTCCGCATCACTGCGTACTTTGCCATCCGCTTTTAACAGGAACGCCGAGGCATCGAGGTCGAAATCCTGTCCGTCTGTTGAACGGTCATCCCAACCGAGACCAATTAACACATTTTTCATGGTCGGATCGGCTTTAGCCAGTGAAACATTACCGCCCTTCGAGAGTGTTACTGCCATATCAGATATCCTCAATTCACTTGTATTTAATTCGGGTGTTGCGGGTCGTTCTGCCGGTTACGATTTCGCTTCTTTACCCGGGAAGATCAGGCTGGCAACAATACCCACCGCCAGCACGCCGATAACCACAAACAGGCTTGTCATCGCATCAATCGAAATGCCGTGATGGAAGAAGTGGTCGGTCGCATTCAATCCCAGCTTCGCCGCAATAAAGAACAGCAGGACAATTACCGCTTTTTCCAGATGCACCAGATACTGCTTCAGCGCTTCGAGCACAAAATAGAGTGTACGCAGGCCCAGAATAGCAAACATCATTGCACTGTAAACAATCAGCGGTTCACGGCTGACGGCAATGACCGCTGGCACGGAGTCAAAAGCAAACATCACGTCCGACAGCTCAACGACCGCCAGACAGAGAAGCATTGGCGTGGCGTAGCGTGCTGCTTTCGTCACGCGACCAATCTTAACGTCTGCGTTTTCAGGCTTAGCCAGCTCGTCGTCCACCTCTTTCTGGCTGAGTACGAACGCGTTGCCGCGCAGTTTCGGCCAGATTGGGAAGAAGCGTTTTACCATACGGTACGCAATATGCTGTGAGTAGTCCTCGATCTCATCGTCATCGTCACCGCTTTTCAGCATCATTACAGCCGTCCAGGCCACAATTAAGGCAAAGACCACCTCAACCCATGGACCCAGCGCCAGCAGGCTTGTGCCGATCGCCACAAAGATGCCGCGGAAAACGATAGCGCCGATGATCCCCCAGTAAAGCACGCGGTGGCGGAAGCGATCGGGAATAGCGAACCAGGAAAAGATCGCCATCATCACGAACAGGTTATCGACGGAAAGCACTTTCTCAAGCGCATAGCCGGTGATAAAGAGGCTTGCCACCTCAGCGCCGTGGTGAACGTACAGGAAGCCTGCGAATGCCATCGCCATGGCGATCCAGAAAACGGACCACAAAGAGGCGCTTTTCAGAGAGATAGGTTGATCTCCCCGGTGCATGAACAGGTCAATAATAATCGCGCCGACGGAGAGCAGTATAAAAACGGCTACTGTCTCAATCGGGAAGCCGATGTGTGTGGACTCCATGAATTTACCCTTCGATATTGTTAATGTTTATTATTATGTTTCAGTTAAAGATCGAAATCTTGCGCCTGCAAACCCAGCGCAGCGATAATCTCGCGCACGGATTTTTTTTCATTATCATCGAAATCACCATCGCTTTTGGCGATAGCAATACCAACGCGTACAGCAAGCTGCGCCTGTTCTGGCTTGTTTTTCAGCGCCAGAATATATTTCATGGTTTCGCCTTTGCCGATTTCAAAATCGAAATCGTAACTCTTCACCATTTTCTCAAAAACAGCGATCACTTCTTCATTGTCGAATACGCTGAGTTCGGGAGAGTTGCGCAGAAAACCGATCATTTTCTGTTTCTCTTCGGCGCTCACGCCATTGCTGGCAATCGCGATACGGGCGCACACGGCAATAGTCCCTTCAAGGAAAGTGCGGTTTTTAAAGCGCCCCACCTGCTTGCTTAACTCTTCACGACCCGATTTGACTGCGCCCATCACTTTATTAAAAAAACTCATTTTTCACTCCTGCCTATTTTGAACCCGCTTTCCAGCGGAAACCCCAGCCAAACGCTTTGTCCATATCGGAGTGACCCGAGAAAAAGCGGTTCACCCGTTCCACGTTTATTGCCCCACCCTCATTCACCAGGCGGGCAATAGCGCACATGTTGCGCTTGTTGTCCCCTTCGTTCATGAAGCTTTCTATCGGCGGCTGCCCCGGAACGTGAACGGTCACCATGCCGTCGGTTTTTTCCCAGCTGGCCGCGCCCTCGTAGATATAGGCGTAGATCAGCACTTCTTTAATCTCTTTCCACTGCTTGCCATTGATATGCAGCCATTCGCCCGTAGAAAGTGAGCCGGTACGATCATCACCCTGTAACTGAACGTAGGGCTCTCTGGTGAGATCGCCGAACATATTTCCCAGCGCCTGCACGACGGTAGAGTGTCCATCCTGAAGCCTGACGAAGGCGCCAAGGTCCAGATCGATGCCTTTATTCCCGCCAAAGGCGCTTTTTAAGAAGCTGGCCTTTTGCGTGCTCTGATTCCAGTTCAGGTTGACCCGGATCTCGCCAAAATCAGCGCGTTTTTCCAGGCTGATCGTAGGTTTCTCCTTGGTCAGGGAAACTTTACTCAGGTTCACTTTGGGGGCGGGCGGAGCAGCCGGTGCGGGAGCGGGATTATCCGCAATCTCCACGCCGAAGTGTTCCGCAAGAGGCTGTAAGCCGCCATTAAATCCCTGGGAGATAAAGCGGAATTTCCACTCACCGTTCCGGCGGTAAAGCTCCCCAAGGATTAATGCCGCCTCTTGCCGTCCGGCGGTTTCCACTTCGCCCAGCAGCTGCACCGCGCCGTTAACTTCAATCTGAATAGTGAGTTTATTCAGACTGGAAATAAGCTGGCTGCCTTCACAGGTGGCGCTGAAGGCAATTTTCTGGACGTCACCGCTTAACGCGGGCAGATTCACCGCGAACAGGGCATCGTTACCGGTTGCCGAATAACGCACCGTTTTGTCATCGTTTTCCGGCTGACCATAAAAAATCATATCCGCATCGCCGCGGACCTTGCCGCCGTCATAAAGGCGGAATGAAGAGACGTCGACCGGCGCGCTGGAGACAACGCGAACCGTCACTGGCTGATTCTGGATCGGGGCGTTCCCCCCTGGCGACAGTTTCATCAGACCACCACCGCAGCCACGATTTGGCCAATCATATCTTCTACAGTACGTCCCGTGCAGGCGAGCCCGTGGGCGGTGAAGTTCCACTCGCCACCGCTACGGCGCAGTGAGGCGATCAGAACGCCCGTGTGTGAGCCCTGCTCGGTCAGCTGAAACCGGCCCAGCTCTTTCGAGGTCTGATCCAGTACCCGGCAGAAGGCGTTGTCCACTTCATTGAAGGTTTGCCCACGGAAACTGTTTACAGTCAGCGCCAGAAATTCAACATTTGGCGACAGGCGGCTGAGGTCGGCCTTGATCACTTCATCATCGCCGTCGCCCTCACCGGTCAGGTTGTCACCGGTATGCACGATGGCACCATCTTTCGACTTAAGCTGGCGGAAAGAGACGGTATCAATCACCCCGCCCTGCGCATCAAGCAGTACGCAACTCGCGTCGAGATCGATGCTGTCCTTGCCACCACCGAACAACCCCCCCAGAAAGCCTCCTTTTTTCTTGATCGGGTCCCAGCCCAAACCGAACTGAATCTGAGAGAGGGCGCTACTTTGTTTAGCCAGAGAAATTGTCTGATTCTTGCGCAAAGAGACCATCGTAAATCCTTAATGTTGAGTTGCACAGTCGCTGTGTAAGGTGAGCATCAAGCCCGAAACATCCAAATCATAACATGTGAACCTTAATCTTCAAGTATTCAATCATCTTATGATTTGTAAATTATAATAACCTAATGATAAATATATATTTTTTATTAGTTACCTGAATCATTAGCTTTAAATTAACTTGCTTAACTTTACATAAATTCCAATAGCGATGAGTTTATCATAATATGATTGACATAGCGCGTGGCGCGCACTTACACTGGTTTGCTATTTAAAAATCGACATCACCAAGCGGGGATCAAATGGGTTCAGCAATCTGGTTTATGGAAGGCCTGTCGTGTCAGCGGGACATTCTGACCGCGGTGCAACAAGCCCGCGCGGCGGCAGATGCGGATTTCCGCATTATTGCGTCCCATCGCCAGCCACGTTTAGAAATCCTGGGTGAGGCTGACTACGCCTACCTTGAACCCGCCGCTGATGAAGCGCGTCTGGCGTTTATTCGCCATGTCGTGGACGCACAGTCTGTCCGCGCTATCCATACCGGCAAAAATTACGTCTGGTTTGAAGAAAACCGCAAAGTCATTGAAAGCCTGGGCGTCAGGCTGACGACCGGTGCGCTTGACCACGCCACCTTCGAGCTTGCTGATGATAAATATGCGTTTAGCCAGCATATGAAGCGGCACGGATTGCCCGTTGTTGCAGCAAAAGTCTTCAGCACTGCGGACGAGCTGGCCTGCCTGCTGCACGATCATTATGCTCAGGATGCAACAGCAGACGTGCTGCCCTGCATTAAACCCGTTCAGGGCATCTATGGTATGGGATTCTGGATGCTGGATAAAAATGCGCCCATGATGGCCTGCTTCCAGCAAACTGACCGGCGTCGGGTGCATCCCGATACCTATCTCCATGCGCTGAAAGAGGCGGAAAGTGCCGGAACGGCCAGCCCGCCGATGCTGTTTATGCCCTGGCTGCCAGGCCCTGAGCGATCGGTGGATATGGTCGTTGAGAGGGGAAAGGTCCTGGCGGCGGTCTCACGTTGCAAAACCAGCGAAGGGCAGGTACTGGAGCAGAGCGGCGAAGCGTATGAACTCGCGATCGCCTGTGCGGAAGTGATGAAGGCGGACGGACTGATTAACGTCCAGACCCGCCATTTTACAGATGGTAAGCCCTATCTGCTGGAGACAAATCTGCGGCCTTCAGGCGGCGTGGGATATACGCTGCACAGCGGCGTTAACCTGCCGGGGCTTTTCGCCCTGCGGCAGCTTGGGCTGGCGGACGAGTCAGCCATGGCTGCGGCTTCCCATAGGTTCCGGGAACTTACCGTTAAGCCGACACACGCCGTTCAGCCCGTGCCCTCAGCGCTTCCGACCTTGCTTACTTATGCTGCACCTTCTTTATCTCAGGTTAATTAAACTATGCCACAATCCCAACAGCTCTATCAGCGTGAATTATCCGGCGGCACGCTGAGCGTTACCACCGCCTCCGATCTCCCTCTGGAGACGCTCTTTGACATCGCAGAGCGCAAAAATCCAAAGCGGGCGTTTCTCTTTGTCAGCAAAGTGCTGGGTCGTCATATTCCGGTGAGCCCGTCAACGATGCAGGAGACTTACGTGCAGTTGGCGGAGCAGATCCCCGAGGTCCTGCCGGGACCGGTGCTTTTTATCGGCATGGCTGAAACCGCTGTGGGAATGGCTGCGGGCATTTTCCGTGCAGCACGCCAGCACATTGCGGAACCGGTTTTTATCACCAGCACGCGCCATCCGGTTGATGGCGAACTGCTCTGTGAGTTTAAAGAAAATCACAGTCATGCCACCGATCACCTGATTTATCAACCGCAGGATCCTCAGTTACGCCAGCGGGCGCTCACTGCACGGACCCTGGTGTTAATCGACGACGAAGCCACGACGGGGAATACCTTCATCAACCTGCTGCAGGCGCTACGCAGTGCCGGACTGACGCAGATTGAACGCGTAGTGACCGTGACCCTGACAGACTGGAGCGGCGACGCGCTTCAGCAAAACTCTCCGCTGCCGGTTGACATTGTCTCACTGGTCAACGGACGCTGGGCATGGGCGCCGCGCCCAGACGCGCCCGTCCCGGAAATGCCTTCGGTAAATGTCACCGCGCGAGGCAGCTGGCCGGTGTCACAGCGGCAGGACTGGGGACGCCTGGGAATGGATGAAACGTCATGCAATCTCACCACGCCTCCTGTTGACTTCGCCGGGGAGCGGATTCTGGTGCTGGGATCGGGGGAGTTTGTCTGGCAGCCCTTCTTACTGGCAGAGCGACTGGAGCAAGAAGGTGCAGAAGTGAAGTTCAGTTCCCTGACCCGCTCGCCCATCGCACCGGGGCATGCGATTCAGTCCACCCTCGCCTTCAGCGATAACTACGGCCTGGGTATTCCTAATTTTGTCTATAACGTTGCCCATCAGCAGTTTGATCGCATAATTATCTGTGTGGAAACCGCGCCAGAATCGGTTTGCCATACTCTGCTTGAGGCATTACAGCAGTCTGTGGCCCCCCGGGTCGAGGTTATCAGCTATGAATAAGCCGACGGTACTGTGCGACCTGGATGACACGCTTTTTCAGACTCGCCGGAAAATGACGGACGAACTGGGTGAAATCCCGGTTCAGGTAGGCGCTTTCGACCGGAGCAACGAGCCCCGCAGCTTTATGAATCAGGAACAGGCGGCAATGGTGGCGTGGTTATTGCAGACTACGGATTTCATTCCGGTTACCGCCCGCGGCACCGAAGAAACGTCCCGCGTCGCGATTCCCTTCACCTCGTGGAAAGTGATGACCCACGGCGCCGCGATCGCGCGCCCGGACGGCACGTTAGATCCGGACTGGCAGGACATCATGCTCACGCAGCTGGCGAATGTAAAAGCGCGCCTGCTTTTCCTGTGTCAGCACTTCAGCGAGCAGCTTGAACGGGAAGGCCTTAACGCGTGGTGCCGGATGAATACCGAGTATGAGGGTGAGCCGATCTATTTTGTGATGAAGCATCGCGACAGCACGCAGATTGAGGAGCTTTATGCGTTCAACGAACGCATGATGCAAACCCACTCTACGGATGGCTTCTATATCCATCGCAACGGCAATAATGTCGCCTGGTTACCGGCGTGCGTGCAGAAAGGGCACGCCGTGTTATGGCTGCTCGACAAATTACGCGCAGAACGAGGCGTTTTTCCTGTACTTGGCCTGGGCGACAGCCTGAGCGATTACCACTTTATGCAGCATTGCACCTGGTTCGGGATGCCTTCACGCAGCCAGTTCGCCAGCGCCATCCATGAAAACCTGTTTCAGGAGAAACCGATGCGAGACGCAGAACCTTTCCATGGCGCATACCGGGCGACAGATGTGCAGTTTTTACTGAAGCCTGTAGCGCTCGAAATGACGCCTGTGGAAGAGAAAGAACGGCTGATCCAGTCAGGCGCACGCCATTATTCGGAGATGCTCAGTCAGGAGCCGGCCCCTACTGCCGAGCACCTCGACATATTCTACAGATCGCTTGATGACGGCGCGCCGCGTATGGCACGCGAGGTAGTGATGCTGGCGAAGGGGCTGGCTGCTGAATTTGGCGACAAGCCTGTGGTGCTGGTCAGCCTTGTCCGGGCAGGCGTACCTCTGGGCGTGATGCTTCAGCGTGCGCTCAGCGATATGGGAATAACATCCTGTCACTACGGCATCAGTATTATCCGCGATCGTGGGATCGACGCAGCCGCACTGGCCTGGATTGAACAACGTCATGGGCCGGAGAGTATTGTATTTGTTGATGGCTGGACGGGGAAAGGCACCATTACCGGCGAGCTGGTTGCCAGCCTCCGCCACCGACAGGGCTATGGCGACACGCCGCGGCTGGTTGTGCTTGCCGATCCAGCAGGGTGCGCATGGCTGGCTGCCTCAGATGATGACTGGCTTATTCCTTTTGGCATTATGGGCGCGCCCGTCTCCGGTCTGGTTTCCCGCTCGATCTGGGCTGAAAACGGGTTCCATGGCTGCGTCCTGTGCGATCACCTGAAGGAGTTTGAGTGCAGCCAGCAGCTGGCTGACACCGTGGACGACTGTCGCCGTCATCTTAATAGTGATGAGATCCCTGCGGCGATCCCCCTGGCTTCTCAGCAAAATGACCAGCGAGACGCCAGCCTGAAGGTCGTTCAGGCGCTCTGCGAAAAATATCAGGTCAGCAGCATTAACCGCATTAAACCCGGCATCGCGGAGGCGACGCGGGCCGTACTGCGTCGTGTTCCTGAGCATATTCTGGTAAGAGATAAAAACGACGCCAACGTTTCGCTATTAATCCATCTGGCGGCGCAGAAAGGCATCCCGGTGCAGGAGGTCGGTACCGCGATCGGTCAGTACAGCGCAGTGACAATCATCAGGAAGGTGGTGTGATATGAAGCAACCAATTTCACCTTTTATGCTGGGTGGAACGCTCTATATGCCGGCCCTGCGCGATGATATCGCAGAGGTGATTCTGCACGGCAAAATCGCTGGCTTACGCTCGCTGGTGATCTGCCTGGAGGATGCGGTCACCGATCGCGATGTGCCGCTGGCGCTTCAGAAACTGAGAACGCTGCTCCACGTAATGGCCGAAGAGAAACGCAACGGCAATGGCGGGGAGTGGCCGCTCGTTTTTATCCGCCCGCGCAACGTGCAGATGGCGCGCGAACTTATCGCCGCCGATGACCTTTCGGCCATCGATGGATTTGTGCTGGCCAAGTTTACCCAGGCGAGCCTTGACGAGTGGTGGCAGGTGCTGAGCCCTACCAGCCTGCTACTTATGCCGACGCTGGAAACCAGTGAGGTTTATGACGTCAGAATGATGACCGAACTGGCCGAAACGCTGGTGGCGCATCCCTGCCGCGATCGCATCCTCGCATTAAGGATCGGCGGGAACGATTTGATGAGCGTGATCGGTATGCGCCGCCCGCGCAGTATGACGCTCTACGATGGTCCTCTGGGGTACGTGATTAAAATGCTGGTCTCCGTCTTCAGCCCGAGAGGTTTTTATCTTACCGCGCCCGTTTGTGAACTGATTGATAACCCGGCCATCCTGAAAAGGGAGCTGGAGCTGGATGTGGCACACGGGCTGGTGGGTAAAACGGCGATCCATCCCGGGCAGCTGGATGATATTTATCATGCGCTTAGGGTGGAACCTGATGATTATGAAGATGCCATACACATTCTCTCATCCGTTAAGGCTGTATTTAAGTTGCAGGGTGCAATGTGTGAGCCCGCAACGCACAGCATGTGGGCCGCAGCGATCCTTGAACGCGCGAAATATATGGGTGTAAGAACGACAACCGACATGGATAACGTTCTCATTGTTGCACGGCAATAGCGGCTTCTGTTCTTCTGGTGGTGTGGGTATATGTTACTGAATAGTAAGCAAACACGGCAGTTCACGCTGGCCGTGATGTTAAGCCCGGGCAAGCCGGTGGGCAAAGAGAAAATGATTACCGGGTTACAGTGTTCGGACCCCACTCTTACGCGCGATCTGAAGGAGTTGCGGGAAACGTACTCAGTCGAAATTCGCTATACCAAAGCGAATCACAGCTTCACCATGACGGACAAAGGATCGCTGACCCCGAAGGTAATCCGCAGAATGCGCGATGCCCTGACGGCGCAGCAGAATATCGGCGATCAGGCGGCGGCGCATGGCAGCATGGTTTTTCTGGATAAGGAAAAGAAAAAAGCGGTTTCTCTTTCTCTCAGAATGTCGGTGATCCGAAAAATCGACCGCATGGCTTACCGGTTAGATCTTAACCGCAGCGAGGCCGTTGAGAAACTCGTCGACGCCTGCATCGCCGATTTTATGAATAAACAGCACGATCGGGCAGGTGATTAAGCCTGCCGGCCACCCTGCCATTCCCGCCCGGGAAAGGCAATGGTGCCAGCGCTCACTGCGCATAACCTCAGCTGGCTAAGCCCCCCTCTCCGTAAACCTCAGGCGCAGCGCCGCTGTCAGCCTGGCCGTCACTGCCGTTCAGAGTTCAGCAAAGACCTAGCGCTTGCGCATATCCGGAATAATCAAATCGCCGCGCAGCACAGAAGCACCCAGCATATGCTGGGTTTTTTCAGTCAGCCAGCTGACGATCTGTGACGCCATGACATCCATAGAGTATTCAATCGCCGGAATGGTGGGAACACCGGGCAGATCGAGCGAGCCTGCCAGGCTGAAGACCATGATGTCGCCAGGTACGGTCTTATTGAATGCCTGCAGCTGAGAAATGGCGTTTTGCGCCTCCTGCTCGTTTGCCACCAGCAGCGCGTTAAAATTCACCGTGCTGGCATTGTTCAGCAAAACCTGCAGCGCCACGGATGTTGAGAGTGAATCCATAAAGACGAGATTACGATTAAAAGGCAGGAAGTTATTTTCCAGCGCGAGCTTATAGCCCAACAGCACCCGGTCGGCAGCCCCGGCGGTGTCCGGATGAATCAGGGCGATTTGCCTTTTCCCGTTGTTAATCAGGAAATTACAGGCAGTCTCAGCAGCAAAAGCGTGATCGTACTGGATACTGTTGGGCGATTCCGTTTCCGTGCAGTTGATCAGGATAACGTTGTCATCCTCAATATTCAGCGGAAACCGGGCGCCAATGATCAATACGTCATCACAGAGTCCACAGTTCAGCTCATCGAGCGCATTCATAATCTCCGCTTTCGTGTGGGCGAAGCGTAGTAACAGATGCTTTTGATGCTGGCTCAGCTGCTTTTCCAGCGCATAGAGATAGGCGGTGGTCTGGTTAACGTTCTCCTGCGCGCAGATAACGCCGATACAGTTGGTTGACTGACTGTAAAGAGATTGCGCGATAACGTTAGGCCGGTATTTCAGCTCCTCAGCGGCTTTTAATACGGCAAGACGGCTGGCTTCCTTCACGCCGCGTGAACCACTCAACACCCGCGACACCGTGGCCTTGGAAACGCCAGCCAGACGCGATACATCGTTGATTGTCGCCATCTTTTTCTCCGTAACCCCTGAGTAAAGTCTGAAAATTAACACCGCATTCAGCGCGCATATTCCTGCACGAAGTATAGCCATTTCCCTCAGTCATGGAAACTTATTTTCCATGTGGACGCTCATACTGTCCATAACCGCCAGAATTATGTGACCTCTCTCTAAGAAAAACAGCCATTCAGAGGTAGATATTGATAGCTATCACACTTCTTTACACTCTTTATGGAAACCGGTTTCCATATGATATCCAATCGCCGTTACACAAAGTCGTTACGTTCTGAGGATGGCAGTCGATGTTTAAAATTATGTTGTGTTGTTCGGCGGGAATGTCTACCAGCATGCTGGTACGGAAAATGAAAGAAGTGGCTGAGGAGCGCGGTCAGCCGGTGGAAATTGAGGCTTATGGGATTGCCGAATTTGACGAGCAGTTTCCCCGCTATCAGGTCGTCCTGCTCGGACCCCAGGTGAAGTACATGCTGAAAACCCTGTCAGAAAAAGCGGCACCACAGGGCATTCCCGTGCAGCCCATCGATATGATGGACTACGGCATGCAACGCGGTGACAAGGTTCTGGACTACGCTCTGTCGCTGATCAACGCGACTAACTAAAAAGGTGCGCTTATGAGTACGTTATATCAGTCTATGATTGCGGTCATCGAGCAATCGATTACGCCGCTGGCCGGACGTCTCGGGCAACAGAAATATGTTATCGCCATCAGGGATGGGTTTACCGCCGCCCTGCCCTTTATGATCATCGGCTCCTTTATGCTGGTGTTCATCTTTCCCCCTTTTGCTGAAACCACGACCAACGGCTTTGCCCGCGCCTGGCTGGATTTTTCCACCACCTATCGCGAACAGCTGATGCTGCCTTTCAATCTGAGCATGGGCGTGATGACCTTTTTTATCTCTGTCGGCGTTGGTGCCAGCCTGGGCCGCCAGTTTTCACTCGATCCTGTGATGTCCGGCCTGCTGGCGTTTATGGCGTTTCTGCTGGTTGCGGCGCCCTATGCCGACAACACGATCTCCACGCAATATCTTTCCGGTCAGGGGATCTTCACGGCCCTGATTACCGCCATCTACTCAACGCGCGTCTATGCGTGGCTGAAGCAAAACAATATTACTATCCGCCTGCCTAAAGAAGTTCCGACAGGCGTTGCCCGTTCCTTTGAAATCCTGATCCCTGTAATGGTGATTATGGCCACGCTGCATCCGCTTAACTTATTTATTGAAGCGCAGACCGGCATGATCATTCCCCAGGCGATTATGCACCTGCTGGAGCCGCTGGTGTCGGCATCCGACTCCCTGCCTGCCATTCTGCTCTCGGTACTGCTGTGTCAGATATTCTGGTTTGCCGGTATCCATGGGGCATTGATCGTGACCGGCATCATGAATCCGTTCTGGATGGCCAATCTGTCGGCTAATCAGGCGGCACTGGCGGCTGGAAACGTCCTTCCTCACATTTATCTGCAGGGTTTCTGGGATCACTATCTGCTTATCGGTGGCGTGGGTTCAACGCTGCCGCTGGCCTTCCTGCTACTGCGTAGCCGCCTCACCCATCTGCGCACCATTGGTAAGTTAGGCATCGTGCCCAGTTTCTTTAACATCAATGAACCTATCCTGTTTGGCGCGCCAATAATCATGAACCCGATGCTGTTTATCCCGTTCGTCTGCGTACCAATGGTCAACGCCGTGCTCGCCTACACCGCAACCAAACTGGGTTGGCTGGCACAGGTTGTTTCCCTCACGCCATGGACCACGCCAGCACCTTTAGGCGCGTCGTGGGCGGCCAACTGGGCGATAAGCCCGCTGGTGATGTGTCTGGTTTGTATGGCGATGTCGGCGCTGATGTACCTGCCGTTCCTGCGCGCCTATGAACGTTCAGTGCTGAAAACCGAAGAGGAAAAAGCGCAAAGCAGCATGCCGCAGGCTGAAACCGTCGGCAGTAACTGATGACTCCGGAGATAAGAACGATGAAATACAGCTTTCCTGAAAATTTCTGGTGGGGCAGCGCCAGCTCCGCATTACAGACCGAGGGTGAAAGCCTGGGCGGCGGAAAGAGCGCCACCACCTGGGATATCTGGTACGCCCAACAGCCCTGGCGCTTTCATCAGCAGATCGGGCCGGCGCAGACCTCCGGGTTTTATCAGCACTGGCGTGAGGATATCGCGCTGCTGAAAAAGCTGAACCACAACAGTTTTCGCACCTCGCTCAGCTGGTCGCGTCTGATTCCGGACGGCAGCGGTGAAGTTAATCCTGAAGCGGTGACCTTTTACAACAACGTCATTGATGAACTGCTGGCGCAGGGCGTGACGCCATTTATCACTCTGTTTCACTTTGATATGCCGATGGCAATGCAGGAAAAAGGCGGCTGGGAAAACCGGGAAGTTGTTACCGCGTTCCGCCGCTATGCCGAGGTCTGTTTTGCGCTTTTTGGCGATCGGGTATCGCACTGGTTCACGTTCAATGAGCCCATTGTGCCGGTTGAAGGCGGCTATCTCTATGATTTTCATTACCCGAACGTCGTTGACTTCAAGCGGGCGGCGACGGTGGCTTATCACACGGTGCTGGCGCACGCTTCCGCCGTGCAGGCCTTCCGCACCGGGGATTATCAGGGTGAAATCGGCATCGTTCTTAACCTGACGCCATCCTACCCGCGCTCGCAGCAGCCGGCAGATCTTGCCGCCGCCCATCATGCCGATCTGCTGTTTAACCGCAGCTTCCTCGATCCGGTTTTACGTGGCGAATACCCGCAGGATCTGGTTGCCCTGCTGGAAAGCCACGAGCAGCTTCCCGAATGCCTTCCCGGCGATGCGGCACTGATCGCCGAAGGGAAAATCGACCTGCTGGGCGTTAACTATTACCAGCCGCGCCGGGTGAAATGTCGCGACAGTGCCGTGAATCCTGAATCGCCCTTTATGCCCGAATGGTTTTTTCAAAACTACGAGATGCCGGGCCGCAAAATGAATCCTTATCGCGGCTGGGAAATCTACGAGCCGGGTATTTATGACATTCTCACCAACTTACGGGAAAATTACGGCAACCCCCGCTGCTTTATTTCTGAAAATGGTATGGGCGTGGAAAATGAACAGCGGTTTGTTCAGGTCGGGAAAATAGAGGATGACTACCGCATCGAATTTGTTTCTGAACACCTGAAGTGGCTGCATAAAGGCCTCAGTGAGGGATGTAACTGCCTGGGTTATCACATGTGGACATTTATTGATAACTGGTCATGGTGCAACGGTTATAAAAATCGCTATGGCTTCGTTCAGCTTGATTTAGTCAGCCAGCAGCGCATCGTTAAAAAAAGCGGTGAATGGTTTGCCGCAGCATCGGTGAATAACGGATTTGATGAGGTAAAAAATCATGATTGATTTAGAAGAAGCCGTGATGGAGATCATCGTGAACGCCGGACAGTCGAGAAGCCTCTGCTTCGAAGCGTTACAGGCAGCCCGTGACGGCAGTATCGACCGCGCCAAAAGCCTGCTGGTCGAAGCCGACGGGTTTGCCCGCCAGGCGCACAAGATGCAGACAAAACTGATAGAACAGGACGCCGGCGAAGGGAGGCAGCCTATGACGTTAATTATGGTACATGCTCAGGATCATTTAATGACGTCCATGCTGGCGAGAGAATTATCTGAAGAGATAATTCATCTTTACCAGAGATAACTGCAATGAAGTAAACGACCGGAAGGAATATTAAATAAGATTTGATAGCAAATAAAAACCACCTCTGTGAATTAAAATAACTTGTCCGGACGCAGGGCTTATTACGCCTGCGCCGGGTGGGAAAGTTATTGTCTGAAAATAATTAACTATATTGAGACAACGATGAATACAAATAAAAAAATTTCAACCTCCATGCTGGTTATGGCTTCGCTTTGCTCGGGAACCGTAGCGGCACAAGAATTTACTCAGGAACAGATCGATGCCATTGTCGCCAGAGCGGTGGATAAGGCGCTCGCCGAGCGGCAAGCCAAACTGGATACGGCGTTAAACCAGAAAGCGGACATTATCAATGAGCCGGAAAGCGCGGCGCAGTCGCCCGATATGGCGATCCCCTTCGGCGTGAAGTTTACCGGCTACGCCCGCTACGGCGCCCAGTTTCAGGGCGGCGATCAGAAGTTTGTTGGCGTGGATGGCTCCTATAATGGCGCCTCCGCTATCGGTCGTTTAGGCAACGAAGGCAACGGCGGCGAATTCCAGCTCTCCAAAGCGTTTAAAAGCGACAACGGCGCCGTCTGGGACGTGAACGTGATGATCGATCACTGGGGTGACGAAGTGAACCTCAAGAAAGCCTATGCGGGCGTGACCAATGTACTGGCCTCAAATCCAGGCGCCTATATCTGGGCGGGCCGCGACTTTCACCAGCGTCCACAACAGGGTATCAATGACTACTTCTGGATGAACCATGACGGTCAGGGTGCTGGTATTAAAGATTTTGATATCGGAGGCGTGAAGTTTGACCTCGCCACCGTTGCCGCGGTGGAATCCTGTAGCCCGGAGGTGATGGATGATGAGGCCAACCCGTCACGCATCACCTGTACCGGCGGATCGGGAACCGGCGATAAAGGTAACTACGCGCTGACCTCAAAAATCCACGGCATGAAAGTGGGCCCGCTGGATTTTGAAATTTACGCTAACTATGGTTTCGACTCCAAAGCGATAGAGAGCGATGAGCGCACCAAAGCCTGGCAGGGAGCCGTGGTGTTAAGCCATACGGGCGATAACAGCGTCAATAAAGTGATCGCGCGCTACTCTGATAACTCAGATAACAGCGTCTATAACAAAACCGACGAGCTGAAAACCATTTATGCCAGCTTCGAGGGCGCTTATAAATTCACGCAGCAGACGCAGGTCGAATATCTGCTGGCCTTCCATGATTATGACAACAGCGCTGACAGCACGGATAACCGCAAGAACTACGGTGCGATCGTTCGACCGATGTACTGGTGGAATGATGTGCACTCAACCTGGCTCGAAGCGGGTTATCAGCGGGTTGATTATGACACGGGCGGCGACAACCACGGCTGGAAGCTGACGTTATCGCAGAACATGACCATTGCGATGGGGCCGGAGTTCCGTCCAATGCTGCGCTTTTACGTTACCGGCGGCGATGTGGATAACAGCCGCACCGCGCGGGTTAACGGCACCGACACGGATACGCAGCTCGACTCCTTCAACGTGGGCGGGATGTTTGAAGCCTGGTTCTAAACGCCTGTCTGCGGGGCAACAACGTTATTGTGTTGCTCCGCCCGGCACGCTCCATCAACAACGGAGCCTGTCCCAGACACTAAAACGCCTCTGGCACAGGAATACCAGAGGCGTTACAGGATCTCATCGGCGCAAACCGCTGATGAAAATGCTCCACATTATGACTTTCTCCCGGCGAAAACCGCCCGCAGGTTCAGGCTTACTCTTTACTCTCTTCCCCTAAAAACCAGTACCACAGCGGAATGGAAAGCAGACCGGTAAACACCATTGAATAGACGGCGATCATAAACAGTTGAGTCACCAGCATTTTGGCTGACCAGTCACTGACGGGTATATGGTACTCATCTATCGCCCCGCCAATCATCGCCTTAGACATAACGCTAAGGGCAATCAGCAGCACAACGGTAACGGCGGTTATGAACTGCCTGGTTTGTTTTCGCTTCATTGCAAATTTCTCTTTTTCATCCGCAGATGTGAACCGCTCGTTCCGGCCTTGTTTATGGCGATGACTCCGCACGCTATCCAGAGCAATGAATACCAGCAGGCTGATCCCCATTACCGGTAGCGCACAGCCCAGGGCCAGGGCCAGCAGAGCAGTGAAGATTTTGATCGCCGGGGTAAGCTGCTGCCAGGCGCTTAGCAGCGTCCGGACAGAGCTGGTTTCAGCCGCAGCAGGACGACGAAGCCACCACATGCGATACCCTAACACAATCATTATGCACAACCCCAGACCGAATGCCGCCAGGATCAGCTGGTTGGGGAGGCCAAAAAGTACGCCCATATGGGCGTCGACACCCCAGCGCGTCAGTTTGGCAATCAGTGGAAAATCAGCAAAGTGGACCTGGTCGACCAGGCTGAAATTGTCCGGGTTAACGGAGACGGCGTCTACATTCGTAGGCCAACTGCGGTCTATCTCGGTTACCGTCCAGGCTTTGTCAGCCGCTTTGGGCTGACGCAGCTCAATTTTTGCAGCATCAATACCGGCAGATCTGGCCACATCCAGCACGCGATCCCAGTCAGCGCTGGGACGATTGCTTATTACAGGCGTGCCTGGGGAGATCATTGCGCCATGATGTCCGGCATGAGGATCTGCGGGAACGAGCGTATCCGTTGCTTTCAGCCCGGTAGCCACCTGCGGCGTCAGCCAGCCAAAATCGCTGCGCATTTTATTGATATTGTTGCCCGCCCACTGCGACCAGGTCAGCCCCGTGACGGAAAAAAACAGCAGCCCGGCCGACAGCACCAGCCCCAGCGTCATATGCCAGTAACGGGTAGCGATCAGTTTCCCGCCGGTTTTTTTGGGCTGACGACGCGGACGTGTACCTGCCCAGAGCACGATGCCGCCCAGCGCCGCCACCCAGAGCCAGGAAGCCGCCAGTTCACTGTAATTGCGTCCGATGTCCCCCAGGAGCAATCCCCGGTGAAGCTGATCGAGCCACATTCTGAACGGGAGCACGCCAGAAGTTCCGTATACCGTCATATCCCCTTTTACCTGCAAAGAATAGGGATCGATAAAAACAGAGCGCGACTCGGATGGGCCCAGCTCAGGGTCGGTAAACTGCACGCGGGTGGTATCCAGCATGCCGGGAGCAGGACGAACGGCATAAATTGTCGCGGACTCTCCGGCATAAAGCCGCGCCGCGCTAATTTGGTCGGACAGGGGTTTCGCTGTGCCATCAGGCTGGACGGTCAGGGCATCAGCATAAAGAATGTCTTCGATTTGGGGTGTCAGAACATAGAGCGTCCCGGTCAATGCCGCCACGAAAATAAAAGGGGCGACAAACAGACCGATATAGAAATGCAGACGGCGAAAAAAGTGCATCACCGCACCGCGGGAGGCGTTATTACTCACAGAGACAGATGACATAGCCATTCCAGTTATATTTGCTTGCAGGCACCCGCACTGGCCCGGCTTCCCGGTTTTTCGGTGAAGTGGGTCTGCACAATAATGCCAGCAGCTTTATACATCGTCAGAGAATTATGGCGGCGTATAAAAGCCTGCGCTGAGCGCATAATAAATTATTCCGGCTTCGCCTCGGGATACCCGAATAAGCCGTCAGGTTTTATTGGTTAATGGCAAATTACCGGCGGCGCGCGGGGTTGAGAAATACCTGGAAAGAAGGTCAGCGGAATGACTGAGGTGAAAAGCGGCGAAGAGACACGGGAAATCAGCAGTAACAGGGAGATTACCGGGATTAAAATCCATGCCAGCACCGGGAAGTGCGCCAAAAGCTGACAGTACCCACAGGCAAAATCATCCATCATTCCCATACTGCCGCTCAGGCTGAGCGCAGGCATAGCGCGCCCGGTCTGGCCCTTCTCATCACCAGGGGAAAGAGAGGAGATCGGATGATGCTCCGGCATCCCGGCCATGTGCATGCCGTCCATGTCCATGCTGTGCATAGCATGGCTGGCAGGTGCGGTGACTGTGGCGTCAGTGTCAGACTGCATGCGCCCGTGCTCCAGAGTTTTCGACACCTCCGGGGCGATAAACAGCATCAGGATGGCCATCAGGGCAACCAGGGCTGGTATCCGGCGTTGAGACAGACGAGACAACATCAGCAAGTCAGGCAATCCTGTCGGGAGGAGAATAGTTGGCGGCAAGTTTAACTATTTTCAGGGAAAATGTTAAAAGGTTATTTAGTAAATTTCGTTATTTATGCATTCCCCCGTCCCTTTGGTTATATAGCTGCAAACAAAGCGTAAAATTTGCCCCTGCACCAGCCGCGTACTCAAAGTGCGCTTTTCAGATAGCGCTCGCCAGGGCGAATCTCTTATTGATGCTCACAGGATGATCCTTTATTCACCCATTGGCATCAGCGCTATTGCCACCGATCGCCATTTCTCGCTCCCCTTTTCTCCATAACCCAGTGTTAAAGGCAGAAAGCTTGCAGGGGTTGGCATCTTTGCTGCATAAGCGTCCGGCGGACATTTATATTCAATGGCGGCAGTGGTCGAATTACTCAACGCATTGAAGCCGCCGTACGGATTGAGGATGCGGGACCGCTTATTTCTGGGCCAAACTCAGCCGGCTGGCGATGGTCCGCAGTTCATCCGCAATTTGCCGGAGATCCTGCTGCTGCCGTTCCACCGCGCCGCTGGATTGACGCACGACCAGCCGCGCGGGCAGGATAGATGATGAGCGGCTGTTATCATGCTCGTCCGCCTTCAGCAGGCGTTCAACGGCCTCTTTGCCCTGTAAATCAAGATCCAGCGAGACGGTACTCAGCGCCGGATGGAAAAAGGCGCTTTCATAGGTATCGTCATAGCCAATCACCGATTTCTGCCCCGGTATGGCAACGCCGTTCTGATGGAAGGCGCTCAGCACACCCAGCGCCATCTGATCGTTGCCGACCAGCACCGCCGTAAAGTCGGGCTTTTCACGCAGCATCTGTAACGCCCCTGCATAACCGCTCTGCGCATCCCAGTTGCCGTGAATAATGCTGACCGGCTCCAGACGATAGCGCTCCAGCGTTTCCAGCCAGCTTTTCAGTCGCAGATTGGCGGAGACCGAGTGCTGCGGACCGGCCAGTAAAGCAAACTGCCGGTGTCCCTGTTCGTAAAGGTATTTGACACTGGCGCGGGTTCCGTCTGCGGGATTAAAGGAGACGTTGAATACCGAGCTGTAAGGATCAACGTCAAGGAACAGGCAAATAATATCGCGGTTATCTTCAGCGATACGCTCAGCGTCAGCCGTCTCCATCGGCGCGTTGATAATGACCTTATCCACCCGCTGCGATTTTAACTCATTGATCGCGTCCTGCAGGCTTTGTCCGACGTTCTCATCCAGCATCGCAATCAGGACCTGATAGCCCGCCTCGCTGGCATAGCGCTTCACCGCGGCGGCGACCTGTGATGGCGCGTGTAGCGCCAGTGATGTGGTGACCAGGCCCAGCGTCGTAATGTGCTTGCCGACCAGCTGCTGCGCCATCCGGTTAGGCACATAGCGCAGCGTCTCAATAGCCTCTTCAACTTTGCGGCGCGTCGTTTCTGAAACGTTTGCGGATTTATTTAGGACGCGTGAAACCGTCTGGTATGAGACCCCGGCAGAACGTGCAACGTCCTCTAAGGTAGCACTTTTCACTTTCATCTCTTGGTTCTCTGACTGATGACGAAGGGAATTATATCAGCCCCCCTTCTGCGGGCCTAGTTTACCCGCTCAACTTGTGACGTCAGGCCAATAAGTATGACGTATAACATACATACCCGGTGATCGGGCTCACTCTTCATTACTTTTTCGCGACAAATTGTTGCACTAACTCACACAATTTTCACCAGGAGATTGCCTGCAATTCCCTTCCAGGCGTTAACTAGCGGCATTATGTGAACGTATTACAAATAACAAGAGGGAAACATGAACACAAGACGTTGTACTATCGCCGTGGCGCTCGCCGCCGCGCTGACTTCTCCTGGCCTCTATGCTGCTATCGATAACCTCGACTTTCACGGTTATCTGCGTGGTGGCGTAGGCGTATCACAGGATGGCGGCATTGAAGAGTGGCAAAAAAACAAACTCGGCCGTCTGGGAAATGAAGGCGATACCTACGGCGAAATTGAGCTGGGCAGCGAGGTTTATCAAAAGGACGACGTCAGCTTTTATGTCGATACTATGGTCAGCATGTTCTCTGATGGTTCCAATGATAACGAAACGACCTTTGGTGACGATGCGCAGTTTGGTCTGAGGCAGCTTAACCTCCAGATCAAAGGCCTGATCCCCGGCGACAAAAACGCCGTAATCTGGGGCGGGAAACGTTACTACCAGCGCCACGACCTGCACATTATTGATACCAAATACTGGAATATATCTGGCTCCGGCGCCGGTATTGAAAACTATACCCTTGGCCCGGGCGCTATCTCTGTCGCCTGGCTGCGGGGCGACGCCAATGATGTCGACTATCGCCTTGACGGCGACAATGACGTTAACATTAACTATATCGATCTCCGCTACGCCGGCTGGAAGCCCTGGAATGGCGCATGGACAGAGTTCGGCGTTGATTACGCCATGCCGAATACCACCAAAAAGCAGAAAGAGTATGGCGGATTGTATGACGCCGATAATGGCGTGATGCTCACCGGTGAAATCAGCCAGGATATCTGGGGCGGCTACCAGAAGCTGGTGGTGCAGTATGCCGATAAAGGCCTGGCGCAGAATATGATCTCGCAGGGGGGCGGCTGGTACGATATGTGGAACGATACCAGCGACGCGAAAGGCTATCGCGTGATCAATACCGGTCTGCTGCCGGTGACGGACAAGTTCTCCATTAACCAGGTCTTTACCTGGGGTTCGGCGGATAAGGTGACCGCGTTTACCGATGAAAGCACGCTGCTGTCGCTGGTTGGACGTGCGCAGTATCAGTTTACCGACTATGTCCGGGGTATCGGCGAGGCGGGCGGATTCTGGCAGAAGGATAAAAACCGCGACGGCAGCGACTACAAGCAGGCAGGACAGAAATATACGCTCGCGCTGGGGCTGGCGGCGGGGCCGGAATTTATGTCACGGCCGGAACTGCGCGTGTTTGCCTCCTACCTGAATGACTCCGAACAGGGCAACAGTTTTCAGGACGGCACCGCCGATAATACCTGGAACTTCGGCGTGCAGGTCGAAGCCTGGTGGTAAGGCGGGCGCACTCATTCATCCTGTGAAGGCTGCATGTACTGAGGCAGGATAACCGGGAGCGGTTATCCTGCCTGATAGCTGATAGCTGATAGCTGATAGCTGATAGCTGATAGCGTTACAGTGAAGAAAATTGAGGCAGAATCTACAGAGGGTTTTAACTTGGTGACGCGAACGCTGGCATTCCGCAGCCCTTTCCGCCCCCGCCCGGACTGGCGTCCAGAAGGAGGCGTTACTACATTTCTACCCGACGTTATGCTCCCTGAAAAAAGCGGGCTTCCAGCAGCTGCCGCAGACGATCGGACTGCGTACCAAAAATAGCATGTACCTCATGGCCCAGAATCACCACGCCAATTGCGCCCGCCTGCTGTAGTCCTGCCGCATCAACGGCGGCCAGCGATTTCACACTCACCCGCAGGCGCGTCATACAGGCATCCACCTGCTCGATATTATCCCGCCCGCCGAAGCAGTGCAGCAGCTGGTCCAGCAATGCCGTATCTACCGGCGCGCTGGCAGGGGGAAGGGGCTGGCGGCTGAAGTAGTTTTTGAACGATTTAAGACTGACCATTATTCTCTCCGTAGGCGGCATTGCTGCCGCCGTTCAGTGAAATGCATCCTTACAGGGGAGCGCGTAAAACCCGACAGCCCCACGGCGCCAGCGTCAGCGATCCGCTTACCGGCTCGTCATCAATCAGATCGCGCATCTCTCCGGGCAGAGAGAGACTTTGCGCAGACGCGCTGAAGTTCTGAATGAAAATAAAAGACTGTTCGCCATCGGTACGACGATGTGCAGTCACGCCAGGAGGGAAATCCACCGCCAGCGCCCTTGGCAGTCCCAGCCTTACGATCAGTGAACCGTAAAAATCGCGATGGAAGGCGTGATCGTTACGCGAGGCGATATACCAGGCCCTGCCGTTCCCCACTTCATTCACCGTCACCGCAGGCTTACCGGCATAAAAATCTGACTGATAGCTGGCAAGTGAAACCGCACCTTCCAGATGGATATGTTCGCACAGTTCGCGTACCTGATACGGACCGCTCAGGCCGAGCGAATTCCCGCTGACGCCGCGGATGGCGTTAAATTCATCCTCCGCCAGGCTGTCAATCTCTTCCGCCCAGATACCGAGAAGCGGGCGCAGCGGCCCGGGGAATCCCCCGAGATGGCAGAGATCGCTTTCATTCACGATCCCTGTCCAGTAACTGGCAACAAAGTTTCCACCCCGCTCAACAAACTGTTGAGCACGTCCGGCAAATCCGTCCCGCACCATATAGAGCATCGGCGCAATGACCAGCGAATAGCCGCTGAGGTCGGCATCGGCGTTAATCACATCGACCGCCACGCCCTGCTCCCAGAAGGTACGATAGTGTCCAGCCACCGTACTTTCATAATGGAGGCCGAGGTTACGGGGACCCTGGGCATTATCCATCGCCCAGCGGCTCTCCCAGTCGAAGATAATCGCCACTTTTGCTTCCACGCGGCTTCCCTGCACCGGGTTCATCGCCGCCAGCATGCGCCCCAGCTCGCTGACCTCGCGTCCGACACGCGTATCCAGATGCCCGACGTGATCGACGATTGCGCCGTGAAATTTCTCGACGGAACCCCGGCTTTTCCGCCACTGGAAGTACTGCACGGAATCCGCACCGTGTGCCACCGCCTGCAAGGATGACAGAATATGCATGCCCGGCTTTTTCAGCTTACTGGTAGGCTGCCAGTTAGTGGCGCTCGGCGTCGACTCCATCAGTACAAACGGCTGGCCCTGCTTCAGCGTGCGCATCAGATCGTGATACATGGCGGTGTAGCAGGCCAGCGTGGTTTCATCCTTCTCGCTGTGCCACATCGGATAGCTATCCCAGGAGATAAAATCAAGCGGCTGCGACAGTTTCCAGTAGTCGTAGTCGTAAAAATACTCCATAAAATTGGTGGTGGCGGGCAGACCCGGATTGGCCGCCTTCAGCGGCTTAATCTCCTGGGCACAAAAATCCGTCACTTGGTCGGTCATAAAGCGTCGCCAGTCGAGGTTGAGACCATGGATGGAGAGCTCGCCCTGGGGCGCAGGAGAGACAACCTGCGACCAGTCGCTGTAGGTGTGGCTCCAGAAATCACTCCACCAGGCATGATTCAGGTTATCGAGCGTCTCGTAGCGCCGTTGCAGCCAGTCACGGAAGGCGCTCTGACAGCGTTCACAGTGGCATTCGCCCCCATATTCATTTGAGATGTGCCAGCCAATCACCGCCGGATGGTGCGCATAGCGCGCCGCCAGCTGCGTATTCATCGCCTGCACTTTCTGCCGGTAAACCGGAGAAGTCATACAGTGATTATGCCGCCCGCCGTGCAGCGCCGGCACGCGGTCGCGCCCCACGCGCAGGACTTCCGGATATTTTTGCGACATCCATGCCGGCCGCGCGCCGCTCGGTGTGGCAAGAAAAACGGCAATATTGTTCTGGTGCAGCTTCGCCAGGATCTGGTCCAGCCAGCCGAAATCGTAGTTTCCCTCACTGGGCTCCAGTTTTGCCCAGCTGAAAATCCCGACCGACATGACGTTGCAGTGCGCCTGCTTCATCATTGCCATATCTTCTTCAACGATCTCCGGCGTTTTTTCCCACTGTTCCGGGTTGTAATCCGCGCCATGCAGTAACGCGTTCACTCTGGCACTCAGCGGTGGAAATTTACTCATATCTGATCCTCAGAACTGTCATAAACATCAGCCCTAACGCTAATGTGTTAATGGAATACCTGAATTGACGGCAACACTTTCCCTTTGCAGTCAAAAAGTGCCTGGTTCTCGCGGGCGTTACCCTGTTTCCACTCGTCGTGGATATACTTCATGCCGGCAGGCGTTGCCCAGGTATTACCCGGCACCGCAATCCAGGTGGGCTCCCAGTAGACCAGCCCTTTACCGCGCCCTTCCGGCACCGAGCGGATCGCCTGCATCAGCTCTCGCAGATAGGCCGTCTGTCCGGCGACGGTGGCGGGATAGCCACCATCCTTCTCTTCTTTTGCCTGGAAGCTGTTCTCCGCGCTGTCGCAGTTTTCCAGGGTGTAGCCATAGGCCGCTTCCACCACCATCACGTCCTTCTGATAGCGCTGGCTGATATCATCCATATTGGCTTTCAGGGCCGCGATCGGTCCATTCCAGTAGGTGTACATCGACAGGCCTATCACATCGAACGGCACCTGCCGCTTGGTGATTTCATCGAACCACCAGCGGAACATTTCATTTTTGGTGCCCTCCGCCAGATGCAGCATGGTCTTTACCTCAGCGGGGTCGCTGAGGTTTTCCCGCAGTCCACCGATAGCCGCCTTCAGCAGCGCCGCCAGCCGATCGAACTCGCCGCCGTTTTGCCCCCAGCTTTTGCCATCCGGCCAGAGCATGCCGCCATTCAGCTCGTTACCAATCTGAACAATTTCCGGCAGTACGCCCTCCCGCTTGAAACGCGCGATAACGTCACGGGTATAGTCATGAACCTGCTTTTCCAGCTGGGGAAAGCTGAGGTTCTCCCAGGCTTTCGGCTTAAACTGCTTGCCGGGATCGGTCCAGAAATCGCTGTATTGGAAATCCAGCAGCAGCTGCATGCCCTGCGCTTTCGCCCGTTTTGCCAGCGCCAGCGTGGTGTCCAGATCGTTAGTGCCGCCGCCGTAGGCGTTGCCGCTGCCGTCTCTGGGATCGACCCACAGCCGCAGGCGGATAGTGTTGATGCCGTTCGCCTTCAGGATGGCAATTGGGTCCTGCAACTGATTGTTCACGTTATAAAATTTCCCGCCCTGCTTCTCCAGCTCCGCCAGGGTTGAGATATCAGCGCCCTTCACAAAACCGGCATGCTGCGGGTCCGCCGCAGTATTTGCCGCGAGCAGAGGCGTTGCCCAGGTCAGCGCCAGGGCAATAAACAGAGGTGTGATTCGCATGTTTTATCCTTTAGTACTGCCCGAGGTCAGGCCTGAAACAAAGTATTTCTGCAAGGCCAGGTAAAGTATGGCGACCGGTACGGCAATCAGTACCGCGCCCGCTGCATAGGTGGTGTAGCTGGCTCCCATTTTCTGCGCCACGAGGTTATAAAGCCCAATCGGCAGCGTGAACTGCTCGGGGGTACGCAGTATGGTGCTGGAGAGAATAAAATCGCCGAGCGGGCCGGTAAAAGAGAACAGCGCTACCACCGCCAGAATGGGCTTCGAGAGCGGCATAATAATCTCGATAAAGATGCGGAAATTACCCGCGCCGTCCATCCGCGCCGACTCATCCAGATCGCGCGGAATGGCGTCAAGATAACCCTTCATCAGATAGGTATTCATCGGGATCATGCCGCCGACATAAATCAGCACCAGCGCCAGATGGCTGTTGATCAGCCCCAGTAGCTGCGACAGCACAAAAATGGCAATCAGCGCGGAAAACTGCGGGATCATCTGTAAGAGCAGAAAAAGCATCAGGCCGTTTTGCCGTCCCTTGAAGCGAAAACGCGAAAAGGTGTAGGCCGTACAGCTTACGCTGATTAAGGTTAACAGCATGGTCAGAAAGCTGATTTTCATCGAGTTCCAGTACCAGGTGAGGTATGGCACCGTGCCGTTAAACAGATTCTGGTAATGCTGGAATGAGAGATTCTCAGGGATAATTGCGCTGCTGAGCAGGCTGTTACCGGCATTCAGCGACGCTCCGACCGTCCACACCAGTGGATAGATAATGATCGTCGACACCGCTAACACCACCAGCCAGGTGAGGGTCAGACGTAGCCACTTTTCCCGTTTAATGCTGACAGACTTTGCCATGTTCGCTTCCTTATGCCATCTCATCTTGCTTAAACGATTTCGTCGCGCGGAACTGCCAGAGCGCCAGCCCGACCACGAAGATCGACAGCAGGATGGTGATGGTGGCGGCTATAGCATATTGCGATGAAGACATGGTTAATTTATAGATCCAGGAGACCAGAATATCGGTGCCGCCTGCATTGGAACCCGCTACCGCCGGTCCGCCATTGTTAAACAGATAAATAATGTTGAAGTTATTAAAGTTAAAGGTGTATTGCGTGATGATGATGGGTGCGATGGCGTAGAGCACCAGCGGCAAGGTAATAGTTTTCAGCCTCGTCCATGCGCTGGCGCCGTCCATGATCGCCGCCTCATAGAGATCGTCAGGGATCGCCTGCAACACGCCGGTGGTCATGGCAAACACAAAGGGAAAGCCCAGCCAGGTTTGCATCAGTATCAGCGCGGTTTTGCTCCAGAACGGATCGGTCATCCAGGCGATCGGTTCAATGCCAAAGAAGCTGAGAATAGCGTTATTAATCACGCCGAAGCTGTCGTTAAACATCCCGGCAAAAACCAGAATGGTGACAAACCCCGGCACCGCCCACGGCAGAATAAAGATAGTGCGGATCAGGGGCTTAAAACGCAGGTCCTTCTGATTGACCAGGATCGCCAGCATGACGCCAACCGTACACTGCAAGGTGGTGGCCAGCAGCGTCCAGACTACCGTCCACTGCAGCACGTCAAAAAAGGTGGAGCGCCAGATCGACAGGGTGAAAATATTGATAAAATTCTTGAAGCCGACCCAGTCCACCAGCTTCGCCGGCGGCGTGTGGTAGAGGTTATAGTTGGTAAAAGCGATGGCGAAGCCAAACAAGATAGGAAACACCACCACAAAAACCAGCAGAACAAAGCCAGGCGTGATCATCAGATAGGGAAACCCTTCCCGCAGCAGCAGCTGATACTGTTTACGTATGCTGTTTAACTGCTGACCTTCGTCGCGCCTGCGGCCGTTCACCCACGCATCGCGCAGCGAAAGCCCCCATAACGTCACTCCAAATGCGACGATCAGTACGCTGAGAATGCCCTCTGCCAGCAGGAAGATAGAGTTATCACGCGGCACTTCCTCACCCAGCGTCACCAGCCCCCACAGTCCTTCGTGCAGAAAGTTTTGAAACACGCCGATAAAGCTGCTCAGCAACAGGAAAAAACAGGCCCCCTTGGCCCACTGGCGATGGTAGAACTGGCCGAAGCCAGGGATTAGCCCAAACAGCAGCCCGGTAACGGCATGTCGGCGCTGACGCTTGTCCAGCGCCAGCTTTTCACTGGGAGATAAAATCACACCACGATCCTCATCATTGCGGGATATCCCGCGAAGTGGCTTACTGGTTACTGGCCTGCATTGCCTCGATTTGCATCGAGATCTGGCTGACGGCGTTATCCAGCGCGGCCTTCGGTTCCGCCTTGCCGGTGGCGCTAAGTTCCAGCGCCGCATTGGCCGGTCCCCAGACTTCCTGCATCTCAGGGACGCCCGGCATCGCCGATGCGCGCGTGGCCTGCAACGCTACGGCGCTGGCTTTTTCATCATCTTTAATAATGGGATCGTTCATCAGCGCAACCACCGGCGGGATCTCCTGAGTCTTCAGATAGCGCTCTTTCACGTACTGGGGCTGATTGATGAAGTTAATAAATTGCTGCGCCAGCGCTTTATCCTTACTCCAGGTCGACACTACATACCCCTTCACGCCCAGGAAGGAACTCATCGGCTTGCCGTTGGGCAGATCTGGCAGGGGCGCGACGCCATAGTTAATACCGGCGGCCTGATAAGGCTGAAACGCCCAGGGGCCGTTAATCACTGCCGCCGCTTTTTTCTCGGTGAACAGGGAGTCGATCGCATTCAGGCCGTTATCCCCAAGTATGCCCCGGGGAAGCAAATCTTCGGTGAAGAAGCTTTTCAGGTAAGTAACGGCCTCTACGCTTCCGGGCGTGTTGAGGCCCACATCGTTCACATTCAGCGCGTCCTGGTCATTTTTCGCAAAGATGTAGCCGCCCATCGGTGCGATAACGCCCCAGCTGTAGTAAAGCTGATCGAATTTCGCCAGCAGACCATACTGCTTCGCCGCCCGCTGTTTCGCAGAGAATGCGCGGTAGTCATCAAGGGTTTTCAGCGGTGCGGGCAGCAAATCTTTGTTGTAAATCAGCACGAGCGTTTCCACGGCTTTAGGCACACCGTAGACCACCTTTTCCTGAGTAAAAGCGGTCATGGCTGAAGGCGTATAGGCGGCCTGCTGCTCAGGGCTCAGGGAGATCGGGCTCAGCAGTCCCTGAATAATAGAACTGCCAAGCTGATCGTTAGGAATAACCAGCACATCAGGCCCGATACCGGCGGGACCGTCCAGGCGCAGTTTCTCAATCTGCTGGGCGAAAGGCATCTCCTGCACTTTCACCTCGACGTTGTACTGCTTCTGGAAATCGGCAACGGCGGTTTTGATCCCGTCCGATTTTTTAATATCTTCCCAGACGGTAAGTTGCTGTGCGGCCTGCGCTATCTGACTCAGCGCTAACGCTGACAGAAGCAGCGTGACGGTCGTTCTGATTTTCATTGCTGACCCCATGTGAAGGTATAACATTTTTAATTTTACTGACGCGGTACTCCGACGTGCCGCGCCATAACAGCAGCAGGAAAAACCGTCAGTCCGACGTCTGCCACCGCGTGCTGAGAGCATAAGCTACGCGTAAGCGGGCAACCCCTCCACCCCAGAATTTCCGATATGTGATCCGTATTACAAAAATGAAAACAGTCCGTAGGGCCTGTTTCCGGGCAGCGTTATAGTCACCTCATCAGAATCAGCAACCACAGGCGCCTCAAAGCTTGTTATACGTAATACAAGCAACGCGGCAACGCTCCTTTTTGGATAAGGATTAGCATGTCCAGCATCAGACTGAGAAACGTCGCCAAATACTTTGGCAAAACGGAAACGCTGAAAAATGTTCAGCTGGATATTGAGGATGGTGAGTTCGCCGTATTTGTCGGTCCTTCCGGCTGCGGAAAATCGACGCTGTTACGGCTTATCGCCGGCCTTGAAGAGGTCAGCGGCGGCGAAATTCTGATTGGGGATGAGGTGATGAACGATGTCGCCCCTGCCCACCGCGGCGTGGCGATGGTATTCCAGTCTTATGCCCTCTATCCGCATATGACCGTGGCGGAAAACATGGGCTATGGCCTGAAGGTGAATGGTGTACCGAAAGCGGAGATCCGTCATCAGGTAGAGATGGTATCAAAAACGCTGCAGCTGTCGCACCTGCTGGATCGTAAACCCAGACAGCTCTCTGGCGGTCAACGCCAGCGCGTGGCGATTGGCCGCGCCATCGTGCGTAATCCCCGCGTATTTATGTTTGATGAACCGCTTTCCAACCTTGATGCTGAACTGCGCGTTGATATGCGGCTGCATATCGCCAGGCTGCATCAGGAGCTGAAAACAACCATGGTGTATGTGACGCACGATCAGGTCGAAGCGATGACGCTGGCGGATAAAATCGTGGTAATGAATTACGGCAAGGTCGAACAGGTTGGTTCGCCAATGGAACTCTATTACAACCCGGTTAACCGCTTTGTCGCTGGTTTTATCGGTTCGCCGAAAATGAATTTCCTGCCAGCACGGGTGGAAAGCTGCAACCCTGCGGCGTTGGTGGTCAGCGTCAACGAAGGTGAATATAGCTTTACCCTTCCCGCGCCATTGATGATGCTCACCCCTGACGCTCCGGTAACGCTGGGGATACGTCCTGAACATCTGCAGGTAAACACTGATGCGCCGCTTCAGCTGGATTTCCACTGCGAAGTCGTCGAACGGCTGGGCAATAACACCTTTCTTTTTGGCCAGTGCTATGGTCACGACGGCTTTAAAATGCTGCTGCCCGGCGACGTTCACTTCCGCCCTTATCAGACGCTGAGACCCGCTTTTTATCCTCACCAGTGTATGGTTTTTGATGAAGCAGGATTGCGGGTCAGCAGCGGAATCACCCTGCCGGAGAATAAAGCAGGTTAATACTCAACGCGCTGGCCGTACGGCAGACAAAGCCCACGCTCTGGTGTGGGCTTTTATTATGCTATATGCATCGCGTTAAGCATCGCCCAACTGAACAGCGACGCCCTTCTGCTGCTGAGCGATGTTTAGCGCCTCAGGATGAGGCGGAGATGAAGCCACAGTTATTAGTATGTTGTAATTAAATAGCATTTTCACCGACGCTCACGCCAGCGTTTTCGCGCTTTCAGGTCAGGCTTTCACTCTTTTTTTAAAAATATCGCATTGATAAATATGGTAATGGCAGGGCCAACAGGCAGATAATGCCTGCCACCAGGCTATCGTATGCAAAAGGACAACGATCGCTTAAAAGATGACGTCAGATATAAAGAACCGTTTTTTACAGTGGAACTCAATATAAGGAAATAGCCAGAATGCCACTCAAGACTCTCCTCCCTGCTATGTTTGCAGCCCTGCTCCTCTCCGCCTGTGCCGGACCACAGAACAGCGTGGACAGAAATGCCCGCCATACGGCCTTTCGGTTAGCCCAGACGCATTTCGATCCCAATACTCGCCCACTGGTTGCAGATAACGCCCGGCTGATGGGCCAGTTTCTCAGTCAGTTTTATGAGATGGGGAAAAAAGACCGGGCAGCCGGGTTAACGCAGCGCCAGGCGCAACAGCGGGTTGCCAGCTTTAACCGGGATCGCCAGGGTGCTGTTTCTGACGATACCCCCTTCGCGCCCGGCCAACAGAAAAGCCAGATTATCAATCATCAATATGAGGCCGACCGGCCAGAGAAACGGAGCGAGATTTTGCTGGAGGGCGCCGCCGCAACTTACTGGGATGGCTATAACGGCAGGCCATAAAGCACGACATCGCCGGGCATTGGGTCAGCAATAACTCTGTGCCCTCTCAATTAACATGCTTTTTTAAATGCAAGAGGGCTGCGCTTTTCTCTCCTGCAACCCCGGTTAACTCATCAAAATCCACTCCTGCGCCTGTATCATCGCGCTAATTTCTGCCGCTGCGCTTTCCCAGTAAAAACTCCAGCCGCTTCACATTTCACGTTCTGCCCACGCGCTATCTCAGAATATTCGTCTAAAGTTTGTTTGAGGGTCAATAGCTTACAGATCGGGTCTGGTCTGGACATGGAGAATAACCAATGCAACGAGTTGAAAAACGTCACTGGAAAGCCTTGCTGGTATTGCCACTGCTGGTTTCTGCCGCGCTGGTGCAAACAAGTTATGCGAAGCAAACCGACAGCCAGCAGCATATGTTAAGCGAAGCGCCGCAGCCGCCCGATGTCCTGCTGGGCCCGCTTTTCCATGCCGTGCAGTCGGCAAAACTGTTCCCGGATCAGAAAACGTTTGCGGACGCGGTTCCCAAAAGCAACCCCACTTCAATTCTTGCCGACTGGCAGATGCAAAGGAAGCAAAGTAACTTCGATCTGCGCCGCTTTGTTAACGCTAATTTCACGCTGCCAGCCGAGAGGGAAACCTATATTCCGCCTGCCGGTCAGAGCCTGCGTGAGCACATTAATGGTCTCTGGCCAGTACTGACGCGCACCACGAATAAGGCGGGACGCTGGGATTCCCTGCTGTCGCTGCCGAAACCCTACGTGGTGCCGGGAGGACGGTTCAGGGAAGTCTATTACTGGGACACCTATTTCACGATGCTCGGCCTTGCCGAGAGTGGTCACTGGAAGCTCGTGGAGGATATGGTCGATAACTTCGCTTATATCCTGGACAAATATGGACATATCCCTAACGGAAACCGGAGTTACTACCTTAGCCGCTCCCAGCCCCCTTTCTTCAGCCTGATGGTCGATCTGCTGGCGAAGCACAAAGGTGAGGAAACTTACGCTAAATACCTGCCCCAGCTGCAGAAAGAATACGATTACTGGATGGCTGATGCGCAAAGCGTTAAGCCTGGCGAAGCCAGTAAACGTATTGTGAAGCTGAAGGATGGCACGCTGCTGAACCGCTACTGGGATGCCCGCGACGTGCCCAGAACCGAATCCTATATGGATGATATAGCAACGGCGAAAAACACCAGCGATGATAAAAAAGCACAGCTCTACCGTGACTTACGCGCCGGGGCTGCGTCGGGATGGGACTTCAGCTCACGCTGGTTTACCAGGCAGGGCGATCTCTCCTCTGTCCGCACCACCAGCATCGCGGCCGTTGATCTTAATGCTTTGATTTTCCACCTGGAAAAAACGCTGGCGCATGCCAATGACGTTGCGGGTAATAAAGAGGCGAGTCAGCACTTCGTGAAGGTCGCAAAAACCCATCAGGATGCGATCAACCGTTATCTCTGGAATGAGAAAGATGGCTGGTACGCCGATTACGACTGGAAAACGGCCAAAGTCCATCCACAGCTGACCGCCGCTGCGCTGTTCCCACTCTATTTGCAGGCGGCCACTGACGATAAAGCGGATAAAACCGCGGCAGCCGTCCGGGCTAATCTGCTGAAAGAGGGCGGCCTGGCTACCACTACTGAGAACACCGGCCAGCAATGGGATGCGCCAAACGGCTGGGCGCCGCTTCAGTGGGCGGCCGTTGAGGGACTGAATAATTACGGTGAACAGGCGCTCGCAAAAGATATCGGTATTCGCTTCTTGCAAAACGTGCAGGCTACTTATGATAAGGAGCGCAAGCTGGTTGAGAAATATGTGGTGGAGGGTAAAGATTTAGGCGGCGGTGGTGGCGGTGAGTACCCGCTTCAGGATGGCTTTGGCTGGACCAATGGCGTCACGCTTAAGCTGATGGATCTCTACTGCCCGAAAAATGTGGTCTGTAATAACGTCAGCGACATCACAAAAACTCAATAACTTCCCCTGCCCGGCGAGCCTTTCGCCGGGTTTTCTCCCCTGCTCTCTCCCGTTCCGGCATAGCGTTACGCTTAAAATGTTACAGACTGCTTGCTAATTTTTTCCTGAAAGATAACAATTCTCATTGAGATTATCATTAGCCTTATGCTGCCGTCCCTGCGCGCTTTTACCTTTTTACCTCTGCGCAACGGATCATAATTAGATTAATTTGTAAGGGAATCGACAATGAGAATGCCTTTCACCCTGAAGCGTTCTGTTCTGTTTTGCTCCATCGCACTCTCTGCCCCCCTGGCTGTTTATGCAGCCGAGACCCTGGTGGTGACCGCTCAACCTGCGGAAACCGCCACCAGCCCGACTAAAGGCTATACCGCCAAAACCAGTAAAGGCGCGACCAAGACGGACCAGCCACTAATCACGACCGGACAGTCCGTTTCCGTAGTTACCCGGCAACAAATTGAAGATCAGGGTGCCATGAACGTCAACCAGGCGCTGAATTATACGCCAGGTGTATTCACAAATTTTGCTGGTGCGGCCAGCCGTTACGATACTATCTCCCTGCGGGGCTTTCACGGTGGAGACGTGGATAATACTTTCCTTGATGGTTTACGTCTGATGAGTGACGGCGGCAGCTACAACTCCCTTCAGGTAGACCCATGGTTTCTGGAACGTATAGATATCATCAAAGGACCTTCTTCCGCGCTTTATGGCCAGACCGTACCCGGTGGACTGGTAATGATGACGTCAAAGCGTCCGCAATTTGCTGAACAGGGACATTTCCGTGCTATCGCTGGTAATAATGCCACGACGGGCGCTGCGTTCGATTACACCAACGCCTTAACCGATCAGTGGGCTTTTCGTTTAACCGGTATTACACGTAATAGCGATACTCAATACGATCATACCAGGGAGGAGCGCTACGCAATTTCCCCTTCTTTGCTTTGGCAGCCAGATGAGGATACTTCATTATTGTTACGCGCCTATCTGCAAAAAGATCCTTCCGGGGGTTATCACGGCTCTGTGCCCGGAGAAGGAAGCATTACGGAACATAATGGGCGTAAGCTAAGCAACGGGTTTTATGATGGCGAAAGCGCGCTTGATCAATACAAACGTCGCGAACAGATTTACAGCTACGCCTTCTCACACCGCTTTAATGAAACATGGGCTTTTCGCTCCAATGCCAGTTACAGTCACTCTAACAGTGAACTCGATCAGGTCTACCAGATTGGTTGGCGTGGTAACTCCGATTTACTGGATCGCTATTACTCCGGCGAGCGTTCCTCGCTCGACGCTTATGCCATTGATAACCAGCTGGAAGCAGATTTCGATACGGGGGAACTTTCGCATATTCTGGTGGTCGGCACGGATTATCAGCAGTATCGTAACAGCCTCTGGAACGCCAGCGCCTTTGTCGACCCGATCAATGCTGTGACCGGCGAAGGCAACCTGATCCTTTGGCAGTCTGCATATAATCCTCAGCCCGCTCCGGGTGAAGTCCGCCTGCGCGGTCTGAGTAGCGCTAGCGATCAAACACGCCGCTACCGACAAACTGGGGTTTATTTGCAGGATGAGATGCAGTGGAACAACTGGCATCTTACCGTTGGAGGACGCTATGACCGTCTCGTCGCCAAAAGCGTTAATGATTCAACTGAAAGCAGCATGCGGCGTTCGGACGATCATATCAGTGGGCGGGCTTCACTGCTCTACGCCTTTGATAACGGAGTCTCTCCTTACATAAGCTACAGCCAGGCTATTACGCCTTCCAGTCTGCCCGACCCGAACGGCGAGCTATTAAAACCCACCACTGCGCAGCAGTATGAAGCTGGGGTAAAATATCAGCCAGTGGGCACCGATGATTTCTACTCTGTAGCGATTTACGATCTGGCACAGAAAGACGTTGGCAACCGCATCGTGAATACCAACTTTTATGAGCCTGCCGGTAAAGTCCGTTCTCGCGGGCTGGAACTGGAAGCGCATAATCAAATTACCTCCCGGTTAAGCACTATCGCTGGTTACTCGCTTACACGCGTACGCTTTGAAGATACGACTGATGGCAATGAAGGTCATACGCCTTACGTTACTCCTAATCAGACTGCGTCATTATGGGGACATTATCAGTTTGATTATGGTATCAGTGCAGGTGCAGGCGTCCGCTATATCGGTAAGCAATGGGCCGATAATGAAAACACCACGCGTTTGCCCTCCGTTACGCTTTTCGACGCATCGGTGCGCGCTGACCTTGGCGTCTGGAACACTCAGTTAAAAGACGCATGGGTCCAGGTGAATGCCAATAATCTTGGGGATCGGGATTATGTGGCGGCCTGTTACGGTACAGGAAACTGCTACTGGGGAGCAGAGCGCACCATCGTCGCCACCGTGGGCTACGATTTCTGATCCGCAGCCATAAAAAAAGGGAGGCGCCAGGCGTCTCCCTTAGTTTCTGAATTAATCGTGGTCAGCTTTTAACTTTACGGTAAATCCACAGCACGACGATTGCACCAATGACCGCCACCACAAAGCTGCCAAAGTTGAATCCGTCTACCTTACCGAAACCGAACAGCGTACTGATCCAACCACCGACTACGGCACCGATAATCCCCAGCACCACTGTGATGATAAAACCACCGCCATCTTTCCCTGGCATGATCCATTTAGCAATAATCCCTGCGATGAGGCCAAAGATAATCCAAGACAAAATACCCATTTATTACTCCATCCCTTGTTGTAGATTAAACTTCGCAAGTATAGTCTAAAAAAAACGTTCTGTGATAACCACCCATTTTTTTTAGTTACCCTTTTATTTTCTTTAAAACTAAAGGGTTGGCTGACGGTGCCGATAAAATGACGTATCAGCTTAAAAAGTGTGATTTGAGATGCCACTGGAGTCAATGTGAAAGAGGAAGATAAAGAGCAGTACATTAAGCGCGGTCCGCTGGCCGTGCTAAACGTACTGAAAGATCTGATGAAAAATCAGACGCCTGTCATGGTATCACATGCCAGAGGCCAGTTTATAACCAAGCTTCTGGACGCCGATCGGGAAAGCCTGCTGATTGACTGGGGCAGCAACGAAAGCGACAACCAGCTGGCATTGGCCGCGAAGGATTTGCATCTCACCGCTGAAACCCGGGGCGCGAAAGTGGAGTTTACCCTGCCCGCCCTGAGCAGCGGCAGCCACGACGGACTCCCCGCTTTTGGTGCCGATCTGCCTGACGAGCTGTGCATGATCCAGCGCCGTGAATTTTTCCGGGTAAATGCGCCGCTTGACCCGGTTTTCTACTGCTATGTGAAGTGGCCGGACGGCAGCGGAGAGAGCCGCATGCGCCTGCAGGATTTATCGCTGGGCGGTATCGGCGTGCTCGCTGAGAGCGAAGTGCCGGAAAGCATCCAGGGTGGCGAACTGTTCAGGAAACTGCGGGTCGAGATGGGTGAGTTTGGCCGTTTTGAAGTGGACGCGCAGTTAATTAATATCGGCGAACGCAGCATCGTGGGCTACAAAAACGAAACTGTCGTCACGCCCCGCCTCAGCTTCCGTTACGTGACGCTGAATACCGGTCAGGAGCGCGAGCTTCAGCAGGTCATCTTTTCGCTTGAACGGCTGGCACGCGAAAAGGCCAGTCGCTTTATGTAACCCTCTGCTGCCCGCTCCCGCGGGCAGATCAGCGTCATGCCTTTCCCTCTTTCTCAAGCCTTGCCCCCTCACGCTAACTGGCAAAACCGGTCATTCTGCACCAGGCTTAGCCCTGTTGTTTTTTATCTTGCCTGAATACCGGCTCACCAGAAAGGATCATTAACCTTATGGAAAACTGGCTAACTTCCCTGAATTTATCCCTGCTTTTCAACCGGGCGTTCTGGATTAATACCGCCATATTAGTGGGCGGTACGCTGATTATCTTCACGATACTGCGTACGATAATCCGCTTCCTGACCAAACGGACGTCAACGTCGCCAAACCAGCGCGGCCAGTTCCTGTATCGTATTGCTGTGGAAATCCTGCGCAGTACCAGCAACATGCTGCTGCTGATCTTTTCGTTTTTACTTGCCCTGAAATTTGTTGCGCTCTCACCCACATGGGAAGCGGTGGCGGGCCACGGCTGGTTTGTTGTCCTTCTCCTGCAAATTGCGTTATGGCTGGACTGCGGTATACGCCTGTGGCTGTCGGGCATGAAGCGTGACCCCACCCACGTGCGTAATCCGGTCACGACTGTCATTATTGGCATTATGCTGCGCGTGATCGTCTGGGCAATGCTGCTGCTGGCAATCCTCTCCAATATGGGGGTTAACATTACCGCGCTGGTCGCCAGTCTTGGCGTGGGCGGTATTGCGATCGCCCTGGCGATTCAGACGGTGCTGAGCGACGTCTTCGCCTCGCTCGCGATCGGCTTCGATAAGCCATTTGAACACGGCGATTTTATTGTGTTTGGCGATATCGCCGGTTCTATTGAGCATATCGGGCTGAAGACGACGCGTCTGCGCAGCCTGAGCGGTGAACAGATTGTCTGTTCTAACACTATCCTTCTGCAACAAACCATTCATAACTACAAGCGCATGAATGAGCGACGTATCCTGTTCCGGTTCGGCATCAGCTACGAAACCTCAGCCGAAAAAATGCGCAAGGTGAGCCAGCTGCTGCGTGAAGTGATTGAGCATGTGGATAATACCCGCTTCGACCGTGGTCACTTCTTCTCCTTTGATGAAAGCCAGCTGACCTTTGAAGTGGTCTATTACGTTACGGTAGCCGATTACAATCAGTATATGGACGTACAGGAAGAGATAAACCTGCAGCTGATGGAACGCCTTGAGGCGCTGGAAATCAGCTTCGCCTTCCCGACCCGACGAATTGAATTTTCCGGCGGAAAATTACCTCAGGTCAAGGTGGCAAACCTGGCTTCAAATGAAACGGAAGACGAGGAAGAAGAGGAGACAGGTAACCGCTCCTCACGCTATGCCGAGAGTAAACTCTGAAAAATCCCCGCCCTTTGCGATAAGGGGCGGGGATAACCATCAGATAGTCCGTAAGGCGGTGGTGACCTTCCAGAGATAGCGAGGTGCCTGAGCGGCAGGATGCTTATCCTGAATATGCTGGTAAAACTCTTCCGGAGACATCGCGTTAATCATCGCTATCGCCCGGTTCCGGTCAGAGGAAAAAGTCCTCAGCAGCGCACCGGCGCCGTTAGCGTAGGAAACGATAGTTGCGTAGCGAAGCGTTTCAGGATTGCGGATACCCGCGAGCGAACGCTCCTGAAGGATTTTGATATAGGCAGTGCCGATATCGATATTGGTTGCCGGATCGCGCAGTTGTGCACTGCTTGGCTGTCCACGACGCCCCTGAACGCGATAAACCTCACGGCCCGCCGTAGAGGCTTTAATCTGCATCAGGCCAATAGCATTTGATTTGCTCACTACCGTTGGATTACCGCCCGACTCTACGGCAATGATGGCATCCACCAGTTTACGATCGACGCCATAGTTATTGGCCGCGCTTTCTGAAAGCGCTGACCAGGCCTGTGACACCTTCTTCGGCGGCGCTTTGGTCAACGGCGTCTGCGGCTGACCGCCAACGGTCGCTTTATGAGACTGACTGGCACATCCTGCCAGCAGCAGAACCCCCAAAATGACAGCTGCTTTAACCCTTCTCACGTTATGTTCTTCCTCTGAGCTCTAGCCTCGCGTTCTATCTTACCGTCCGTCGGGCTGGAGAAAATTACCGTAATTCTTAAACTTATCGAATCTCTGATGACTTCATTCACGCTTTTCGTCATCATCAGGCATGCTGGGTGAGCAAGTTTTCCCGCTTCGTATAAGAAACCAACAATTTGCCTTAAAAGGCGGTTTCGATCCAGTCAGAACAGAAAGTTCACTGAAATATGGCCCACCGCCGGCCTTTGTGAGGAGATGAGTGAAGATGATATCCGTTACGCCGCGCACCTTTCACCTGATTGCGCCCTCTGGCTATTGCGTCAATCAGGAAGCGGCACAGCTGGCGGTATCACGTCTTGTTACTCAGGGACATAACGTTGAAAACAGGGCCGCCCTTGCCCGCCGGGATCGGCGTTTTGCCGGCAGCGACGCAGAGCGCCTGGCGGAGCTGAACGGACTGGCGGAGTTACCCTCCCTGCCGGATATCGTGCTGGCTGTACGGGGCGGCTACGGCGCAAGCCGTCTTCTTGCCGATCTCAACTGTGACGCCCTGAGCGCCCGCCTGGGTGACCAGCCCGTCGCGCTATGCGGCCACAGTGACTTCACTGCCGTTCAGCTTGCCTTGCTGACCCGTGGGCTGAGAAGCTTCAGCGGCCCGATGCTTGCAGGCAATTTTGGCGCTAAGACTTTATCTGATTTCACGCTGGATCATTTCTGGCGCGCCCTGACTTCGCCTAAATTTAAGCTTGAATGGCAGACGCCGGAGCAGCAGGTCGATCTCTGCGGCACGGTATGGGGTGGCAATTTAGCGATGATTACATCACTGGCCGGGACGCCCTGGCTGCCGGTGATTGAAGAGGGCATTCTGGTGATTGAGGATGTCAACGAGCATCCTTATAAAGTGGAAAGAATGCTGCTTCAGCTGGCTCAGAGCGGCATCCTGGCCCGGCAGAAAGCCATCGTGACCGGCAGTTTTACTCACGCCCGCCTGACCGACTATGACAATGGCTACGACTTTGACAGCGTATGGACGCTGATACGTCAGCTAACGCGCCTTCCCGTGGTGACCGGACTGGAATTCGGCCACGGCTGGAATACCGTGACGCTGCCACTCGGTGCCCACGGCCATTTACAGGTAGAAGGTACGCGGGGTTCGCTGACGTTATCAGGACATCCCACGCTGCGTTAACATCCGGGAGCGCCCATGAAACAGTTGTATGAGGATCTTTGGGTTTCCACACCGGAGTTTCCAGAGAACGAGCAGAATCCTGCGCTGATGATGCATGGTTATTTGCTTCAGCACAGCCGCGGCAATTTGCTGATTTCCCGGACGGAGCAGCCTGAAGATCACCAGACGATCGCCGATTCAGGCGGCATTATCCGCCATTATCTGACGCACTGGCACGAAGCGGGGCCGGGAACGCGCCTTCTTCAGCAGCGGTTTAACTCCGCACTTTACTGCCATAACCGCGCGCTGGGGCCGATCAGTCCTTATGTCGAGCCCGACGACACTTTTACTCAGGCAGAGCTGCACTGCGGCAGTTTTCATATTGTGCCAACGCCCGGGCATACGCCGGACAGTACAACCTATCTCTACGCCTCGCCCTTTGGCAAAACCTATCTGTTTGTGGGCGATACGCTCTCTCTTTATGGCGAAAACTGGGTCACAGTGCTGGTGCCCGACAGTAATGAGGCCGATCTGCGCAAAACGCTGGAGTTTTATCGTGCGCTGAGGCCGGACGTGGTGCTGATGACCACCACTTCGGGTCATAAAGCGTGGCAGGAGGTGGATACGCGCCAGTGGCTGTCGCTGCTTGATGAGGCGGAGAACGCGCCGCGGGATCTTCGCCAGCGGCACGCTTAGTCAGAGCGTTTTGGTCAGATAGATGCGCTGATGGGTGCGCGGATACTCATCCAGTATAAAGCGTACGCTGTAGCCCAGCTTTTCGTAAAAAGGCCTCGCCTGAAAGCTCGCCGTATCGACCTGCGCATAAAGGCAGCCCCGACGGCGGGCTTCCGCCTCTGCGGCCTGAATCAGCTGGCTGCCGCCACCCTGACCGCGCAGTGCGTCACATACCCAGAGCATATCAATGCGCAGCCAGTTGCCGCAGGTGGATCCGGTCAGCCCAGCCTGCTTACGGCCATCCGCGCCGGTAATAAAAACCGCAATATCTTTTATGTCATCCAGGCTGATATGCCGGGCGTTATAAGCCATCAGCCCTGCCCGCACCTCCGCGAGTTCTTCCGGTGCAGGCTCGTGCGTTACTGTTATATCCACGCTTCACTCCCCAATCAGGATTCAAGTTTTCCCGAGGCGTCCGTTCTCTGTAGCTGGACGGCCTGATTTTCACGTTCAGGACTTCTGCTGCACGGCACCAGCGTACCAACGCCGTCGAAGGAGAAGTAGGTATCGTCGTTCGATTTATTGACGATCATCTGGTCGCCGTTGCGGAACAGAACGATCGAAACTTTAGTTCCACTCTCAAGATGCGAGCGCTTATGCCCGGAGGCGACCTGGAAGTGATTGCCGGGCCACTTAATCGTGGTCAACCCATAGCGGGCTTTCGTAACGGTCATTGTCGGACGCCCGTCACAGGTGATTTGAAACTGGATATTTTGCGATCCGGTATCGCTCCAGGCGGCGAAAGAGGCAGAGGCAAGCAGGCAGCCAGCGGCAATCGTGCGGATCATAGGCGGGAGTCTCCGGTTCTTATTGATTTGATTCACGTTGGGCAAAATTCTGGCACAGAACCGCTGGCAAGTCAGTAAAACCCCAAAATAAGCCCACCCGGCGCCGGCGCTTTAATCAGTTATCAAGCGAATCCATCTCTGCAATATCAGACTGCTTCACCGCCTGCTTATTCCCTGACTCATCGGTGTAAAAGATCATACCAGTCGCTTTGTCGAGTTCGGGTTTACCTTCAACAACTTTCGTGGTGCCATCTTTCATATGCACAATGTGGTTGTCCGCGCAGCCGGTAATCACGATGCCAGCCGTCAGCACCGAGAGAAACATCAGCGTTTTTTTCATCTTATATCTCCTTGAGGGAATTTCTTCGTAACGAGTGTAGCCTAAGGGATTGTCCGGGTTTGATGAATGTTGCGCACACGCTGCGCGGGATATGAAGACTCAGCGCCAGGGGCTGAAAAGAGAGGCCTGAAGAAGCAGATTTTGATTGAAGCCTTGCAAAAATAACTGTATTTTTATCCAGCATTAATAACCTGGATAAACGAATGTTTGTTGAACTGATTTACGATAAGCGAAACGTCGCCGGACTCCCTGACGCGCAACAGATGATTTTAAGCGAGCTGGAAAAACGTATTCAGCGCGTTTTCCCCGATGCGGAAGTTCGGGTCAAACCTATGCAGGCTAACGGGGTGAAAACCGACGCCAGTAAAAGCGACAAATCGGTCATGATGAGGATCATCGAAGAAATGTTTGATGAAGCCGATCAGTGGCTGGTTTCTGAAGATTATTAATCTCCCCTTCCCCCTCCGCTGCGGCAATATGCCCCGTATATCGCCGTCATGCTCCCCCTCTGACGCTAAAGTTTTTTCCCAGCGCGCCGAAAATAGCATCAGTCACCGATTTCAGGGGAAGGGGAATGACTATTATCTATCTGCCGTCACTGACGGAATTGCTGTTCCAGGCAGAACGGCAAAAAGGCCGCTTATTAACACGTCAGGAAGTGGAAGCAATTCGTGATGGTGCGATCCGGGTTTCGATACCGGAGCCTATTGCCCGGTATCTGGAACCTGCCTGCGGCGGGGCTGATATCGATCCGCTACTCTGCTGGGAATCCTGGTCCCGCTTAAGATCGGCAGAGCTGGGCCATACTGGCGGGTAAGTAGCTGCTAACCTTTTGTACGCTGCGCTATCTCAGCACAAAGTATCTCGTAAACCTTAGCGGCATGGGCTGAGCTGTCGCGCAGCATTTGAATAGCATCCTCTAACGTTTGCGGCTCAATCTGACCTACGATACGCCAGCCCAGGGCAATGTTTTTTGCCTCTTCCAGCCGCTCTGGATATTGCTCTATGGACGCTACTTCTGACACAAGACTCTCCTGATTTAGGTTTTGGCCCTATTTTACGTATTTTCAGGCCGCTTTCTCAACCCCTCTTTTCTCCCTCAGTCTCAATTGACCCTTTTATTGCAATTACCTCCATAAAAAACGAATTTTATTTCGTTTCTGACAGCAAAACTGTAGATTTAAACAGTGTAACCATGCGGTAATGGCGATATTTTCAACTTATTTAGATAGTTTCATCAATGAGTTAGCATATCAAAATGCTTTTTTAGGGTGTTAATTTCCACTAAAGGTGAAAGCTCCGGAAAAAATTTACATTATATTAACACCCCATCCCCAACTATCCCGCGCCAATTTGCGCTACAGCCATCAGAAGCCCATAACGACGGTGATAACTCCTGAGCCCGGTTAAAACGCATTTTTTTTCGCTCTTCACTAGATTTAAAAAAAGAATTTTCTGAAAGGACAAAGACCCTACGAATAATCTTAAGCCTGTAGATCCATTTTATATCAGGTGATTTGTGAGTGAAGGATAATGAAATGAGCGTGAACTGAGGCCCTGCCACTACATTAAATAGCACAACAGGGCCTGCACGCAGCGATAGTAGGATTGGACATTACTTTTGCGGCCTCAGAACCCGGAACAGAAGTGCAACATTGCCCTTTGACCTGTAAACCGCAGCACAGAAGATCAGATTAAACATTACCGATGTCCAGGTAGCGTGATCGTAGTGATCGAAAAAAAATCTGAAGGGCACTGCAGCGTAGGCGAGAATAATAATATAGGCCAGCCAGGACGCCCAACTCTGATGCAGTTCCCCCTTTGTACGGTAGAACATTAAACGCAACACAATTGCCGAGCATGTCGCGACATTGGTTAAGACCAAAGGATCATTTGTGACCATGGAAACCTCCCTTCAGGCGTGCCAGCCAGAGCGCGGGGTCCTGCTGACTGAAAAAAGTTAGGGTTTTGATTGCCAGCGCAGAAAGCAGTATCGCGCCAAGGCCGTCCAGCGGCCTGTCACTGTACCCTAAGAGCTGGGAAAGCTTTGCTCCAGCTAACCCGGCACCAAATACGCCGACAATCATCGAAACGAGAAAATAGGCTATTTTGACTACTACCCTGAGATGACATGCGGTAGCCACATAGAAAACAGAACCGGCGAAAGCACCAAAAATGACGCTGTAGCTGACTCCTCCCAGATGATCGAGTACCCCTGCCTCCGAGAACGTTACCGCGTTCGCACTCACTGCTATAAGTTGTTCAAACATATTGCCTCCTCCAGTACGGTATGTTCTCAAAATTGAGAAATAAAAAAGCCCTGGCCGAAGCCAGGGCTTAAACAACCCGGTCTGACTATGCTGTTGCAGTCGATAGTAATAGGTTAGTGTGGGAAATGCGTACGCGTGAGTATTTTCTAAATTATTTCTGGTGCTGATTTCGGGATTATTTCATTGCCACAGTCATATTCAGCACGCCTTAAATATCTCGTTTTTACAGAAACCACGGATGGTCAGTCGCCCTGGCATCACAGAATGGAATCGGGATTACGCAACCGGAAACGTACTGTCTGCTGAATATTGCTGTAAGCATGCCCCTTTTCAAAACGCCAGGTGGAGACCGCTTTAACGATCGCATCATCAAAGAGGTAGCGGGGTTTGCTATCAAGAATACGGATTTCGCTGACTTTGCCATCAGCGCCAATATCATACTCAAACTTTATGTATCCGCTGAGTCCGTTATTCCAGGCGTAAAGGGGATAGATCGGCGGCGCTTTCATCAGCGCCTTAGGTTCTGTACCGCCTTCCACCTTCTGTGGTGGTGCGGTGCAGGCTGTCAGAACTAACGTTGCGGTAAGAAAGATCAACTTAACCACGGCAACTCCCTGTAATGAGTTTTATTCTCAATAAACAGGATTATTTCTTATTTCCCCCTGAGAAACAATACTTAATAGCCGATTAAGTGCGCTATGTGATTGATAAACGGGGCGCATTACTACGCGGCTGAGTAAAAAACCGAGAAAACCGGCCGGTAAAAGCTAAAGTTTTTATCTACGGGACCGATGTAAGTAGGTACTTATCCTAAACGTAATAAAAACTATGCACCTCTTCAAACCCGTTGAACTTGCCCTGCTCTCCATTACGCTGGCTTACTGTATTACCATGTCCTCCTGGTTCTGGTGAAAATGCGCGGGTTAAAAAAAAACCGCCCGATAGCAGGCGGCTTGATTATTTGAGGATCACACGTCTTCTTCGTCAGCAATATCCTCATCTTCCGTATCATGAAGCCCATCGCCCGACCCATCTTCTGGCATGTCAGGGAGTTGCTCATCATCAGGAAGCGGATCGACAACATCAGGTCGTTCAGACATAGGTACCTCCGGTTACCCGTTATGGGTAAATGAAGTGTAGCCTCCCGCTCATCTGGATGAAGACAGATTGTTGCTGTTTGCAGCCTGATTCACAGAAATTTTAGCGCCAGTACTGATTTGATGCCGACGCCATGCTGTTCGCCAGACAGCTTACTCATTGATTCGTTGAGAAGGATTCTGTGGATATTCCCTCTCTGAGCGAAAGCGCAAAATAGTGGTGGCTCTCGTTACCAACTCCGGCGAGGCACATGTACTTCCCTTCTTTGTAGCATCATGACCGTCGTTTTTAATAATGGCTAACGTCCCGACACGTTTTTCATATGATGGCTAAAACAGGCGTTTTTATAGTCACTCCAGTCTTTAAAACAGCCCTGCTGCTCCAGAAAATTATTGCCATAACCTGTGCATCATTGATGCAGCTTACGCTGTCACTTCTGCAAGTAACGCTGTAAATTTATAATAAAATGTGAATAATAGAGCCAGCCATTTAAAATGTGATTTATCTCTGAGGGAACCATGCAAAACATTAAGGAATTGTTATCTTTCTGGCATTATGAGATCGTGGGCGAAGATAAAAAGTTCTCGTTCTTTCGTCTCTATAGCCGGATGCGAAATAAACCAGGATTAAAATTTGTTTTTTGGTGGAGGCTGGCGAGTTATCTTTACTTTCATGGCTATAAGCGGATCGCCTATAATATCCACTCACGGCTAAAGAAAAATTTCTCCTGTGACATTATGCTTGGGGCCAGCATTGGTCCTGGATTGACGATTGCTCATCACGTAGGGATTGTCGTGACAAAAAGAGTGGTCATCGGCAAGAATCTTAAACTTACGCAAAATTGCGTCATTGGCAGCGTCGGTAAAAATGATGCCGGAAAAATCGTTATCGGTGATAATTTCTTTATGGGCTCCAACAGCTGTGTCATCGCAGATAGCTTGCACATTGGCAGTAATGTTTCTCTTGGCGCTATGTCTTTTGTTAATAAGGACCTTCCTGACAACTGCACGGTTTATACCAAAAAGGAAAATATCATTATCGAAAGATTGACGCCTGAGGACTAACTGCCCCTTACCACACCGGTTTATCCGGTATGACACCACGTCAAATGGCAGTATCGTAATCAACCTACGACGTCAGAGTTTGGATAGCAGAGATTGGTGACGGGGGGCCTTAGCAAAAGCCTGCTGTGCAGCAAAAAAACCGAACTATGTAAAATTAATGTTACGTATGCGATATATTTATCGAATATATTAAACAACTAAAACCCAGATACGACTCTCAATTCTGACTTGTTAACCCCTGAAAAGTTGAACCAAGATATATAAAAACAACAATCTGCATTGTGCATCCAGGAGTATCTATTTCATTAAGTCTTCTTTTTGCGAAATCTATTTTTCCTTAATGAACTCAGCGTATTTTTTGCTGCTCTCCTGATCTTAGCGCCTTCATCGAACTAATGATAACGAATGATTCTTCAAGCCCTTCTTTTAAATCATCATAACTTTCCCGATGAGCATCATTAGCAGACTTCGTTAAGTAACAGGCCATATAAATCCCAATTTAACACCAGAAATAAACGAAGAAAATGGTTAATTTTATGATTTCACCCACAAATTTATAGGCAAAAAAACCCGCCACGGCGAGGTTTTAAAATAGGCAGTGGTACATGCATAGAAATCCCACTTTGAAGAGATAATACGCCAGTTCCGGACAAAATCAACATTTGGTTGATGCAAGTTAAGACCCGTTTAACTTTGTTTTCACAGTACTGGTCAACCGTTGCGCGCTCTTGGTATTTATTCGCATAAAAGGACTTTCTAACCGGCAAAACAATAAGGAAATTACATGGCTATTCCAGCTTACCTGTGGCTTAAGGATGATGGCGGCGCTCATATTAAAGGCTCTGTAGACGTAGAGTACAGGGAAGGCAGCATCGAGGTCACAGGTTTCTCTCATAATCTAAGGCTCCCAACAGACCCATTGACTGGCAAACCAACAGGTACTCGAAAGCATGGCCCAGCAATAATTCAGAAGGAGTTTGATTCCTCGTCTCCCTATCTTTATAAGGCAGTGGCAACGGGCCAGACGCTAACTTCAGCGGAATTCAAATGGTATAACATCAACAATGCAGGCCAGGAGGAGGAATATTTTAATATTCTGCTCGAGGGCGTCAAAATCGTTGCCGTTTCACCAATGATGCACGACACCAAAGATCCAGAAAAAGAAAAGCATAATCACTTGGAATGCGTTGAACTGGCGTACGAAAAGATCACCTGGAAATATTGCGACGGTAATATCGTATTTTCCGATAGTTGGAATGAAAGGGCCCAGGCATGAGATACCCGACTTTAGCGGCTTCTCCGCATCCACCCTATGATATCGCCTCTTTCGCTCCCCCTGGTGTGTCTTTAACGAACAATATGATGATTGCTCGTTTTCATAAAGGACCGTCAGCTCTTACTTACGCATGGTTCTATAATCAGGTACGGAAATATGGCCCCTGGGATTATAAATTTCATCGTGGCTCGCAGTTTGAAAATTTTGGGAATTTCCACTACAGAGCTATTGGTCATGCCGCAGGAATTAAAGAAGCAGTATTACTCAGGGCTGCAGGGTGGGCGCAGGCTCAAGCGGGAACCCGCAAAGAGGATTTCGATGTTTGGTATGGTCACAGTCCGTTCGGTGACGACCCCAACGATCAGTATTGGATAAAGGCTGGGATTGAATATGCAAAACGCGCTGGTTTTTAAAAAGCGGTATGTGCTCCTGGCAATCCTTCTCCTAACCGTCTGTTTCGTGGCGTACCGGCTCACTAATTTTTCGCCAGTTGGACAGTTGGTTATCAACAAAGTAAAAGTCACTAATCTTGTCAACCTTTATATCACTGAAGTGAATGGGGGCGCTACCACAGCTTTCTCATATCGCTTTTATCTATTTGACGCCAGCAAGAGTGATGAAGCGTTTAGTGAAAGCCTGAACGGCGAATCTCACCCTTTTTTAATCACATCCGATCGCAATGCACTAAAAAAAGTTGAGGACAATACAATATATATATCTGTGAGAGGCGAAGTGTATTCATTTTACAGCTCGCCCGGAGTTGAGAAAAATGGATTTATTTATTCAGTCCCCATTCATCTAACAGCTAAACCATTTTGATAATGGGCCATTCATGGCCCATCTCTTTCAGCGTCTTACCTTCCTGAACTGTGCATCAGCGTGATTCTCTTCTATCTCGCATTTAGTCACCAGTTTCTCGAAAAATGGTTTCCAGTTGCGGTTCCAGGTTCGCTCGTGCACCAGCAATTTCACAGCCCTGAATGCTCGTGTCGCCGGCATGCACCTGAATCCCTGACCGGAGCAGCGATCACAATTTTTATCCACCGCTACTCCCTGTAGTTTCAAGGCTGCTAAATCACGTATCCGGCCAGTTCCGTTACAGCGGCAGCGGGCAGTTATCCGCCCCTTCCCCTTACAGTGTGAACACGGCTCTTTTACTTAGCCGCTGCTGACGCGCTTAGAGATATCGATCGGCATTACCGATCAATCTTACGATATTGATCTGAATAAACTTTTATACACAATGTAAAATTAAGAGCATTATCTATCTGCGTTATTACTTTTAGCCTCACCAGGGTTTTATAGCCTCTCAACAGAGAGGCTTTTTTTATACATTTTGAATAGGTCGGTGGCACATAAATATAAAGCTCCGCATCAGAAGCGCAGTGTAATCTGATTATTTAACGTACAGTTTTGGGGAAGGGTTTTGGGGAAAGACTATTAACAATAAAAAGCCAACATAAACTCACCATTTATGTTGGCTGTATGTTACGAAATTACCGTTACATATTCTCGATCAGCGCGTCGCCAAACTCTGAACATTTCAGCAATTTAGCGCCATCCATCAGACGTTCGAAGTCATAGGTCACGGTCTTGGCAGCGATAGCGCCTTCCATACCTTTAACAATCAGGTCTGCGGCTTCGAACCACTCCATGTGGCGCAGCATCATTTCTGCGGAGAGAATAACGGAACCTGGGTTCACTTTATCCTGACCTGCATATTTAGGTGCCGTGCCGTGGGTTGCTTCGAACAGTGCACACTCGTCACCGATGTTAGCGCCTGGTGCGATACCGATACCGCCAACCTGCGCCGCCAGGGCGTCGGAGATGTAGTCACCGTTCAGGTTCATACAGGCGATCACGTCATATTCGGCTGGACGCAGCAGGATCTGCTGTAAGAATGCATCGGCAATCACATCTTTGATCACGATCTCTTTGCCGGTGTTCGGGTTCTTGATCTTCATCCACGGGCCGCCATCAATCAGCTCACCGCCAAATTCTTCTTTCGCCAGCTGGTATCCCCAGTCTTTGAAAGCGCCTTCGGTGAACTTCATGATGTTGCCTTTGTGAACCAGCGTCACGGAATCACGATCGTTGGTGATCGCATAGTCGATCGCCGCGCGAACCAGACGCTTAGTGCCCGCTTCTGAACACGGCTTCACGCCAATACCGCACTGCTCAGGGAAGCGAATTTTCTTCACGCCCATCTCATCACGCAGGAACTTGATCACTTTATCCGCTTCAGCCGAACCGGCTTTCCATTCGATACCGGCATAGATATCTTCGGAGTTTTCACGGAAGATCACCATATCGGTATCTTCAGGGCGTTTCACCGGGCTTGGCGTGCCGGTGTAATAACGGACGGGACGCAGGCAGATATAGAGATCCAGCTGCTGGCGCAGGGCCACGTTCAGGGAACGAATACCGCCGCCGACCGGGGTAGTCAGTGGACCTTTAATGGCCACGCGGTACTCTTTGATCAGGTCGAGGGTCTCTTCCGGCAGCCAGACATCCTGACCATACAGGGCGACCGACTTCTCACCGGTGTAGATTTCCATCCAGGAAATTTTACGCTCACCGTTATAGGCTTTTTGCACAGCGGCATCGACAACTTTGATCATCACTGGAGAAACATCAACGCCAATGCCGTCACCTTCAATAAACGGGATGATTGGGTTATGAGGAACGTTCAGTTTCCCCTGATCCAGAGTGATTTTCTGACCTTCCGCCGGAACAACTACTTTGCTTTCCATTAACCTCTCCTTCGAACGCTTTTTTTGTTAATGATTTGTAAGATGCGGGTCAATACTACTTGAATATTCCCCCCGCGCCAATCATCACGGGTTTGCGGTATAATGCGCCCATTATGACTGAGTGCAAAGACCATGCGTAAATCTTCCGTTAAGAATCACCAAGTTAACCGATTCAGCAAGCCGCCAGCCGCGAAAGGTCCCGACCGGGGCCCGCGCCGTGTGATCGCTTTTAACAAACCTTTTGATGTGCTGCCGCAGTTCACCGATGAGGCGGGACGCCGCACCCTGAAAGATTATATTCCGGTCGGCGGCGTTTATGCGGCGGGTCGCCTGGACCGCGACAGCGAAGGCCTGATGGTGCTGACCAACGACGGCGCCCTCCAGGCAACGCTGACGCAGCCAGGTAAACGTACCGCCAAAATTTACTTTGTGCAGGTCGAAGGGGAGCCGGATGCAGCCGCAATTCAGGCGCTGCGGGATGGGGTTAATCTGAAAGATGGCCCTACCCTGCCCGCAAGCGTGGAACACGTGGCGGAACCTGAGTGGCTCTGGCCCCGAAATCCGCCCATCCGTGAACGGAAAGCGATCCCCACCAGCTGGCTGAAAATCACCCTGACTGAAGGGCGAAACCGTCAGGTACGGCGCATGACGGCCCATATCGGTTTCCCGACCCTGCGCCTGATCCGTTTCGCCATGGGCGCTCTTGAACTGGAAAAGCTACCGCCGGGCGAATGGCGGGATGTTACCCGCCATTTTCCTGTTTAAAAATTTATCTATCGCAAGGAGTCAGGCATGTTTAAACCGCACGTTACCGTAGCCACCGTCGTCCAGGCCGAGGGGCATTTTCTGGTCGTCGAAGAGATGGTGCGCGGGCGCGCAACCTGGAACCAGCCTGCCGGACATCTTGAAGCGAATGAAACGCTGCTACAGGCCGCCGCCCGCGAACTTTATGAGGAGACGGGCCTTGAGGCTGTTCCTGAATCATTTCTCCGCCTGCATCAGTGGATTGCGCCCGATAACACCCCCTTCCTGCGCTTTTTATTTGCGCTGGATTTACCGAAAATGCTGCCGACCTACCCTCAGGATCGCGATATTGACCGCTGCTGGTGGCTTCTTCCGGAGCAGCTCCTGACCGCAAAAAAGCTGCGTTCTCCGCTGGTTGCGGAAAGCGTTTTAATCTATCAGCAGGCGCAGCGCTATCCGCTGTCGGTGCTGAGCGCGTTCCAGTGGCCGTTTAGCGAGGATGCGCCCGCCGCTGACGCATGGTAAACTACGCCGCAATTTTACAGGGCCGCCTTTAACGGCCACTAAAGTCGGGTATTCCTCATGTCTCTGAACCAGAAAAAAGTAATCGTCGGTATGTCCGGCGGCGTTGATTCTTCCGTTTCCGCCTGGCTGCTGCAACAGCAGGGATATCAGGTGGAAGGCCTGTTTATGAAAAACTGGGAGGAGGATGACGGTGAGGAGTACTGTACCGCCGCGGAAGATCTGGCTGACGCGCAGGCGGTATGCGACAAGCTGGGCATTCATCTGCACAAGGTGAATTTTGCTGCCGAGTACTGGGATAACGTTTTTGAGCATTTCCTGGAAGAATACAAGGCTGGCCGCACCCCAAATCCCGATATTCTCTGCAATAAAGAGATCAAATTTAAAGCCTTTCTGGAGTTCGCCGCTGAAGATCTCGGCGCCGATTTTATCGCCACGGGTCACTATGTCCGCCGGCAGGATGCGGAGGGCAAAAGCCGCCTGCTCCGTGGTCTGGACGGCAATAAAGACCAGAGCTATTTCCTCTATACCCTGGGCCACGAGCAGATCGCGCAAAGCCTCTTCCCGGTGGGCGAGCTTTCCAAGCCTGAAGTCCGCCGTCTGGCGGAGGAGCTGGAACTGGTGACGGCGAAAAAGAAAGATTCTACCGGGATCTGCTTTATCGGCGAGCGTAAATTTCGCGACTTCCTGGGGCGCTACCTGCCTGCCCAGCCGGGCGCTATCGTGAATACGGAAGGGGAAACTGTCGGTGAACACCAGGGGCTGATGTATCATACCCTCGGCCAGCGTAAAGGGTTGGGTATTGGCGGCCTCAAGCAGGCAGGCGATGAGCCCTGGTACGTCGTGGATAAAGACGTGGCGAATAACCTGCTGGTCGTGGCGCAGGGCCATGAGCATCCCCGTCTGATGTCGGTTGGCCTGACGGCGCAGCAGCTGCACTGGGTCGACCGTCAGGCGCTGACCGGGCCGCTGCGCTGTGCGGTCAAAACCCGCTACCGGCAGGCGGATATCCCCTGCACCGTCACGCCGCTGGGCGACGATCGCATTGAGGTTCGCTTCGATGAGCCGGTCGCCGCCGTCACCCCCGGCCAGTCTGCCGTGTTTTACCTTGATGAGATCTGCCTGGGCGGGGGCATTATCGAAGCACGCATGCCGCTGCTTTGAACCTTGCCGACCGGACGCTTCTGGTCGGGATTTGTACAGCCTGCGCTGGCGTAAACTGGAGTTACCGTGGCGAAAAATTATTACGATATCACGCTGGCCCTGGCAGGCATCTGTCAGTCAGCCCATCTGGTACAGCAGCTGGCTCATCAGGGCCACTGCCCTGCGGATGCGCTGAAAACCTCACTGCAAAGCGTGATGGACCTTAATCCCGCCTCCACGCTGGCCGTGTTTGGCAATGATGAAAATAACCTGCGCTTCGGGCTGGAAACGCTGCTGGCGGTGCTGAACAGCAGCAGCCGTCAGGGTCCAGGGGCGGAGCTGACCCGCTACACCCTCAGCATGATGGTGCTTGAACGCAAGCTGAGCGCCAGCAAAACCGCCATGAATGAGCTTTCCGGGCGCATTGGTCAGCTTGACCGGCAGCTGGCGCACTATGATTTAGATTCCGATACGTTGCTGAGCGCGATGGCAGCGATCTACGTGGATGTCATCAGCCCTCTGGGGCCGCGCATTCAGGTCACCGGTTCTCCCGCTGTCCTGCAAAATGCGCAGATCCAGAGCAAGGTGCGCGCCGCGCTGCTGGCCGGTATTCGTGCTGCAGTGCTCTGGCAGCAGGTTGGCGGCGGGCGCTTCCAGCTCATGTTTTCCCGTAATCGTCTTGCCGGTGAGGCAAAGAAAATGCTTTCCCGAATGACCGACACTTCACTCTAATTTGATAACCTTCCCAGGAGTTGCACTGATGGAATTATCCTCTCTGACTGCCGTCTCACCCGTTGATGGTCGTTATGGCGACAAAGTCAGCCCGCTGCGCGGCATTTTCAGCGAATATGGTCTGCTGAAGTTTCGCGTTGAGGTTGAAGTTCGCTGGTTACAGAAACTGGCCGCCTGCGCAGAGATCAGGGAAGTTCCTGCATTTGATGCCGACGCAAACGCTTACCTTGATGCAATCGTCGTCAATTTTAGTGAAGAAGACGCGGCCCGCATTAAAACGATTGAGCGCACCACCAACCATGATGTCAAAGCGGTTGAATATTTCCTGAAGGAGAAAGTGGAGCCGGTTGCCGCGCTGCATGCAGTGTCTGAATTTATTCATTTCGCCTGTACTTCAGAAGATATCAACAACCTCTCCCATGCGCTGATGCTGGAAACGGCGCGCCGCGACGTCATCCTGCCCTACTGGACAAAAATCATTGCCGCGGTAAAAGATCTCGCCGTGCAATACCGGGATATCCCGCTGCTCTCCCGCACTCATGGCCAGCCCGCCACGCCCTCCACGCTGGGGAAAGAGATGGCCAACGTGGCCTACCGTTTTGAGCGGCAGCTTCGTCAGCTTGAACGCATTGAGATCCTGGGCAAAATCAACGGCGCAGTAGGCAACTATAACGCCCACATCGCCGCTTATCCGGAAGTGGACTGGCACGCGCTGAGCGAAAGCTTCGTCACCTCACTGGGCATTACCTGGAACCCCTATACCACCCAGATCGAACCGCATGACTATATCGCAGAGCTGTTTGACTGCATGGCGCGCTTTAACACCATCCTGATCGACTTTGACCGCGATATCTGGGGCTACATTGCCCTGAACCACTTCAAGCAGAAGACGATTGCCGGTGAAATCGGCTCCTCAACCATGCCGCATAAAGTCAATCCTATCGACTTTGAGAATTCAGAAGGCAACCTGGGCCTCGCTAACGCGATGATGCAGCATCTGGCCAGCAAACTGCCCGTTTCCCGCTGGCAGCGTGACCTGACCGATTCAACGGTGCTGCGTAACCTCGGCGTCGGCATCGGCTATGCGCTGATTGCCTATCAGGCCACGCTGAAAGGCGTTGCCAAACTCGAAGTGAACCGCGACCGTCTGCTGGATGAGCTGGACCATAACTGGGAAGTGCTGGCCGAACCGGTACAGACAGTCATGCGCCGCTACGGCATTGAAAAGCCTTATGAGAAGCTCAAAGAGCTGACCCGCGGCAAGCGCGTGGATGCCGCCGGCATGAAGGCGTTTATCGACGGGCTGGCGCTGCCGGAAGAAGAGAAAACGCGTCTGAAGCAGATGACGCCGGCTAATTATCTGGGCCGTGCCGTGCAGATGGTTGACGATCTGAAGTAACCCCTTCCTGCGGGTCGGTGAAATCCGACCCGCGTTAATCTGCCGTTTACCCCTTTTCACCTATACTCAGTCCGTTGTATTCTCCGGCTTTACGCCACTCTCTATTCAGTCAGGAAGGATAACGCTATGCGCGTACTGGTTGTGGAAGATAATCCGCTGCTTCGTCATCACCTTGCCGTACAGCTGCGCGACATGGGCCATCAGGTGGATGCTGCGGAAGACGCCAAAGAGGCAGACTATTTTCTCAGCGAACATACGCCTGATATCGCGCTGGTCGATCTGGGCCTTCCTGATGAGGATGGCATGGCGCTGATCCGCCGCTGGCGTGGTGAGGAAGTGAAGCAACCCATTCTGGTACTGACCGCGCGTGAGGGCTGGCAGGCGAAAGTGGAAGCGCTTGAGGCCGGGGCGGATGACTATGTGACCAAGCCGTTTCATATTGAAGAGGTGGCGGCGCGTCTGCAGGCGCTTATGCGTCGCAACAGCGGACTGGCCTCGCAGGTTATCTCGCTGGCGCCGTTCCAGATCGATCTTTCCCGCCGGGAGCTGACGATCAACGACCACGAAATCAAGCTGACCGCTTTTGAGTACACCATAATCGAAACGCTGATCCGCAATGCGGGCAAAGTCGTCAGCAAAGATTCTCTGATGCTGCAACTCTATCCTGACGCAGAACTCCGCGAGAGTCATACTATCGACGTCCTGATGGGAAGACTGCGCAAGAAAATGCAGGCGGAACATCCGGTTGAGGTAATCACGACCGTACGCGGTCAGGGCTACAGGTTCGATCTCTGACATATGACAGGTTCAACCGCCAAAAAGCCGTTCTCGCTGCGCGCGCGTTTTCTGCTGGCGACGGCGGCCGTGGTGCTGATCCTGTCACTTTCCTACGGCATGGTGGCGGTGTTTGGCTATGTCGTCAGCTTCGATAAAAACACCTACCGGGTAATGCGGGGCGAAAGCAACCTCTACTTTATGCTCGCCCAGTGGCGTGAAGGGAAGCTCACCATCGCCCAGCCCGAACGCGTCTCGCTCAATTTCCCTACGCTTATTTTTATTTATGACGATCAGGGTAAGCTGCTTTGGCAGCTGCGTGACGTGCCGGAAATCCGCGAAAAAATCAAACCCGAATGGCTGAAGCGGGCGGATTTCTATGAAATTGATACGGATAACAGCACCAGCCGTCAGGCGCTGGGAAATAACCAGGAAGCGCAGAACCAGCTGACCGCCTACGACTATGACAATAACGACTCCTTTACCCACTCGGTCGCCGTTAACCGCTACAGTGCAACGCCGAACCTGCCTGCGCTGACGATTGTGGTTGTCGACTCGATGCCGCAGGAGTTACAGCATTCAGACGTCGTCTGGTCCTGGTTCAGCTATGTGCTGCTGGTGAATTTGCTGCTGGTGATCCCATTGTTATGGCTGGCGGCCCACTGGAGCCTGCGGCCCATTGGCAACCTGGCAGGCCAGGTGCGCGAACTGGAAACCGGCAGCCGCGACACCCTCGATCCACAGCCGCCCCAGGAGCTGAAAAGCCTGGTGCGTAACCTGAATTTACTGCTCGATAATGAACAGAAGCGCTATACCCGCTACCGCACCACCCTCAGCGATCTGACGCACAGCCTGAAAACGCCGCTGGCGGTGCTGCAAACCACGCTGCGCTCGCTGCGCGGAAATCTGACCATTGAACAGGCTGAGCCCATTATGCTGGAGCAGATCAGCCGTATCTCACAGCAGATTGGGTACTACCTTCACCGGGCCAGTATGCAGGCGGACCACAACGTACTGAAGCGCGATCTGCATTCGGTTCCCGGCCTGCTGGACAGTCTCTGCTCTGCGCTTAATAAGGTATATCAGCGTAAGGGCGTGGAGCTGACGCTGGATATCACCCCGGAGCTGACCTTTATCGGCGATCAAAACGACTTTATGGAAGTGATGGGCAACGTGCTGGATAACGCCTGTAAATATTGTCTGGAGTTTGTCGAAGTGAGCACCCGGCAGGTGGAAGATGAGCTACACCTGATTGTGGAAGATGACGGTCCGGGCATCCCGGCCAGTAAGCGCGATATGATTTTTATCCGTGGACAGCGCGCTGACACGCTGCGTCCGGGCCAGGGACTCGGTCTGGCGGTGGCCCGGGATATTCTCGAGCAGTACGAGGGGGATATTATCGCCTCCACCAGTGAACTGGGCGGCGCGCGCATGGAGGTCATTTTCAGGCGTCAGGGTGGCATACAGGACGCCGGGGAAGACTAAGCGTCACGCTTACCTCAACCTGGCTGCCCGTACCCCGCCTGTTTCTTCCTTAACCGGTAGCCGGTCAGCCCACCTGTTTTCTGTCCTCTGCAAACATGGCTCCGCCACATCCTGTTATAAAGCTCAGTTTACCCGCATCAGCCGGGTGCAATTTCCCCGCCTTCTCCGGCATAACACGCTTTGCCTGTTTTCCAGCCAGATCTCTCCTGTCAGCCTGCTAATATTACTCCTGCATATCAAGAAGAGCGGTGCGCACGACGGACGGTATGCTGAGCACCGCCCCTGTTTATAAAGTTTCCGCAGCCAGAGGGTGCGGTTTTGCCGACCAAAGGCAACCTGACCGGAGATGGACTGAATGCTGAACGTTGTAGCCATATTTTTATCTATTACCGCCCTGCTGGCGTATCTCAACCGGCGCTACGTCGGCCTTCCGCCCGCCATCGGCGTCATGGCGATTGCGCTGGCCCTCTCTCTGCTGACTATGCTGGCTGACGCGCTGGGGTTTCATACGCTGAGCCTGCTTGAGCAGTCGCTGGTAGAATCCGTGGATTTTTCCGAACTGCTGATGCAGGGGATGCTGTCACTGCTGCTGTTTGCTGGTGCTATCCACGTTAACCTGCAACAGCTACGCACCTACCGCTGGCAGGTTGCCAGCCTGGCCGTCGTAGGGACCGCGCTCTCCACCGCTATTATCGGCGTCGCCTTATGGGGTATCGCCTCTTTTACCGGCATCCAGCTCCCCTTCCTTTACTGCCTGATTTTTGGTGCCTTAATCTCGCCCACCGATCCAATCGCCGTGATTGGCATTCTCAGCTCCGTGGGGGCGCCGAAAAATGTGGAACTCGTGATGTCGGGAGAGTCCCTTTTTAATGATGGGGTCAGCGTGGTGCTTTTCTCCCTGCTTCTGGCGATGCTGGTCGGTGCCGAAGCGCCAACGGTATCGGGCGCGGCAATGCTTCTCCTGAGAGAAGCAGGCGGCGGCGCCCTGCTGGGGGGCGTAATGGGTTACATCATCTACCTGATGCTGAAAAGCATCGACAGCTATCAGGAAGAGGTGCTGCTCACGCTGGCAGCCGTGTTAGGTGGCTACGCGCTGGCGATCGCGCTGGAGGTTTCCGGGCCGCTGGCGATGGTGGTGATGGGGCTGATTATCGGTAATCAGGGGCGCTCCAACGCCATGTCGCAGGAAACAGAGCGGCACGTTGATATGTTCTGGGAGCTTATTGATGAAATCCTTAACGCCGTCCTGTTTGTCCTTATCGGACTTGAAGTGATCCTACTCCACTTTACCCATACGCTCCTCGGCGTGGCGTGCATAGTCATTCTCCTCACGCTCTTTGCCCGGCTGCTCACCGTGGGTATGCCCATCGCCCTGTTTAACAAGCTTTTCCGCTTACCCAAGGGCGCCTGGGCCGTATTAACCTGGGGCGGCCTGCGCGGCGGTATCTCCGTGGCGCTGGCGCTCTCTCTTCCCGCAGGCGAGACCCGGGATACCATCGTTTCCCTGACCTATCTGGTGGTGGTCTTCTCTATTCTCGTGCAGGGCACCACCGTCGGCAAGCTGGCGAAACGCGTTATCCGGCCTGAGAAATAACGCCCACCGCTAATGTCTGGCCCTGGTGAAGTTGAACTGCACTACCCTTAGAGTGAAAGCGGCGCTGCACCGGGTTTCCCGTCGCGTAAGATTTTTTATCCACATACAGGAGAGGATATGGAAGGAATGTTTTTCAGCGATAGCACTTTGCTTTTGCGCACGCTGGTGATTGGCATACTGGCCTATATCAATCTTATTATTCTGCTGCGTCTTTCCGGCCTGCGAACGCTGTCAAAAATGAACGCGTTTGACCTGGTCATTACGGTAGCGCTCGGATCCACCTTCGCCACCATTCTGCTGAACCGCAGCGTTTCTCTGGCCCAGGGGACGCTCGCTTTCGCGCTGCTGATTGTTTTGCAGTATGCGGTGACCTGGTCAAGCGTCAGGGCGAGCTGGTTCAGCAAACTGATCACCGGTGAACCCAGGCTTTTGTTCTTCCAGGGCCAGTTCCTTGCAAAGGCGATGCGATCCGCGCGGGTCACCGAAGATGAAATCCACGCCGCCGTTCGCGCCAGCGGCCATCCTGCCCTCGAAGAGATTGATGCGGTGGTGCTTGAGTCAGACGGAAGCTTCAGCGTCGTCAAGTCAGGGTCAGATAAAGGGTATTCCGCCTTTGCGGATGTTCGTTCGCAAAAACCGCTTGATTAACGCTTATCGCCCGCGGCGCAAATGCATTATACCCCCTTCGCCTGGCGCTGTTATAATCGTTAAAATTCTGCCCTTCAGGAACCCGCATCATGGACTATCAGCTCGATCTCAACTGGCCCGATTTTATCCAGCGCTACTGGCAAAAACGGCCTGTCGTGCTCAAACGCGGCTTTAAAAACTTTGTCGATCCTCTCTCACCGGACGAACTTGCCGGGCTGGCGATGGAGAACGAAGTCGACAGCCGCCTGGTCAGCCATCAGGATGAGAAATGGCAGGTGAGTCATGGCCCTTTTGAGAGCTACGATCATCTGGGCGAGAACAACTGGTCGCTGCTGGTGCAGGCAGTCGATCACTGGCACGAGCCTTCCGCCGCGCTGATGCGCCCTTTCCGCGCGCTGCCTGACTGGCGCACCGACGATCTGATGATCTCCTTCTCGGTGCCGGGCGGCGGCGTTGGTCCGCACCTCGATCAGTATGATGTCTTCATCATTCAGGGAACGGGCCGCCGTCGCTGGCGCGTGGGGGAAAAAGTGGCAATGAAGCAGCACTGCCCTCACCCTGACCTGCTTCAGGTAGAACCTTTTGAGGCGATCATCGATGAAGAGCTGGAGCCGGGAGATATTCTCTATATTCCGCCAGGTTTTCCGCATGAAGGGTATTCGCTGGAAAACTCCCTGAACTATTCGGTCGGTTACCGGGCGCCCAGCGGCAGGGAGCTGATTAGCGGTTTTGCTGACTATGTGCTCTCCCGCGAGTTGGGCAGCCATCGCTACAGCGATCCTGAAATCCCCGCGAGGGAAAATCCCGCCGAGGTCCTGCCGCAGGAGATTGACGGGATCCGCGCCATGATGCTGGAACTTCTCGGGCAGCCGGAGCAGTTTAACCAGTGGTTTGGCGAGTTTATCTCACAGTCGCGTCACGAGCTGGATGTCGCCCCGCCTGAACCGCCCTATCAGCCCGATGAGATTTATGATGCGCTCCAGCAGGGTGACTCGCTGACCCGCCTTGGCGGGCTGCGCGTTATCTCCATCGGCCATGCCGTTTTTGTTAACGGCGAACAGCTTGAATCACCGCACCGCGAGGCGCTGAAAACGCTGGCTAACCACCACAGCCTGAATGCGGACGCGCTGGGCCCCGCGCTGGACGATCCTTCATTTCTCGCACAGCTTGCCGCGCTGGTTAACAGCGGCTACTGGTATTTTGGCGAAGAAGCGTAAGCAGACGCCTTTCCCGCAGCCCTGCTGCGGGAAAGGCTTATCTCCGTCGGCCAGCCCGAAAGTGACCCTGTCACATACCCGCCACAGCGCTATCCGTTAAGCCGGCTCCCTCACCTCAGGCTCTGGTCTTTTCCGCTGTTAATCCGGCGATACGCATAATCACCGTCACCGCCTTTTCCATATTATCCAGCGAGGCAAATTCGTGTTTGCCATGGTAGTTGTAACCGCCGGTGAAGAGGTTCGGACACGGCAGCCCCATAAAAGAGAGCGCCGCGCCATCCGTGCCGCCGCGGATAGGTTTCACCACGGGCTCGATATCGCAGTCGCGCATCGCCTGAAGTGCCGTTTCGATAATATGCGGATGAGCCTCGATTTTTTCCCGCATATTGTAATAGCTGTCTTCAATCTGAACCTCGATGCCGCAGCCAGCCTGAAGGTGCGCCGACAGTGCAGCGGCGGTACGTCTTATCGTCGCCTTACGTGCCTCAAAGCCTTCACGCCCGAAGTCGCGGATGATGTAGTGCAGCTCCGCCTTATCCACCCCACCCTTAATGCCGTGAAGATGATAAAAGCCTTCGTGGCCTGAGGTCAGCTCCGGCACTTCCTCTGCCGGCATGGCTGCATGAAAGCGCATCGCCAGATCCAGGGCATTGACCATCGCGCCCTTCGCCGTGCCGGGATGCACATTATTGCCGGCGATCTTTATCGTGGCGGAAGCGGCGTTAAAGTTCTCATACTCAAATTCGCCCATCCCGCCGCCGTCCACGGTATAGGCCCAGTCGGCCGCAAACGCCGCCACGTCAAACGCGCGGGTGCCTTTACCGATCTCCTCATCAGGCGTAAAGGCGACGCGGATATCCCCGTGGGGCAGCCTGGCATCAATCAGGCGGGCCAGCGCGGTCATGATTTCCGCCACGCCCGCTTTATCATCGGCGCCCAGCAGCGTCTTTCCATCGGTGGTGATAAGCGTATGCCCGGTGAGCGTATGAAGCACGGGGAACATAACCGGCGAAAGGATTTCATCGCCCGTACCCAGGGCAATATCCCCGCCGCGGTAGTTTTCCACAATCTGGGGGTTGACGTTTTTTGCCGTGAAATCTGGCGACGTGTCCATATGGGCGATAAAGCCTACCGTCGGCACGGGCCAGGAAACGGTGGAGGGAAGCGTCGCCATCACAATCCCATTCTCGCTCAGGGTCACGTCACTCAGGCCTGACGCTTTAAGTTCTTCCATGAGGCAATGTGCCAGTTTCCACTGACCTTCCGTGCTGGGAACCTGACGCACGTGACTTTTCGACTGGGTGTCGTACGAAACATAATGCAAAAAACGATCGAGTAATTTGTCCATTTGCCTTCCCTTTGATTGCCGGCCTTTATTATCGGGAACCTTTTCCCGCCGAATATTGCGTCAGGTCACTTCAGCAGCCTGTTGCCTGCCACCTTTCTGCCCGTCCAGCCTGATTTTAGCGGGTTTTGCCACGCTTACCGGTAAACAGACCGGCCAGAATGACGTGGCCTTGTCCTTATCAGGATAGCGGCAGCCGGGGCTGCGGATAATGAATCAGGCTCTGAAAGCAGGCGGTGGAAGGCGTGTCGTTACGGTAAGTATGTGGCCCGTCGGCCTGAAACCGCAGCCCCTCTCCCACGCACAGCCTGTACTCCGCGTCGTTAACGATCAGTACCAGTTTCCCCTGCATAACAACCACGTGTTCAATCACGCCAGCCTCATGGGGCGAAGAGTTGCTTACCGCACCGGCTGCCAGCTCCACACAGAGCATGTCGAACCCAAGCTGGTGGTCGAACGGAAACAGAGGCGCGACGCGCATTGCGGCATTCTGTTGCTGCCACTGCGATGAGGCACCACTGCGCACAACCTTCGTGGCTTCCTGCGGCAGGATATCCGCAATAAACAGGGAGAAAGGAACGTGAAATCCGGTGGCGATCTTCCATAAAGTTGCCACCGTCGGGCTGGATTCCCCGCGCTCAATCTGCCCCAGCATGGCTTTACTGACGCCGGTCTGCGCAGCGGCCAGGGTCAGGCTCCAGCCGCGCGACAGGCGCAGCGTTTTCAGTGTTTGTCCCGGATTGGGAAAATAGTGGCTCATAGCTCCTCCGCTTTTGGCGCAGTATAGCGCCTTGTGCGTTATAACGCACAGTGCTACATTGTGCGCTATAACGCACAACCCGGAAACGATCATGCGCCCACCCTTCTCATTTCGCCATCTTTCACTGCCTGCTGTTATTGCGGGATTTGTTGCAGTGCTGGTGGGCTATACCAGCTCAGCGGCCATCATCTTTCAGGCCGCCAGCGCGGCGGGCGCTTCGGAAGCGACAACCGGCGGCTGGTTAACCATGCTGGGCCTGGCGATGGGCGTCACCTCGCTCGGGCTTTCGCTCTGGTATCGCACGCCCATTCTGACGGCCTGGTCAACGCCCGGTGCCGCCCTGCTGGTCACCAGCCTGCCCGGCACGCCTGTTGCCGATGCCGTGGGGATTTTTGTATTTGCCTCTGGTCTGATCCTGCTTTGCGGCGTGACGGGACTCTTTGCGCGGATGATGAACCATATTCCCCAGGCCATTTCTGCCGCAATGCTGGCGGGTATTCTGCTGCGGTTTGGCCTGGATGCCTTTGCCTCGCTGGAACTTAACTTTTCCCTCACGTTCAGCATGTGCCTGGCGTATCTGCTGGCGAGGCGCTTTCTGCCACGTTATGCCATTCTGCTGACGCTGCTGGTGGGTCTGGCTGTCGCAGCCCTACAGGGCGATATTCACTTCTCCGGCCAGCCGCTGACCTTTGCCGTTCCGGCCTTTATTGCGCCGCACTTCACGCCCTCATCGCTGATTGGCATCGGCATTCCTTTTTTTGTAGTGACGATGGCCTCGCAGAACGCGCCGGGTATCGCCACCCTGAAGGCCGCCGGTTACCGGACGCCGGTCTCTTCGCTGATGGGCTGGACAGGGCTGACTTCGCTGCTGCTGTCGCCTTTCGGCGGGTTTTCGGTCTGCATCGCGGCCATTACCGCCGCTATCTGTATGGGGCCGGACGTTCATCCCGATCCGCAACGACGCTACTGGGGCGCCGCCTGCGCGGGCTTCTTCTATCTGCTGGCGGGGCTGTTCGGCGGGGCGATCGGGCAGCTTTTCAGCGCGCTGCCGCCTGCGCTAATCCATACTATCGCCGGTCTGGCGCTGCTTGGCACCATTGCGGGCAGCCTGCAACGCGCGCTGGAGAGTGATAAACAGCGCGAAGCGGCGCTGATCGCTTTCCTGATTACCGCATCGGGGGTCAGCCTGATGGGGATTGGCGCCGCGTTCTGGGGGCTGACAGGCGGAGTGATGGCACAACTTATTTTTTCAGTGGCAAAGCGTGAACAGCGGCCAGAGTAGTCGCCGCCAGCTCTGCACCAGACGTGCTGGGGGCCGTGCGTAATAAAAGATCGCGCGGGCGGCCTCCATGCCGCCTGAAACGTTATTTCCCGATTTGTTCCAGCAGTGAAGCGACGAAGGCAGGCACAACCTCACTGGCTGGCCCGTAAACCTTCTCTTCAAACTCGCTGCCGACCTGGCTTGGTTCCAGATTCAGCTCCACGGTATGCGCACCCTGCAATCTGGCCTCATGCACAAATCCCGCCGCCGGATAAACGTGGCCCGAGGTGCCGATGGCCAGGAAGTAGTCCGCCCCGCTCAGCGCTTCGTAGATTTCATCCATCTGCAGCGGCATTTCGCCGAACCAGACCACATGCGGGCGAAGCACGGAGGGAAACTGGCAGCAGTGACAGCGATCGCCCGGCTTCACATCTTCCGTCCAGTGCAGGATCTGACCGCTGGTGGCGCAACGCACTTTCAGCAGCTCACCGTGCATGTGGATCACGTTACTGTTGCCCGCGCGTTCATGGAGGTTGTCGATGTTCTGCGTGACCAGCAGGAAGTGATCGCCCAGCGTCGCCTCCAGTTCCGCCAGCGCCAGATGGGCGGCGTTCGGCTGGATATCGGGCTGCTGTAGCTGGCGACGACGGGCGTTGTAGAACGCCTGCACCTTCTCCGGATCGCGCGCAAAACCTTCCGGGGTCGCCACATCCTCCACCTTGTGCTCCTCCCACAGGCCATCTGCGGCTCTGAAGGTGCGAATGCCTGACTCAGCGGAGATCCCCGCGCCGGTCAGTACAACCACGCGAGGCAGCGGATGCCTGGCCATTTCAATCGTGCGATCCCGCTCAAAAATACGCTGGCGAAAGCGCTGGTGCACCTGGCGGCGCGTTTTTTTGTAGCGGGCCAGCCTCAGTCGGCGACGGGGTGTTCGAATCATAATTTAATCCTTAACGTGCAGGAATGCGGCACCGCGCATTCCGCCTGCGTCTCCGTGACGCGCCTTTTCAAATCGGGGCAATCTTGCAACCGGCAGCAGATGTGGCTTCACGCGTTCGGCCAGCCCCTCATAAAGCGCATCGAAATTTGACAGTCCACCGCCCAGCACCACCAGGTGTGGATCCACCAGCGTCAGGAGGTTCCCGAGGCAGACGGCCAGCAGCTCCTGATAACGCCGGGTGTGGGCGATGGCCTGAGCGTCACCCTGATGATAGCGGGTGATGATTTCCGGCGCACTGAGAGCATGATGATAATGGTGCTGCCAGAGGCGGGAGAATCCAGGCCCTGAAAGCCAGCTCTCAATACAACCCCGCTTACCGCAGCCGCAGAGCGGCTGCGTCACGTCGCGCCCCAGTACCTCAAGCGCGTCTACCGGCAGGCGCATATGACCAAACTCGCCGGTGATATAATTGCGTCCTGTTACCGGGCTGCCGTTGACGATCAGCCCGCCTCCCACGCCGGTGCCCAGGATAAGCCCCATGACCACCGGATAGCCGAGGAACGCTTCATCCAGGGCTTCGGAGAGCGTGAAGCAGTTCGCGTCGTTGTCAATGCGCACTTCACGCCCGAGGCGCTGGCTGAGATCGGCCTGCAGCGTTCTGCCGCGCGCAGCGGGAATATTGGCGGTAAACAGCGTCCCGTCATCGGGAACCGGTAAACCCGGCACTCCTACGCCCACGCTGCCCCGCTCGCCACAGCGCGCATCCGCCTCATGGGTCAGCGCGCAGAGGGCCTCCAGCAGTTCATCATACGCCTGCGGCGTTGGTACCCGCTGACTCCATACCTGCTCAAGCCGGGCATTGTAAACGCCCAGGGCAATTTTGCTGCCGCCGACGTCAAAACCGTAATAGCTTGTCATCGCTTACTGCCCGCTCAGCACGCGCGCCGGATCGATGCGGCTGGCGCGCCGGGCCGGATACCAGCTGGCAATCAGGCTGAGTAGCAGCGAGGTGACCAGCACGATCCCTACGTCCATCCAGTGCAGTTCCGAGGGCAGAAAGTCGATGAAATAGATGTCCCCGGACAGGAAATGATAACCGGTCACTGTTTCAATCCCGCGAATAATTGGCGTAAGGTTAAGGGCGGCCAGTACGCCGACAATGACGCCGCTGACGCTGCCTACCAGCCCGGCCATCAGGCCGTACCAGACAAAAATTGCCCGAATCAGGCCGTCACCCGCGCCAAGCGTTCGTAATACTGCAATGTCGCCACTTTTATCTTTCACCGCCATGACCAGCGTGGAGACGATATTAAAGCAGGCGACGCCGATAACCAGCACCATCGCCAGATACATAATGGCGCGGATCATCTGGATATCACGGTACATATAACCATAGGTGCCGATCCAGCTGCGGATATAAACATAAGAATGCGTCACTTCCCCGGCGTCGCGCACCAGCTTCTGCGCCGCAAACGGGTCGGTCATTTTCATCGCGATGCCGGTCACGCTATCGCCCATTCCCAGGTACTGCTGCGCATCCGCCAGCGGCACCAGCGCCAGGCTGTGATCGAGCATGCCGCTCAGGGCCAGAATACCACTGACCTTGAGCCGCACGCGCTTCGGCTGTAGCAGTTTATGCTGCGGATCGCTGTTGGGAATAAGGATGGTTAGCCAGTCGCCCTGCTTAACCTTGAGGCTGTTCGCCACGCCCTGCCCGAGGATAATCTGCTGGCTGCCCGCGCTGAAGCGCTGCCAGGCGTTATCCTGAACGTAGGACGGCAGCGCGCTGAGCTGGGTTTCCCGCTGCGGATCGACGCCTTTGACCTGAACAGCCTGAAGCCGGGCGCCGCTCTCTATCAGTCCGGTAAAGTTGATATAGGGCGCAGCAGCGGCGATGCCTTTCACGGCCGCCACCTTCGGCAAAAGCGACTGCCAGCCGGTAAATGGCTGGTTGACCGGCTCGATCTCGCCATGAGGGACGACGGCCAGAATGCGGTTATTCAGCTCACGCTCAAAGCCGTTCATGGCGCTCAGGCCCACAATCAGTACCGCCACGCCCAGTGCGATGCCCAGCGTAGAGATAACGGAGATCAGCGAAACCATGCCGCTACGGCGGCGTCCCCGGCTGAAGCGCAAGCCGAGCAGAAGAGAGAGCGACCCCATTACAGCGTTCCTGCCAGCGTGACGTCGCCGGTAAGTTGTCCATCACGCATCTCCATCTGGCGGTTAAGCCGTTTTGCCAGATGCAGGTCGTGGGTCACCACCAGAAAAGCGGTCCCCTGACGGACGTTAAGCTCACCCAGCAGATCGAAGATGGCATCCGCGTTGCGGGCATCCAGGTTGCCGGTCGGCTCATCGGCCAGCACCAGCCGCGGGTTGTTAACCAGCGCACGGGCTATCGCCACGCGCTGCCGTTCGCCGCCCGACAGTTCCGACGGACGGTGCGCCGCCCGTTTCTCCAGGCCGACGGCAGCCAGCAGTTCACGCGCTTTCGCCTCCGCTTCGCCTTTGGCCGTTTTGCCAATCAGCAGCGGCATCGCCACGTTTTCCATCGCGCTGAAGTCAGGCAGCAGATGGTGAAACTGGTAGATAAATCCGAGCTCGCGGTTACGCAGCCCAGCCTTCGCGGAGGAGGACATGCCGTTCAGTGAACTGCCGTTAAATATCACATCGCCCGAGGTGGGGGTATCCAGCCCGCCCAGCAGATGCATCAGCGTACTTTTGCCGGAGCCGGAGCTGCCAACGATCGCCATCATTTCGCCGGGCGCCACGCTGAAAGAGACGTTGCGCAGGACATCAGTTTCGACGCTGCCTTCCTGATAGCGTTTGCACAGGTTGTCGCACTGCAACAAAATCGGGTTACTCATAACGTAAAGCCTCAGCGGGTTGAACGGCGGCGGCGCGCCAGGAAGGGTAAAGCGTGGAAACCAGCGCCACAAGCATGGCGGTAATCACAATTGTCACCACCTGCGGCACGGAGATCACCACTGGCAGCGCGGCGCCGTCCAGGAAAGCACCGATTAACGGCATCAGGGTGTTAAGCTGGCTGGCGAGCAGCACGCCGAGCAGTGCGCCCAGCACGGCGCCAACAATGCCCGCCGTCGCGCCCTGCACCATAAAGATCATCATGATCTGCCTGCGGGTCAGCCCCTGGGTTTGTAGAATAGCGACCTCACCCTGTTTTTCCATGATCAGAAGTCCCAGCGAGGTCACGATATTGAAGGCGGCCACGGCGACGATCAGGCTGAGCAGCAGCCCCATCATATTCTTCTCCATTCTGACCGCCTGGAAGAGTTCACCCTTCCGCTCCCGCCAGTCTTTCCATATCAGCCCTTGCGGCAGCGTTTGCTGGCTGAGCGCGTCAACCGCCAGCGGCTTATCCAGCCAGAGTCGCCAGCCGGTGATATTGCCCGCCGGATAACGCATCAGCCGTGAGGCATCCTGCTGATTGGTCAGGATCTGGTAGCCATCAACCTCACTATTGGCGGCAAAGGTGCCGACGACGGTAAACAGACGCTGGCTGGGCAGACGGCCCATCGGGGTGAACTGGCTGGCGGAAGGCACCATCAGGCGGATCTGCTCACCGCGCTGAACGCCAAGCTGCCCTGCGAGCTGCTCGCCAATAATGACGTTATAGCGGCCGGGCTGAAGATCGCTCTGTTTGACGTTAACCAGGAAAGGCGTCAGCGGATCGGGCTCATCCGGGTTCACGCCCAGCATAACGCCGACGCCGACGCTACGGGCGCTTTGCAGCACCACATCACCGGTAGTAAGCGGCGCGATGCGGCTGACGCCCGATAACTTCAGCGAAGCTGCCGGCACCTGTTGAGGATTAATGGACCCTTTTTCGCTGGTAATCAGCGCCTGAGGCATCAGGCTGAGGGTGTTCTGCTCAAGCTCGTGCTCAAAACCGTTCATGACTGACAGCACGGTAACCAGTGCCATCACGCCCAGCGTAATGCCGATAGCGGAGAGCCAGGATACAAACCGCCCGAAGCGGTCGGAAGCTCGTCCACGCATATAGCGCAGACCGATAAATAACGCGACAGGTTGATACATGTATTCCGTCTTCTGGCGATAGCGTTGGCAAAAAGTGATCGAAGATAATAAAGGTTAGGCCGGCGTTATGGAACCTCTAAGCCGCTGACTCATCAGCTTAGTTTGATTCTTTCCCTGTAAATCCGCATTTCAGCGCAGCAACTGACAAAAATTGCGCGTTAATTGCGCGTTTGCTCAGCGCAATCCGGCGTAAACTCTTTGTAAACCCTCTGAGTAAACGGTCCTACTTTAAGGGGGGTAACGTCACAGTGTAAGTGCAGGAGTGGTAAAGATGTCTAAATTTCCTAAAGGCAGTATTGTCAGGCACAAAACGGGTGAGATTAAGGGAATGATCGTCAATGTCTTCGATCAGGGCGCGGCGCCGGCGGGCTATTACGTGAAATGGGATGATGGTAACCATAGCTATCACGGCGAAAATGAGCTGATTTGGGCAAACATTGACCGACCCAGGATGCACTACACCCAACAGTCGTCGAAATAGAGGTATACTCCGGTTAGCTGAACCGGGCTCGCATCTGCGTCCCGCTCTCCCATTTGCGAAGAGACCATCTGACTGATTATGCCTGAAAATACCCGATATACTCTGCCAGCCAAGGCTGGCGATCAGCGGCAGCTGGGTCAACTGACCGGCGCTGCCTGCGCGGTGGAATGCGCAGAGATTATTGAGCGTCATCATGGACCGGTCATGCTGATCGCGCCGGATATGCAAAACGCGCTTCGTCTGTATGATGAAATAAAGCAGTTTACCCACGAACCGGTTTTCAGCCTGGCCGACTGGGAAACGCTGCCTTTCGACAGCTTCTCTCCTCATCAGGACATCATCTCTTCGCGCCTTTCCACGCTCTACGGCCTGCCAATGATGGCCCGTGGCGTGCTGATCCTGCCGGTAAATACGCTGATGCAGCGGGTCTGCCCGCATGAATTCCTGCACGGCCATGCGCTGGTCATGCAGAAGGGGCAACGCCTCTCCCGCGACAAGCTGCGCGATCAGCTTGAGCAGGCTGGCTACCGCCACGTCGATCAGGTTATGGAGCATGGCGAGTACGCCACGCGCGGCGCCTTGCTGGATCTCTATCCGATGGGCAGCGACAGGCCCTATCGCATCGACTTCTTTGATGACGAAATCGACAGCCTGCGGCTGTTTGACGCTGACAGCCAGCGTACGCTGGAAGAAGTGGCGGCCATCAACCTTCTGCCCGCCCATGAGTTTCCCACGGACAAAGCGGCCATTGAGCTGTTCCGTTCGCAGTGGCGCGAGCATTTTGACGTCCGGCGTGAGGCCGAGCACGTTTATCAGCAGGTCAGCAAAGGCACCCTGCCCGCCGGGATCGAGTACTGGCAGCCGCTCTTTTTTGAGCAGTCGCTGCCGCCGCTGTTCAGCTATCTGCCCGACAATACGCTGCTGGTGAATACGGGCAATCTGGAAAGCAGCGCCGATCGTTTCTGGCTGGATGTGACCTCAAGGTATGAAAACCGCCGGGTTGATCCTATGCGGCCACTGCTGCCGCCGGAGTCTCTCTGGCTGCGCACCGACGAACTCTTCAGCGAACTGAAAAAGTGGCCGCGCATCCAGCTTGCCGGCGAGGCGCTGCCTGAAAAAGCCGCCAATACCAACCTGGGCTATCAGGGATTGCCCGACCTGGCCGTACAGGCGCAGGCAAAAGCGCCGCTGGACGCCCTGCGCCGCTTTATCGAAGGCTTTGACGGGCCGGTCATCTTCTCCGTGGAGAGCGAAGGACGCCGCGAAGCCTTACAGGAGCTGCTGGCGCGCATTAAAGTAGTGCCGAAGGCGATAAGCGAGCTTAACGAAGCGGCTGAACCCGGCTATTACCTGATCATTGGCGCCAGTGAGCATGGCTTTATCGACGGTCTCCGCCAGCGCGCGCTGATTTGTGAAAGCGATTTGCTGGGTGAGCGCGTCAGCCGTCGCCGCCAGGACAGCCGCCGAACCATCAACCCTGACGTGCTGATCCGCAACCTGGCTGAACTGCATCCCGGGCAGCCGGTGGTGCACCTTGAACACGGTGTTGGCCGCTATATGGGGCTGACCACGCTGGAAACAGGCGGCATTACCGCCGAATATCTGATACTGACCTATGCGGGCGACGCCAAACTTTATGTGCCGGTCTCTTCGCTGCATCTGATTAGCCGCTATGCGGGCGGCGCGGACGAAAATGCTCCGCTGCACAAGCTTGGCAGCGATGCCTGGTCCCGGGCCCGGCAAAAAGCGGCGGAAAAAGTGCGCGATGTGGCGGCCGAACTGCTGGATATCTACGCGCTGCGCGCCGCCAAGGCGGGCTTTGCCTTTAAGCATGACCGCGAACAGTATCAGCTCTTCTGTGAAAGCTTTCCGTTTGAAACCACGCCCGATCAGGCGCAGGCGATTAATGCTGTTCTCAGCGATATGTGCCAGCCGCTGGCGATGGATCGTCTGGTCTGCGGCGACGTAGGCTTTGGTAAGACCGAAGTGGCGATGCGCGCCGCCTTCCTCGCGGTAGAAAACCATAAGCAGGTTGCGGTGCTGGTCCCCACCACCCTGCTCGCTCAGCAGCACTATGACAACTTCCGCGACCGCTTCGCCAACTGGCCCGTACGCATCGAAATGCTTTCCCGCTTCCGCACCGCCAAAGAGCAGGCGCAGATTCTGACCGAAGCGCAGGAAGGTAAAATTGATATTCTGATCGGCACCCATAAGCTGCTGGCAAACGATCTGAAGTGGCGCGATCTTGGGCTGCTGATTGTTGATGAAGAACACCGGTTCGGCGTGCGTCACAAGGAGCGAATCAAAGCGATGCGCGCCGACGTTGATATTCTGACCCTGACCGCGACACCGATCCCGCGCACGCTGAATATGGCGATGAGCGGCATGCGCGATCTGTCGATTATCGCCACGCCGCCCGCACGTCGCCTGGCGGTTAAAACCTTTGTGCGCCAGTTTGACGATCTGGTGGTGCGTGAAGCGATCCTGCGCGAGGTGCTGCGCGGCGGTCAGGTTTACTATCTCTATAACGATGTGGAGAATATTGAGAAAGCGGCTAACCGTCTGTCGGAACTGGTGCCTGAGGCGCGCGTGGCGATTGGTCACGGCCAGATGCGCGAGCGCGATCTGGAACGGGTGATGAATGATTTCCACCATCAGCGTTTCAACGTGCTGGTCTGTACCACGATTATCGAAACCGGGATTGATATCCCAACGGCCAATACCATTATCATCGAACGGGCTGACCACTTCGGCCTTGCCCAGCTTCATCAGCTGCGTGGCCGCGTTGGTCGTTCGCACCATCAGGCCTACGCCTGGCTACTGACGCCGCATCCGAAAGCGATGACCACCGATGCGAAGAAGCGTCTTGAAGCGATCGCTTCGCTGGAGGACCTGGGCGCGGGCTTTGCGCTGGCGACGCACGATCTGGAGATTCGCGGGGCCGGCGAACTGCTTGGCGAAGATCAGAGCGGGCAGATGGAAACCATCGGCTTCTCACTCTATATGGAACTGCTGGAAAACGCCGTGGACGCGCTGAAGGAGGGCCGGGAACCTTCGCTGGAAGATCTCACCAGCAACCAGACCGATATCGAGCTGCGCATCCCTGCGCTGCTGCCGGATGATTACATTCCCGACGTTAACACGCGCCTCTCATTCTATAAGCGCATCGCCAGCGCGCAGGAGGAAGGTGAGCTGGAAGATCTGAAAGTGGAGCTGATCGACAGGTTTGGCAAGCTGCCCGATGCGGCGCGTAATCTGCTGGATGTGGCGGCGCTACGTCTCGTGGCGAAGCAGATCGGTATCCGGCGCGTGGAAGCGAGCGATAAAGGCGGGTTTATTGAATTCGCCGAGAAGAACAAAGCCGACCCGGGCTGGCTGATTGGCCTGATGCAGAAAGAGCCGCAGCACTGGCGGCTTGATGGCCCGGCTAAGCTGAAATTTATCCGCGATCTTGGTGAGCGTAAGGTCCGTATGAAGTGGGTCCGCGAGTTTATGGATCAGATCCTGGCGAATGCGGCCTGAGAACGCCCGCGAAAGAGCTTGTTGCCGACCTAAAAAAACCTGCCGGAAGGCAGGTTTTTCATTAATGTAATAGACCAAGTATCGGCAGCCGTATCGTACATATTGGTATGGCGTATCGCTGTTCCGGTGGTAATTACGCCCGATCGTTCAGGATCAGCTGTCCATCGCTGTTCAGCGGAATACGGGCGCCAGGCTCATTGTCCATACGGATTTTACCCTGACGGTCACCAATCTGATAAGTGACATCGTAGCCCATGGTTTTTTCCTGCTTATCGTAAACCGTTTTGCAGCGCTGCTCGGTGGTGGTGTAGGTATCACGGTCCTGTAAAGCACCCTGCGCCTGATTGCCGCCATAGCCTCCGGCCAGCGCACCCGCGACGGTGGCTACATCTTTCCCGCGTCCGCCACCAAACTGGTGACCCAGCACGCCCCCGGCCACCGCCCCCAGTACAGATCCGGTAATACGGTGTTCATCCTGCACGGCGCGGCGATGTGTCAGCGTAACGTTACGGCATTCCTGACGCGGGTTCCTGCTTGTTTCTTTTATTGGCGTGGCAGAGAGTACCTGAGCAAACTGCGGCCCCCGGTCAAAAACGTTCATGCCAGCAACAGCCGCGACGCCAAGCGCTGCCGCTACGCCAATCCCAATACCCGCCAACATTGATTTATTCACAGGACACCCTCCTGAAAGTGTTACCGCGCAATACTGCATTGTCTGCCGCAGCAGAGATGTGTGTCCGGCGTGCGCGACGCGCCGTGACTGATGCGTTAAATTTTGCGCATCAGGACCAAATGTGACAATAAGATAACAGGAGGAAATAGAGGCATTAGCTCTGAGCGGGACGCTTTTAAGAGGTTTCCGAGCCGCGACAGCAAGGGGCTGAAAAAGAGAAAGGCTTACGATAATGGGATCATCAATAAGCCTTTTAACTCAAATTAGTGCGGTACTGTTAGTGTTGAATCGATTTAGTGCAGCTTCAGCCGTGGGCGGATAACCCGGTTGATACTGCCCACCAGCATCATCAGCCCGGTCTTGAAATAACCGTGCAGGGCGACCTGATGCATCCGGTAAAGCGAGATATAGACGAAACGTGCAATACGTCCCTCCACCATCATCGATCCCCGCATCAGGTTACCCATCAGGCTGCCGACCGTACTGAATCGTGAAAGCGACACCAGCGAACCGTGATCCTTATACACGTAAGGCTTTTGCGGCTGCCCTTTCATCTCTGCCAAAATGTTGCTCAATACCCGGGAAGCCATCTGATGAGCAGACTGTGCACGCGGTGGTACAAATCCGCCGGAAGGTAACGCACAGGAGGCGCAATCACCAATCGCGTAGATATCGGCATCAAGCGTGGTCTGTAAGGTTGGTTCCACCACCAGCTGATTGATGCGGTTCGTCTCCAGCCCGCCAATCTCCTTCATAAAGTCAGGCGCCTTGATGCCGGCTGCCCAGACCATCAGGTCCGCTTCGATAAATTCGCCCGATTTAGTATTCAGCCCTTTCGCTTCAGCGCTGGTCACCATGGTTTGCGTCAGCACGCGCACGCCCAGCTTGGTCAGTTCCTGGTGCGCGGCGGCGGAGATACGCGGCGGCAGCGCAGGCAGGATCCGTTCACCCGCCTCGACCAGCGTCACGTTCAGCGTCTGATTGTCCAGCCCTTTATAGCCGTAGCTGTGCAGCTGTTTGACGGCGTTATGCAGCTCAGCAGAGAGCTCAACGCCGGTCGCCCCGCCGCCCACGATGGCGATATTCACTTTGCCCTGCCCGCCCTCGTTTGAGGAGAACTTCAGGAACAGGTTAAGCATTTCATTATGGAAGCGGCGCGCCTGGTGCGGGTTATCGAGGAAAATACAGTTATCCTTCACGCCTGGCGTACCAAAATCATTCGAGGTGCTGCCAAGCGCCATCACCAGCGTGTCATAGGCCAGCTCGCGTTCGGGAACCAGCAGCTCGCCCTGGGCATCCCGGATTTCCGAGAGGTGAAGACGCTTATTTTCACGGTCAAGATCGGTCAGCGTGCCTAGCTGGAAATGGAAGTGATGGTTACGGGCATGCGCCAGGTAGCTCAGCCCGTCGATACCTTCATCCAGCGATCCGGTCGCCACTTCATGCAGCAACGGTTTCCAGAGATGGCTGTGATTGCGGTCCACCAGGGTAATTTCTGCCTTATGCTTACGGCCAAGCTTATGGCCCAGCTGGGTGGCAAGTTCCAGACCTCCGGCGCCTCCGCCGACAATAACAATCTTCTTCATTGGTGTAGTCAAACGACCCCCCTCAAATTGTGAACCAATAGTTAATTAAAAGTTAAAATAATATCCTTAATTAACATAGGGTTGGCGATATTAATTCGCTATCTGAAGGCAGAATAGCACGGGGGAAAACGCCAGTCCTGATAAACTTGATCCATATCAAATTTTCGGAAATGCGCTTAATTGACGCGGCAACGTCCGGCAGGATGCTTCGCCGGAGCCCTGCCGCTGGGGGGTTAACCGAGGTTTTTGAAGGCCTTAATGCGCTGAAGATGCGGGGCGATATTGCTGAATTTATGGGTCTGCACTTCATCCCAGATAATTTCATAATAACTCTGCAATGCCTCCGCCGAGCGCTGAACGTTCAGCGCCTCATCCTGACGGGAAAGAATGGCCAGGCAGCGATCGCGGTTTTTTTCCCGGAAATTGCTGACGCATTTGGTCGCAATATCCACATATTCCTCTGGCCGGTTAATTTTGCCGGTCATGTTCTCTTCCGGCCACAGGTTAGGGTTAAGAATGACCTGCCGGATATCGCTTAAAAATCCGATCCGCTCGGCCCAGAAGCCGCCCAGCCCCACGCCACAAATAAGAGGACGCTCATCGTTACCGCCCTGCAAAAGCTTATCCGTTTCGTTCAGCAGGAAACGCATATCGTGCTTAGGGTGCTGCGTGCTGTAGCTCAGGAGCCGCACGTCAGGATCGATAAACTGCAGCTGAAGCACTTTTTCATGGTTGCCCGGGCTGGTTGAATCATAGCCGTGCAGATAAATGATCATCGCTCGTCGTCCTCTCTGCTTAAGCCATTCAGCTACTCTTGTGCGCCAGCCAGCGCGAATGCAGCGCGCTCAGCGCCTGATTCGCCTCTTTCCAGCGTGAAGAACCGAGCAGCTGCTGGCGGGTAAATGTTCCCTGATGGTAAAGCGTTGTGACGCGTTCAGCCTTGATCGGTGACAGATTATCAAGAATGCTGACCGCGCCGGCGCGGTTATTACACACCAGAATCATATCGCAGCCCGCGTCCAGTGAAGCCTGCCCCCGCTCCGCATAGCTGCCCATTATCGCTGCGCCTTCCATCGACAGATCGTCTGAGAAAATCACACCGTCAAAGCCCAGCTCACCGCGCAGAATCGTTTTCAGCCAGTGCGGCGAACCGCTGGCCGGCCGGGAATCCACCTCAGTATAGATAACATGGGCAGGCATGATGGCATCCAGTTTCTGCCCGGCAATCAGCGCTTTGAATATCTGCATGTCGTGACGGCGAATTTCCGCCTCGCTCCGGTTATCCCGCGGCGTCTCTTTATGCGAATCGGCGCTGACTGCACCGTGGCCGGGAAAATGTTTGCCGGTGGTTTTCATGCCCGCGCTGTGCATTCCGTCGATAAAATGGCGCGCCATCCTCAGCGCGATTTCCGGATCCTCATGGAAGCTGCGTTCGCCTATGGCCGCGCTGACGTGGCCAATATCCAGCACCGGCGCAAAGCTGATATCAATATCCATCGCGATCATTTCAGAGGCCATCAGCCAGCCCGCCTGCTGCGCCAGCTTTGCCGCATCAGCGTCGTTATTCAGCGCGGCAAAGGCCTGCATAGCGGGAAGCTGGGTAAAGCCTTCACGGAAGCGCTGTACGCGCCCGCCTTCCTGATCCACCGCCACCACAAGACGATGACGCGAGGCCTCCCGGATCTGCCTTACCAGCTCCCGCAGCTGGGCGGGATCGTGATAATTCCGGGTAAAGAGGATAAGCCCCCCCACCAGCGGGTGTTGTAAAATTTCACGCTCTTCCGCATCCAGCTCGTAGCCGAGCACGTCTAACATTACCGGTCCCACACTTCACCTCTTAATCGGATAACACGCGCTGCCAGGCTTCTGCCGCCAGCGCGTAAAAAATCGTTTCGCCGCTCTGCTGCCAGCGCAGTTCGTACCAGCTGGCCATCAGCAAGCGTAACCAGGGCTGCCACAGACGAACCTGCTGACGCAGCCTGCTGATATCCAGCCGTTGCGAGCAGGCATAGCGTTCAGTCAGGCTTTCCTGCTGCGCCGCATCCAGTCCATTGCCTGCGATCGTGGCCGCCAGTTCAAGCGCCACATCGCCATCGCTGGCGTATTCCCAGTCGATCAGATGCAGATTGCCGTTATGAACAATGATATTTCCCGCATGGATATCCATATGCAGCAGCGCCAGCCGCAGCGGCTTTGGCTCACCCCGCGCCTGGCAGGCTTTCAGCGCCCGCAGCCAGCCAATGTGCCGGCGTGACGGGCAGCTTCGCAGCCAGTACGCTTCAAGCAGCCTGAGCATCTCCAGCCGGTAACCGCTTAGCGGCTGCCGGTGTAGCCTGATGACCAGGTCCGTGAGCGACGGCAGTCGCGCTGAAAAATGGCTGCCGCAGAGCGTCTCTCCGGGCAGCCATGACAGCAGCAGCCATTCAGCGCTGATGCCCAGTACAGCGGGGGCCAGACCGCTGCCCGCCAGTTTGCGTAAGATATGGTATTCACGACGGCGACTGACGCCGGGGATGGAAGACGCGACCAGCTGCCTGCGCGCCAGCAGCGTCCTCTCCGCCAGTTCAACTTTTCCAGTCTGGCCGGTCAGTCCTGACAGCGGAAAAAAAGAACCGGCGGATTGCGCCGCCGGAAACTGTTGTGCGATTAGCCTGTTGAGCGCGGGATCAATACTGTGCAGCACCGTTGCCTGACCAGATAATTTCACCCGTCTGCACCAGCATCAGCTGCATCTGTATCTCTGGCGACTTCACGTCACCCTGGGCATTGCTGTAAAGCACGTACTGGGCGCTAAGGTAGCGCGCCAGCCCGATGGCTTTACTGCGTGAACCCAGGCTGTCTTCGGGGGAAAGTCCGAGCGTCTGCTTCGCCTGAGCCAGTTGCTCAGGCGCGATCAGCGTAAACTGCGTGTTGTTCTCCAGCGCGCTCTGCAATGCCGCCGTCGCTTTCGCCGTTTGCAGTCTGCCGTTGGTGCTGTTTTTTACGCTGTCCACCAGCAGAATGTTGCCCGCGGTAATGCCGTCCGCTTTCAGCATCTGCGTCACCAGCGGCGTGACCGTAGCATCCCAGTTGATGGTCTGCATTTTCGGCGGCTGCGGCACCATCTCCCCCGGTGCTGGCTGCGCCGGTGGCGGGACGGGTTCCGCAGGCTGGACCGGCTCGACAGGGGCCGGGGGCTGCGTACGCTGCTCAGTAATACAGCCGCTGAGTATAAGCGCCAGGCCGAGCACGCCAGAGAGTTTGGTAATATTCCTTTTCACGCGTTACCTCTTACAGATACAGGTAGAGTCTGACTTTACTGGCCGTCAGGTTACCGGTTTGCGATGATATTTCAACTTCCTCGTGCGGTGCAACAACCGCCGTTCCCGGTCGCTCAAAGGGGAGGATCTCCAGTCCCTTAGCGTCGTACCAGTAGAAGCGGTAATGCAGCGTTACGGGTTTCTCCTGCTGGTTATAGAGCACGGAAGAAGCCCGCTGCTGCCCGTCGCGTTCGGACATCACCGGCTCGTCGGTGGTAATCCCGGCGGAAAGTACCGCGGACTCCATAATCAGCGACTGTGAGGTGTTGATGGTGGTGGGCTTACTGCTGCATCCGCTTAAAAGCGCCAGCAACGTCATGCCCGTTGCGACAGTCCGCATCATTGAGTGTTTACCCGTCATAAAAGTCGGCTTACTGCGCCAGCATCGGCCCCAGAGGGCGCCCGCCAACAAGGTGCAGGTGGATATGGTATACCTCCTGGCCGCCGTGCCGGTTACAGTTCATGATCAGACGATATCCATCCTCAGCAATGCCCTCCTCTTTAGCGATTTTTGCCGCTACGGTAATCATCCGGCCCAGCGCTGCCTCATGGCCCGCCACCGCATCGTTGGCGGTAGGAATAATAATATTTGGCACGACCAGAATATGGGTGGGGGCTTTAGGCGAGATGTCCCGGAAGGCCGTCACGAGGTCATCCTGATAAACGATATCGGCCGGAATTTCACGGCGGATAATTTTACTGAATAAGGTTTCTTCAGCCATAGTGCATATCCTTAAGCGGGGGAGTTAAGTCATGGCAGTATGAGCGAGAAATTTGTTTTCTTTCAACCTTCCCGTCACTTTTCTTTCTGTGACCGGCCGTATTGAGCGCGTTTCCCTGGCCCAGACGTAAAAAAAGGCCCGCAGAGCGGGCCTTTCAGGCAGCTGACAAACTTAACGTACTTCTGCCGGCGGCGATTACGTATTGCGGATGTAATCGTCCATTTCGGTTTTCAGATTGTCAGACTTGGTGCCGAAGATAGCCTGGACACCAGAACCTGCAACCACCACGCCTGCTGCGCCCAGACGCTTCAGGCCGGACTGATCGACCTTTGACACGTCCGCAACGCTAACGCGCAGACGAGTAATACAGGCATCAAGGTTGGTGATGTTCTCTTTACCGCCAAACGCCGCTACCAGGTTGCCCGCCATTTCATTGGCTGTACCGGTGCTCTGCTCGCTGGTCGTCTCTTCTCGGCCCGGCGTTTTCAGATTGAATTTGGCAATCATCACGCGGAACACGGTGTAGTAGATCAGACCATAGATAACCCCAACGATAGGGAACAGCCAGATGTTGCTGCTGTTGCCGCTCAGCACCACAAAATCGATCAGGCCATGAGAGAAGCTGGTACCGTCACGCATTCCGAGCAGAATACAGATAGGGAAAGCCAGACCGGCCAGGATGGCGTGGATGGCATACAGCACTGGTGCCACAAACATGAACGAGAATTCGATCGGTTCGGTAATACCGGTCAGGAATGACGTCAGCGCAGCGGAGATCATAATACCGCCCACTTTGGCGCGGTTTTCCGGTTTAGCGGAGTGCCAGATGGCAATCGCTGCCGCAGGCAGACCATACATTTTGAACAGGAAGCCGCCGGACAGTTTACCCGCCGTTGGGTCGCCCGCCATATAACGGGGAATGTCGCCGTGGAAGACCTGGCCCGCCGCGTTGGTGAACTCACCAATCTGCATCTGGAATGGAACGTTCCAGATATGGTGCAGACCGAAGGGCACCAGGGAGCGCTCAACCAGACCGTATATCCCAAAGGCCACTACCGGATTCTGGTATGCCGCCCACTGTGAGAATGTCTGGATAGCCGTACCGACTGGTGGCCAGATAAAGGAGAGCACCACGCCAAGGAAAATAGCCGCCAGGCCAGAGATAATTGGCACAAAGCGCTTACCGGCAAAGAAGCCCAGATATTCAGGCAGCTTGATGCGGTAGAAGCGGTTGAACATATACGCGGCGATAGAGCCCGCGATAATACCGCCTAATACGCCGGTATCCGCCAGGTGCTTGGCCTCAATTTCAGCTGCGGGCATATGCAGCACCAGCGGCGCGACCACCGCCATGGTTTTGACCATAATCCCGTAAGCAACCACCGCAGCCAGCGCAGAAACGCCATCGTTATTGGTGAAGCCCAGCGCCACGCCGATCGCAAAGATCAGGGGCATGTTGGCAAAGACGGAACCGCCCGCTTCGGCCATGACGTGAGAGACGACCGCCGGCAACCAGCTGAAGTTTGCCGAACCGACGCCCAGCAAAATACCGGCAATCGGCAGAACCGAGACCGGCAGCATCAGCGATTTACCGACCTTTTGCAGGTTTGCAAATGCGTTTTTGAACATATTGTGAAACTCCTGAGTATGGGTGCTTTTTTACGCGCAGTGCGCGTGACGGCAGGGGGAGGATCTGCCGTCGGGAGGACGTCTTGGCGCGTCCGGTATTTATTTAGAACTCTAAAATAAATCGGTAAAAATTTATTTGATGGCTATCACGTTTCACTCAACAACCGTCAAGCAGACAGAAAATTTTTCGGAAAATTACCCGTTTTTGTGGCTAAAAAAAGCGCATCGCCTCTGCCAGGCGCTGCACTTTACGATTTTCGGGAATTAATTACGAGCTATAAAATTATAGCGGAGCCTGGCCAAGGCGGGAAAGCGGCACATGAAACAGCCTGGAAAAGTTCTGCGTGGTCGCTTCAGCCATCTCTTCCACGCTTACGCCTTTCAGTACCGCCATATATTCCGCCACGTCGCGGGTATACGCTGGCTGGTTTTCTTTACCCCGGTGCGGCACTGGCGCCAGATAAGGCGAATCCGTTTCGACCAGCATTCTGTCCAGCGGGACGTAACGTGCCGCTTCGCGGATCATTTCCGCATTACGGAAGGTCACGATTCCGGAAAAGGAGATGTAAAAGCCCATATCCAGCAGCTTCTCTGCCGTCTCACGATCTTCCGTAAAGCAGTGGAGTACACCACCACAGCCTTCCACTTGCTCCTCTTTCAGGATCGCCAGCGTATCTTCCCGCGCGTCACGCGTATGGACAATCACCGGCTTGTTCAGATCGCGGCCAATGCGGATATGTTCACGGAATGAGGCCTGCTGCTGCGCTTTGGTCTCTTTCTGATAATAGTAGTCCAGCCCGGTCTCGCCCATCGCCACAACGCGCGGGTCTGCGGCAAGCTGACGGAGTTCGGCAAAGTCATAAGGCTCATCCTGATTAAGTGGATGGACGCCGCAGCTGTAGGCAACCTCCGGACGATCGCCAATCAGCTGGGTCATGGCCTTATAGCCCGGCAGCGTGGTGGCGACGGCCAGCATAAACTTCACGTCGCGCGCGGCGGCTTTGGCCAGCACGTCGGTAATATCCTGATGAAGCTTCTCGTAATCCAGGCCATCAAGATGGCAGTGTGAATCCACTAAAAACATAGTAACTCTCTGATTCGGTTAGCCGGCCTGGCTGGAATGCAGCATCTGCTCCCAGCCCAGCAGCCGGTCGGTCAGCAGCAGTTCACGATTAACCGCTACCACATTCAGCAGGCGATCGCGGCAGATCATCCAGTCGCGTACGCTTTGATCGAGGGCGCTGCCCGGCAGCTGCATCGCCAGCGAGGCGATCAGCGCCTGCCGATCGACGTTGGCGATAAACGCCCCGCCGCCCTGCTGCCACTTCAGCGCATCCACCAGCAGCGTGCAGAGCCAGCCGACGCGACGGGCCGCCTCCTCATGATTCAGCACGGGCAGCAGGCTGAGCATATCGCCCTGTACTGCGCCAGGCAGCGCCTGGCATAACGCCTGACGCGCGCTCCAGATTTTTTCGTCCAGTAGCGACAGCGCCGCGGCCGGTGCGCCGCCGCTCAGGCGCAGGGCGGTCATACTGTCACTTTCCGGGATCGATCGCTGCTTTTGCAGCCAGGCCAGACTCTGGCGCTCGTCGGGCGGTGCCAGGTGAAAGTTAAGGCAGCGGCTGCGCAGGGTCGCCAGCAGCTTCGCCGGCGCCTGGCTGCTCAGCAAAAACCAGGTATTGGCCGGCGGCTCCTCCAGCGTTTTCAGCAGCGCATTGGCTGCCGCTTCGGTCAGCTGCGCTGCATCAGGCAGCCATACGACCTTGGCGCCTCCCTGCTGGGCGTGATGGTAGAGTTTTTCCGTAACGCTACGCACGGCATCAATACCCAGCGAGCTTTTGCCTTTTTCCGGCTCCAGCTTATACCAGTCAGGATGGGTATGCGCCTGCATCAGCTGGCAGGCATGACAAGTTCCGCAGCTTTTTAACCCGTCGCGGCGCTGGCACATCAGCCAGCGGCTGATCCCCCAGACCAGCGAAGCATCGCCCATGCCCGGCAGTGCCTGGATCAGAAGCGCATGGTGACCGCGCCCGGCCTGGTGCTGGCCAATAAGCTGACGATAAGGCTGGTTCAGCCACGGATACCAGATCATCGCTGTTCCCGCAGCCAGTCAGCAAGCGTCTGACGAATAGCCTGAGAGACCTGCTCCAGAGGCAGGGTGGCGTCAATGGTTTTGATCCGATCATCGCTGGCGGCAAGAGCGAGATAGCGCTGGCGGGTCCGGATAAAAAAGTTCAGCGACTCCTGCTCAATGCGGTCCAGCTCGCCGCGCGCGCGCGCGCGCTGCAGCCCTACTTCCGGCGTCACGTCGAGGTAGAGCGTCAGATCGGGGGCAAACTCGCCCAGCACGCTGCTTTTCAGCTGCGCCATCAGCGCCGTATCCATGCCGCGCCCGCCTCCCTGATAGGCCTGAGAAGAGAGATCGTGACGATCGCCCACCACCCAGGCACCGCGTGCCAGCGCTGGCCTGATGACGTTTTCCACAAGCTGTACTCTCGCTGCGTAAAGCATCAGCAGTTCAGCCTTGTCGGTGACACGCTCGCCCTCCACGCCCTGCTTAATCAGATCGCGCAGCTTTTCCGCCAGCGGCGTGCCTCCGGGTTCACGGGTAAAAACAATCTCCTCAACGCCCTGTTGCCGGAGTTCCGCTACAACACGATCCCTGGCGGTCGTTTTCCCGGCGCCTTCCAGCCCTTCGATCACTATAAATTTACCGTTCATTCTGTTCCTTAACGCTCCGGCGCCAGGCCTGCACCGCCCGGTTATGACTTGCCAGATTAGTCGTAAAAGTGTGCCCGCCCTTACCGTCTGCGACAAAATAGAGGTAATTCGTTTTCAGCGGGTGCGCAGCAGCTTCAAGCGACGCTTTGCCCGGCATGGCGATAGGCCCCGGCGGCATCCCAGCGATGACATACGTATTCCAGGGAGTGGGCGTCTCCAGATCCTTTCTTGTCAGGTTGCCTTTATAGCTGTCGCCCATGCCATAGATCACCGTCGGGTCAGTCTGCAAACGCATCCCGAGGCGAAGACGGTTTATGAAAACCGACGCCACTTTACTGCGTTCGCTGCTGACGGCCGTTTCTTTCTCGATAATGGAAGCCATGGTGACCAGATCGTTTTTGTCCTTGTAAGGGAGGTCTTCCTTTCTCTCTTGCCAGATTGTTTCAACCAGGCCGGTCATCTTCTCATGCGCGCGTTTAAGCAGCTCCACGTCCGTCGTGTTTGCGGTATAGAGGTATGTATCAGGATAAAACCATCCTTCCACATCCTGCTCGTTGATTTTCAGCGCCGTCGCCACAGTGGCAAACTCATCATCCGGGATAGTATGTTTGATATAAGGCGCCGAACGTAGCGAGGCGAGCCACTCCTTCATCCGCGTTCCCTCAACAAAACGGATGGGAAACTGCGCTTCCGTACCCTCTGAGAGCAGAGCGAGAAGCTGACGCACGCTCATTCCCGTCGTTAAGCGGTAAGTACCGGCTTTGAAGTTCGCCAGGTCAGGTTCCAGCCTTAACAGCCAGCCAAACCAGGGGCTTTCTGGCACGATATGCTGCTTATTCAGGCCGGCCTCAAGCGCCAGCCGTCCGGACCCTGCCGGCAGCGTGAAAATGGTTTCCTTATCGATGGTCAGCGTTGAGGCGGCAAACTGACGGATTTGCCAGTAGCTGAAGGCGACAGCCGCGACAAGAATAAGGATGGCCCCGGTAAAAAATTTTCGCTTTGCGGTCATGAAATATCCATGTTAATTGTCCTGGAGGCTTATAAGCTCATACAGCTGGCGCGAGCTCCAGCGCCACTCTTCAATCTGGTATACCGGCAGTGTCGGCATCAGCGCGTTAGTGATCACCACTTCATCCGCGCCAGCAAGCGTTTCAGGCGGAACCCGGACCTCTTTAACAGCTATGCCCTGCCCGTGAAGCAGACGTATGACGCGCTGACGCTGGATGCCGTTGACGCCGGAATCGCTGAGATCGGGCGTGAAGACGTCCCTACCCTTACGCCAGAATAAATTAGCCGCACAGCATTCCACCAGCATACCTTCAGTGTCAAGCACCAGGGCTTCATCCGCGCCGGTCTGCTCAAGCTGTGTGCGGATCAGGACCTGTTCAAGCCGGTTAAGGTGCTTGATACCCGCCAGCAGGGAATTGCGGCTCAGGCGCACCGGGCTTAGTGCCAGTCTGGCGCCGGTCTGACGGAGCTGATGGTAACGGGCGGGATAGGGAGAGACGGAAAGCATCCGGGTCGGGTTGCCACATCCCACCGCGCTGTAGCCCCGCCCTCCGGCTCCCCGGGAGAGGATCACCTTCAGCACGCCCTCTTCCTGCCCACGGCTGACATGGATCATCTCCTGGCGCAGCGCATGCCAGTCAACGCGCTCAATCAGCAGCCGCTGGCACGCCTGGCTGAGCCGTTCAATGTGCTGCTCCAGCGCCACCACCTCGCCGTCGATAAGACGCGCCGTTGTGAAACAGCCATCGCCGAACTGAACAGCCCGGTCGTTTGCGTTAATACGGGTTTCTGGTTCGCCATTAATCCAAATCATAAGATCCCCTGGATATGCCTCGCTTAGTGGCTTCCTCTGTCTGGAGGGAATTGTACAGGGGTGAATACCAGCCGCAACCCTGCTTATCCTCTCAGCGAGATAACCTCATTTCCTGGAGCACATTACTCATCACCTTAACCGGAGCTGGTCAAGAGTCCGGCATAAGCGCATCGCCGCCCGCTGGGGCATATTTTACGATTTGAGTGGCATAAAAGAAGCGCAGGAAGTGTTGGAAGGGGGGCATTAAAAAGGCCCGCGGTGCGGGCCTTTTTCAATCTTTCAGTCGGGATCAGATTTTACGGAAAATCAACGAGCCGTTGGTTCCACCGAAGCCGAAGGAGTTACACAAAGCGTACTCCAGCCCCTTGACCTGACGCGCGGTATGCGGCACAAAGTCCAGATCGCAGCCTTCATCCGGATTATCCAGATTGATGGTTGGCGGAATAATCTGGTCACGCAGCGCAAGGATAGAGTAAATCGATTCTACCGCGCCTGCGGCACCCAGCAGGTGGCCGGTCATTGACTTGGTGGAACTGACCATCACACGACTGGCCGCTTCACCAAAGACAGACTTCACCGCCTGCGCTTCCGCTTTATCGCCCGCTGGCGTGGAGGTGCCATGCGCGTTGATATAGCCGATCTGTTCCGGCGACAGCTGAGCATCTTTCAGCGCATTTGCCATCGCCAGCGCCGCGCCTGCACCGTTTTCCGGTGGCGAGGTCATATGGTACGCGTCGCTGCTCATGCCAAAGCCTACCAGCTCGGCATAAATTTTCGCGCCGCGTTTTTTCGCGTGTTCGTATTCTTCCAGCATCACGATCCCCGCGCCGTCGCCCAGCACGAAGCCATCACGATCTTTATCCCAGGGCCGGCTTGCCGCCTGCGGATCGTCGTTGCGGGTGGAAAGCGCACGCGCAGCACCAAAGCCGCCCATACCCAGAGGCGTACTGCCCTTTTCCGCGCCGCCTGCCAGCATAACGTCAGCGTCGTTATAGGCAATGATCCGCGCGGCCTGGCCGATATTGTGCACACCGGTCGTACAGGCCGTGGAGATGGCGATGCTCGGTCCTTTCATGCCGTACATAATAGTCAGGTGGCCCGCTATCATGTTAACAATGGTGGAAGGAACGAAGAAGGGGCTTATTTTACGCGGTCCACCGTTGACCAGCGAAGCGTGGTTTTCTTCAATCAGACCCAGTCCGCCGATGCCGGAACCGATAGCCGCACCGATACGATCGGCATTTTCTTCGGTAATGACCAGGCCGGAATCCTGCATGGCCTGAATGCCAGCGACAACTCCATATTGAATAAAAGCGTCCATCTTGCGCTGATCTTTGCGCGAGATAAACTCTTCACAGTTAAAGTCCTTTACTAAGCCAGCAAAACGCGTTGCGTAGGCACTAGTATCAAAATAGTCGATCGGGCTGATGCCACTCTGACCGGCAACAAGAGCATTCCAGGTAGACTCTACGGTATTGCCGACAGGAGACAACATGCCAAGACCGGTCACAACTACACGACGCTTAGACACGTTCGTCCTCCAGGGAGGGAAAAAATGACACTATAGTGGAGTGGGACGTACAGATAAAACTCAGGCGGTCGAATGACCGCCTGGAGATGCTCACTTAAGCCTGGTGACCATTGATGTAATCAATAGCAGCCTGAACGGTCGTGATTTTCTCAGCTTCTTCGTCCGGAATCTCGGTATCGAACTCTTCTTCCAGAGCCATTACCAGCTCAACGGTATCAAGAGAATCAGCGCCCAGATCTTCTACAAAAGAGGCAGTGTTAACAACTTCTTCCTGCTTAACGCCAAGCTGCTCGCCAATGATTTTCTTAACGCGTTCTTCGATAGTGCTCATACTATTAAATTTCCTATCAAAACTCGCTTTCGCGATGGTTTTCGTAGTGTATAAAATGGTGAAAAAGATGCAACTAAATCCCGGCTGGTCAAACCACGATTTTACGCTATTTTGCGGGCATTACCGCAAATAACGCAAATAGTTTCGTGATTATCAGACCATATACATCCCGCCGTTGACGTGCAGCGTCTCACCAGTGATGTAGGCTGCCTCGTCAGAGGCTAAAAATGCAACGGCATTGGCGATTTCCTGCGCGTCGCCAAGACGACCCGCTGGCACTTCCGCCAGAATGCCCGCACGCTGATCTTCACTCAACGCACGCGTCATGTCGGTTTCAATGAAACCAGGAGCCACGACGTTAACGGTAATACCACGTGACGCGATTTCACGCGCCAGTGACTTGCTAAAGCCGATCAAACCCGCTTTTGCTGCTGCGTAGTTTGCCTGGCCCGCATTACCCATGGTTCCAACAACGGAACCGATGGTAATAATTCGGCCTACGCGTTTCTTCATCATAGCGCGCATTACCGCTTTTGACAGGCGGAATACGGCAGTCAGATTGGTGTCCAGGATCTCCTGCCACTCATCTTCCTTCATACGCATCAGAAGATTATCACGCGTAATGCCAGCATTATTGACTAAAATGTCCACTTCGCCAAACTCAGCGCGAATATTTTCCAGCACGCTCTCAATGGAGGCGCTGTCGGTCACGTTCAGCTGCATGCCTTTGCCGTTGTCGCCAAGCCAGGCGCTTATGGCTTCCGCACCGCTCTGACTGGTCGCCGTACCAATAACTTTAGCACCACGTGCAACCAGCGTTTCCGCGATAGCGCGGCCAATGCCGCGACTTGCACCGGTAACCAGCGCGATTTTTCCTTCGAAGCTCATCTTTATCCTCGTCTGACTGTTAAAGCGCCGCCGACAGGCTGGCCGGATCGTTTACCGGCGCTGCCGTCAGGGTATCAACAATTCGTTTGGTCAGGCCGGTAAGCACTTTGCCCGGCCCTATCTCCAGCAGCGAGGTCACCCCCTGCGCCGCCATGAATTCAACGCAGCCCGTCCAGCGAACCGGGTTGTAGAGCTGGCGAACCAGCGCACTGCGGATCGCTTCCGGCGAGGTTTCACACCGGACATCAACGTTGTTGACTACCGGGAAAGCCGGAGCGTTAAAGGTCAGAGCTTCCAGCGCAGCAGCCAGTTTATCCGCCGCCGGTTTCATTAACGCGCAGTGGGAAGGCACGCTGACCGGCAAAGGCAGGGCACGCTTGGCGCCGGCCGCTTTACAGGCCGCACCTGCACGCTCAACCGCTTCTTTATTGCCGGCGATAACCACCTGTCCCGGAGAATTGTAGTTCACCGGTGACACAACCTGACCCTGAGCGGATTCTTCACACGCTTTTGCGATAGCCGCGTCGTCCAGACCGATAATGGCCTGCATGGCGCCTGTACCTTCCGGTACCGCTTCCTGCATCAGCTTGCCGCGCAGCTCCACGAGCCGGATAGCATCCGCAAAGCCGAGCACGCCCGCACAAACCAGCGCACTATACTCGCCAAGGCTGTGTCCTGCCAGCATTGCGGGCGCTGAACCGCCTTTTTCCTGCCAAACGCGGAAAATAGCAACAGAGGCGGCCAGCAGCGCGGGCTGAGTTTGCCAGGTTTTGTTCAGTTCTTCCGCAGGGCCGTTCTGGACCAGCGCCCAGAGATCGTAGCCCAGCGCATCGGAAGCCTCACGATACGTCTGTTCAATCGTCGGATTTTCAGCCGCCAGCTCTGCCAGCATGCCCACCGTCTGCGATCCCTGACCCGGAAAAACCATTGCAAATTGCGTCATTGTGATGTCCTTTTAATCAAAAACGAACCAGCGCCGAGCCCCAGGTGAAACCGCCACCGAAGGCTTCCAGCAGAACCAGCTGGCCCGGCTGGATACGGCCATCGCGCACGGCTTCATCCAGCGCTGCAGGGACAGAAGCGGCAGAGGTATTACCATGACGGTCAAGCGTCACAACTACTTTATCCATGCCCATGCCCAGCTTACGGGCGGTTGCGCTGATGATGCGCAGGTTAGCCTGGTGCGGCACCAGCCAGTCGATAGCCTCACGCTCAAGGTTGTTCGCTTTCAGCGTTTCGTCAACGATGTGCGCCAGCTCGGTTACCGCCACCTTAAAGACTTCGTTGCCAGCCATAGTAAGATATGACGGCTGATCCTGGCGTGCACGATCCTGATAAGAAAGGCTGAGCAGCTGACCATAGCGGCCATCCGCGTGAAGATGGGTGGAAATAATGCCCTGCTCTTCACTGGCGCCCAGTACCGCAGCACCTGCGCCGTCGCCAAACAGAATGATCGTGCCGCGATCTTCAGGATCGAGCGCGCGCGCCAGCACGTCAGCACCAATAACCAGCGCGTTTTTTACCACGCCGTTTTTGATGTACTGATCGGCGACGCTGAGGGCATAAGTAAAGCCGGCACAGGCGGCCGCGAGGTCAAAGGATGCAGAGTCATTTATGCCCAGCATTTGCTGGATCATACAGGCTGAACTGGGGAAAGCATGGCTGGATGAGGTGGTCGCCACGATAATCAGCCCGATGTCGTCCTTGTCGATACCGGCCATTTCCAGCGCACGTTGCGCAGCCTGAAAGCCCATCGTTGCCACGGTCTCATCCGGCCCGGCAATACGACGCTCACGAATACCGGTTCGGGTGACAATCCACTCGTCCGACGTATCCACCATTTTTTCCAGATCGGCGTTAGTCCGCACCTGTTCGGGCAAATAGCTGCCCGTACCGATAATTTTCGTATACATGTACGTCAGTCACTCTTAGGTAATACAGCCTGAAGGCGCGCGGCAATTCGCTCGGGAATCTGCCGTCGCACCGCCTGCTCTGCCTGTTCAATTGCCGCTGCAAATGCGCGCTGATTAGCAGCACCGTGGCTTTTAACCACCGTGCTGCGTAATCCTAACAGACAGGCACCATTATACTGGTCGGGATTAAGATGGCCGAAGCGCTTACTGAGGCGTTTTTTAACAAAACGCGCCACCAGCGGCATCCACCACGCCCTTTTTTTACCTTCGCCCTGTGATGTCAACAGCGAAAGAAACATTCTTACCACACCCTCCATGGTTTTTAACGTCACATTGCCCACAAATCCGTCGCAGACCAGCACATCCGTTTTCCCGGTAAGAAGATCGTTGCCTTCGAGATATCCAATATAGTTAATTTCCGGCGTCTGGCGCAGAATTCCTGCGGCTTCCCGGATGCTGGTCAGCCCCTTGGTCTCTTCCTGGCCGATATTCAGCAGCGCCACACGCGGCGAAGCGACAGCCAGGATTTCCTCTGCCATGACGGCGCCCATCACGGCGAACTGCACCAGCATGGTGCTGTCGGAATCCACGTTGGCGCCCAGATCCATCAGCACCGTTTTGCCCGCCTGCTGATTCGGCAGCACCGACATCAGCGCCGGACGCTCAATGCCTTCAAGCGGCTTGAGCAGTAATTTAGAAAGCCCCATCAGCGCACCGGTATTGCCGGCGCTGACGCAGGCCTGCGCCCTGCCCGCTTTCACCAGCTCCAGCGCCACGCGCATGGAGGATCCGCGGCTGTGGCGGATCGCCTGTGAAGGGACGGCATCACTCGCAATAACCGACTCGGCAGGAATAACGTCCAGACGTGCCAAAGTCGCTGAATCAGCTTTTGCGAAGAATGACATGATGATGTCGGGATCGCCGACCAGAAGGATATGCAGATGCGTATACGAGGTCAGTGCCTGCATTGCCGCAGGCACTGTCACGCAGGGACCGAAGTCCCCGCCCATGGCGTCTATTGCCAGGGTCACACGTGTCAAAGTATCGCCGCGCTGTTCCGCAAGAATTACTTAGCGATGACCTTGCGACCGCGGTAGTAACCATCCGCAGTGATGTGGTGACGCAGATGCGTTTCGCCAGAAACTTTATCTACGGAAAGAGTGGTAGTGGTCAGAGCATCGTGCGAACGACGCATGCCACGCTTGGAACGGGTTGGTTTATTCTGTTGTACGGCCATGGACCTTACTCCTATTACTTACGCTTTAAACTGGCTAATACGGCAAATGGGTTTGGTTTTTCCGCCTCTGGAGGCAATTTGCCAAAGACCATGTCCGCCTCGGACACTTCACAGTGTTCAGAATCATGCACCGGAACGACAGGCAGGGCGAGGATAACTTCATCTTCAACCACCGCCAGCAGATCGATTTCGCCAAACTCGTTGACCTCGACCGGCTCGTACGCTTCCGGTAGTGCTTCAGCCTGCTCGTCGGTGACGACCGGGCTAAAACAATACGTCACGTGAACCTGATGCGGGAAAGACTGGCCGCAGCGTTGGCAACATAGCGTAACGGAAACCGCCGCAGTACCGTTAAGTACCGCTAAACGCTGGTTGTCTATCGCAAACGACATCGTACATTCAACATCACTGTCCACGCTCACTACCGATTCGGCAATCCGCTCCACCTGTTCAGGGGTGTAAACGCCCTGATAATCAAGACGTTTTTGAGCGGTACGGACCGGATCGAGAGTCAGGGGTAATTTTACCTTTTGCATAGGGCGCGCATATTAACTTTGTAACGAGATAGAGTCAAAGAAAAAGGCCGTCTAAACGCACCTTTCCCCCATAATACGCATCCACTGCGGCGCATAGTTTAAAATGCGGCGGACGAATTCGCTATCTATTCTGGAAAAAAATATGACCCGACTTGTTTTAGCCTCAACTTCCCCCTTTCGCAAAGCGCTGCTGGAAAAGCTGGGCCTCCCTTTTATCACTGCCGCGCCGGAGGTGGACGAAACGCCGCTTGATAACGAAACCGCCACGGAGCTGGTAATGCGGCTGGCTGCTGCCAAGGCCAGGGCGCTGGCTGACCGTTTTCCCGACCACCTTATTATAGGATCCGATCAGGTCTGCGTGATGGGTGGCGCAATTGCCGGTAAGCCGCATACGGAAGAGAATGCCCGTGCGCAGCTCCGGCTGGCCAGCGGCCAGAGCGTGACCTTCTATACCGGCCTGGCGCTCTGTAACAGCCGTACACAGCAGCTGAACTGCCTTTGCGAGCCATTCAGCGTCGATTTTCGTTCGCTCAGCGAAGAAGAAATCACTCACTACATCCGTAAAGAGCAGCCGCTCAACTGCGCGGGCAGTTTCAAAAGCGAAGGATTAGGCATCACGCTGTTCGAGCGCCTCTCAGGGCGCGACCCAAATACGCTGGTCGGGCTGCCGCTGATCGCACTCTGCGAGATGCTGCGTGAAGCGGGACTGGATCCGCTGGGAGGTTAAGTCGCTCCAGGCCATCATGGACGGCTTAACGGCGTTCGGCAGAGATGTACCTCACTGTCGCCGATTGCCCGTGCTCCGTTTTGTCCGCATAGCAAACGTAACGGGCACGGCTCTGGGCATTACCTGGCTGGAGAGTTTTTACGCAACACTTCAAGACAGTGCTTCAGCTCTGCATCAAGTGGCGCTTCTACCCGCATCACCTCGCCAGTGTTGGGATGGGTAAACCTGAGCGCAGCCGCATGCAGAAACAGCCTTTTCAGCCCGGTGCCTGCCAGCTGAGCGTCGAAGTCCCTTTCGCCATAGCGATCGTCAAAGGCAATAGGATGCCCGGCGTGCAGCGTATGCACACGTATCTGATGGGTGCGGCCCGTGATCGGGCTGGCTTTCACCAGCGTTGCATTGGCGTAACGCTCTTCTATTTTAAAACGCGTTTCGGAAGGCTTTCCTTCACTGTTGACGCGCACGATACGCTCCCCGCTTTGCAGAATATTTTTCAGCAAGGGGGCCTGTACGGCCTTTATATGGGCAGGCCAGGCACCACGCACCAGCGCCAGGTAATCCTTTTGCATCCCTTTTTCGCGCAGCTGCTCATGCAGCGAACGCAGCGCGGAGCGCTTTTTAGCGACCAGCAAGATGCCCGAGGTATCCCGATCCAGACGGTGCACAAGCTCCAGAAAGCGGGCTTCCGGTCGCAGCGCACGCAATCCTTCAATCACGCCAAAACTGAGTCCACTCCCGCCATGTACGGCCGTGCCGGAAGGTTTATTCATCACAAGGATATAGTCATCCTCAAACAGAATCGCCTTTGAGAGCGCGGCAACCTTGTCCAGTTTAGGGGAAACGGCAACCTCGTCGCGTTCTGCCACGCGAACGGGGGGAATTCGTATTTCATCCCCGGCGACAAGCTTATATTCCGGCTTGATGCGTCCTTTATTCACCCGCACTTCGCCCTTACGCAAAATGCGATAAATCATGCTTTTCGGCACGCCTTTAAGCTGCGTGCGTAAAAAGTTATCGATGCGTTGTCCTGCTTCATCGGCAGAAATCGTCACAATCTGTACTGCTGGAGTATTGGTTTTCATGGTTCGCGATTCTAAATAGGGCGTGAGGATAGCGCCACCTCTTTTTCTGTGCTTAACTGTCTGTAAGCCTTTTCCACGGCGCTTTTGCGGCCAGTTTTTAGGCAATTTGCATTGATGATATGCAATTCCTCCTAAAAGCTGGAATAAACATCGCAACGTGGGAAAAGTCACCTTGCTATCACAAGGTTAGCGATGGAATAATGTTATCGTTTTCCTGGTTCAAACCTTGTGAAACAAGAAAATAGCGTAAATAAGGAATTTTGCCGGATAGCCCATACACGCAGCAATGGCGTAAGACGTTTTAGGTAATCAGGCATTTAGCGGGCTGCGGGTTGCGGCCTGGACGACAAGACGGGATTGGTTCATTCAGGTTTACTCTGGCGGTTCCCCTCTTTAATTTAAAAGCGCTGTTTTTCCTAATGTGAAACAGGCTGCCGAGATTTTGCGCCCCTGAGCAGGCGACAACCGGGAGGTTGACGGCTTTGCGATGAGACACGGGGCCATCGGTGAGATCGCGTCCAGCGTTACTATTGCCCGTAGCTTTGTCACTAATGTAAGAATAATGAGTAAGTTACGATGAAAAGAATGTTGATAAACGCAACTCAACAGGAGGAGTTGCGTGTCGCTCTCGTGGATGGACAGCGTCTGTATGACCTGGATATTGAAAGCCCGGGGCATGAGCAGAAGAAGGCCAACATCTATAAAGGCAAAATTACCCGTATTGAACCCAGTCTTGAAGCGGCCTTCGTTGATTACGGCGCTGAAAGGCACGGTTTCCTCCCCCTGAAAGAAATCTCCCGCGAATACTTTCCCAGCAATTACTCCTCACATGGCCGTCCGAATATTAAAGACGTGCTGCGTGAAGGTCAGGAAGTTATCGTTCAGATTGATAAAGAAGAGCGTGGAAATAAAGGCGCGGCCTTAACCACCTTTATCAGCCTGGCGGGCAGCTATCTGGTCCTGATGCCAAACAACCCGCGGGCCGGCGGTATTTCACGCCGCATTGAAGGTGACGATCGTACCGAGCTGAAAGAAGCCCTTTCGTCGCTGGAACTGCCCGATGGCATGGGTCTGATTGTCCGTACCGCCGGCGTAGGTAAATCCGCCGAAGCGCTGCAGTGGGATTTAAGCTTCCGCATGAAGCACTGGGAAGCCATCAAGAAAGCGGCAGAAAACCGCCCTGCCCCCTTCCTGATTCATCAGGAAAGTAACGTCATTGTGCGCGCGTTCCGCGACTATCTTCGCCAGGATATCGGTGAGATTCTGATCGATAACCCTAAGGTGCTGGAGCTGGCTCGTCAGCATATCGCTGCGCTGGGCCGTCCGGACTTTAGCAGCAAAATTAAGCTCTACACCGGCGAAATCCCGCTCTTCAGCCACTATCAGATTGAGTCCCAGATTGAATCCGCCTTCCAGCGTGAAGTTCGCCTCCCTTCCGGCGGATCGATCGTTATCGACTCCACCGAAGCGCTGACCGCGATTGATATCAACTCTGCCCGCGCCACTCGCGGCGGCGATATCGAAGAGACGGCATTCAATACCAACCTGGAAGCCGCCGATGAGATTGCCCGCCAGCTGCGCCTGCGCGATCTCGGCGGCCTGATCGTTATCGACTTTATCGATATGACGCCGGTTCGCCATCAGCGCGCCGTTGAAAACCGCCTGCGCGAAGCTGTCCGTCAGGATCGTGCCCGTATCCAGATTAGCCATATTTCACGGTTCGGCCTGCTGGAGATGTCCCGCCAGCGCCTGAGCCCGTCGCTGGGCGAGTCCAGCCATCACGTCTGCCCACGCTGTAGCGGCACCGGCACCATCCGTGATAACGAATCGCTGTCGCTCTCTATTCTGCGCCTGATTGAAGAAGAAGCGCTGAAGGAGAACACCAAAGAAGTTCACGCCATTGTGCCGGTCCAGATTGCTTCTTACCTGCTCAATGAAAAACGTGAAGCGGTGAGCGCCATTGAGAAGCGCCAGGGCGGCGTGCGGGCGATTATCGTGCCAAACGATCAGATGGAAACCCCGCACTACTCCGTACTGCGCGTGCGCACCGGCGAAGAGACCCAGACGCTCAGCTATCATCTGCCGAAGCTGCATGAGGCCGAAATGGCTCTGCCTTCTGAAGAGGAGCATGCTGAACGCAAACGCCCTGAACAGCCGGCGCTGGCCGCCTTCGTTATGCCTGACGCTCCACCGGCGCATCAGGAACCCGCCGCTGCACCAGCGCCAGCTCAAGCCCCTGAGGCGCCGGCAAAAGCGCCTGCCGCCGAAGCAACGTCCGGCCTGTTGGGTCGTTTCGTTCGCGGTCTGAAGAAGATGTTTGCGGGTGAAGAGAAAGCGCCGGTTGCAGAACCTCAGCCTGTGGTTGAAGAAGCCGTGGCCGAAGCCCCTGCTGCCGCACCGCGTGGCGAGCGCCGCAACAACCGTCGTCAGAACAACAACCGCCGCGGTGAGCGCTACGGCGATCGCAGCGAACGCAACGGGGATCGTAACGATCGCAATAAGGAGCGTGGCGAGCGTAATAACGACCGCAACGAACGTACCGAGCGTAACGACCGTAATGAACGTACCGATCGCAATGAACGTAATGACCGTAGCGAGCGCAACGATCGTAATGAACGCAGCGAGCGCCCTGAACGTAACGACCGTAACAACAACCGTAATGAACGTATGGTACGCGACGCCAACCCAGCGGAAGGCCGTGAAGATAACCGTCGCAACAAGCGCAACAACGTCGCCCCGGTTGAGGTTCTGGACGAGCAGCTGCCAGTGAGTGAAGAGGCGCGCAGTGAGCAGCAGCCTCGTCGTGAACGCAACGACCGTACTCGCCGCCGTCAGGAACGTCCTGTCGTGCAGGAAGAGAAGCAGCCAGAAGCGATCGCCGCTGAGGAGACTGCGGTAGCCGGTGAAGAGACCGTTCAGGTCATGCCACGCCGTAAACCTCGCCAGCTGGACCAGAAGGTGCGTATTGAAACGGCAGAGCAGACGGCCGCCCGCGCGTTTGAGCCAGAAGAGCCTTCTCACGCTGAACCTGCCGAAACTTTACCGGCCGCTGTGGAAAATGTCGCCGGTCAGGAGGAAAGCGAAGAGCGTGAAAGCAACAGTATGCCGCGTCGCTCACGTCGTTCGCCTCGTCACCTGCGCGTAAGCGGCCAGCGCCGTCGTCGCTATCGCGATGAGCGTTATCCGAACCAGTCGCCGATGCCGCTGACCTTTGCCGCTGCCTCACCGGAAATGGCTTCAGGTAAAGTGTGGATCACCTATCCTGTCGCCCAGGCTGCTGATGAGCATGCTGAACCTGAACAGTCCGTGGTGCCGGATTATGGTCATGAAGACACGGCTGATGCCGTAGCCGTTGCCGCCGCAGCTAACGCAATGCCGACTGATGCGCAGCAGAGCGAAGCTCAGCCAGTGCATATGGCAGAGCCACAGCCGGAAAGCCAGCCGGCAGTAACGCCGGTTGATGCGAAAGAAACGGAGGCAATCGACGTTCCGGTGAATGAAGAACCTGCTGTTATATCCGCCGCGGATGAAGCCGTTGCCGACGCCACAGCAGAACAGGCACTGCCTGCTGATGAGGCCAGTACTGACAACGCTTTCGTTGAGGATGTGAAAGAGCTCGTTGAAGAAGCGAAACTGGCTGAAGAGCCTGCTTCTGCAAAAGAGCCCCAGCAGCCCGCCGCCGTTAATGCTTCGGATGTTAGCGAAGCGATCGAAAAGCAGGTTGAGGAAGTGCTGGAAGCACCGGTAGTGACGGATGAGCCTGTGGTGACAAGCGAACCTCATGCACCGGTTCCGGCCCGTGATGAGCCAGTGAACGCTTCAGCACCTGCTGAAACGGCTCAGGCATCTGCACCTGCGGCAACGCCAGCTGAGCCTGTTCAGGCATCTGCGCCTGCGGCAACGCCAGCTGAACCCGTTCAGGCATCTGCACCTGCGGCAACGCCAGCTGAACCCGTTCAGGCAACTGCACCTGCGGCAACACCAGCTGAACCCGTTCAGGCATCTGCGCCTGCGGCAACACCAGCTGAACCTGTTCAGGCACCGGCACCTGCGGCGATGCCAGCTGAACCCGTTCAGGCATCTGCACCTGCGGCAACGCCAGCTGAACCAGCTCAGGCATCTGCACCTGCGGTAACGCCAGCTGAACCAGCTCAGGCACCAGCGCCAGCTGTAACCCCTGCTACATCAGCGGCGGCTTCAGCACCGGCAGCGGTTCCTGCTACGCCAGCGACGGCAGCTGCGGCTGCACCGGCGCCGGTAGCGGCCCCCGTAGCGCCTGTGGCGGCAGACGTCACCAGCACGACGGCTCAGCCCGCTTATAAGCATCATGCCACGGCACCGATGACCAAAGCGCCTGCGCCAGATTATCAGCCAGAACCGGCGCGCGGCAGTGACTGGGTACGTCCTGACTTCAATTTTGAAGGCAAAGGTTCCGCAGGCGGTCACGCGGCAACCCATCAGGCGACAGCTCCGGCTACGCGTCCGTAGTCGTCCGAAAGCTGAATGCAAGCCCCGGTCATCTGACCGGGGCTTTTTTTATCCCTCAATCCAAAGTTCTCCTGCCATCACCAGCGGTATTTCCGCATTCATTTACTGAAACCTGAACCGTCCGGGCGCTCTCCCTGGCCTTACATCCGTATTCGCCTTCGTGCAGCTAAGGATGCAAAGAGCGAACGCCTGAGGCTGCACGGAGTGTCGTCATGACCAATTCCAAAGGTCAGATTTCTTCTTTTTTCCCGTCCGGTGAGGATGGCAAAAACAGCGCCGATGGTGGCGATAATTATCCGCTGTTCTCTGGCCTGAACTGAAATGAAGTGGCTTCTGGCTTTGGCGGGTTTTATGAGCGCCAGAACAGACTTTTGCGCAGGGTATTCTCGCCGCTGTTTTCTGCCACTACCGTCTCATGCAGCAATTGCTGTGGGCTAATGGCTTATGATAAGTCAGCGTTTGTTTAACCGCTGGCCGCTGTTCTGGACAAAGCTTTTGGACAGACGAAGTTTTGCAATGCCGCAGGCGTGAAGTTCACTGAGCCTGACCCTGGCGTATTTTCTGGCGGTGTAAAGCGATAGGGAGTCCGGGAGGAAAGGATAAAGCAGAACGAACCGGATAAAAAAATCCCGCGATCGGAAGGTTAGCGCCGATCGCGGGAGAAACTGAACGCACCCGGTTTAAGCGCGCCCAAAATAAAACAACATTACATATTCAGTTTGAACAGAGACATGTCTGACATATCGCTAAAGACTTTGTAGGAGGCCTGAAGCGCCGTCTGCTGCATGGTGTAAGACGAGATGGTGCTGGTCACATCGGCGTCTACCAGCGCGCTCATCTGGAGCTTCTGGTTGAGCTCGGTGCTATCCCCTTTAGCGTCCAGCTTGCCCAGTTCATCCAGCTGGATACCCAGCTCTGAGCGCACTTTGAGAACGTTATTCAGCGAGTTACGCAGACCACGGTTGGTTTTATCAATCACCGCCGCTTCGGCATCTTTGGTCGCGTCATCGGCATTATCCAGCGGCTTGCTCAGCGAGGTGATAGCGGTATTGAGCATGGCGAAGAGATTAACTTCGCTCGCATCGCCATTTGGCTCCGCCACGGCATTGCTGGTGATCGCCATAAAGACCTCTTTGCCGGTATGGCTGGTCACCATGGTGCGGTTAGCATCCACTTTCTGGCTGATCGCGGTGTCTCCGCCGTTATAAGTTACATCCCCGTTGGCATCCTTAACAAAAGGCGCCGTGTCGGATTTGTAACCAGCAAACATATAGCGGCCGTTGCCGTCGGTGGCGTTTGCCAGGTTCAGCAGCTGATCGCGCAGCCCTGTCAGCTGGGTGGCGTAAGAGGCGCGGTCATCGTCGGATAACGTACCGTTAGCCGCGGCAACAATTGCGGTCTGCGCATCCTGAATCACGCTGACGACCTGCGTCAGGTTTGTCTCTTCCTGAGAAACCGCCGTGGTAGCAAAGCTACGGGCCGTTTTGAACTGATCGGTTTCCGCCTGCGCCTGTGACAGCACCACGGCCTGGGCCGCGGCAACAGGGTCATCAGAAGGATTCACAACGCGTTTGCCTGAAGAGAGCTGTTCGCCCACTTTCAGCCAGCCTTCCTGCGAGTTGCTGATGCCGCGCATTTGCTGGTCATAAATCATGGTAGTGCTGAGACGCATGATGTTTTCCTTATTCCGCTATCAGTTCACTGCACCGATCAGCGCATCGAAAATAGTGCTGGCGGTCTGAAGCACCTTGGCGTTGGCAGTGTAATACTGCTGATAGCGCGTCAGATTGCCATATTCTTCATCCAGGTTAACGCCGGAAACGGACTGCTGCTGGTTCGTCAGCTGCGTGACAACCTTATCCTGGGTTGCGCCGGTTGTTTCCAGGTTACTGGTCTTGTTACCCACGTTGGCGACCATGCTGGCATAAGCCTGGGTCAGCGAACTGTTGCCGGTGATCACTTTCTTAGTTTGCAGATTCACCAGCGACTGAGCATTGTTGTTGTTGCTTACACCATCATCGGCACCTGCAGCGGCAACTTTAGCCTGATCGGTGATATTGACGCCCATTCCGACAATAACGTCAGAAACCGGCTTCACCAGGAAGCTGTCTTTACCCGCCGGCGTACCATCAACGGTCACTTTCAGGCCATCAAAACTCAGCACGGGCTTGCCATTTTCCGTGGTCACCGCCGCGGCAATGCTGCTGTTATCGGAAAGGCGCGTCACGTTCCAGCTGCCGCTGCCCTGGTCAAAGGTGACGTTATAGTTGGAAGCCTGCACTTTACTGGTATCGGTCCAGGCCACGCTCAGCGAACCCGTACCGGTATTTTTGGCATTCGAAACGGCAGACGTTGTTCCCAGATTAAAGAAAGCTTCGCCGGCATCGCCGTCAAGGTCAAAACCGGCCTCATGCTGGGCGTTGAAGCTGTCACCCAGCGCCAGCGCCAGCTGGCCGATCTGATTGCGGGTATTGTCCAGATCGGTGCGGAAAGCGAGCAGCCCACCAAGCGAACCGTTGGTGACCAGTTTTTCCGGGATTTCCGTCGTTTTGCCGCTGGTCGGGTCGACCGTGGCAATAGTGGTACGGCCCGGATCGCTGCTTGACGGTACGGCTGCCAGCTTGCTGTAGCTGCTGCCCTGCACTAGCGAGATACCGCTGCTCATGCTGATGTTATAGCTGCCGCCATCCTGTTGACTGACGGTAACGCCCACCAGCTTATTCAGTTCGTTGACCAACTGATCGCGCTGATCCATCAGATCGTTAGGTTCGCTGCCCGCACCGGCGCCTTTTAGCTTAATGATCTGCTCATTGACGTTAGCGATCTGCTTAGCGTATCCGTTGATCTGGTCAACGGTCGAGGTTACCGAGGTGTTGAGGCTGCGATCCAGGTTGCGCAGATAGGTATCAGTCACCTGAAACTGGTTTACCAGACCATCGGCCTTGCCCAGCACCGTCTGGCGGGCTGAGGGATCGGATGCGTTGCTGACCAGCGTCTGGATAGAGCTGAAAAAGTCCTGAATGTTTGTCGACAGCGTGTTCGTGGTGCTGGAGAACATATCGTCGATGTTTGAAATCTGCTGGTACTGGGTATTCAGCGCGCTGGACTGCGTGCTGGCGCTGCGCAGCTGATTGGTAATAAAGGAATCATATTCGCGGTTGACGCTGGCAACCGACACGCCGTTACCATAATAATTATTGCCGCTTAGCGTGCTGTTAGCCTGGGCCAGAATCGTGGTCTGACGGGAATAGCCCGCTACGTTGTAGTTGCTGATGTTATTACTGGTGGTGCTCAACGCGGCCTGGGCAGCGCCCAGCCCACTCATTGCGGTATTAATTAAATTGGACATGTCGGTTCCTTGTTTACCCTGACACAGCACGGGCCGGCATAAATAGTTGCCGGATCGGATTTACGCGGGTCCGGCCTGAATGAGTTATCGGTTCAAACGTGACAAACTTGAGCGAAATATCAGAAGAAATCACCCAGATCCTGGGTATAGGCCTTCACCGCTTTTTCACCCATATTTTTGAACTGCTCAATCATCCCCACCAGTTTTTGCGCATATTTCGGATCGGTAGCGTACCCTGCTGCCTGTAACGCTCTTGCGCCCTGCTCCGGCGTGTCAGCAGTGGTTACCGCCGCATAGCGTGGGTTTTTGGTGATGAGGCTGACGTAATCGTTCAGAGCGTCAAAATAGGAGTCATAAACGCGGAATTTGGCCTTCACCTTTTTCGCCTCACCGTTTTCATATTCGGTGGTGGTGATTTCCGTGGTTTTGCCCTGCCAGCTTCCGGTGGCCTTGATGCCAAACAGGTTATGGCTTGGACGACCATCTTCGGTCATGATCTGCCGCTGCCCCCAGCCCGACTCAAGCGCCGCCTGAGCAAGGATCAGATGATGAGGAATGCCGCTTTCAGCGCTGACCATTTTGGCTGGCTGAGAAAGCTGGGCGACAAAGTCGCTGCTGCTACCGCTCAGCGGTTGCTCTGCCGAAGGCAGCCGCGGAACGGCCTTGCGAACAATCTGCTCCATCTCCCTCTCCATCGCCATCGCTACCGGCGGCAGCGTGTTGATGAAGTTTTTATCCAGCATCATCGGCGCGGTGCCCGCTTTTTCATCCGGCGGCACGGCCTGCGCCATCTGTTTAACCATCATATCGGCCAGGCCCAGCCCTTTAGAGGCGATCTGCTGCCCAATCTGCTGATCGTACATAGAGGTATAAAGCCGCGTCTGTTCGGTGCTCAGCAAGCCATCCTGCGGCAGCGCCTGACGCATGCTTTTCAACATCATCTGTACGAACATTCCTTCCACCTGCTTTGCCACTTCCTTCGCATGCGCTTTCGGATCGTTGCCAGCCTGACGCTTCAGGTCGTTAAGCGAGCGGCTGTCATAGGCCGCGCCCATCAGAGATTGGGTATTCATCAGATAATTTCCAGTTTGGCGTGCAGACAGCCTGCGCTATCCATTGATTGCAGGATAGACATCAGATCGATCGGCGTGGCGCCCAGCGCGTTCAGCGCACGGACTACGCTGTTCAGGTTGGCGCTGGCTGTCACGCTTTGCAGCGCGCCTCCGCTCTGACGCAGGTCGATTTGCGTTTCAGGCGTCACCACCGTCTGGCCGCCACCCAGTGGCGTATCGGGCTGACTCACGTTCTGCTGCTGGTTAACCGTGACCGACAGGTTGCCCTGGGCGATGGCGCAGCTGCTCAGCATAACTTCACGATTCATCACCACTGAACCGGTACGGGAGTTGATGATAACTTTCGCATCCTGCACCGGCATGGCGACGTTGATATTCTGAATATCGGCCAGCAGACGAACCTGAGAAGTCCCGTTTGCCGAAACGCGAACCTGCACCGTTCTGCCGTCAAGCGCCTGCGCCGAACCATAGCCGTTACGGCTGTTGATGGCATCGCTGATACGCTGCGCCATACTGAAATCTTCCTGGTTAAGGAACAGGTTGATGGTGTCCGAGGTGCCGAAGTTATTCGGCAGCTCACGTTCAATGGTCGCTCCGCCGGTGATACGTCCGCCGTTCACCTGGTTGACCTGCACGCTGCTGCCGCCTGCGGCTGCGGATGCGCCGCCTACCAGAATATTTCCCTGCGCCATCGCATAGACCTGATTGTCCACGCCTTTCAGCGGGGTCATCAGCAGCGTACCGCCGCGCAGGCTTTTGGCGTTCCCCATTGAGGAGACCACCACATCAATTACCTGCCCCTGACGGCCAAAGGCGGGCAGCTTGCCGGTAACCATTACCGCCGCGACGTTTTTCAGCTGCATGTTGGTGCCAGCGGGCACGGTGATGCCCAGCTGGGAGAGCATGTTGTTCAGGCTCTGGGTGGTAAAGGGCGTCTGGGTGGTCTGGTCGCCAGAGCCATCCAGTCCGACAACCAGGCCATAGCCGATCAGGGAGTTTTCCCGTACGCCGCCTACGCTGGTCAGATCGCGGATGCGGTCAGCCTGCGCCAGGGCGCTGACGCCAGCCAGCAAAAGCAGAGCGAATTGAAGGATAATCTTACGCATGTACGCCTCTTAAAACGGTGACAGGTTCAGGAAGAACCGTTGCAGCCAGCCCATCGTCTGCGCCTCATTGATGTAGCCGTTGCCGACGTACTCAATGCGGGCATCCGCCACCTGTGTCGATATCACACTGTTACTGCCGCTGATGGTGCGCGGGTTAACCACCCCAGAGAAGCGGATAAATTCCGTACCCTGGTTAATTTCAATCTGTTTCTCACCAATAACCTTCAGGTTGCCGTTCGGCAGCACCTGATTAACGGTCACGGTGATCGTTCCGGTGAAGGTGTTATTGGCGGTTGCGCCGCCCTTACCGGCAAAATCAGTGGAGCCGGAAGCGTCAAAATTGACTTTATCTCCGCCCAGCAATCCGTTCAGTGAACTTGGCAAGGAGGTCAGCCCCAGCGTGCTGCTGCCGTCACGTCCCGCCGATGCTGAGGAACTTTTGCTCGCGCTGACGTTTTCCTGAAGAACAATAGTCAGCGTATCGCCAATATTACGTGGGCGACGATCTTCGAACAGCGGCTGGTAGCCGTAGTTCATCGGCATCATGCCCTGAAAAATAGAGCCGTTAACAACCGGCGGCGAAGCAGGCAGCGGCTGGGCCGTTGTCACACCCTCGACCAGCGGCTTACGTGGAACTAGAGCACAACCGTTAAGCGTCAGGAGCAGCAAAGCTACTAACAAACGTCCAGGCACTGAGATTTGCTTCGCCATGGAATCACTACCTTTAATAATCAAGAGAGTTCTTTTATTAAGGACCGGGCAAGCCCGGCCGCTACGGCATTAAAAACCGCGTATTACAACTGCGTCAGTTTGGCCAGCATCTGATCGGAGGTGCTAATCGCCTTGCTGTTGATCTCATAAGCGCGCTGGGTCTGGATCATACTGACCAGCTCTTCAGCAACGTTTACGTTAGACGTTTCGACATAGCCCTGATAAAGCAGGCCCGCGCCGTTGTTGCCGGGTGCGCTGTCGGTCGGCGCGCCTGACGCCTGGGTTTCCTGATAAAGGTTTTCACCTTTACTTTCCAGACCCGCATCGTTGATGAAAGTGCTCAGCGTCAGCTGACCTACCTGCACCGGCTGCGCCTGGCCCTGCTGCGTTACGCTGACCACACCGTCACGACCGATGGTCATGCTCAGTGAGTTCGCCGGAATGGTGATAGCAGGCTGGACCGGAAAACCGCCGTTGGTCACCAGCTGACCGTTCTGGTCAGTCTGGAATGAACCGTCACGGGTATAGGCCAGGCTGCCATCGGGCATCTGTACCTGGAAGAAGCCCTGTCCGCTGATCGCCACATCTTTCGATGAGTCAGTTTTGTTCAGGTTACCCTGCGTGTGCAGACGCTCGGTGGCGACCGGGCGCGTACCTGTACCGAGTTGCATCCCGGAAGGCAGAGTAGTCTGCTCGGAGGACTGCGCGCCCGGCTGACGCAGCGTCTGATACATCAAATCTTCAAAGACGGCACGCTGGCGTTTAAAGCCGTTGGTGCTGACGTTTGCCAGGTTGTTGGAGATGACGTCCATATTTGTTTGCTGAGCGTCAAGGCCAGTTTTGGCAATCCATAAGGAACGAATCATTCAGTTTTCCTCTGCGCTTAGCTCATCGACAGCAGCTGGTTAGCGCGTTGTTCATTCTCATCGACGCTTGAGATCACTTTCATCTGCATCTCAAAGCGGCGTGCGTTAGCGATCATATCGACCATGGTATCAACCGGCTTGACGTTGCTGCCTTCCAGCACGCCAGGCATGACCTGAATGGTCGGATCGTTTTGCAGAACGGCGCCGCGCTGTGCCTGCGCGCTGGCGTTCGGACGGAACAAACCATCATCGCCGCGGATCACTTCCGATCCGGTGGCTTTCACCAGCTTCAGGCGTCCCAGCTGGACAGTCGCATTCGGCGGATCGCCCGGATTCAGCGCGGTAATAGAGCCATCGGCCGCGATGGTGATTTCCGAGCCCTGAGGCACGGCAATCGGTCCGCCATCGCCCATCACCAGGTTACCCTGAATGGTGAGCTGCCCCGCCGGGTTCAGCTCCATGTTACCGTTGCGGGTGTAGGCCTCGGTGCCGTCAGGCGCACGAACCGCCAGCCAGCCATCCTGCCTCACCGCCACGTCCAGTGAACGTTCGGTGTAGTCCATCGTGCCGGGAGACATGTCCGAACCGGGCGTTGACGCCGTTACCAGCGTGCGCGTCGGCAGCGAGAGTCCCTGCACCGGCACGGCGCGCATAGCATTAAGCTGCGCACGGAAGCCGGGCGTGGAGGCGTTGGCCAGGTTGCTGGACGTTACTGCCTGCCGTTCGAGGGTCTGACTGGCAGCCCCCATTGCGGTATATATCGCGTGATCCATAAGACGATCCTGTTAGCCGTATTAGCGCAGGTTGACCAGGGTGTTAAGGATCTGGTCCTGCGTTTTGATGGTCTGGGCGTTAGACTGATAGTTACGCTGTGCGACGATCATATTTACCAGCTCCTTACTCAGGTCAACGTTGGAAGATTCCAGCGCGCCCGCCGTCAGTGAGCCGAGGTTACCAGTACCGGCAAGACCTACCAGCGCCTGGCCGGAAGAAGCGGTAGAGGACCAGACGTTGTTACCTTCAGACTTCAGGCCTTCCGGGTTAGCAAAGTTAGCCAGCGCGATCTGACCCAGAGTCTGGGTTTTCTCGTTGGAGTAGTTACCTACTACGGTGCCGTCGTTGTTGATCTGGTAGCTGGTCAGTTCGCCCGGCTTATAACCATCCTGAGAAGGGTTACCGAAAGTGGTAGTACCGGTGTTCTGCTGCTGGCTGCCCGCCATGTTCAGGGTGAAATTCGTAGGGGCAGAACCGTTCAGACCCGCCAGCGTAACTGCCTGAGTCGGGGTAGAAGTCAACTGACCACTGGAATTGAAGGCCATGTTGAAGGTGCCCACGGTTGCAGTCGGGTCCGCTGCGCTGCCATCCTTCACGTCCACGGCCCAGGTATTATCCGCCGTTTTGGTGAAGTAAAGGTTCAGGTTATGCTCGTTACCCAGCGAATCGTAGGTCGTCATTGACGCCTTTTTGTTGTACGAGCTGGTATCGTTGATATCCAGCGGCGTAGTGGCCGGCACATCGTCCGTTGAGTTCAGGTTTGCTATCAGCGACGCCGCACTGGTGGATTTCGCTGGCATTGCGGTAGTAGGCACGCTCAGCCCAACAGGGTTGGCACCGGTCTGCACGGTTGGCGGCGTGCCGGTTGCCGGATAGCCGGTCAGCTGCAGGCCGTCGGCGTTAACGATGTTGCGATCGGAGTCCAGCGTGAACTGGCCGTTACGGCTGTAGTAGACCGCGCCGTTAGGATCCGCCATGCGGAAAAAGCCGGACTGGCTGATGGCCACATCCAGACCACGGCTGGTCGAGGTGGTGGTACCGTCATTAAAGTCCTGCGTCACCGCCGCCACTTTTACGCCCAGACCCACTTTAGAGCCCGCAAACATATCGGCGAAAGAGACGGTCGCGGATTTAAAACCGACCGTTGCGGAGTTGGAGATGTTGTTACCAATAACGTCAAGGTTACTGGAAGCGGCGTTTAAGCCGCTGACTGCCTGTGAAAAGCCCATGAGTTCACTCCTGGATAAGGGTTAATTGGTTAAATAATCTGACGAACGTTCGCGAGGGTGGTTTTCCCCAACGTGCCGAGGTCTAAAACGGCACCGCTGGCGTCGTTAGTTACCCCGGTAACCAGCGCATAGTTCAGCGGCTGCGAGACCAGTTGGCCTGACGCATTGCTGGCGCTGAGTGAAACCTGGTATTTGCCATCTGCCGCAGTGGTGCCTTCAGTCGTGGTGCCGTCCCAGGCGAAGGTATGCACGCCGGCGCTGAGCGGACCCAGCTCGATGGTCTTGACAATTTTGCCTGACGCATCGGTAACGGTGGCCTGCGTGGCGGTAGACGCCTGCTGCAGGCTGACGCCAAATGGCGTAGTGTCGCCGCTGCCGACCAGAATCTGTGAACCATCGACCATCACACCGTGCCCAATCAGGGCGGAAGCCTGCAGCGATTGTCCGCTGTTGATCTGACCGGAAATCGATCCCAGCGTGGTGTTCAGTTTTTCAATACCGCTCAGGGTATTGATCTGTGCCAACTGAGTGGTGAGCTGGCTGTTATCCATCGGGTTGGTTGGATCCTGATTTTTTAACTGAGTCACCAGCAGCGTCAGGAAGTTATTTTGCAGGTCAGCCGACGAATTCTCCGTCGTTGCCGTTGCTGTCTTGATCGCGCTGTAGTCCAGGGACTCATTAACGCCTACCGCAATACCCATCTGCCTGCTCCTTATTGACCTATCGTCAGGGTTTTCATCATCATTTGCTTCACGGTGTTAAATACCTCGACGTTCGCCTGGTAGCTGCGTGAAGCAGACATGGTATTGACCGTTTCACCCACGACATCCACGTTTGGCATCTTCACGTAACCTTTAGCATCCGCCATCGGATTACCCGGCTCGTAGACCAGCTTCGCGGGCGTCGGGTCCTCAATGACCTGCGACACACGAACGCCGCCGGTTGGCGATCCCGGCATTGCTGCCGTCTGGAACACAACCTGCTTGGCGACGTAAGGTTTACCATCAGGTCCGGTGACGCTGTCGGCGTTAGCCAGGTTACTGGCGCTGACGTTCAGTCGCTGTGACTGCGCGTTCATCGCCGATCCCGCAATATCAAAAATATTCAGTAAAGCCATAAATTATTGCCCCTGTAGCACGGACATCATGCCCTTGATCTGACTGCTGATCATGGTTACATCCATCTGGTATTTCAGGCTGTTATCCGCGAATTGCGTACGCTCGCGGTCCATATCTACCGTGTTGCCGTCCATTGCTGGCTGATCCGGAATTCGGTACAGCAGGTCCATGGAAGGCGGTTGCAGCGTTTCCGCAGGAATATGGCGTGCCGACGTCACCGCCAGCGACATTCCTGATCCAGGCGCACGGCCCTGCTCCATCACCTTGTTCAGCTGGCTGGCGAAATCGATATCGCGTGCCTGATAGCCGGGCGTGTCAGCGTTGGCAATGTTGGATGCCAGGATTTCCTGCCGCTGGGCACGCAGGTTTAATGCTTCGGTGTTAAACCGTAGTGCCGCGTCCAGTTTGTCGAGCATGCTTCCTCCGCAAATGAAAATTCAGAGCTAACAGCATATCGCGGGGTGAAAAGGACTATCGGCGGAATAGCGCGTAAAATCGTCGCTAATTTGCGCCTTGAACGGGAGACACTCAGGGGTAGAATCGGTGCCATGTTGAATTAGGGGATGAGAAGATGCGTGGAATACTCTGTCTGCTGGCCGGCCTTTGCGGACTGCTGCCGATACTGGCCAGTGCGAACGACCTGACCACACAGCTAACGCAATTTTTTACCACTCGCTATGGGGAAAGCGGACTGCGTGCCGATACCCTCACCGTCGTGGTGAAAACGCCTCAGTCCCAGTGGCCGGCCTGCGATAACCCGCAGTTTTCCCTGCCCGGCAACAGCCGCATGTGGGGCAATATGAGCGTGGCGGCCAACTGCGACCAGAATCGCCGTTACCTTCAGGTTCAGCTTCAGGTCACCGGCGAATATATCGTGGCGGCGCGTCCGGTGCGCCGCGGTACGCCGCTGACCGGCGACGATATCAAGCTGCAGCAAGGACGTCTTGATACGCTGCCTGCCCGCACCGTGATGACCGCAGCAGAAGTCACCGATGCGGTGGCCCTGCGCGATATCATGCCCGGACAGCCGGTGTCGCTGATGATGGTCAGAAAACCCTGGCGCGTGAAGGCAGGACAGAACGTCACGGTAACCGCCAGCGGTGAAGGATTTGCCATTACCAGCGAAGGCCGGGCGATGAATAATGCGACCGCCGCACAGCGGGTCAGGGTACGCATGAATAACGGTCAGATTGTGAACGGCGAAGTGGGGGCGGATGGGAATATTCTTATATCGCTATAAATGTCTAAAGCTGGCTTCCGTGCTGCCGATAGTGTAAATAACAGACGTCATACACTTAAGCTTATCGGGCGAACTTTGCCTGAAATTAACGGAGTCAGATATGAGCATCGACAGAACTCAGCCAATCAAGCCGGGCAGTACTATTCAGCAGCGCGAGACCAGCGAACCTGCTGCACCAAAGGCCCGCCAGGCAGAAACAAAATCTCCCGTCGCCGGAACTCAGGTTGTCCTGAGCGGCGCGCAATCGCAGCTGACTAAAGCCAGCTCGCAGGATATTAACACCGCCCGCGTGGAAGAGCTGAAGACGGCTATCCGTAATGGCGAACTGAAGATGGATAGCGGCAAAATCGCCGATGCCCTGATTCAGGAAGCGAAAGATTCTCTGAAAGGTAACTAACGACATGCAAAAGCTGCTGACCTCGCTGGATAAAATGCTTGAAGTACTGGGTAGTCTCGCCGACGTTATGTTGGCGGAGCAGGAGCAGCTCTCCGGCGGGCAGATCAACAGCAGCCTGCTGCAGCGTATCACCGAAGACAAAAGCTCCCTGCTGGCCACGCTGAATTTTATTGAGCAGATGCGCCGGGATGCTGAAAAAGAAGCCGGGGTTCATGCCCCCTACAGCCGACATCCCGATATGGCCCGCCGCTGGGCAGCCATTCAGGATCAGACCGTCAAGCTGCGGGACACCAACCTGCACAATGGCCTGCTACTGAATCACCAGATCGATTTTACCGGACAGGCGCTGGAAGTTCTCAAACCCCACCAGACGCAGAAGTTCTATGGTCCGGACGGGCAGGCCACCACGAGCAGCTTTATCAGCCGTAAAGTTTAAGTCCGTTTTTTAGCTTAGTGCGGTTCAGACCCCGACGCAGCCAGACTGCGCCGGGGTTGTGCTTTTTCAGAGGCTGGTACGGCGGGCAAAGTCGCGCGGGCGAAAGCCCAACGCCACCAGCACCAGAAAGTAGACGCTTCCCCCCACGGCACAGACCGCCGCCAGGCGCAGCAGCCGCCAGGCCATATTACCGATTTCCCACGACGGCATTACCCACAGCATCCCCACCAGCGAGGCGGCCATTACCGTTACGGCGATAAAAAGACGCAGCAGGAAGCTGAACCAGCCCGGCTGCGGGAAGAAGATTTTCTGCTTGCGCAGCTGCCAGTAAAGCAGCGAAGCATTCAGACAGGCCGCCAGACCAATCGACAGGGCCAGACCGGCGTGCTTCAGCGGACCGATAAAGGCCAGGTTCATCAGCTGCGTTACGAGGAGCGTTACGATGGCGATTTTCACCGGCGTTTTGATGTTCTGCCGCGAATAGAAGCCCGGTGCCAGCACTTTCACCACGATCAGCCCCATTAATCCGACCGAATAGGCCACCAGCGCGCGCTGGGTCATGGTCGCATCGAAGGCGGTGAACTTGCCATACTGGAACAGCGCGACGGTCAGCGGCTTCGCCAGGATGCCCAGCGCCACCGCGCTCGGCAGCGCCAGCAGGAAGCAGAGGCGCAGGCCCCAGTCCATCAGGCGCGAATACTCATCGTGGTTGCCGCTGGAGAAACTTTTTGCCAGCGAAGGCAGCAGAATTGTCCCCAGCGCCACGCCCAGCACGCCGGACGGGAACTCCATCAGGCGGTCGGCATAGTACATCCAGGAGACCGAGCCAGAGACCAGGAAAGAGGCGAATATAGTATTAATTATCAGCGAGATCTGCCCGACCGACACGCCCAGAATCGCCGGTCCCATTTTGCGCATTACCCGCCAGACGCCCGCGTCCTTCAGGTTGAGCCGCGGCAGCACCAGCATACCGATTTTACGCAGATGAGGAAGCTGATAGCCCAGCTGAAGCATGCCGCCCACGACAACCGCCCAGGCCAGCGCCAGCACCGGCGGGTTAAAATAGGGTGCGGCAAACAGGGCGAAGCCAATCATGCTGATATTAAGCAGCGTCGGGGCGAAAGCGGGAACGGAAAAACGGTTCCAGGTGTTGAGGATCGCGCCGGAAAGGGAAGCCAGCGAAATCAGCATAATATAGGGAAAAGTGATGCGCAGCAGCGAGGTAGTCAGGTTGAACTTCGCTTCGGTGTCGGTAAAGCCGGGCGCCGTGATCATAATCACCCAGGGGGCGGCAAACATGCCCAGCACGGTGACCAGCGCCAGCGCCAGCGTCAGCAGGCCGGAGACGTAGGCGACAAACACCCGGGTCGCTTCTTCGCCCTTCTGGCTTTTATATTCCGCAAGGATTGGCACAAATGCCTGGGAGAAGGCGCCCTCGGCAAAAATACGGCGTAGCAGGTTGGGCAGTTTAAACGCGACAAAAAAGGCATCTGCGGTCATTCCTGCCCCAAAGACTCTTGCCACAATGGCGTCGCGGGCAAATCCCAGCACGCGCGAAAACAGCGTCATCGAACTGACCGCCGCCAGCGATTTTAACAGGTTCATGTTCTTCCTGATGCTTCTACTTGATAGGTGACTGAGCCAAAATGGGCATCTGACCGGCCAGGGCGACCGGTCAGGAATCGGCATAGTCTACTGATGCTGAAGGAAATAACCACTCTCGTTTGTTACAGCGGATTATTCGCGGTCGCTATCCCGCCAGAGTTTCTCCACAATACGCTGCGCCACCAGCGCCTGCTCCCCGGAGGTTTGCGGCATAGTCTGATTTTGCACACAGGTGATGAAATGGTGCGCCGCACCGGCAAACCCCCGCTGCTCCAGCGTACTCATCCAGCCCGGTACAGGTTCGACAATCAGTTTACCTTCCGTCTCCTGCTGGTAGTCCCGCATGTCATGCAGTTGCCAGACGCTGCCTTCAGCTATCGCCATAACCGACTCACGCTGCGTCCCCGCGCGGCGATGCATGCTGGTGGTCACCTGAGTCGATCCGACACTGAAATGATGCTCGGCGTAGAGCATCTCTCCCGCCTCGGTGGTCTGAATGATACCGCTCTGGAGCCTGCCGCTTCCGCCGCTCAGCCAGAGCGCCGTGTCGACGACGTGCAGGTAATCATCCAGCAGGGTAAAAAAGAGATCGCCCGGGCCAACGCTGTCACCGCGGTGTTTGTCCATTCTCAGCGAGGCGGGCGCGGCCAGCTGGGCTTTAAGCTGCAGATAACGGGGGGCAAAACGGCGGTTGAAGGCCACCATCAGCTTACGTCCGAGACGGTGGGCCAGCGTCACCAGCTCTTCGGCTTCACTCAGCTTCGCCGCCAGCGGCTTATCAACGCACACATCCACACCCGCCAGCAGCAGCTGCTTAACAATGGCAAAGTGGCTGTCGGTTGAGGTATGTACGAACGCCGCATCGCAGGAAGCAGCCAGCGCATCAAGCGTGGAGAAAAGCGGGATGCGGTAGCTGTCGCAGACCGGCTTTGCCTTTGTCTGATTCGGTGAAAATGCGCCAGCGATCTGCCACTCACCGGTCTTTGTCACGACCGGAAGCCAGGCTTTCTGCGCAATGCTTCCCAGCCCTACGATACCAATCCTGAGTTGTCTCATTTCAGCCCTCTTGTGTCAGTTTAGCCAGCTGTTGCTGCATTTCGGCGACCTGGCGCTCCAGTTCCGCCACCCTTTCAGAGAGCACGTCGCCATCTGATGGTGCGCTAACGTCGTGGGAAACGTCATCGACCTCGCCGCTGAAAAGATGCATATAGCGGCTTTCACGCTTACCCGGCTCCCGAGCAAGTCTGACCACGAAGGGACCATCTTCACGCGTGGCGAGCCGCTCCAGCGCCTGCTCCACTTCACTCATATCGGCGAATTCATGCAGACGACTGCTTCGCGTGCGGAGTTCACCGGGCGTTTGTGTCCCTCTGAGCAACAGCGTGGTCACCAGAGCCAGTTCGCCTGGCGAAAATTTGAGCTGTCCGAACGCCGTATTGCAGAAGCGGTGTTCATACTTTGTCACCCGGCTGCCGAAACCGCTTTGGGGGGTGGCGAGATGTTTTTTTACCAGCTCATCGAGCGTCTCCTGGACCTGAACCTCGCTCAGTGACATCACCGGCTCACGGTTTGACTTCTGGTTACAGGCCGTGACCACGCCGTTGAGGGACATCGGGTACTGTTCCGGCGTGGTGACCTGCTTTTCCAGCAGGCAGCCAAGCGTACGCGCCTCTAAGGGCGACAAAAGCATTTTCATGGTGTGGTTATCCGCGTCTTTCAGGTGTCCATTCTCTGGACGTCAGGGCCGTCAGCACGTGATCCTGCCAGCGGCCATCAATCAATAAGTAGGCTTTGGCATAGCCCTCTTTCTCAAAACCGAGCCGCGCAAGCAGGTCACCGCTTCGCTGATTATGCGGCATATAGTTCGCCATAATGCGGTGAATACGCTGCTGGCGCTGCATATAGCGAATGGCGGCCTGTAGCGCTTCAAACATCATTCCCTGCCCCTGCCACTTCTCGCCGAGCGAATAGCCCAGATAGCAGGCGTGAAAAGATCCGCGCACCACGTTGCTGAAGTTGGCCACGCCGCGTACCTCATTTTCATCCGGATCCATTACCGCAAAATAGAAGGCGCTGCCCTGTTTATGCATATCGCTAATCAGTCCGAGCCGGGCCTGCCAGCCTGAAGGATAACAGTGGCTCTCATCGCGCACCGGCTCCCAGGGCCTGAGAAAAGCGCGGTTTTCAGCATAGTAATCCGCGAGCCGCCAGGCATCGCGTTCGTGAACGAGGCGTACGACCAGCCGATCGGTGGTCAGACGCACTTTGGGTGCAGCGGAACGATAGCCAAACATCTTTTCTCCTGAAATTGGCCGCCAGCAAGAACAGTGAGCCTTTGCGCTATCCCAGCCTGCACCGGATGGCGTGCCGCTGAAGGGCGTTATCGGCTCTTTTCCACACTATACCTCCCGGCAGGGACGCCGGTAAAACGGCCTGGTGAAATTCTGTAGATTCAATGTTGCTGATAATAGCGGAAAAAATGCATCAGTCGGCCACGGAACGCGTTATTTCGCTTCCCGGCCATCATAAAAGAGCATCCCCTGCCAGGGCGCCTGCCGACAGGCGCTGAGCCGCTGGGCCAGACTTCCAACGTGCAGTTCAAGCTTATGCCCATCGGGGTCAAGAAAATAGAACGAGTCTCCCTCGCTGCGATTTTGTTTCCAGATAGTGACGCCTGCTTGCCGGATTCGCGCCGTAAAAGCGTCGAAGTCCTGCTGGCGAAGGGAAAAAGCGTAATGCGTATAGTCGCTTTTTTCGGGTGCCAGAGTGTGTCGGGCTGCGTCAAAAGAGAGGCAGAGCCAGAGAGAACCGCAGCTGAAGTAGGCCCCGTTTTCCCAACTGGCATGAAGTTCCATTTGCAGAACCTGCTGGTAAAATTCCAGGCTCCTCGTCAGATCGGAAACCGCCAGCGTAAGATGATTAAGCCCCAGTAGCATTGGTACCTCGCGTATCACGGGTGAAGGATCCGCCAACAGCTTACTTTGCCTGTCGCAGCAAGCGCCACTCCTGAAGCGGAAAGTGCCCGGTTTGCCCTCTCTGCCGATCTCTTCCATACTCCTCTAAGGCATTCAAAAGATTAAGGGTGGGAATACTCACCCCGATCGCCGTAAGGAGGCATTCTTGAAACTGTTTATTTACGATCACTGTCCCTTCTGCGTCAAAGCGCGCATGATCTTCGGCCTGAAGAATCTTCCGGTTGAGCTGGTGGTCATGCAGAACGATGATGAAGCCACGCCGAAAAAAATGGTTGGTCAGAAAATAGCGCCCATCCTGATGAAGGATGACGGTAGCTGTATGCCCGAAAGTCTGGAAATCGTGAGCTACGTTGACAAATCCGACGGCGAGCCTCTGCTGACCGGCAAACTCAACCCGGCTATCAGCGACTGGCTGCGGCAGATCAACGGCTATCTGAACAAGCTGATTCTGCCCCGTATCGCCGGCGCTTCGTTTGCTGAATTTGCCACACCGGAAGCGCGTAGCTACTTCAAAGAGAAGAAGGAAGCGAGCGTGGGTGATTTTGAAGAGCTTAAGCGCCATGCTGAGGGCTTTATCAAGAACGTTAATGATGATTTACGCAAGCTCGACAAGTTAATCGTTAAGCCAAATGCGGTAAACGGCGAGCTGTCGATGGACGATATTCATCTCTTCCCCGTACTGCGTTCCCTTTCCCTGATTTCGGGCATTGAATACCCAAGCCGCGTCGCGGATTACCGCGACAATATGGCGAAACAGACCCAGGTCAACCTGCTCTCCTCTGTCGCTGCTTAATCGCTGCTAAGGGCCGGCCCAGCCGGCCCTACTTCTTTTCTGTCGCATTCTGCGGGTGACTCTCCGGTCAATGTCGGGCAAGCTATTGTCTGCGTCAGAAGGGTTGCTGACGAAAGGAATCAGAGAGGAAAGTAATGAAAAGAATTTTGTGGGGGGCTTTCGCCCTGCTGCTAGCCGGATTAGTTAGCGGCTGCAACCAGCTTACGCAGTACAGCATCAGCGAACAGGAAGTGAACGACGCGCTGCATAAGCACAATAATTATGAAAAAGATCTCGGCGTTGCTGGGCTGGTTAATGCACACATCGTGCTGACCGACCTCAGCAGTGAAATTGGACGCCAGGAGCCCGATAAAGTTACCTTAACCGGCAATGCGAAGGTCAGTATCAGCTCGCTATTCGGGCCTCAACAGGCAGAGATGAAGCTGGTAATGAAAGCCCTGCCTTATTTCAGTCGGGAAGAAGGGGCAGTCTATCTCAGGGATATGGAGCTGGTTGAGGTGCAGGTTATTCCGGAGAAAATGCAGGGCGTGCTGAACACGTTAACCCCTTATCTCAACCAGTCGCTGAAGGATTACTTCAACCGCAAGCCTGCCTACGTGCTGAGTGCCGACCGCAGTAAGGCGGAGTCGCTGGCAAAACGTTTTGCTAAAGGACTGGAAGTGAAGCCGGGCAAGTTGATTATCCCCTTCACGGAGTAACCTTTTCGCCCGCCGCTGCCCGCTGGAAACCAGGGCAGCAGCGGCTCAGCGGGTCGTTTCCTTAGTTTTACCGGGAACCGGCCGCAGGTAACGCCGGTTTTTTCATCCTGCCCGCAACAAACCGGGTGCATTCGCGGCACTTTATCCCTATGCTTGATACCCGGCCAAATCCAGCCATTTCTGACTGATTTCACTTCTGCCGGAGCATCCTGATGACTGCACAACCTCAGCAACTGACTATTCGCCGCCCTGACGACTGGCATATCCATCTGCGTGATGATGAGATGCTCCAGGCCGTGTTGCCGTATACCAGCGAGGTGTGTGGCCGGGCGATCGTGATGCCAAACCTGGTGCCGCCGGTAACAAGCGTTGCCGCCGCCGTTGCCTATCGCGACCGCATCCTTGCCGCGCTGCCTGAAGGCGATTGTTTCACGCCGCTGATGACCTGCTATCTGACCGACTCGCTCGATCCCGATGAAGTGGAGAAAGGCTTTCGTGAGGGCGTTTTTACCGCTGCCAAGCTCTACCCAGCCCATGCCACCACGAACTCCAGCCATGGCGTAACCAACATTGCCGCCATCGCTGAGGTGCTGGCGCGGATGCAGAAAATCGGCATGCCGCTGCTGATTCACGGTGAAGTCACCGATGCCCACATTGATATTTTCGATCGCGAAGCGCGCTTTATCGAATCGGTGATGGATCCGCTGCGCAAGCAGTTCCCGGAGCTGAAAGTGGTGTTTGAGCATATCACCACCCGCGAGGCCGCTGAGTATGTCCGCGAAGGAAACGATTTCCTGGCCGCCACTATCACGCCACAGCATCTGATGTTTAACCGCAACCATATGCTGGTTGGGGGCGTGCGTCCTCATCTTTACTGCCTGCCGATCCTCAAGCGCAATGTACATCAGGAGGCGTTGAGGGAGGTCATTGCCAGCGGCAACGCGCGCTTCTTCCTTGGCACCGATACCGCGCCGCATCTGCGGCACCGTAAAGAAGCCAGCTGTGGCTGTGCAGGGGTCTTCAATGCCCCCTCTTTTCTGCCCGCTTACGCCACCGTATTTGAGGAGATGAACGCGCTTGAGCATTTTGAAGCCTTCTGCTCATTAAACGGCCCGCGTTTTTACGGATTGCCGGTCAATGAAGGGACGGTAACGCTGTCGCGTCAGCCCTGGACGGTGCCGGAGCGCATCGGGATGGGCGACGACTCTCTGGTGCCTTTCCTGGCGGGTGAAACGCTGAACTGGCGCGTTACGCTTTAACCGACAGCCGAATAAAGAGATTGCCTTTGGTGAAAATACTGTATACATTTACAGTATCTTAACCGGAGGCTTTTATGCGTGTTGAAGTCACTGTTGCAAAAACCACCCCTCTCCCCGCAGGCGCAATTGATGCGCTCTCGCAGGAACTTGTTAAGCGTATCGACAAGCAGTTCCCGGATATGGCGAACAGCGTCTCGGTACGCTACGCCGGCGCCAACAACCTGACGGTAATGGGCGGCGGTAAAGAAGCGAAAGATGCGGTTACGGCGATCCTTCAGGAAACCTGGGAAAGCGCCGATGACTGGTTCATCACTGATTAAGCTTCTCCCCTTTGCCGTTGTTTGCCGGATGTCGCCGTCCGGCTTTTTTATTTTTCCTCCGGGCGACACTCGCCGGGATCCGCATGGCGTTGTAGACTGTATCGGCTGACTCTGTTTCCCGAGCCTGTCCGACGGAGATAAACGCTATGACACCTGAAAAACCCGAAGAGACGATGACGTTTGGTGAGCTGCTGACCTTAATAGCCGATCAGCAGCACCGTCTGAGCGTACTGGAAAATGCTTTTTTATCCCTCTCTGCCAGCGCGGATGAGAACGCCAGCCAGCGGCTGATAAATCATCTTCGTCAGGAAGCGCAGAAAGAAGATGATGAAAACAGACAGCGGCATTTTTCGCGCCTCGCGGATGAGCTGGAAAAGCGACACGACAGGATTAATATATCGCACCGGGCTTAGCGCCACCGTTTTTACAAAAAAAGCGACAGATTAATTTCTCTGTCGCCTCCGCTTAATTATTCCTGAATTAAAAACCCTTATCGTCCGTGCATAAATTTCACTCAGCGGGAAAAGGGTTTTCTGTTATAATAATTCTGCTCTATGGAAAAAAAGCCGCATTGAACCTCGATAAATCACTTCGTTGTCATCATTAACACGAGTAATAAGGGGGTTATAATGGACAGAAACAAAGATGTTATCCAGACACATCCCCTCATTGGGTGGGATATCAGTACCGTGGACAGCTATGATGCCATGATGATCCGTCTCCACTCGCCTTCTTCAGGCGAACAGCAGAACGATGAGGCTGAGGTGGGTCAGACATACTGGTTAACCACTGACGTTGCCAGACAATTTATCTCTATCCTTGAGGCTGGTATCGCTAAGATTGAAGCCACAGACTACCTGGATCGCGATTACAAGAAACATTAATCTCTGCTTGATCCGTCCTGAAGGCACCCGCTGGGTGCCTTTTTCATTGCCGCCACATTTTGCTATTCTGCGCTTCAGCCTGAATAACAGAGGAGCAGGTTTCATGGTTTATGATTTGATAGTGGTCGGCAGCGGGTCCGTTGGTGCAGCAGCAGGCTGGTATGCCACCCGCGCCGGGCTGAAGGTTCTGATGATTGACCGTGCTCACCCGCCACACAGCGAAGGCAGCCACCATGGCGAGACGCGCCTTATCCGCCATGCCTACGGCGAAGGCGCCCATTACGTTTCACTGGTTCTGCGCGCGCAGGCGCTGTGGGATGAACTCGAACAGGCGTGCGGTGAGCGGCTGATGCAGCGCAGCGGCGTGATTAACCTGGCTCCCCGCGACTCTGCTTTTATCCGCAACGTCAGCGACAGCGCAGCGGAATTTGATCTGCCCGTTGAAACCCTTACCGGGGAAGACGTGATGCGCCGCTGGCCGCAGATAAACGTGCCCGATGACTATACCGGCGTATTTGAACCTCAGTCCGGCTACCTTAAATCGGAAGTGGCTGTTCGCCAGTTAATCCGCCTCGCCGAAGAGGCAGGCTGCGCGCAGCTCTTTAACTGTGCCGTAGATTCGCTGGAAGAGCAGGACGGTTTGCAGCTGGTCCATACCGCAGACGGCACTTATCGCGGCCGTAAGCTCCTGTTAAGCGCCGGAACCTGGATTACCTCCCTGTTTCCCGATCTGCCCGTTACGCCGGTAAGAAAGGTCTTTGCCTGGCATCAGGCCGACGGGCGCTACAGTGAGAATAATAAGTTTCCAGCCTTTACCGTCGAGACGCCTGACGGCACCCATTATTATGGTTTCCCGGCGGACAATAACGCGCTTAAGCTTGGCAAGCATAACGGTGGTCAGCCGATCTCCGCCCCCGAACAGCGTAAGCCTTTCGGCGCCCTTGCCGAAGATGGCAGCGAGCTGTTCTCTTTCCTGCGGCACTTCCTGCCCGGCGTCGGCGTTTGTCTGCGGGGAGCAGCCTGCACCTACGATAATACCGCCGATGAAGACTTTATTATTGATACCCTGCCAGGCTCGCCTGACCGGCTTATTATTAGCGGGTTAAGCGGGCATGGTTTTAAATTTGCCACCGTGTTGGGTGAAATTGCCGCAGAATTTGCCCAGGGTAAAAATTGCCAGTTTGATTTATCGCGTTTTTCTCTGGCGCGTTTTTGATTTAGCGTAACGGCTCATCCTGGGTCGTTACAAAAAACTTTTTCCATTGACATCCGCTCCATTAATTTCCAGAAAACTCTTTCTCAGCTTATATCGTTCCCGGAAAAACCGCCTAAATTGCAATTATATTTATTGCACTCAGTAAACCGTTTATTCCTTTCTAAGCTATATAAAAAACCGCTTATGGCGCGTTAAATTTATTAGCAGCCGCGCCGCTTGTTATCAGAATATGTTTGCTTTCAGGTCTGTCTGGCTTCTCTGCTATGGGGCAGTTCCGGCAGTTCCGGCAGTTCCGGCAGTTCCGGCAGTTCCGGCAGTTCCGGCAGTTCCGGCAGTTCCGGCAGTTCCGGCAGGATTATCTACATTTTTCGCCATTTGCGATTTAAAAAACCCCACCGGATAAGCTATCTCTGCTTTACCTGTGCCGCATCAACATAGTTAAGCTATATTTATATCTTCGAGTTGAGTTTGCTGACAAAAACTGACATCTTACTGACATTCCTGCCCTATAGCATCAAATTATCAGGTGCTCACAACCGCCCTCTCTCACCCTGTAAAACATAGAAAATCTGTCATCTACAGGTTTAGGAAAATAAATAAGACGAATAAACCGTTTAAAAATGCCATTTATATTCAATAATATTGAACGAACATTGTTATTTATTTCCTGAGGTAAGTTAGTTGTTGATTTTATATTTCAGCTTGTCCATGCTTGGCAAAAAACACCGACGGATAGCGTTATGCCGCTGAAGAACAGTTCCTCCCGCTTTGGTCATGTCAGCCTGCTTCTGCACTGGCTCATCGCGTTAGCCGTTTACGGCATGTTTGCGCTCGGCCTGTGGATGGTCACCCTGGGCTATTATGACAGCTGGTATCATCCGGCGCCTGAACTGCATAAAAGCATCGGCATTCTGCTGTTTGCCCTGATGATCTTCAGAACAATCTGGCGCTTTATCTCCCCCCCACCCCGCCCGCTCAGCAGCTATTCGCCGCTGACGCGCCTCGGCGCCGTGGCTGTGCATCTGCTTTTATATGGCATTCTTTTCGCCCTGTTTATCAGCGGCTATCTTATCTCAACCGCCGACGGCAAACCCATTACCGTTTTCAGCCTGTTTTCAGTACCTGCAACGATTGAGGGCTTTGCTGAACAGGCTGACCTGGCGGGCAATGTGCATCTCTGGCTGGCCTGGAGCGTAGTGATACTTTCCGTGCTGCACGGCCTTGCCGCCCTGAAACACCACTTTATCGATCGTGATGTGACGTTAAAACGCATGCTGGGCCGTCGCATCGACTAACCTCTGGAAGGGAGAAACACCATGTTGAAGAAAAGCTTGTTAGGTTTATCCACCGCAGCCATGCTGCTGAGTGCCGGTAGCGCCGTGGCCGCTGACTATAAAATTGATACCGACGGTCAGCACGCCTTTGTGCAGTTCCGTATTCAGCATCTGGGCTACAGCTGGATTTACGGTTCGTTTAAAGATTTTGAGGGGACTTTCAGCCTGGACGAGGCCGATCCCTCTAAAGATAAGGTCAACGTGACTATTGATACCAGCAGCGTCGACACTAACCATGCCGAGCGTGACAAGCATCTGCGCAGCGCCGATTTCCTGAATGCCGCTAAATTCCCGCAGGCGACCTTCGTGTCGACCGGCGTGAAGAAGGATGGTGAAGAGCTGGATATTACCGGCAACCTGACGCTGAACGGCGTGACTAAACCTGTCACGCTGGAAGCGAAAAAGCTGGGCGAAGGGAAAGATCCATGGGGCGGTTACCGTGCAGGGTTTGAGGCTGAAACCACGCTTACGCTGAAAGATTTTAATATCAAATCTGACCTGGGTCCGGCTTCTCAGCAGGTACAGCTGATGATTTCGCTGGAAGGTGTTCGCCAGTAGTTATCCGGCAGCCGTTAAAAAGCCGGTGATATGACCGGCTTTTCTGTAAGTTGCGCCGGAAATGCCGGTCGATAGTAAAGACGCGAAAAGCACTGCCCCTGACAGCCCGGCCCGAGTAGTCCAGGGCGCGGGAGACTTTACGCCCGATCGATAATCCTTCGCTTCAACACTGGCGTCGTAAAAAGCTTGAAGAGTCAGGCCGGTCGCAAGATCGGCCTTTTTTATTACTGCTCTGGCTTCGGGATCTTTAACGTCATATTCAACAAGCCGCGCGACTTATTAAATATCTTGTTGCCGTTCTCACGCCCGGCGCGACGGGCGCGCTGCTCTTCCGGCGTAAGCGCCAGCTCTTCCATACAGATCGGGCTACAGCAATCGTGATATTTCTCAGCGCAGGCAGCACACTGGATAAACAGCAGGTGGCAGCCATCGTTTTTGCAGTTAACGTGCGTATCGCAAGCTACGCCACACTGGTGACAGTGCGCGATAACATCATCAGAGATCCGTTCGCCCATCCGCTCATCAAAAACAAAGTTTTTACCGCGGAAGCGTACCGGTAGCCCCTGTTCCCGCGCACGGCGGGCATATTCAATGATGCCGCCTTCAATATGATAAACCTGCTCAAAACCGTTGTGACGCATCCAGGCACTGGCTTTTTCACAGCGGATGCCGCCGGTGCAGTACATCACAATTTTTTTATCTTTATTCTCCTTCAGCATATCAACCGCCATCGGCAGCTGGTCGCGGAAGGTATCGGCCGGGATCTCCAGCGCGTTGTCGAAATGGCCCACTTCATATTCATAGTGGTTACGCATATCCACGAACACGGCGTCAGGATCGTCCAGCATCGCATTCACTTCGTCCGCTTTCAGATAGCCGCCGACGTCACTGGCATCAAAGTTTTCATCGGTGATGCCGTCGGCCACGATGCGTTCACGCACCTTCAGGCGCAGCACCCAGAACGATTTACCGTCGTCATCAAGCGCAATATTCATGCGCAGGTTATCCAGCGCCGGATGGAAAGCATAAAGCATGTTTTTCATCGTTTCATACTGGCTGGCCGGTACGCTGACCTGGGCGTTGATCCCTTCGGGTGCGACATAGACGCGGCCAAAAACCTTCAGTTTCGTCATCGCTACATAGAGCGCGTCGCGAAACGCTTTCGGGTCTTCAAGCGTGAAATATTTATAGAAAGAGACTGTGGTACGCGGCTCGGTTTCAGCCAGCATGCGCGCCTTCAGCTCTTCATTGGAAACAAGGTTATGTAACACTGGCATGGTGTACGTTCCTGGGTTCAAGAGAGAAATTTTGCGGGCGCTATCATACCTCAATTGGCAGAGAATCAAACCGTAAACCGGGCCATTTCGCCCCAACAGGCGATAAGGTCACCAAACGCGCTGCGCTGCTCCGGAAAAGCATACCCTGTTCAACGCCACGAACAAATTTGCCTATAGTTAGAAATTGACAGAGGAAATGTGATCAACACCGGAGAAACATAATGAGTCAGCTGTTTACCCCAATAACCTTAGAAAAACTAACGCTCAGTAATCGCATCACCATTGCGCCTATGTGTCAGTATTCGGCAGATGGCGGCAAGGCAACCGCCTGGCATCGTATTCATCTTGGGCACCTGGCCCTTTCCGGCGCAGGTCTGATGATTGTGGAAGCCGCGGCCGTAGAGCCGGAAGGTCGTATTACGCCGCAGGATCTGGGCCTGTGGGATGATGAAACCGAACAGGCGCTGGGCGATGTGCTGAAGGACGTTCGCCACTATTCGCCTATCCCGGTGGGGATCCAGCTTGCCCATGCGGGCCGTAAAGCGTCCACCGATGTACCATGGCGCGGCGGTAGCTTCCTTCAGCCTGAACAGGGAGGATGGCAGACTTCGGCACCTTCAGCCCTGCCCTATAATGAGAGCGACGGCACGCCGGCGGCGCTGACCAAAGCCCGTATTGAAGAGATCAAACAGGCCTTTGTTGACAGCGCGATCCGGGCGGACCGCCTGGGACTGGATCTGGTGGAAGTGCATGCCGCGCATGGTTACCTGCTGCATGAATTCCTCTCCCCGCTTTCCAATGAGCGTGAAGATGAGTACGGCGGATCTCTGGAGAACCGCATGAGGCTTACCCTTGAGATATTTCGCGAGGTGCGCAGGGTCTTCCCTGCGGATAAGCCGGTTGGCGTGCGTATCTCTGCAACGGACTGGGTTGAGGGCGGCTGGGACAACGAGCAATCCGTCGCGCTCAGCAAAGCGCTGGCCGCAGAGGGCTGCGCCTACATTCACGTCTCAAGCGGCGGCCTCTCACCGGCGCAGAAAATTGACGTCGGACCAAATTATCAGGTCGCGTTCGCGGCGGAGATCAAAAAAGCCGTTGAGATCCCGGTCATTGCCGTAGGATTGATCACCGAACCCAAACAGGCTGAGGCTATCCTGGTCGGGCAACAGGCAGATATGATCGCCATGGCCAGAGGCATGCTCTACGATCCCCGCTGGCCGTGGCATGCGGCCGCTGAGCTGGGCGCAAAAGTGCATGCGCCGGATCAGTACCTGCGTTGTGAACCCCATGAAGTTAAAGGTTTGTTTGAAAAAGAGTGAGTATACTGACGCCTTCAGGTATTTCCCTGCCTGAAGGCGGTTGACGCTGGCCGGAGGATCAGGAAATTTCTTTCCGGCGTCATAAAATGGCACAATAGGCCATAACTATTTCTTAACGGGCAGCATAATGGTGCCCCTTTTTTTCGATCTGGAAAGTCATGACTCAGCTGCCTCAATTTTCCCGTGCGTTGCTGCATCCCCGTTATTGGTTTACCTGGTTAGGTATAGGCTTGCTGTATCTGCTGGTGCTGTTGCCGTACCCTGTTCTCTATCGCCTTGGCTGCGGCCTGGGTCGTCTTTCAATGCGCATCATTCCCCGTCGGGTAAAAGTGGCGCGTCGTAATCTTGAACTCTGCTTTCCTGATATGCCGACCGCTGAACGTGAGGCGATGGTGGTGCGTAACTTTGAGTCCGTCGGTATGGGGTTGATTGAAACCGGCATGGCCTGGTTCTGGCCCGACTGGCGCATTATTAAATGGTTTCACGTCAGCGGCCTGGAAAACATCGAGAAGGCGCATCAGGAGGGTAAAGGTGTGTTGCTGATCGGCATGCACTTCCTCACTCTGGAGCTGGGGGCGCGCATCTTCGGTATTCATAATCCCGGAATTGGCGTTTATCGTCCGAATGACAATGCGCTGCTTGACTGGCTGCAAACCTGGGGCCGCATGCGCTCCAATAAAAGCATGCTCGATCGTAAGGATCTCAAGGGCATGATCCGCGCCCTGAAAAACGGCGATATCATCTGGTATGCCCCCGATCACGACTACGGTCCACGAAGCAGCGTATTTGTGCCCTTTTTCGGCGTGGAGAAGGCTGCCACCACCAAAGGCAGCTACCTGCTGATTCGCAGCGGTCAGCCTGCCGTCATCCCTTTTGTCCCACGCCGCCTGCCGCATGGAAAAGGCTATGAGATGGTGATCCTGCCGGAGGAGGCAGCCGTGCCGCTGGACGATGAGGCCGCTACGGCAGCGCGAATGAATAAAGTCGTGGAGCATGGCGTGCTGATGGCGCCCGAACAGTATATGTGGCTGCACCGCCGCTTCAAAACCCGCCCTGCGGGCGATCCCCCGCTCTATTAAAAATGATGCTGATGGCTGACCACCCTGGTCAGCCTGCCTCTCTGTCAGCAAATCTCTTGCTGCTTTTTTGCCTCTTTCCGTACGCCTTTCCATCCAGGGTTGAACCGTATAAAAATCAGGCAGCCTGTTTTTTTTATCGCCGGTGGTTCTCTTCCAACAGGGTAAATAGCCTAATAGCCTGATCCTCTTATAAAATTCTCATCAGTTTTTTTTTCACCCCGGCGCTTTTGCCCGGCGATTCTTCGACTATTCTTTCTAAAACTGAAATGACGTTATGGAGAAATCCCATGAGCATGTATGCAACGCTGGAAGAGGCTATCGAGGCCGCGCGTGAAGAGTTTCTGGCAGCCAACCCGGAGATGGAACAGGATGAAGCTTCGGTCAGCCAGTTCAATCTGCAAAAGTACGTGATGCAGGATGGCGACATTATGTGGCAGGCGGAATTCTTTGTGAACGAAGGGGATGAGGGCGAATGCCTGTCATTACGCAGTGGCGAGGCCGCTCAGGCCATCTTTGACGGCGATTTCGATGAGGTCGAACTGCGCCAGGAATGGCTGCCGGAGAATACGCTGCATGAGTGGGATGAAGGTGAATTTCAGCTTGAGCCGCCGGCCGACACGGAAGAAGGTGCGGCAGCGGCTGAAGAGTGGGAAGACGATAACCCGGAATCGGACCGCGCTGACCGCTGGAGCTGATCCCGCCTGTCCGGTGCCTCCTTCAGGAGGCACTACTCATAGGGACCGTGATGGGCATCAATGGGAAGCAGCAGCGTATCCACGACCAGCGAGAGCGGCAGGTCGATAATTGTCACAATACGCCATGGCGTATCCCGCACATCCCACTGTACGCCCGGATAAAACTGATTGCCGTGCCCCTGTCCGGGCATTGTCCGGCTGATGATGCTGCCACAGCCGCTCAGCATCAGCATGCAGGCACCCGCTAGCAGCACTCGCCTGGCCTTTTTCATTTCCAGTACCTTTACCGGTTATCTTTGTCCAATTGTAGCCTAACCACTTTGAGTCCGTCTGCTTGCACTGCATGTCAGTAAAGCCGGCGCTAAGCGGCGCAAGGCATAAAAAAGGCCGGGAACATGCCCGGCCTCTGTTTTAGCGCATCTCAGACTTCATTGCGTCCGGATTCAGCTTCAGCGACTTGTAGTGCTCGAACCAGTCGTGATACTTGTCCGCATGCTGCCAGAGGCGATAATGCATCCTCGACAAGGTCACAGGATCGCTGAGCAACGTCAGGCGCCGATCGCGGTCCAGGCTGGCCGGAGATTCGCTCAGCGCCTGCTCAACGCGGCGATCGCGGGCAAACTCCAGAATGTCACTTTTCAGGTGACGGGAGGTGGCCATCGCGCTGGCAAGGGCATTGAACGACGGATGGAACATCGCATGCATAAAGCCATCTTCCAGCGCACGCCCGCGGTTAAGTACCACGTAGCGATCGGTATCGAGCAGCTCCTGCGGCGGGTCAGTCTCTTCCGGGATCAGGAACAGTCTGGCGCGCTTCGATGCTGTGCCCATCGTTGAACGGCTGGAGTACACCGAGACAAACGGCGACAGGATCAGCGAGAAGACGATCGGCGCCAGCCACCACAGAAAGTTCAGATCCAGCCAGCCCATGCCCGCCGCCCAGACGATGCCGAGCGCCATCTGGGAACCGTGACGTTTAAACGCTTCGCTCCAGGGCGTGGCGTCATCATCACGCTGCGGCGAGTTCCAGACCACTTCCCACCCCAGGAAGGCGCTGACCACAAATACGGTGTGAAACAGCATGCGCACCGGCGCCAGCAGGACTGAAAACAGCACTTCCAGAAACAGAGAAACGGTTACGCGCAATACGCCGCCATAAGGCTTCGCTCCCTTGAACCAGATCAGAATGATACTGAGCAGCTTTGGCAGGAACAGCAGGACCATCGTGGTGGAAAACAGCGCTATCGCCAGCTCAGGACGCCACTGCGGCCAGACCGGGAAGAGCTGCCTCGGCTGCAGAAAGTACTGCGGCTCCATCAGCGTATGCACCACCTGAAGCGCCGTTGAGAGGGCCAGGAACATAAACCACAGCGGCGCAGACAGGTAGGACATCACCCCGGTCAGGAACACCGCACGGTGAACAGGATGCATCCCCTTCACCAGGAACAGACGGAAGTTCATCAGGTTACCGTGACACCAGCGGCGGTCTCGCTTCAGCTCGTCCAGCAGGTTTGGCGGCAGCTCCTCATAGGAGCCCGGCAGATCGTAAGCGATCCAGACGCCCCAGCCTGCACGACGCATCAGCGCTGCTTCCACAAAGTCATGAGACAGTATGGAACCCGCGAATGAGCCTTCACCCGGCAGCGGCGCCAGCGCGCAGTGCTCAATAAACGGCTTCACGCGGATAATGGCGTTATGCCCCCAGTAGTGGGATTCACCCAACTGCCAGAAGTGCAGACCTGCCGTAAACAGCGGGCCGTAAACGCGGGTCGCAAACTGCTGACAGCGCGCATAAAGCGTGTCCATGCCGGAGGCTTTTGGCGAAGACTGAATGATACCGGCGTTCGGGTTAGCTTCCATCATGCGCACCAGGCCAGTCAGGCATTCGCCGCTCATCACGCTGTCCGCATCCAGTACGACCATGTAGCTGTACTGGCTGCCCCAGCGGCGGCAGAAGTCATCAATGTTGCCGCTTTTACGCTTCACGCGGCGGCGGCGGCGGCGATAGAAAATGCGCCCTTCTCCGCCGACGTCGCGAACCAGCTCCATCCACGCTTTCTGCTCGGCCATCGCAATGTCCGGGTTATAGCTGTCGCTGAGGATATAGACGTCAAAGTGTTGCTGTTCACCCGTTCTGACCACGGACTCCCAGGTTGCCCGCAGGCCAGCAAAAACGCGTTCCACATCTTCATTACAGATCGGCATAATCAGCGCGGTCCGGTGCGCCGGATTGATCGGGTCCTGGTCGTTGCTGTTATAAGAGATACTGTACTTATCTTTGCCCATCAGCAGCTGCAAAAAGCCCATCAGCGCCGTCCAGAAGCCCGCCGAAACCCAGCAGAACAGCACGGCGAACAGGAACAGGATGCCTGTTTGCAGTATGTAAGGCAGGATCTGCAGCAGGGACTGCTGCCAGTTCTGGTTGATCATATCCATAGGATCGATCAGCGCCCAGCCCTGATAAGGCAGGATCGTTTTCATGTACCAGGTGGCGATCACCGTCTGTGCAATGGTCAGAATAAGCAAAATATAGCGGCGAATGGAGCCGACATGGCGCCATTTATCCTCTGCCTTTTGCTCTTCCGCCGTGGCATAACGGTGTGTCGATTTGCGACCGCGCAGGGAGTCCCATGCGCGCGCAACCGGGTTAGTCCGCCAGGCTTCAGGGTACATTGATGAGCGCGTGTGCGGCGGCATCGCTTTGAGCGTGGTACGGTCCAGCGCATCTTTGTCGAGCTGCTCTCCCTCCCCGCCCAGCGAATCGGGCCAGCTCATTTCAAGGCGGGCTTTGACCGACTCCAGCGGTGCATCATCGGGGCGGCTCTCCACCGGACCACCGTCGGCCAGCGTATGGTGCAGCTGGCTGAAAGCGTCATCCGCTTCAGCAGGCAACGCCGCGCGCAGCGCCTCCTTTCGCTCAGGCGGAAGGGGGAGTGCTTCAAGGTATTCTGTCGTTATCGCAGTAGACTTATTCATTGGCAGGCAACTGATAGCTCCAGGTTTCCGTCAGCGTTTTGTCACCGTTAACCAGTGCCGCACGCATTTCTGTCGGCTGTTTGTTGTCCTTGACGCGCAGACGCATCACCAGACGCCAGCCCTGAGTGACCGGATTATAACGCACGCTGTTTTCCACCAGCTCGCCATTCTTGCCAATGCTCACCTGTGACGTTACCGGCGTATCCTGAGGCAGCTTGCCCATTTCCTTTCCGGTAAAATCGACGGTAAAGGCGACGGTGCCGTCCGGCTGGCGCACCAGGTTAGACTGCTTCACATCGCCGGCGGAGCGCAGCGTATCCTTCACGTAGGCCACATCCGGAGAGTGAAGCTGGTTCTCATCGCGGGTAAAATGCAGACGGTATTTGAAGTTCATCTCTTTGCCTGGCTCAGGCAGATGTTCCGGCGTCCAGAAAGCGACGATATTATCGTTGGTTTCATCCGCCGTAGGAATTTCAACCAGCTCGACGCGTCCTTTGCCCCAGTCACCCTGCGGTTCAACCCATCCGCTTGGGCGCAGATCGTAACGATCGTCCAGATCCTGATACTGGCTGAAATCACGACCGCGCTGCAGCAGACCAAAGCCGCGTGGATTTTCAACGGTAAAGGTACTGACCGCCAGATGCTTCGGATTGTTCAGCGGACGCCAGATCCATTCGCCGTTACCGGCATGGATCGACAGCCCGTTAGAGTCGTGCAGCTCCGGCCGGAAGTTAACCTGCGAGGAAGGCTGATTCTGCCCAAACAGGAACATGCTGGTCAGCGGCGCCACGCCCAGCTTGCCCACGCTATCACGCAGATAAACCTTTGACTGCACGTCAACCGTAGTCTCTTTGCCTGGTGCGATCACAAAACGATAGGCGCCGGTCGCCCGTGGAGAGTCGAGGAGCGCATAGATCACCAGATGTTTGTCCGCCGGTTTCGGGCGTTCAATCCAGAACGCTTTGAAGCGCGGGAACTCTTCTCCCGAAGGCAGAGCCGTATCAATAGCCAGCCCGCGTGCTGAAAGACCATAGACCTGTCCTGCGCCAATCACCCGAAAGTAGCTGGCGCCGAGGAAGCTGGCGATTTCATCATCTTTTTTATGCTTGCTGTTCAGCGGATAAAGCACTTTAAACCCGGCAAAACCGAGGTTTTTAACCGTTTCCGGATCGTGCTTTACGTTGCCGAAATTAAAATAGTCCGGCGAATATTTAATCTGCCGGACCGTTGTCGCGGTGACTTCATTAATCTGCACCGGCGTGTCGAAGTACATGCCCTGATGATAAAACTCAAGCTTGAATGGGGTCTTCAGCTTACTCCAGTAGGCTTTATCACTATTGAACTGAATCTGTTGATAATCTGCATATTTCATTTCGCGCAGCTGGGACGGTAAATTGCTTTTTGGTGCTTCAAAGCCTTTACTGGCCAAATCTTTCGCCTGTTTTGCCACATCGTCAATGGTGAAAGCCCAGCTCGAGCTGGCATACATTGACAGCAAAACTGTTGCACCTAATAAATGCAATTTCATCAGTTTTGGCTTATTGTTCATTTTAATCAGCACATCCCCCCCTTTCGTGCGCTTACATCAATCCGGTCTATCTTAATGGATTATTTCGCTTTCTGACAGCTTGTGCCGCAATTTAGTTCCGCTTTTCAGAAGGCATTACCTTCCTGTTCTACCACGATTAATCAATGCAGATTCGCCCGATTGGCGTTGCGTCCATTATCCATTAAAGTAAGCGCCGGGCATGAGCATGGCTCAGGGTGAGCCATCGAATTAAGTATTTGATTAATAGGGTATTATGAGTAAAAGCACACCGCAAAGAGAATATTTCCTGGACTCCATCAGAGCCTGGCTGATGCTGTTAGGCGTGCCATTTCACGTCTCTCTCATTTATTCTGCACAGAGCTGGTCGGTGAATAGTCTGGTTTCGTCTGAATGGCTGACCCTGTTTAATGAATTTATCCATGCTTTCCGTATGCAGGTCTTCTTCGTCATTTCCGGTTATTTCTCCTATATGCTTTATTTACGTTACCGCCCCCAGCAGTGGCTTAAGCTGCGCCTGGAGCGTGTCGGTATCCCGATGCTCGCCGCCGTTCCGCTGCTTACCCTGCCGCAATTTTTTATGCTGAAAGAGTGGACGACAAAAATAGGTGACTGGAATGCTTACAACTTATTGCAAAAAATTAATATTCTTTCCTGGCATTTGATCTCCCACCTCTGGTTTTTACTGGTGCTGGTAGTACTGACCATCGCGGGTGTGGGACTCTTTAAGTGGCTGCGCGACAGCAAACGGGCAAAAGCAGACTATTCCGGCCTCAACTGGAGCAAACTCAGCCTTGCCATTCTGCTTTGCAGCCTGGCCTGGGGCGCCGTCCGCCGGCTGATTTTTATTTTTGCGCCTGACCTTCTGAGCCTTGCCCTGTTCAATTTCGTGGTAATGCAGTCGCTCTTCTACCTGCCGTTCTTTATTCTCGGCGCAATGTCATGGAAATATCCGGCCATCAAAGCCCTGTTCGTTAAACCTTCGCCCGGGGTATTCGTGGCAGCCGCCCTCGCCTTTCTCGCCTATGTTGCCAATCAGGCCTGGAGCAAAGGAGAAGGCTGGCTGTATGAGATCGACGCGGTGGCTTCTATGATGATGGGGCTGTGGATGGTCAATGTGGTCTTCTCATTCGGCTATCGCATGCTGAATTCGCATTCGCCCCGGGTGGTTTATCTGGTTAACGCCTCCCTCTTTATTTACCTGGTGCACCATCCGCTAACGCTGCTGTACGGCATTTTTTTCGCCCCGCTAATCAGCAGCAACACCCTGGGCTTCTTTGTCGGTCTGGCGTTTGTCTTCGGCATTGCGTTTGCGCTTTATGAGATCCATTTACGGGTTCCGGTACTGCGTTTCCTCTTCTCTGGCAAGCCGCAGCGCGTACCTGCCAGGCCACTAGAGCAGCCACTCGATAGGTAAACGCCAGACCAGGCGCACCAGCAGTCGCTGCATAAACCGGGTACGGGGCTCATGCTTATGTACCCGCTCTTTCTCACCCTCGCCGGGATATTCCACCCAGTTAACCCGCCCCCACTTATCGAGCCGCAGCGTCCAGGCGTGATCGTACATGCGGTCGACAAAGCGCTGGTGGATAGTGGTGGCCAGCGATTCGCTCTCAATGACAAAGCCCATTTCCGTATTCAGCATCGCGGAACGGGGATCGAAATTAAATGAGCCGATAAAGACTTTTTTATTATCCACGCTGAAGGTTTTGGCATGCAGGCTGGAGCCCGAGTTGCCGGTAAGTCCGCGATCGTGCGGCGCCTCACGCGCGTCGTTATGCGGCTTCAGCTCATAAAGTGATATGCCGTGCCGCAGCAATTTTTTTCGCCACTTTGCATAGCCGGCGTGCACCACCGAGACATCATTGGCCGCCAGAGAATTGGTCAGAATGGCGATCTTCACCCCTTTTCTGACCAGCGACAGCAGCTGCGCCACGCCAGCCCTGGTCGGCACAAAATAGGCGGAAATGATATCAAACTGCGTTTCTGGCCTGCCGATCACTTCCAGCATCCGCTGCGGAAGCAGCGTGCTTGTTTTGGCCCGGCCCAGTCCCTTACGGGGATCGTCGCTGAGCAAACGCGTTTTTGCCCAGGTAAGCGGAAGATCGCCATTTTCCAGCTGCGTGCTAAAGGAAGCCGCCTCAATACGCGCCAGATAGCGCTTCACCTGGGGATCGCTGCGCCAGGCTGCGGGAAGCGCTACGGCTTCTCGGTCCGCCTCCTCTGACTTTTCCACCACGGCACCGAAAGATTTCACCGCCCGGCTGTGCCAGTAGCGATCAAAATCTTGCGTCACCTCTTCCACCACCGGCCCGATAGCAAGGACGTCCAGATCGGAAAAAAGCGGCTCTTCCCCCGCGCCGAAATACTCATCACCCACGTTTCGACCGCCAACAATGGTGACCTGCTTATCCACCGTAAAACTTTTATTGTGCATACGTCGGTTAAGGCGGGCAAAATCGCTCAGGTAGCCCAGCGCCCGCAAAGTACGAAAGGAGAAAGGGTTAAACAGCCGCACTTCAATATTCGGATGACTGTTTAGCCGGGCCAGCGTTTCATCCAGCCCCATAGTGTTATTGTCATCCAGTAGCAGACGCACCTTGACGCCGCGCCCGGCCGCGTCGAACAGCGCGCTGAACAGCAGCCGCCCCGACATATCGTTCTGCCAGATGTAGTACTGAATATCCAGGGTCTTTTCCGCCATTGACGTCAGCAGATAACGGGCCGCAAAGGCATCAAGCCCATCCACCAGCGAATGAATACCGCTAAGCTCAGGGTGCTGCTTAACCAGAGGTGCGATCGCCTGCGTGAGCCGCGTCCATCCGCTCTGACTCTCCTCGTTATCGGGTATAAAAGCTTCGGCCATGCGTGCTCCTTCATTTATCACCGCACCTGCGGCGTTGTTTTCTCCAGTAAGCGCTTACCTGTCAGACCGCATCCTGATGGGAACTTACCGGCCCGGCGGATACATTATGCCGCGCGCCCGTTACTATAGCCTTTAATAATGGCATTTGGTCTAGACTTAGCGCATAGCTCTGCCCCAGGTCAATGCGATAAGGAATACCTGATGATGACTGAACTGCATGAAACCTCTTCTGCCCGCCACAGCCCGCAGCTGTTTAAGAGTTTTTTTCAGGGCAGCTTTGCCTGCTCCACCGCCTGTCGTGGCGAAGGAAAACGTGTGGATCTGACGGTCAGCAGCGGGCACGATACGCTGCTGGATAAGGATTATGCCCGTCTGGCGGCCGAAGGGCTACTGACGGCCCGTGACGGCGCACGCTGGTATCTTATCGAAGAGAAGCCCGGCGAATACGACTGGTCAACGTTTATGCCGATGCTGCACGCGGCGGAGAATCAGGGAATTGAGATGATCTGGGAGCTGTCGCATTTTGGCTGGCCCGCGCATCTGGATATCTGGCAGCCCCGCTTCGTTGACAGCTTTGCCGCTTTTGCCCGCGCGATGGCCTGCCTGATGCGCGATGAAGGCTATACGGCCCCGTTTTTCACGCCGATGAACCAGATTTCCTTCTGGTCGTGGGCTGGTGCGGACGTAGCAATGTTTAACCCTGGCGTTACTGGCCGGGGGGGCGAGCTGAAGCAGCAGCTGGTCAGGGCTTCGGTTGCGGCGATGCGCGCTATCCGCGAAGAGTTGCCCGGCGCACGTTTTGTTCTGACCGATCCGCTGGTACATATCGCATCGCCTGATGCCTCCCCTGTAGCCAGAGAGGAGGCCCGCCTGCAACATGAGGCCCAGTACGGGGTGTGGGATATGCTGAGCGGCCGTCTTCAGCCCGAACTCGGCGGCGACCCCGCGCTGCTGGACATTATCGGACTCAACTATTACCCGGATAATCAGTGGCTTACTAATGGTGAAACGCTATTACCGCATCATCCCGATTATCGCCCCCTTTCCAGCCTGCTGGAAGAGGTATGGCAACGCTATCAGCGCCCCCTCCTGATTGCTGAAACGGGTGCGGAAGGGGAAGCCCGGGCTCCCTGGCTTAACAGCGTTGTGGAGCAGGTAAACCTTGCGATGGATCGGGGAGTAGAGATCGAAGGGCTTTCGATCTACCCGGCGGTTGACTACCCTTCCTGGGCTGATGACAGGCGCGCGCCTGGCGGGTTATTCGGCCTGCCTGATGCCAACGGCAGCCGGACGGTCTGTGAACCTTACGTACTGGCTATTCGCAGTCATCAGATCAAAATCAGAAATGCAGGAGGAGGCGATCAGGTGGCATGAGGTTTTTTGCTGAAGCAGGACTGAGGATCAACCGGGTTTTCAGCATCGCTACGCACGTCTGAGAACCAGATAAGGGTAAAGAGTACCACTATGGTAATCAGACCAGCAGTAAGCAGCCCAATCAGCGCCAGCAGCTTATCTTCCCTTGCATCCATGTTACCCGTTCTCCTTCTTACACTATCAACTCATTAACAGCGTGATACTCAGGACAAAGATTATAAGAGTAAAAGAGGTGACGGCAAGTACCACTATGGCGAACTGGGCGTCGTCAAGCGGAAAGCGAGTCTCTCTCTCTTCGTCATACTGCGGAGTTTCTTTCATCATAGGCCATCATGTGCCGGCAAGTAATTCGCCGTTCAGGCCAGGGCCTGAAGGTCACATCGTCCCGGCGAGACGTGTGAAGGAGCGCTGAAATGCAGCCAGCATAGCGAAGAAAGTTATGCTTTGTCTGCCCTCTGGTTTGCTCCCTGCGAGGCACAGTCAGACGCCACGGACTTTACCACAAGCGCCGGGAGAATACCCTTTCTTCCCGCGCAGCAAAAGCAGCGGTTGTCGCCCTGTTTAACAAAAAAACAGCGTCCCTTTGTTTTAATAACGCGATGGACAGAGGCGATAAGCCGCTCCGCATCGGGTGACGCAGAGCGGCCTTTCATCCATGTCGTTTTCGGTAGTGACGCTTCAGATTAACCTCTTTTCTCCAGCGCTCGTGGATCAGAAATCATAGGATAAAGAGAGTTTGAGCTTACGGGGATCGCCCTGGTAAATATAAGTGCCGTTACTTTCCACGCCAGACCAGTATTTCTCATTGGTGATATTTTCCACCGCCAGACGCCAGGTCAGATCGTTCTGCTCTACCCTCATGCGATAGCGTACGCCAAGATCCATGGTGGTATAACTGTCCAGTTTTTTTGTATTTCCGGCGTCAGCATACTGTGAACCGGAATGGGTTAACCGCGCCAGCGCCGTCAGCCCCTCAACCGGTTTAATGTCATATTCGGCGCTCAGTACGGTATAAAAGTTCGCCACGCCAACGGCGTTTTTGCCATCGTTGCTGCCATCCTGGGTTTTACTCATCTTCGGATCGAGCCAGGTGGCGCTGCCGTTCAGGCGGACGCCGTAGACGGGTTCGCCAAAGACGTTCAGCTCAACGCCGCGGTTACGCTGTTCGCCATACATGCCGAACACCGTGGTTTGTGGATCGACCATGCCAATGGGCTTTTTGATATCAAATAGTGCCAGCGTTCCACCGACGCGACCGGAATCAAATTTCACCCCTATTTCATTCTGCTTAGAGAGCGCAATTCCGGATACCTGACCAACGTTTACCGCATCTTTAGGGGCTGTTTCACCCGGCTGCAGCGCTTCAATATGGTTGGCATAGAGCGAGACGGACTCCCAGGGCTTGATCACCAGGCCATAGCCCGGCGTCCAGCGGGATTCGGTGAAGCGGGCTTTCGTATCCTCAGCCACCGTACCGTACGCATAGTTGCGTACAACCACTTTCTGATGGCGCGCGCCAACCGTCAGCAGCACTTTATCGTCCAGAAAGCCCAGCGTGTCGCTCAGCAGTATCCCCTGGCTCCGGATGCGGCTGGTCGGACGGGGATCGTCAATATCGCCGCCAAAGAAGGTATTTACTGGCGGCGTGATTGCTGCCGGATTATAGATATTGGTCGCTTTGGCACCGTCCGCGAGCGCCATGCCATAGGCGGTCTTTTCACGTTTAGTCTGCGCCGCGTAGCCCAGGTTTACGCTGTGGCTGACCACGCCGATGTCGAACTTGCCGCGCACGCCCCCCATGCCGCTAAAGGCATCGACGATTTTATTCGTATACATATGCCCCAGGGTAGCGGAACCATCCTCAGCGGTCAGTTTTGGCGTGGCGTAAACCCCTGTTTCATGCGAATGCTGGCCGCCCAGGGCGCCGTAGGCCGTCCAGTTTTCGGCTAAATCATACTCCGCGCGCGCCATGCCGAACTCGCTCTCCAGATCGCTGTAGACCCAGTTCTGACTGTAGTTGCTGGTGGCACGGGGCACCTCAGGAATGAAGTCAACGCCGCTGATATTCACGCCCAGACGACCACCGTGAAAGGTTTGCTTCTGATAGCCGAAATCGAGTGAGGTACGCAGTTTTTCGCCACGATAATCGAGGCCCAGTGAGGCCAGCGTCGTGCGGCGCTTTTCATTGTCCACCGCGGAATCGCCCTCACGGTGCAGCAGGTTAACGCGGGCGCCCCACTCGTTATTATCACCGAAGCGCCGTCCGGCATCGAGCGTGGTACCAATCTGAGAGGAGGACGTGTAATCCACGCCAACACGAGTTAACGGCGCATCTTCCGCATGCTTAGGCTCCAGGTTGATCATGCCACCTACGCCGGAAGAAGCCGAGCCGTTGACCAGAGCGTTTGCCCCCTTAAACACCTCAACGCGTTCAATCATCTGGGTAGAGACAACCTGACGCGGTAAGACGCCCGACAGACCACCCAATGTCATATCGTCGCCGTCCAGATCGAAGCCGCGGATGCGATAGGTTTCAGCGAAGTTGCCGTAGCCCTGAACGTTCTGCACGGAGGCATCGTTTGCCATCACTTCTTTCAGAGTGATCGCCTGCTGATCCTGAATCATTTTCGTGGTGTAGCCAATGACGTTGAATGGCACGTTACGCGCATCCTGCTCACCTAACATGCCCACCCGGCCGCCGTTGGCAACCTGACCATCCAGCCAGGCTGGCACCAGCTGGTCACCTCCGGAATTAAATTGATCATCAACGTCCGCTTCAACGATAAGGGTTGATTCTTCTTTTGGGTTTGTAGTGCTGGGGTTGCCTGCCGTAGAGGCGGTATGAGTCTCACCGGCAGAAGGGGTCGCTGCTGAGGCCAGCAAAGGCAGCGTCGTTGCAGACCCGATCATGACCGCCAGCAATCTGAGCCGGAAGCCGCTATTCGTCATTAAAGAGTGCGCCATTACAATTCCCTGATTTATTTTACAAATGATAATGCTTTTTATTTTGATTGTGATTATCAGTATAGAACTGTAAATAGCAAGCATAAATTAAGACCGCGCACGCTTGTCAGGGTCCGGCAAAGCAGCAAAAATTCGTTTGTTAACAGGTATAGGGAATGGCAGGAATTAGCTTAGTAATTAAAAATAACAGTAAAAAAAACAGCTCATTAGGCAGAGTGTCTGTTTTGTCTGAACTGACGCGCATTAACTTTAGTGCTAAGCAGATTGCCGGTTATCGCGCAAATCCGTCTCTCATCGCGTTATTAGCCGAGAGGAACGGAAAGGTTCAGGCAGCCATACTGGTGGGCTGCCCGGAGAGGCTGAAGGCGACAGAAGCGCTCAGGGAATTGTTATTGCCGCAAAGGCAGCCGACAGAGTGTGAGAGGCGCCCTTATTCTGGCCGCCAGCCGCCCCCCAGCGCCCGGTAAAGATCGATTTGCGCCAGTAGAAGATTGTTTTTAACCTGAACCACGTTCAGCTGCGTATTGAAAAGCAGACGTTGCGCGTCCAGTTCATCCAGATAGGAAGCGTAGCCGTTACGGTAGCGGTTACGCGCTATACGGAGTGCTTCGCTGACCACCTCTTCCTGTTTTTGCAGCTCTGTCAGCTGCTGCTGATAGCGGTTAATCGCATCCAGATCGTCATTCACTTCGCTAAACGCATTGCGGACAACTTTCTCATAGCCATACAGCGCCTGGTTGCGGGAAGCCATCGCGATATCAACCTGCGCCGTCAGCGCTTCACGGTTAAGCAGAGGCGCCAGCACGCTGCCGCCGAGGCTCCAGAGACGAAACGGATTGTCCACCAGCTGATGCAGGACCCCACTTTGCAGCGTGCCGCTGGCGGTGAGGTTAATCGAGGGCAGCAGCCGCGCGCGCGAGGCGGCAAGAGAAGCGTCTGACGCCAGCAGCAGGTTTTCGGCCTGGACAATGTCCGGACGACGCTGAAGCAATTCAGAAGGCAGAACCGAAGGGAGTTTCTGCGGCGCAACGCGATCGAACTGGCTCTGCCGCGCAATCTGGCGCGGGTTCATTCCCACCAGAATGCTGAGCGCATTTTCCTGACGGGCGATTTGGTGTTGCAGTACCGGAAGCTGAGCTTTGGCGGTCTGATACTCTGATTCCGACTGTAGCCACTCAAGCTTCGAGGTATAGCCTGTTTCAAATTGCCGGCGCGCCAGCTTCAGCGAGTCAGCGCGCGAGGCGAGCGTGGCCAGGGTGACGCGAAGCTGCTCGTCAAGGGAAATCAGGGTCATATACCCTGAGGCCACCGAACTGGCCACGGTGAGTTCCGCCGCGGAAGCCGCAGCCCGCTGGGCAGCCAGAGACGCATCCGCCGCATCGATGCTGCTGCGCCTGGCTCCCCAGAGATCCACGTCATAATTAGCCTGGAGCAGGCCCTGAAACACAGCACCTTCGTTTGGCTGACCGGTGACAGCTGAGAGCGAGCGGGCGCGGGTGGCCGCAACGCCGGCATCAAGCGTCGGGAAATTATCCCCTGTCGCGGCGCGCAGCTCGGCACGGTACTGATCGACTCGCGATCGTGCCGTCAGTATGTCCAGATTATTCCGCAGTGCCTGATCGACCAGCCGGTTAAGGTTGGCATCGCCAAAACTCCGCCACCAGTCAGCTTCTACCGGCGCAGATGGCCCCACCTGCTGACGCCACGCGTCAGGAATCGGCAGCGAGCGGGGCGCTTTTTCCACTTCAGTTGCACACCCGCTGAGGATGGCAGCCAGCGCTCCGGCCATCAGTGTTACCGGCCAGCGCATCACTTCTCCTCCTGCGCTTCAGACGCGGCTGCAGTATCGATACTGACCTCTACGGACATCCCGGGACGCAGGCGCGACGTGTTTTGGCTGGTGATATTAATGCGCACCGGAATACGCTGTGCAATTTTAACAAAGTTCCCCGTTGCGTTGTCCGGCGAGATGGCGCTGAATTCTGAACCGGCCGCCGGAGAGATATATTCCACTTTGCCTTCAAAGCGCTCGTCATTCAGCGCATCCACGCTAAAGGTAACCGGCAGTCCTGGCCGGATATGTGCCATCTGGGTCTCTTTCATATTGGCAATGATCCACAGCTGCTCAGGCACAATTGAAGTCAGTCGCGCGCCTGCCGTGACGTAAGCCCCCTGCCGTACGGCGATCTGGCCAAGCTGCCCATCTGCGGGAGCATGGATTTTAGTGTTATCAAGGTCGATTTGCGCCAGCTCAAGGGCGGCTTCGGCGCTGGCTACATCCGCCTGGAGCGCGGCAGTATTCACAATAACGCTTTGCAGATCCTGGCGGGAAACGTCGAGAGTGGCGATGGCCTGCTGAACGTCAGCCATCGTCTGGCTGTGGCTGGCTCTGGCCGCATCGCGCTCGCGCACCGACAGCGAGCCGTCCGAGACAAGATTTTCGACGCGTTTAAGATCCAGGCCGCTCTTCATCGCCTGCGCTTTCGCATTGGCAAGGATCGCTTTATTGCGCTCTATCACCGCCTCTGCGCTGCGGCGTTGCTGCACATTATTCGCCAGCGCCGCTTTTTTCATCGCCACCTGCGCCTGTGCCTGATGAACCCGCTGCAGGTAGATCCGGTCATCAATGGTCATCATTACCTCGCCTTTTTTAACCGGCTGGTAGTCAAGGACCTTAACGGCGGTAACGTAACCGTTAACCTGTGGACTGATAAAGGTTACCTGACCACGCACATAGGCGTTTTCGGTCGTCTGCACCTGGCTGGTAAAGGGAGGAAGCTGCCACGCATAAAGGATAACCAGTACGCCGACGACAGCGAGTCCTGCACCAAAAGCAATGGATAAAATTCGCAGCTTGTTATTCCGCTCGCGTTCGTTAAGTTGGCTCTGTTCCTGCTGGCTCATTATTTCCCCGTGCCGATCGTCGTGGTGGTATGTTGCATCGCTCGCTGTTCTGCCTCCGCATCACGCTTCGCCTGCTGCCAGTTAAGGTAGCGCAGGCGTGACAGGCGCCACAGCACCCAGATAAGCGTGACAAAGGCCATGCCGGCCGTCAGCAGATAGGTATCATTCCAGGCCAGCACGTTTGCCTGTAGCGTGGCAGCGGCCTGAAGCTGTGCGGTGCCCTGAGCGCCGCGGAGCGTGGCGTCACCTGCCAGAAGGCTGCTGAACAGGTTGCTGTACTGCGCCAGCCGCTCGGTAACGTTTGGGTCGAGCAGAGAGAGCTGGTCGCCGATCACGCTGGCATGAAATTTTTCACGCAGGGTCTGGAATGTGCCCAATAGCGCCGATCCGGCCAGCCCTCCCAGATTCTGGCTCATCCCAAAAAGTACCACCAGGCTGACCAGATTTTTGGGCTGAGAAACGACGCTGCCGATATTGAGCAACATGGCGGGCGCAATAAAAAAGGTGCTGCTGAAGCCAAGTAAAAACTGGCTGAAGTACATGTTGTTTGCACGGGTCAGCGGGCTGGACTGAGAATCCATCAGCGAGGCCACCATGATCAGCAGCAGCGAGACCACGATTGGCCAGCTGAGATGCTTAACATTGATCGTCAGGGCGCTGACGATGATACCTGAAGCCACGCCCGCGAGAATAGCCAGTGCCAGTGACTGCATCTGATCGTTGAGCAGTCCCACCTGCTGGAGATAACCTATCGCGCCGGTGTTCTGTTCTGCCAGGGTGACGCGCAGCATGATCATGACAATGCCAAAACGGAATATCGCTCCCGTCCCCAGCCAGCGGGTGTTAATCAGCGGGTTACTGCGGTTATGCTCCAGCACGACCGCCGCGATGACCAGCACCAGCCCCAGCGCCAGCGCGACGCCCAGCCACGGCGTGCTGACCCACCATTCGACACGCCCAAGCGAGAGCACCGCGCAGAACAGCGCCATACCCGGCGCCATCAGGAGGAAAGTGATAAAGTCCTTCTTTTCAAAAACCTTCATACGATCGCCGGGCGGCAGTTTGAGCACCAGTACACCGCCAAGGCAGATCATGGCCAGCCCAAGCTCAAAGAGATAGAGACCGCGCCACTCATCAAGCTGAAGCAGCCCGGTCGAGAAGAGACGCGCCAGCGGTATCGCCAGCTGAGAGGCGCCAAGCCCAATGGTGAGCGCCTTCAGCCGGTGCTTTGCCGGCCATGCCTGCACCTGATAATAGATCCCCAGTGAGCTGAGGGCTGCCCCCACCATGCCGTGAGCGGCCCGCACTATGATTGCCGAGCTGAGATCGTTGACCAGCAAATGGAAAAAAGAGACCAGGACGTAAAGTACCAGGAAAGCTTCAGTAAACGCACGCAGGCCATACTGCTGGCGGAATTTTACCAGCAGCAGGTTGATGGAGATATTGCCCATCACGTAAACCGCTGGCAGCCAGGCGATTTCGTTACTGTAGGCCCCAAAGACGCCCTGCAGATTGGTAATGTTGGCCGTTACCAGCGCATTACTCAGCGCGCCCGTGATGGATATCAGCAGGCCAATGATGCCAAAGGCGATACGCTTATGGCCGGGATGCTGCGGCGTGGAGGGCGAGCCGGGAAGCATCGGCTTTTCACCGGGCGCCCATTCACGCGGGGCGAAAGGGTCGGGACGGGATGTACGCACGCTCTTAAGCCCAGGCAAGGAGACGTTGAGTCGGCGCCATCCTGTTGTGGCGGCGATCGGCAATCAGTTTTTCAGGCGAAATGTGCGCTTCGGTTCCCGGACGTAAATACAACTTCTCTCCCTGTGCCGTCATCATGACGGCGTTCGGTTGCAGACTGAAACCGCTTGTTCGTCCCTGGCGTTCTTTCGTCCGGCACCCGCCATCGGGGGTGACGCTAAGCAGGCGATTCAAATAGATCTCCATGGCCCTTAACAGTAGGAACCTTATAATCAAGTAGTTTACTAATTAATGCGATGGATTATAAACAGGGATAATAGACGATGGGAAGCAGACGTGACATGAAATATTACTCAGAATGCAGCCGTTATTCTGCTTCTGTCGCTACCCGGCCACTGTTTTTTGCCTGTCCGCTGACGGACCAGATGAGATTAGAGTGGAGAGGAACTATGGAAATGGTTCAGTCAGTGTAAAAATCGTGTTGATGATGGCAGTATTTACCACTTTTTCAACGGCTATTTCCCGTCATGTTTTCTGCAGTTAACAGATGCGCCTGTTTATCGCTTCTCAGCTCTGGTTAGCCATAATAAAGTCGCGTGAAGGAAGCCCGGCACAAAGAGAAAACAGGCTGGATGAGCAAAACAGAGACGAATAGAGCCGAAATTGAAAAATGGCTTTAGCTGTTGGCGGAAAATGAATGGTGAAAGGATGGTGGTAAACTGCCAGACACAAAAAAACCGCCCTTGGGCGGTTCGACGACATTGCACAATGTGCTTTTTTTTATTCGTTTTAATCGGTAGATAAATATGGTGCCCGGGGCGGGACTTGAACCCGCACAGCCATAAGCCGAGGGATTTTAAATCCCTTGTGTCTACCGATTTCACCACCCGGGCAGGGTGTAAAGTGGAGGCGCGTCCCGGAGTCGAACCGAGGTTCACGGATTTGCAATCCGCTGCATGGCCACTCTGCCAACGCGCCTTAATACTGCTTCGTTACCAGGCGTGCCTGATAACCAAAATCTGGAGCGGGAAACGAGACTCGAACTCGCGACCCCGACCTTGGCAAGGTCGTGCTCTACCAACTGAGCTATTCCCGCCTTCAGCAGAACCTGCTGATTTACTTTATCTTCTGGCAGACTCGCTGCCTTTCGATGCGTTGCATTCTACTGACCTGAAGCAATGAGTCAATAAAATTATCCTCATCATCTGCTCGTTTGCTGCTTTTTGAATCGCATCGATCACCGTTCGAACAGATCGTCCCGTGACGCGCTGAGATACTGGTACATCGACCAGAAAGTCAGCACCGCCGCCACGTACAACGCCACTACGCCAATCGCGATAACCGTACTGTCATACCGCCACAGCAGTGCAAAAAGCGCCAGCATCTGCGCCGTCGTTTTCACTTTGCCGATCCAGGAGACGGCAACGCTGCTCCGCTTGCCAATTTCGGCCATCCATTCCCGCAGCGCAGAGATGATAATTTCACGGGCTATCATGGTCGCCGCCGGTAAGGTTATCCACCAGGAGTGAAAATATTCCGCGACCAGAACCAGCGCCATCGCGACCATCACCTTATCGGCCACCGGATCGAGAAAGGCGCCGAAGCGGGTGGTCTGCTTCCAGCGCCGTGCCAGATAGCCATCAAACCAGTCAGTGACCGCAGCGACGATAAAAATCAGTGCACAGGCCAGAGGCGCCCAGTGAAATGGCAGATAAAACGCCAGTACAAAGAACGGGATCAGAAAGACACGAAACAGGGTAAGCAACGTCGGAATATTAAAATGCATAGATACGCTAACTGTCTGGCCTGAGTGGAATTTGTCCCTATGTTCCTACATTGCCCCAAGTGTTGCAATGCTTAGTGTTTCAGCGCAGAAAAGATTTTTTCTGCCAGCGCATGGGAAATGCCGGGCACCTTCGCAATCTCATCCACAGAAGCGTTCATTAAGGGCTGAAGGCCTCCCATATACTTGAGCAACTGCTGGCGCCGTTTCGGTCCTATGCCCTCTATGCTCTCCAGCGCGCTGGTATTTTTTACCTTTGCCCGCTTATTGCGGTGTCCGGTAATGGCATGATTGTGAGAGTCATCACGGATATGCTGGATAACATGCAGCGCAGGGGAATCCGGCGGCAGCGAAAAGCCCTCCCCTTCCGGTTCGAAAAACAGCGTTTCCAGACCCGCTTTACGATCGGTGCCCTTCGCTATCCCCAGCAGAATCGGACGGAACTTATCCCAGGAGACATCCAGTTCGGCAAAAACTTTTTTCGCCTGGCCCAGCTGCCCTTTACCACCGTCAATCAGGATCAGATCCGGTATCTTACTCTCTTCCAGCGCCTTGCCGTAACGCCGGCGCAGCACCTGATTCATGGCGGCATAGTCATCGCCGGGGGTAATCCCGGTAATATTGTAACGCCGGTATTCCGAGCGAAGTGGACCGTTGCTGTCAAACACTACACAGGACGCGACCGTCTGTTCGCCCATTGTGTGGCTGATATCGAAACACTCCATGCGGCGGATTTCCGGCAGCTTGAGCAGCTCTGCCAGCGCCCGAAGACGCTGATGGATCGTGGACTGCTGTGACAGGCGGCTGACCAGAGCCGTACTGGCGTTGGTGCGCGCCAGCTTAAGATAACGGGCGCGGTCGCCCCTGGGCTTATTCTGGATCGTCACCTTTCGTCCGGCCAGCGCGGTCAGCGAATCGGCCAGCAGATCTTTTTCAGGCAGGGTGAAATCCAGCAGAATGTCCGAAGGAAGCGTACGGGCCTGGCTTCCCTGCAGATAAAACTGCCCGACAAATGTCTGCACGACTTCGGCCAGTTCAGTGCCACCCGGCACTTTCGGAAAATAGCTGCGGCTACCCAGGACTTTTCCCTGACGGATAAACAGGACGTGCAGACAGGCCATCCCGGCGTCAAAGGCCACGCCAATGACATCAATATCGTCGCCGTTATTAGAGACAAACTGCCGTTCCGTCACGCGGCGCACGGCCTGGATCTGATCGCGTAACCGCCCCGCTTCTTCAAACTTCAGCTCGCGGCTGGCCGCTTCCATCCGGGCGACGAGCTGATTGAGTACCTGATCGTCCTTACCGGAGAGAAACAGCCGGACCCAGGCAACCTGCTGGGCATACTCCTCTTCCGACACCAGTCCCGCCACGCAGGGCCCCAGGCAGCGTCCAATCTGATACTGCAGGCAGGGTCGGGAGCGGTTGCGGTAGACGCTGTTTTCACACTGACGTACCGGGAAGATTTTTTGCAGCAGCGAAAGCGTTTCCCGTACCGCGTAACCATTAGGAAAGGGGCCGAAGTATTCGCCTTTGGCCTGTTTAGCCCCGCGGTGGCTCGCCAGACGCGGATGCTCGTCGCCGCTAAGAAAAATATAAGGATAAGATTTATCATCGCGCAGCAGCACGTTATAACGCGGCTGATAGAGCTTAATGTAGTTATGTTCGAGCAGCAGCGCTTCGGTTTCGGTATGGGTTACCGTCACGTCGATCTGTCGGATACTCTCTACCAGCGCTTCCGTTTTACGGCTGGCGAGATTGCCGCGAAAGTAGCTCGACAGGCGTTTTTTTAGATCCTTAGCTTTACCGACGTAGATTACCGTACCGCCAGCATCGTACATGCGATAGACGCCTGGCTGGCTGGTGACGGACTTCAGAAAGGATTTGGCATCGAAAACATCATTCACTGCTGATTATTGACTCCGGATTAAACAAGCCATGCCGGATGGCCAGATGCGTCAGCTCCACGTCGCCGCTGATATTGAGTTTGCTAAACATGCGGTAACGATAGCTGTTCACAGTTTTCGGGCTGAGGTTCAGCTGTTCGGAAATTTCAGACACTTTCTGACCCCGTGTAATCATCAGCATAATCTGTAATTCCCGTTCCGACAAACTCTCAAACGGGGAGGCCGTTTTCTGCGGTTCAATCTGGCTGAGCGCCATCTGTTGGGCAATATCGGAGGCGATATAACGTTGACCGGCGTTAACCGATCGGATCGCATTAACCACTTCCTGCGGGGCGGCTCCTTTACTGAGATAACCTGCGGCTCCCGCCTGCATAACCCTGGCGGGCAGCGGATTTTCGGTGTGAATGGTCAGCATGATAATTTTGATATCAGGCGTGTAGCGTACAATTTTCCGCGTCGCTTCCAGACCGCCGATGCCTGGCATATTCATATCCATCAGCACGACATCCACGCTGTTTGAACGGCACCACTTAACCGCATCTTCACCGCAGCTTGCCTCCCCCACCACCTGAAAACCTTTTATATCTTCCAGAATGCGGCGAATCCCTGCGCGGACAAGTTCATGGTCATCAACAAGAAGAACGCTTATCAAACAGGTCTCTCCAAATGGGTATTACCAGGGTCATTCAGGATATATTCCTGGGCTGGGATCTTACCTCTTTTCCCACGGCGAATGAACAGAAAAAATGGACAGTTTCCGCTGGAATCTATTATTTTCAGCGTCGTATGAGTCGCTTTTTGGTGAAGCTTGTATGATATACTTGTCATTAGTTTAGCTATTTTTGTGGCCGTACGCGGATAAGCGACGTTGAACAAGTTAACAGGAGTCATCATGAGCGATACTGATTTTTCAACCAGTGAAGAGACAAAAACTCTGGCCGAAGAGATGGCCTGTATGAAGGCGCTGGTGACGTTTATGCTGAAAGGTATGGGTCAGGCTGACGCAGGTAAAGTAATCATCAATATGGAAAAGTACATTGCCCAGTTGACCGATGAACGTCAAGCCGAAGTCTTCAGCGGAACCATCAGCCAGATTAAACAGGCGTATCGTCAGTAAGCCCGTTTTATTCTTCAGCGCCCATTGATTTTCCGCCTGTCCTGGAACAAGGTAACTGTTTTTCTCAGGCATAAGGGAACAATGGGCTTATTATTCAAAGCAGTGCTGGGCGCGCTGGTCGTGGTCCTGATAGGGATTCTTTCGAAAACCCGCAATTATTACATTGCAGGCTTGCTGCCTCTTTTCCCGACCTTCGCCCTCATTGCCCACTATATTGTCGCCAGCGAGCGCGGCATTGACGCGCTCCGGACCACCATTATTTTTGGTATGTGGGCAATTATCCCCTACTTTATTTATCTGCTCTCACTCTGGTATTTTGTCGGCGTGATGCGTCTTTCCTGGGCGCTGGCCAGCGGCGTGGCCTGCTGGTGCCTCGCCGCCTGGCTGCTGATCGCGCTCTGGGCGAAATGGCACGGCTAGCGGCCCCGGCTGTTCCAGCTTACGGATACGCCCAGCGTGGGGAGAACCTCTTCAGGGCTGAAGCGCCTTGCGCCGCGGAACTTATCCGCCAGATGGGGCTGACTGACCGGGATCCTGACGGCGAACAGGTTATCTTCAGACTGGATAACCCCGGCAGATAGCGGCTCGTAAAGCACCTGATTATGTTCAAACATCTGCTCAAGCATGGGCGTGGCCGCGCTGTACAGATAGTCGATGCCCGACTGTTCGGCCAGCTGGACGCTGTGCCAGAGAATCGTTAACGGCAGTTCAGGATCGATATCAAGCTTGGCGGAAAAGCGCGACATTTCCCAGATCGGGTGAGAAGGATTATCACCTTGCTTCCGTGGCTGCTGCTCGGGGCCGGGTTCAGGATCCTGCCACTGCATCAGCCGTGCGCAACCGCAAATGCCGTGCTGAGCGGTCCACGCGATCAGCCAGTTGACGTCGGAGCGATCAAACCGATCATACTCCTGGCCGGGGGTGCTGAGTCTGGAAGGAATAGACCAGCCCTCGCCACGCGCGAAAACGCTGTAGCGATAGCTCCCCAATTCTGCCAGTAGAGAGGATGGCATATCCTTAAGCTTGGTCTGGATTATCTTCATCATTGAACCCCTGTCGCATTCCCTCGTGAACGCCGCTCCTCACGGCCCGATCGGGGTTGTCCACCCTGGGCGCAGGGTAGACAACCGGTTACCAATACGAAACTACTAAATTTAGTAGTTGCGCCTTGCTCAGAGCAGTCCTATTGCGGCGGCATAAGCGGCAAGCTGCGTTCTGTTTGGGGCATTAAATCGTTTTTGCATATTCTTTTGGTGGAAATTGACCGTATTTTCAGAAATAGAGAGGATCAGCGCGGTTTCAGCAGAGGTTTTTCCTTCAGCCGTCCACTGCAGGATTTCCAGCTCACGCGGGCTGAGTTCCATATCTACCACGGTCATAGAGATGTCCTTTACGCGCTGCAAGGCTTCCAGCATCAGCACCACCAGATGCTGCATTTTCAGCTGAGTTTCCTGCTTCAACGCTATCTTTTCAAAAGATTTACCCGACGCCATAGAAAGTATGCCGATGGCCCGGTTTTTCGCCATGCTTGAGCATGAAAATCCTGAGCAGATACCGTACTCCTTCGCAGCATCAAACACTCTACTCCCTTCCCGGGCAATTTCATCATTCTACAGCAGCTGTTTGCCCGGCGTCTGACAATAAACAATCACCGGGTCTATCCTCTCAAACCGCTCTTTATGATAGGTTTTTAACCACTTTTTAGGATAATTGCTTTTAATAAACATCTTTGGTCGGGTAAAAGGCACGGGATGACGGATATACAAAGAGTAGAAATCGAACCCCAGCTTTACCGTTTGCTGCTCTACCACCTCCATCACCTGCGAGGGTTCAGTCAGATAGCGCAACTCGGCCTCCATTTCATTCCGCCAGTAGAAATAGTTGTCAGATGCCATTTATGCCTCGCCGGGCCAGGGCGCATGCCCCGCTCTGGTTATTATTGTTTCATTTATTTGGGGCATAACTAAAAACGGGATGCTACCAGTTTTCCGTTATCCCAAATTAAAGGTCGATTACCTTAATTTAATCCGACCAGAAGGGTTCAGAAAACAGATAAAAAGGCGAGCGACAAGATACATATACATTAGCAAGAGAACACTGTAACAGGCCGGACAACAGGTGACTGAATGACATGCCCCTTAACGACTTGCGGAGTAGAATAGGATTTTTCCTGAAAACATTCAATAAATTTGACTGCAAAAATAGCGATAAACTTCGCTGATATTTTTCACTGAATTTAATCCAACTCGCCTGCTAAATGTGTAACCTCTCACCAAAAAACTTAATATCCCATTGATTATGTTAACATAAATCACAGAGGCGCTGCTTATTTGCCTTTCACTAAAAAGATAAACAGGCGTAAATCAATATTGCAGGCAAGGCTTTTCCTCCGTTCGCAGGGCGGAAATTTGTTCTCTGGCGAGTTTTATTGTCATTATTTTGTCCGGAAAATTTGTTATACCACAAATCTGGGTCACCCCCAGTTTCCGCTCAAAAAATGCGCGCTGAAAATGATAATATTAATTTAAGTACTCACTTTAAATGCATAATCATGGAGGGCAAAACTGCGGCTGGAGAGCGGGCTTTCAGACTAACTGGATTAAGGAGAATCGATAAGTTGCTGATGCAATGACAACTCTTCATCTGAACGGGGTTTATTCAGCATTTAAATAAATTTAATTAATCAAAATCCCGCATTATGGCAGTTGAATAGCCTTATCATGCCGTCGATAGCCGGGAGGTCAACAACGCTTACCGGCATACCCCAAATCCACGCATGCCAAGGTGAAAATGATTGGCGTGGGCGGCGTTGTAGTCAGGTCCAATTGAGTTGCCATAGAATTGACAGCTTTGCTGAAAAATCTGATGAAGCCAGTGAGACTTGTTTTCATGACGCGGCCACTCTTTCAGCACCGAAATTCGCTCACCGTTTTGCAACCGAAAACCGGCGATGTCGAGCGCATCGGCCGTGGCGTGCTCGCTGAGTCGCCCTTTGGCGCGGTGGTAGATGTTCCGGCATGCGTAGCTGCCTAAATGGTCAATGCGTGCCAGCGGCGATCCCAGCTCAGCCGCAGCCAGTGGCTTCGCCGACTGGGCCACAAACATAGCGGTACTGAGCGCCAGAGGGCAGCTGGCCAGGAAACTTGAACTCAGGCGGACATCACCAAAATTTGTCACGCGGATGGGCGCGGGGAGCGCGCAGTTTCCGGTAACAGGCCGCGGTCGGGTAAAGGCTATATGGCCCTGTTCTTTTGCTTTCTGCAACACGGTCAGACACGCTTCCCCATCGCTGGCTAATCGTTTGAGCTTGTAACGGGTCACAAAAGTAGGCGCATCGGTAACATTCAGGGGCGTGAAAGGATTCCAGGCTGAAGGCAGATGTTTTTCCAGCACCGGGATCGTTGCCAGCCCCAGTAAAATCACAATAGCTACGGCAAGTAGTCCTTTCATCCTGTCTCCTCCCACCCCGGCAGTACCGGCCTGATGCCTGAGTCGCCTGAAGCTAAAAAGTGTAGCCTCGTTTTTGTGCAATCAGACGCGTTATACCGAACTTTACCTGTTTCAGGCGGGCTTTTACGTTAAGATTTCGGCGCCAAATCATAAAAGCCTTCAGAGCTTACACAACATCACTTAAAGGACAGGAACCCCCTAATGGTTGACCATTCAAAAGCTACGCCTCTCACTGAAGAAGCCCCGGGTGAGCTGCGGCGAAACCTGCATAATCGTCACATCCAGCTTATTGCCATCGGCGGCGCTATCGGGACCGGCCTGTTTATGGGTTCGGGCAAAACAATCAGCCTGGCTGGCCCGTCGATCATCTTCGTTTATATGATCATCGGTTTTATGCTGTTTTTTGTGATGCGTGCGATGGGTGAGCTGCTGCTGTCGAACCTGGAATATAAATCATTCAGCGATTTTGCGGCCGATCTGCTCGGTCCGTGGGCGGGCTACTTTACCGGCTGGACCTACTGGTTTTGCTGGGTAGTGACCGGCATTGCGGACGTGGTGGCAATTAGCTCTTACTTCCAGTTATGGTTCCCGAATTTTTCCATCTGGATGAGCGCCCTGCTCTGTATCGTCGTTTTTCTTTCGCTTAACATTGCTACGGTAAAACTGTTCGGCGAGATGGAGTTCTGGTTTGCCATCATTAAGATTGTCGCTATCGTCGCGCTGATCGTCACCGGCATTGTTCTGGTCGCGACACACTATCCTTCTCCAGGCGGCGGCACGGCTTCACTCTCCAATATCTGGGATCACGGCGGGATGTTTCCAAAAGGGCTGAGCGGCTTTTTTGCGGGCTTTCAGATTGCGGTGTTTGCCTTTGTCGGCATTGAGCTGGTCGGCACCGCCGCTGCGGAAACGCACGATCCAAAGAAAGTCCTGCCCCGCGCTATCAATGCCATTCCGCTGCGCATCATTATGTTTTACGTGCTGTCGCTGCTGGTGATTATGGCCGTGACGCCGTGGAATCATGTAGTGGCCGATCGCAGCCCCTTTGTTGAAATGTTTGTGCTGATTGGTCTGCCGGCGGCGGCCAGCATTGTGAACTTTGTGGTACTGACCTCTGCGGCCTCATCCGCCAATAGCGGCATCTTTTCCACCAGCCGGATGCTGTATGGCCTGTCACAGCAGGGCGTCGCTCACCGCCGGTTTGGCCAGCTATCCCGTCGCGCCGTCCCTACCACAGGCCTGTTTTTCTCCTGCCTGTGCCTGCTTGGCGGCGTTGCGCTGATCTACCTCATCCCGAACGTGATGAAGGTGTTCACGCTGGTCACCACGGTTTCCGCCATTTTATTTATGTTCGTCTGGACGATCATCCTCTGTTCATACCTGGCGTACCGTAAAAAACGCCCGGAGCTGCATGCCGACTCGTCGTATAAAATGCCGCTGGGCAAGCTGATGTGCTGGGTATGTATGGCGTTCTTCGCCTTTGTGCTGGTGCTGTTAACGCTGCAAGAGGATACCCGCCAGGCGCTGATGGTAACGCCGGTCTGGTTTATTATGCTCGGTGTTGGCTGGTGGCTTCGCCAGCGTAAAAATGCCTGATTATTGCTGACGGGCCTCACGGCCCGTCATTCACCTGACGCGGATCCCTTCTATCACCATTCGCTGCACATTCTCTACCGTCTGGTTAAAGAAGCGCTCATCATTTAAGGTCTTTCCTGTCACCGCCTCAATCTGCGTGGCGAAATCCGCATAATGCTGCGTCGTTGCCCAGAGCATAAAGATCAGATGCTGCGGCTGCACGGCGGCAAGCTTGCCCTGGATCACCCAGCCCTCAATCACCGACGCTTTTTCATCCACCAGCCCTTTCAGATCGCCTTCCAGCTCCCCCTTCAGCAGCGGTGCGCCCTGCAACATCTCCATGCAGAACAATCTTGATGCCTGAGGATGATCGCGGGATACCTCAAGCTTAAGGCGAATGTAGTCCCTTATCGCTTCCAGCGGCTGCTGATCGTTACGCAGCGCGCGCAGCGGCGCCAGCCAGACATCAAGGATTTCTTTCAGCACCGCGACATAAAGAAGCTCTTTGGAGGGGAAGTAGTAGAGGAGATTGGTTTTGGAGACGTCGGCCCCTTCCGCCACCTTATCGAGGCTGGTGCCATGGATACCGTAGTGGGAGAAAAGCGACAGCGCGGCAGAGAGGATCGCCCTGCGCTTGGCGGCAACGGCCTGAGAGCGTCGCGTCGGGGCCTTGGTCGATAATTTGTTAGTTGAACTCACCGTGACTCCATGATCCATGAGGGTGGCTGGAATAATAGCAAAAGCTTTATCAGCCGTCCCGGGTATGCCTGCACTCAAAGTGAACAGTCATGCCTGCTTTTCGTGCATATTTTTTACCAAATGGTCCGTTTCAGACCAGCGGTTCTATAACAACCTAACACAAATTCTTTAACCTATTGACCTGAATGAGAATTAATAAAGTGGCACGCCGATTGCAATCATTATCCTGAGCGCCGCCTCTCAGGAAGCCGCAGGATGCACCGCAGCGCGTATGACCCTATTTACGCTTTTATTGAGGTATCCCTATGAAAATCGGTGTATTTATCCCTATCGGCAACAATGGCTGGCTAATTTCCACTAACGCGCCTCAGTACAAACCTACCTTTGAACTTAACAAAGAAATCGTGCTGAAAGCAGAGCACTACAATTTTGATTTCGCGCTCTCCATGATCAAGCTACGCGGCTTTGGCGGCAAAACCGAATTCTGGGATCACAATCTGGAATCATTCACCCTGATGGCGGGTCTTGCTGCCGTCACGTCACGCATCGAAATCTACGCGACAGCGGCCACCCTGACGCTGCCGCCCGCGATTGTGGCGCGGATGGCCTCCACCATTGATTCCATTTCTGGCGGTCGCTTCGGCGTAAACCTTGTGACCGGCTGGCAAAAGCCGGAATACGATCAGATGGGCATCTGGCCGGGCGATGAATACTTTTCACGCCGCTATGACTACCTGACGGAATATGTCTCTGTACTGCGCGATCTCTGGGGCACCGGTAAATCCGATCTGAAGGGAGAGTTCTTTACCATGAACGACTGTCGGGTCAGCCCGCAGCCCGAAAAACCGATGAAGGTTATCTGTGCCGGGCAGAGTGATGCCGGCATGGCCTTCTCTGCGAAACATGCCGACTACAACTTTTGCTTCGGTAAGGGTGTGAATACCCCCACCGCTTTCGCCCCCACCGCCTCCCGGATGAAAGCGGCAGCGGACGAGGCCGGGCGCGATGTAGGATCTTATGTGCTGTTTATGATCATCGCGGGCGACACCGATGAGGCGGCGCGCGCACGCTGGGAGCACTATAAGGAAGGCGCGGATGACGAAGCGCTCGCCTGGCTGACCACGCAAAGCCAGCAGGACAAGCGTTCCGGCAGCGATACCAACGTACGACAGATGGCCGATCCTACTTCGGCGGTCAATATCAACATGGGAACGCTGGTGGGCTCATGGGCCAGCGTCGCCCGTATGCTGGATGAAGTTGCCACCGTCGAGGGCGCTGAGGGCGTACTGCTCACCTTTGATGACTTCTTACAGGGCATTGAAGATTTTGGTGAACGTATCCAGCCGCTGATGAAAAGCCGCGTTGGCATCGCTGATGCCGCGAAGGAGGTGGCATGATGAGCCGCAGAGAAACCGTCGTCGCTACCACAGCCTCCGGTAAAAACAGCGTCACGCTTGACGCCCGGCCGGAAACTATCGCCTTTCCTCCGTCACAAACGGCACTGATCGTAGTCGATATGCAGAATGCTTACGCCACCCCCGGCGGCTACCTGGATTTAGCCGGCTTTGATGTCTCGGCGACCCGACCGGTGATTGAAAATATCAAACTGGCCGTGGAAACCGCCCGCGAAGCGGGCATCCAGATTGTCTGGTTCCAGAACGGCTGGGATGACCGCTATCAGGAGGCAGGGGGCCCGGGCTCGCCGAACTGGCATAAATCCAACGCGTTAAAAACCATGCGCGCTCAGCCTGAACTGGAGGGAAAATTACTGGCGAAAGGCGGCTGGGATTATGCGCTGGTCGATGAACTTCAGCCCCTGCCGGGCGATATCGTTCTGCCGAAACCCCGCTACAGCGGCTTTTACAACACGCCGCTCGACAGCATGCTGCGCAGCAGAGGGATCCGTCATCTGGTATTTACCGGTATCGCCACCAATGTCTGCGTGGAATCCACGCTGCGTGACGGCTTTTTCCTGGAATATTTCGGCATCGTGCTTGAGGACGCGACGCATCAGGCCGGCCCGCCCTTTGCGCAGCAGGCGGCACTCTTCAATATCGAAACGTTTTTTGGCTGGGTATCTGACGTCACCACGTTTTGTTCAGCCTTACACCCCCACCAGACGCCGTTAAAGCAGACGGCCTGACCGACCGGAGGAAACATGCCTAAAACAGTGATCTCCCCTGCGGGAAGCAGTGCGCCTATTGCGCCTTTTGTGCCGGGAACGCTGGCCGATGGTGTCGTGTATGTCTCAGGGACGCTGCCTTTCGATCGGGATAATAATGTGGTGCACGTTGGCGATGCTGCCGCCCAGACGCGGCATGTGCTGGAAACCATCAAGCGCGTAATCGAAACCGCAGGAGGAACGATGGATGACGTGACCTTTAACTCCATCTTTATCACCAGCTGGGACAATTATGCGGCGGTGAACGCCGTATATGCCGACTATTTCCCGGGCGAAAAACCGGCACGTTTCTGCATTCAGTGCGGGCTGGTTAAACCTGATGCTTTAGTTGAGATTGCCAGCGTGGCCCACATCGCTAAATAACGGAGAGTCTGATGCATTTAACGCTTTCAGGTTCAGCCCATCCCGGCGCAGGCACTCTGGTTCTTGCGGCTGGTCTGGGGGGCGTCGGCAGTTTCTGGCTGCCCCAGATCAATGCGCTTTCAGAGCACTATCGGGTGGTGACTTACGATCAACGCGGGACGGGGCGCAACGCCGACGCCCTCCCTGACGGCTACAGCATGCGCGATATGGCCGCAGAACTTGCCGAAGCGCTGGCGGAAAAAGGCGTCGAAAAGTATGTGGTTATCGGTCACGCGCTGGGTGGAATGATCGCCATGCAGATGGCGCTGGACTATCCGGATCGCCTCGCCGGCCTGGTGATTGTGAACGGCTGGCTAAGGCTGGATGCCCATACACGACGCTGCTTTAGCGTCCGTCAGGACCTTCTGCTGAATTCCGGCGTGGAGAGCTACGTGCGGGCACAGCCGCTGTTTCTCTACCCCGCAGACTGGCTGTCGGAAAATCAGGCCCGAATCGAAGCGGAGGATGCACTTCACGCCGCCCATTTTCAGGGGACGGAAAATCTGCTGCGCCGTCTGCATGCCTTAATGGCCTGTGACTTTACCGCAAAGGCAGATGCGATCGCTCAGCCGGTGCTGCTGCTCTGCTCGCAGGACGACCTGCTGGTCCCCTGGCGCTGCTCACACGCACTGAGCGCGGTCCTGCCCAATGCCACGCTAAAAGAGATGGCCTGGGGTGGGCACGCCATGAGCGTCAGCGCCAGCGCCACCTTTAATGCACTTTTACTGGCCTGGCTTGCGAACCAGCCGGCCCTGACTGAAACCGCTGAACGGGAGCCATTATGGCAGACGCCCTGAACTCGACCGCGCTGGAAACCCTTTTTACCGCCGCCCGCACCTTCAACGGCTGGCAGGATCGCCCCGTCACCCGGGAAAAAATTCAGCAGGTTTATGACCTGCTGAAAATGGGGCCAACCTCGGCGAACTGCAGCCCGGCGCGCTTTGCCTTTGTCAGCAGTGGGGAGGGAAAAGCAAAGCTGAAACCCGCGCTTTCCAGCGGAAACCTGGAAAAAACCCTTTCCGCACCGGTGACGGCCATTGTCGCCTGGGACCCGGCCTTTTATGAACAGCTGCCGATGCTGTTTCCCCACGCTGATGCAAAAGTGTGGTTTACCAGCAGCCCGGCGCTGGCTGAGGAGACCACGTTCCGCAACAGCTCTCTTCAGGCCGCTTACCTGATTGCCGCCTGCCGCGCCCTTGGACTCGATACCGGTCCGATGTCCGGTTTCGATCGCGATGCGGTGGATGCGGCTTTTTTCAGCGCCAGCGGCTGGAGAAGCAATATGTTGATTAATATCGGCTATGGCGATCCTGACAAAGTTTATGCGCGCCTGCCCAGGCTCGACTTCAATATCGCCTGCACGTTTGAATAAGGGGAAGACTATGTCACTGGCAACACTAGCGCCTGTAGTTGTTAACGGCGTGGAGAAACAGGATTACCGGAATGCGATGGCCCGTCTTGGGGCGGCGGTTAATATCATCACCACCGACGGGCCTGCCGGGCGTGCCGGCTTCACCGCTTCCGCCGTATGCAGCGTGACCGATACGCCGCCAGCGCTGCTGGTCTGCCTGAACCGTTCCGCCTCGGTCTGGGAGATTTTTAACGCTAACCGGCGCCTTTGCGTCAACACGCTGGCCGCCGGCCATGAGTCGCTCTCCGCGCTGTTTGGCGGGAAAACGCCGATGGAGGAGCGGTTTATTGCCGCGGACTGGTCAACCCTGGTGACCGGCTCACCCATCCTGACAGGTGCGGTCGCCTCCTTTGACTGCCATGTTACTCAGGTGATGAGCGTGGGAACGCACGATATTCTCGTCTGTGAAGCGCAGGCGCTCTTATGCAGTGAGAATACGCATGGCCTGATCTATTTCGATCGCGGTTATCATCATTTACGGCGGCAGGAAGCCTGATCCCCCGCCCCGGCGGTTACTGCTTTATTCACTTCTTTGGAGAAGACGATGGCAACTTCCTGGTTTCCCCACTGGCGTAAACAGACAGCCTCAGCACAGGGTTTAGTTGCGCCGGATGAAATGTTACCGCCAGGCCAGACGCTGGTCATGGGCCTTCAGCATGCGGTCGCCATGTTTGGCGCCACGGTGTTGATGCCCCTGCTGATGGGACTGGACCCTAACCTGTCCATTCTGATGTCCGGCATGGGCACCCTGCTCTTTTTTGTTATCACCGGCGGTCGCGTACCCAGTTATCTGGGTTCCAGCGCCGCGTTTGTCGGGGTGGTTATTGCGGTAACCGGCTACACCGGTCAGGGAGTCAACCCCGCACTTAGCGTCGCGCTCGGTGGCATTATCGCCTGTGGCCTGCTTTATACCCTGATCGGTTTTATCGTGATGAAAGCAGGGACGCGCTGGATAGAAAAAATGATGCCGCCCGTGGTAACAGGCGCCGTAGTCATGGCTATCGGCTTGAACCTTGCGCCTATTGCGGTTCGCGGAGTTTCAGCCTCAATGTTCGACAGCTGGATAGCGGTAATGACCGTCTTATGTATCGGCGTGGTGGCCGTTTTTACACGAGGGATGGTGCAGCGCCTGCTGATTCTGGTCGGACTGATCGCCGCCTGGGCGATTTATGCGCTACTGACTAACGGGCTGGGGCTGGGTAAGCCGGTCGATTTCAGCCTGATAGCGGCTGCGCCGTGGTTTGGCCTGCCCACCACTACCAGCCCGACCTTCTCCAGCCATGCGATGTTTATGATTGCGCCGGTAGCGGTGATTTTAGTGGCGGAGAACCTGGGCCATCTCAAAGCGGTATCGGGGATGACGGGAAAAAATCTCGATCCCTATATGGGGCGGGCATTCGTGGGTGACGGCCTGGCGACAATGCTTTCAGGCGGTTTTGGCGGCAGTGGCGTCACCACCTATGCGGAGAATATCGGCGTGATGGCGGTGACCAAAGTCTATTCCACGCTGGTCTTTGTGGCGGCGGCGGTTATCGCTATCCTGCTCGGATTTTCACCCAAATTTGGCGCGCTGATCCACACCATCCCCGGCCCGGTTATCGGCGGTGCCTCCATCGTGGTATTCGGGCTCATTGCGGTTGCAGGCGCACGCATCTGGGTACAGAACCATGTCGATCTGGGCCAGAACGGGAATCTGATTATGGTCGCGGTGACGCTGGTGCTGGGCGCTGGCGACTTTTCGCTACAGATCGGCAGCTTCACAATGGGCGGTATCGGGACGGCGACCTTTGGCGCCATAATCCTTAACGCCATCCTGAGTCGTCGCGGGGCCTCAGCGCTCAGCGGCCAGAGCGTGGTACGCCAGGACAGTTAGCGGGTCTCTCTCTCCTGCGGCGAAGGCTCCTCCTTCGCCCTTTTTTTGCGTTTCAGCTTAAGTTCGCTGACGATCACTCCAGCGACAATCAGCGCTCCGCCAAATAGCGCCACGGCGGGCAGACGCTCTCCGGCAAACCTGCCCACGATCCCGGCCCAGACGGGTTCGCCCGCATAGATTACCGTCGCCCGCGTGGGAGAGACGCTTCTCTGTGCCCAGTTCATGGTGACCTGAATAATCGCGCTGGCGATGCCCAGCCCGACGGCGCTGCCTGCCAGATAAGGCGTGAATGCCGGAACCGACTCGCCGTTCGGTGCCATCAGGGCGAACGCAAAGAGTGAAGCGACGGCCAGCTGAACCACCGTCACTCTTTTAACGTCCACTTTGCCAGCCCAGGCGCTGATTAAAATGATTTCGGCTGCAATGGCCAGCGTGCTGAGCAGGGTGGCCAGTTCGCCCGCGTTAAACGCAAGCGAACCACCTTCTGGTCCGGCGAGCAGCATCAGACCGGTAAAAGCGAGCAGAATGCCGATCCAGGCCATTATTCCCGGCAATCTGCCGAGAAACATCCACTGTAAAACCGGCACCAGCGGCACATAAAGGGCGGTGATGAATGCCGACTTGCTGCTGCTTATGGTCTGCATTCCCCAGGTTTGCAGGCCATAGCCGCAGCCGATGGCGATGCCGATAAACGCGCCAGCTTTGAGTTCTGCCCAGGTCAGACCACGCAGGGATCGCCATGAAACCAGGGCGAGCAGTAGCGCTGCCGTGGCGAAACGCGTGCCCACAAAAAAGAACGGGCCGCTGACGGTCATTGCATGGTGAACGGCCAGAAAAGTGCCGCCCCAGACCATGGTGATCAGAACAAGAATGCTCTCCTGACGGGTGAAAGCGAATTTATAACGGGAAAGGAAGGCAGACATGAAAGCGCCGGTTCAGATAATTTGCACTAGTGTGCAGAGGGATAACCTGTGGGTCAATAAAGAATAGATTACCGCCGGGAGAGGCCCGGCGGCGTGGGCATTCGCTTGCGTCAGTGAAACCTGATATCAGGTTTGCTCCCGGTTGCCGCGGCTGTTACGCCCTCCCTTTTCACCAGCCTGGGAGGCGCGTTGCGGATCGTTTTTAAAATTCCCACCGCTAACCTTACCGCCCTTCCGGCCAGCCTCCGATGCTCTCTTACGATCTTCAGCGAAATTTCCAGATCCACCACGATGCTCTGCCATTTCTGACCTCCAAATAGTTAAGCCATCATACTGCATTCAGGCATTTCACCCACCCGGACGGTGGGTTTTCAGGACAGCTGGTTAAAACAGTCAGCCGCGCTATTAAGCATAGATTACGCGCCAATAAGTGCTAATAATTTCTTCTGACAGAGGGAAGAACTGGTCCGAAACACCTGAGCAATAACATTATTATTGTTAACCAATTATCTGGAATGGTGAGTCAAAAATCGTCAAACAAACAGAAAATGCATCTATCCCGCTGCACGCTTTTTCCTCTCTTCTATACTTACTTTTCTGGCAAATCACTGACGACTCAAGCAGGAGAGTGTAATGACTGACACAGAAAAGCGCCCTGACGCTAAAGACGATCCGCGCAAGGCTCCGGAATCGGGTGATAAAATGCCCCCTAAAGCGCCGTCTGAACCGGCGAAAAAATCCTGATTTCTGGCGGGCGGTGGTCAGCAATTTGCGCGGCCGCCCTCACTGATTTAACAATATTTCTGACTCAGGGAGTGGACGGATGGCGAAAATTTTAGTGCTTTACTATTCCATGTATGGACATATCGAAACGATGGCCAACGCAGTCGCTGAGGGTGCCCGTGGCGTTAATGGTGCAGAAGTCACTATTAAACGAGTGCCGGAAACAATGGATCCGGAACGCTTTGCTCAGGTTGGCGGCAAAACAGACCAGCCTGCGGAGCAGGCAAAGCCAGAAGAACTGCCTCACTACGATGCAATTTTGTTTGGCACGCCAACGCGTTTCGGCAATATGTCCGGACAGATGCGAACGTTCCTCGACCGGACCGGCGGACTTTGGGCTTCTGGCGCGCTTTATGGCAAATTAGCCAGCGTCTTCGCTTCTACCGGCACGGGCGGTGGTCAGGAGCAGACCATTACGTCAACCTGGACCACCCTGGCCCACCACGGCATGATTATTGTTCCTTTGGGCTACGGTTCAAAAGAACTCTTCGACATTTCTGAAGTGCGTGGCGGAACGCCTTATGGTGCCACCACGCTTGCTGGCGGCGACGGCTCCCGTCAACCCAGCGCAGCCGAACTGGAAATAGCCCGCTTTCAGGGCGCGCATGTAGCGAGTCTCGCAGTAAAACTCAACGGATAAACTTATTACAGGAGAGCACTATGACAACCCAACAAGCCAAAAATCATAACGTTGGAGAGTGGGCCAGCATCCGCGCCACCTCGCCTGAAATCGCCGAAGCCATTTTTGAAGTGGCGAATTACGATGAGAAGCTCGCCGAAGAAATCTGGGAGCAGCAGGGAAATGATGAGGTCCTGTTTAAGGCCTTTGATAAGACCGATAAGGACGTACTGACCTGGGACAACAAGGTTGTTGAACGCAAAAACGTCTAGCGGATACATCAGCCTGAAAGGCGGGGAAACCCGCCTTTTTTTATGCTCCGGATACGGATTCGGAGTTATCGCATCAGGAGTAACGTTGTGAAACCGGTGTTACGTCTACTACGCTTAACTCTATGTGTTACAAGCCTGAACGTCAGGCAGCTGTCCCAAAAGGAGTGAAGTATGTCTTATCAGACAATTAATCCGGCAAACAATAAACTTATTAAAAACTGGCAGGATCATAGTGAGGCCGACGTTGAAAAGGCGCTTGCTACCGCGGATGACCTTTATCATTCAGACTGGTCTAAAGGACCCGTTCAGCCCCGCCTTCAGGTCCTGAAAAAGATGGCCGATCTGATCGACAGCCGGGCAGATGAACTGGCGAAAGCAGCCAGCGTTGAGATGGGAAAACTGATTAACCAGAGCCGTGCCGAAGTACAGCTCTGTGCACAGATTGCCCGCTACTACGCCGAGAATGCCGAGCGCTTTCTTGCGCCAACCAAATACCCTAGCGAGCTGGGCGAAGCCTGGGTCGAAAACCATCCTATCGGCGTGTTAGTGGCCGTTGAACCCTGGAATTTCCCGTATTACCAGCTGATGCGCGTACTGGCGCCTAACCTGGCAGCGGGTAATCCAGTGCTGGCAAAACATGCAGCAAACGTACCGCATTGCGCCACGCTGTTTGAAGAGCTTGTCCGTGAAGCCGGTGCGCCTGAGGGGGCATGGACCAACCTGTTTGTGAGCAGCGATCAGATTGCCTCGCTGATTGCCGACGATCGCGTACAGGGTGCGGCGCTAACCGGTTCTGAACGTGCCGGGAGCGCGGTTGCCCAGCAGGCAGGTAAATATCTGAAGAAAACCACGCTGGAACTCGGTGGTAATGACGTTTTTGTCGTGCTTGACGACTGCGATCTTGAAAAGGCCGTAAAGGCGGGAGTAGGCGCACGTCTCAGCAACTGCGGGCAGGTCTGTACGGCGGCCAAACGCTTTATTCTTCATGAAAAAGTGGCTGATGCCTTTCTTGAAAAATTCACTCAGGCCTTCCGGGAAGTTAAAACCGGCGATCCGCTGGATGAGAGTACCACTCTCGGCCCGCTCTCCTCAGCCAGCGCAAGGGATACCCTCGTGAAGCAGGTCGATAATGCCGTCGCTAAGGGTGCGAAGCTTCATCTTGGTGGTAAGGCCATTGAGGGTGAAGGCTGCTTCTTTGAGCCGACAATCCTGACCAATATTACGCGTGATAATCCGGCGTGGTTTGAAGAGTTCTTTGGCCCGGTCGCGCAGGTCTACGTGGTAAAAGATGACAACGAGGCGGTCACCCTGGCGAACGACTCGCATTATGGCCTTGGCGGCGCCATATTTTCCCGCGACATTGAACGCGCGAAGAAAATGGCCTCGCGTATCGAGACGGGAATGGTTTATATCAATTCTGCCAGCGATACCTCTGCCGAACTTCCTTTTGGCGGCGTAAAACGTTCAGGCTACGGGCGTGAACTTTCCGATCTTGGCATCAAAGAGTTTGTTAACCAGAAGCTGGTGGTCGTGAGCGGCGAATAGGCGCGATAACGGGTTTTCCCATACGGGTCCCCTCTGCCAAAGAGGGGAGCTGACAGCAAAAAGGCCGGATATTCCGGCCTTTTTTATCACGTTTTACTTATGTTCAGGGCGCGTCAGGCTTATCCTCAGCGGGCGCGGGCTGCGCCACTTTCGCTTTCTCCGCCCCTGCTTCCGCTGCGTTGGCTTTTGGAGCCTCTGCATTTCCCGTTGCGGCTTTCTCTTTGCTCGTCTGTTCTGCCTGGGCTTTATCCGCGGCCGCTTTCTCTCTGGCTGCCTGCTCAGCAGCAGCTTTCTCTTTGGCGGCCTGTTCAGCAACAGCTTTATCCGCGGCTACTTTCTCTTTGGCTGCCTGCTCGGCAGCAGCTTTATCCGCCGCCGCTTTTTCCGCAGAAGCCTTAGCCTGAGCGGCTTTATCAGCGGCAGCCTGGTCTGCTTTTGCCTTATTCTCAGCGGCCTGTTCTGCCGCTGACGCCTTGCTCTCTGCCGCAGGCTGCGCCGGGGCAGCTGGGGCCGGAGCGGCAGGTTGTGCGACTTTAGCCGCTACAGGTGTTCCCTGAATCGCCTTGTTCAGTACCTGTGTGAACTGATCCCATGGACAGAATCCGTTAGCATCAGTCTGACAGCCATTCATCGCCAGCGTCACGCGCTTTGGTGGCGTTTCCAGCGAAAGAGGCGTCGCCTCACGCAGCTGTGTGCTGCTCTGGTAAACATACTCAACCTTCACCAGCTCGCGATCGTTTTTCTTGTCGTGCCAGCGCTGAAACTGAATCATACCGCCAATGGGCGTACGCTCATTCTGTTCCGGGAGCTGATAATCCTTAAAATCCAGCGCCGTCAGCAGGGAGGCGATATTGGAGTCATGACCGACCATCAGCGTCACCTTAGGTGCACTGGCTTTATCTTCGTCCACCAGCAGGCTGCGGATATAGTCGACCAGCGGTGCCGCGACGTCACGCGCCACTTCTGGTGAGGTAAAGAGAGTATTCTGGTAACCATTCTTAATGGCTGAGAGCGTTTTCCACTGTTCGGGAGTTTTGATTTGTCCCCAGGCCACCTGATTCATCGGCAACCCTTCGTAATATTGCAGCGTAAAGGCATCCACCAGCGAATTTCCGACCTTCAGCGGGCCAGAAACACCCGGCTCTTTGCCATTTTCCGCACTAAATTTATTCTGGTTGCCGCTGGAGAGATCGCAACGCTTATTTTCCTTACAGGCAGGCGAATTTTTATAATCGATAATCTTTTCCAGCTGCTGAAACGCCGGCTTCAGCGTCAGCTTTTCGCTGGCGCTGTTCATCGCGGTCAGCGCCTGCTTATTAAAAGCCTCGCTGTCGTCAGTGATGACAGGATTAAATACCGGATCCATGGTGCCCATTTCATCCTGATGTGAAACAGGAATGTCGCAGCCAGGGAACGCACCAGTGATAAAATATTGTGCCGTCGCGACCGTGCGCTGGAGGCTGTTAGCGTAGGCATAGATTGCGTCACTCGAAGGGCATTCTCCTGCCTTAATCAAGCCCTGCTGAGCCAACCATTCCCGGGTGTAATGCCCCATATAGACTTCGAGCACGCCGCCTTTAGTGGTCAGGTGGCCACCCGGTACATCCCACTCCGGCCACGCCTTGTTGGTCGCCTGCCCCAGCACGCTGCCGTGGTCGGCCAGCGGCGCGCGCAGGTTGTGGCGGCTCATCATTAACACCTGCTCAAGCTGGTAATTGTCATCGGCGGCCCAGGCGGAAATACCCGGCAGCACTGAGCAAACCGCTAACGCGCAAAGACTAAACTTTCTAATCATGTGTTTATTCCATTGATTCAAGGAGATACCACCCAGCCATGGACACGGAGGAGAGGTTCAATTACATGCACAACTGCACGGCGCTGCGTCCCGGACAAGAGGCAGGCGCAGCCATCAGTCAGGTATGAAGAGACTATAGCAGAGTAGCGCTTTTGCGATAGAGACGCATCATGAGTTTGAAAAGTAAAGGGATGTTTCTGAGGATTTTAAGCGTTTTATCGTAGCGTCAGCAGATGAAAGCAGGAAAGCAGGAAAGCAGGAAAGCAAAACGGGCCAGCATCTGCTGACCCGTCGAATTTGATGGCGGAGGAGGAGAGATTCGAACTCTCGAACGGTTTCCCGTCGCCGGTTTTCAAGACCGGTGCCTTCAGCCACTCGGCCACCCCTCCGCACTTTTACCAGTCATACCTTAAGTTTTTGACAAAACTCACTGAGCAACTGATGGCGCACAGTATAGGAGAAGACGCGGCGTTTGCCAAGCATTAATTTTCGTAGTTTATTGAATTTATGCGCTTTTATAAGTTTTTTTTTCGGGGGGATGCATCTGGGGAGGGCGTCGATGAAAAAGCGAGCTGGCGCGTTGAAACGAAAACGGGCCAGCTTTCGCTGACCCGTTAAATTCGATGGCGGAGGAGGAGAGATTCGAACTCTCGAACGGTTTCCCGTCGCCGGTTTTCAAGACCGGTGCCTTCAGCCACTCGGCCACCCCTCCGCAATGAGGCGCACTATAATCATCCTCTCAGACGATGTAAAGTGGCTTTTGAATCATATGGCTTAAAAATAGCCAATCCACCCGCAACCGGTGTTAATTTCGCCAGCCTGCTCACACAAACAGCGGCTTAACGCGTAAAGAAGGGTAAAACGTCTTTCCCCGTTTCGCTCCCTTCCTTATTCTCACAGCTAATTTGGTGACCCTGAGAGGCATTTTTATGGATCGCATCGTTTCCGGCACACGCGAAAGCTCGTTAATTTCCACCCATAAGGTTCTGCGTAATACCTATTTCCTGTTGGGGTTAACGCTGGCCTTTTCCGCGCTGACTGCCACGCTCAGTACCGTATTTGCCCTGCCCGCTCCGGGCCTGATTATTATGCTGGTGGGTTTCTACGGACTGATGTTTCTGACTTTTCGCCTTGCTAACAGCCCGGCGGGGATTCTGGCAGCCTTTGCCTTTACCGGATTTTTAGGCTATTCCCTCGGCCCGATCCTGAATTCCCTGCTCTCTGCGGGAATGGGCGACGTGATTGGTCTGGCGCTGGGCGGTACCGCCCTTGTGTTCTTCTGCTGTTCAGCCTATGTGCTGACCACCCGCAAGGATATGTCTTTCCTGGGCGGAATGATGATGGCTGGCTTCGTCGTCCTGCTGGTCGCCGTTGTCGCTAACATTTTCCTGCAAATCCCGGCACTGCACCTGGCGATTAGCGTTATGTTTGTTCTGTTCTCCTCCGGCGCCATCCTGTGGGAAACCAGCAACATCATTCATGGCGGTGAAACCAACTATATCCGCGCCACGGTCAGCCTTTATGTTTCCATCTATAACATCTTTATCAGCCTGCTGAGCATTCTCGGTATGTCCCGCAGTAACTAAACGGATACGCTGTTTATAAAGCCCCGCCTGCGGGGCTTTATTTTTTGTCGCGGCGATATTTGCTAAACTGGCCGCTTTACGGCAAGTCTGAGGCGAAACGGTGTTACTCGAAGGTAAGGAAATTGAGCGCGATGCGCAGGGTTATCTGAAATCCAGCAGCGACTGGCAGGAAGCGATGGCCCCTTTACTGGCGGCAGAAGAAGGCATTACGCTGACCGACGCGCACTGGGAAGTGGTGCATTTTGTCCGGGCGTTTTATCTTGAATTTAACACCTCCCCCGCCGTGCGCATGCTGGTTAAAGCTATGGCGCAGAAATATGGCGAGGAGAAAGGCAACAGTCGCTATCTGTTCCGCCTTTTCCCTGATGGGCCGGCTAAGCAGGCCACCAAGATCGCTGGTCTGCCTAAACCGGTAAAATGTTTGTAGCCGTTATGAGGTAGTGAAGCTTTCTGGCTCCTCGCGCAGTGAATGTGGCTCGGCCAGTACCTTATCAACCTGTGCACTGCGGGGGCCGCCCGCTCTGAGCCATTCGAGCAGGCGTTTTACCTGGCTTTCGTCTCCGCAGGCCAGCACCTCCACGCTGCCGTCGTCCAGGTTTTTAGCATAGCCCTTCAGGCCCAGGGCCTTTGCTTCCTGCTGCGTACTGTAGCGGAATCCCACTCCCTGAACCCGCCCATGCACCCAGGCACGCGTGCAAATTGTTGTCATTTTTCCTCCTGCCGATACGAGATTGCAATTTTCCGGCCAGCACCGGACAATAACGCCTGTTTTCCTGACAGTAAGCATAGCAAATATGAGTGTTCGTTTGATTCTTGCCAAAGGGCGTGAGAAGTCCCTTCTTCGTCGCCATCCCTGGGTCTTTTCCGGCGCTATCGCCAGGATGGAAGGCCAGGCCCAGCCGGGCGAAACCCTGGACGTTTGTGACAGCAACGGCAACTGGCTCGCCCGCGCTGCCTGGTCCCCTTCTTCTCAGATCCGCGCCCGCGTATGGAGCTGGCAGCAGGATGAGTCCATCGATATCGATTTCTTTATCCGTCGCCTTCAGGCCGCCCAGCACCTGCGTGACTGGCTGGCTGAACGCGACGATCTGGACAGCTATCGTCTGATCGCGGGCGAATCCGATGGACTGCCGGGGATCACTATCGATCGTTTCGGTCGTTTTTTGGTACTGCAACTGCTCTCCGCAGGCGCAGAATATCAGCGTGCTGCTCTGATCTCAGCGCTGCAAAGCTGCTACCCGGAATGCGCCATATACGATCGTTCTGACGTTTCCGTGCGGAAAAAAGAAGGTCTGCCGCTGGCGCAGGGCGTGGTACTGGGTGAAACACCGCCGGAGCTGCTGCCCATTACCGAACATGGTATGAAGCTGCTGGTCGATATTCAGACCGGGCATAAAACCGGCTATTACCTCGATCAGCGCGACAGCCGTCTCGCCACGCGCCGCTACGCAAAAGATCGCCGCGTGCTGAACTGTTTTTCATACACCGGCGGCTTCGCGGTTTCCGCTCTGCTCGGTGGCTGTAAAGAAGTCATCAGCGTGGACACTTCACAGGCCGCACTGGACGTGGCCCGTCAGAACGTCGAGCTTAACGGCCTGGACCTGGCAAAAGCGGAATTCCTGCGTGACGATGTTTTCAAGCTTCTGCGTCGCTATCGTGACAGTGGCGAGAAATTCGATCTGATCGTTATGGATCCACCAAAGTTTGTTGAGAATAAAAATCAGCTGAACGGCGCCTGCCGCGGTTATAAAGATATCAATATGCTGGCCATGCAGTTGCTCAATCCCGGTGGGATGCTGCTGACTTACTCCTGTTCAGGCCTGATGCCAACCGACTTATTTCAGAAAATCATCGCCGATGCCGCGCTTGATGCCCAGCGTGATGTACAATTTATAGAGCAGTTCCGGCAGGCGGCCGATCACCCGGTGATCGCCAGCTATCCGGAAGGGATGTACCTGAAAGGGTTTGCCTGCCGCGTGCTGTGACTTGAAAACGACGTCCCTGCCCCCATTTCGGTAGCAGGGCATGTTTCTCAGGAGGTCACGATGATTGCCAGCAAATTTGGGCTTGGCCAGCAGGTGCGACACAAGCTGCTCGGTTTTTTAGGTGTGGTCGTGGATGTGGATCCGGAATACTCTCTGGACGATCCGCAGATCGATGATGTTGCTGAAAGCGACTCGCTGCGTGAGGCGCCCTGGTACCATGTCGTGATGATGAATGAGGAAGGCGAAGCAGTCCATACTTACCTCGCCGAAGCCCAGCTTTCATGGGAGCTACAGGGGGAACATCCCGAGCAGCCCTCACTGGATGAGCTGGCTGCCTCAATCCGCGAACAGCTTCAGGCACCCCGCCTCAGAAATTAACGGAACCCCGCCTGGCGGGGTTTTTTATTATCGCTTCTCCAGCCCTAATCGGGGAATTTCAATTTTCGGACAGCGATCCATCACCACCTGCAACCCCGATTCTCCCGCCAGCACCGCCGCCTGCTCATTCACCACGCCGATCTGAAACCAGAGCGACTTCGCGCCAATAGCAATCGCTTCCTGGGCAACGCCATAAGCCGCTTCCGCATTGCGGAATACGTCGACCATATCCACAGGCTCAGGGATCTCTTCCAGCTTGCCGTAGACAAGCTGCCCCAGTAGCGTCTGGCCTGCCAGTTTGGGGCTGACCGGCGTGACTTTGTAACCCTGTGCCAACAGATAAGCCATCACGCCATGGCTGGCGCGTGCCGGTTTATCACTGGCACCTACCAGCGCAATATGGTGAGTCGATGTCAGAATATCGGCGATCGTTTTATCTTGCATAGCCTTCTCCTCAGAATGTGATTTTATTAGTTTATGCGCCCGTTTTGCGTCTGGTTAAATGGACGGTAAAAAGAGTGCCGGCAAGGGAGGTATAGCACGATTAAGTATGTTAAAATGTTAATAAGCTGCCATACTGAAAGACTTTGATACATTAGGATTTTTCGCGTTCCTGCGCATCTGGAGAAATAATGAAGCTGCGTCTGGTTATCACAGGATTGATCGCGTTGCTGGCTGCGGCCACCGCCCAGGCTACCACACTGAAACTTGCCCCTGACATCGATTTGCTGGTCCTTGATGGCCGGAAAATTTCCGGTTCTTTGCTGAAGGGCGCTGAAGGTCTTGAACTTGAGCGCGGACAGCATCAGCTCCTGTTTCGCGTGGAAAAAAACCTGCATAAACACGGCCATCCCGCCACGGCCTGGATTTCCACGCCGCTGATCGTGACGTTTACCGCTCAGGCAAAATCGATCACTATCAGATATCCCTCTTTCACCACGCTACAGCAGGGTAAAGCCTTCAACAAAAAACCCGATTTTCAGCTGGTTGATGAGAAAGGGGTTACTGTAGATAGTCAGCAGGATCGCCTGCTAAGCATCCGTAGCGAAAACTATGAACAGGCGATGGCGATCTATAACCTGAAGGGCAACGCTGCCTCTGTGCCGCGCTTTGCACAGCCTCACACCAGCAGTTCGCCCGTTAACGACAGTCCGCCCAATCTGGTCAGCGATCGTCACCCTACAGGGCGGATATTGCAGCTCTGGTATCAGCAGGTCGATGCCGCCACCCGTCAGCGTTTCGGAACGCTGATGCAGGCGCTGCGTATCAGTTGATGTCGGTGGGTACTCCGCCTAAAATCGTAGCGCACCTCTCCCCTCTTTGACGTCAACTCAGGAAGCCGGAATGGATCAAACTACCCGTAAGATTCAGGAAAAGAAACATATCGCGCTGGTCGCGCACGATCACTGCAAAACATCGCTGATGCAGTGGGTCGATACCCATAAAGAGATTCTGAAAGCGCATACGCTATACGCCACCGGTACGACCGGAAACCTGATCCAGCGTGCGACCGGCCTGCCGGTCACGGCGATGCTGAGCGGCCCAATGGGCGGCGATCAGCAGGTTGGGGCCATGATTGCAGAAGCCAGAATTGACGTACTGTTCTTCTTCTGGGATCCGCTTAATGCGGTGCCTCACGATCCTGACGTCAAAGCGCTCCTGCGCCTGGCGACCGTATGGAATATCCCCGTCGCCACTAATCGCTCAACCGCCGATTTTATTATTCACTCTCCGCTGTTTTCGCAGCAGACTGAGATTACGATCCCTGATTACCAGCGTTATCTTCAGCAGCGTCTGAAGTAATTCCTTCTGATGAGCATGCAGGCCTGCGGGCTCATCAGGGTTTACGCAACAGAGGGACACCCATCTGCCTGAACTCCTCCACAAAGGGCGAAGGATTTTCTTTATCAAACAGGAGCCAGACTTGCTGTTTCGCCCGGGTGATCGCGACGTAGGCCAGCCTGCGCTCCTCCGCATCCGGGAAATCTTCCGGCTGAGGCAGGAGCGCCTCCTCCATTACCGATTCTCTGGCGGCAGCCGGAAAACCTTCCTTTCCCGCCTGCAGGCCCAGCAGCAGAACAAAATCAGCCTGCTGCCCTTTGCTGGCGTGAATAGTGGTGAATTCCACGTTGAGCTTTGGCCAGCGCGTTTTCGCCTTATCAAGCACCCCGGGCCGCAGGTAATGATAGCGGGCGAGAATCAATATCCGCTCCTCCGGCATGGCATATCCACTGATTTTATTGAGTAAGGCTTCCAGCTGCGCTTCCGGCAGAAGGGAGATCGCTTTTTTATTTCCTTTGCTCAGGCTGTTCAGCGGTTTCTTTAACTGGTGTGGGTTACGCTGAACAAACTGATTCGCGATTTCACCGATTCGCTCATTAAACCGGTAGGTGGTATCCAGCACCTCGCGGTCGCCCTCGCCAAAGTGGTGATGGAAAGCGGTGGTCAGCGTCATCTCCGCCCCGCTGAAGCGATAAATTGCCTGCCAGTCGTCACCGACCGCAAACAGGGCAGTTTGTTTATTCTGTCTTCTCAGGGCGGCCAGAAGCGCGGCTCTCTGCGGAGAGATATCCTGAAATTCATCAACCAGGATATGTTTCCATGGGGTAATAAAACGCCCTTTGTCGAGAATATTTACCGCCTGGTGGATCAGCCCGGAGAAATCCACCGCGCCCTCTTCTTTCAGTGCCGTTTTCCAGGCTTTCATCAGCGGCGCCATCAGCTTCACGCGTTTTGCGAAAAGATCGCGGCAGTTTTCAGGCGCGGAGGCGATCATCTCCGCCTGAGTGCCGCCATGCATCCGCATCAGCCCAAGCCAGCGCTCCAGACGCGCTGCCAGCCTTTTTGCCAGCCGGTCATCCTTCCAGTAGCTTCCTTCTTCAAGCGTCCATGCCAGCTCATCCTGAAGCCACTGTCGCCAGCCGTTAGCCTGGGCCTTTTTCCCTTCGCACTGCTCCCGCCAGGCATCAATAAGCAGTTGATGCCGTTGTACCGTATCGGACTCCAGCTTGCTTATCGCCGGGGCTTTATTGCTTCCCTGCTGAATAATTTTTAGCGCAAGAGCATGGAAGGTACTGGCCTGAATTCTTTCTCCGTTCAGCCGCTCACGGATGCGGTCGTTCATCTCTTCCGCAGCCTGACGGCCAAATGCCAGCAGCAGGATTTGTTCCGCCGTGGCCTGCTTGCGCATCATCAGCCATCCCGCTCTGGCCACCAGCACTGACGTTTTTCCACTGCCCGCGCCAGCCAGCACCAGCAGCGCATCTTCGCCGTTAACGACCGCTTTCGCCTGCGAGGCATTCAGGGGGGAGGTTTCTATGCCGCTGAAAAAATCCGCATGTTGCACCAGCATTTTGTCTGTCCACTGCGCGTTATGCTGCTGACGCTGCTCGTCGCTGTTTTCCAGCCAGCGAAGGCAGGTTTGATAAGACTCACGGCAGTTATCGAATTCGTTCAGCCGTTCAAGAGGCAGCGGGAGTGACGCAAAGGCGTTCTGAATCAGGGTGCGAAAACCTGCCATATCAGCGCGTCTAAGCCATTTGTCCTGATGTCCGGAAGCGTTAAGCCTGACGACCTGTTCATCCAGCACCTGGGCCGATACAAGGCTCATTTCTTCACTCCAGCGCTGCCATGCCTGATGAAGATAATGATAAAAGCGCTGCGTCTCTTGCCACTCAGTGCCGTGCAGCCGGACAACTTTCTCCTCTGGCAGAGAGAACTCAAGCTCGCCCCAGACCAGGCCGCGCTTACACCGGATAGCTAAAAGTTGATTAAACGGAATAAGGTACTCATGCTTTTCACCACTAACCTCAACGCCAGCGGCCAGTAGCCGCACCCGGTTGTAGGGATGTTGTGCCAGATGTTTACCCAGCGACGTTGATTTCAGTTCCATGATCTTACCCTGGCTGCCGTAGTCTTCTACAGGCTGTAGTTTACCTGGCAGGAGTGTACCGCTCCAGAGTTAAAACACGGTACAATCAACCGATTGACTTATACTTTTCCGCATACCAGAAGGATTTCGATTAATGCGTACGGTTCTGAACATTCTCAACTTTGTCCTGGGCGGATTTCTGACCACCTTCAGCTGGCTAATCGCCACGCTCGCCAGCATTGTTTTTATCTTTACGCTACCGCTGACGCGATCCTGCTGGGAGATAACCCGCCTGTCGCTGCTGCCCTACGGTAATGAAGCCGTACATGTTGATATGCTCAACCCCGATAAAAAAAGCGTCATCATGAATTCCGGCGGAACAGTGCTGAATCTGTTCTGGCTGATTTTCTTTGGCTGGTGGCTTTGCCTGATGCACATAATGACCGGTATCGCTCAGTGTATTACGCTGATTGGTATCCCGGTGGGCATTGCGAACTTCAAAATTGCCGCCATTGCACTCTGGCCAGTCGGACGCCGTGTCGTTTCTGTTGAAGTGGCTAAGGCCGCTCGTGAAGCGAACGCCCGTAGCCGCTTTAACTGAGTACCCTAATGTTAAAAATGCTTACGCCGGATCTCCGGCGCTACGCTTATAACAGCGCCCTCCTTTATAACCTGCGTATTTTTATTGCGCTGGCGGGTACGGCTGGTGTTCCCTGGTGGCTTGATCAGATCGCCTGGACCATTCCCCTGACGCTTGGCGTGGTCGCAGCGGCGCTGGCTGACCTTGACGATCGCCTGAGCGGGAGATTGCGTAATCTGTTTATAACGCTCCTCTGTTTCTGCATCGCGTCGGTTTCCGTGGAGCTGCTTTCACCCATGCCCTGGCTGTTTACCCTTGGGCTGGCACTGTCAACATGGGGATTTATTCTGCTGGGGGCGCTGGGGCAGCGCTATGCGACGATAGCGTTTGGTGCGCTCCTCATCGCTATCTATACGCTACTGGGGCTGGGGCTTTTTCAGCAGTGGTATCTTCAGCCTGCCCTGCTGCTGGCTGGTGCAATCTGGTACAACTTGCTGACGCTGGCGGGGCATATTCTCTTCCCCGTCCGTCCGCTTCAGGTCAATATTGCCCGCTGTTTTGAGGGGCTTGCCGCCTACCTGGATGCAAAAGCAGGCCTGTTCGATCCCGATATGGAAGATAACGATAATGCGTCGCTGATCGATGTAGCCATGACCAACAGTCAGCTTGTCGCCACGCTCAATCAGGCGAAAATTTCTATCCAGTCCCGCCTGAAAGGCGATCGAGGCCAGCGAGGCACGCGCCGTACGCTGCACTATTACTTTGTGGCTCAGGATATCCATGAGCGCGCAAGCTCCTCCCATGCCCGGTATCAGGTACTACGCCAGGAATATCGCTACAGCGATATCCTGTTCCGCTTCCAGCGGCTGCTGACCTTACAGGCCAGAGCCTGCCGTCAGCTCGCAAACTGCATCCTGATGCGGGAAATTTATCAGCATGATGCCAGGTTCGAACGCGCTTTCCAGCATCTGAACGCCGCTCTCGAAAAACTCAGCCAGGCACAGCCTGAAAGTCCCGATCTTAAGGCAATGCATTATCTGCTCAGCAATCTCAAAGCGATTGATGCGCAGCTGGCAACGATAGAATCTGAACAAGGCCTGGCGGATAGTGATGACGAGCGTAATCGCACTCTCTCCAGCGAGGGGCTGACCGGCTGGGCGGATATCCGGTTACGCATTATCGGACACCTGACGCCCGAATCCCCCCTGTTTCGTCACGCCGTCCGCATGTCACTCCTGCTCTGCACCGGCTATGCCTTTATTCAGATCACCGGACTTGAGCACGGCTACTGGATTTTGCTCACCAGCCTTTTTGTCTGCCAGCCTAATTATAATGCGACCAAACGCCGCCTGGCGCTGCGGATAGCCGGAACGGTTGCCGGCATCATCCTGGGCCTGCCGCTGCTCTGGCTGGTCCCCTCGGTTGAGGGACAGCTGATCCTGATTGTGGTCACTGGCGTACTGTTTTTTGCCTTCCGTCAGTCTCAGTATGCTCACGCCACCATGTTTATCACCCTGCTGGTCCTGTTCTGTTTTAATCTGCTGGGTGAAGGTTTCGAAGTGGCCGTGCCGCGTATCATCGATACGCTGCTGGGATGCGGAATCGCCTGGCTGGCAGTGGCGTTCATCTGGCCGGACTGGCGTTTTCGCCGCCTGTCTGCGGTGGCGAAGCGCACGCTTAACGCCAACTGCCGCTATCTCGATGCGATACTGGTGCAATACCATCAGGGCAAAGACAACCGGCTCGACTATCGTATCGCCAGGCGCGATGCCCACAACAGCGATGCGGAACTCGCCTCGGTCGTCTCCAACATCTCTGCTGAAAAAAATGCGGGTGTGGGACTGCGCGAGAAGGCGTTCCGGCTTCTCTGCCTGAATCACTCTTTTCTCAGCTACATTTCAGCGCTTGGCGCGCACCGCGAACAACTTTCCCGCCCAGCCATGTTGCAGCTGATGGATGATGCTGTCTGTTATGTCGACGATCTTCTCCATGCCGACAGCGTAAGTGAGCAAAAAGCGGAACAACGGCTGGCCAATATCGCTGAACGCATTGCAGTGATGGAAGCCGACCCGGCAACAAAAGAGCCGCTGGTGCTCCAGCAGGTCGGCTTGCTGGTGGGCCTGCTTCCGGAACTTGCCCTGCTGAAAAAACAAGTTTCAGCCAATAACCACGCCGCTTAGTCTGCAAGCTGGGAAGGCTGAGTTGCCGCCGTGTTGTACCAGCGGCGTAACTCATCCTTAACGCTTTCAGGTAATGCTTGCTGATGGCGGCCAAGGATGGCACCTTCCAGCGCGAAAAGGACATTAATACTGAGGTTCTTATTACTCTGCCGTAGCAGGAGCCAGCACGCTCTTGCCCCCTGCTCTTTCAGCTTATCCACGCTTTCTATACCGGCCCGTCTGAGCTGCAGCTCAAGCCGCATGGAAAGGTTGGGTAAATCTTTCAGGCGTCGGTTATTCTGATGATGATGCCGCTGGCGTTGCGCGCCCGCCAGACAGAGCTGGGACAGTGCTATCAGCTGTTCGGGTTGCTGCCATAACGTTTCGTCCACGCGGTAGTAGTCCATCTCCACCGGAATGCCTCGCTTGTTGAAATGAAGCATCGCCATCTGACGCTGAATAAAATAGGGCTTAACCTGTTCACATGCCCGTAAGTAGAGTTCCCCCTCCGCAACCAGGGCAAACACCACTTTTTCGACAGACAAGCTGTACCCGCCAAACTGGCTCCGGCTGCTTATCTCCCCCAGCGCGTTAAGATACTGCTTGGCTCGTTCAATTTTCCGCTTTGAGTCACGCATTGCTTTCTCCCTTTTTTAGGCCCGTACGCCGCATACTTCCGTTTCTGTGGTTGCTGCGAAAATAGGCATTAACCGTTACGCGTTCAATGAATAAATGACGTTGCGGTCGTTTACATTGTATTTTTGCGAAGCGTTTTCAGGAAAATAAGGTTGATCTTTAGCCTACCTCCATATACTGTACATCCATACAGTAACGCAGCGAGCGAAGCCATAATGCATACCCCTTCACTGAAACCTTCTTCTGTTTACCGCCGCTTTCGTCAGGCCTCCCATAGCGCCGCGACCCAGTGCGCGCCAGCGGCCGGACTTATCAGCGAACTGATCTATCGCGAGGATCAGCCTGGTTTAACGCAAATGCTGCTTCTGCCGCTGCTGCAACAGTTAGGAACGCAGTCGCGCTGGCAGCTGTGGCTGACGCCTCAGCAGAAACTGAGCCGTAGCTGGCTGGTGGCATCGGGCTTGCCGCTGGATAAAGTGATGCAGGTACATCAGTCAGGCGCAATTACCTGCGTCGAAGCGATGATAAAAGCCTTACAAACCGGTAATTACAGTGTCGTTTTGGGATGGTTGCCTGAAGAAATTTCAGAAGAAGATCGCCGCAACCTGGAAAAAGCGGCTTCGCGCGGCCAGGCCCTGGGGTTAATTATGCGCCCCGACCGGGTCAAAATTGCCTCCTCCAGACCCTGCCATGAGCTAAAAATTCATTCTAGTTTGTATCATTAAGTAAAAATGGGAATTTTCTCACGAGGGATTTCTTTCGGAACTGTGATAAGCCTCTGATTCTACTATGACGCGCTGAGACAATGGGTTAGCGATGTTTTTGAACTTCCGTTAACAGTTATATCTCGTTTAGAAATATGAAAATGTGTGTATGAACGGCTGTTTTTTTATCCTCTCGCCTCACATCATACTTGTAAGTTTGCTGGTACGTTGTAGACTTTACGTCGCCAGGGTGCTCAATATTCACCGTTTTTTGGATGAGTCACAGTGAGCTTCATAACCCGGCGAAGGATTAAATCAAAGAGCTAATGAAAGCTCATTGCCTATTTGGATGATAACGAGGCGCAAAAATGAAAAAGACAGCTATCGCAATTGCAGTGGCACTGGCTGGCTTCGCTACCGTAGCGCAGGCCGCCCCTAAAGATGACACCTGGTATACCGGTGCTAAACTGGGCTGGTCTCAGTACCATGACACGGGTTACTACGGTAATGGTTACACTAACAACGACGGCCCAACTCACGAAAGTCAGCTCGGCGCTGGTGCTTTTGTTGGTTATCAGGCTAACCAGTATCTGGGTTTTGAACTGGGTTATGACTGGCTGGGTCGTATGCCTAACAAAGGCAACGAAGTTAACGGCGCATTCAAAGCGCAGGGCGTTCAGCTGGCCGCTAAACTGAGCTACCCTGTCATGGACGATCTGGACGTGTACACGCGTCTGGGCGGCATGGTATGGCGTGCAGACTCCACTCAGCAGGTTACTGCTACCGGCAACCGCATCAGCGACCACGACACCGGCGTTTCTCCGCTGGCAGCCGTTGGTGTTGAATACGCGCTGACCAAAAACTGGGCAACTCGTCTGGACTACCAGTGGGTTAACAACATCGGTGATGCAAACACCGTTGGTACGCGTCCAGATAACGGCATGCTGAGCCTGGGTGTTTCCTACCGCTTTGGTCAGGACGACATGGCTCCAGCCCCTGCGCCAGCGCCAGCGCCAGCTCCAGTTGTTGAAACCAAGCGTTTCACCCTGAAGTCTGACGTACTGTTCACCTTCAACAAGGCTTCCCTGAAGTCTGAAGGCCAGCAGGCTCTGGACCAGCTGTACACCCAGCTGAGCTCAATGGATCCTAAAGACGGTTCCGTTGTTGTTCTGGGTTACACCGACCGTATCGGTTCCGAGCAGTACAACCAGAAGCTGTCTGAAAAACGCGCTCAGTCTGTTGTAGACTACCTCGTTTCTAAAGGCATCCCTGCTGACAAGATCTCTGCACGCGGTATGGGCGAATCTGACCCAGTTACCGGCAACACCTGTGACAGCGTGAAAGGCCGTAATGCCCTGATCGAATGTCTGGCACCGGATCGTCGCGTAGAAATCGAAGTTAAAGGCATCAAAGACGTTGTAACTCAGCCACAGGGCTAAGTTTCCTTTGATGAAAAAACCCCGCCCTGGCGGGGTTTTCTTTTTTCTGGACTGCTGTCAGGCAGCGAAGCAAAGTTTCACGGTTTCCCGTTATTCTGCTTCCGGTTTACCTAATATCGCCTGCAAATCTTCCCGCAGAGAAGACATCTGAGTGGCGTATTTCTCTTTGCGCTCCGCATCTTCAATCAGTTGAACCACCGTTTCAGAAAGAGTGCAGTTACGCCGCTGCGCCAGTCCCGCCAGCCTTTGCCAGACGAGATATTCAAGGTCGATCGATTTTTTACGCGTGTGCTGATGCTCAGCGTTGAAATGTCTTTTACGACGGGCCCGGATCGTCTGCTTCATCCGGTTTTCCAGCGCTGGATTAATATGCTTACCTATCCAGGAAAGCACATTTGCCGGATTATTTTCCATTGCGAGTAGCTCACTAACGGCCGCCTGCGCCGCGCTGTATTCCAGATAGCAGGTGATCGATTCTCCCTCCCGGTGTTTTTTCACCAGGTATTTCCATTTCCAACCGCTCTCAAGGTTTTCCAGCTGCTGATATTTCATCGGAATCTCATGCTGACTTCATAACGGCCTTAGAATAACAGCTTTTTTTAGCCCTGCGGCAGAGAAAACGGGGCGAATATCGCAATCCCTGCCTGAACATCAGGCGAAGTGCACGTCTGCGGTGCTTAAAAGACTGAATTATTGTATAATGCCGCTTTTATTCATTTCAGAAAAATACGATAACTTTGACCAACAACAGACTTGAATGGCATGCCCTACAGCCCGTTACCGACGGATTACAGCCCCCGAACGCACAGGCGCCTGATGCCGATATCAGCTGTTTTGCGGCTGTGCAATCGCGTCTGTATAACGGTCTGACTCTCCTGCTGCAAACGCCGGCTAAACGCCCCCTGATGCTGATAAAAATGCCTGAAAATGTAGAATATCAGGCTCTACTTCAGGATGTGATGGTTGAGCTTAACGACGAGGAAGAAGCCGTATTGACCGGCGGGGCTTACGATTTCAGCGGCACCGCCGTGGATTTACAACCCGCAACGTCAGAACAGGATAATTTTGCCAGCACGGGTGGTATCCATCGCGCGGACTGGATAGAGAACGAACAGCTGTTCGGCTGCGTACGCCTCTGGAAAGAAAACCTCGTACTGGAACCCGGCCTTGTTCATAAGGCTAATGGCGGTACGCTTATTCTTTCCCTGCGCGCACTGCTGGCACAACCACTACTCTGGCTACGGCTGAAGCAGATCCTTACTACCCAGCGATTTGACTGGCACTCTCCTGACGAGACGCGGCCTTTACCCGTCACTATTCCTTCATTACCCATGAAGTTCCGCCTGATCCTGACCGGTGAGCGCGATGCACTTGCTGATTTCCAGGAGATGGAGCCGGAGCTTGCCGAACAGGCGCTCTATTCCGAATTTGAAGAAAATATTCAAATCATCGATCGGGAAGCGCTCGGGCTGTGGATGCAGTGGGTACTGAAGGTTGCGGCCAGCGAAAATGCCGGCCCCATCGACGGGGATTTCTGGCCAGTGCTGATCCGCGAAGCAGTGCGCTATACCGGCGATCAGGATACTTTACCACTCTGCCCTGCCTGGCTTACCCGCCAGCTTCAGGACGCGGCGCTACACGGCGACGGCACACTGAGCGGGGAGAGCCTGGGCACGGCGCTGGAAACCCGTGAATGGCGCGAAGGTTTTCTGGCCGAACGCGTGCGTGATGAAATTCTGCTGGACCAGATTCTGATTGAAACTGAAGGCGAAATGGTCGGTCAGGTCAATGCACTCTCCGTGATCGAGTTCCCTGGCCATCCCCGCGCTTTCGGTGAGCCTTCCCGCATCAGCTGTGTGGTGCATATTGGTGACGGCGAGTTCACTGACGTGGAGCGTAAGGCTGAACTGGGCGGCAATATTCATGCAAAAGGCATGATGATTATGCAGGCCTGGCTCATTGCTGAACTTGAGCTTGACCAGCAGCTGCCCTTCTCAGCCTCTATCGTCTTTGAGCAGTCCTATTCAGAAGTGGATGGCGACAGCGCTTCTTTAGCCGAACTGTGCGCGCTGATCAGTGCGCTTTCGGGGCAGCCGCTGACGCAGCAAATTGCCGTTACGGGCTCGGTCGATCAGTTTGGGCGGGTTCAGCCTGTCGGCGGCCTGAATGAAAAGATTGAGGGCTTTTTCCATATTTGTCAGCAACGTAGTCTGAATGGCAGTCAGGGCATAATTATGCCGGCGGCCAATGTACGGCACCTCTCTCTCCAGCAGGAAGTGGTGGACGCCGTGCGTGAAGGAAAGTTCCACATATGGGCGGTTAGCAGCGTCGAAGAAGCTCTGCCACTCCTGACAGGGGCAGAGTGGGATCGGGAAACCGGCCCTTGTTTGCTAAAATTAATACAGGAGCGCATTGCGCAAATCACTCAGCAGGATGCACGTCACCGACCGTGGCCGCTGCGCTGGCTGAACTGGTTTAACCAGAGCTGATCGGACTTGTTCAGCTTACACCTGTTCGCTAACCTTCGTGATTCACTAAAATAAGGCTTATTAACAACATGGTAGATAAACGCGAATCCTATACGAAAGAAGACCTCATCGCCTCGGGCCGTGGAGAACTGTTCGGCGCTGAAGGCCCACCGTTACCCTCCGGTAACATGCTGATGATGGACCGCGTGGTGAAAATGACCGAAGACGGCGGTAACTACGGAAAAGGCTTTGTTGAAGCCGAACTGGATATTAATCCGGATCTGTGGTTCTTTGGCTGTCATTTTATCGGCGATCCGGTCATGCCGGGCTGCCTGGGTCTGGATGCCATGTGGCAGCTGGTTGGCTTCTATCTTGGCTGGTTAGGCGCTGAAGGTAAGGGCCGTGCGCTGGGCGTGGGTGAAGTGAAATTCACCGGTCAGGTTCTGCCAACCGCGAAAAAAGTCTCTTACCGTATCCACTTCAAGCGCGTGATTAACCGCAAGCTGGTGATGGGCGTGGCAGATGGCGAAGTGCTGGTAGATGGTCACGTTATCTATACCGCAACGGATCTGAAAGTGGGCCTGTTTAAGGACACCACCGCTTTTTAAGCATCAGAAATGAAAAACCTCCGCTCAGGCGGAGGTTCTCCCTTCAGAATGAACAGTCAGATTACGTGGTAACCGTCCTGTCCTCCATGGCTTGTCGCCAACCTCCCAACCAGTGAGACTTCGCATCTATCATTTGATAGGGACACATCTCTTTAGAGCGCCCGGTAATACCGGCCTGATAACCTCTTGAATGTGCCCGTTCGAGCCGATCTCGTTTCTGTCTCTTCATCATGCCTGTAATCCCCTCTTCAGGTCAGGTGGAATCTGGTGGAAAGAAATCAGTGGTCACAGAATATGCGGCCACTCATCATATTTAGCGCTATCCGTTTTAAAAATCAACGCGCAAATTTCACGCCAATGTCATATTTCCACATCATTATGAGAGGCTTCTTAAGCTGTTAATAAAATCCTCCTGGACATAACGTGTTGTTTGAAAAACAAAAAAGCCTCTGTCTGCTCGCAGATAGTATTCTGCGGCAGACAGAGGCCCGGTAAGAAACTTAAATATAATTAATTGATGGTACGGATAACCTGCGCCATTGCACCGGCTTCCTGCTGCCATCCTTTCGCCAGCGTTCTCACTAACGCCCCATAGCCATCTTCACTTTGCGGGAGCGTCAGCGAAAATGGACGCTTAGTAATTTTACCGTCATGCTCAAGCACCCAGTCCCCCCCAATCACCACCTGCCCGTCATAACGACCGTGAAAATGGGTAACGTTAACATTTAGTTTATCCTGCTGCTCGCCAAGCGGCATTGAGGAAACCAGCCAGCCTGGCAGGGCTTCGCTCAGATTAGCCACCAGCGTCTGCTGGAGCTGCTGATCGAGCGGACTGGCCCAGAGATTATTAGCGGCAATCACATACTGTACGTCGCTGCTTTGGTATACCACGCCGTTTCCGGCGAGGTAGTCAGGCACTGAGACATGTTCCACCCATACAGCGGGCCGCAAGGTATCAGCACTATTGCTGGTTGCCGCCGCCGCATTGCTGGCGGACGGAAGCTGGTAATAGTGGGTCTCGATCGTACTGCTACAGCCGCTGACGATCAGCGCCAGCGCAACGGGGATCCATCTCATCATTATTTCGCCCTCTTCGGCTGTGGGTCCTTACCGGGTTCTGCTTCGAATATCAGTGCATTGCTCTTACTGTTCAGCGTTTTCAGTACCGGCTGAAGTTCGCGCATGACCTGATCCAGGCGCTGCATATCGCCAACCAATTTGGTATAGGCCGGAGAGCCCGGCTGAAAACCTTTCATGCTGCGATTCAGTTCACGAAGCGTTTGCTGCATATCCTGCGGCAAATCCTTCATCGACTGACTGCCGGTAATCTGGTTGATATTATCCAGCGTTTTCTGCAGTTCCCGCAGGGTTCGCTGGCTTTCTTTCAGCGTTCCCGTCGCCTGGTTCAGCATCGGGTTCAGCGGCAGATTATTAATTTTATCCAGCGCATCCATCAGTTTCTGCTGAATCTGCGCCAGCCCACCACTCGTGGTCGGGATAAGTTCAAAGCCAGCGAAGGATGACGGCCCGGTAAACGGTTTCGCACTGCTGTTAAAATCGAGATCGATATAGAGTGACCCGGTCAGCAGATTGGCTGATTTTAGCGAAGCGCGCAGCCCCGATTTAATACCGTCCTTAAGGTGCTGTTCGAAGTCGAAATCTTTGCCGAGCATACTCTGGAAACGGTCCGGCTCAATACGGATCAACACGGGGATGCGGTAGTCAGTATCAAGACGCTGGGTGATATCCCGGGTCTTAAACGGCACTTCCGCCACGGTGCCGAGACGGATACCGCGGAACTCAACCGGCGCTCCTGGCTGCAGGCCGCGAATGGAGTCATCAAAGAACATCAGGTAATCTTTGTGTACCGTGTAAAGCGAATCCTGGATGCTGCGCTGATCGTCAAAGAGCTTATATTCCGCTTTATTCTGCGCAACCTGCCCCAGCTCCCAGCCATCCGGTACGTCAAAACTGACGCCACCGCTAAACAGCGTGGTCAGCGATCCCATTTCCACACGCATGCCGGAAGCGGACATGTCGACAGCGATGCCGCTGTCTTTCCAGAAACGGACGTTGGTGGTAACCAGACGATCGTAAGGCGCACCGATAAACAGTTGATAGGTCATCATGCGCTTATCAGCGTCAAAATTACTGGTCTCAACGGACCCTACCCGGTAACTACGGAACAGAACTGGATCGCCAGGCGTCAGCTGTCCGGCTTTATTACTGTCGAGCGTGATGCGGATCCCTTTTGCATCAGGTGGCGCCAGCGGTGGCGAATCCAGCAGATCGTATCGCTCCTTCTCCTCACCTTTAGTACCAGGCTGAAGCTCGATATAAGGACCGGATAAAAGCGTTCCTAACCCGGTCACACCCTCGCGGCCAATCGCCGGCTTTACCACCCAAAAGGCGCTGTCGCCCTTAAGCAATTTCTCCATACCAGAATTAAGCCGGGCGGTGATCTCAACGTGGTGCAGATCGTCAGTCAGTACCGCACTTTCGACAACACCAACGTCCACGCTGCGGCTTTTGATGGCCGTTTTACCGCCTTCAATACCTTCGGCATTGGTGGTGATTAGCGTCACCTGCGGTCCCTGATGGCTGAAATGATAAAACAGGATCCATGCGCCGATAAGTACGGTAATGATGGGGATGATCCAGACGGTTGACCAGCGTCTTATTTTATCAACCCTGGCGACATCGTGATTATTTTCCTTCAATGCTTGGCTCCTTAAAACTTTTATCAGATTCACGATCCCATGTCAGGCGGGGGTCGAATGTCATGGCGGCGAACATGGTAAGGATCACCACCATCGCAAACAGCAACGCGCCCGCTGCGGGATAGATACTCATCAGTTGGCCCATGCGCACCAGCGCAGAAAGCACGGCGATGACAAAAACATCAATCATTGACCAGCGGCCTACAAATTCAACCACCTCGTAAATTTTATGCATCTTTTCACTGTCGTGGCGCCCCCGGCCGTTTGCATCCCAGCATAGCCAGCCTATCGCCAGCATTTTCAGCGAAGGTACCATGATACTGGCAATAAAAATGACCAGCGCCACCGGATAGGAACCATCGCTCCAGAGCAGGATGACGCCACTCATAATCGTGGATTGCATTTTATCGCCCAGCGATTCTGTCACCATTATCGGCATCAGATTCGCGGGAATATAGAGAATGAGAGAGGTGACCAACAGAGCCATTGTCCATTGCAGGCTGTGCCTGCGCCGGACATGCCCTGCCGTTCCGCACCGGGGACAGATAAACTGGTCGGCCGCCAGCACTGCCGTACAGCAGCGACAGGAGCGTAAACCCTGTCTGAGTCCGCTTACGCCGGGCTCCGGCGCGGCAGGGAGCGGTGGCACAGGCGCAATCTGCTGCCACAGCAAGCGTCTGTCGACACACTGAAAAGCGCGCAGATGCAGGAGACAGAACAGGCACCAGGGGATAAAGCTGGTGCCAGTGCCGATATCGCCATAGGCCATCAGCTTGACGAAGCTGACCAGCACGCCGGCCAGAAAAATTTCGGCCATCGCCCAGCTCTTTATCTGGAACAGCAGCCTTGCCAGGCCACGCTTCAGGGAGTGTGGCAACGGGGCATTGTTTAAAAGCAGCAGGAGAGAGACCATGCAGAACGCGGGCACGGCCTGAACAAAGACAATAAACAGCGTGGCGAGGCTGCTGTAATCCTCGGAAACCATCACCTCAGGAATACGCCAGAGGCTGATTTCACTCTTCAGGCCGGCAACATGCATAGTGACAAACGGAAAAAGATTCGCCAGAAGCAGCATAAACAGGGCTGCCAGCGCATAGCCAGTAGGCCGCTTGCGCGGCTCTACCCAGCGCGATTCCAGCGTGGTTTCGCAGCGCGGGCAGCTGGCTTTGCTGCCCGGCTTCAGTTCCGGCAACTGCGTCATCAGATCACACTGCGGGCAAAGCATCCATCTTTCAGCCTGGTGCGACGAACACATAGGTCACCTCTGACTAATTAGTCATTTTTTAACGATTCGAGATATTCCCAACGCTCAAACGCGGCTTCCAGATCCTGCTCAGCCTGTGAAAGCGCATCCAGCACCGGTTGGGTCACCTCATGAGGCTGACTGAAGAAGTCGCCGTCGGCCACTTTTGCCTGGAGCGTTTCAAGATGACTTTCCAGCTGCTCCATTTTTTGCGGCAGCTGCTCCAGCTCCCGCTGCAAATTATAGCTCAGCTTGCTGGCAGACCGCCTGGCCGGTTCAGCTTTTGCGCTCTCCTGACGCGACGCGCTGCCCGCTTTTGCCGTACTGCGGGTTTGCTTCGATGCCGCCCGCTGAAGCTGGGCATCATGATAGCCGCCAACATAAGCGCCAATTTCGCCATTGCCTTCGAAAATCCAGCATTCCGTTACCGTGTTGTCCACGAACTGACGATCGTGGCTGACCAGCAGTACCGTACCCTGATAGCCATCGACCAGTTCTTCCAGCAGTTCCAGCGTTTCCACATCCAAATCGTTGGTAGGTTCATCGAGGATCAGCAGGTTGCTGGGCTTCAGGAACAGGCGCGCCAGCAGCAGGCGGTTACGCTCTCCGCCGGAGAGCGCGCGGACCGGCGTCATGGCGCGTTTTGGGTGGAACAGGAAGTCTTGCAGATAGCCCAGCACGTGCCGCGGTTTGCCGTTGACCAACACCTCCTGCTTGCCCTCCGCCAGGTTGTCCATCACTGTGCGATCGGGATCCAGCTCGGCGCGGTGCTGATCGAAGTAGGCCACTTCCAGTTTGGTGCCGATATGCACCCGCCCGCTGTCTGCCTTAAGCTGATCGAGCATCAGCTTGAGCAGCGTGGTTTTTCCGCAGCCGTTCGGGCCAATCAGAGCGATCTTGTCGCCGCGCTGTACCTGAGCGGAGAAATCGCTGACCAGCTGCTTTTCGCCAACGCGGTAGCTGACATTTTCCAGTTCGAAAACGATTTTGCCGGAGCGGCTCGCCTCCCCCACCTGCATATTGGCTTTGCCCATCACTTCACGACGCTCTGAACGTTCGTTACGTAAGGCCTTCAGCGCGCGGACTCGTCCTTCGTTACGGGTGCGTCGGGCTTTGATGCCCTGACGGATCCAGACCTCTTCCTGCGCCAGTTTGCGATCGAATTCGGCGTTCTGCATCTCCTCGACCCGCAGCGCTTCCTCTTTACCCACTAAGAACAGATCGTAATCGCCCGGCCAGGAAACCAGCTTGCCGCGATCGAGATCGACAATGCGGGTCGCCATATTGCGGATGAAGGAGCGGTCATGTGAGATAAAGATGATGCTGCCCTGGAAGGTTTTCAGGAACGTTTCCAGCCAGTCGATGGTCTCAATATCCAGGTGGTTCGTCGGCTCATCCAGCATCAGAACGCGTGGATTACTGACCAGCGCACGCCCCAGCGCGGCCTTACGCAGCCAGCCGCCGGAGAGCGACGACAGCGCCGCATCGCCGTCCAGGCCAATCTGCTTGAGCACGTCCTGAATACGCGTTTCCAGCTGCCAGAGGTTCTGGTGATCGAGAATACTTTGCAGACGCCCCATCTCATCAAGATTCTTTTCACTCGGATCGGTCATCACCAGATGAGAGATCGCGTGATAAGCCTTCAGGTACTCCGCCTGCTCGTTTACGCCTTCAGCAACGAAGTCATAAACCGATCCCTTTACATTACGCGGGGGATCCTGTTGCAGACGTGCAATGACCAGATCCTGCTCATAGATGATACGTCCATCATCAAGCGGCTGTTCACGGTTGATGATTTTCATCAGCGTCGATTTACCGGCGCCGTTGCGCCCGACCAGACAGACGCGCTCGTTTTCTTCAATATGAAGCTCAGTGTTATTCAACAGCGGCGCATCGCTGAATGACAGGTAAGCACCATGAATACTGATTAATGACATAAAACTTATTCCTTACCGGCGTGAGTAATCAGCCAGCAGTTGTGAATATGACGGTTACGGGCAAAATCCTGCGACTGGGTTTTGGCGGTAATTTCCTGCGCGACGAGCTTCAGGCCGGCAAGGCCTTCCAGATCCATTTTGAAACCGCGCTTGTTATTGGAGAACATGACGGTGCCGCCTTTACGCAGCAGTCGCTTAAGGTCCTTCATCAGCAGCAGATGATCGCGCTGTACGTCAAAGCTCTCCTCCATACGTTTTGAATTGGAGAACGTTGGCGGGTCAATAAAGATCAGATCGAACTGCTCGTCAGACTCGCGCAGCCAGCTCAGGCAGTCTGCCTGCATCAGGCGGTGCTGGCGACCGGTCAGGCCATTCAGGCGCAAATTGCGCTCAGCCCACTCCAGATAAGTCCGCGACATATCGACGGTGGTAGTGCTGCGTGCGCCGCCGAGGCCCGCATGGACGCTTGCCGTGCCGGTATAGGCAAACAGATTAAGGAAGTCTTTCCCTTTGCTCATCTGTCCCAGCATCTTACGCGCAATACGGTGATCGAGGAACAGGCCGGTATCGAGATAATCCGTCAGGTTCACCCACATCCGGGCGTTATATTCGGAGACCTCAAAGAAATCGCCTTTTTCGCCCATTTTTTCATACTGGCTTTTGCCTTTCTGACGTTCGCGGGTCTTCAGTACCAGCCGGTTGGCCGGTAGCTCCAGCACGCTCAGCGTGGCGGAAATAACGTCAAACAGCCGCTGACGGGCCTTCGCTGGCTCAATGGTTTTAGGCGGCGCATATTCCTGTACCACAACCCAGTCGCCGTAACGGTCAACCGCCACGTTGTAATCCGGCAGATCGGCATCATACAGACGGTAGCATTCAATCCCTTCCTGCCGTGCCCACTTCTCCAGCTTTTTAAGGTTCTTACGCAGGCGGTTAGCGTAGTCTTCCGCAATCTGAGCCACATTTGCCGCCGAGTTGGCCGCCAGCTGATAATTTTTCTGTACGCAGTCCAGCGGGCCGTTCTTCGCCTTAAACTGACGATCGGCGCGCAGCTGCAGGCAGCTCAGCAGCTCCGGTGAGGCACTGAACAGGGAAAGGTTCCAGCCGCCAAAGTGGCTTTTCATCAGACGCCCCAGCTGGCTGTGCAGCGCAATCAGTGCCGGTTCGCTTTCCAGGCGTTCGCCGTAAGGAGGGTTGCTCAGCACGGTGCCGGTCTCGCCTTCCGGCAGCGGATTCGTCAGCTTCAGCACATCCTGAACGGTAAAGCTGATAATTTCCGAGAGGCCAGCATGTCGCGCATTCGCACGCGCGCGCTCAATTACCCGTGAATCATTATCGTAGCCGTAAAAGCGGGCGCTATTCTCCTGCAGGCCGCGGCGCGCGCGCACCTGCGCTTCGCTGGAAACTTCCTTCCAGAGCTCATGATCGAATTTGCTCCAGCCGGTAAATCCCCAGCGGTTACGATGCAGGCCTGGCGCACGATCGCTGGCGATCATTGCCGCTTCGATCAGCAGCGTACCTGAACCACACATAGGATCGACCAGCGGCGTGCCCGCCTGCCAGCCAGAGCGCATGACAATCGCGGCGGCAAGGTTTTCCTTCAGCGGCGCCTGGCCGGTTTGCTGACGATAGCCACGCTGGTGCAGCCCTTCTCCGCTAAGATCGAGCGCAATACTGGCGGTTTCTTTATTCAGCCAGACGTTTACGCGGATATCAGGCTGCTCGCGATCCACGTCAGGACGCGGCAGATTCTTACGCGTGAAGCTGTCGACAATGGCATCTTTTACCTTCAGGGCGCCGTACTGGCTGTTACGGATCACCTCATTCAGGCCACTAAAATGGACGGCAAAGGTTTTATCACTGCCAAACATGGCCGGCCAGTCAATAGCCTGTACGCCCAGATAAAGATCCAGGTCGCTATAGACGCTGCACTCGGTCAGCGGTAACAGGATGCGTGAAGCCAGGCGGCTCCACATCAGGCTCTGGTACATCAGACGATCGTCGCCCTGATAATGCACGCCGCCCTGGACAATGTGGCACTCCTGCGCGCCCATCGCTTCCAGTTCAGTTTTCAACAGCTCTTCGAGCCCACGCGCCGTACTGGCAAACAGAGAATTCATAGCGTCACTTATCGTCTTCAGAAAATTGCTGCGCATTATAGCTAATCGCGGGCCTATGTCATAAAGTTAGCTTCTTTTCGACCGTCTCAATTGCGCTTTTTTTCTTTCCCGACCCTATTCTGCTGGAGAGCATCATGATCGGCCTGTCTCGTCTGTTTATTCACCCTGTGAAATCGATGCGGGGAACCCAGGTCTCACACGCGCAGGCGCTTGAAAGCGGACTCGCCTTTGACCGCGTTTTCATGATTACCGACCCTGATGGCACGTTTATTACCGCGCGCCAGTATCCTGAAATGGTGCTGTTTACGCCTGCGCTAACGCCCGACGGTCTTTTTCTTGCGGCACCGGACGGCAGCAGCGCCACTATCCGCCTTGCTGATTTTCAGCAGGACGCCTCGCCAACGGAAGTGTGGGGAAATCGCTTTACTTCGCAGATCGCACCGGCCGCAATCAATGAATGGCTGAGCGGCTTTTTCCCCCGCCCTGTTCAGCTCCGCTGGGTGGGGACAGAGATGACCCGCCGCGTGAAGCGCTTCGGACAAACCCCGCTGGGATTCGCTGATGGCTATCCCTTCCTGCTGATCAATGAAGCCTCGCTGCACGATCTGCGGCAGCGCTGTCCGGCAGGAACAAAATTAACGCAGTTTCGCCCTAATCTGGTGATCGATGGTGCGGCTCCCTGGGCAGAAGATAGTTGGGCCAGCGTACGTATTGGCGACATCATTTTTGACGTCCCTAAACCCTGTAGCCGCTGCGTACTGACTACCGTGAGTCCGCAATATGGCCGCAAGCATCCCTCTGGCGAACCTCTGGCTACGTTACAAAAATTCCGCAGCGCGACCGACGGCAGCGGTGATATCGACTTTGGACTGAATTTGATGGCCAGGAACAGCGGGATCCTTCGCGTTGGCGATGAACTAGAGGTTCTGGAAACGCAAAGCCCACGTCAGTATGGCGCTGCTGCCGTGACGGAAACGCTTGATGTACGCCGCGATGCCGAAGAGCGCGTTTCTGTTGCCTGGGAGGGTGAAGAGTTTAGCGGAAACAATCAGCAGGTGCTGCTGGAGCAGCTGGAGATGCAGGGGTACAAAATCCCCTATTCCTGCCGCGCGGGTATTTGTGGCAGCTGTAAGGTCAGGCTGATTTCCGGCGAGGTGCAGCCAATGAAGCAGGGCGCAGTACGCGATGACGGAACAATCCTCAGCTGTAGCTGTATTCCGGCGGGCGATCTCGTTCTGATGGCAAAATAGCGATCAGACGGCCGCTGCGAAGGAAAAGCGCTCTTCCCGGGCGAAAGGCTGAAGGCGGTCGTGCATGATTTTGATAGCATCCCCCAGCGCCATACTGCGTCCGGCGAGGCTCAGCTGAGGCTGCGCCAGCAGGCAAAGCGCGGCGTTTTCACCCGCTTCCACCACCAGCAGGCAGGCTGTTTCACCCGTTTCACACAGCGTTACGCTGACCAGCTCTCCGGCGGCGGGAGGATGGCCCGAAGGACGCGTTTCAAAATGCCAGCTTTTTGGCATCAGCGGTTTGAGAAAGCGGCTCGCAACCAGCGCATTCAGCACCAGTTCAGCCCGCTGATCGGCGTTCAGTTCGCAGCGACGGCAGCTCTCTTCAAAGCTGAAAAAGAGCGCGGCATCATCCACACAAAAGCCGGAAACGGTGAAGGCGTCCGGCGTCAGCATCTTGCGGGAGAAACGTGAGCGGAACAGCATCCCGTCAGCCAAATCAAGCATCATGCGGTCATATTCGGCGTCATAAAGCCAGCGCCAGCTGTCGTCGGGTTTAATCCTCATGATCTGTCCTGTTATCTGCAAGCCTGACTGCACGCTAATCCGCCATTCAGGCCAAATTTTACGGCGTTTCCCGGGAAATTATCCTGCTCAGGATAGTTTCCAAACAGGACAAAATATAAACGAGCCAGAGGCGAAAATAAAGCCCCTGGCATATTTATGTCGATACTGGCTCAGATATGGGTCACAATTTCTTTTATCAGCGGTGGCCCTTTATAAATAAAGCCGGAATATATTTGTACCAGCGAAGCACCTGCGGCTATTTTTTCCCGGGCGGAGACCAATGAGTCGATGCCGCCCACGCCTACGATCGGCAACCTGCCCTGGAGTTCGGCTGAGAGACGGCGAACGATCTCCGTACTGCGCGACTGCACGGGGCGACCACTTAATCCTCCCGCTTCTCCGGCATATTTAAGTCCACTGACAAGAGAACGATCAAGCGTCGTATTTGTGGCAATGACGCCATCAATTTTATGACGAACCAGACTATCGGCGATCTGTATCAGCTCTTCTTCAGAAAGATCGGGGGCAATTTTTACCGCCACGGGAACATATTTATGATGCAGCTGCTCGAGCGTCTGCTGTTTTTCCTTTATCGCCATCAGCAGATCATCAAGCGCTTCGCCATATTGCAGTGAGCGTAAACCAGGCGTATTAGGCGACGAAATATTCACCGCAATATAACCGGCATAAGGATAAATTTTTTCCATGCAGGTTAAATAATCATCTTTTCCCTGCTCTACCGGCGTGTCTTTATTTTTCCCAATATTAATACCCAGTATGCCGTCAAAATGTGAGCGCTTAACGTTTTCAACCAGGTTGTCCACGCCAAGATTATTAAATCCCATCCGGTTAATGATCCCTTCCGCTTCCAGTACGCGGAACATTCTGGGCTTATCATTACCAGGCTGGGGACGCGGCGTGACGGTGCCAACCTCCACGAAGCCAAACCCCATTGCGCCGAACGCATCAATGCATTCGCCATTTTTATCCAGACCGGCCGCCAGACCCAGCGGGTTTTTGAAGGTCAGCCCCATGCAGTTAACCGGCCTGAACGGCAGCGTCTGTCGTATCAGATGAATAAGCGGCGTACCGGAAATACGATGAAGCTGCTGTAGCGTAAGCTCATGCGCGCGCTCCGCATCGAGCTGGAAAAGCGCCTTTCGAACGAGGGGGTAATACATGAAGGCTCCTGAATGCCTGAAGGGATCGGGAATAACGTGGACAGAAAGGTAAAGTCCTTTTCCCAAAAAGTAAAAGGAATGACGTCAATTATCCCGCTTCATTGACTTCGATCCTGCTTTTCAGCCTGCTCTGAACGGTGGGCTGCCTGTGCTTTTAAGTGGCCGTTTTACCGCAGCGCATAAAAAAAGTGGGCTGAAATCGCCCACTTTTTGCCTTCACGCGTGGTTAAGCCCAGGCCTTAACGTCAGGCATTCAGCGCCTTGGTGATTTTCTCATAGAGATCGCCCGAGAGATTATCCAGCCCTTTCAGCTGCTCCAGCGCATCGCGCATCAGCGCCTGGCGGTTTGTATCGTAACGCTTGAGGCGGATCAGCGGTTCAATCAGCCTTGCCGCCACTTGTGGATTACGGGTATTGAGATCGGTCAGAATCTCCACTAAAAAGCGGTAGCCGCTGCCATCTTCTGCATGGAACGCGGAAGGATTAGCGGAGGCAAAAGCGCCGATCAGCGCACGGACGCGGTTCGGGTTGCTGAGGGTGAAGGAGCGGTGATTCATCAGCGCACGGATACGTTCCAGCACGTCGGCAGCCGGGCTGGTAGCCTGTAGCGCGAACCATTTGTCCATGACCAGACCATCCTGATGCCAGCGTTCGTCAAACGCTGCCATCAGCGCTTCCCGGCACGGCAGCTGCGCCGCTACCGCCGCAGACATGGCCGCCAGGGAGTCGGTCATATTATCTGCTTTAGCAAACTGCGCTTTCACCAGTTTGTCAGCCAGCGCCTCGTCGCCAAAGGCCAGGTAGCCGAGGCAGACATTTTTCAGGGCACGTTTGCCAATATCAGCATGTTCGATACGATATTCTTTGCACTGGTTTGCGTGATAAACCGCCAGCCATTCGTCGGCCAGTTCGGTTGCCAGCAAGCCGGTCAGCGCATGACGGACTTCAGCGATCGCCTGCGGATCGATCTGCTCAAAGAGTTCGGCAATTTCATTCTCGCCAGGCAGCGAGAGGATCAGCGCCATCAGGGCCGGATCGCTGTTCTCCTCCAGCAGCACGGCGCGGAACGCATCGGCAACGTGCAGCGGAACGGAGAGCGGTTGACCCTGCTGATAGCGGGCGATATTGAGTTTGATATGCGTTGCGAGCAGGCTTTGTGCCGCATCCCAGCGGGAGAAGTCGTTACGTGCGTGCCGCATCAGGAAGGTAAGCTGCGCATCGCTCCAGTTATAGTCCAGCTTCACCGGCGCGGAAAATTCACGCAGCAGAGAAGGGACCGGCTGGTAATAGACATTATCAAAGATGAAACTCTGGAACTCTTCAGTCACATTCAGCACGTTGTGAACAGGATGGCCGTTATGCTGTAAAGGAATGACGTTGCCTTCACCGTCATAAAGTTCGATATCCAGTGGGATATGCAGCGGACGCTTCTCTTTCTGATCGGCCGTTGGCGGCGTCATCTGCGTCACATGGAGCGTGTACTGCTCAAGTTCGGGATTATAATCATCACGAACGGAAAGCACAGGCGTGCCGGACTGGCTGTACCAGCGACGGAACTGGGAGAGATCGACGTTAGAGGCGTCTTCCATCGCCTGAACAAAGTCATCGCAGGTGGCCGCGCTGCCATCATGACGCTCAAAATAGAGCTGCATGCCTTTCTGGAAATTCTCTTCTCCCAGCAGCGTATGCAGCATGCGGATCACTTCAGAACCTTTCTCATACACCGTCAGAGTGTAGAAGTTGTTCATCTCAATGACCTGCTCAGGGCGGATAGGGTGCGCCATCGGGCTGGCATCTTCCGCGAACTGCGCGCCGCGCATAATGCGGACATTATCAATACGATTTACCGCTCGCGATCCGAGATCGGAGCTGAACTCCTGATCGCGGAACACGGTCAGGCCCTCTTTCAGGCTCAGCTGGAACCAGTCCCGGCAGGTAACGCGGTTACCGGTCCAGTTGTGGAAGTATTCATGCCCAATCACGGCTTCAATACCGAGATAGTCTTTGTCCGTGGCGGTTTCAGCCCGGGCTAAAACGTATTTAGAGTTAAACACGTTCAGACCTTTATTTTCCATCGCGCCCATATTAAAGAAATCGACGGCAACGATCATGAAGATATCAAGGTCATACTCCAGACCGAAACGCTCTTCATCCCACTTCATGCTGTTTTTCAGCGAGGTCATCGCCCAGTCGGCGCGATCGAGGTTACCGCGGTCGACAAAAATTTCCAGCGCCACGTCGCGGCCAGAGCGGGTAGTAAAGCTGTCGCGCAGCACATCAAAATCACCCGCGACCAGCGCAAAGAGATAGCAAGGTTTTGGAAAAGGATCTTCCCACTTCATCCAGTGGCGACCATCTTCCATCTGACCGCCATCAACCCGGTTACCGTTGGAGAGCAGATAAGGATAACGCGTCTGTTCAGCGATAATAGTGGTGGTAAAACGCGCCAGAACGTCAGGCCGATCGAGATACCAGGTAATATGGCGGAATCCTTCTGCCTCACACTGGGTACAGAGGGCTTCACCGGACTTATAGAGGCCTTCCAGCGCGGTGTTTTTATCAGGATGGATCTCGTTGACGATCTTCATCGTGAAGGTTTCAGGCAACTGCTCAATAATCAGAGCATCCTTTTCCAGCCGGTAGTGCTGCCAGGGCTGTTCGTCGATTTCCAGTGAAATCAGCGTCAGATCGCCGCCATCCAGACGGAGTACGGCATCCGCCGGGCCCAGACGTTTGACGCGGCTGATGGCGGTCACCTGCGTGGTGCTGGCATCCAGATTAAACGTCAGATCGATGTCGGTGATAGTGTAATCCGGCGCACGATAATCGTGGCGATTCTTGGCTTGTGGCAGTTGCGTCATAAGTCCTTCTCACGTCAGTAATTAGTTATCCGTTTCAAGTCTATTCCTGTTAGCGTTATGTTGCCACGTCGAATCGCACCGGGGCCGGGGAAAAGGCTAAAAAGCTACATTGCATTAACAAGCGCACAGATTGCCCTCGACCTGGCGCGCTGATGTATGCTGAGATCAAGTACAATCACACCGTATTCGAGTTATACTCCTGCGACTTTTTCTTTTATTTAACCAGGGATAACGCTCTTCGCCAGAGGATGCTGAAACGCACCATGACACGACATGCTACCCCGATACTGACCACGATGCTGGACACCGACGCCTATAAGCTTCATATGCAACAGGCGGTGTTTCATCGCTACCAGAAAGTCAATGTCGTAGCCGAGTTTCGCTGCCGGGGCGACGACCTGCTGGGCATCTATGCCGATGAGATAACGGCGCAGATCGCCATGATGCAGTCGCTGGCGCTGACGGACAACGAGGCGGACTATCTTGCCACCCTGCCCTTCTTCAAGGCTGACTATCTCACTTTCCTGCGTCAGTTCCGTTACGATCCGGCTCAGGTTGAGGTGCGCAATCATCAGGGAAAACTGGATATCCGCATCAGCGGACCCTGGCGTGAAGTGATCATGTGGGAAGTGCCGCTTCTCGCGCTGATCAGTGAAGTGGTTCATCGTCATCGTTCACCCCAAATTGGGTCCGGGATGGCCGTTGACCGGCTGCAAAGCAAGCTTGCTGACTTCAGCAAACTGACCGCCGATCTGGATATGTCACGCTTCAAGCTGATGGACTTCGGCACCCGCCGGCGCTTCTCGCGTGAAGTACAGAACGCCATTGTCACCACCCTGAAGCAGGATTTTCCCTGGCTTATCGGGTCAAGTAACTATGATATTGCCCGCCGCCTCAATATTGCGCCTGTCGGCACCCAGGCCCACGAATGGTTCCAGGCGCATCAGCAGATCAGCCCGGTGCTGGCAAACAGCCAGCGGGCAGCGCTTCAGGCCTGGCTGGAGGAGTATCCCGACAGTCTGGGGATAGCCCTGACCGACTGTATTACCATGGATGCCTTCCTGCGCGATTTCGGTCAGCATTTTGCCAGCAGCTATCAGGGGCTGCGCCATGACTCCGGCGATCCGGTTGAATGGGGAGAGAAAGCCATTGCCCATTACCAGACGCTCGGCATCGATCCGCAAACCAAAACCTTAGTCTTCTCTGACAATCTGGATCTGGATAAAGCGCTGGAGCTTTACCGTCATTTTGGTCAGAGAGCTAATGTCATTTTTGGGATCGGCACCCGCCTGACTTGTGATATTCCCGACGTTAAGCCGCTGAATATTGTTATTAAGCTGGTGGAGTGTAATGGCAAGCCGGTAGCGAAACTCTCCGACAGTCCGGGCAAAACCATCTGCCAGGATAAAGCCTTTGTCCGTGCGCTGCGTAAAGCCTTCGATCTGCCGCTGGTAAAAAAAGCCAGTTAGTCCCAGCTTTAAAAGAGAAGAGGCTAGCCCTCTTCTCTTCTTAACACGGCTCAATATCTGAATAAATCTCCCGCAGAACAACGAATTCTTCTTGTGTCTCGCCTGCCTGCAAGTAACATAGCACTACCCCGAATCCGGGGTAACATTTTCCATTCTGATTAATAGTGAGAGACTTTTATGAGCGTTGTGCCTGTAGCGGATGTACTGCACGGCCGTGTCGCGGTTGACAGTGAAGTTACCGTACGCGGCTGGGTTCGTACCCGAAGAGATTCAAAAGCCGGTATTTCTTTCATCGCCGTCTATGACGGTTCCTGCTTTAATCCCGTCCAGGCTGTCGTCAATAATTCTCTGAATAATTATCAGGATGAAGTGCTGCGCCTGACTACCGGCTGCTCGGTTGCTATTACCGGCAAGGTCGTGGAGTCGCCGGGTGAAGGCCAGAGCTTCGAAATTCAGGCCACCGCCGTTGAGGTAGTGGGCTGGGTTGACGATCCTGATACCTATCCTATGGCAGCCAAGCGTCACAGCATTGAATACCTCCGTGAAGTTGCTCACCTGCGTCCGCGCACGAACCTGATCGGTGCGGTCGCGCGCGTTCGTCATACGCTGGCACAGGCGCTGCATCGCTTCTTCGACGAACAGGGTTTCTTCTGGGTTTCCACACCGCTGATCACCGCATCAGACACCGAAGGCGCGGGCGAGATGTTCCGTGTCTCAACGCTGGATCTGGAAAACCTGCCGCGCACGCCGGAAGGTAAAATCAACTTTGATGAAGACTTCTTTGGCAAAGAGGCGTTTCTGACCGTTTCAGGTCAGCTGAACGGTGAGACGTACGCCAGCGCGATTTCTAAAATCTACACCTTTGGACCGACCTTCCGCGCCGAAAACTCCCATACCAGCCGTCACCTGGCGGAATTCTGGATGCTGGAGCCGGAAGTGGCCTTCGCCGATCTGGAAGATAATGCCGCCCTGGCGGAAGCGATGTTGAAATATGTGTTCAAAGCGGTGCTTGAAGAGCGCGCTGATGATATGGCCTTCTTTGCTGAACGCGTTGATAAAGATGCCGTCTCTCGTCTGGAACGTTTTGTGACGACGGATTTTGCCCAGGTGGACTACACCGATGCTATTGAGATCCTGAGCGCCTGCGGTGAAAAGTTCGAGAATGCGGTCTCCTGGGGTATCGATCTTTCTTCCGAACACGAGCGCTATCTGGCTGAGAAGCACTTCAAAGCCCCGGTCGTGGTAAAAAACTACCCGAAAGATATCAAGGCATTTTATATGCGCCTGAACGATGACGGTAAAACCGTTGCCGCCATGGACGTACTGGCGCCAGGCATCGGCGAAATTATCGGTGGATCGCAGCGTGAAGAGCGTCTGGATGTGCTGGATGCCCGCCTGGCTGAAATGGGGCTGAATAAAGAAGATTACTGGTGGTACCGCGATCTGCGCCGGTACGGCACCGTACCGCATTCCGGCTTTGGCTTAGGTTTTGAAAGGTTAATTGCCTACGTTACCGGCGTACAGAATGTCAGGGACGTTATCGCCTTCCCGCGGACGCCACGCAACGCCAGCTTCTGATTTATCGCATTAAATATAAGAAATTCATATATATATTAAAGGTCAGCTTAGCTGGCCTTTTTTTATTTTTGGAAATTATGAGGTATCTCACAAAGTTCCGTAATTTTTACATTTTGTAATACATATTTTCCTCCTGTAACCAGAATAAGAGATTAGTAGCATTTTCGGGCTAGATTAACGGCGCTACGAATGGAAAGATGCGTGCAGACACAGGAAGACACCAAACTCTCTTCAGGGTTCTGTAAAGAATTGTTGACGGCAGTGGCAGGTGTCCAAATAACTCCAATGAGGGTAATAAATAATGATGAAGCGCAACATTCTGGCACTGGTAATCCCAGCACTGTTAGCAGCTGGTGCAGCCAATGCAGCAGAAATTTATAATAAAGACGGCAACAAGCTGGACCTCTATGGTAAAGCCGTTGGTCTGCATTACTTCGCTGATAATGATGGTTACGCAACTGATGGCGACAAGTCATACGTGCGCTTTGGTTTCAAAGGTGAAACCCAGATTAACGATATGCTGACCGGTTACGGCCAGTGGGAATATAACGTTCAGGCTAACCACTCTGAAGGCGGAAATGACTATCAGGTTGGCAACAAAACCCGTCTGGGCTTTGCCGGTCTGAAATTCGGCGATGCCGGTTCTTTCGACTATGGTCGTAACTACGGTGTTGTTTATGATCCAATGAGCTGGACCGATATGCTGCCTGAGTTCGGCGGTGATGCTGCTTATTCAGATAACTTCTTTGTAGGTCGTGGTAACGGCTTCGCGACTTACCGTAACACCAACTTCTTTGGTCTGGTTGACGGTCTGGACTTCGCCGCACAGTACCAGGGTAAAAATGAAGACGGTGTTCAGGCAAACTCACGTAGCATCGACAAGGCAAATGGTGACGGCTACGCGATGTCCGCTACCTATACCCTGCCAGTTGGTATCGCTATCTCTGGTGCTTATGGCTCCAGCGACCGTACTAACGGCCAGGTGAACTCTTTCTTCGGTAACGGTGGAGACCGTGCTGAGCAGTGGGCGACCGCACTGAAATATGATGCCAACAATATCTATCTGGCAGCCATGTACAGCGAAACGCGTAACGCTACCTTCGTTGAAGATAATTCTGTAGGAAACCTGACTTCAGGTAGCGTCGGTTTTGCTAACAAAACTCAGCAGATTGAGCTGGTTGCACAGTACCAGTTCGACTTCGGTCTGCGTCCGTCCATCGCTTACGTGCAGTCTAAAGCGAAAGACATTGAGGGCGTGGGTGATGTTGACCTGACTAAATACTTTGAAGTGGGCGCAACCTACTACTTCAACAAAAACATGTCTACCTATGTTGACTACATCATCAACCAGATCGACGATGACAACCGTCTGGCTGTGAACTCTGGTGACACTGTAGCAGTTGGTCTGGTTTACCAGTTCTAATTGCCTGCCGGGGTGAGCCTTCACCCTCGCGCAATCCTGAAACGGGGCTTCGGCCCCGTTTTTGTTTTCAGCACTTCCCCTTCTCTTACTCCGTTGATCTTACCCCTGCTTTCACGCATTTTTTTAACGCAAACGGTTGGCAATTTGTGCGTCGTGGCGGTAACCTGAGGCTTCACTTCGCTTCAGATTACGCTAACGGACTTCGACTATGTTTGAACGCATTGCAGCAGCACCTGCCGACCCTATTCTTGGTTTAGCCGATCTTTTCCGCGCTGATGACCGCCCTCATAAGATTAATCTTGGCATCGGCGTCTATAAAGATGAAACCGGTCAGACGCCGGTGCTGACCAGCGTTAAAAAGGCTGAGCAGTATCTGCTGGAAAACGAAACGACCAAGAATTACCTGAGCATTGATGGTCTTGCGGACTTTGGCAAATGCACCCAGGCGCTGCTTTTTGGTCAGAATAATGCGATTAACGGTACGCGGGCGCGCACGGCCCAGACGCCTGGCGGCACGGGCGCACTGCGCGTTGCTGCCGACTTCATTGCCACCCAGACCAGCGCAAAACGCGTCTGGGTCAGCAATCCAAGCTGGCCAAACCATAAAAACGTCTTTGAGTCTGCTGGTCTGGAAGTGTGTGAATATCACTATTACGACGCGGCCAGCCATTCGCTGGACTTTGACGGCATGGTGAAGTCACTGGGTGAGGCTCAGGCAGGCGATATCGTGTTGTTCCACGGCTGCTGCCATAACCCAACCGGCGTTGACCCTTCTGCTGAGCAGTGGGCCGAACTTGCCAGGCTTTCACTGGCCAGCGGCTGGCTGCCGCTGTTTGATTTCGCCTATCAGGGCTTTGCCCGTGGGCTGGAAGAGGATGCTGAAGGACTGCGTATTTTTGCAGCAGCACATCAGGAACTGCTGGTGGCCAGCTCCTATTCAAAAAACTTCGGCCTGTATAATGAGCGCGTCGGGGCGCTGACTCTGGTCGCCGCTGACGCCAGCATTGCCGATAAGGCTTTCAGTCAGATTAAATACACCATCCGCGCCAACTACTCCAACCCACCCGCACACGGTGCGGCAGTAGTAGCCACTATTCTTGGTAACAGCGCACTGCGCGGCATCTGGGAGCAGGAGCTGACAGATATGCGTCAGCGTATTCAGCGTATGCGCCAGCTGTTCGTTAACACGCTGCAGGAAAAAGGCGCAAAAGGTGATTTCAGCTTCATCATTAATCAGAACGGTATGTTCTCATTCAGCGGCCTGACCAAAGATCAGGTGGTGCGTCTGCGTGAAGAGTTCGGCGTCTACGCCGTCAACTCGGGGCGCGTCAACGTCGCGGGAATGACACCGGACAATATGTCGCCGCTGTGCGAAGCTATTGTGGCCGTTCTGTAACGGTCATTCTGATAAAAAAAGCCTGCATACGCAGGCTTTTTTGTGGGTGCATCCGGTTACTGAAGAAAAGGATTGGAGATGCGTTCGCGACCCAGCGTGGAGGCAGGCCCATGTCCCGGCAGGAAAGCAACGTCATCGCCCAGCGGCAGTAATTTATGCTTAATCGCGTGGATCAAATCGCTGTGGCTGCCCTGAGGGAAATCGGTACGCCCCACTCCGCCGCTAAAAATAACGTCACCGGAAACCAGTAGCCGGTCAGCGCGACTGAAGAAGACGATATGTCCTGGCGTGTGGCCTGGGCAGAGCAGGATTTCGAACAGAATCTTGCCGACCTGGACGGTATCTCCTTCATTCAGCCAGCGATCCGGCGTAAGCGGCGCGCATTCCGCAAGTCCAAACATCCGGCTTTGTTCTGGCAGTCCTTCAAGCCAGAACGCATCGGCCTTGTGCGGTCCCACCACCGGCACAGCGTAAAACGCCGCCAGCTCAGCCGCCGCGCCTGCATGATCAAGGTGTCCGTGAGTCAGCAGGATCTGCGTTACCGTCACCGCCTTTTCGGCCACCTGCGCTTTGATTTTTTCCGCATCGCCACCGGGATCGACAATCGCGGCCTGCCCGGTTGCCGGGCACCAGATCAGGGAACAATTCTGGGCAAACGCCGTCACCGGTATAACTTGATATTCCATAACGCTCCGTTACCGGCTCGCTCTACGCTCACCGGGATTTCACTATGCCCAGCTGCGGACCGGGCCGGTATCTATGTGCACAAAGTTGCTGCGTGGATAGTATCCCACGCCGCCCGCCCGCAGCGAAAGGGCCGCTTTGCGTACATGACTCAAGGAGATACCTTCAATGTGAAAATCCATCGCCTGGCCCAGCGTATGGTAGCTGTGTTTGGCTACGCCGCTGCTGCGGGAACGAAGCGCGTTATTAGTGGCGAGGCAGCGGTAACCAGAAATAAGCTGAACGGGTTTGTGCGTCTCTAACATCGCCTGAAGACGGAAAAGCTGATCGAACAGATGAGGATCGATACTGGTGATCTTATTTGCCCGGTAATCACGGAAAAAATGGTTCAGACGCGACAGTTCAGCTTTGTCATACCGCTTGCCATCAAAGAACTCGGTTTTAAGCTTTTCACCGGTATGCAGGTTATTGAGCGTTAATACCCGGGGACGGGAGGTGGAACGTGAAGCGAAAGCCTGGCCTGGAAGGAGCGTGAGGCCGAGAGCAGCGCCACCCAGGGTAAGCAGCTTACGGCGGTGAGAATCGAAATTATCCATTAATCTGAGTTACCTGACGAAATGTTCATAAATGTACAAAAAAAATACTGTTGCGAACCTTAACCAGGTAAATATGCTGAGTCAACCCACCAGAAAGCGCGGGCGGGCGAAAAAATTAACCTGCCCGGCATTGGGGATTATCCGGGCAGGCTGTTTCACCAGGGAAAGGCAGATTAATCAATTGTTAGAGAAGCAACTTTCCTGCTTCAGTCAGAACCTGAGCGCCGGAACGGGCGGTGGCATCGTAATTGTAAATATCTGTACGATACTGCGGCTGACCGTCATCAGCGACCCAGGCGGTCAGATAATAAAGGTTAACGGGGATGCGGTGGCGGACCGGCACGTAACGGGTATTACCCTCTTTAAGCGTGCCGGAGATACGCGTGTCGTTCCATCCCGCATCCTGCAACAGCAGATTCGCCAGATCGGACGCTTTGTTGACGCGAACGCAGCCGGAGCTCAGCGCGCGAATGTCCTTCTGGAACAGATTATGGTTAGGGGTATCGTGAAGGTAGATGGCATCCGAACTGGGCATATTGAATTTGTAACGTCCCAGCGAGTTACCTGCTCCCGGCGCCTGCCGGATACGATAAGGAAAGGAGGCCGCCGAAACCATGCTCCAGTCAATCATGCTGGGGTCGATCACCTCGGCATCATTGCTCCAGCCGGACAAGAGCGTGTAGTTATGCTTGTAGAGATAGGTTGGATCCTGTTTCACCTTAGGCACAATATCCTTACGTACCAGGGTGGTTGGCACATTCCATGGCGGATTCAGAACCACATTATTAAGGGCGCTGCGCATCAGTGGCGTTTTCCGATCTGGCCGTCCCACAATCACCCGGGAGGAAAGGATCCGATCGCCGTTAAGGTAATAAATCAGCGAATAGTTGGGAATATTTACCATGATGCCGTTGTGCATATCATCCGGTAACAGGCGCAGCCGCTGAATATTTAACGCCAGCAACGCAGCGCGCAGCTGTGGCGAAACGTTAAGCCATTCCCGCGTGCGGGGGCCTATCGCGCCATCCGTTTCCAGCCCCTGCCAGTGCTGAAAGCGCTTCACGGCCTCAACCAGATCGGCAGAGTAGATAAGGGTTGGGTTAGCAGGCGCGGCGGTCACTTCTACGTTGCCGGCAATATCTGGCGTACTGGCCTCCGTACTGTCAGGCAGCGATGTCGCAGAAGGGCTGATGACAACAGCATCATTGTCCCTGGTAACAGGCAGACTGTTTCCTGCTATCACATCCTCATCAGGCGTGGGGGACGGCGTCTCCTGCGTCATCATCCCGGTGCGCTGAAGGATTTCTCTGAGAGCCGGAACGTCATCGCTCAGCTGGCCCGGACGCAGCGTCTGTTTATCAGTCAGCTGAGGCCATGGCTGCGTATCCGATAGCAGCCCCTTAAGCGCTTCGTGCATGCGGCTGTACTGCGGATGACGCGGTGCCAGCGAGGTGATAAAGGTGCTGGCGGCGCCCTGCTGAAGCGCGTTTTGCCACTGATTGATCACCGACATGGCGGGCAGTTCCAGCTTATAAGGCACGTTGCTGTAGAGCCAGGTTTCCCCTTTCGCAGGAACGGTTGAGACAAACTGCAGGTAACCAAGCATGGCGTCGGACAGCACGACATCACGCGCCAGTCCGGTCACGGCCGGATCGGTCAGCAGCCTGACCCACTGCGTAAACTGAGGCTGAACGCCGGAGATAGCCACTTCCGCCAGCTGCTGCTGAAACTGCTGCACCGCTGTCCGGTCCTGCCACATGGGCTGCATGTCGCGTGTCGCATAGAGCGAAGCCAGCGCAGTAAGATAATGGGGACGGTAGCCGTTGGGGAAAGCGGCTAGCAGCTGTGACTGTACCTGTTGAATCGTGGGCTTTACCGCCACTGGCGCTGAAACAGGAGGAATACCCGCCGCGGCCGGCACCGCCTGCCCAAGGGTCATGGCCAGAAAGCAGCCCGGAAGGATAATTTTTGCGAATTTCGAATTTGTCAGCAACATCCCTTGCCTCCTGTAAGTGACTGAACAGACGAAAGCCATCTGCCGACGGTCATTGTTATAAGTATAGAAAAGAAAACGGCATTAGCCTGTAAAGCAGCCAATGCCGTTGCGTAGAGTAATCCGCCACCGCTTATTTTTCCATATACGGCAGTGGATATTTTCGCTCAGCTCAGGATGAAATCTGCTGGGCTTCTTCCTCCGTCACGACGTTTGCCGCGACCGGATCGGCACCAAAGCCGCGCAGGCCAACGACGTGAACGTGCTCAACGTTGTTAACGACCTTACGGACCAGCTTATAGGTAGTGCCTTTTTCTGGGCTGATATTTTCCGGCGCCGCAATGATCAGCTGCATTTCAAGACGATCGCAGAGCTCAAACAGCGTGGCGATTGACTTGGCATCCAGGCGCGCCGCTTCATCAAGGAATAGCAGACGACATGGAGAAATATCCTTCCCGCGCAGCCGTCGTGACTCCTCTTCCCAGCTCTGCACGACCATCACCAGAATGGACATCCCGGTCCCGATCGCCTCACCGGTTGAAAGCGCGCCGCTTTCTGCACGCAGCCAGCCATCCGAGCCACGGTTAACCTCCACCTCCATCTCCAGATAGTTGCGGTAATCCAGCAGCTCTTCACCGATAGTTTGCGGCGTACGCTGCCCCATATCGATTTGCGGATTCAGGCGCTGATAGAGCTTAGCCAGCGCTTCAGAGAAGGTCAGACGGTTGCTGTTGAACAGATCCTGGTGCTGCTCATGCTGCTCAGAGAGCACATCCAGCAGCGTGGCGTGGGACTCGCGCACGTTGACATTGAGACGTACGCTTTTCACCTGGCCGAAGCTGACGGTCTGTAGTCCCTGGTTCAGCTGGCGGATACGGTTCTGCTCGCGCTGGATCGTTTTGCGGATGATGTTCGCCACGCTGCGGGTGCTTATCGCCAGCATCTGCTCACGGGCGGTAAGCTCCTCGGTCAGGCGACCCAGTTCAATCTCCATCTGTTCGATCGCCTCTACCGGATCGTCAGTGCGGATAATATCCTGGCGGATACGTTCGCGCAGATGCTGGTAGACGGCAATAAAGAACTGAATTTTACGCTCTGGTCGTTTCGGATCTTCCGATAAGCGCAGCACGTCGCGCAGGTGTTCGTTATCGGCCACCGCAAGACGCAGCGCCCCCAGCGCCTTATCCGACATTGAGCGCAGCTCATCGCCGCTGAGATAAGCAAATTCGCGCCGGTGCAGCCTGCGCTCCACGCCGTTATCTTTCACCAGACGAAGTACGGTCACCCATCCCGCCTTGGCATAAACAACCTGCTCACGGCTCTGGCGGTAATCACGCTCAACGCGCTTCAGTTTTTTCTGTAGCGCATCCATCTCGGCCTCGCAGAAGGTCAGCTGCTTCTCAAGCTGATTACGGCGGGCGCGGTTGTTGCTGAGCGCAGAATAGAGTTCATCGCGGCGCAGCCGGGCGCGCTCCTCCGCGCTGGCATCGGCCTGAACGCCAATATCCTGCATCTCCTGCTGAAGCTCTTTCAGCATGTCGCGTTTGGCATCCCAGGAGCTTTTCAGTGAGGCGAGCACCTGAGAATACTGGGTAAGCTGAGCCTGGTGAGAGCGCAACTTCTCGCGGGCGCGGGCGCGTTCAGCCCCGGCGTGCTCAAGACGCTGGCGCAGTTTTTCGTTCAGGTCGCTGTTGCCATCAAGCATCCCGGCGGAATCCACATAACCGAAATGGGCGCGGCGCTGGACGACTTCAGTAATGGCAAAAGCCTGCTGACGTGCATCACGCTGTGCCTGACGGGCCTGCTCATAATCGAGCTTAAGCTGCTCGTGCTGCTCAGGATCGCTTTGCAGCACGGCAACAATTGGCTCAAGTTTTATCAGCTGCTGTCCGTGCTGTTGCAGGAAGCGGGCGGCTTCCTGCGCTTCATCCAGTCTTTCCAGCAGTTCGTCATAGCGATCCTGCAAGGTTTCATCCTGCAGCAGGCTGACACGCGGCATTAGCCTGTTGAGCTGGGAGACGCCCTCTTTCGCCTGGTCAAACTGCTGACGCTGCTGCTGGTTTTCACTGTCATGCGCGCTGAGCGCCCGTTCCAGTTCGCCGCGGCGGCCATTAAGCTGGCGGATTTCCGCTTCCGGATCCGGCTCAAAGGCCACGCCCAGATGCGTACCGATAAAGCGGCTGAAGGATTGATGCAGACGCTGCGTTTTCTGGACATCAAACGACAGGGTTGCGTAGCGCTCCGCCAGCGTTTCCCGTTCGGCATGAAGCTTTTCCAGCTGATTTTCGCGCGCCGCACGGCCAAACAGAGGGACTTTCGGAAACCGGGAATAGCGCCACTGACGATCGCCCGATTTCACAACCACCGCTTTTTGCAGCTCTTCAACGTTGAACACGCTGTCATCAAAAGACTGCGGATCTCCCTCGATCAGGTAAAGATCCTCAGGGCACTCTTCGAGCCCGTCGAGGTGCTCGCGCACCAGCGACAGATCGGGCACAACGATAGCGTGACGCGATGGACCATAGAGCGCCGAGAAGTAAGGCGCATCGTCCAGGCTGACATCGTCGTAAATTTCAGAGAGCAGTACACCACCGAAACGCTCCGCCAGGGTGTTCAGGCGGGCGTCACCCGCGCCGCCCGGCTGGCTCAGACGCTCGATTTGCCTTTCCACGCTGCGCTTGCGGGCGGCGACTTCATCACGCTCGACGCTCGTTTCGCGCTCGCGCTCCAGCAGCAGCTGCATATATTCCGTTACCTGCTGACTGCTTTCCAGCGCCTGCCCGGTCTGTTCGCTCAGCTGACTGAGAATTTCCTGCGCCGCCAGCCAGTGAGGCGCCTGCCGGGTCAGAAGCGCAATGCGATCGCGGATCTGCTCCAGCTCCTGACGTAGCGCCATACGGCGCTCACCGGCGTCAGCGACGCTTTCGGAAAGCTGCTCAATCCGAGCTTCCAGTTCAATCTGTAGCGCTTCCAGCTCATCGGGATCGTACTGCTGCCCCTGCCGTTTGCAGAACTCATTCAGCAGGCGTTCGGCATCCTGCTGCTCCCTGAGACGCTGCTCCATTTCGGCAACACGCGAACGCAATGACTGAAGCTGTTCGGCGTGATAGCGCTGATTGCCCGCATCGCGCAGCAATTCACGTCCGGTCTGGTAAGCTTCGCTGCGGCTAACGGAACCGGCAATGCGGGTTACCAGCTCAAACGCCTGTTCGAACTGACCGTGCGCCGCGTCGGCCACGCTCATTTTCTGTTCGAGCATCAGCAGGCGCTCGGTCGCCTCCTGCTCTTTCGCCTGGAAAGTTTCCTGCCAGCTTTCGGCATTGTCACTGTTCAGATCGGGGATCTGGCAGAGCGCCTGAGCACGTTGCAGCGCCTGAAGTGCCTGCTGATACTGGATAGCACGCGTCTGCTGCACGTCCAGCGCCTGCTGGTAGTCCGCCAGCTGGCTTTTCAGCTCATCAACTTCCAGCTCGGCCGCTTCGGCACGGGCTTCATTCTCTTCGTGGATCTCACGCGCTTCCGCCACGACTTCGCTCTGCTCTTCCAGCCGGTAGGTAAGCTCCTCGATGTCACCTTCGTAACGTTCGATCTTCTCCTGCTGGCGCATCGCCGTCTGCACCAGGTTCAGATGATCGCTGGCGCTCTGGTAGTCGGTTTCAAGATCGCTTTCCGCGCCGCTGTGCTCAGCCAGCTCCCGCGCCATCTCGACGTGGCGATACTGCTCTACCGCCAGCTGTTTACGGCTTTCAAACAGATCGCTGCGATGAAGCATGGCGCCATCAAGATGAATCCGCCGCTCGTTGGCATGCCGCATATAGTCCGCGGCCACGTAGCTGGTGGCTTCAGAGATCAGATGCTTAAAGAGATCGCGATCGGACTGGGTAACGCGGATCGCCTCCAGCGTCATCCGGTTTTCGCGCAGCGCCGCTTCCATATCCTGGAAAGCTTTACGTACGCCGCTATTCTCCGGCAGCAGATAGTCACGCAGCGAGCGGGTGATAGCGCTGGAGATCCCGCCGTAGAGCGAAGCCTCGATCAGGCGATAGTATTTGCTGCGATCGGAAGCTGAACGCAGCCGGCGCGCCACGATGCCCAGGTCGAACATCAGCGAGTGGTAATCGGTGATGGAATTAAACTGTCTGAACTGGACGCTTTCCATCGCCTCGAACTTCTCTTTCAGTTCGCTGAGCGGCAGCACGCGCGCCTGTCGCGCATTCACGGTTTCAGTCAGAATTTCCGTTGGGTTGATGCTGGTTGGCAGGCCGTGAATACTGAATGGCTTGATGTCCACTTTGCGATCGCGGCCGGCAACCTGCTGCAGGCGTACGCCGACGATCACGCGCTGATGCAGCGAGTTGACCACGTCCAGCGCCGCATAGCAGACGCCCGGACGCAGTTTGCCGTGCAGGCCCTTATCCCGCGAGCCTGATGTCGCCCCCGCTTCCGTGGTATTACGGAAGTGCAGCAGCGTCAGATCGGGGATCAGCGCCGTAATAAATGCCGCCATGGTGGTAGATTTACCGGCGCCGTTTCCTCCGGAGAGCGTGGTCACCAGCTCATCCAGATCGAAAGTCCGGGCAAAAAAGCCGTTCCAGTTAATCAGCGTCAGCGAGCGAAATTTTCCGCGTTCAATCATGCCTGTTCATCCTCCGCGTTACCGGACGGGCCGCTTTGCGCCTCGCCCTCTTCTTCGCTTTCATCATTCAGCGCCAGGCCACTTTCCAGAGACATCGCCTCGCCATCCCTGATCATTCTTAGCTGTGCCTCAAGCGGATCGTCACCGCTACGCACGTCGGCGCCGAAACGGAACACCGATTCGATGATGCGGAACTTGCTGTTGTCATTGCCCATAAACCACACCATGCCAAGACGGCGCAGGCGATTCAGCGACGCGCGAATTTTTTCCTGAAGCTTCTGGTGGTCAAGGTCGGAACCGGTTGAACGCTGGTTTACCAGCTTCAGCAGCTTGTTCTCGTCAGCCAGAGAGAGCAGCTCATCGTAAAGCTCCTGCTGGGTGAAGATGCCTTCGTTCGCCAGTCTTTCCGGGCTGAGATAGAGATAGCAGAGAATTTTTCCCACCATCATATCCAGCTCGGAGAGCACCGATCGCGGGATCAGGGTCGTGGATCGCGGCCGCAGATAGAAAAACCCCTCCGGCGCGCGAATTAATTCCACATTGTAACGCGCATAAAATTCTTCCAGGAACTCCTGGTAATCCATCAGAAAAGCGTGATTATCCAGCTCTTCAATGCCCACGTGGCGGCCGGCGCGCAGCTGGCTATCCAGCGCCGGAAAAAGCGGATTAGCCAGCGCCTGTGCCAGCTTGACCGGCATCACTTGTTCAATATTTATCGATGACATGCGCCTGTACCTTGGCTCCGTAATCATTAATGACCTGCCACTCTGCGGGCAGGCCGGAGAAATCTGCTTCGGCCACGCCCAACCGCACGGCCTGATCGACAACGATGCGCGCCACGTCAAAATGACGCGCCCGCGGATACTGCGCCAGATAGTCACGCATCACGGCACCCAGATTGAGCGGCTTTTGCTGCGCTTTATAGATCGCCAGCGCTTCTTCAATCATCGCGGCAAGCTGCTCGCGAATTTCGTTAAACTCTTCATACTCCAGCTCGGCCGGCAGTTCGCCCGTCACCTCTTCGTTACGCAACGTCAGTTCTTCATCGCGCACGTCAAAAAGACGCTCTGCATTCGCATGGGTGAGCGTCCAGGGGTGATCAAAGTAGCTCTGCACAGACTGACGAAGACGCTGGGCAAACACCCGGTTTTTATCCATATCGATGGCGGTACGGATAAATTTATGCACGTGGCGATCGTAACCGATCCAGAGATCGATGGCCTGCTGTCCCCAGCTGATAATGCGGTCCAGCTTGTTTTGCAGGTCGAAAACCAGCTTATCGACAAAGCCCAGATCCGGGCTGGTCATGGTGGCGTCCTGAATGCGCAGCAGGTTTGCCTGAAGCTTGTCGCCAGCCGCCTCCAGCGTATCCTGCAGCTCGCGCAGCGTACCTGAGGTTTCGTTAAGCAGCAGCTCACAGCTTGAGATAGCCGCGCGCCAGTCTTTGTTCAGCAACTGCGCGATATCATCTTTTACCGCCTGCTGCTGCTCATCCATAATGCGCTGCGTAATATCGATGCTGTCAAAAATTTCCGCTACGGAGTACTTGAGCGGGGCAAAGACGTTGCGGTGCCAGTGGAACTCGTCACCGTTTTCCACGGCGGCATCTGCGGCACGCTTCAGCTCACCGGCCACGATGGAAAGTTGCATTGAAAGCCGCAACGTTGAGAATTCGCGCTGGCGGATATAGTAATCGGTGATGCCGATAGCCAGCGGCGTCAGACGATAGATGGCGTTGCCTTCAGAAAACTCACTGGTGAAGCGGTTGATCAGGCGCTGGCGCACCATGTCGTTGATGGCGTTGTTGGCTCGGATCAGAACGGTTTCGCTGGTTTGTTCAAACCCTTCACTGACGTGGCGGAAGGCGTCGATCAGTTCGCCTTCGCTCATTTCGCCATCCATGCGCTCCCCGTTTAGGGTGGCTATTGCCAGCAAGAACGCCAGACGTTCGGTGGGCAGCGAGACGGAAAAGTCATTTTTCCGTGCCCAAGCCACCAGTTCCGGTACGGTCTGGGAAAATTCACTCATGGTTCGTCCTGGTTATGGGCTTCCGCGCGGTAACGTGGATATATCGGCCCAAACTTAAAAATGGCTCCTGGCGACAGAAACGTTTCTCCAGCGCCAGAACTTCCTCAAAACGTTCAGTCTGCTTTTGCTTGTCGCGCATATAATCGTGGAATACGCGGATGCCTGCTTTGCGCTCAATCGTAAAACCTGTTTTCTCCAGCCAGCGGTAGACTTGATCCGGCTCGCGGGGGAAATCTGGCGAGAGCGTTTTTCGTTTCCGCTTGCGCAGGTCCGCCTGCATATAGCCAAAATTGCCCAATACCAGCGTCTGCATCATCAGGCCGTTGACGTTATAAAACATCAGGGAGAGCACGCCGCCAGGGGCCAGCGCGTCATACAGGGCCGCCAGCGCGGCTTCGGGGTCGGCGACCCACTCAAGCACCGCGTGAAACAATACCAGATCGGCAGGCTTATCCAAATGTTGCGCGGCCGATTGCGCGCTAATTTGTTTGAATTGCATGTTTTCGCTCACACCTTTTTCGGCGGCGTGCAGGCGGGCGCGCTGGAGCATTTCCTCAGAAAGATCGCACAGCAACACCTGATGCCCTTTAGCCGCAAGGCCGCAGCTGGTCTGCCCTTCACCCCCACCCGCATCCAGCACCTGTAACGGGCCTTCCGGCAAGGTCGCCAGAATCTCATCCAGCTCCTGCCAGACGATAGCCTGCCGGATACGGCCTTTAGTGGTACCGTAAATATTCTTTGCAAACTTCTCGGCGATATCATCAAAGTTGCGATCCTGCATCGTGCGGCTCCGGCTGGTCGGTGGGTGATTCCGGGCGCTATTTTGACATACACTGGAGGAGAATGAACCTTTCCGTCACCGCCTTGCTTTTGGGTGGCGTTTTTTCAGACAAAAGGAAGCCTTTCCCATGCTTTTCACCCTCAAAAAAACGCTTGGCGGGCTGCTGATGCCCCTGCCTCTCCTGCTTATTATTATGGCAGTGGGGCTTTTGCTGCTCTGGTTCAGCCGCTGGCAGAAAACGGGTAAAATAGCGATTTCCTGCGCCTGGCTTTTGTTGCTGTTACTGAGCCTGCAGCCCGTAGCCGATCGTCTTCTGGCACCCACAGAAAACCGTTTCCCTACATGGCAAAATCAGCAGAAAGTCCGTTACATCGTGGTACTTGGCGGGGGTTATACCTGGAACGATCGCTGGGCGCCCAGCTCAAATATGATCAATAACAGCCTGCCCCGGCTGACAGAGGGCGTCCGCTTATGGCGGGAGAATCCGGGCGCGAAAATGATTTTTACCGGGCGAGCGGTGGCAGATAACCCGCTCAGTTCAGCCGAAGTAACTTCACGCGTCGCCCAGTCGCTGGGCGTGCCGGCCACGGCGATTATTACGCTCACCAAACCAAGAGATACTGAACAGGAAGCGCGCGAGGTGGCAAAAGTGATTGGCGACCAGCCTTTTTTGCTGGTGACATCTGCCTCTCATCTTCCACGGGCCATGATCTTCTTTCAGCGTCAGGGGCTTCATCCTCTCCCTGCACCGGCTAACCAGCTGGCGATCACTTCTCCGCTGGGCTTTCTGGAGAAGGCGCTGCCCGCTGCATTCTGGCTGGGTCACAGTGAGCGGGCCATCTATGAATCACTGGGACGACTCTGGCAGCAGATCAAGCCTGCTGGCAAACCGCTGCCGTCAACAGAGCCAGGGAAGTAATGCCTGCGCTGCCGCCCGGAAACGGGCGTGTTCAAACTGGCCGCCGTTAATCAGCCGATCGATTTGCTCCCACATCAGGTAAAGCCAGCGCCGCGCGACGAAGCCCTCCGCGACCGGCGCCCGGCTGAGGTAGTGGTAAAGCAGCGATTCGGGGAGTCCGGGTTCAGAAAGGCGAAAAAGCTCATATTCACGCGGCGCCCAGAGAATAATGCCCGGATCGATCATCCCCAGCAGTTCGTCGCTCCGGACCGCTTTATGCATGCTTCTTAACGATAAATTACCGTGTATAAGGACGCAGGGATCGTTGAAATCCGCCAGCAGATTGCCAAGATTTTCCCTGCTGCGGTAGAGCACACGATGGTCCTCCATCGACAGGACTCGCGGGCGTAAAAAGCCCAGCGTAGACCAGAGCACCTCCACTTTTTGCGCATACCACGCCGGCCAGTGGTTTTCCTGCGTGCTGTCTACGGTACCGACCAGCCCGTGGCTCTCCAGCCGGTGCCAGCCCAGCAGCGCATCGACGATCTGATCCTGTAGCCTGAGCCAGTGCGCCGGCGTTCTTGAGGGGGCTTCAACCGGGATGCCGCCCATCCGTTCAATCAGCAATACTTCATGCTGCGGCAGCTGCTGGCTGATAACCAACCCGTAGACGGCGGGCAGACGGACGGCGCTGTCGCGCGCCAGCATGGAAATTTTAAAGGCTTCCTGAGCCGCCATGCCCCTGACGTTAAAATACTTCGCCACGACAGGCATAGCATGGCCTTTCCCGTCATAGAGGGAATAGAGACTGGCGTAAGGTTGCTCGCTGATGCATTCAAGGCGGCTCAGCGGTTCGCCAAGCACCAGGGAGAGTTCTGACTGAAGTTGTTCCATCTCCTCCTCCTTTACCGACTCTGATCATCATGGACCGGGGAGCAAGTTTTACCGCGAGTCAGATCAAAGTTGGTTAAGAAAAGCGAAACAGGGGCGAATTGGCCCCCGTAGAGATTACTTCATGGCTGCACGAACGCGCACGAGATCTTCCTGCGTATCAACGCCCACGCTCGGGATAGCCCGGGCAACGTCAACGTGGATTTTTTCGCCATACCAGAGCACCCGCAGCTGCTCCAGCAGTTCAATCTGCTCAAGCGGACTCGGCTCCCAGCTCACGTAGCGGCGGATAAAACCAGCCCGGTAACCGTAGATGCCAATATGGCGCAAAAAAGTTTCGCCGATGGTTTCGCGGGAGGTCGCAAAGCGTTCACGGTCCCACGGGATCGCAGCGCGTGAGAAATAGAGCGCATAGCCTCTGGCATCTCTGACCACCTTGACCGCGTTGGGATTAAAGGCTTCTTCCGCTGATTCGATCGGTACAGCCAGCGTGGCCATCCCCGCCTCGCTTTTCACCAGATTATCAGCCACCTGACGCACGATGACCGGTGGGATCATCGGCTCGTCGCCCTGCACGTTGACAATAATGGTCTCATCTGAAAACTGATAGCGTTCAATAACCTCAGCCAGCCGTTCAGTCCCGGAGTGATGATCGGCGCGGGTCATACAGACTTCGCCACCTGCAGCCCTGACCGCTTCCGCCACGGCTTCACTGTCGGTCGCCACAATCACGCGGTCGGCGCCCGACTCCAGCGCCCTTTCCATCACATGAACGACCATCGGTTTACCGTGGATATCAACCAGCGGTTTACCTGGCAGACGCGTGGAGGCAAAGCGTGCCGGGATGATGGCAACAAAATTCATGGGTGGCTCTCTTCAAGCGTCAGGGCCCGGGATTCTGTCTCCAGCAAGACGGGGATGCCGTCGCGGACAGGCCATGCCAGACCATCGGGTTTGCAGATAAGTTCCTGCTGATCTTTGATGTAATAGAGCTTGCCGTGGCAAACAGGACAGGCAACGATTTCAAGTAAACGATGATCCATGGTTTCTCCCTGGTGGACCCGGACAGACAGAGCAGTAGAATATCATAGCTCAGGCGAGAGCCGCTAACCCCCATGATAAGCTGCTTAAACGCGCCAGCCGTTTAGCCATATTTCGGCCAGTTCGACAGGTTGTTTATCAATCACCAGGCTTTCCGCGCCCTGCCAGCGGGCGAACCGGGTCAGCGCCAGCTGAACATCATCGGTAAAGCGCTGACTGACGCGTACTCCCGGCTCAAGCCAGATCTGCCGGATTTGCAGCACCTTCTCCTTGCGCTGCATTTTGGCATCCAGCCGCCCTTTCAGCGCGCCCCTGTGCAATAGCGGCAGGACAAAATAGCCATACTGCCGCTTTGCTTCTGGCGTATAGCATTCCAGGCGATAGTCGAAACCGAAAAGCTCCAGCGCACGCTTACGATCCCAGACCACGGGATCGAAGGGAGAGAGAATTGCCGTATGCGTAGCGGTGGGCATCTTTTCCAGGTAAGGCATCAGGGAACGGTGCAGATAGCATTTGCCCAGTGATTCCACTTCCGTGGCGATAACTTCGCCGCTTTCAAGCCAGCCCAGCACGGTCTCTTCTACCGGTGCCCGCTTAAGCCGGTAATAGTCTGACAGCCAGGCGGTGCGGAACAGACCAAGGCTCTGTGCGCTGTTCCGCAGCATATGCTGTACGGCCTCCTTCTCGTCAAGCGCATGAAGAGCGTCATCCCATTCCGGCAGTACACGCTGGCGAAGATCGTAGACCCGCTGAAAATTATGTCGCCCAATCACCATCAGTTCACCGGCGGAAAAAAGATTCTCCAGGTGCCGCTTGTGGGGTTTCCAGGCCCACCAGCCCGGTTTTTGTCCTGCAGGTGCCTTGAAATCAGCAGACCTGACCGGGCCATGCAGCTCAATATGCCTGAGCAGTGCCGCAATTTCCGCCTGCCAGGTGTGCATCCATGCCTCGTTATATTTCCAGCCAAGGTGCTGGGGATTGAGCATTCTGTGGCGCAGCAGCGGATAATCTTCTGTGGGAATGAAGCAGGCTTCATGTGCCCAGTACTCAAACAGCTCCCCGGCGGAAAGCGCCTCCTCCAGCCAGCGTTGGGGATAAGCGCCAAGGCGACTGAACAGCACCAGATAAGGACTGCGGGCAACAACATGGATAGTATCAATCTGTAACAGCGACATCTGACGGAGCGCGGCGAGCATATCCGCAAATTGTGCTTTACGCGCTGGCGGGCGCAGCAGACCCTGGGCTGCCAGATGAAGATGGCGGGCCTGCTTCAGCGAGAGTTGAGGTAAAGGCATGGTGCACCTTTTGAAGAAAGATGCAGTGAGTTTAGCGCGTTTTTTCTGCGCGCTAAGGACGCCGCTGGGAAATGAGCGAAGTAATACGCTCAAGCAACGCGCTGGCCTCCGGTTCAGGAAGCACCGCATCAACCGGCAGATACCACCAGTTTTCGTGCGCAAAGTGGCGGGCTTTAACCGCGTCTTTCTCCGTCATCAACAGCGTTTCACCCGGACCGGACAAACCGGCAAGCTGGGCTTCGCTGTAGTTCTGATGATCGGCGAAGGGAACTTCCCTGACTGGCCTGACCCCTAACTGCGTCAGGGTGGTAAAGAACCGCGGCGGATGGCCGATGCCGGCCATCGCCACCACATTATCAAGCGTGCTGACCGCACGGGTCTGGCCAGTTTTAAGGTTAACAGCCTCACCCGGCACCAGCCGCATCGGCAGTTCATTCTCTGCGGCGACACCGCCATTGGTGATTACCGCATCCACGCTTTTCAGCCTTTCAGCCCGCTCGCGCATCGGCCCGGCTGGGAGCCACCAGCCGTTGCCGAACCGGCGCACGCCGTCCACCACCACAATCTCAACATCCCTGGCGAGCGCGTAGTGCTGAAGTCCGTCGTCGGTGATGATGAGATCGATACCGCCCTTTTCCACCAGCGCCCTTACCGCATCGCCCCTGACGGGAGAGACGGCGACGGGAGCCCCGGTGCGCTGAGAGATGAGTACCGGTTCGTCTCCCGCCTCGCGCGGCAGGGTTTTATTATTCAGTACCAGCGGATAGCGCGCAGCACTGCCGCCGTAGCCCCGCGAGACGACGCCTGGCCGATAGCCGCGCTGCTGGAGCGCCTCAACCAGCCAGATAACCACCGGCGTTTTACCGTTTCCGCCTGCGGTAAGGTTGCCCACAACCACAACCGGCAGCGGCGAACGCCACGCTTTACGCCAGCCCCACCGGTAGCTGAGGCGGATCAGATTACTGATCGCCCCATACAGCCAGCTCAGCGGCAGCAGCAGCAGATAAAGCGGCGAGCGGCCGCTCCAGATGCGTTCAATCATTGACCAAACTGCATTTTATGCAGCTGCGCATAAGCGCCCCGCTGCGCCAGCAGATCGCTGTGGGTGCCGCGCTCAACGATATAGCCATCTTCCACCACCACGATTTCATCCGCTTTTTCTATGGTTGAAAGGCGGTGGGCGATAACCAGCGAGGTGCGGTTTTTCTGGAGTTCATCCAGCGCGGACTGTATCGCGCGTTCAGATTCCGTATCCAGCGCGGAAGTTGCCTCATCAAGGATCAAAATCGGGCAGTCGCGCAGCAGCGCGCGGGCAATGGCGATACGCTGTCGCTGGCCGCCGGAAAGCAGCACGCCGTTCTCCCCGATCATCGTGTCCAGGCCGTTATCCATTTTATTGATAAAGTCCATGGCGTGAGCCATTTCGGCCGCTTTTTCAATGTCTTCACGGCTGTACTGCTCACTGCGCGCGTAGGCGATATTGTTCGCAACAGTGTCGTTGAACAGATGTACATTTTGCGATACCAGTGCAACCTGGTTGCGCAGGGACCTGAGGGTATATTCCCGCAAATCATGACCATCCATCAAAATCTCACCCTGCTGAACGTCATAGAAGCGGGTCAGCAGGCTGGCAATAGTCGATTTACCTGACCCCGACCGTCCGACCAGCGCCACCGTTCTGCCTTCCGGAATCGATAAATTAATGTTATGCAGCGCAGGCGTATCACGTCCCGGGTAGGTAAAGGTCACGTTGCGGAATTCAATATTCCCTTTCGCACGTTCAATTACGCGGGTGCCTTTGTCCTCTTCCTGCTCGCTGTCAAGAATGGAAAACAGCGTCTGGCAGGCCGCCATTCCGCGCTGGAACTGCGCATTCACGTTGGTCAGGGACTTTAGCGGACGCATCAGCGCAATCATTGCCGAGAAAACAACGGTGATGGTACCGGCGGTCAGCGTTTCCATTACGCTCGGGAAGCTGGCGGCAAAGAGAACGAACGCCAGCGCCAGCGAGGCGATAAGCTGGATAATAGGATCGGAGATAGAGGAGGCGGAAACCAGCTTCATACCCTGCTGTCGCATGCGATTACTGACGCGGCTGAAGCGCTCGCTTTCCACGTCCTGACCGCCAAAGATCAGCACTTCTTTATGCCCTTTCAGCATCTGCTCTGCGCTGGTGGTGACGTGGCCCATCATGTTTTGCATGTTTTTGCTGATATTGCGAAAGCGCTTCGACACCAGGCGGATGGCAAAGGAGACGATGGGTGCCAGCACAATCAGGATCAGCGAGAGCTGCCAGCTGTAATAGAACATCATGATAAACAGGCCGATAATCGACGCGCCCTCGCGCACAACCGTCACCAGTGCGCTGGAGGAAGAAGAGGCGACCTGCTCAGAATCATAGGTAATGCGCGAAAGCAGCGTCCCGGTAGACTGCTGATCGAAGAAGGCGACCGGCATCCCCATCATATGGCTGAACAGACGGCGACGCATCCCCATGACCACGTTACCGGAAACCCAGGATATACAGTAGCTGGAGATATAGCTGGTGACGCCGCGAAGCAGCATCAGGCCGATAACGGCCAGCGGCATCCAGACCAGTACGGAAGAGTTCGCATTGCCGAAGCCTTCATCAAGCAGCGGTTTCAGCAGTGACAGCATGAAGGTATCACCCGCCGCGTTTATTACCAGCGCTATCGCTGCCACAATCAGACCCGTTCTGAATGGCACAATCATCGGCCAGAGTCGGCGGAATGTTTGCCAGGTGGAGAGATCTTTATCCTGATTCATTATTTACCAGCGTTGAATGAAATAGCCGCTCATTCTACCTGGAATCACGTGGGACGCCAAACCACTGATGGTACCATCGGGGCATTATTTCCCCTCTCATACCGCTAACCTGCCAGTTCTGCTGGTAAAATTTCACGCTGATCTGCCCCTCAACCGCGGTGTCATGCCATTTATAGTGATTTTCTCTGTAACGTTTGATTACCCTTAATGCGGGAAGCCGCCATGCGCTGTAGCGTGCGGCAGAAGCCAGTGCGGCCTGACCCGCCACGGCTCTGAGGAATGGCGGAGTTGAAGAGGTTCCACTGCCATGATGCGGAACCTGCACTATATCCGCACGCAGTTCATGCCGGTACAGCCTGACCAGTTCCAGCTCCGCCGGCGCTTCGATATCGCCGGTTAACAACACTCGCCAGCGTCCGTCGCTGACTGCGACAACACAGGACTGATTATTGCCGCTTTTTGTCTCCCCGCGTTCCGGCCACAATACCTGGAAAGTCAGGTTCTGCCAGCGCCAGTAATTTCCCCGCAGACAGGGCTGATTCGCCTTTACCCCTGCACTGCTGTGAATGACCGCTTTGGGAAAAGCAGCCTGCACGCTTTCCAGCCCGCCGATATGATCAAGATGGCCATGGCTGAGGATCAGATGCCTGACGCTCAGGCCCTGCCAGCTCAGCCAGGGAAGAATATAGCTTAAGGCCGCATCACCCCCTTGCCAGCGGTTGCCGGTATCGTAGATCACGGCCTCTCCTTGTCTGGAAATAACGACGGCCAGCCCATGTCCGACATCCAGCATATCCAGGCGCCATTCAGGTCGGGCAACATTGAGCCGCCAGCAAAACAGAGAGGCGCAAAGCGCCATAAGAGTGAAAGGTGACGTGCGGAACCAGGTAAGCCGCCAGGCGATGACTACCAGCCAGACCAGCAAACTGACCGCTGGTGCCAGCTGGTTGACGGCGATCCATCCGGAGGGAAGCGCTTCAAGCGGGAAAAACAGCAGCGCCAGCGTCCGGTCTACACACCACCAGATAAACTGGCCTGCCGGCGTAATAAAATTAAGTAACAGAGCGCAAAAAATAAGTGGAACGGTAAGCAGCGTAACGACAGGTACCGCCCATAAATTAGCCACCAACGCAGTAAAGCTGATGCCGTGAAAAATGAACATTTGTACCGGCATCAGTAGCAGCAACAGGCCGAGCTGGAGATGAAGGAGTCGCAGGATCAGCCAGCGTCTTTTATGTGTAAAGCGGGCCGGCAACGGAAAACACTGATACCAGAAAAGCAGACCCGCCACGGCTGTTGCAGAGAGCCAGAGGCTGTCTGAAAGCGCGCTCAGCGGGTCAAAAAACAGGATGGCACCAATGCAGAGGCTCCAGACCTGCCAGTGAGAGCAGCACCATCCTTTTAGCCGGATTGCGCTCCATACGCTCAAAGCCACTATTGCCCTTGTCGCAGGCGGATTGCCGCCGGAAAGCCAGCCATAGATCAACGCCACAAGCAGCCCCAGCGCGAGTGGGAAGCGGTAGCCAATCCAGCGGGCCGGGAAGAAGAGTTGTAACAGCCTGGCAATTAGCCAGCCCAGCGTGGCGGCCAGACCAGTATGCATGCCGGATATCGCCATCAGATGTGCCGTACCGGTTTCACGCAGTAGCTGAGTTATCTCCCGGCTCACCTCGTCACGTTCGCCAAATGCCAGTCCGGAGATCGGCGCCTGCCACGGCAATTCGCCATAGTTTTTCCGGCTGCTGCTGATGATACGATCCCGCCAGCTGCATGCCGGATTAAGCAGTACCGGCACACTCATCCTGCCAGCGAGCGGGGTCCGGGTGGCGATAGCGAAGCGCTGTGCGTCAAATCCCGCCTCATTTAACCGCGCATGAACCGGTTTCAGCCTGAGCGTCATTCGCCAGCGCTGACCACGGCAAACAGCGTCAGAGAACTTTTGGCCAGAGAGCAGCGCAAAAACGGGGGGGAAAACGGGCTTACCCGCCCGGCTGACAATACGCACCTTCACCCTTTCTGACTGCGGCAGAATTTGTTCGATACGCACTTCCGCCGTAACGGGCCCTGAAGAGAACAATGCTATCTGTTTTTCAGTCTGCCGCCCGGCCTCCACGCTCCAGAGAAACAGCAGCAGAACGACTGCGATATCCGTCGTAGCCCGTTGTCCGGCGATCAATAGCGCGCCCGCAACACAGAGGATCCCCAGGTTATATCCCACAGGGGGAAGATGAGTCAGAACATTCAGAGGCAACGCCGCCGCGATTGCGGCGATTGCCAGCCGGACAAGAGGGTAAGGCATGTCAGCTCTCCATTTTCTGCGGAGAGTGTGCCGTTAAATACCGTCTCTGACAGCAGGCAGGATTGAAAGTCCGGGGCAGTCCGGCAGACTTTCGCTGCAAGTTAATGGTTACCTGAATGCTTTGGAAGCAGGCCCGTAACTTTAGCGGAATGAGAGGGCGTGGCGGATGGCGATAATGTCAGAGGAATGCCTGCAAAAAAAGGGCAAAAAAAAACGACGCCGGAGCGTCGTTTTATTGCGTTCTGAACAGCCTTAACCGTAGATATTTGCACGGTCGCGCAGCTCTTTACCCGGCTTGAAGTGTGGAACATACTTTCCTTCCAACTCCACTTTGTCACCCGTTTTCGGGTTACGGCCGGTTCGGGGCGCACGGTAATGCAAAGAAAAACTGCCGAAGCCCCGGATTTCAATGCGTTCGCCCTGGGCCAAAGTGGTCGCCATGTGCTCAAGCATCTCTTTAACCGCATCCTCAACGACTTTCGCCGGAATATGAGAGTGCTGGCCAGCAAGTCTTTCAATCAGTTCTGACTTGGTCATAAATCCTCCGGTTATTTCCATCTGGAAAAACTTTGACAGTAACGGCAGCGTCAGGGCAGCTTACGCCGCCCTGACAGCAGGGGCTATTACTCGCCTTTAGCTGCTTTGAAAGCTTCAGCCATAGCGTTAGAGAAGTTGCCTTCTTCCTGCTTGGTGTTAACAGTGTTGATAGCTTCTTTCTCGTCAGCCTGGTCTTTAGCGCGAACAGACAGGCTTACAACGCGGTTCTTACGGTCAACGCCGGTGAACTTAGCTTCAACATCGTCGCCTACGTTCAGAACCAGAGTCGCATCTTCAACGCGGTCAATGGAAGCTTCTGAAGCACGCAGGTAACCTTCAACGCCGTCAGCCAGCTCAACGGTAGCACCTTTAGCATCAACAGCAGTCACTTTACCGTTAACGATAGCACCTTTCTTGTTCAGAGAGATGTAGTTGTTAAACGGATCTTCTGCCAGCTGCTTAACGCCCAGGGAGATACGCTCGCGCTCTGCGTCAACCTGCAGAACCACGGCTGCGATTTCGTCGCCTTTCTTGTATTCACGAACTGCGTCTTCTCCGGTAGCGTTCCAGGAGATGTCAGACAGGTGAACCAGGCCGTCGATACCGCCGTCCAGGCCGATGAAGATACCGAAGTCAGTGATTGACTTGATTTTACCTTCAACGCGGTCGCCCTTGTTGTGGGTTTCTGCGAACTGCTGCCATGGGTTAGATTTGCACTGCTTCAGACCCAGGGAGATACGACGACGTTCTTCGTCGATGTCCAGAACCATAACTTCAACAACATCGCCAACGTTAACAACTTTGGACGGATGGATGTTTTTATTGGTCCAGTCCATTTCTGAAACGTGTACCAGGCCTTCAACGCCTTCTTCGATTTCCACGAAGCAGCCGTAGTCGGTCAGGTTGGTTACACGGCCAGTCAGACGAGTGCCTTCTGGGTAGCGCTTAGCGATAGCGACCCATGGATCTTCGCCCAGCTGCTTCAGACCCAGAGAAACACGGGTACGCTCGCGGTCGAACTTCAGAACTTTAACGTTGATTTCATCGCCAACATTCACGATTTCGCTTGGATGCTTAACGCGTTTCCATGCCATATCAGTGATGTGCAGCAGGCCGTCAACGCCGCCCAGATCAACGAATGCACCGTAGTCAGTCAGGTTCTTAACGATACCTTTAACTTCCATGCCTTCCTGGAGGTTTTCCAGCAGCTGATCGCGCTCTGCGCTGTTCTCAGATTCGATAACAGCACGACGTGAAACAACAACGTTGTTGCGCTTCTGATCCAGCTTGATGACTTTGAACTCAAGCTCTTTGCCTTCCAGGTGCAGCGTGTCGCGCACTGGACGCACGTCAACCAGTGAACCTGGCAGGAACGCACGAATGCCGTTCAGCTCAACAGTGAAGCCGCCTTTAACTTTGCCGTTGATAACACCGGTAACGGTTTCAGCGTCTTCGTAAGCTTTTTCCAGCGTGATCCAAGCTTCGTGACGTTTAGCTTTCTCACGGGACAGCAGGGTCTCACCGAAGCCGTCTTCCACTGCATCCAGTGCAACGTCAACTTCGTCACCCACCTGGATTTCCAGCTCGCCGGCTGCGTTTTTGAACTGCTCTGCAGGAATTGCAGATTCAGATTTCAGGCCCGCATCAACCAGAACAACGTCTTTGTCGATAGAGACAACAACGCCGCGAACGATGGAACCCGGACGGGTTTCGATAGTTTTTAGGGATTCTTCAAATAGTTGAGCAAAAGATTCAGTCATATTGATAATCTTATGGATTCTTCAATTTAACGTCCACCTGACATCCTGACGGGTGGGGTTGTTTCACATGCCCCATGACATCCTTGTCACAGGGTTAATAAAAACAGTCGGGCCACGAAGGCCCGGTATCCGTTACGGCAGAGAAAGTTTTTCACGCGCATAATTGAGAGCAGTTTCAATCACTTCCTCAATTGACATGCTGGTCGAATCCAGCACCAGCGCGTCTTCTGCCGGTATTAACGGTGCGATGGCACGATTACGATCGCGCTCATCACGCTCCTTTATCTCAGATAAAAGGCGCTCAAAGTTAACACTAAAGCCTTTATCCTGCAACTGTAGCATACGGCGGTGGGCGCGCTCTTCCGAGCTGGCATCGAGGAAGATTTTTACCGGAGCGTCCGGAAAAACCACTGTCCCCATATCCCGTCCGTCAGCGATCAGGCCAGGCGCATCCCGGAAGCCGCGCTGACGTCGCAATAACGCCTCACGCACTCGCGGAAACGCGGCCACTTTTGACGCCGTATTACTGACATCCTGCGTACGGATTTCGCCCGAAACATCTTCCCCTTCGAGGATCACTTCCATTTCGCCATTGGTCGAGACGAAGCGAACGTCAAGGTGAGCAGCAATCGGCACCAAAGCCTCTTCCGAAGTGATATCCACCTGATGATGCAGTGCCGCCAGCGCCAGTACGCGATAGATCGCGCCGGAGTCCAGCAGATGCCACTGTAGCGCCTCAGCCATTGCTTTACACAAGGTCCCTTTACCGGCACCGCTTGGGCCATCAATCGTGATCACCGGGGCTATAGCCGTCATGTCGTTCTCCTGTCGGTAGGATGCCTGCAAAAAATCTGCGCAGACAAATATCGACGCACATTATACGCTGCTACAGCTTCGATCGTTACCCCTTAAGCATAGTCGGCCTGAATAAATTCAGCCATTTCAGACAAATTCCGGAAGGCGACTTCGGTAAAGAGCGTGACGTAACCGACAAATACCGCTGCGTTGTCACGCAGCGGGAATGTGGCTTCAGGCAGGCTGGCTAATGCGGGCGAGCTGTTCGAAATAGTCAGGGAAGGTTTTGGCGGTGCAGCCCGGATCGAGAATGGTTACCGGCGTACTGGAAAGGGCCACCAGCGAAAAGCACATCGCCATACGATGATCGTTATAGGTGCCAATCTCCGCGTACTGAATTTTCTCCGGAGGCGTGATGCGAATGTAATCATGCCCTTCTTCAACCTCAGCGCCAACTTTACGGAGTTCGTTCGCCATCGCCGCCAGACGATCGGTTTCTTTTACGCGCCAGTTATAGATGTTGCGCATAACCGTGGTGCCGTCAGCAAACAGCGCGGCCGTGGCAATCGTCATTGCCGCATCGGGAATATGGTTCATATCCAGGTCAACAGCCTTCAGCTCGCCTTTAGTGCAGGCGATGTAGTCATCACCCCACTCAATAACCGCGCCCATTTTTTCCAGCACGTCGGCAAAGCGGATGTCGCCCTGTACGCTGCTGCGTCCAATGCCGGTGACTTTTACCGTGCCGCCCTTAACGGCAGCGGCCGCAAGGAAATAAGAGGCGGAGGAAGCGTCGCCTTCTACCAGATAATCGCCCGGCGCACTATAGTGCTGGTTACCGGCAATACGGAACACGGCGTAATTGTCGTTTTCAACGGTGACGCCAAATTTCTGCATCAGGTTGAGAGTGATATCGATATAAGGTTTAGAAACAAGTTCGCCTTTAATCAGGATCTGCGTATCGTTTTGCGCCAGCGGTGCCGTCATCAGCAGCGCGGTGAGGAACTGGCTGGAGACGCTGCCATCGACCGTCACTTCGCCGCCGGTGAAACCGCCTTCCAGACGCAGCGGAGGGTAGTTTTCCTGCTCCAGATAGTGGATGACCGCCCCGCCCTGACGCAGCGCGTCCACCAGGTGCCCAATTGGACGCTCTTTCATCCTTGGCTCGCCGGTCAGCACGATATCATTCCTGCCCAGACAGAGCGCGGCAGCCAGCGGGCGCATCGCCGTGCCGGCGTTGCCGAGAAACAGTTCAAGGGTTTGCTCAGCATGCAGCGGACCGCCCTGCCCGGTGACTTCGCACACCGTCCGGTCGGCGGATAGCGTGTAGTGAACGCCCAGCGCCTGAAGCGCATTAAGCATATGGCGAACGTCATCGCTGTCCAGCAAGTTGGTCAGCCGGGTGGTGCCCCGGGCCATGGCGGCCAGCAGCAGTGCGCGGTTTGACACGCTTTTTGAGCCGGGCAGGTTAACGGTGCCGTCCACCAGGGCGACAGGTTGTAAGGTCAGGGAATCCTGCATCTGAAACATCTTCTCCAAAAAAAATTACAGTGAAACCCCGCAGCCCTGCAGGGTTTCAGTGGGTAAATTTATCTGCACCGCGTCACAACTTATTCAGCCGTGGCGGCGCTCAAAATCGGTCATAAAGTCGGTCAGCGCCTGCACGCCCTCAAGCGGCATCGCATTATAAATTGAAGCGCGCATCCCGCCCACCACACGGTGCCCCTTCAGCGCATGCAGCCCGGCCGCCAGCGACTCTTCCAGAAACAGGTTATCCAGCGCCGCATCAGCCAGCTGGAAAGGAACGTTCATGCGTGAACGGTTGCGGGGAGCGACTTCATTACGGTAGAAACTGCTCGTATCAATAGTGCGATAGAGCAGATCTGCCTTGGCCTGATTCCGTTTATCCAGTTCAGCAATCCCGCCCTGTTCTTTCAGCCATTTAAAGACCAGACCGGAAAGATACCAGGCGAACGTCGGCGGAGTATTAAACATGGAGTCATTGTCGCTCAGCACCTGATAATCCAGAATCGAGGGCAGCGCCTGCTGCGCTTTACCCAACAAATCTTCGCGCACTACGACCAGCGTCAGACCAGCAGGGCCGATGTTTTTCTGCGCGCCAGCATAGATGACGCCGTAGCGGCTGATATCGATCGGACGGGAGAGAATGGTGGATGAGAGATCGGCGACCACAACTTTGTCGCCAAAGTCGGGCTCTTCATCAATCGCAATACCGTCGATGGTTTCATTTGGGCAATAGTGCACATAGGCAGCCTGCTCCGAGAGCGTCCATTCGCTCATAGGCGTCAGCGCGCGCAAACCGTCAATCGTCGTTTTCGCATCAATAACGTTCGGCTGACAGTATTTCTGCGCTTCTTTAATGGCGCTATGCGCCCAGTAGCCGCCGTCAACGTAATCAGCGGTCGTTTTGTCGCCCAGGAGATTCATCGGGACTGCCGCAAACTGCCCGCGTGCGCCGCCGTGGCAAAAAAGGACTTTGTAGTTTGAGGGGATCTTCAGCAGGTCGCGAAAATCCTTTTCGGCTTCGCCAGCCACCTTGAGAAATTCTTTGCTGCGGTGGCTGATTTCCATCACCGAGGTACCTGAACCCTGCCAGTTGCACAGTTCCTGTTCCGCACGACGCAGTACTTCTGCCGGCAGCATCGCCGGGCCGGAGCTAAAATTGAAAACCTGACTCATTTCCCCTCACCACTCTCTGAATAATCGTTTCGATTCAGCTATCGGTTTTATCATTGCCACCCCTCTGCTGCAATGTTTTATCCTGTCAGCCGACCAGTGGGCAAACGCATGAAATTCCGGCAGCCGGATAGCGATTCAGAGAGAAACCCCGTATCATTGCGCCCTTTCGGCACAACCCCAACCGAGTGGGCCCTATGACGCAAACTTATATTCCAGGCAAAGATGCCGCGCTGGAAGATTCCATCTCACGCTTTCAGCAAAAATTGCAGGATCTGGGCTTCAATATTGAAGAAGCGTCCTGGCTGAATCCGGTTCCTAACGTCTGGTCCGTCCATATCCGTGACCGCGACTGCCCGCTGTGCTTTACCAACGGGAAAGGCGCCAGCAAGAAAGCCGCTCTGGCTTCGGCGCTGGGCGAGTACTTTGAACGTCTGTCGACCAACTATTTTTTCGCCGATTTCTGGCTGGGCAAGCAGATCGCCAACGGGGAGTTCGTCCACTATCCTGACGAAAAATGGTTCCCGTTGCCGGAAGATGACAGCTTGCCTGCCGGTATTCTCGATCCGCGCCTGAAGGACTTTTACGATCCGGAAAACGAAGTCAGCGCCAGCGATCTGATCGATCTTCAGTCCGGCAATGCCGATCGCGGCATCTGTGCCCTGCCCTTCACCCGTCAGTCCGATCGACAAACGGTCTATATCCCGATGAACATTATCGGAAACCTGTATGTTTCAAACGGCATGTCCGCTGGGAACACCTCTGACGAGGCGCGCGTACAGGGGTTGTCTGAAGTTTTCGAACGTTATATCAAAAACCGCATTATCGCCGAATCGATCAGTCTTCCTGCGATTCCACAGGCAGTACTGGATCGCTATCCGGGCGTAGTTGCTTCCATCGCCAGTCTGGAAGCGGAAGGTTTCCCGATCTTCTCTTATGACGCCTCGCTCGGCGGTAAGTATCCGGTTATCTGTGTGGTGCTGTTCAACCCGCAGAACGGCACCTGCTTTGCCTCTTTTGGCGCGCATCCGGACTTCGGCGTGGCGCTGGAAAGAACCGTGACCGAACTGCTCCAGGGCCGCAGCCTGAAAGATCTGGATGTTTTCACGCCGCCAACCTTTGATGATGAGGAAGTCGCTGAGCACGCCAATCTGGAAACACATTTCATCGACTCCAGCGGTCTGATCTCCTGGGATATGTTTAAAGACGATGCGGATTATCCTTTTGTGGACTGGCGTTTCGACGGCACCACCCAGGAAGAGTTCGCCACGCTGATGGACATCTTCAAAAAAGAAGATAAAGAAGTGTACATCGCTGACTACCAGCACCTTGATGTTTACGCTTGCCGTATTATTGTTCCCGGTATGTCTGACATCTATCCTGCGGAAGATCTGCTGCTGGCAAACAACAGCATGGGCGCCTACCTGCGCGAAACGCTGCTGTCGCTGCCGGAAAGCAGCTGGGAGAAAGCGGACTATCTGGCGCTGCTCGAACAGCTCGACGAAGATGGCCATGATGACTTTACGCGCGTACGCGAATTGCTTGGCCTGGCGACAGGCAAAGATAATGGCTGGTACACCCTGCGTATTGGCGAACTGAAAGCGATGCTCGCGCTGGCCGGTGGCGACACTGAGCAGGCCCTGATCTGGACTGAATGGACCATGGAGTTCAACGGTTCCCTCTTTACACCTGAGCGGGCTAATTACTATCGCTGCCTGCAAACGCTGCTGTTACTTAGCCAGGAAGAAGAGCGCGATCCGGTGCAGTACCATACCGCCTTTGTGCGGATGTATGGCCAGCAGGCGGTTGAAGCCGCTTCAGCCGCGATAAGTGGTGAAGCGCCTTTCTTCGGTCTGCAGGCCGTAGATGATGAACTGATGGCATTCCCGGCGCATCAGTCACTGCTGGCGGCTTATGAAAAGCTGCAGCAGGCTAAACGCACTAACTGGAAATAAATTATTGGGGTTTATCGCGCTTATTTCGGGCAGTAAACCCCTTATTTTCTTTCCGGGATGCAAAGATTTTTCTGGAAAGTTAAATAAAACGATCCATTAAAATTTCCTTTTAAAGGTTCGTCACAATTCTGATACAAACACCTGCCATAATTTACTTTCCCCCGCCGCCTCCCGTCCAACAATTCAAATGTTTTTTGGGCTTTTAAAAAATATTTAATCCTTTATTATCAAGAAGATGAATATAAAAACCCTATAAATTACAGTGCTTTAGCGGGGTTTAACCCGGCCATTTATGATCCATATCAAATTCTTCCCTATACTCCTTTGTTAGTATCACTCCGATGAAAAATTTTGGGAGACGTTAGTGTGAAAACTGGCAGCCCGTTTGACCTGCTTCTACCGTCGGAAATGGCTAAAGTAGCCGAAGAAGCCGGTGTCTATAAAGCAACTAAGCACCCCTTCACCACATTTTTCCTGGCCATTACCGCTGGGGTATTTATTTCCATTGCCTTTGTCTTTTATATCACCGCCACCACCGGCGCCGGAGCGCTCCCCTATGGGATGACTAAGCTGGTGGGCGGATTATGCTTTTCGCTGGGACTGATGCTGGTCGTGGTCTGCGGTGCCGATCTTTTTACTTCTACCGTGTTAACCATGGTCGCCAAGGCGAGCGGGCGCATTAGCTGGCGTCAGCTAACCTGTAACTGGATTAACGTTTATATCGGGAATTTTTTTGGCGCTATGTTCTTTATCGCGCTGATCTGGTTTGCAGGCCAACCTATGGCAGCGAATGGTGCATGGGGGTTAAATGTTCTGCAAACGGCTGACCATAAAATGCACCATACTTTTCTTGAAGCCGTCTGTCTTGGCATTCTGGCAAATCTGATGGTCTGCCTGGCGGTCTGGATGAGCTACTCCGGCCGTAGCCTGACGGATAAAATGTTTGCGATGGTGCTGCCGGTCGCCATGTTCGTTGCCAGCGGCTTCGAACACAGTATCGCTAACATGTTTATGATCCCGCTGGGCATCATCATTAAAGACTTCGCCTCTCCCGAATTCTGGCAGTTAACCGGCACCACTGCCGCGCAGTTTTCGCAACTGACCGTTAAGAACTTTGTTATTGATAATCTGATCCCTGTCACCCTGGGCAACATTATCGGTGGCGGATTGCTGGTAGGTTTGACGTACTGGGTGATCTATCTGCGGGACGGCGATCACCGTTAAGCCCCGCACTGCATTTGGCACCTGCGGCCGCTACAGGGTCGTGGGAACTGAAAGAACTCCACGTAATTAAGGTAGGTATCAAATGAGCGAGCACAATGAAAAACAGGCTGTTGCCTGGGCAGGCTTTGCAGAAGGCGAATGGCAGAACAGCATCAACGTTCGCGACTTCATTCAGAAGAACTACACCCCTTATGAAGGGGATGAATCGTTCCTGAGCGGCGCAACTGAAGCCACTACCGCCCTGTGGGACAAGGTTATGGAAGGCATCAAGCTGGAAAACCGCACCCATGCGCCGGTCGATTTTGATACCGACCTGGCCTCAACCATTACCTCTCACGATGCCGGCTACATTGATAAAAAACGCGAGACCATTGTTGGCCTCCAGACGGAAGCGCCGCTGAAACGCGCGCTGATCCCGTACGGCGGCATCAAAATGGTTGAAGGCTCCTGTAAAGTTTACGGTCGTGAACTGGATGCCGGCCTGAAAAAAGTCTTTACCGAATACCGTAAAACGCACAACCAGGGCGTGTTCGACGTTTACACCCCCGATATCCTGCGCTGCCGTAAATCTGGCGTGCTGACCGGCCTGCCGGACGCTTATGGTCGTGGTCGTATTATCGGCGACTACCGCCGCGTTGCGCTGTACGGCATCGATCTGCTGATGAAAGATAAGTTTGCCCAGTTCGCTTCACTGCAGAGCGATCTGGAAAACGGCGTCAACCTGGAAGCCACTATCCGTCTGCGTGAAGAGATCGCCGACCAGCATCGTGCGCTGGAGCAGATCAAAGAGATGGCGGCGAAATATGGCTGTGATATTTCCGGCCCGGCCAAAAATGCTCAGGAAGCCGTGCAGTGGACCTACTTTGGCTATCTGGCAGCGGTGAAATCCCAAAATGGTGCGGCCATGTCCTTTGGACGCGTCTCCACCTTCCTGGACGTTTATATTGAGCGTGACCTGCAGGCCGGTAACATTACCGAGCAGGACGCCCAGGAACTGATCGATCACCTGGTGATGAAACTGCGTATGGTTCGCTTCCTGCGTACGCCGGAATATGACGAACTCTTCTCCGGCGACCCAATCTGGGCCACCGAGTCACTTGCCGGTATGGGTGTCGATGGCCGTACGCTGGTGACCAAAACCAGCTTCCGTTTCCTGAATACGCTCTACACCATGGGGCCTTCACCAGAGCCAAACATGACCATCCTGTGGTCAGAGAAGCTGCCGCTGAACTTCAAAAAATACGCGGCGAAGGTCTCTATCGACACCTCATCCGTTCAGTATGAGAATGACGATCTGATGCGCCCTGACTTCAACAACGATGACTATGCCATCGCCTGCTGCGTCAGCCCGATGATCGTGGGTAAACAGATGCAGTTCTTTGGTGCGCGCGCCAACCTCGCGAAAACCATGCTTTATGCCATCAACGGCGGCGTGGATGAAAAACTGAAAATGCAGGTTGGCCCGAAAGAAGCGCCAATGATGGATGAGGTGCTGGATTACGATAAAGTGATGGCGCGTATGGATCACTTCATGGACTGGCTGGCCAAGCAGTATGTGACTGCGCTGAACGTTATCCATTACATGCACGATAAGTACAGCTATGAAGCGGCGCTGATGGCACTGCATGACCGCGACGTTTACCGCACAATGGCCTGCGGCATCGCCGGTCTTTCCGTTGCGGCTGACTCCCTGTCCGCCATCAAATATGCCAAAGTCTCCACCATTCGTGATGAAGATGGTCTGGCCGTTGACTTCAAAATTGAGGGTGAATATCCGCAGTTTGGTAACAATGATGCCCGCGTCGATGATATCGCCTGCGATCTGGTTGAACGCTTCATGAAAAAAATTCAGAAGCTGGAAACCTACCGCAATGCGGTACCAACGCAGTCCGTACTGACCATCACCTCTAACGTGGTTTACGGTAAGAAAACCGGTAATACCCCGGATGGTCGTCGTGCCGGCGCACCTTTCGGTCCGGGCGCTAACCCTATGCACGGACGCGATCAGAAAGGGGCCGTTGCCTCACTGACCTCGGTAGCCAAACTGCCGTTTGCCTACGCGAAAGACGGCATCTCCTATACTTTCTCCATCGTGCCGAACGCGCTGGGTAAAGATGATGACGTGCGTAAAGCTAATCTGGCAGGCCTGATGGACGGTTACTTCCACCATGAAGCCAGCATCGAAGGCGGTCAGCATCTGAACGTGAACGTGATGAATCGTGAAATGCTGCTGGATGCGATGGATAACCCGGAAAAATATCCGCAGTTAACCATCCGCGTCTCCGGCTACGCCGTTCGCTTCAACTCGCTCACTAAAGAGCAGCAGCAGGATGTGATTACGCGTACCTTCACAAGCGCCCTGTAAGCCCCTTCTGAGCCTGAAAGGCTCCGCTCTGGCGGAGCCTTTTTCCAGCCTCTTTTGCCAGCCACCTCCCTCTGCACTTCCCGGGCCGCTGGCAAAACAGACTTAACGCAGCTTAAAGACTGCGTCCTGCCAGCGCGGCAGGTCTACTATGGAGAATTCATCGCAATGTCAGTTAAAGGTCGCATTCACTCATTCGAATCCTGCGGGACCGTAGACGGCCCCGGCATCCGTTTTATCACCTTTTTTCAGGGCTGCCTGATGCGCTGCCTCTACTGCCATAACCGGGATACATGGGATACCCACGGCGGTAAAGAGATCACCGTTGAAGAACTGATGAAGGACGTGCTCTCTTACCGTCATTTTATCAACGCTTCCGGCGGCGGCGTGACGGCGTCCGGCGGCGAGGCGATACTCCAGGCAGAGTTTGTTCGCGACTGGTTTCGCGCCTGCCGCACTGAGGGCATTCATACCTGCCTGGATACCAATGGATTTGTGCGCCGCTACGATCCGGTCATTGATGAACTGCTGGAAGTGACCGATCTGGTCATGCTGGATCTTAAACAGATCAATGATGAGATACATCAGATTCTGGTTGGCGTCTCAAATCACCGGACGCTGGAGTTTGCCCGCTATCTGGCGAAGAAAAATATCCGCACCTGGATCCGCTTTGTGGTGGTGCCGGGCTATTCTGACGACGATGACTCTGCGCACCGGCTCGGTGAGTTTACCCGCGATATGGGCAACGTTGAAAAAATTGAGCTTCTCCCCTATCACGAGCTGGGTAAACATAAGTGGATAGCGATGGGAGAAGAGTACAAGCTGGAAGGCATTCACCCGCCTAAAGCGGAAACGATGGACAGGGTCAAAGGCATTCTTGAAAGCTACGGCCACAAAGTCATGTACTAAAAACAGCAATGCCGGTCAGAAGACCGGCATTTTTTTCGCTGTATACGCCGTCCAACGCGACGAACAATCTCCCCGACAATTTAATCAGGCGTGCGCCACCGGCGTTGCATGCCTGTCCGCCTTACGCAGCAGCATGACCAGATAAACAAATGCCACGGCGGCAATCATTAAAAACAGTACGCGATCGGAGTAGTTCTGCATCAGCATTGAGGTCATGGCCGGTCCGATCAGGCTACCGATGGTATAGCTGAGCAGCAGGGCCTGGTTCATGGCGACCAGCTCATGATGGGCAACGGTTTCACAGGCCCATGACATCGCCAGCGGATAGAGCGTAAACCCGGCGCAGCCGAGAATAAACAGCGCGGGAGCCATTGCGGCATTGCCCAGCATGGCAAGGGCGCCAAGGATCACCACAAATACCTGAACGCGCAAAACTAATAAGCGTCCGTAGCGATCGGCGAGACGCCCGACGGGCCACTGTCCGACAATACCGGCACTGACCAGCAGCGCCATCCAGTAGCCCACCGTGGCGTCACTCATACCCTGATGGGAGAGGTAAAGCGGCATCAGGCCATAAAGCGATCCCAGCAGAATACCGGAGATAATGCAGCCGTTAATCCCCAGACGCGCATTGCGGCGACGCAGCATCGGCCACATCCTTCCCGGCGCCGCCTCCTCATCATCCCCTTTCGCCGTGATCCGGGTAAACAGCAGCGGAAGAATGGCGCAGAGCACAATCGCCGTCGCCCAGGGCAGTACCTGCATCAGGCCGGTAGGGACTTTACTGACCAGCAGTTGCCCCGCGACCGTTCCCATATAATAAACGATCATATAGGCGGCAAGGAGCTGACCACGATTACGCAGCGTGCCGCTACACAGCAGCGCGCTTTCCACCACAACCCAAATCAGCGCGCAGCCAATCCCCGCCATAAAACGCCACAGGGTCCATGCCCAGAAGCCGCTTTCCAGCGCCAGCGCGGCAGAGGCCAGCGCAAAGACCAGTGAGGCGGCGTAGTAGCTTCGGTTAAAACCGAGGCGCTTAATCACTATACCGGCTACCAGGGTTCCCGCCAGATTTCCCGCATAGTAAGAGGAGCTGACCACGCCAACCTGCCAGGTAGGCAGTGCATCATGGGTAAGCCAGAGCGGAACCAGCGTATTTAGCGCGGCGATAGAAATCGTCATCAGCAAAAGGCCGCAGAGCAGCACGATAACAGGGCGGGACCAGGTGGACATGTGGGAGATGCAACCAAAAAAGGAAAGATTTTGCGCGCATATTGCCACCGGAATAATGAAAGTCAATGTCTCAAAAAAGCGCCCAGCACGATTTGCTGCGAAGCGATTAAAATTTTTTATCTACAAAGGGTTAGCGGAACAAACGAAACGGTAGCGCGCCGCATTATCTCTATGAAAAGTGACAACTTTACGCCTTAGCCCTCTCCTGCTCACGATAACTTTTATTTTTAGAAGTTTTCCTGACGGCGCAGCCAGAGTGAGTCCGCTTTCGGCCGTATGTGCGGGCGAAAAAAAACCTGCGGGGGAAGCCGCAGGTTCTGTAAGGAATGGATGGTGATTAACCGATAAATTCCAGTCCCTTCATGTAAGGGCGCAGCACCTCAGGGACGGCGATACGACCGTCAGCCTGCTGATAGTTTTCCAGCACGGCCACCAGCGTACGGCCAACAGCCAGTCCGGAACCGTTAAGGGTATGCACCAGGCGAGGTTTTTTCTCGGTCTTACTGCGGCAGCGGGCCTGCATGCGGCGCGCCTGAAAATCGCCCATATTGGAGCAGGAGGAGATTTCGCGATAGGTTTCCTGGGCGGGCAACCAGACTTCAAGATCGTAAGTTTTGGTTGAGCCAAAGCCCATATCGCCCGTGCAGAGCAGCATCTTGCGATAAGGCAGGTTCAGCAACTGCAGCACTTTCTCGGCGTGGCCTGCTAACTCTTCCAGCGCCTGCATGGAGTCTTCAGGACGGGTAATCTGCACCATTTCCACTTTGTCGAACTGATGCATACGGATCAGGCCGCGGGTATCGCGTCCATAGGCGCCCGCTTCAGAACGGAAGCAGGGAGTATGGGCGGTAAACTTCAGCGGCAGGGATTCCTCTTCCAGGATTTCATCCCGCACCAGATTGGTCAGCGGCACTTCTGAAGTCGGGATCAGCGCATAGTCGCTGCTGGAAGCTTCTTCTTCCAGAGGACGCGTGTGGAAAAGATCTTCGCCGAATTTAGGAAGCTGGCCCGTGCCATACAGTGAAGCATGGTTAACAAGGTAAGGCACGTAGGTTTCCAGATAACCATGCTGTTCAGTATGCAGATCGAGCATGAACTGGCTGAGCGCGCGATGCATCAGAGCAATCTGCCCTTTCATCACGACGAAGCGCGAACCGGTCAGCTTGGTGGCCGCAGCAAAATCGAGTCCGGCCGCCATTTCTCCCAGTTCAACGTGATCGCGTACCGCAAAATCATATTTTAACGGCTCACCCCAGCGGCTGACTTCCTGGTTATCGCTGTCATCTTTGCCCGCAGGCACTTCATCGGCAGGGATATTCGGGATCGACAGCGCCACGTCACGGATGGCGTTTTGCAACGTATCCAGTTCCGCTTTGGCGGCGTCAAGACGTTCACCCAGTGCGTTCACTTCCTGACGCAACGGCTCGATATCTTCCCCACGTGCCTTGGCCTGGCCGATAGATTTGGAGCGGGAGTTGCGTTCTGCCTGCAGCGTTTCAGTTTCGACCTGCAAGACTTTACGACGCTCTTCGTGAGCGCGCAGCGTATCAACGTCCAGCTTATAGCCCCGGCGTGCCAGTTTTTCAGCGACTGCGTCTGGCTCGTTACGCAGCAGATTGGGATCGAGCATGCTTGTCCTGTGCTTAGTATGATTGAGTGAATAAAGAGGGGACGCATCCGACCTGCGAATGCGTTGAATTCCTTGCTAACCTTACCGCAACGCCACTGTCAGCGATAGCGTTTTGTCGGGCTATTTTGATCCTGCGCGGCGAGCCAGGCGAGCTTTTCACCGATCTTTCCTTCCAGCCCCCGGGCGGTGGGTTGATAGTAGCGGGTATGCGCCATTTCGCCGGGGAAATAGCTCTCCCCCGCCGCGTAGGCATTCGGTTCATCGTGCGCATAGCGATATTCCGCCCCTAATCCCATCTCTTTCATCAGTTTGGTTGGGGCGTTACGCAGATGTTCCGGCACATCATAATCCGGGTTATCCCGCGCATCACGCATCGCGGCTTTAAAGGCGGTATAAACCGCGTTGCTCTTAGGCGCGCAGGCCAGGTAGACAATGGCCTGCGCAATAGCGCGCTCACCCTCGGCTGGCCCCACGCGGGTAAAGCAGTCCCAGGCAGCGAGGGCAACCTGCATACCCCGGGGGTCCGCATTGCCAACATCTTCCGATGCGATCGCCAGCAGCCGCCGGGCGACGTATAAAGGATCGCCGCCTGCGGTAATGATTCGGGCATACCAGTAAAGGGCGGCATCGGGTGCAGAACCGCGAACCGATTTATGCAGTGCTGAGATCAGATCGTAATAGCGGTCGCCTTTGTTATCAAACCTGGCGCTGCGCTCGCCGGAGACTTCATTCAGCAGCTGGCTCGTCAGCGCCCGCTTGCCGTCGCCGTTTACTTCCGCCATATCCGCCATCATTTCCAGCGTATTCAGCGCCCGACGGGCATCGCCGTTGACCAGTTCCGCAACCATCCTGCGGGTATTTTCCGGCAGGACAATATTGTCTTTACCGTAGCCGCGTTCGCCATCCTGCATCGCCTGATCCAGCACGCTCTCTATATCCTCGCTGGTTAACGACTTCAGAAGATATACGCGGGCGCGGGAGAGAAGTGCTGAGTTGAGCTCAAACGAAGGGTTTTCCGTTGTGGCACCGATAAAGGTGATGGTGCCATCTTCTATATGAGGCAGGAAGGCATCCTGCTGGCTCTTGTTAAAGCGATGGACCTCATCCACAAAAAGAATGGTCCGGCGGCCAGCGCTGCGGTTCTGCCGCGCCCGTTCAATCGCTTCGCGAATATCTTTTACGCCGGAGGTCACCGCTGAAATGCGCTCAACATCCGCCTTACCGTAGTGGCCAATAATTTCTGCCAGCGTGGTCTTTCCGGTGCCTGGCGGCCCCCAGAGGATCATGGAATGCAGATGGCCAGCCTCAATGGCGCGGGGCAAAGGTTTACCGGGTGCCAGCAGATGCTGCTGGCCGATATATTCGGCCAGCGTGCGTGGCCGCATACGGGCGGCCAGCGGTTGAAACTCGTTGTGGGAGAAATCCAGAGACAGATTACTCACGCTAACCTCACTTACGCTGATCGTCCAGCGTGACGCCCTGCGGCGGCGTGAATGTGAATTTGGCGGCATCAATGGTGCCATTCTGCTGGTTTTTCAGCGTATAGCTGCTGCGTTGACCGTCCTGCTCAATGGCGCTGAACTGGTTGATGGTGCCACTGGCCGAAACATTAAGCGTGAACTGCTTGAGGTTGCCGTCGGCAGACTTAGGCCTCAGCTCGAATTTATCACCCTGCTGGCTGATATTATACTGCTGCCAGTCACTACTCTGGTTACGGGCAATCAGCATAAAGGGCGTGTTGCTGGTGGCATCTTTCAGCCAGGTAGCGCTGACCTGCTCGACAAATGGATTGTAGAACCAGAGGGTTTTGCCGTCGGAAATCAGAATACTTTCGTCCGGGGCCGTCATATGCCAGTTGAAAAGATTTGGACGTTTAACCCAGAGCTCGCCTTCGCCTTCCTGAACGGACTGCCCGCTGCCGTCGGTCACCTTCTGGTCAAAGGTGGCATGAAAGCTTTTTACTTTGTCGAGACGCTGCTGCAAAGCGGATGAGGCGTCAGCCAGCGCACCGGCAGAGGTAAAAGCGGCAAGCAGACAGCAGGAGATCATTAATTTTTTCATTACGGCATCCTTATTGAAACTTTTTTATCCCGGGAAGCGGGGAAGCATTCATGGATAACTGTAGCCAGGCGACACCCCTGTCAACAGAAGATTAGGCTGAATAATGTGGCCAGTGATAAGAGATATGGGGATAAACCCTATAAAACTCAACGGGCCGGGTCGCCCCGGCCCGTCAGTAACGGTAATACTTTGTCAGGTTATGCCGCTACATTTCATGGGGCGGCGGTGAAAGCACCTCGCGGTTGCCGTTATGACCCGGCGGAGAGACAATGCTTTGCGCCTCCATCTGCTCAATGATCCGCGCCGCGCGGTTATAGCCTATGCGGAACTGACGCTGCACGCCCGAAATCGAAGCCCGTCGTTTTTCAACCACAAATAACACCGCCTGGTCGAAGAGCGGATCGAGCTCTTCATCACCATCCAGTCCCAGACTGCCGTTTTCGCTCTCTTCGCCCGCCGTGATGCTCTCAATATACTGAGGACGGCCACGCGCTTTCCAGTCCTGAACAACCGCATGGACTTCCTGATCGCGGACAAACGCACCGTGAACACGCACCGGCATTGAGGAGTTAGGCGGCATATAGAGCATGTCCCCCATTCCTAATAAGGATTCCGCCCCGGCCTGGTCGAGAATAGTGCGCGAATCGATTTTGCTGGATACGGTAAAGGCTATACGCGTCGGGATGTTGGCTTTAATCAGGCCGGTGATAACGTCAACCGATGGACGCTGCGTGGCCAGCACCAGATGGATCCCTGCCGCACGCGCCTTCTGCGCCAGTCGCGCAATAAGCTCTTCCACCTTTTTGCCCACCGCCATCATCAGATCGGCAAATTCGTCGACCAGCACCACAATGTAAGGCAGTTTTTCAAGCACCGGCGGCGAGGTTTCCATGCTGTCGCCTGGCTTCCAGAACGGGTCGGGAATAGGACGCCCCATCGCTTCCGCCATCTCCACTTTCTCGTTATAACCGGCGAGATTACGAACGCCCAGTGCCGACATCAGCTTGTAACGACGCTCCATCTCGCCCACGCTCCAGCGCAGAGCGTTAGCCGCGTCCTTCATATCAGTAACCACTTCCGTTAACAGATGAGGGATACCTTCATAGACGGACAGCTCCAGCATTTTTGGATCGATCATAATAAAGCGCACTTCTTCCGGCGTGGCTTTATAGAGCATGCTGATAATCATGGCGTTGACGCCGACCGACTTACCGGAACCGGTGGTACCGGCAACCAGCAGGTGTGGCATTTTCGCCAGATCGGCCACCACAGGCTGTCCGGCAATATCCTTACCTAACACCACGGCGAGAGGAGAAGGATTGTCACGGAACTGAGGGCACTCCAGCACTTCGCGCATATAAACGGTCTGGCGATGTTTATTAGGCAGCTCCAGCCCCACATAAGGTTTACCCGGGATCACTTCCACAATACGCACCGCTACCGCTGACAGGGAGCGCGCCAGATCGCGGGAAAGATTGGAAATACGTGCGGCTTTTACACCCGGTGCCAGATCCAGTTCAAAGCGGGTAATCACCGGGCCTGGCGAGATGCCCACCACTTCCGCCTTAACGCGGTAATCCGCCAGGCGTGATTCAACGAGGCGGGCCGTCTGCTCAAGCGCAAACATATCCACCGGTTCAGCCTCTTCCGGCGGCGCCGAGAGCAGATCCAGCGTCGGCAGCGGCGTAGTCGGCCGCTCCAGCGGCTGCTCATGGCGAACCAGGAAGGGATGGAACAGGCTGTCTGCGGCAGGCTGCGGTGGCTGCGGTGGCTGCGCAACGGTAGCCTGAGCAGGTTGTGCCGGTGCTGTATACTGGGAAGCTTGCTGTGGTGTGGCCGCCACCGGTGGTGCAACCGGCTCCGCCTGCCAGGGCGTTTGAGCAGCAGGCCCGGACGGTTGCTGCGGCGCCGGAACTGGTTCTGTCAGCCCCTGAGGCATTTCTTCCTGTATCGCGCCGGACGGCGCAAAGCTCGCCTGTGGCTGGCTGGCGTGTTCCTGCCAGGCTGGCGCTGTCACCGGAGGTGCAACCACATCCTGAGAGGGCTGGCTTTGCTGCCACTGCGGTTGAACCGGAGGTTGCTCAGGTTCAGGCGTGGCGGAAAGGGTAAACAGTGGTTCGCCCGGACCTTCATCAACCAGATCGTCCACAGGTGAAAAATTAAATGCGTCAGCTGTATTCAGCGTGAGCGATGGCGAGGCAGGCTGTTCCGGCTCTTCACCATAGCGCTGACTTTGCTGCGCGGCAAACTGCCGCGCCAGGCTGGCCTGCTGCAGCGCCTCTTCGTCCTCTTCAGCAAACTCTTCGCCATAGCGCGCCTGCTGTTGAGCCATAAAGGCTTCGCGGAGATGGGCTTCGTCCTGCGCTTCCCTTCCCTCATCCTGCCGTGTAGCAGCACGATCGTCAGAGGGCTGTTCCTGCTGACGAAGCTCTTCCTCTTTCGCTTTTTCTTCAGCCATACGCTGCGAAGGCAATTTAATTCCGTAAGAAGCCAGTTCGCGGCGGGTAGGAAGCTTAACCGGGTTAGGCCGCGGCAGCGCCGGGCCAATTCCCTGCTTCACCTGCGGGTTGGCGCTCTCCGGCGTAACGCCGGGTGCCAGCGCTGCCGTAGTGGCCGTGACTGCTGCCAGCCTGGCTGCGTCGCCGCCGGTCAGCGCGCCCGCCGCTTCTGCTGGCTGAGGTGACGATGGTGCGGCAGTGCCAAATGGCGACGACGTAGTGTTTTCCTGCCAGCTGACAGAACGCGGCATCGCCTCTTCTGTAACAGGCTGCTGAGCAGGTACAGGCGTTTCTGGCGGCATCTCAAAGTGGTAAAGCTCAGGCTTCTCCTGCGTTACTGCAGGTTCAGAAACCGCGGGTGCCGCAGAAACAAATTCTGGTGCAGGCGACGCTGCTGCGAAGGGCACTTCCTGAACGGCCACTTCAGGCGCAGCAGCAGGCTGCTGACGTGGTTCGGCCGCAGGCGAAGGCGTGACGTAAGAAGCGGGCTGGCTTAACAGCGGATCGAACTCTTCTTCGTGGGGCTTGTCTGTGCCTGCCAGCAGCACATCCTCTTCCCCAACTTCGGCGCTCTGCTTCAGATGGGGTTCGGCATACGTGGGTTCCTCATCCTGCCAGCGCTCCTCATTACGGGAGCGGTTGCTGGCAAAGGTCAGCACGCCCATCACAGCAGCGCCAATCTTCTCAGCGATCGTCAGCCAGGACCAGCCGGTATAGAGGGTCAGGCCGGCGGCCCAGATACAGAGCAGCGTCAGCGTGCCGCCAGCGCCGTTGAACCAGGGCGCCATCGCGTTGCTGAGCAAGCTGCCGATCACGCCGCCGGAGGCAAAGTACCAGATATCATCCGCGTTGAGCGCGGCAAGACCACAGGTGGTGACTACCAGCGCCAGTACGCCAATCAGCCGCAGCGACACGGCAAAATAGTCGATGTAGTCCTGCTCGTGACGCTGGCGGAACGTGATCCAGCACAGGCCCAGAATGACCGGAGGGATCGCATAAGCCATCACGCCGAAGACGAAAAACAGCGTATCCGCCAGCCAGGCGCCCACGCCGCCGCCGAGATTATGAATAGGCTCATGCCAGGCGGTCTGTGACCAGCTGGGATCGGAAGGATTGAAGCTCATCAGAGCGACCATCAGATAGACGGCGAACAGAGCAACAACAATCAGCAATGCTTCCAGCAGGCGACGCCCACTGCTCAGCGGTTGCAGGGAAACTTCTTTATCTTCTGTGTATTCCTGGCTCAAGAGTTCTCTCCAGGTGCCCGTAAACTATGAAGGCAACAGCGCCGGGCAAGCCCGACGCTGAACCTGTATGAATTCACAGGAGTGTACCCAAATCCATCAGGTTTTGCACCTGCCCTGTGTTACCGCGTTTTAATGACCAGGCGGTTGCTCTGTTTCACTTCTTCCATCACCACATAGGTCCGCGTATCGTTCACGCCCGGCAGGCGCAGCAGGGTCTCACCCAGCAGCTTACGGTAAGCGGACATATCCGGTACGCGCGTTTTCAGCAGATAGTCAAAATCGCCCGAAACAAGGTGACACTCTTGAGTTTCCTCAAGTTTTTGCACGGCGGCATTGAATTGCTCAAAGACGTCGGGCGCCCCGCGATTCAGAGTAATCTCAACGAATACCAGCAGAGAAGCATCAAGATAGTGCGGATTCAGCTGCGCGGTATAGCCAAGGATAAAGCCCTGTCTTTCAAGACGGCGGACGCGCTCCAGGCAGGGCGTTGGCGACAACCCTACCCGTTTGGAAAGCTCAACGTTGGAAATGCGACCATCCTTTTGCAGTTCGTTCAGGATGTTGCGATCGATTCTGTCGAGATCTTTACCCGGTCGTTTCTTATTGTCTACCATTATTATTGTCTCTCTTAATGCCTTCCCTTTACCTGCCATACCCTGAACCGGTTCAATGTTACAGGACTGATTGAGGTGAAGTCTTAAGCCTGCTGCGGTTTGAAACGCCCATCCGTCTGACGCATGTTGTCTGTCCACACCATGCGTCATGACCAATGACAGACCGAGTTTATCCGTACGAATGCGCAAAGCCGGTTAAAAAACCTGCTCTGGTCGCCTGAATACGCTCTGCTTCCCACACTGTTTTCGCAAAAGACCAGCCGATTGTCAAAGCAAAACAATCAAAATCAGTACAACATGCCAGAAGTGTCGCTGCGTGACTGTTTTTAAATGACTATTTTCCCTTATCTGCACGCTCAGGCAGCAGCCTTGCCCCATTTTAGCGCAGCCGGTTTACCTCATGTTGAGGGTGATCAATTGGTCAGACCGCTTGAAGATATTGTTAACAACATTGGAGAACGCTTTTTTTGCGTCAGCAAATTCCCTACAATCACACAAAAGTTGCCAGTAAAAACGAGGGTGTCATGGACACGGTCAAACACAGTAAATTACTCATTCTGGGCTCAGGTCCAGCAGGCTATACCGCTGCTGTCTATGCAGCACGCGCTAACCTGAACCCGGTTCTGATTACCGGCCTTGAAAAAGGGGGTCAGCTGACCACCACCACCGACGTGGAAAACTGGCCGGGCGACCCGCACGATCTGACCGGACCCGGACTGATGGATCGTATGCAGGAGCATGCCGAGAAATTTAATACGGAAATTATTTTTGACCACATCCATACCGTCGATCTGCAAAACCGGCCGTTCCGGCTGACCGGCGACAGCGGTGAATACACGGCGGATGCGCTGATTATCGCAACCGGCGCCTCCGCACGTTACCTCGGGCTGCCATCCGAAGAGGCATTCAAGGGCCGTGGCGTTTCCGCCTGTGCAACCTGCGACGGTTTCTTCTACCGCAATCAAAAAGTGGCGGTGATTGGCGGCGGCAATACGGCGGTGGAAGAAGCGCTTTATCTCGCCAACATCGCCTCTGAAGTTCATCTTATTCACCGTCGCGACAGCTTCCGTGCAGAAAAAATTCTGATCGATCGGCTGATGGAAAAAGTGCGCAGTGGAAATATCGTGCTGCATACTAACCATACGCTGGATGAAGTAATGGGCGACCAGATGGGCGTAAGCTGCCTGCGCCTGCGCTCTGCGCTGGATAACGAGCAGACAAAAGAGCTGGAAGTTGCCGGTCTGTTTGTCGCGATTGGCCACAGCCCGAACACCGCCATTTTCAAAGATCAGCTGGCGCTGGAGAATGGCTATATCAAGGTGCAGTCCGGCCTGCATGGTAATGCCACCCAGACCAGCATACCTGGCGTGTTTGCTGCTGGTGACGTAATGGATCATATCTATCGTCAGGCTATCACTTCTGCCGGCACGGGCTGTATGGCCGCGCTGGATGCGGAACGCTATCTGGATGGTTTAGTTAAAAACTCTCAGTAACTTGTTAAAACATTGAGTTAATCTCGCCAAAGGCGGCCTTCACAGGTCGCCTTTTTGCATTTCGCAGGGTAACATTCCCGCTAAATTCTCCCACTGAAGGCAGGGATGTTGTGGCCAGGCCATATCTCCCCTGGGTAATGGCGGCTATGGACAAAACACGGCAACAACAGTTACTTCGCTGGCTGAAAAGCCAGAATATTCAGGGTAAGCGCTGGCTCCGGCTCTCGCAGGGCCTGGGCATGCTGAGCGCCGTGATGATTCTCCTCCAGGCCTGGCTGCTGGCTTCGCTGTTACAGGCGCTTATCGTTAACAACACGCCGCGTGAAGCCCTGCTCCCCTCGTTTATTCTGCTGTTTCTCTGTTTTGCGGTACGCGCTCTGCTTGCCTGGCTACGCGAAAAGGTCGGCTTTGAATATGGCAAGGCGATTCGCCTCGCGCTGCGCCGGACGGTACTGGACAGGCTAAATGCGCTCGGCCCGGCGTGGATTCAGGGCAAACCGGCGGGAAGCTGGGCAACTCTGCTGCTTGAGCAGGTTGAAGATATGCAGGACTATTACGCGCGCTATCAGCCACAGATGATGCTGGCCGCCTTTATTCCGGGCCTGATTTTACTGACCCTTTTTCCCGTCAACTGGGCGGCAGCACTGATCCTGCTGGTGACAGCCCCGCTAATCCCGCTGTTTATGGCGCTGGTAGGGATGGGTGCTGCCGATGCCAACCGGCGCAATTTTAAGGCGCTGGCCCGCCTGAGTGGTCACTTTCTCGATCGCCTGCGCGGACTGGAAACGCTGCGGCTGTTTCATCGCGCCGGCGCTGAGACAGAAGCTATCCGCCAGGCGTCTGAAGATTTTCGCAGCCGCACGATGGAGGTGCTGCGTCTGGCCTTCCTTTCCTCGGCCGTACTGGAATTTTTTGCTTCGCTCTCCATCGCCGTTGTGGCGGTTTACTTCGGTTTTTCCTATCTCGGGGAACTTAATTTCGGCCACTATGGCGCTGGCGTGACGCTTTTCGCCGGTTTTCTCGCGCTGATCCTGGCACCGGAGTTCTTTCAGCCGCTGCGTGATATGGGGGCGTTTTACCACGCCAAAGCGCAGGCCGTCGGTGGCGCTGACGCACTGGAGGCATTTCTGAATGGCGCAGGGGAGCCCCCCCCGCAGGCTGGCGAACAGACGATTGATACAGCTCAGGGCGTGACGATTTGTGCCGAAGCGCTTTTTGTCACCAGCATAAGCGGAACCGTGCTGGCTGGGCCGTTAGACTTTACGCTTAAGCCAGGCATGCGCGTTGCGCTGGTCGGACAGAGCGGCGCGGGTAAAACTTCGCTGCTTAATGTTCTGCTGGGCAATCTGCCTTATCAGGGATCGCTGCGGGTGAATGGCGTTGAACTCCGGGAGCTACAGCCTGACTTCTGGCACCAGCAGCTGGCATGGGTTGGACAAAACCCGCATCTTCCTGCCCGGACCCTGCGGGAAAATATCGTGATGAACGGCAACGATTCCCTCCAACAGCTTGAACAGGTAATGACGCTTGCTGGCGTGACGGAGTTTGCCTCACGCCTTCCTCAGGGGCTGGAGAGTGAAACCAATGAACAGGCGGGGAACCTTTCTGTCGGACAGGCACAGCGTATTGCGGTGGCGCGTGCGCTTTACCGGCGCTGTAAACTGCTGTTGCTTGATGAACCCGGAGCCAGCCTCGACAGCCAGAGCGAACAGCGCGTTGACGAAGCGCTGCTGAAGGCGTCGTTCAGTCAGACCACCCTGCTGGTTACCCACCAGCTCGACCGCCTGGAGAGCTGGGATGAAATCTGGCTGATGCGCGAAGGAAAAATTATTCAGCGTGGCCCCTATACCAGACTGCGCAGCGAACCCGGCGCATTTGCAGAACTGGCGTCCCGCCGGCTGGAGAGAGTTGAATGAAAATTCTTGCCCCCTATTTAGCCCTCTACCGCCGCCACATCTGGCGGTTGTCACTTGGCGTTGTGCTGGCGATTGTCACTCTGCTGGCCAGTATTGGCCTGCTGACCCTGTCAGGCTGGTTTCTTGCCGCCTCCTCACTGGCTGGCGTAGCGGGTCTTTACAGCTTCAATTATATGCTTCCTGCGGCTGGCGTACGCGGTGCGGCGATTATCCGCACCGCCGCCCGCTACTTTGAGCGGCTGGTCAGCCACGATGGGACTTTCCGTGTGCTTGAGCATCTGCGCGTTTTCACCTTCAGCCGGCTTATTCCACTCTCTCCCGCGGGTCTCGCGCAATATCAACAGGGCGATCTGCTTAACCGTCTTGTCGCCGATGTGGACACGCTCGATCATCTTTACCTGCGGGTCATCTCCCCGCTGGCCGGCGCGCTGGTCGTGATCGTTACGGTAACCCTGGGCCTGAGCTGGCTTGACTGGCAGCTTGCTGTCACGCTGGGGGGACTGATGCTGCTGACTTTACTCCTGTTGCCGCCGCTATTTTATCGCGCGGGCCGTCCTGCTGGTGAAGCCCTGACGGCACTGCGTGGGCAATACCGTATCCTGTTGACCGCCTGGCTGCGGGGGCAGGCAGAGCTGAAACTTTACGGCACGGAGGCACGTTATCGCGCGGCGCTGGATGAGACGGAGGCGCAGTGGCAACGGGCACAGCGGCGACAGGCCAGCCTGACCGGCTTTTCGCAGGGACTGCTGATGCTGATTACCGGCTTCACCGTCGTGCTTATCCTGTGGCTCAGCGCGAGCGGGCTGGGGGCAGATACCCACCCCGGCGCGCTGATTGCGCTTTTCGTCTTCTGTGCGCTCGCCGCGTTTGAGGCGCTGGCGCCCGTTGGCGGCGCTTTCCAGCATCTTGGCCAGGTATTGGCCTCGGCCAGCCGGGTTACGCAAATAGTGCAACAGCAGCCAGCCGTGCGCTTCTCTGAAGCAAAAATTCATCCCGGCAAAAATATTTCTCTGAGTATTAAAAATCTCAGTTTCAGCTACGGTAGCGGCGACCCGGTACTGCATAATTTTTCACTTGAGGTTGCAGCTGGTGAACATATCGCGCTGCTGGGACGGACAGGCTGTGGAAAGTCGACGCTGCTACAGCTGCTTACCCGCGCATGGGATCCGCAGGCGGGTGAGATTGCTTTTAATGATATACCGCTGAAAAGCTGGGATGAGGCTTCCCTGCGGGCAGCCACCAGCGTCGTCACCCAGCGTGTGCATCTGTTCAGCGGTACGCTTCGCGATAATTTACTGCTTGCGGCACCGCAGGCCAGCGAGGAGCGCCTTGCACAAGCGCTGCGCCAGGTAGGTCTGGAGAAGCTACTCGATGACGGCCAGGGGCTGAACGCCTGGCTGGGCGAAGGCGGCCGTCAGCTTTCAGGCGGTGAACTGCGGCGGCTGGCGATTGCAAGGGCCGTGCTGCATGAAGGGCCGCTGATGCTGCTTGACGAGCCGACCGAAGGGCTGGATGCGGAAACGGAGCAGCATATCCTTGCGCTGCTGCGCCAGGTCGGCCAGGGAAAAACGGTAATCGTGGTCACCCACCGTCTGCGGGGACTGAGCGACTTTGATAAAATTTGCATTATGGACGGCGGACAAATTACCGAGCAGGGACGCCATGCCGAATTAATCTCAAAACGCGGTCGCTACTGGTCTTTTCACCAGCGGTTTACGCTATAGTCATAGCCTCGCGATCGAGAGAGATTGTAAACATGCGTTTGATTCAACTCGCCAGAGATTCCCTGCTTTTCCCGCCGCCGGAAATGGCGCTGAGAGAGCCGAATGGGCTACTGGCCATGGGGGGCGATCTCAGTCCCGCACGCCTGCTCAGCGCCTATCACCGCGGTATTTTCCCGTGGTTTTCGTCCGGCGATCCTATTCTCTGGTGGTCTCCCGATCCGCGGGCGGTACTCTACCCTGAGAAATTTCATCTCAGCCGCAGCATGAAGCGCTTTCATCAGCGTTCACCCTATCGCGTGACGCTGAATCAAAGCTTTCAGGAAGTCATTGAAGGCTGCGCCAGCGATCGTGAAGAGGGAACCTGGATTACCAATGAAGTTAAGCGCGCCTGGCTGCAACTTTACGACGCCGGGCACGCCCAGTCGGTTGAGGTCTGGCTTGGTCAGACGCTGGTGGGAGGGATTTACGGACTGGCGCTGGGTCAGATCTTCTGTGGGGAATCGATGTTCAGCCGCAGTGAAAATGCCTCCAAGACCGCTCTGCTGGTCTTCAGCCACTATTTTAAGCGACAGGGCGGCAAACTTATCGACTGCCAGGTGCTGAATCCGCATACGGCCTCGCTGGGCGCGGAGGAGATTGCGAGGGCAGATTATCTTAATCAGGTGAATTTGCTCGCTTCCCAGGCACTCCCTCCCCAGTGCTGGCAACAACAAACCCTTTTTTAGCGCTATTTTTGATGTTTTCCACGCAAGAAAGCTTAAGAGTGATATAATATGCGCGTTTGGTAAGTCGTCCGCCCTTCGCCCTCTGTTACGGGCGAGCCGGGATTGGCCTGGCTGGGAATATTACGCACCTTGTTACTCTGGTTTTGATCGCGCATGAGCGGATTGTAAACCCATTCTTAGCCCACAATCCCCCACGCGTTGACGTCATTACACTACTCGTTTTAAACGTGAGCCCCTCTGCGCTGTACGCGTAATAGAGGGTCTGATGCTGGTGAAATCACCAACAATTCTTTACATAATACTTGAAATTCGGCATTATCTTGCCGGTTCAAAACTAAGGTTGTAACACCTAGAGGATTCGATGGCCAAAGAAGACAATATTGAAATGCAGGGTACCGTACTGGATACGTTGCCTAACACCATGTTCCGCGTTGAACTTGAAAACGGTCACGTGGTTACCGCTCACATCTCCGGTAAAATGCGCAAAAACTATATCCGCATCCTGACGGGCGACAAAGTCACTGTAGAGCTGACCCCGTACGACCTGAGCAAAGGCCGCATTGTCTTCCGTAGTCGCTAAATAGCATTCTGCCGTGCTGCCGCTTCTGCCGCAGCATCTGTAAAAAAGGCCGGAGAATATTCTCCGGCCTTTCGCATTTTACGACGCCTGCTCTGCCCTGACGTTCAGCAGATTGAACGCCAGAGGTAGAGAGATTAATGCACCGTACCTTCCGTCTTACGCTTCGCCGCGCTCAGAAACTGATAGGTAAGCTGGTTATTTTCTTTATCCAGCGCTACCGACACGGACCCGCCGTCCACCAGTGAACCAAACAGCAGTTCGTTCGCCAGCGGTTTTTTCAGGCTTTCCTGCACGGTACGCGCCATCGGACGGGCACCCATCGCTTTGTCGTAGCCTTTCTCCGCCAGCCAGTCGCGCGCTTCGTCGCTGACTTCCAGCGAAACGCCCTTCGCATCCAACTGCGCCTGGAGTTCGACAATAAACTTGTCCACTACCTGATGAATCACCTCAGTATCAAGGTGTTTGAACCAGATAATATTGTCGAGACGGTTACGGAACTCAGGCGTAAAGATCTTCTTGATCTCTTCCATCGCATCGGTGCTGTTATCCTGATGTATCAGGCCGATAGACTTGCGTTCGGTTTCCCTTACGCCCGCATTGGTGGTCATGACGACAACCACATTGCGGAAATCGGCTTTACGACCGTTATTGTCGGTCAGCATGCCGTTATCCATCACCTGCAACAGAAGGTTAAAGACATCCGGGTGCGCTTTTTCGATCTCATCCAGCAGGACGACGGCATGAGGATGTTTGATAACCGCATCCGTCAGCAGACCGCCCTGATCGAAGCCGACATAGCCCGGAGGCGCACCGATCAGGCGGCTGACGGTATGACGCTCCATATACTCCGACATATCGAAACGCAGCAGCTCAATGCCAAGCGCTTTCGCCAGCTGAACCGTCACCTCCGTTTTACCCACGCCCGTTGGTCCGGCAAACAGGAATGAGCCGACAGGTTTACGATCCTGTCCCAGACCGGCACGGCTCATTTTGATCGCTTCCGTCAGCGCTTCAATCGCATTGTCCTGACCAAACACCAGCATTTTTAGGCGATCGCCCAGCGTTTTCAGCGTGTCACGATCGGTGGCGGAGACGCTCTGCTCCGGAATACGCGCAATACGCGCGACCACAGATTCGATATCCGCCACGTTGATGGTCTTCTTACGCTTGCTGACCGGCATCAGACGCGCCCGCGCCCCGGCCTCATCAATCACGTCAATGGCTTTATCCGGAAGATGGCGATCGTTAATGTACTTAACCGCCAGCTCGACCGCAGCGCGTACCGCTTTCGCGGTATAGCGCACGTCATGATGTGCCTCATACTTCGGCTTCAGCCCGTTCAGGATCTGCACCGTTTCATCAACGGAAGGCTCAGTGATATCGATTTTCTGGAAACGACGCGCCAGGGCGCGATCCTTTTCAAAGATATTGCTGAACTCCTGATAGGTGGTGGAGCCCATCACGCGAATTTTGCCGCTGGAAAGCAGCGGTTTAATCAGGTTAGCCGCATCAACCTGGCCGCCTGAGGCGGCGCCAGCGCCGATAATAGTGTGGATCTCATCAATAAACAGGATGCTGCTGTTATCCTGCTCCAGCTGCTTCAGCAGGGCCTTGAAGCGCTTCTCGAAGTCGCCACGGTATTTGGTACCGGCCAGCAGCGAACCAATATCCAGTGAATAGATGGTGGCATCTTTCATCACTTCAGGGACGTCGCCCTGCACGATGCGCCAGGCAAGCCCTTCAGCGATGGCGGTTTTCCCCACGCCGGACTCACCCACCAGCAGAGGGTTATTTTTACGGCGACGGCAGAGCACCTGAACGGTGCGTTCCAGCTCTTTGTCGCGCCCAATCAGCGGATCGATTCCGCCGACGCGAGCAAGCTGATTGAGATTGGTGGTGAAGTTTTCCATACGTTCCTCCCCGCCTGCTTGCTCTTCGTTAACCGGATTTTCCGATCCTGATGCAGGACCGGGTTCATCTTTACGCGTGCCGTGGGAAATAAAGTTAACCACGTCAAGGCGGCTGACCTCATGCTTACGCAGCAGATAGGCGGCCTGGGATTCCTGCTCGCTGAAAATAGCGACCAGCACGTTTGCGCCTGCCACTTCACTGCGACCCGATGACTGCACATGGAATACGGCACGTTGCAGAACGCGTTGGAAACTGAGCGTAGGTTGCGTATCACGCTCTTCTTCGCTGACCGGCAAGACCGGGGTGGTTTGTTCGATGAAGGCTTCGAGCTCCTGCCGGAGAGCCACGATATCTACGGTACAGGCTTCCAGTGCCTCTCTGGCCGACGGGTTACTGAGCAGCGCCAGTAACAGATGCTCGACGGTCATAAACTCATGACGGTGCTCGCGCGCTCTGGCGAAAGCCATGTTTAAACTGAGTTCCAGTTCCTGATTGAGCATTGGCACCTCCCCAAATAGATCGCCTTATTCAGACTTTTTCCAGCGTACACAGCAACGGATGCGCATTCTCCCTCGCGTACTTATTTACATGAGCGACCTTGGTTTCTGCCACTTCGGCAGTAAACACTCCGCAGATCGCCTTTCCCTGGTAATGAACAGTAAGCATCAGTTGCGTTGCACGTTCAACATCATAAGAAAAGAACTTTTGCAGTACGTCAATAACAAATTCCATAGGTGTATAATCGTCATTATTTAAAATAACTTTATACATTGAAGGCGGCTTGAGTCCTTCACGCAATTTGTCATCTGCAAGTTGTTCAAAATTAAGCCAGTCGTTAGTGTTTCCCATACGTACCCAGTTTGAAAACGTTACCGTGCTGCGTCAGTCTGGCTTCTTTAAGCGTATGTTTAATACGACCAGAATGTGGACTCACGCCGATGAAATTTTGCTGCAAACTGTTGCTACGCGACCTTCATCACAAAATTTGCAATAGCGTTAACTGCCTCAAATTTTGATGATTTTCTCGCCACACGGCGCGCCCAATAGCTTGACGCTTGATGCCATTTCTTTACAGTACGTGCATAAGCTGATGGCGTTTTAACCAGCTTAGAGGCTATACGCCTCGTCACCTCACTCAATTTGAATGTCTTGCGAGGGATGTAGAAGCATGGAGACGGGTACTGTTAAATGGTTCAATAATGCCAAGGGCTTCGGCTTTATCTGTCCTGTTGATGGCGGTGAAGATATCTTCGCCCACTACTCAACAATTCAGATGGATGGCTACAGAACGCTGAAAGCCGGGCAGCAAGTCCAGTTTGATGTGCATCAGGGACCGAAAGGCAATCATGCCAGTCTTATCGTTCCTGTGGAAATGGCAATGGCCGTCAGTGCCTGACCTTTCCTTCACTCATTCTGACCAACCCTACTGCAAAATGCCAGCCACGCAAGCTGGCATTTTTATGGTTTTCCGTGACGATACCAGTAAGATTGGGCTGCGCGCCCGATTTTCAAGCGGTCGAAATCAGAATTACGCCCCGCTTCGCCGGGCGAGTTCCTGCAGGCGATGAAACATTTCTCTCAGCAACGGCGGTACGGATGCCACACCCCGTTCTGCCGCTTCGGTTGCCACGGCCACAGCCAGCTCCGGTTTCGATGAATGCTGGATCGCTTTGGCGATAATGCGCCGCATATTCATTGGCACCTTTGACGGCAGACGTGCAGTACGATGATAAACCTCTGCGAATCCCTGCTTGTACAGAAAATGCTCCATATCCAGTGCGGGTAACTGCGTCAGACGATCGCGCTCATCTGGCGACCCCGAGCGCAGCTGGCTTTTCGCCGTTGCGGCATATTTGTTTCCCGCCTCGTCCCCATCGGTCAGCACGTGCCACTCAATCCCCATTCTTTGCGCAAATTTCAGCAGCGGCCTCAGCCCCGACTGGGCAAACTCCACCACTTTGATCCCCTCAGCCGCAAAATGGCAGCCGCACTGCCGGGCAAGTTCATTCATCACCCAGACCTCCGTTTCGCCTTCGACCAGCAGCCAGCAGCGCGCAAAGAGCGCAGAGGGACGGTTAACGCAGATATGAAAGGCTATCCGGCGGCTCTCATCGGCACTCATCCCTGACGGCCCCAGCCGCCATACGTCCACGCGATTTTCCTGCCTGATCAGCCGGCAAACGTCACCCACCGGCACCTGTGAAAGAAGTTCGCCCGAATTGGTTGTAGTGATTTTTTGCAGCGGCAGCAGAGTGAGGAGCCCCCATGCCACCGATAACATTATGGGATGTAGCCGGGTTTCCGGGTCCTCAATCAGCAGCAGAGGCCGGGCAAGCGGATCAAGCTGATAAGCCCCTCTTGCCTGCACCAGCAGCGCAAACATCCGCAGCAGGATAAGCTGCCTGCTCTCACTATCCGCCGCCGCAATAAGATGATTGAGGCTATCCAGATAGCGCCAGCCTTTTGGCGACTGCCGGCGGGCGGGATCCGATCTCTCCGCAGGCGTCAGCCGGGCCGAAGGCTGTACGGAAAAATAGTGCTCAAGCAGTTGCTGCATCGTCTGCAACCCCTGCCGGATTGCCGGCTGAGCGAGCCGCTGAGGCCTGGACGTCAAATCGCGCGTCAGTTCATCAATCTGACTGACCAGCGATGCCAGTTCGTTATCATTGGGGGTGTTACGCGCTTGTGGGGATAGCCGCTGGCTGAAACGCGCGTCGCGCAGCCGCAGTACCGGTTGAAGCCGCGTCAGCATAGTAGCGAGAATCGTCTGTTCATCTGCCCCCGCAGGTCCGGCTTCAGACAGGGGAAAGTGCCAGCGCGTCTTAACAGGTCTGTCATTTACTCGTACCCCTTCAACCCGGCAGACGAGCTGAGAATAGCCCTGGGTACTCTGATGCCAGAGCGCCGCCAGCGGCAGAAGGCGGGGTGTGCGCGCTTCATCAACTTCACTTTCGCGAAAGGTAAACTCTACAGAGAGACGTTGCCGGCGATCCTCTGCAGCGCCGGAAGGGCTATGAAAATCCTGCGGCACAAACTGGTAGAGCGTTTCCGCTGGGGTCAGCAGCAGCGTCAGGGCATCCAGGAGCGTTGATTTCCCCCAGGTATTTTCGCCAATCAGTACGTTACCCTGCTCCAGCGGCAGAGAAAGCTGGCTGATGCCGCGAAAACCGCTAATGGCGATATGCTCCAGTATCATCAGGATTTCCTGTGGTTTTTATTGAGAATGGCCCGCATACCCACAACGGTCAAGCGGCGGACGGGAAGAGCGCTTTACTAAGGTTGAATATTTCGCTAGCTTGTCGCCTCAACTTTTGCCCATGGACGACCCGCCACATGTATTCAGGACTGTTGATCATTATCTTACCGCTGATTGCTGGCTATCTTTTGCCTGCCAAAGCCCCCTCGCTGCAAAGAGCGGTCAACAAACTGCTGAGCTGGATGGTCTACGTCATCCTCTTTTTTATGGGCATCAGCCTGGCGTTTCTGGACGACCTGGGGCGCAATCTCCTTTCGATAGTAAACTACAGCCTGATCAGCGCAGCCTGCATTCTTATCGGTAATTTGCTGGCGCTGCGCCTGCTGGAGCATCTCTATCCCTGGACGCATAACCACCGCCAGCAGAAGCTGCCTTCACGATTGCATATGGCACTGGAGTCGCTGAAGCTTTGTGGCGTGGTGATTGCCGGCTTCCTGCTCGGTCTCAGCCACTGGCCGCCGCTGAAGTTTGCCAGTGAAGCGGGTGAGTATGCGCTGCTGTTTCTGCTCTTCCTCGTCGGCCTGCAGCTGCGCGGCAGCGGCATGACGCTGCGTCAGATCCTGATTAACCGTCGCGGCATGATGGTGGCCTTCGTGGTATTTATCAGCGCGCTGGCTGGCGGCGCTATCGCCGCTCTGATCCTGGGACTGCCGTTAAAAACCGGTCTGGCAATGGCTTCCGGTTTCGGCTGGTATTCCCTTTCCGGCATCCTGATGACGGAATCTTTTGGTCCGGTGATAGGCAGTGCAGCCTTCTTTAACGACCTGCTACGTGAGCTGCTGGCCATTATGCTTATCCCGGCGCTGATAGCCCGCCACCGCTCAACGGCGCTCGGGCTGTGCGGCGCCACCTCAATGGATTTCACCCTGCCCGTCCTTCAGCGCAGCGGCGGCACGGAAATCGTTCCCGCCGCTATTGTCCACGGCTTTATGCTGAGCCTGCTCGCCCCCATTCTGATCGCTTTTTTCGCTGCCTGAGGGCAGCATGTTTGCGTCAGATCAATGAACACTGCGTTTTAAAGCACAACGTCTTTGCAACCCTCGCCTTTGCTCTTAGCATAAAGATGTATTTTAAATGCAACTTTAAAAAGGCCGTGCTATGTTCTGTATTCAATGTGAGCAAACTCTTCACACGCCAGCCGCAAACGGCTGCGCCTATGCCCAGGGCATGTGTGGTAAAACCGCCGAAACCTCCGATCTTCAGGATTTGCTGATTGCCGCCCTTCAGGGGCTGTCTGCCTGGGCCGTTGAAGCGCGCAGGCACAATATCATCGAGCACAAAATTGACAGCTTCGCCCCGCTTGCGTTCTTTTCAACGCTGACCAACGTTAACTTCGACTCGGAACGCATTGTCGACTATGCCCGTACTGCCATTGCATACCGTGACCAGCTGAAAGCACGCTGCCTTCAGGCGCAGTGCCCGCTTTCTCTCGCTCATCCGCTGGCCGATCTGACGCTGGCGAGTGACGATATCGCTACGCTTCAGGCGCAGGCCGCTGATTTCGCGTTAAACCGGGGCGATGATAATGAAGATATTCTTGGCGTCCGTCTGCTTTGCCTGTATGGCCTGAAAGGCGCGGCGGCCTATATGGAGCACGCCCATGTCCATGGACGCTTCGATAACGGCGTGTATCAGCAGTATCATGAGATCATGGCGTGGCTGGGAACGCAGCCAAACGAGATGAACGATCTGCTGGAGAAAGCCATGCAGATCGGCAAAATGAACTTCACTATTATGGCGATGCTGGATGAAGCCCAGACCACCACCTACGGTAATCCGCAGCCGGTCGCCGTTAACGTCCGTCCCGTCGCCGGCAAAGCTATTCTGATCTCAGGTCACGACCTGAAAGATCTGCAAATGCTGCTTGAGCAGACCGCCGGCATGGATATTCATGTTTATACCCATGGTGAAATGCTGCCGGCTCACGGCTATCCGCTGCTGAAACAGTATCCACATCTGATCGGTAACTACGGCAGCGGCTGGCAGAACCAGCAGGAAGAGTTTGCCCGTTTCCCTGGGCCAGTAGTGATGACATCCAACTGCATCATCGACCCTTTCGTCGGCAATTATCAGGATCGTATCTGGACACGCAGTATCGTCGGCTGGCCCGGCGTCAACCATCTGGAAAACGATGACTTTTCGCCCGTTATTGCTCAGGCACAGGCGCTACCCGGCTTCCCGTGGAGTGAGATCCCGCATGAGATCACCGTCGGCTTTGGCCGTCAGGTTTTACAGGATGCCAGCGATACCATCATTGATCTGGTGGCGGCGAAAAAGCTGCGCCACGTTTTCCTGATCGGTGGCTGCGACGGCAGCCGTGAAAAACGCAGTTACTTTACCGACCTGGCCACTTCTGTGCCGAAAGACTGCATGATTCTGACGCTCGCCTGCGGCAAATATCGTTTCAATAAACTCGATTTTGGCACGCTGGAAGGACTGCCGCGATTGCTGGATGCGGGACAGTGTAACGACAGCTACTCCGCCATTATGCTGGCCGTGAAGCTGGCAGAAAAACTGGAGTGTGGCGTGAACGATCTGCCGCTGTCGCTGGTGCTTTCCTGGTTTGAGCAGAAGGCTATCGTCGTCCTGCTGACGCTGCTGGCGCTCGGCGTAAAAAATATCCGCACCGGCCCGACGCCGCCGGCATTCCTGAGCGAAAACGTGCTGGCGCTGCTGCAAAGCGAATTTGGCCTGCAGCCTGTCACAACTGTCGAAAACGATCTCGACGCTATGCTGCTCGCCTGAGGAGATAACCATGCAGACAAACCCATTATGTTCCTGGCGGATGCAGGTTCATCACGTTACGCAGGAGACGCCCGACGTCTGGACTATCGCGTTAATTAACCATGATTTCTACCGCTGGCAGGCGGGCCAGTTTGCGCTGGTGCAGATTGGAAAATCGGCGCAGCTTCGCGCCTACACGCTCTCTTCAACGCCTGGTCAGAGCGAATTTATAACGCTGACCGTACGCTATATCGACGGGGGACAGGGCTCTGGCTGGCTGACCCGGCAGGTGAAACCGGGCGACTATGTCTGGCTTTCCGATCCGCAGGGCGAATTCAGCTGCGAACAGCATCCCGCAGAGCGTTATCTGATGATGGCGGCTGGCTGCGGTATTACTCCCGTCATTTCAATGTGTCGCTGGCTGGCGATCCATCGCCGTGAATGCAGCGTGACGCTCTGTTACAGCGTACGATCGCACCAGGAGGTGATTTTTGCCGCAGAGCTGGCTGCGCTACAGCCCTGGCTGAATTTGGTTATCGTGGCCGAGGACAGCCCCACGGCGGAAATGCCAGACGGGCGGCTGACGCTTGAAAAACTCAGCGCCCTGGTGCCCGATATGGCCAGCCGTACCGTCATGATTTGCGGGCCTGAAGGCTATATGCAGCAGGTTGAAGGATTTGCCCGAGCGCTGGGTGCGCAGGATCTGTGGAAAGAGCAGTTCACGCCCATGCAGGCTACGGATACTTCGGACCAGGGTCAGCCGTTTGCCCTGCGCGTCAGCGGCGCGAAGAAGGCAGGCACTTTCACATCCGGCTCGACGCTGCTTGAGGCGATGGAGAAAAATGCGGTTGATATCGTCGCCGCCTGTCGTTCCGGCGTATGCGGCTGCTGTAAAACCCGGATAGTAAGCGGTGACTACACTACCAGCAGTCTTCAGACGCTGAGTAAGGAAGAGATCGCCGCTGGCTACGTACTGGCATGCAGCTGCAAACCCGTCAGCGATATTGTCCTCGCCTGATCCTTCGTCCGTGCGGGAGGCCCGATCCCTGCCGCACGGTTTTCCCGAAGCCCTCTTTCCAGCCCGCATTATCCTTTTCCCTCCGCCTGTAATGTACGATTAGCGCAGATATATCCGCCATCTTCAGGGCATATAACGATCGCCTCCTGCGCTGGTAAAACCGCATGGGCTGCGGTAAAACATCTCAAAGACATTGACGACGCTGGGGCGTTTTCAGAGAAAAGGAGCGCAAGTGTGATTGATTTACGCAGTGATACTGTAACCCGGCCAGGTGCCGCCATGCTCACAGCCATGATGTCAGCCGACACCGGCGATGATGTCTATGGTGACGACCCGACGGTCAATGCGCTGGAAGCCGAAGCCGCCCGCCTCAGTGGTAAGGAGGCTGCCCTCTTTCTGCCCACCGGCACCCAGGCTAATCTGGTCGCGCTGCTTTGCCACTGCCAGCGCGGGGAGGAGTATATTGTTGGGCAGCAGGCGCATAACTATAAGTATGAAGCTGGCGGCGCGGCGGTGCTGGGCAGCATTCAGCCTCAGCCTATTCCGGCTGCGGCTGACGGCACGCTGCCGCTCGACCTGGTCGCCCAGTTTATCAAGCCTGACGATTTTCATTTCGCGATCACGCGTCTGCTCAGCCTGGAGAATACTCATAATGGCAAAGTATTGCCGTTAAGCTATCTGGCGGAAGCCTGGGATTTCACGCGGGAGCGTGGCCTGGCGCTGCATATCGATGGTGCCCGCATTTTCAACGCCGCCGTGGCGCTTAACGTTGAGCTGGAGGCGATTGCCCGCTACTGCGACACGCTGACGATTTGCCTCTCTAAAGGGCTGGGCGCGCCGGTTGGTTCGCTGCTTTGCGGCAGCGCGGAGTATATTCAGCGCGCCCGCCGCTGGCGTAAAATGACCGGTGGGGCGATGCGCCAGGCGGGCATTCTGGCGGCGGCAGGACAGTATGCGCTGCAGCATAACGTGGCGCGCCTGCAGGACGATCACGATAACGCCGCCTGGCTGGCTGACCAGCTGCGTCAGATTGATGTGGATGTCTCAAGGCAGGATACCAACATGGTCTTTGTCCGCGTGCCGGAAGCGGAGATCGGGCCGCTGAAAGCCTGGATGCATGAGCGCGACATTTTACTGAGCACCGGTCCGGTAACGCGATTAGTCACGCACCTTGACGCCGATCGCCATGCGCTGGAAACGCTGGTATCGCACTGGAAAGATTTTTTGCACGCCCGTCACTAACCACGTTTTCCCGCCTTACTGAGAGCTTCAGTAAGGCGATTACCCTGCATCCTGGCGGGAGCCATATTTCTCAAGCAGCGCCTGTGCAACGGCTTCGCTCCCGGCATCCGCCAGGCCCCGGTAGTCTGCCGGCCGGAAATGCATCTGAAAGGCAGCTATTACCTTCTGCTGCTGCTCACTACTCATCCCCGGTGACACCTCATAACCATAGCGCGACAGCAAACTCAGCAGTTTTTTGCTCTCCACCGCAAGGCCCGGCGGCCTGCCCGCCAGATAAAAAGCGACACGCGCCTCGTCAGGCCAGGCACCCACGCCCTGCTCCGCCAGCCAGCGCCAGGGAAACAGCGGACCGGGATCCTGCTTACGCTGAGGGGCAATGTCGCTGTGACCAACCACGTTCTGCGCAGGGATCGCGTAACGCTGGACGATATCACGGGCCAGCGGCCTGAGCGCCGCCATCTGTTGAGCAGTGAAGGGGTACCATGTCCGCCCGCCCGCCGTCCGCGTGTATCCCGGATTCTCAAGCTCGATGCCGACGGAGGTGTCATTCAGCCGGGTGGCGCCGCGCCAGAAGCTGGGACCGGCGTGCCAGGCCAGTTGAGACTCCGGCACCAGCCTGAACAGGGTGGGACGCTCGCTTTTCTCAAGCGGCACGGCGGGGATGAGATAGTGGGCGCTAACCTCGCGTGCAGTGAGCGTGGCAAGCGCCTCAGGAAATTCCTCCGCCGTATAGTGGATAACAAGCACCTTAACGCGCGGCCTTGCACCCCAGGCAGCATGCTGCGTATCCACTACATAACCCTCGTGCCGTTCAAAGCCGGACGACGTACAGGCGCTGAGCAGCAGCGCTGCGGCGGCAGCTCCCAGCCTGCGCATCAGCCGCGAATTTTAACGGCGGTGCCGGTAACGCTGACCATCAACATGCTGGCATCTTTACCGACGGTCTCATAATCAATATCAATGCCCACCACGGCATTCGCGCCCAGCGCCTTCGCCTGCTCTTCCAGTTCTTTAAAGGCGATCTGCCGGGCTTTACGCAGTTCCTTCTCATAGGCTCCCGAGCGGCCACCGACGATATCGCGGATGCCCGCAAAGAAATCACGAAAAATATTGGCGCCAAGAATGGCCTCGCCCGTTACCACACCGCAATAGTCGGTGATAACCTGTCCTTCAAGCGTTGGGGTCGTTGAAAATTTCATTCGGTTCTCCTTCGCTGCCCTTTGCGGATGCAGCTTTAGCAGCTAACGTGATTGATAGGGGTTTATGCTAAAATAGATCATCCAGAAACAATAAGGAAATCAAGATGAAATACCAAGCGATTGCTGCACTGGCTCCACTGGCACTGCTGTTAAGCGCCTGTACCACGGTAGAACCCGCCTATAAGGATATCGGTACGCGTATCGGCCCCTGCGTTGAAGGCGGTCCGGACTCTGTTGCGCAGCAATTTTACGATCTTCATATTGAACAGCCTTCCAGTGGCATCCCTGACGCCACTTTGCTGGCCAAATACCGTCCCTACCTCAGCGAGAAACTTTACCAGACGCTGCTGAAGGCGAACGCCAATACGGATCAAGAACCTGCGCTCCGCCAGGGCGATATTTTTTCAAGCCTGGCTGCAGGTCCGACCTCTGCCAGCGTGGCAGATTCCTCAACGATCCCAAATACGGATGCCCGCAACATTCCACTGCGCGTGAAGTTAACCCGCGAGGGCGACAAAACAGCGGAATGGCAGGATGAGATATTAATGGTGCGCGAAGGCACCTGCTGGACCGTCGATGACGTCCGCTACCTGAGTCAGACTCCGCATCTGAACGGCGGCTCCCTGATCCAGCTGCTGCTTCGCTAGGGTTTTCGTGCCGCCAGCGTGCGGCACGCTTTATCTCAACGGCGGCCTTAACCCAAATTAGCGGTTAAGCCGCGATATGTTGTGCCGTCATTTCACTAATATGCCGCATCTGGACTCATTTTCACGCACGATGATTGCATAACTATGCCGTCAACGTTAAGATTCGCGGCATCAATTGCTATTCACTTTTTGCGCATGAGTATTCAACTTAACGCTATTAACTGCTTTTACGGCGCCCATCAGGCGCTGTTCGATATCCAACTGGCGTGCCCCGAGGGCGAGACGCTGGTTCTGCTGGGGCCAAGCGGCGCCGGTAAGAGCTCGCTGCTGCGCGTACTCAACCTGCTGGAGATGCCGCGTTCCGGCACGCTGAGCATCGCAGGCAAGCAGTTCGACTTCAGCAAGACGCCATCAGACGCGGCCATCCGCGAGCTGCGGCAGAACGTGGGTATGGTCTTTCAGCAGTATAATCTCTGGCCGCACCTCACCGTCAGGCAGAATCTGATTGAAGCGCCCTGTCGCGTTCTCGGTCTCAGTAAAGATCAAGCGCACGCCAGGGCGGACAAGCTGCTGGAGCGCCTGCGCCTGACCGCCTTTGATGACCGCTTTCCGCTGCACCTTTCCGGCGGGCAGCAGCAGCGCGTCGCCATCGCCCGGGCGCTGATGATGGAGCCGGCCGTCCTGCTGTTTGACGAACCGACCGCCGCGCTCGATCCGGAAATCACCGCCCAGATCGTGGCGATCATTCGTGAACTGGCGCAGACGAATATCACTCAGGTTATCGTCACCCATGAAGTGGAAGTGGCACGGAAAACCGCAAGCCGTGTGGTCTATATGGAAAACGGATACATCGTCGAACAGGGTGATGCCAGCCGCTTTACACAGCCGCAAACCGACGCGTTTGCCAATTATCTCTCGCACTAACGCAGGATATCCTCATGAAAAAACTCGTACTTGCCGCACTGCTGGCCAGCCTTAGCCTGAGTGCAACCGCCGCGCAAACTATCCGCTTTGCCACGGAAGCGTCCTATCCGCCGTTCGAGTTTGTCGATTCGGATAACAAGATCCAGGGTTTTGATGTCGATCTGGCGAATGCGCTGTGCCGCGAAATGAATGCGACCTGTACCTTTACCAACCAGGCCTTCGACAGCCTGATCCCCAGCCTGAAATTCCGTCGCTTCGACGCGGTAATGGCCGGCATGGATATCACGCCTGAGCGTGAAAAGCAGGTGCTGTTCTCTAAAGCCTACTACGATAATTCCGCCCTGTTCATCACCCAGAAAGACAAAGTAAGCTCGGTTGCGGCGCTGAAAGGAAAGCGGGTTGGCGTTCAGAACGGCACCACGCATCAGAAATACCTGTCTGAGAAACTGAAAGACGTGACCACCGTGCCTTACGACAGCTATCAGAACGCCATCCTCGATCTGAAAAATGGCCGTATCGATGCCGTTTTTGGTGACACTGCCGTGGTCAACGAGTGGCTGAAGCAGAACGCCAACCTTGCCCCGCTCGGCGAGAAAGTGACCGATAAAGCCTACTTCGGCACCGGTCTCGGCATTGCGGTGCGTAAAGGCAATACCGAGCTACAGAGCCAGTTCAACGCCGCGCTGGATAAAGTGAAAGCGGATGGCACCCTGGAAAAAATCTACGGCAAATGGTTTCAGCAGTAATTAACCAATGAGCGAACTTTATCCTCTTGCAAGCGCCGCCGGAATGACCGTCGGCCTTGCCCTTTGTGCGCTGGTGGCGGGGCTGATTCTGGCCATGATTTTTGCTGGCTGGGAGTCGGCGCGCTGGCGGCCGCTGGCCTGGGTCGCTACCGGTCTGGTGACCCTGTTTCGCGGCCTGCCGGAGATTCTGGTGGTGCTGTTCGTCTATTTTGGCGCCTCGCAGCTGCTGCTGACCTTGTCCGACGGCTTCTCCCTTAATTTCGGCCTGTTCGCCATTCCGGTGCAGATCGATATTGAAAATTTTGACGTCAGCCCGTTTCTGTGCGGCGTGATTGCGCTTTCGGTGCTTTACGCTTCTTACGCGTCGCAGACGCTACGCGGCGCGCTGCAGGCGGTACCGGTGGGACAGTGGGAATCTGGCCAGGCGCTGGGCATGAAAAAAACGGCGATCTTCTTCCGGCTGATTATGCCGCAGATGTGGCGCCATGCGCTGCCGGGTCTGGGCAACCAGTGGCTGGTACTGCTGAAAGATACCGCCCTGGTCTCGCTGATTAGCGTAAACGATATTATGTTGCAGACCAAAAGCATTGCCGCGCGGACTCAGGAGCCTTTCACCTGGTATATGATCGCAGCGGCTATCTATCTGGTTATCACCCTGCTGAGCCAGCAGGTCCTGAAGCACATTGAGTCCCGCACGACCCGCTTTGAGCAGGGGAATCACTGATGCTGAGCTATCTACCCGAACTTTTAAAAGGGCTGCATACCAGCCTGACGCTGACGCTAGCTTCGCTGCTGCTGGCTCTGGTACTTTCGCTGCTGTTTACCGTGATTCTGTCGCTGAAAGTGGCGGTGCTGAGCCAGCTCGTTCGCGTCTACATCACGCTTTTTACCGGCACGCCGCTACTGGTACAGATTTTTTTGATCTACTACGGGCCGGGGCAGTTTCCGGCCATTCAGGCGGTTCCGTGGCTGTGGCATCTGCTTTCTCAGCCCTGGCTCTGCGCGCTGCTGGCCCTGTCGCTGAACAGCGCCGCTTACACCACCCTGCTTTTTTACGGGGCCGTGCGGGCCATTCCTGCCGGACAGTGGCAATCCTGCTCGGCGCTGGGCATGGATCGCAAAAGCACACTGCGTATTCTGCTGCCCTACGCATTCAAGCGCGCCCTCTCCTCTTACTCCAATGAGGTGGTGCTGGTTTTCAAAAGCACCTCGCTGGCCTATACCATCACGCTGATGGAGGTGATGGGACACGGACAGCTGCTTTATGGTCAGACCTATGATGCTGCCGTTTTTGCTGCGGCTGGCCTGATCTACCTCTGCGTAAATGGTCTGCTAACGGTGATGATGCGTCTGGTAGAGCGGCGGGCGCTGGCTTTTGAAAGACGTAGCTGATTGACCGGCGGAGGGTCGCTCCGCCGGGATCCCGAAGAGAGAGCCCTTGTTTTGCAGCTAATCTGCGGATAGACGTGCGTCACATCACTGGATAATAGGCCGGTTATCTGACGCAAGGATTGTCTGTCATGCTCATGCCTCTGTTTTTTGTTTTACTCTCCAGCCTCAGCCTCAATGCTCTGGCAGCTGAGCCGCTTCGCTTTGCGACCACGGCCAATAATCCCCCTTTTGAGTTTTATAATGCCCGTAACGAAATGGTCGGTTTTGATATCGACCTGGCGAAAACGCTCTGCAAAAGGCTGCAAAGAGAGTGTGTTATCACCAATAACAGCTTTGAAATGCTGCTGCCTTCGCTAAAGTTTCTTCGCTACGATGCGGTTATTTCCAGCCTGAATATTACGGCTGAACGCAAAAAGCTGGTTGATTTCACCGATCCTTATCAGTCCAGTTCCAGCCTGATGGCGGTGACAAAAGGCCGCTACGATGAGATTGAGCAGCTGAAAGGTAAGCGCGTGGGCGTGGGCACGGCAACGACCCAGCAGGCCTGGTTAAACGCAGTCTGGCCCGGCATTGTCGCCGTGACCTATGATAATTATCAGAATGCGTTGCTGGATATGCGTAGCAGCCGCCTGGACGGAATTTTTGGCGATACGCTCGCCGTGCAGGCGCTGCTACAATCCCATCCGCAGCTGGAAAAGATCGGTAGCCCGGTCAAAGACAGTCGGTATTTTGGCAATGGGCTGGCTATTGCGGTGCGCAAAGGCAACAGCGAGCTGAAAGCGCAGTTCAATGAGGCGCTGAAGGTTATGCAAGCTGACGGTACGCTGGAGACGCTTAGGGCGCGCTGGTTCGGCCCTGATGATAGCTGAACGGTACAGCAGTATAACTCCCCGGCAGGCGCTCTGCCTGCATCCTGCCGGCCGCGCGCGCCAAATCATCACGCCATTATTAACGCGGATGATAAAAGCGACGGCTGCTTGCGGGCACAAACAGCAGCAATACTATTATCAGGTCAGGCAGTTTTTGCACCATGAGCTGGTGGAAAATATGCATATTGTTGGCACCGCTAACGCTGAATATTTCCGGATAAATCCAGCCCATAGAGGCAATACTCATATAAATCAGCACCACCAACTGTGACAGTGCGTACCCCACCCGGCCCCAGTTTTTACCGCGCATTAGCGCAATGGCACAGCGCAACTCAATAAAAAACAGCAGCTGGCTGGCAATAAATATGAGCGTGGAGTCCCAGGCTTGCGCGCTGCGGTGAAGGAAATTCCTCAGCTCTTCAAAACCTAACTCATGAATTTGTAAAGCAACACTCAGACAGCGGATTGCAATGATTGCGATACCCGCCACCAGAACCGGAACGGGGATCGCTGACGGCGATTGCAGGACAGCCCGTCCTTCTCTGAGCACTTCTGACATGGCCCTTACCCTCCCTGATACATTTCCGCTTCATTATAGTGCAGCCGCGCCAGTCTGGGGTACCAGCATAAACCGCCCTCAAAAACACCGGCTAATTAATAAACACTATTGCGTTGGTGAATGGCAACTCCGCAATTAAAACCGCGCCAGTTCATAACGCAGGCTGAATAACAGAATTCCCCGTCATTGATACAGCCTGGCACGATCCCTGCAACTGTTACAGCGAGCCATGTGCTTTCGATTAAGGCCAGTCAGGGGAATTCGTTATCCCCGATACGCTTATTGCTTCGTTTTTTTATTATGGGGAGGCTATTTTGATTCATGAAAGCGAAACCAGTTCGGACAGAAAGTGGTCGCCGGGACCGGGGGCTTATCTGGCGCTGATTGTGGCCATTCTCTTTTTTTCCGGTTTATTCTTTAAACGGGAGGGGATGGCCTGGCTCGGCGCGTTCGACTTCACCACGCTCGGCGGCCAGTTCGGGAGCATTACCGACGCGGCAAACAGCACCTTTGTCGGCAAAGGCGGCCTTGGCGCGAAGGCGGGTTTCCTGTTTGCCCTGTCGCTGGTTCCCACGGTTATGCTGGCGCTTGGGCTGCTGGAGATCTTTACCCACTACGGCGCTATACGTGCCGCACACCGGCTGCTGACGCCGCTACTGCGACCCATTTTAGGCATTCCGGGCCGTACCGGCCTGGCGCTGATAACCGATCTGCAAAGTACCGACGCCGGTGCAGCCCTGACGAAAGAGCTGTATGACGATAAGCAAATAACCAAAAAGGAAGTGGTGATTATGGCCGCCTGGCAATATTCCGGTGCCGGCCTGATCAATAACTATTTCGCCATTGGTTCCGCCCTCTTTATTTCGCTTTCCCTGCCGGTGCTGGTGCCGCTGCTGGTGATGTTTGTCCTTAAATTTGTTGGCGCCGCCTTTGTCCGTCTGGTGCTGAATACCCTTTATCAGCGAGATTTCCCTCATGCAAAATAAGCCTGAAACCCTCATTTCGCACAATCCCTTTGATATCTTTGTCATCGGCGCCCGTAAGGGATTCCATATCGCTATTCATAATCTGATGCCCAATGTGGTGATGGCTTATGTGATTGCTGAAATACTGAACCTGCTGGGGGTAATGGGTTTTATCGGTCAGCTGTTCGCGCCGCTGATGGGATTATTTGGTCTGCCGGGCGAGGCGATTACCGTGCTGCTGACGGCATGGCTCTCCTCCTCTGCCGGCACCGGCGTGGCGGTCAGTCTGCTTGCCAAAGGCGTGCTGACCGGCGGGGAGATCACTATTTTAACCCCGGCCATTTTTTTGCTGGGCTCGCAGCTACAGTATATGGGCCGCCTGTTGGGCGTCGCCGACGTGCCGAAAAAGTACTGGCCGCTACTGATGCTGACCAGCATTCTTAACGCGACTGTCGCCATGTTGATTATGCGGTTCGTTGCCTGATTTTTTGTCAGAGGGAGAAATTGACGTGCTAAACGTTTTTGAGCATTACGCCAGTCTGCATGAAATTCCCGAACTGGGCTTTCAGGAATTTAAAACTTCAGCCTATATCAGCCGCCACCTTAAAGCTGCTGGCTTCAGCGTTGAGGATAATTTCAATGCCACAACGGGCATCGTCGCCGTACTGGAGAGCGGCCAGCCCGGTCCTACGCTGGCCCTGCGTGCGGACATGGATGCGCTGGGCCACATTATTAACGGCGAGCCCTGCGCGCGACATACCTGTGGGCACGATGCGCACTCTTCCGTGGTGCTGAGTGCCGCCCAGGAACTGATCGCTGAAGGCGCGGTAAAACGGGGGCGCCTGAAGCTCATCTTCCAGCCCGCTGAGGAGCTGGGCACCGGCGCCCTGGCGATGATCGCAGGCGGCGCGATTGATGATGTGGATATGATCCTCGGCTTCCACCTTCGTCCGGCAGAAGAGTGCGCCGTGGGGACAGCAATCCCGGCAGTGCGTTATTCAGCTTGCGTAACGCTGGAAGCGACGATCCGTGGACTGACCGCACACGCGGCGCGCCCCCATCTCGGCATCAATGCGCTGGATGCCGCAGTAAGTGCGGTACAGGCGGTGAATGCGGTTCACATGGCGCCAGGTAAAAGCTGGAGCGCCAAGGCGACCCGCTTCCTCTGTGATGCTGGCGTAACCAACTCCATACCTGATGAAGCGCGTGTGGTCTTCGATCTGCGGGCGGGTGAGAATGAGGAGATGGCGCAGCTTCAGGAACGCGTGGAGCGGGCCATTAAAATGAGCGTGGCGGCCAGTGGCGCAACGGCAGAAGTGATGCTTCTTAAGGCGATGCCCGCCGCTGAAATTAGCGAGGAGATGACCGCCCTGATTGCCGAATCGATCGGCGAGGTGCTGGGTGAGGAAGCGCTGATGCCCACCCGGTCAACGCCCGGCAGCGAAGACTTTTTCCATTATGCCGTGCAGCGTCCGGCGGTGAAATCGGGCTTCTGGGGGCTGGGAACCGGACTGACGCCTGGTCTGCATCATCCGGAGATGCGCTTCGATCTCAACTCGCTGCCGATCGGCGTTAAAATTTTTAAAACCTGTGTGGTGAAAGTGCTGGGCTGAAGAGAGGTAAGCTGAGCCTGTAGAGGATGTTGAAGAAAGCCTGTCCCACATGCGGACAGGCTTTCTTTTTGTACAGATTTATCAGTGGCCCCCGCGCCGCGCCTTCTGAATATCCTTCAGCCGCTGCTTCTCTTCGTGGGCCATAAAGCGCCAGGCGATAAATCCCACGATACCCACCACAAAAAGAATCAGCGATGCCAGCGCGTTAATCTCCGGATTCACGCCGCGGCGCACCGTAGCAAAGATCTGCATCGGCAGCGTGGTGGCGCCCGGCCCGGTAACAAAGCTGGCGATCACCAGATCGTCCAGCGAAAGCGTAAACGCCAGCAGCCAGCCGGTTACGATAGCCGGGGCGATCATCGGCACGGTAATGACAAAGAACACCTTCAGCGGCGTGGCGCCGAGATCCATTGCGGCTTCTTCAATGGAGCGATCGAGTTCGCGCAGGCGTGAATTGATCACCACCGCCACATAGGCAGTGCAGAACGTCACATGCGCCAGCCAGATGGTCAGCATGCCACGCTCGGCAGGCCAGCCAAAGGCGTTCCCCATCGCCACAAACAGCAGCAGCAGGGAGAGGCCGGTGATCACATCAGGCATTACCAGCGGTGCCGTCAGCATAAAGGCGAAACCGGTGGAGCCTTTAAAGCGCCCAAAGCGCACGATGATCACCGCAGCAATGGTGCCCAGCACGCAGGCCGCCGTCGCCGCCAGCGCGGCGATAGACAGACTCAGCGTAACGGCGCCGATCATCGCTTCATCCTGGAACAGCACTTTATACCAGTGCAGCGAGAAGCTTTCCCAGGCGGCCAGCTGTGATGAGTTAAATGAATAGACGACCAGCAGCAGCATCGGGGCATAAAGGAAGAAAAAGCACACCGCAAGAATGACGATGCGCCACGGCGAACGGACTGTCGGTAATGTGCTCATCCCTTCTCTCCTGTTTCCCGGTTCTGATGCTTATGAAACCAGATGATGGGCAAAATAAGGATCAGCAGGATAATCACCGCCAGCGCGGATGCCACCGGCCAGTCACGGTTATTAAAGAACTCCTGCCAGAGCACGCGGCCAATCATGATGCTGTCCGGTCCGCCAAGCAGCTCAGGGATAACGTATTCGCCGACTGCCGGAATGAAAACCAGCATGGAACCGGCAATAATGCCGCCCTTAGTCAATGGCACAATCACGCTGAAAAAGGTCTTCAGCGGACGCGCGCCCAGATCCAGCGACGCTTCCACCAGCGAATAATCGATGCGGGTCAGCGCGGTATAAATCGGCAGCACCATAAATGGCAGATAGCAGTAAACGATACCGATATAGACCGCCAGATTGGTATAAAGGATCGCCACGGGCTGATCGATAACGCCGGTCCACATCAGGAAACGATTCAGAATGCCGTTATTATTCAGGATGCCCATCCAGGCATACACGCGCACCAGAAAGGAGGTCCACGATGGCAGGATCACCAGCAGCAGCAGAATATTGCGGGTGGAGGGCGCACTGTGCGCAATGGCCCAGGCCAGCGGATAGCCAATCAGCAGGCAGATCAGGGTCGAAATCGCCGCCACCTGGATCGAATGCAGGTAGGCCTCCACATAAAGCGGATCCTCCGTCAGCGTCAGATAGTTGCCGAAGTTCATCACCATCGTCAGCTGTCCGTCAGCCCAGGAGAGCAGATCGGTATAGGGCGGGATCGCGCGGGCTATATCGGCAAAGCTGATTTTCAGCACGATCAAAAACGGCAGTAAGAAGAGGAGGATCAGCCAGAGATAAGGCAGCGCAATCACCAGCTTTCGCCCCTGCCTCATTTGCAGGCGGCCAAAAAACGCGGCGAGCGGCCCCACGGCGCGAGCGCGCGGTGGAGCCTTGGTGTCAGAAGAATGTTGACTCATGGTTCCCCCACTACACCGTCAAAACCACACAGCTGTCCGCATCCCAGCAGAGACGCACTTCGTCTCCCCAGGTCGGGGCACCTTTGCGGAAACGGTGGGCGTTTTGCAGCTGGGCGCTGATCATCTGGCCGCTGTGCAGCCGGACGTGATAGATAGAGAGATCGCCCAGATAGGCGATATGCACCACTTCGCCTACGGCAAAATTGCAGCCGTCCGCCGGAACGTTTTCACACAGCATCACTTTTTCAGGACGCAGCGCAACGTGAACCGGCACGCCGTCCGCTACCGCCGCGCTGAAATCGACCTTAAGAGGATGAATAAGGCCGGGGCTGTCAATAATCAGCGCCTCTTCCTGGCGTTCGCGCAGCAGCCCTTCAAACAGATTGACCGAGCCGATAAACTCCGCGCTGTAGCGCGTGGTCGGATTCTCGTAAATCTCTTCCGGTTCGCCAATCTGCACAAATTTCCCACGGTTCATAATGGCGATGCGTCCCGCCATCGTCATCGCTTCTTCCTGATCGTGCGTGACCATCACACAAGTCGCGCCGACACGCTCAAGAATGTCCACGACCTCAAGCTGCATACGATCGCGTAGCTTTTTATCCAGCGCGCCCATCGGCTCATCCAGCAGCAGCAGTTTAGGCCGCTTGGCCAGGCTGCGCGCCAGCGCCACGCGCTGCCGCTGACCGCCGGAAAGCTGATGCGGCTTACGCCGGGCGTACTCCTGCATATGTACCAGCGTCAGCATCTCCGCCACACGGCTGGCAATTTCCTCTTTGGGCAGGCGATCCTGCTTCAGGCCAAAGGCAATATTCTGCTCAACGGTCATATGCGGAAACAGCGCATAGGACTGAAACATCATATTGATGGGGCGCTGGTAAGGAGGCACATGAGAGAGATCCTGACCGTCGAGCACGATCTGGCCCGAGGTCGGCGGCTCAAAGCCCGCCAGCATACGCAACAGCGTGGACTTTCCACAGCCTGAAGCGCCCAGCAGCGCGAAAATCTCGCCTTTGTAGATCGTCAGATTGACATCATCAACCGCGTGCTGACCTTCAAAAGATTTGGTCAGATTGCGGATCTCAAGCAGAGGCGTCAGGGCCTTACCCGCTTTTTGCTGCGGACGGGGGATCGCGTCGTTCACTACCATTATTCTCCGGCGCTTAACGGATGACGGCCCACAGGCCGTAAAAAAGACAAAACAGAGGCCGGTCACTGCACCTCTGTTGTTTAGTCAACAGCGAGCCGCGCCCGCTCTGGTCAGTTACTTACCACTTTTAACTTTAGTCCATGCGCGCGTACGCACACGATCAAGTTTGGGCGACTGCACTTTCAGGACGAACAGCTTCGACATCGCATCCGGCGTCGGGAAAATGCCGGGGTTGTTGCGAATATCCTCATTAATCAGCGGCACTGACGCCTTGTTGCCGTTAGCGTAAAACGTCCGGTTAGAGACATCGGCTATAACCTTTGGCTCCATCAGGTAGTTGAGGAACTGGTAGGCCTCATCAAGGTTTTTAGCATCTTTAGGAATGGCCATCATGTCAAAGAACGCCAGCGCACCTTCTTTAGGAATGGTATAGGCGATATTGACGCCATTCTTCGCTTCCACCGCGCGGTTTTTTGCCTGCAACACATCTCCTGCCCAGCCGATCGCGACGCAGGTATTACCATTAGCCAGATCGTTGATGTACTGAGATGAGTGGAAGTAACGAATGCTCGGACGCAGCTTCATCAGCAGATCGGTAGCCGCGCCGGTATAATCTTTGGCATCCTCGCTGTTGGGATCTTTACCCAGATAGTTAAGAACGGTGGCGAAAATCTCTTCCGGGGCATCCAGGAAGGAGACGCCGCAGCTTTTCAGCTTCTCCAGGTTTTCCGGCTTCAGCACCAGATCCCAGCTATCTACCGGAGCGTCTTTACCCAGCGCCGCTTTTACTTTCTCGACGTTATAGCCGATACCGGTGGTGGCCCAGAGGTAAGGGATGGCATATTTATTCTCTGGATCGTGCTGTTCCAGCTTTTTCATCAGCTCAGGATCGAGGTTTTTATAGTTGGGCAGCTTACTCTTATCGAGCGGCTGAAACACGCCGGACTGGAGCTGGCGCGCCAGGAAGCTCGACGAAGGCGCCACGACATCATAGCCCGTGCTGCCGGCCATCAGCTTACCTTCCAGCACTTCATTGGAATCAAAGACGTCATAAACGACTTTTATACCGGTTTGCTTTTCAAAGTTTGGCACGGTGTCCGGCGAAATATAGTCGGACCAGTTATAAACGTGCAGCGTTTTATCAGCAGCCGCTGCGCCGGCGGAAGACGCCATCAGCACACCCGCTACCACAGTAGATAACCATTTTTTACGTTGGCTGAACATCTTCTCTCTCCTCCAGAACTGAGATTATTTACTACCGATAAGCAAACCGGCTGCCGGCCGCACTAAATCACTGCTGTACAATGAATGTTTATTCATCCAGCGGTAAACTAAAAAACCGCGCCTCCTGCAACAGCCCGCGCTGCAGAAAAATGCCAGGCCTGTAAACGCCCTGATGCATTAAGGGAGATACTGTCGCGCTAAGCACCTGACGTTCAGGCCGCTGTAGCCTTAAGTATAACGATTCTCTCTCTTTCGCAACGATGCACGTTGAATGCAGACCCGCAAGGATAGCCCCCCACGATGATTGAGGCCAGATCCCGGCGTAAAAAACGCCTTTTAGCGATTATTTATGCATTTTACCTGTAGTGAAAGGCCAGAGTGGCGCGAAAACACGTTGAATATCTGGCAGTATGGGGGTTAACACAGGATAAAAAGTGGTTGGACGGCGGCGCGTACCGGTGAATAACGCCGTATCCGGCAAGACAGGGAGTCAGATACCAACAGGTAAGTGAAGGGAAAGGGAAAGCAAAGGCGGGCCAGAGAGATGACCCGACAGCGAAAGGACGTTAATGCAGCAGCGAGTGGGCGCTCACAGCGGCGGGACGCTCTTCTTCCTCGCCCGGCACCAGCAGATGATTAGCAAAGGCTTCCAGCACCACCATCGAAATCTGCTCTTCGCTCTGCTTCATAAAGTGGACGAACTGCCCGTAGGTCAGCCCGGCGGTCACGCAGAACGACTGGCAGACGATCAGCTTCGGCAGATTATCATCCTGAATGTCCACAAATGCCTTCACGGTCAGCGAGCTGGCGTTTATCAGCGACAGATCGCCCACCAGGGGGATCAGCGCCGTGGGCTTCACTTCAGCCAGCGCGGAAAACAGGATGACATCATCAACCAGATCGAGCTTGGCATCGAACACCCCGTCAAAATTTTGCATATGCGGCAGGTGAAGGGCCTGACAGGAGTCACACTCAAACCAGGTAATGCTTTGCTGATCCAGCCAACGTCGTATTACGTCAATATCTGGAACGACGAGTGAATCCATGTACTTTATCTCATGCCGCCTTAAAATTGCGCTCTAGCTTACGGAAAAAAGGGGGCGAACACCACGCCTGCAGGATAAATATGACCTCAACCACCCGTTTTCAGACTGAAGCCAGGCTGCGCATGCGCTTCTGTCCAGGCGATCATCATTGAGGCGATATCCAGCCCCGTGGTCTTTTCAACGCCTTCCAGACCCGGCGAGGCGTTAACCTCCATGACCAGCGGGCCACGGCTGGCGCGTAAAATATCCACCCCGGCCACATCAAGTCCCAGCGTGGCCGCCGCCGTCACGGCAATGTGTCGCTCAACGTCGGTAATAGTGACCTGGCGGGCGGTTCCGCCGCGATGCAAATTGGAGCGGAAATCCCCCTCTTTTGCCTGCCGCTCAATGGCCGCCACCACGTTTCCGCCGATGACCAGGCAGCGAATATCCCGCCCCTGCGCCTCCTTGATATATTCCTGAACCAGGATCTGCGCATTCAGCCCGCGAAAGGCGTCAATGACGCTCTCGGCCGCCTGCCGCGTTTCAGCAAGCACCACGCCTATGCCCTGCGTGCCCTCAACCAGTTTGACCACCAGCGGCGCACCGCCCACCATCTCAATCAAATCGCGGGTATCATCCGGTGAATGTGCGAACCCGGTGACCGGCATGGCAATCCCCTGACGGGCAAGCAGCTGGAGCGATCGCAGCTTGTCCCTGGCTCGGGTAATCGCCACCGACTCGTTCAGGGGGTAGCTGCCGCACATCTCAAACTGGCGTAGCACTGCCGTCCCGTAAAAAGTTATTGCCGAACCGATACGGGGGATAACGGCATCAAAGCGTGCCAGCTGCCTGCCTCGATAGTGTATCGCGGAGGCGCCTGGATTGATGTTCATATAACAGGAGAGAGGATCGATCACCTCCACGCTGTGGCCACGCGCCCTTCCCGCCTGGAGCAACCTTCTGCACGAGTAAAGGGAACCGTTACAGGAAAGAATCGCAATTTTCACCAGATGCCCCCGGAAAACTTAACGCGTGGCCCAGCCCTGTTTATGCAGATAGTCCAGCATGAAGGGGCGGCTCTCCCTGATGATCGTCTTCTGAATATGCTCGCTCCAGCTTTCGCGGCGCTGATTACTTCCCCGGTTGAGGTAATACTCTTCATGCTCGCGGTCGTAGGCGGCCAGAACCTGCGGATCGACTGGCTGGTAGTGATTCTCATGCACCAGCATCGCGGCGGGCATACGCGGTTTTTTCTGCGGCGACTGTGCGGGCCATCCAATGCAGAAACCAAACAGCGGCAGGACATATTTTGGCAGGCCGAGCAGCTCGGTCACCTCAGCAATGCTGTTGCGGATGCCGCCAATAAAGACGCCGCCGAGGCCGAGCGACTCGGCGGCGGTCATGGCATTCTGGCCCATTAACGCGGTATCCACGCAGCCCAGCAGCAGCTGCTCAGCCAGGCCAAGCTGTGCTTCCGGGCAGATTTGCTGAAGGCGGTTAAAGTCGGCGCAGAAGATCCAGAACTCCGCCGCCTCTGCCACATAATGCTGTCCGCCGGTAAGGGTGACCAGCTTTTCACGCAGCTGCCGGTCTGTGATACGGATAACCGAAGAGCACTGAAGGAAGCTGGAGCTGGAAGCTGACTGCGCAGCGGCAAGAATCGCTTCGCGCTGCTCATCCTCAATGGCCTTGTCGGTAAAGGCGCGAATGGATCGGTGAGAGCAAAGCAGCTCAATGGTCGGCGTCATGGTTATCTCCTGGTCTGTTTTTATCATGCGGTCTGTCCATACTAAACAACTCCGGCGCCAGTGCTTTAGCCGTTCGCCACATCATCAGCGCAGCGGCCGGAAGCATCAGGGCAATGCCGGCGAATACCAGTATTGTGGCGGTCAGCGGGCCGGCAAAAGCTGCGGGCAAGGGTAGCATCTGATGCAGCACCAGGTAAGAGGCAACCAGCATTATTACCCCGAGCGCCTCCATGATCAGCACCGGTACGGGTAAGCGAGTAAATGCACGCAAGAGAAGGCTCCTTAAAAAGTGATGCTGCTCTGCCCCCGGAAGTGAGCAGAGTCGTTTTCTTCGCATAGTCTTCACGAATCAGACCAACAGGTAATTCCTTCTTCCCATTACAGGTCGAAGCGGGCATCATAATCGCCAGCTACGCTTAACATGTGACGCAAGTCACAAAAAATCGCACTTTGAGGAGAAACCTATGTTTGCAGTGATTTTCGGACGTCCTGGCTGTCCTTACTGTGTTCGCGCAAAAGAACTGGCTGAAAAACTGACCGAAGAGCGTGAAGATTTTAACTTCCGCTACGTGGATATCCACGCTGAAGGCATCACCAAAGCCGACCTGGAAAAGACCGTGGGCAAACCGGTTGAAACCGTACCGCAGATTTTCCTCGATCAGGACCACATTGGCGGCTGTACTGAGTTTGAAGCCTATGCCAAAGAGAACCTGGGTCTGTTCCAGTAATCTGCACGCTTCCCGGCACGGCCTTTTTCGCCGCCTGCCACAGCAAAAAAAGCCGACGCGTTGTCGGCTTTTTATTGTCTGCTACGCAGACCCCCTCTGTTTGTGCAGCGTCAATCGCGCGCGGGCAGCAGCATTCGACACAGCATCACGCCCAGCGCACCTGAGCCACACCAGAAAACGGCGCTGGTCATAAACGCCAGTTCCTGCATCAGCACGCTGCTGCTGAAAAAATGCAGGCGGATCAGCAGCAGACAAAGCGGCGTGGCCAGCAGTGCCCCCAGTAACGCTACGCCGAGCGGCCAGCGCCTGACGTTCAGCGCCGCTATCGCACCAGGTAACGTAAACATCAGCAGCCCCAGACGTGACTGGGTATGCGAAACATTTTCCATCTCCATTTCATATCTGACCGCCAGAAAGACGATACAGTAAAGCGTAAAGCAGGTTACCACGCCCGCCCAGGAGATATCTCTAAACACGTTAAGCCCCTCTTTCGCCAATTTATGTCGTAATCTCACCGGAAATACACCGGCTGTTTTTTCTGTCATGAAGAGTCCACGAACCGTTAAATATTCACGGCTTTTATCTGGCTGAAAAAGATCGAAGCGTTTAAAATGGCGACCGTTTTGTCAGGTGCTGGACGACAGTACCTGAATAATCTGAACAGGGCCGCTGCTCTGCTGGCAGTAAGGCAAAGTTAGCGCATAACCCCATTTATTTCAATACGTTAGTGGTAAACAAGAAGTTAAACCGTGAATATAAACGTCGCAAATTTGTTAAGTGGAAATGACATCCTGTTATTATTTGTTGTGCTGGCGCTGGGACTCTGTCTGGGGAAATTACGCTTAGGCTCTGTCCAACTGGGTAATTCCATTGGCGTTTTAGTCGTTTCACTTCTGCTCGGCCAGCAGCACTTTGGCATTAATACTGATGCGCTAAATTTAGGTTTTATGTTATTTATTTTTTGCGTTGGCGTGGAGGCCGGGCCCAACTTTTTTTCCATCTTCTTCCGCGACGGTAAAAATTATCTGATGCTGGCGACCGTTATGGTCAGCAGCGCAGTTATCATTGCGCTTGGCCTGGGGAAATTGTTCAAGTGGGATATCGGCCTGACGGCAGGCATGCTGGCGGGCTCTATGACTTCCACCCCGGTTCTGGTCGGCGCCGGGGATACGCTCCGGCAAACGCTGCAACCCGGCGAGGCGCTCAATCAGGCGCAGAACAATCTCAGCCTCGGCTATGCGCTTACCTACCTGGTGGGGCTGGTCAGCCTGATTTTCGGGGCCCGCTATCTGCCTAAGCTACAGCATCAGGATCTGCCTACCAGCGCTCAGCAAATCGCCCGTGAACGCGGACTCGATCCGGACAGCCAGCGCAAAGTCTATCTGCCGGTGATCCGCGCCTATCGCGTGGGTCCCGAGCTGGTGGCCTGGACAGACGGTAAGAACCTGCGCGAACTGGGGATTTATCGCCAGACCGGCTGCTACATTGAACGTATCCGCCGCAACGGTATTCTGGCAAATCCGGACGGCGATGCGGTGCTCCAGCAGGGCGACGAGATATCGCTGGTGGGCTATCCGGATGCGCATTCGCGTCTCGATCCCAGCTTTCGTAACGGCAAAGAGGTTTTTGACCGTGACCTGCTGGATATGCGCATTATTAATGAAGAGATCGTGGTCAAAAATAATAACGCAGTAAATAAACGCCTCAGTCAGTTAAAGCTGACCGATCACGGCTGTTTCCTGAACAGGGTTATCCGCAGCCAGATTGAAATGCCGATTGATGACAGTATTATTTTGAATAAAGGCGACGTTCTGCAAATAAGTGGCGAAGCCCGTCGCGTTAAATCGGTCGCCGATAAGATCGGATTTATCTCAATTCATAGTCAGGTTACCGATCTCCTCGCTTTCTGCGCCTTTTTTATTATCGGGTTAATGATAGGCATGGTCACCTTCCAGTTCAGCACCTTTAGTTTTGGCATTGGAAATGCGGCAGGTTTATTATTTTCCGGCATTCTTCTCGGTTTTCTCCGCGCTAATCATCCCACTTTTGGTTATATCCCCCAGGGCGCGCTGACGATGGTAAAAGAGTTTGGCCTGATGGTTTTTATGGCAGGCGTAGGTCTTAGTGCAGGTAGCGGCTTGTCACATGGTCTGGGCGACACGGGCTTAATGATGCTGATAGCCGGCCTGATGGTAAGTCTGCTGCCGGTGGTGATCAGCTTTCTGTTTGGTGCCTGGGTATTAAAAATGAACCGTGCGCTGCTGTTCGGCGCCATCATGGGTGCGCGCACCTGCGCCCCGGCGATGGAGATCATCAGCGATACCGCACGCAGTAATATTCCTGCGCTGGGTTACGCTGGCACCTACGCCATCGCTAACGTTTTGCTGACCCTTGCCGGGACGCTTATCGTTATAATCTGGCCGATGATCCCGCTTTAAGAAAATATTTAGGGGTCCGTAAGAACTTTTAATTCTGCGCGCAGTCATAATTAATGCCACTGCTTTTCTTTGAAATTCCCAAATTGCGGAGCCCGTTAATCTGATGATTAGCGGGTTTTTTTCATTCTGGGCCTTTTTCACCCCCGTTTTCGCTTTTTTCTCCTTGTTTTTCACTCTTTCTCCGGTCCGGTTCCCGGCTATTTTTTATCGAACCTTAACAGAAGTACAACCAGCAGCCCGATCAGGAATATGCCTGTTTACCTTCCTGACGCCCACTTTTATCTTATGCCGCTGACGTTGTTACTGGCTGGTGGGCTGTTTTCTCACCGCGTCCGGCGTCAGCCAGAAAGCGGGCGGCGCAAAAGCTTGCCGCGTCACTGGCCCCATTTTACTTTTGGATGCTTTTTGCATCTGCTTAACAAGGCGAGGAAATAAAGATGATTGAAGCGTTAAACCGGACACTTTTTCTCTGGATCAACGCCACGCCAACATCGCCAGACTGGTTAATCGCGCTGGCAACCTTTATCGCCCGGGATCTGATTCTTATCGGCCCACTGGCTATCCTTGCTTTATGGCTTTGGGGGGCGGACCATCAGCTCAAGGCGCAGCGGCGGCTGGCGCTGAAAACCGCCATTGCGCTGGCCTACGCCCTGACGATTTCCTGGTGTCTGGGTAATCTGTTTCCCCACGAGCGCCCCTTTGTCGCCGGTATCGGGCATCAGTTTCTGCCGCACGCCCCCAGTGAATCCTATCCAAGCAACCACGGCACCATCATCTTTACTTTTGCCATTGCCTTCCTGTGCTGGCACCGCGTCTGGTCAGGGGTCTTACTGATGCTGATTGCCACGACGATTGCCTGGTCGCGTATTTATCTGGGCGTGCACTGGCCGATTGATATGCTTGGCGGACTGCTGGTCAGCATGCTCTCCTGTCTCTTTGCCCAGATCGCGTGGCATTACTGCGGCAGACGCCTGATGGATAACTGTTCCGCGCTTTACCGCTTACTGTTCGCCTTTCCTATTCGCAAAGGTTGGGTACGTCACTAACCGCATCAAAATAGAGTTCAGGGTGGTTAATTCCACCCTTTATTTATTTCCTGCCTTCACCTCCTTCGTTGCGCAATAAAGATAAAAAACGCATAAAATTTAATAGTGGCTTGCGCAAGCGGTGATTAAATAACCAGCTGCGCCAGCCTTTATTTTATAAATTATTGATTTAAATCAATTAAAACCTTACGCCTGATTAAAATACCACCACTTTTGCTGCATATTAATAGTGATAAAAAGCCATTATTTCAGTGAAAAAAACCACACAAACGCGCAATCTATGGAACAAAAATCCATCTGGTATTTTTTATGCAGAGCATATATCTAAAAATAATCTGATAATTGTGACTAAGATCGCCAGAATCCCCGCATTATCCGCTTTCATCTTTGCTTTCTTTTGATAAAGTGTCGGCCTTCCCGATCAGAGCCGTTAATTAAATTACGCCGGTAAAGCCGCGCCTGTTTATTTCTCTGCGCAATTTACTTCACTGTTTTCATATCGGAGAGCATCATGGAATCATCCAAAACGGCAACGTTTGAACTGGCTGCTGCCACGGACGCAGAAACATGGCGTAAAAGCGACACTATGTGGATGCTGGGGCTTTATGGCACCGCCATCGGCGCGGGCGTCCTTTTTCTGCCAATAAACGCCGGCATTGGCGGGCTGATCCCGCTACTTGTTATGGCGCTGCTCGCGTTTCCCATGACCTACTTTTCCCATCGCGGACTGTGTCGCTTTGTGCTTTCCGGCAAAAAGCGGGGAGAAGATATTACCGGCGTTGTAGAGGAGCACTTTGGCGCCGGCGCCGGGAAGCTGCTCACCCTGCTCTACTTCTTTGCCATCTACCCCATCCTGCTGGTTTATAGCGTGGCGATCACCAACACGGTCGAAAGCTTTATGACCCACCAGCTGCATCTTAACGCGCCGCCGAGAGCGCTGCTGTCGCTGATTCTGATTGTCGGCCTGATGGCTATCGTGCGCTTTGGCAAGGAGATGATCGTCAAAACCATGAGCGTGCTGGTCTATCCGTTTGTTCTGGTACTGATGGCGCTGGCCCTGTTCCTGATCCCCCACTGGAACAGCACCATTTTTCAGAATGTCAGCCTGGCTGGGAGTGGCAAAGGGTTATGGATGACGCTGTGGCTGGCGATCCCGGTGATGGTTTTTTCTTTCAACCACTCGCCGGTTATCTCCGCCTTTGCGGTGGCGAAGCGTGAAGAGTATGGGGAAGCGGCGGAGAAAAAATGCTCGCGCATTCTGGCCCGCAGTCATCTGATGATGGTCTGCACGGTGATGTTTTTTGTTTTCAGCTGCGTGCTGAGCCTGTCGCCGGAAAATCTCGCCGAGGCCAAGGCGCAGAACATCTCAATCCTTTCCTATCTGGCTAATCACTTTAATACGCCGCTGATGGCCTGGCTCGCCCCGGTTATTGCGATGGTGGCGATTACCAAATCTTTTCTGGGTCACTACCTTGGCGCGCGTGAAGGCTTTAACGGTCTGATGGTGAAGTCACTCGGCAAGCGCGGCAAGTCGCTGTCTGAGCAGAAATTAAACCGCATTACAGCGCTGTTTATGCTGGTCACAACCTGGCTGGTCGCCACCCTCAACCCGAGCATTCTGGGTATGATTGAGACGCTTGGTGGTCCGGTCATCGCCATTCTGCTGTTCCTGATGCCGATGTACGCCATTAACAAAGTGCCGGCGATGCGTCAGTACAGCGGCAGTCTCAGTAATCTGTTCGTGGTATTAACGGGCCTGGTAGCCATTTCGGCCATCGTCTGGGATCTGATTTAAAGACCACAAGGGGCAGTCTGCGCTGCCCCTTGTTCGCTCACGCCGTCAGGCGAACCACTTGCCGAACCAGCCCGTCATTTTCATCATCACGAAATCCCAGACCCTGCTGAAAATGCCGCCTTCGCTGACCTCCTCCATCACCACCAGCGGATGCTGCTCAATGGTTTTGCCATCAAGCTGAAAATCAATCACGCCGACCTGCTGATTTTTCTTCAGCGGCGCCTTCAACTGCGGCTGAGATAAGGTAAAGCTGGCCTTAATATTTTTAATCTGGCCTTTAGGAACCGTAATCGCCACGTCGCTTGCCACGCCTAATTTGACCTCTTTTTTATCACCGTACCAGACGCGCTGGGTGACAAAAGGGGCATCCGCTTTAACCGGCGTAAAGGTTTCGAAGAAGCGGAAGCCCCACGTCAGCAGCTTTTCACTCTCGCGAAAGCGGATACCGTCAGTGGCCGCGCCCAGTACCACGGAAATCAGACGCTGATCGCCATCCACGGCGGAGGCGACAAGATTATTGCCCGCCCCCGCCGTATGCCCGGTTTTGATGCCGTCAACCTTGAGGTTGGTACTCCATAACAGGCGGTTACGGTTGTACTGATGAATGCGGTTAAACGTGAACTCTTTCTCTTTGTGCAGCGCGTACTCTTCCGGCACATCGCGGATCAGCGCCTGGCCAATCAGCGCCATATCCCGTGCGGTACTGTACTGCCCTTCAGAATCCAGACCGTGAACGGTTTTAAAATGCGTGTTTTTCAGCCCCAGCGCCTGTACATAGTTGTTCATCAGATCGACAAAGGCATCCTGGCTTCCGGCAACGTAATCAGCAAGCGCAATACTGGCGTCATTGCCGGACTGGATAATAATGCCCTTATTCAGCTCCGATACAGGAATGCGATCGCCCGGTTTAAGAAACATCAGAGAGGAGCCTTGCAGCACAGGGTTTCCGGTTGCCCAGGCGTCATTACCGATGGTGACCAGGTCATCAACGGAAATTTTCCCCGATTTGATTGCCTGGCCGATAACGTAGCTGGACATCATTTTGGTCAGGCTCGCGGGATCGAGACGCTGATCCGCCTGGGATTCAGCCAGCACTTTGCCACTGTTGTAGTCGATCAGGATCCAGGCCTTCGCTTCAATTTGCGGCGGGGAAGGCGCGTCTACCGCTCTGGCGGGCGTGAGGGTGACCAGCAGAAGCGTAGCGGAGAATGAGAGCGCCCAGGCGCTGAGTGAGTGGCGTATTTTCTTCATGGCAAGACCCAGGTATCCATCTGAAAGATAATAATTTTGCAGCGCAAGAGGCACAATTCCGCTTACGCTATCGCTTCTGTGTCCGGAATTAAACTGCTGCTCCGTAAAGTTTTCTAGAGTTTATTAGAAAAACCCTGGCGAGAACGTGCGGCACTCCTTAACACGCCGATAAAGCCAGGTGAAATTCCGATTTTTCGCACCGGGATCCGCAGCGTCATATATTTCGATTAGGCTGTTAAAAACCCGCTTCAGGAGTAACGATGATGGATTTAGCGCTGTTCGATCTTGATGAAACGCTGATTTGTGAAGACAGCACCGCTTTGTGGTTACGCTGGCTCGCCTCTCAGGGTTATGCGCCGGCAACGCTCATTGCCACAGGGCAGACGCTGATGGCGCAGTATCGCCAGGGTACGCTGACGATGGAGGAGTATATGACCGCCACGCTTTCCCCCATCGCCGGCAGAGGCACGCTGACCGTGTCAGGCTGGGTCAGACGGTTTATCCAGCGGGATATCCTGCCGCGTGTCTATCCTTCAGCAAGGGAGAGGATGATGTGGCACCAGCAGCGCGGCGATCGGGTGATGGTGGTCTCCACCAGCGGTGAGCATCTTGTGATACCGATTGCGGAACAACTCGGCGCACACGGCGCGCTGGCTATTGGCGTGGAGATCGTCGGCGACCGTTACAGCGGTCACTCTTACGGCACGATAAGCTGTCATGAAGGAAAAATTACCCCGCTGAATGACTGGCTGACGGTACAGAACGATGATGCCTATGAGCGGACATGGGCCTACAGTGACTCTATCCACGATTTGCCGATGCTGGAGCAGGCCGATCATGCCTATGTCATTAACCCTGCCGGACCGCTGCACGCGCTGGCGCAGCAGCGCGGCTGGGAAGTTTGTCGCTGGGTCAAATAAGCCTGGGTTGGGCCGGTTACTCCGCCAGGCCCACCTTAAGCAATTTGCCGTCGCTTTCGTCAGTCAGCACATAGAGGTAACCATCAGGCCCCATCCTGACGTCGCGAATACGCTCACCGCGATCCTTGAGCAGGCGCGATTTTTCCGTGACCCGATCGCCATTGACGGTCAGATGAATAAGGCTTTTATCTTTCAGCGCGCCGATAAAAAGCGAGTTTTTCCATTGCGGAAAACGCGCGCTGTTATAGAACGCCATGCCGCTGAGCGCCGGAGAGACCTTCCACCAGAATACCGGCTGCTCTGTACCTGGCGCCTTGCTCCCTTGCGACCCGACGACTTTACCGCCGCCATAGGCCTCACCCCAGGTCGCCAGCGGCCAGCCATAGTTTTTACCTTTGCGCAGAATATTGACCTCATCGCCGCCGCGCGGGCCATGTTCATTTTCCCACATCTCCTGCGTCCAGGGGTTGAGCGCTATTCCCTGCGGATTCCGTACGCCTGAGGCCCAGATCTCCCCCCTTGCATCCGGCTTGTCGGTATAAGGATTATCAGCAGGAATGCTGCCGTCAGCGTTAAGACGGATCACTTTGCCCGCCAGCGAGGAGAGATCCTGCGCTGTTTCCGCCTGAAAGTTATCGCCGAAAGTAATGTAGAGCATGCCGTCGCGATCGAAGGCCATCCGTGAACCCAGGTTAGCGCCACCGGACAATTTAGGCATCTGACGAAGCACCGGTTTAAAGCCGCTAAGCTGCGTATTATCCTCACTCAGCGTTCCCACGCCGACCACTGCGCCTGCCCGTCCGCGCTCATCTGCTTCGGTATAGCTCAGCCAGACGCGGCGACTTTTGGGGAAATCGGGCGCAAGCACCACGTCCAGCAGCCCTCCCTGCCGCTGCGCCCAGACGTCAGGGACGCCGCTGATGGGCTTTGACAGCCCCTTGCCGGGTTGCCAGAGCCGGAGCTGACCAGGCCGTTCAGTAATCAACATTCCCTGATTATCGGGCAGGAAGGCAACGGCCCAGGGGTGATCCAGGCCTTTTTGTAATTCGGTCACGGTCAGTTTTTCGGCGGCGGCGACGCCCGCAGTAAAAAGCGAAATGCTAAGCAGACACGTTTGCAGAAGTCGGGACATGCTGTTTCTCCGGATAAAAAGAGGGCTGAAGTAACCTTAGCGAAGATGTTTTCTGCACGCGCCACCTTTACAAAAAATCAAAATGTGTAAGGGATTCAGCTAACTCGATCGTTTAAAAAAAGTACTGGATATTTAACCAGTCAACTGTATAATATTTCTACTGCCCGCTCGGGTGTCTTTTGAAAAGCTTGGGGGTAAACCTATGATGATTTCGACAGAAAACCTCAGCTCGCTGAATCAATCGGTCACGATGAGCAGCCGGGAAATCGCCAAATTAGCCGGTATTCCGCACGGCGAAGTCAAACGGCTGATCAAAACGCTGGAAACCACGCAGCGTCTTTCTCAACCGCTGACCATCGGCGTATATGAGCGCGAGGGCGAAGCGCGTCAGGAATATTGCCTGAACAAGCGCGATTCGCTGCTGGCGATGGCGCGCCTTGCGCCCGCGTTTATCGCTCAGGCGCTGGATAACTGGCAGGAGCGCGAAAGAGATACCCGCCTGCCCGACTTCACCAACCCGGCGGCGGCGGCGCGCGCCTGGGCAGAGCAGTTTGAACAGCGTCAGGCGGCCGAGCAGCAGCTTGCCCTTTTCGCCCCGAAGGCCGCCTTCTTTGACCGTTTTGTGCAGGTGGAGGAGTCGCTGGGCTTTCGCCAACTCTGCAAAATGCTGAAGGTAAAAGAGTCTGATTTCCGGCAGTTCCTGCTTGAGCGTAATATTATGTATCGCGCCAACCGGGCGCTGATGCCGCAGCAGCATCACATCGAGGCGGGCTATTTCACGGTACGTACCAGCGTGGGCGAAAACCTGCACGCCTTCTCACAGGCGCGCTTTACCGCTAAAGGCGTGAAGTGGATAACGAATCTGTGGGCGACGCACCTCGCCGCGCAAACCAAAGGCGCAGCGGCATAAACGCATTTCTCCGGCCATGGAACGGCCTGAAGCAACCTGTTTTTAATCTGTTGTCCCTGGCGGTACGCAGCTAGCGCGATTGTCTGCTGGTAGCGACGGTCAGCCCCTGAATGGAGGCGCAGAAAGCGCAGAGGTAGCCTGACGATGCGACGCCTATGAAAGCCCTGTGCTCAAACCGCTTATACGCGGGCTTTCCGGCGTCTGCTGCGCTGTTCAGCCATATTCAGCCTGATGCTTTTTCTTCCTGGCCAGATAGTCCTTGTCCTCCCGGATTTTGTCCCACTCCGCCTTGAAGATAGCCGCCGCTGCCGCCTTTTCCTCATTGAGTATCCGGGGCAGCTCCTCCCGGTTTTCATCATATTTCCGGCCGCCTTTATGGTTAGCGTAGCGCCTGGCGCGGGTGTAGCCCATCTGGATAAACTTGCGCGCCATATCCATGCCGACAAAATCGTCACTATCGCGATAGGCTTCAAACAGTTTCATGATTTCGGCTGCCGAAACTTTCGCTATCTCCTCCGTCTTAAACCGCCAGTGGGGAAGAATTTCACTCTTATAGGGCTCGACCATCAGAACGCCCTGCTCGCCCCGTCCGACCTGATAACGTTCAGGCTGTTTGCGAAAATCGATCTGTTTGAAATCCTGCTGATAATCGAATTCCTTCACCGGTTATCCTCCCGAGAAAATAATCAGTCTGGCACAGAATGAGAGAGGCTGCGCCTGCGGTCAGCAGGCGCAAAGGGCGGGAGGCAAATAATCAGCTTTTCAGTTTCGGATCGAGTGCGTCGCGCAGGCCGTCGCCCAGCAGATTAAATGCGAGCACGGTGAGGAAGATGGCCAGGCTCGGGAAAATCGCCACGTGCGGGGCCATCACCATATCTGCACGCGCCTCGTTCAGCATCGCGCCCCATTCCGGCGTTGGCGGCTGCGCCCCCAGACCGAGAAACGACAAACTGGCGGCGGTGATGATTGAGGTGCCGATGCGCATCGTAAAATAGACCACGATGGAGGAGAGCGTTCCCGGCAAAATGTGGCGCAGAATGATGGTCAAATCGGGTACGCCAATGCTGCGTGCCGATTCTATGTAGGTCATCTGCTTCAGCACCAGCGTATTTCCGCGCACCAGGCGGGCAAACGCAGGAATGCTGAAAATGGCTACCGCAATGATCACATTGGACATGCCGCTGCCCATAATCGCCACCACCGCAATCGCCAGCAGGATGCCCGGAAAAGCAAAAAGTACATCGCTGATGCGCATAATGATCCGATCCCACCATCCCTGATAATAGCCGGCCAGCAGGCCCAGCAGCGTGCCAATTGCCGCCCCAATTGCGACCGAAATAAAACCTGAAATCAGCGACAGACGCGTACCCAGCAGGACACGGCTGAAGATATCCCGGCCCAGCGAATCGACGCCAAACCAGTGCATGGCCGACGGCCCTTCGGTCAGCCTGTCGTAGTCAAAATAGTTTTCAGCATCGAACGGCGCCAGCCAGGGCGCAAGCACCGCCACGATAATCAGCAGCAGCACAAAAAGCCCCGAGATCATCGCCACTGGCTGACGGCGAAAACGCCGCCAGAACTCATGCCAGGGCGTGCGCACGCGATGGGGATTTACCGTTGGCATGGCGGCAAGCGCCGCGTTACGTCGCCAGTTTTTCATCGCGGGTCCTTATTTGTAGCGTATCGCCGGGTTGATTGCGGCATACAGCAGATCGACAATCAGATTAATGAGGATGAACTCCAGCGAAAAAAGCAGCACTTCCGCCTGCACGACCGGATAGTCACGCATCGCTACCGAATCCACCAGCAGACGCCCCAGCCCCGGCCAGTTGAACACCACCTCCACCACAATAGAGCCGCCCAGCAGAAAGCCGAATTGCAACCCCATCATGGTCACTACTGGGATCATTGCGTTGCGCAGCCCGTGCTTAACCACGACCAGCGATTCACGCACGCCCTTGGCTCTGGCGGTCCGCATATAATCTTCCTGCATCACCTCCACAAACGAGGCGCGGGTAAAGCGGGCCATGATTGCCGCGACCGCCGCGCCAAGCGTAACAGAGGGCAGAATATAGTGCTGCCAGCTGTCTGCCCCCACCGTCGGCAGCCAGCCCAGCTCAACGGAGAAGACCTGCATCAGCAGCATTCCAAGCGCGAATGAGGGAAATGAGATGCCCGATACCGCAAGCGTCATGCCCAGGCGATCGGGCCAGCGATTGCGCCAGACGGCTGAGACAATGCCAATAGCCATCCCGAAGATCACCGACCAGACCATGCTGCTCAGCGTCAGCCAGAGCGTGGGTAAAAACCGGGCAGCGATCTCTTCAGAAACCGGGCGTCGGGAGACCATCGAATAGCCGAAATCGCCCTGAAGCGCGTTGATGATATAGTGCCAGAACTGCTGAATCATCGGCTGGTCGAGGCCAAGCTGTTCACGCACCAGCGCCACCACAGTGGCATCCGCTTCCGGGCCGGCAATCAGACGCGCCGGATCGCCCGGCAGCATATGCACAAACAGAAACACCAGCACCGCGACAATCAGCAGCGTGGGGATCAGCCCCAGTAAACGTCGGATAAAGTAATTAAGCATGCGTTTTCCTGCGCTTCACACAGCCGCGCCTCCCGGGATGAGAGGCGCGAACCCTGGTGCGGCGTTACTTCAGGTCAGCTTCATCAAAGCTGAACGAGGTGTCCGGCATGACGTAGAAGCCCGTCAGGTTTTTGGTATTCGCCGAGACCAGTTTTTCCACCACCAGCGGCACCCAGGGACGATCCTGCCAGATGCGGTCCTGAGCATCTTTATACAGGGTGGCTTTTTTCTCGCCGTCGGTCGTGTTCAGCGCGTCGGCCAGATCTTTATCCACCTGCGGGTTGCTGTAGAAGGCGGTGTTAAAAATCGTTGGCGGCCAGGACTGCGTGGCAAACAGCGGCGTCAGCGCCCAGTTAGCTTCTCCCGTGGAGGCTGACCAGCCGGTATAGAACATGCGCACGCCGCTCTCTTTCTGGCCTTTTTCCTCCACTTCTGCCGCCCGCTGGCCCGCATCCATCGCGGTGACCTTCACCTTGATACCCACCTGAGCGAGCTGCTGCTGGGTGAACTGCAACACCTTCTGCGCGGTACTGTGATTATGGGATGACCAGAGCGTGGTCGTAAAGCCATCCGGATAACCGGCCTCCTTCAGCAGCTCACGCGCCTTCGCCGGGTTATATTCCGGAAGCGGGTAACTTTGCGAGTACTGAATTGCCGGCGGCACAATGCCGGTGGCCGGGGTGGCATAACCGGCGAAGGCCACTTTTACCAGCGCCTGCCGGTTAATTGCGTAGCTGAGGGCCTCACGCACCTTCACGTTATCAAAAGGCTTCTGCGTAACGTTAAGGCTGATGTAGCGCTGCATGATGGACGGCGAAGTCACCAGATCCAGCTTCGGATTTTTCTCCAGCAGCCTGGCCTGCTCGTAAGGAACCGGGAAAGCAAAATTAGCTTCACCCGTTTGCAGCATGGCGGCACGGGTATTGTTATCCACTACCGGGCGCCAGGTAATGGTATCGAGTTTGGGATAGCCCTTTTTCCAGTAGCCGGCAAATTTCTTCACCTTCACAAAATCCGTCTGGTTCCAGGTGTCCAGCTCATAGGGTCCGGTGCCGACCGGATGGAAGCCGATCTCTTTACCATACTTCTTCAGCGCGGTGGGCGAGATCATCGCCGCTGCGGGGCTGGCCAGCGTGTTAATAAACGCGGAAAACGGCTGCTTCAGGGTGATTTTTACCGTGGTGGGATCGAGGACTTCCGTAGTGGCAATCGACTTAAACAAATTATACCGCTTGAGATGATTGTCCGGATTGCTGGCGCGATCGAGATTGACCTTGACCGCCTCCGCATTGAAATCAGTGCCGTCCTGGAAGGCGATCCCGCTACGCAGCTTGATGGTGTAGGTCAGCCCGTCCGCACTCGCCTGATAGCTTTCCGCCAGCACGTTGGTAAGCTTCATCTCTTTATCAAAGCCGAACAGCCCCTGATAGAACGATTTCGCTACCGCCTGAGACAGCGTATCGTTGGCGTCATAGGGATCGAGCGTGGTGAAATTGGACCCGACAGCAATCACCGCATCTTTTGCTGCCCAGGCGGGAACGGCGACGAAGCTGCCCAGCAGCCCGGCGGTCAACAGTAACTTACGTTTGCCATGCATTCTCATTATGCCTTCCTCTCCTGTAAACCCTGTTTAGTGTTATGTAATGGTTCAGACGCCGCCGATAGCATGGCGGGCAACATAGTGTCCGGCGCCCACTTCTACCAGCTGAGCCACTTCGGGTTCTTCCCCCAGCGCCCGGATCGGGCTGGGTATTTCATCGACCAGCAGCGCCCTTTCCCGCCGGCGATGGCGGGGATCGGCGATGGGGACGGCTGACATCAGCTTGCGCGTATAGGCGTGCTGAGGATTTTCGAAAACCGCCTGCCGTGGGCCAATTTCAACAATCTGTCCAAGATACATCACTGCGACCCGGTGGCTGATCCGCTCCACCACCGCCATATCATGCGAAATAAACAGAAAGGCGATGCCAAACTCGCGCTGTAAATCCAGCATCAGATTAATGATTTGCGCCTGGATTGAGACATCCAGCGCCGAGACCGACTCGTCGGCAATGACCACTTTCGGATTCAGGGCGAGGGCGCGGGCAATACAGATACGCTGGCGCTGACCGCCGGAGAACTCATGCGGATAGCGACGGGCATGTTCGGGCAGCAGCCCAACCCGCTCCAGCAGCCAGTCAACGCGCGCCTGCGCCTCCCGACCCTTAGCAATGCCGTGCACCAGCAGCGGTTCCATAATGGAAAAGCCCACCGTCAGCCGGGGATCGAGCGAGGCGTAGGGATCCTGAAAAATAAACTGGATGTCGCGTCGTAAATGAGAGAGCGCGGCGCCCGAAAGGTTATCTATCCGCTGGCCGTTGAAGGTGATCGTGCCTCCCTGGCTCTCAACCAGCCGGAGCAGCGAACGACCGGTAGTGGATTTACCGCAGCCGGACTCCCCCACCAGCGCCAGCGTTTCGCCCGGCCGCAGATCGAAGCTGACTTTCTCCACGGCGTGAACCCGCCGGGTTACCCTGTTAAAAATGCCGCTGCGGATATCGAAGCGGGTCACCAGATCGCGGACCTGGAGAACCGGCGCGGCATCGGCCACCACGGTATTCTGTGGCTGCGCCGCTTCGTCGGTTTCCTGCTGTCCCGGCAGCGGGAAATGCGCCGGGAAGGGCTTGCCGGTCATCGCCCCCAGTTTTGGCACGGCGGCGAGCAGCGCCCGGGTATAGGCCTGCTGCGGCGCCTGAAAGATTTTTTCGACCGGGCCGGTTTCCACCACGTCGCCGCGATACATCACCTGAACGCGATCGGCCATTTCCGCCACCACGCCCATATCGTGGGTAATAAAAATCACCCCCATCTGCATCTCTTTTTGCAGTACCCGTATCAGCTGGAGGATCTGCGCCTGGATGGTTACGTCGAGCGCCGTCGTCGGCTCATCGGCAATCAGCAGAGCCGGACGGCAGGAGAGCGCCATCGCAATCATCACCCGCTGGCGCATCCCGCCGGAGAGCTGATGAGGAAAGCGCGACAGCACGTTTTTCGCTTCAGGAATGCGCACCAGATCCAGCATACGCTCCGCTTCTTTCAGCGCCTCGCGGTGGCTTTTGCCCTGATGCAGGCGGATCGATTCGGCAATCTGTTCACCGACCGGGAATACCGGATTCAGCGAGGTCATCGGCTCCTGAAATATCATTGCCATATCGGCGCCACGAATGCGCCTTAGCTGGGACGGCGCGGCGCTGGCAAGATCGACAAGCTGGTTATTCCGCCGCCTCAGCCACATTTCACCGCTGTCGATGCGCCCGCCGCCCTGCTCAACCAGCCGCATCAGCGCCAGGGAAGTGACCGACTTACCGGAGCCTGATTCCCCCACGATGGCGACCGTTTCGCCGCGCTGTACATCCAGCGACAGATTATTGACCGCCTGAACGATCTCCCCTTCCTGGCGGAAGCTGACGCTCAGGTTTCTGACCGCTAACACCTGCCCTTCAGGCAGTTCCGATTCTGTTATCGTCATCCGTCCGCCCGATCTTCGCGATAGATCCCCACGTTCGGCTCATCGCCCACGTAGCCATAGCCCCGGTACATGCCTTCACTGTTGAACGGCAGCGCCACATTGCCGTCACGGTCAACGGCAATCGCACCGCCGCTGCCGCCCAGCACGGGGATTTTTTCCATGATCACGCGATCGCTGGCCTCTTTTAACGACAGGCCGCGGTACTCCATCAGCGCGGCGATATCGTAAGCGGCCAGCGTTCGCATAAAGACTTCCCCGGTGCCGGTACAGGAGACGGCGACATTCGCGTTATTGGCATAGCAGCCCGCCCCGATAACCGGTGAGTCTCCCACCCGCCCAACCTGTTTGTTGGTCATTCCCCCGGTCGAGGTTGCCGCCGCGAGGTTTCCCGCGAGATCGAGCGCCACGGCACCCACGGTGCCAAATTTACGATCGGGATCGAGTGGATCGCCGGAAGCGTTTGCTTCACCATCATGATCGAGTACCGTCTGGTGTGTCCTGAGCGCCCGCTGAAGCTGCTCCCGGCGTTCCTCCGTCGAGAAGAAATCGGGTGAGACTTGCTCAAGGTCATGAGCGGCGGCAAAGGCTTCCGCGCCCGCACCCATAAAGAGGACGTGCGGGCTTTTTTCCAGTACTGCCAGCGCGGCCAGCACCGGATTGCGGATGCGGCTGACTCCCGCGACGGCCCCCGCCTCCAGCGTGCGGCCATCCATCACGCAGGCATCCAGTTCGTGCGTCTCCTGGTGGGTGAATACGGCACCCTTTCCCGCATTAAATAACGGGCATTCCTCAAGCAGACGCACCGCTTCAGTAACGGCAGCCAGCGCGCTCCCGCCTTCGGCGAGAATGGCCTGCCCCCGGGTGACGATCTCCGAAAGCGCCTGAATATAGTGCTGCTCTTTTTCCGGCTGCATGTTTGCGCGGGAGATTGCCCCTGCGCCACCGTGTATCGCGATGACTGCTCTGACCATAACCCTTTATCCCAAGTGGCAAATCAGCATGAAAAACACTGAGTTAGAATGAATTCAATCAGTTTAGACACGTTTTCGACTATAGGCAGGCTGTAAAGTGATGTAAAGCATAATGTTGGCAGGCTGACAGCCAGGGAAAAGTCTGAGTGGAGAGCCGCGTGGGGTTTTCGTGACCCAAAACCTGATTCGCGCCATAATAGCGCTATCTGATTTTAACGCCTGCCCCTTCATCCGGGCACGCCGGAGACTTTATGGAATCCTTCACCGCGGGACTTATTTCCCTCGACGACGCACTGGCGACAATGCTGATGCGCATTACCCCTGTTACAGAAACGGAAACGATCCCCATTACCGCCGCAGCGGGCCGGATAACGGCCTCATCCGTGATCTCTCCACTAAACGTTCCCCCTTTTGCCAATTCGGCTATGGATGGCTACGCCGTTCGCCTCGCGGATCTCCAAACCGGTCCGCTGGCGATAGCAGGCAAGGCATTTGCCGGTACGCCCTATCGCGGCGACTGGTCGCCTGGCAGCTGTATCCGCATTATGACCGGCGCGCCGGTGCCAGAAGGTACGGAAGCGGTCGTTATGCAGGAAGAAACGGAACAGGTGGGTGACAGGATCCGCATTACTGCCGCCGTAAACGCCGGGCAGAATATCCGTCTTGCCGGTGAAGATATTCAGCAGGGTGCTGGCGTGCTCGACGCGGGTATACGACTGGGCGCGGCGGAGCTGCCGCTGCTCGCCTCACTGGGCATCGCCAGTGTCGAAGTCCGGCGCAGGCTGAAAGTTGCCATCTTCTCGACCGGTGACGAGCTTCAGCCCGTCGGACAGCCGCTGGCAGAGGGGCAAATTTATGACACTAACCGCTTTGCGGTGCGGCTTATGCTGGACAAGCTGGGGTGTGAAACGATCGATCTGGGTATTATTCGCGACGATCCCACAGCGCTGCGTGCGGCTTTTGAACGGGCAGACAGCCAGGCCGATGTGGTGATCAGCAGCGGCGGGGTTTCCGTGGGCGAAGCGGATTACACTAAACAGATGCTGGAGTCGCTGGGCGAAGTTACCTTCTGGAAGCTGGCGATCAAGCCCGGTAAACCTTTTGCTTTTGGCCGGCTTAAGCAGAGCTGGTTCTGCGGTCTGCCGGGTAATCCGGTCTCCGCCGCGCTGACCTTCTATCAGCTGGTTCAGCCACTGCTGGCGAAGCTTGCCGGCGAGCCGGGCCCGGCGCTCCCTCCACGCCAGCGGGTAAAAGTCGCCGAAAAACTTAAAAAGTCGCCGGGAAGACTCGATTTTCAGCGAGGTATCCTGACGCGCAATGCGGAGGGCGAGCTTGAGGTACGCAGTACCGGCCCGCAGGGATCGCACGTTTTCAGCTCCTTCAGCCAGGGCAACTGTTTTATTGTGCTGGAGCGCGATCGCGGCAGCGTGGCACCGGGCGAATGGGTGGATGTGGAGCCCTTTAACGTGCTGCTGGAGGGGTAGTTATGCTGCCGGAACTCAGCGACGAAGAGATCCTGCGTTACAATCGCCAGATTGTGCTGCGGGGGTTTGACTTCGAAGGTCAGGAGCAGCTGAAAGCTTCCAGGGCGCTGATTGTGGGTCTTGGCGGACTGGGCTGCGCCGCCAGCCCCTATCTGGCGTCCGCCGGAACAGGCCATCTGACTCTGCTGGATTTTGACCAGGTATCCCTTTCCAATCTGCAACGCCAGACGCTGCACGGCGATGCCCAACTGGGCGTGCCAAAAGTGGAGTCTGCACGTCAGCGGCTGAGCGCCATCAATCCGCATATCACGCTTCAGGCAATCAACGCCCAGCTTGATGATGAAGCGCTCAGCGCCCTGGTCGCCGGGCATGATGTGGTGCTGGACTGTACGGATAATGTAGCCACTCGGGAACAGCTTAACCGCCTCTGTTTTGCGCATAAAACCCCGCTGGTTTCCGGGGCGGCTATCCGCATGGAGGGGCAGATTAGCGTCTTTAGCTGGCAGGAAGCGCAGCCCTGCTATCGCTGCATCAGCCGGCTTTTTGGCGATGCCACCTTAAGCTGCGTTGAGGCGGGCGTGATGGCCCCGCTGGTGGGGGTGATTGGGTCGCTACAGGCGATGGAGGCAATTCGTGTGCTGACGCACTATGGCAGCAGCGTGGCGGGCAAACTGCTGATCTATGACGCGATGACGCTCCAGTTCCGCGAAATGAAAGTGGGCAAAGATCCGGCCTGCGAGGTCTGCGGCCAGCCCGCCTGAACAGCAGCAGGCCGGGGCCCAACGCCTCTGCGTGAACGGCGCGCTTCAGCCTGAGGTAAAATAAGCGCGCCGTTCGCGTTTTTCGTCAGGCAACATCCTGGCTGTCAGGGTCATCTTCGTAAGCGAAAAATATAAAAAAGGGAGCGTTTCCGCTCCCTTTCCGTCAGGCGATACCTTTGCTGCGAAGGTAGTCTTCGTAGTTGCCGGTAAAGTCTTTAAGCTTGCCTGGCGTCATTTCGATCACGCGGGTGGCAAGTGAACTGACGAATTCGCGGTCATGCGAAACGAAAATCAGCGTACCTTCGTACATCTCCAGCGCCATATTCAGCGCTTCGATCGATTCCATATCGAGGTGGTTGGTCGGCTCATCCATAATCAGCACGTTCGGTTTTTCCATCATCAGCTTGCCGAACAGCATCCGTCCCTTTTCCCCACCGGAAAGCACTTTAGCGGGCTTTTTAATATCATCCTGGCTGAACAACAGGCGGCCAAGGATACTGCGAACCGCCTGCTCATCGTCGCCTTCCTGCTTCCACTGACTCATCCAGTCGAATACCGTCAGGTCATTAGCGAAATCATGGGCGTGATCCTGCGCGTAATAGCCGATGCGCGCGTTTTCAGACCACTTCACCGTGCCGTTATCGGGCTGCAGTTCGCCTACCAGCGTTTTCAGCAGCGTGGTTTTACCGATGCCGTTCGGGCCGAGAATAGCCAGCTTTTCGCCCACTTCCAGCAGCAGATCGAGGTTTTTAAACAGCGGACCCTGCTCGAAACCTTTGGTCACGGCTTCCAGCGCCAGCGCATTACGGAACAGTTTTTTATCCTGATCGAAGCGGATAAACGGGTTCTGACGGCTTGATGCTTTTACCTCTTCCAGCTTGATTTTATCTATCTGCTTAGCCCGCGAGGTTGCCTGGCGGGATTTTGAGGCGTTGGCGCTGAAGCGGCTGACGAAGGATTGCAGCTCGTTAATCTGCGCCTTTTTCTTGGCGTTATCGGAAAGCAGACGGTCGCGTGCCTGGGTCGCCGCCGTCATATACTCATCGTAGTTGCCCGGATAAACGCGCAGCTCGCCGTAGTCCAGATCGGCCATATGGGTGCAGACCATATTCAGGAAGTGACGGTCGTGCGAAATGATGATCATGGTGCTGTTACGTTCGTTCAGCACCTGCTCCAGCCAGCGAATAGTATCGATGTCCAGGTTGTTCGTTGGCTCATCGAGCAGCAGGATTTCCGGATTAGAGAAAAGTGCCTGCGCCAGCAGGACACGCAGCTTCCAGCCCGGCGCTACTTCGCTCATCGGGCCGTAGTGTTGCTCAAGCGGAATACCCACGCCCAGCAGCAGCTCACCGGCACGCGCTTCGGCAGTGTAGCCATCCATTTCGCCATATTTGACTTCGAGATCGGCTACTTTATAGCCATCATCTTCACTCATTTCAGGCAGTGCGTAGATGCGGTCACGCTCTTCCTTCACTTCCCACAGCTCGCCGTGGCCCATGATGACGGTATCCAGCACGGTATACTGCTCAAAGGCGAACTGATCCTGGCGCAGCTTACCGATACGTTCGTTCGGATCGAGAGAGACGTTGCCGGCGGACGGGACAAGATCGCCGCCCAGGATTTTCATAAAGGTGGACTTGCCGCTACCGTTAGCGCCGATCAGGCCGTAGCGGTTGCCGCCGCCAAATTTGACAGAGATGTTTTCGAACAGCGGCTTACTGCCAAACTGCATGGTGACGTTGCTGGAAACTAGCACAGGATTGCCTTTCGTTTGCGATGTGGGAGTGTGAATCAGCGCGCATTATGCCAAAAAAAAGGGGCGGCGAATACACCGCCACCCCTGCGTGCTTCAGAGAGTTTCCTCAGTGGCTTTTCACTTCTCGTTTCGCAGGCGGCATCTGAGGGGTTTTCACATCGCTGCTTAGCCAACCATGCAGGTAATGTTCAATCTGCTCCAGGCTGCGGTTACGGGTTTCCGGCACGCATTTGATGACAAAGAGCGCGCCAAACAGGCCGATAAACGCAAAGATAAAGAAAGCGCCAGACAGGCCGACCGAGGCCAGCAGCATCGGGAAGGCCAGCGAGATCATAAAATTGGCAATCCACATGGCGAATACCGCCCCGCCCATAAAGATCCCCCGCAGGCGGGTGGGAAATATTTCCGAGAGCAGCAGCCAGGTAACCGGCGACAGCGCGCCCTGCTGAAAGCTGAGGAACATCAGCATTCCCAGCAGCACCATATAGCCGCGCATCACGTCCGGCTGGCCGTTGATGGTTTCCGGCATCAGATAGCTGACGGCGCCGATAAACAGCAGGCAGGCGGTGCAGCCGAACTGACCGATCATGGTCATGGTCCTGCGCCCAATCCGCCCCAGTAGCCAGATGCCGACAAAGGTCATCAGAACGGAGATCGCGCCGTTGGCGATAGTGGCGAAAAGCGCCGTATCCGTACTCATGCCCACTGCCTTCAGCATGGTAGGCGCGTAATACATAATGGTGTTCACGCCGGAAAGCTGCTGGATCACCGCAATGCCGATACCGATTAAAAAGAGTTTGAACAGCCAGGGTTTTTTCAGCGCTTTCAGGCTGGGTTTCCCCTGATTTTCGTCCTCCGCCAGCGTTTCCTCAATTTCCGTCAGCTCCCATTCCACGTCTCCTTTCGCCCGGGTCCGTTCCAGCACGCGACGCGCTTCCGCCAGGCGGCCTTTCATGGCGTACCATCTTGGCGTGTCGGGCATAAACATCATGCCGAACCAGAGCGCCACGGCGGGAATAGTGGCAACCGCAAGCATCCAGCGCCAGGTATCATGTCCGCCCCACGCCGCGTTAAACCCCGCATTGGAGATATAGGCCAGCATCTGCCCGGAGACGATCATCAGCTCCTGAATGGTCACCAGCTGACCGCGCCGGTTGGCGGGAGCCATCTCAGCAATATAGACCGGCACGGTGGCCGCCGCGCCGCCGACCGCCACGCCAAGCACCAGGCGGAAGAAAATCATCCACTCCACGTCCGGCGCCATCGAGGTGCCGAGTGCGCCTATGGCAAAGATGACGGCAAGGGTGATGATGATTTTCTTACGCCCGGCCGCAGCGGCAAAATGGCCGGAGAGCAGCGCGCCAAAAGCGGCACCAAACAGCAGTGAGCTGGTGACCAGACCGGTCGTAAACGGCGTCAGATGCAGCTCATCGCCCATAAAGAGCAGCGCGCCTGAAATCACACCTGTGTCATAGCCAAACAGCAGGCCGCCCAGCGTCGCCACGGCCGCCACAACTTTTACGAAGGGCTCCGTGCGCGTCTGACTGTTCGGCCCCGAAGCCTTATTGGGGGTGAGATATTGTTCTTTTGCCATAACGTTCTGTGACCTCATTTCTTGCCTGGTGGAAGGAGATGGTCGGGGAATGAAACGTTTGCGCGACATTCACCTGCTATGGCAACCAATTTAGATCTTTTTTTTCATTTCATATAACTATGAAAATTAAATTTTGCGGCACAGATCGCACTCGCCTGTCATCTTTATGATGAGAGTCGCATTAAAACACGAGGTTGCTTGTTCATGATGGTAATTCCTGCTCTCAGCCAAAAGCGTTAACCATACCTTTTTCGGGTTAAATATTTCATTTAACCCTAATAACGTTATCACTATTCATTTCAGCTGGAGCTGCCGTTGTCGGGCTGGAGGGTGATACTGAGGTGAAAAAGGCCGTACCCGCCGGGCAAAAGGTTCTCTGCCCGGCGGGTACGGTTAACAGAAGAGATGCAGAAAGGGTTACCCCTGACGACCCGGACTTTCCGCCGGGCCAAAGACGGAAAATTCCGGCAGCGTCACGTTCTGATACGGCTCCCAGCCGCCGCCAAGCGCTTTGTAAAGCGCCACGAGATCCAGGCTGCTCTGCACCCTGGCTGTGGCGGCCTGCTGCTTCGCCTGAGCTAACTGACGCTGCGCGTCCAGCGCGTCAATGAATGAGGAGAGGCCTTTGCTATAGCTGTCATTCGCCAGATCGAACGCGTTCTGCATCGCCTCAACGGTCCGCTCAAGCTCCTCCGCCCTCTGCTGATCGGTACGGTAGCTGACCAGCGCGTTCTCAACATCCTGCAACGCAGTCAGTACGGTCTGCCGGTAGCTAAGCGCGGCGCTGGCCTGCTCCGCTCGGGCGAGCTTCACGCTGGAAACCAGCCTGCCGCCCTGAAACAGCGGGAGCGAAATAGCCGGGCCAAAGCTGTAGAAATGGCTGCTCCAGTTATCGAGATAGCTGATGTCGGTGTTACGCATGCCAAACTGCCCGGTCAACGACAGATCGGGGAAGAGCTGGGCTACAGAGACGCCTATACCCGCCGTTGCCGCATGAAGTTCGGCTTCTGCCGCCCGGATATCGGGCCGGCGACGCGCCAGGGTAGAAGGTAGCCCTACCGGCACCGCTTCCGGCAGCGGCGGCAGCGGCTTGCTGGTGATTAACTCCGCATCCAGCGCGCCGGGTGGCCTGCCGGTTAGCACCGCCAGCCCGTTCATCGCCTGACGGATCTGCGACTGATACTGCGGCAGTTGCGCCTTCAGCGAGCTGAGCTGGGCGCGGGCATTCTCCACGTCCAGCTGCGGAGAGAGCCCGTTACGCTGCCGGCTTTGGGTCAGTTCAAACGTCTGCTGGGCAACCTCGATTTGCGTGCTGAGCGTCTGAACGATTGACTGGCCACCGCGCAGTTGCAGATAGGTGCGCGCCACCTCCGCCTCCAGCGACACCAGCGCGTCATTACGATTTTCGATGGACTGCTGCTGTTGCGCGCCGGCCATTTCAACCTGACGGCGCACCTTACCCCACAAGTCCAGCTCCCATGAGGCGTCAAAGCTGCCCTGATAAAGCGTAACCGGCTGAGTTAAGCCGTTCAGCGCCGTGCGAAGTTCGGGATCGACGCTATCCGCCTGGTCATAGATGCCGTTCGCTTCCAGAGCGCCCTTCACGCCAAGCTGCTGCCGGTTCGCTGACAGATTGCCGTTCACCGATGGAAACCAGGCACCCCGCGCCTGATTAAGCTGCTGGCGCGAACCCGCAATACGCAGTACCGCCTGCTGGAGAGATAAGTTACCGGCAATCGCACGATCAATCAGGCTATTCAGCTCAGGGTCGTTGAAGGATCGCCACCAGTCAGGGTTAGTCTGCGCGGCCAGAGGGCGCGAGCCTTCCTGCGACGCCATAGCGTTAAAAGCGGCCGGCGTGGACGGCACCGGTTTCTGATAGTCCGGTCCGACCGAACAGGCCGACAGGGCGAGCGTCACAGCCAGCGCCAGGCCGGACCGCGAACCTATAAATAACGGCGAAACGTTCATGTCAGTGTGCTCCAGCACTGCCCTCGCTCTTAATAGGCGCAAGCAGTAAACAAAAAGGAATCAGAATCAGCGCAACGATGCTCAGCCCCATAAAAACGTCGATATAAGCGAGAATGCGCGCCTGAGCGATCATCTCTCTGTAGAGTTGACCGGTGGCGATAGTGACCGGATCGCCGACCATGGTGGTGAAGTCTTTCACCGACTGCGCCCAGCGCTCCACGGTCAGATTAAAGGGCTCATTCAGCGGCGACATGTTATGCACCATATGCGCGCTGTGCACCTGCTCCCGTTCGGTAATCATCGCCGTAGAAAGGGATATGCCGATCGACCCCGCCACGTTGCGACACATGGTGAACAGCGCCGAGGCGTCGGCGTTCAGCCGCTGTGGAATGGTGACAAAGGCGATGGTGGTGAGCGGCACAAACAGAAAGCCCAGTCCGATCGTTTGCGCGCTGCGCATCATTACCAGCGTGGCGAAATCGACGTCCGGCGTCAGCGTCGACGAGTAAATAAACGAGACGAACAGGCAGGTAAAGCCGAAAGCGATAATCCAGCGAGTCTGCACAACCGGCATCAGCTTGAGCACCAGCGGGATAGAGAGCACGATCAGGATCGCACCGGGCGAAAGCACCAGCCCTGACCAGGTGGCGGTATAGCCTAAATCCTGCTGTGCCAGCTGGGGAATGACGACCGAACTGCCGTAGAGAATAGCGGCCATTCCCGCCATCAGCACGCTGGCGACGGCAAAGTTGCGGTCCTTCAGGCAGTGCAGATCGACCACGGGCTTCTTCGCATACAGCAGCCAGTATACGGCGCCCACCAGGCCGATGGCGGTCAGGATCGCGAAGGTGACGATAAAGCTGGAGCTGAACCAGTCATCATCTTCACCCCGGTCGAGCATCACCTGCAGGCAGCCCAGCCCGAGCGTAATCAGGCTGATGCCAATATAGTCGATGCTCAGCTTATCCTTCGCCCACTTACGCTCCCACGGCGGATCTTCCAGCAGTTGATAAATCGCCAGCACGCTAAAAATGCCAACGGGAATATTGATGAAAAAGACCCAGCGCCAGCTGTAGTTATCGGTGATCCAGCCACCGAGCGTTGGGCCCAGCACCGGCGCGACGATAATCGCAATCGAGGAGAGGCCAAACGCCTTGCCGCGATCGGCAGGCTTAAAGTAATCAAGCAGCACGGACTGCTGTACCGGCTGAAGTCCGCCGCCGAAAAACCCCTGCAGCACCCTGAACAGGATGATTTGCCACAGCTCGGTGGCAATGCCGCAAAGAAAGGAGCAGACGGTAAACATTACGATGCAGATCAGGAAAAACTGCTTGCGGCCAAACACGCGGCTGAGAAAGGCGGAGATCGGCAGCACGATGCCGTTAGCAACCAGATAAGAGGTCAGAACCCAGGTGGATTCATCGTAGCTGGATGAGAGCGACCCCGCCACGTGCGGCAGCGCGACGTTAACAATAGTGGTGTCCAGGATCTCCATAAACACCGCCAGCGTCACCGTCATCGCGACCAGCCAGGGATTACTGGCCGGTTGCCAGCTCTGGCCTTGACTCATTTTACCGTGACCTTCGGCTCTACCGACAGCCCCAGCGGCAGCGCCTGATTGGGATCGAGCCCCTTATCAATCACGATTTTTACCGGCACACGCTGCACGATTTTCACGTAGTTACCGGTGGCATTCTCCGCCGGGAACGCCGAGAAGCGCGATCCGGATCCCATCTGGATGCTGTCAACATGCCCTTCCAGCTTCATATCCGGCCAGGCATCTACTGTGATTTCCACCTTGTCGCCAGGGTTCATATGCTCAAGCTGGGTTTCTTTGAAATTGGCGGTAATCCAGACATCGGGTGAAACCAGCGAGAAGAGTGCAGTGCCAGCCTGCACCAGCGTGCCCACCTGCACGTTACGCTTAGTCACAAAACCGTCGTAAGGCGCGAGGACCTGGGTATAGGAGAGATTCAGATTCGCCGTATTGAGCTGAGCCTGCGCCTGCTCTACCTGGCGCTGACGGGCTTCCACGTTCGTTTTCTGCTGTTGGATCTGTAGCTGGATCTGCGAAGCCACTTCCACCTGGGCTTTAGCGCTTGCCAGCCCGGCCCGGGCGCTGCGCAGCTGGGCGCTGGCGGCGTCGATGTTGCGTTGGGAAGTGGCGCGGGGATCGACGCCGCGCTGCCGTTTATAGTCCGCTTCGGCGTTAAGCAGGTTCGCTTCCGCTTTCGCCTGCTGGGCCAGCGCCTGATCTTTCTGCGCGGGATACTGCACTTTAGCCAGCTCAAGCGACGCCTGCGCCTGATGGAGCTGCGCCCGGGCCAGTCCAAGCTGCGCCTGCGCCTGGTCACGCTGGGCGAGACTGTCGCGCGGGTCGATCACCACCAGCAGATCGCCCTTCTTCACCCGCTGATTATCTTTTACCCGAAGTTCCGTCACATAGCCGGAAGCTTTAGGGGCGATCGTGACCGCATCCGCTTCCGTGAAGGCGTCATCCGTGGTTTCAATATTGCGGGTTGTGAGCCAGAACCAGAGTCCGACGATAATCATGACAACCACCACCACCGCCAGAATAATCAGCGGCTTCTTGCCGGGACGTTTACGTTCCGGCTGGTCCTCCCGATCATTCTCATTTTGCTGCGGGTCATCATGCTGATTGTCAGCCTGAGAATGCTGCTCATCCTCTGGCGAAGAAGTTGATTGATTAGCCATAGTTCTCATCAGTTTACGGCAGCCCGGGCCGGGCCGCAGAATTTACGCTGCTATAACAATAGGACGTAAACTGACAAATGCCAGCATTTCTTTACGAACCAGGATTAGCCCGATCCGGTGATTAAAAAGAGCCCCCAGCCAACCGCTGCCGCCCATAGCAGCATCGGCAGAGAGTAAAGATGGAAGTGCCACCAGATACGGCGATCTTTCGCCATCCGCAGCGCAATAATATTTGCCAGCGAACCGGGAAGCAGGCCGAAGCCGCCAATATTGACCGCCCAGGCCAGCAGCATATTCGCGGGCAGCGTGCTGAGCAGCAAAATGGTCGCAGGCACGTTGCTGATGAGCTGCGACAGGCCGACCGCCAGAAGATAATGGCTGCCTGGCGACATTTGCGTAATCTGCTGAGGTAAAGCGTGAAGTGCAGGTATCCGGGTCAGCAGAAATACATTCGTAAACATGGCGATAAACACCACCAGCAGAGACCAGTCAAGCTCAAGGAGAATACGGCGTGCCATGACAAGGAACACGGCAAAGATCGCCAACATTCCCCACAGCGCCCTGTCCATCTCCAGCGAAACCACAAAGAGCAGATAGAGCAGTACGCTGGCAATCAGTAACGGGCGTTGCCAGCCGCTGGTGTCGTGCTGGTCTGTCAGTTCAATACGGCGGCAGGAAAAACAGACACAGGTCAGCAGCAGCAGGCTGCTGACCAGCACCGCTGCCAGCGGCAACATCTGTCCGGTAAAGGCAGCAAAACCCAGATCGCCGTGCCGCCACAGCAGAATATTTTGCGGATTACCGATGGGCGTCAACAGCGAACCGGCGTTAACCGCCAGCGCTTCAAAAATAATCAGGCGTGACACCGGCAGCGCAGCATAGCGCCGAAGGGACAGGGTGAGCGGCACCAGGATAAACAGCGCCACATCATTGGTCAGAAAGGTGGAAAGCAGCGCCGCAGAGAAAGTCAGAAAGAGCGCCAGGCTCCGCTGGTGATGGAAGCGCCTTACCAGCCGGCGACCCAGCACGTTAAAATAGCCACTGGCCTCAATGCCTTTCGTCAACATCAGCAAACCGCACAGGGTGATGATGGTCGGCCAGTCAACCGCTGCGGGCAGCTCCCGCAGCGAAAAAGAGGAGAAGCCCGCCAGCAGCAGGCCCAGCAGGATTAACAGATGCAGGAAACGATCGTGCAGAAAAGGTCTGAACAGCTTTCCCATCAGGGCTCACCGCAAGCGTGAAAAGTTTACTGACGACTTTCGTAAAATTTCTGGAAAATAAGCAGCGTTTCATCGCTGACGTGGTGCTCAAGACCTTCTGCATCGCGACGCGCCGTATCGGGGCTGATTCCCAGCGCCAGCAGAAAGGTTTCCACAATGTAGTGTCGCTTGCGGCTCTCTTCGGCCAGCGCCTCGCCCTCCGGCGTTAGAAAGACACCGCGATAGGGAACCTGTTCAACCAGACCGCCGGTCGCAAGACGCTTAAGCATCTTCGCCACCGTTGGCTGGGAAACGCCCAGACGCGCTGCCATATCCACCTGGCGGGCCTCGCCAAATTCACGGATCAGATCGGAAATCAGCTCAACGTAATCATCAATCAGCTCGCGACGGTGTGCTTCACGTACCTGGCGAAAGCCTTCGACATGTTCTTCGATCTCTTTCAGTGGCGCAGGCACGGTACTTTTTGCGCGACGACTCATTAAGCTTCCTCTTTATTATCACTAACGCGTACTGCTGCTGCATCAGTCTCTGGGTGACTCATTGTAAACGAAGCACGACGAAGCACAAATTTTCGCGTAATAGCTCTGGCTACATAATATAGCCTGTGCTATACCTGATTATAATACGCGCGTTTTGTTCAATGAACACACCGAATGAACCGGCTGCTGATGCTGCCGTTGATTATCATCCTGGGTGGGCTGTGGGTGCTGCATCGCCAGCACGCTTATTGTTGCTGACGCCACTCATTACTGCGGGAGAATAACAGAATGAAAATTCCTCTACTGCTGAAGCTCTTCTGCCGCTCCCCGTTCACGCTGCGGCTGATGCTGCTTGAGATGCTGACGCAAAAAAAGCCGGCGCTGCTTTAATTCAGCCAAAAAAAATCCGCTCCCTGGGAGCGGATTTTTTCTCTCTGCCAGACTGGGCTGGCAGCGGCAGCTTAGAAGCTGTAACCTACGCCAGCAATCCAGGTGCCAACGTCAACGTTACGGATGCGGCTCTGCTCATAGCCAACGTCCAGTGCAACATGCTGCATTGGGTTGAACTGCAGGCCTGCACCGTAGGAAACACCCACGTCGCTGGAGTCAGCTTTATCACGAACGGTGGTGCCGTTCTGCTGGAATTTACCGTAGCCGATACCTACAACGCCGTAGATGCTCGCCCAGTCGTTCAGACGGTAAGCAGGACCACCGGTGAAGCCGTAGTACTGGCCTTTATTATAAACGCCCGCTTCGGTACTGTCCTTTTCGGTGTAAGTGAAAGAGCCGATCCAGCCCAGCGGATCGCTGCCGTTTTCATAACGATACTTCAGGTTGAAGCCGTTAGCTTTATTTGCCACGCCCTGCATATCGCTTTGAGCATAACCACCGGTAACTGTGCTTTGCGCCATTGCTGAACCAGCAGAAACTGCCAGTACACAAGCCAGAGCTGAAAGACATGCAATTTTTTTCATAACCACCTCAAATGTGAAAGTACTTCTCTCCTGACAACGCTGAAAATATAACAAACCTTAGCGAGAAACTCTGCCCTGATTTTGTTGTCCAAGACATTGTTTGGTGTAACAGAAGGTTAATGAAGTAATCTATGTCATTCATTTGTCTTATTTTTCATGAGTTCCCCTGCCTGCCTTTTAATAATGTAAAAAATTGTTCATTGAGATAATTCTTAATTCTTTCTGACGTTTCTTTACTTAACTGGCCCTGTTTCAGCACTTTTCGCGTTTTTTTTTAGGCAGAACTCTCCGTTTTATTTCGCACTCCAGTAAACTCACTGCCACTTATCCCCTAATGATGGATTACTAAGGCTGAACAGGATGTCTTCTTCTTCTAAATCTGCCATCTGGCTTCCCGTACTGGTCATTGTGATTGCCATGACCTCTATTCAGGGGGGTGCCGCCCTGGCAAAAACGCTCTTCCCTGTGGTTGGGGCACCAGGCATCACCGCTTTACGTCTGGGACTCGGCACGCTAATCCTCTGTATTATCTTCAAGCCCTGGCGGCTGCGCTTCAGCCGCCAGCAGATGCTGCCGCTGTTGCTTTATGGCCTGGCGCTTGGGGGGATGAACTATACCTTTTATCTGGCGCTGCGTACCGTGCCGCTGGGCGTCGCCGTTGCGCTGGAATTTACCGGTCCGCTGGCCCTGGCGCTGGCCAGCGCGCGCCGGCCGCCCGATTTCCTCTGGGTGCTGCTGGCGCTGCTGGGGCTGTGGCTGCTGCTGCCGCTGGGACAAAGCATTTCCGGCGTCGACCCAAAAGGGGCGATGCTCGCCGTACTGGCCGGAGCCTTCTGGGCCCTCTATATTCTTACCGGCAAGCGGGCCGGCGCAGAACACGGTCCCGCCACCGTCGCGATGGGATCGCTGATTGCCTCCGCGATCTTCGTTCCGCTCGGGCTGGCTTATGCCAGCAGCGGAATCTGGGATCTCTCCCTTATCCCGGTGGCATTGGCCGTCGCCGTACTCTCCAGCGCGCTGCCCTATTCACTTGAAATGGTGGCGCTTACCCGCCTGCCGGCTAAAAGTTTTGGCACTTTGATGAGTCTTGAACCGGCCATGGCTGCCCTCTCCGGAATGCTGTTTTTGGGTGAGGTGCTGACGCTGGTGCAGTGGCTTGGCCTGCTGGCGATCGTTCTGGCATCAGCTGGCGCAACCCTGACGCTGCGTCCGGTTAAGCCGAAAATGGCGCCCATTAGCGAACATTTGAATAAATAGTCATATTAAGTTTCGTCTTGCTGAAAACGGCGGACGAACTTTACCGTAATGTGCGAAATTTAATTAATAGCAGGACTGAGTAAGACAATAAGCCTTCGCTATGCTTTATGGAAATGCACTCAGATTTTTGCCCGCTGCGTTTATGCCAGCTAATAGTGCTTTTTTCGCTGCACAGTGCGCTACCGGGCCGCGCCAGTAAGGGAGAATATTAATCACTCTCATTCAGCTTTAATTATTTACTGGCAAACCAGCCGGTTATTTCATTAAGGCGCCTGCTATCTGACCAATAGGTAAGTTCTTAACGGCAAAGCTGAGATCTGGTGCTATACTTTATCCCGTACTTAATTAGGACAACCGACCATTAAGAGGATATTAATGATGAGTACCGCTAAACTGGTTAATACGAAATCTTCTGATCTGATTTACACCCGTAACGATGTGGCTGATGAAGATAAAAAAGCCACCATTGAGGTGTTGAATCGTCTGGTCACCGAATTTATTGATCTTTCTTTGATCACCAAGCAGGCGCACTGGAACATGCGTGGCGCTAACTTTATTGGTGTACATGAAATGCTGGACGGTTTCCGCACCATCATTACCGACCATCAGGATACGATTGCAGAACGCGTAGTGCAGCTGGGCGGCGTCGCACTGGGTACTACTCAGGTCGTTAATGACAGAACGCCACTGAAAAGCTATCCGCTTAACATTCACAGCGTACAGGATCACCTGAAGGCGCTGGCCGAGCGTTATTCTGTGGTGGCTAACGATACGCGTAAAGCAATCAATGAAGTGGAAGATGAAGATACGGCAGACATCTTTACTGCTGCATCCCGCGATCTGGATAAATTCCTGTGGTTCATCGAAGCCAATATTGAATAAGATCCTGCACCGCGTCTGACGCGGTCAGTCAGCATCAACCAGGGAGCAGATGAGCATTCATCTGCTCTTTTTACGTTGGAGGTTAAGATGGCAAGCGGATGGGCAAGTGATGACGCCGTACAGCAGCAGATAGACTCGACGATTGATGATGCGGTGAGCCGCGCCCGCAAGGCCGTCTATGAGGGCGTTAGCGCGGAGTATTGTGAAGAATGTGGTGAACCTGTACCCGAAGCCAGGCGCAAAGCTCTGCCGGGCGTGCAGTACTGCGTTCAGTGCCAGCAGAAGCGCGACCAGCAGCAGGCGGCGAATTCGCTTTATAACCGGCGCGGTAGCAAAGACAGCCAGCTTCGTTAATTTTCAATTTATTACTTAAAAATTCGATCTCATTAACATTTTTTTTATCCTCGCCGGCATCCTCTATTGTGTTTACTGTCAGATTTGCTAAAAAAACGTGTGCACCTTTATGGAACTACTGCACCAAATGAGCGCACCACAGTGGTGCCACACCTCTTAAAACCTACCGCCTGCGGATTAAAATTGACTTAAAGTGCTGTTTTTCTTACAGTCTGAAAAGCTGGCATAATATTTTCATATGGCTGCTGGCATTGATACCGGACAAAGCCGTTGTCCGACCGCAATAAGGATAAAATAATGAAGTCGATTGTTAAGTTTTCCCTGGCCGCACTGACGCTGGCGTTTGCCGTTTCAGCAACTGCCGCAGAAAAAAAACTGGTTGTTGCTACCGATACCGCCTTCGTTCCTTTTGAATTCAAGCAGGACGGTAAGTATGTTGGCTTTGATGTGGAACTCTGGGCAGCTATCGCGAAAGAGCTTAAGCTCGACTACACCCTGAAGCCGATGGACTTCAGCGGTATTATCCCTGCCCTGCAAACCCGTAACGTCGACGTGGCGCTGGCGGGCATTACGATCACTGACGAACGTAAAAACGCTATCGACTTCTCCGATGGCTACTATAAAAGCGGTCTGCAGGTCATGGTCAGAGCCAACAATGACGAAATCAAAAGCATTGACGATCTTGACGGTAAAGTTGTGGCGGTCAAAAGCGGCACCGGCTCTGTGAATTATGCAAAAGAGCACATCAAATCGAAAAACCTTCGCCAGTTCCCCAATATCGACAACGCCTATATGGAACTGGGCACCAATCGCGCTGACGCGGTTCTGCACGATACGCCTAACATCCTCTATTTTATTAACACTGCCGGCAAAGGCCAGTTCAAAGCGGTAGGCGACTCGCTGGAAGCCCAGCAGTACGGTATCGCCTTCCCGAAAGGCAGCAACGAACTGCGTGAAAAAGTGAACGGCGCGCTGAAAACGCTGCGTGAAAACGGCACTTACAACACCCTTTATAAAAAATGGTTCGGCACCGAGCCTAAATAATTCCTGTTCTGACTTTACGCGGGTGGTAGCTTTCGCCCGCGCTTTCATACCCGCCCGACGGGTTTTAATCCGGAGAAAAAATAATGCAGTTTGACTGGAGCGCCATCTGGCCATCTATCCCGGCCCTGCTTGAGGGCGCCCGACTGACCCTGTGGATTTCTATCCTTGGTCTTGCTGGCGGCCTGATTATCGGCCTGGTAGCCGGCTTCGCCCGCGCTTATGGCGGCTGGCTGTCGCGCAATATTGCGCTGGTATTTATCGAACTGATTCGCGGTACGCCGATTGTCGTTCAGGTGATGTTTATCTACTTCGCCCTGCCGATGGCGTTTAACGATCTGCGCATCGATCCCTTCAGCGCGGCGGTGGTCACTATTATGATCAACTCCGGCGCCTATATTGCAGAAATTACCCGTGGTGCTGTTCTTTCTATCCATAACGGCTTCCGTGAAGCGGGTCTGGCGCTGGGGCTTTCCCGTCGCGAAACGTTGCGCTACGTCATTATGCCGCTGGCGCTGCGCCGTATGCTGCCGCCGCTGGGCAATCAGTGGATCGTCAGCATTAAGGATACCTCCCTGTTTATCGTTATCGGCGTGGCCGAACTGACCCGTCAGGGGCAGGAAATTATTGCCGGAAACTTCCGCGCGCTGGAGATCTGGAGCGCCGTGGCCGTTATCTATCTGTTTATTACGCTGGTGCTGAGCTTTGTTCTGCGTCGCCTTGAAAGAAGGATGAAAATCCTGTGATTGAATTTAAAAACGTCTCCAAGCATTTCGGCCAGACCCAGGTTCTGCACAATATCGATCTCACTATCAAACAGGGTGAAGTAGTGGTGATTATCGGCCCTTCCGGGTCCGGTAAATCGACCCTGCTGCGCTGCATCAACAAGCTGGAAGAGATCACCAGCGGCGATCTGATCGTTGATGGCCTGAAGGTAAACGATCCTAAAGTGGACGAACGCCTGATCCGTCAGGAAGCGGGCATGGTGTTCCAGCAGTTTCATCTTTTTCCACAGATGAACGCGCTGGATAACGTCGCCTTTGGCCCCATCCGCGTACGCGGCACGGCAAAAGCGGAAGCGCACCGCCTGGCCCATGAACTGCTGGGAAAAGTCGGCCTTGCGGAACGTGCGCATCACTTCCCTTCTGAACTCTCCGGAGGACAGCAGCAGCGTGTTGCTATCGCCCGTGCGCTGGCGGTGAAGCCGAAAATGATGCTGTTTGATGAGCCGACGTCCGCACTGGATCCGGAACTGCGTCATGAAGTGCTGAAAGTGATGCAGGATCTGGCTGAAGAAGGAATGACGATGGTGATCGTGACGCATGAAGTCGGCTTCGCCAAAAAGGTCGCCTCACGCCTGATCTTTATTGATAAAGGGCGTATTGCCGAAGATGGGCACCCCGATGAACTGATCGATAATCCACCCAGCCCGCGTCTGCGCGAATTCCTTCAGCACGTCTCCTGATTGTCACAGGGCGAACCCCGGTTCGCCCTCTCCTCCCCGCCGGGTTCTCAAAAAAGCTTTCTATCCGCACGCCCGACTGTACTTCCAATTCGATGCTGAGACCGGCGTCGTAACGGGAGACGTTAATGCCAGGTATCGCTCCACCGGTGCTGGTCGAACAGCTCAGGCAGGCGTCTGAGTCGCCTGCAACTGCCGCTGAACCGATGCTGCCGCCTGACTAGCGATGGCTTATCTGGCGTTCGCGGGCCGGCTTTTCCATAAAGCTCCAGGCGATAAACCGGCTCTGCTTCTGTCCCTGCGCCATATTCACGGTGCGCACGGCGACAGCGCCAGCCTCTTCCAGCGCGCGCCACAGCTCCGGCAGGTTCTCTTTACGGGATACCAGCGAAGTGAACCAGACGCACTGGCGAGCAAACTGGCTGCTTTCGGCGATCATACGGCTGATAAAGGCTTTCTCACCGCCTTCGCACCAGAGTTCGTCCTGCTGACCACCAAAGTTCAGCGGCGCATGTTTGTCCAGGCCGAGATTACGCACCTTACGCTGGCTGCCCTGCCGTGCTTCGCTGGCGGAAGCGTGGAACGGTGGATTGCACATGACCGAGTGATATTGCTCATTTTTATGAATAACCCCCTGGAAAATAGCCTGAGGATCTTTCTGACGGCGCAGACGAACGCCACGATTCAGGCCGGGGTTGGCGGCAATAATGGCATTCGCCGCGCGCATCGCCTCTTCGTTAACTTCGCTGCCGGTAAAACGCCAGCCATATTCACGGTAGCCGATCAGCGGATAGATGCAGTTAGCGCCGCAGCCGATGTCGAGCAGCGTCAGATCGTGGGGAACGCGGGCGTGATTATCTTCCGCCAGCAGGTCAGCCAGATGGTGAATATAGTCGGCCCGGCCCGGGACGGGCGGACAGAGGAAGCCTTCCGGGATAGTCCACTGTTCAATCTGATAGAAGTGCTTCAGCAGCGCCTGATTAAGGGTCCTTACCGCCGCAGGATCGGCGAAATCGACGGACTCATCGCCATACTGATTGACCGCCACGCAGGCCGCCAGCGGCGGATGACTCTGAATGAGCGCGGGGAAGTCATAGCGTCCGCGATGGCGGTTACGCGGGTGAAGGGGGTGCTTTTCGGCGGTCTTTTTCATGGGCGGCTCTCTTGTCTGAAGGCGCGTAAGATACCTGCTGCGGTAAAAATCGTAAACAATTCCCGCCTTTTTTCCCATCACGCCAGGTTACTATAGGCAAATCAGCCACCTTTAAGGAGTTATGATGACGCGTTCCCGCCACTCTTACCAGCCCCGCCTGGGCCATGGATTGCCTCACGATCCGCTCAATGCCATTATCGGGCCCCGTCCGATTGGCTGGATCAGTTCACAAAGCGCCAGCGGCGAGCGAAACCTTGCGCCCTACAGCTTCTTTAACTGCTTTAACTATAAGCCGCCGGTTATCGGCTTCTCCAGCCAGGGCTGGAAGGACAGCGTGGCCAATATTGCCGAAACGCGGGAATTCGTCTGGAATCTGGCTACCCGGGAGCTGGCGGTGCCGATGAATGAGAGTTCAGCCTCGGTGCCGCACGGTGAGGATGAATTTGCGCTGGCGGGGTTAACGGCGATACCGGGCACCCAGGTCGCCGTGAGCATGGTGGCCGAAAGTCCGGTCAATTTTGAGTGCAGGCTGACACAGCTTATCCAGCTGGAGGACGCTGCGGGCGAAAAGCTTGAGCAGTGGATGGTGCTGGGCGAAGTGGTCGCTATCCACATTGATACCAACCTGCTGGAAGAGGGGATCTACCAGACGGCGAAAGCCCAGCCGATTCTGCGGGCTGGCGGACCGAGCGCCTATTACGCCATCAGCGACGATCTGCGCTTTGACCTGATGCGGCCGGATGCCAGAAAATCGTCCGGCTGACGCGCCCAGGTTTGCCAGGCTCCGAGATCGACTGCGGGTTTATCGCTGTAGCAGTGCGGTAACGAGCTTTTTCAGCATGGGCTGTAGCTTTGCCGCCTTATCCTGCCGCCAGTGAAACGGCGGCGCTTCATCCATATAGTTACACTGCGCCAGCTCCAGCTGGAGCGCATGCTGATCCTCTGCCGGCCTGCCGTAGGCGCGGGTGATATAGCCGCCCTTAAAGCGGCCATTCATCACCCAGCTGTAATCATGTTGCGCGGCGCAGGCTTCACTTAACGCCTGGGTAATTTTGTCGCTGCAGCTTGCCCCATCGTTGGTGCCCAGATTCAGGTCGGGCAGCCTGCCGTCAAATAAGCGCGGGATCGCCGAGGCGATAGAATGCGCATCAAACAGCAGCACATAGCCAAACTCCTGCTTAATACGCGCCAGCTCCTGCATAATTTTCAGATGATAAGGCTGCCAGATTGTCTTCAGATAGTGCTGCCGCAGCGATTCGTCCGGCGCCATGCCCGGTCTGAACGTCGGCGTGCCGTCAAAAAGCGTACCGGGAAAGAGTCCGGTTGTCGCCGTACTGTAAAGGGCCTCATCATCGGGAGGACGGTTCAGATCGATCACAAAGCGGGAATAGTGCCCCGTCAGCATGCTGGCCCCCATTTCCTGCGCAAACGCGTAGAGGCGGGGAATATGCCAGTCGGTATCCGGTAGCCCTTTCGCCGCCTCGCTAAGCCCTTTTTCCACCTCCGGCGTCAGGGCGGTCCCGGCATGAGGGATACTGACCAGCAGCGGCAGCGTACCTTGCGTAAAATGGTAGGGAGTCATCACCTTTCCTCTCCTCTGAAGATCACCTTGCAGGGCAGCTCGCCGCCCAGCCAGTAAGCCAGCTCCGCCGGACGCGCCAGCGGCCAGTGAACAAAATCGGCAAATTTGCCGGGTTCCAGCGACCCCTGCGTATCACCCAGCCCCAGCGCTTTCGCGCCGTTCAGCGTGACGCCCGCCAGCGCTTCTTCCGGGGTCATGCCAAATAATGTACAGCCCATATTCAGCATTAACCGTAGCGACAGCGCGGGCGAGGTGCCCGGATTGGCATCGCTCGCCAGCGCCATTGGCACCTTATAACGGCGAAACAGCTCAACAGGAGGGCGCTGCTTTTCGCGCAGCAGATAAAAAGCGCCCGGCAGCAGTACGGCGAGGGTGCCGCTCTGCGCCATAGCGGCCACGTCGCTTTCAGTGGCGTATTCAAGGTGATCGGCAGAAAGCGCGTTAAAGCGGGCCGCCAGCGTGCTGCCGCCCAGCGGGGAGAGCTGTTCCGCATGCAGCTTAACGGGCAGGCCAAGCCGCACTGCGGCCTCAAAGAGACGGGTCACCTGTTTTGGGGAGAACGCAAGATGTTCACAGAAGGCGTCCACGGCGTCGGCCAGCCCCTCAGCCGCCACCTGCGGCAGAAGATCGTTGCAGATCAGATCGATCCAGCCATCCGGGTTATCGCTGAACTCGGGCGGCGTGGCGTGCGCCGCCAGGCAGGTGGCACGGATCTCCACCGGCAGAGTGGTGGCCAGCTCGCGGATGGTCCGCAGCATGCGTAGCTCACTCTCCCGGTCAAGCCCATAGCCCGACTTGATCTCCACCGTGGTGACGCCCTCCGCCAGCAGCCGTTCCAGCCGGAAGCGCGCCCCCGACACCAGCTGCGTCAGGCTCGCCTGTCGGGTAGCCCGCACGGTAGAGAGAATACCACCGCCCTGCGCCGCAATCTCGCTGTAGCTTGCGCCGTTCAGGCGCTGCTCGAACTCCGCGCTGCGATCGCCGCCGAAGACCAGATGCGTATGGCAGTCCACCAGCCCGGGCGTGACAATGCCGCCGCCCAGGTCATGCCGCCGTTCAGCCCGGAGATGGCCCGCTTCTGCGTAAGGGCCAACCCAGACAATTTTATCGCCGCGGACAGCAATAACGCCGTCCCGGATCAGGTTGTACCGCCCTGCCCGCATGGTAACAAGATCGGCCCCAGACCACAGGCTGTCGCAGCAAAGTTCTCCGTGCATCGCCCCTCCCGGCTTTACTGTTGCACTGTTAGTATGTATATGTATATACAACCACACTGCCGGGGAAGCAACCTTCATGGCTCGCTATTTTGCGCCGCGTCTCCTGATGGAGGAGCAGTGGCAAGAGAATGTAATAATTGACGTTGATAACCACGGATTTATCCGTGCGCTGACGCCGGGCGGCGTTACGGAAGGCGCAGAACGTCTGGCCGGTGCCGTTATCCCCGCCATGGCTAATCTCCATTCCCACGCCTTTCAGCGGGCGATGGCCGGGCTGGCGGAGGTGGCTGGCGATCCGCAGGACAGCTTCTGGACCTGGCGTGAGATGATGTACCGGATGGTGCAGCGCCTCACGCCTGAGCAGGTCGGCGCGATCGCTGCGTACCTCTATGTCGATATGCTGAAAGGAGGCTATACCCAGGTCGCAGAGTTTCACTATCTGCATCACGATCCTGACGGACAACCCTATCCGGACGATGCCATGCTCACCGTGCTGATTGAGGCGGCAGAACTCGCAGGTATTGGGCAGACGTTGCTGCCGGTTCTTTACAGCTACGCCGGTTTTGGCGAACAGCCACCGCAGGCGGGCCAGAGACGCTTTATTCAGCACAGTGACGACTATCTCCGCCAGCAGCAGCGGCTGCTCCGGCTGCTTGAAGGCAGGCCGCTGCATAACCAGGGTCTCTGTTTTCACTCTTTACGCGCCGTCAGCGAAGCACAGATGCGCGATGTACTGGCCGTAAGCCCCGACGGGCTGCCGGTACATATCCATATTGCCGAGCAGGAAAAAGAGGTCGCTGACTGTCTGGCCTGGCGTGGCGAGCGCCCGGTAGAGTGGCTGTTGAACCGCTTTGAGGTCGGCCCGCGCTGGTGCCTGATCCACGCCACCCATCTCAGCGAAACGGAGATTTCACGCCTGGCCGCCAGCCGCGCAGTGGCCGGCCTTTGTCCGACCACGGAAGCGAACCTGGGTGACGGCATCTTTCCGGCCACCGCCTATATCGCTCAGGGTGGGCGCTGGGGGATAGGATCGGACAGCCACGTTTCGCTTGATGTGGTGGAAGAGCTTCGCCTGCTGGAGTATGGGCAGCGCCTGCGCGATCGCAGGCGTAACCGTATCGTCACACAGCAGCACGCTTCGGTAGGTACAGTGCTCTATCATCAGGCTCTGGAGGGCGGCGCGCAGGCGTGCGGCGTCAAAATGGGCCGGATTGCGGTGGGCTACCGGGCTGACTGGCTGGTACTCACTGACGATGCTCTGCTGGGTGGGACGCCATCAGCCTCCCTGCTCAACCGCTGGCTGTTTGCCGGGCATCGCGGCCAGATCGAAGATGTGTTTGTGGCGGGTAACAAGGTGATCTCTGCGGGAAGACACGCGGCTCAGGCAGAGATCGATGCGGCTTTTCATCATGTCATTGCGGCGCTGCAATGATCCACTTTTTCAACAGCAGTACGTTACCCCGTACCCTCTGGCGCAACGGCGGCGGCGAAACGCAGGAAATTATCAGCTTCCCGCCTGGCGGCAAAACGTTCAGCTGGCGCCTGAGCATCGCCACGCTCGCCCGCGATGGGGCCTTCTCCCTGTTTCCGGGTGTGGACCGGATTATCACCCTGCTGGAGGGTGACGGCGTAACACTGACTGCCAGAGAGAAATACAGTCAGTCACTGCGGCACGGCTGCCCTTTCGCCTTTGCCGGAGAAGATGAGGTTTTTGCGCGCCTGGCAGGCGGAGGCAGTAGTGGTTTTAATATTATGACGCGGCGGGCAACGCACCAGGCCTCCACCTCCTGCTGCCGTGAATCTTTTGCTTTTTCTACCCGGGAGGCCGGTGTGCTCTGTGTACTGACGGGGAAATGGCTGCTGGGAGATAGCGTTCTGCTAAAGGGTCAGGGCGTCTGGTGGGAAAGTGGCGCGACGCTGCGCCTGACGGCCTGCGGCGATGCCCTGCTTCTGTATGGCGAAATCAGGGCAAAGCCGCAGGATGTGGAACCTGAGTAAGTAAAGGAGGCCCTTCCGGTCAGCCATGCCCCTTAAAACGCCCCAGCAGCTTATAGCGCGAGCCGGGATAGAGCAGCTTTGCCCAGGTAACGATTTTCGTTCCGCTCCAGGTCTGGCGGCGGATCAGCAGACAGGGCTCGTTCGCGTCCAGCGACAGGTAGCCACACTGCTGGCGATCCGGCAGAACCGCCTCAACAATATGCTCTCCCGCCGTCAGCGGCGCGACCCGCATCAGGTAAATATAGGGCGTCTGGTGCTGATAATCCTGGCTGAGATAATCCACCGCGACCTGCGGATTAACCAGGCGATCTTCCAGCTGCACCGGCAGATCGTTTTCATAATGCACAATCACCGAATGAAAAACCGGATGTCCTGAAGGAAGCCCCAGTACCGAAGCCTGCTCTGGATCGGCCTTAATTTCCGCCAGCGTGATGATTTTACAACTGTGGCGATGACCGCGCTGCGCGATCTCGTCCGCAATGTTATGCACCTCAAGCATCGCCGTGTAGCCTTTATTTTCGGCCACAAAGGTCCCTACGCCCTGCATACGTAACAGGTAGCCTTCGCTGGTCAGCTCCCGCAGCGCACGGTTTATGGTCATACGACTGACCCCAAGCTCATTCACCAGTTCACTTTCCGACGGCACCCGCTGGTTAGGCTTCCAGATGCCTTCAGCAATCTGGCTGACGATCGCCTGCTTAACGCGCTGATAGATAGGCGCTGGCCGATCGCTCATCGCGGCCGAGAGTTGCGAAACGGCAGTCCGGTCAGCCATACATTTTTCCTTTAGCTTTATGAAAGCGGCCAGTTTACGGACTGCCCGCACAGATGTATAGACATCCCTGACGGGGATGACGCAAGTAGCTCGTTTCGGAAATTATCTTAATACAATGATTAGGAAGTATTTTTCTATACCACCCTGTCATTTAAGACAGGAAACCGACTGGCCCGGCACAATTTTCGTGATCCGCGCTGCAAGCGCGGCTAATTGTATAGACAAGCATATACACTTCTGCTTGACTGCAAAATAGCATCTTGTTGTCCACGGCGCTTGCCGCATCAGTTTTGCCCGTTAAGGAATGCTGCCCCCAACCTTGTCTATACAGGAGTGTACTATGCCAGTAGCCCCACACTGTTGCCACCTTATCCCCGGGAAGGTTTCGCTGGCGACGCTGAAGCTTATCTATGGCGGCAACATCAAGCTTACGCTGGACGAGCGGGCCCGCAGCAGCGTACTGAAAGCGCGGGAAACCGTGGTGGCGATCGTTAACGCCGGGAAGGTGACCTACGGGATTAACACCGGCTTCGGCAAACTGGCGCAGACCACTATTCCGGCGCAGCGCCTGGCGGAGTTGCAGCGTAATCTGGTGCTTTCTCACAGCGTGGGGATTGGCGATCTGCTGCCGGATAACGTGGTTCGCGTGATTATGGCGACTAAAATCATCAGCCTTGCCCGCGGCCATTCCGGTGTGAGAATGGCGCTGATCGATGGCCTGATAACGCTGTTTAATGCGGGCGTCATGCCCTGTATCCCTGAGAAAGGGTCCGTTGGCGCATCCGGTGATTTAGCCCCGCTGGCCCATCTCTCACTGATGCTGCTGGGCGAAGGCCAGGTACGGGTTAAGGGCGAACTGATGCCTGCGACAGAAGGGTTGGCGCTGGCTGGCCTTACGCCCTTTGTGCTGGCGCCAAAAGAGGGGCTGGCACTGCTTAACGGGACTCAGGTTTCCACCGCGCTGGCGCTGCGCGGACTGTTCGAGGGCGAACGCGTTTTTGCCGCCGGGCTGGTGGCCGGGGCGCTGTCGCTGGAGGCGATTAAAGGCTCAGTCAAACCTTATGACCCCCGCATTCATGAAGCGCGCGGGCAGCCGGGTCAGATCGCCGTCGCCGCCGCCGTCGCTTCACTGCTGGAAGGCAGTGAGATCCTCTCCTCCCATGCCGACTGCGGGCGCGTTCAAGACCCTTATTCCATCCGCTGCGTGCCGCAGGTGATGGGCGCCTGCCTGGATAACCTCAATCATGCCGCCCGCGTGCTGCAAACGGAAGCCAATGCCGCCTCCGATAATCCGCTGGTTTTCAGCGAGAGCGGCGACGTTATCTCCGGCGGCAATTTCCACGCCGAGCCGGTCGCCTTCGCCGCCGACATTATTGCCCTGGCCATTGCCGAAATCGGTGCCATATCGGAGCGCCGCATGGCCCTGCTACTCGATTCCGGGCTTTCCGGCCTGCCGCCCTTCCTGGTCAATGATGGCGGGGTAAATTCCGGCTTTATGATCGCTCAGGTGACGGCCGCAGCGCTCGCTTCAGAAAATAAATCGCTGGCGCATCCCGGCAGCGTCGACAGTCTGCCCACCTCAGCCAACCAGGAAGATCACGTCTCCATGGCGACCTATGCGGCGCGGCGGCTCGGCGCGATGTGTTTCAACACGGCGGCGGTGGTAGGCATTGAAGCGATGGCCGCCGCTCAGGGCATCGACTTTCATCGCCCGCTACAGAGCTCGCCTCTTCTTGAGAAGGAGCTTGCCGCCCTGCGTCAGCGCGTCGCCTTTCTGGATAAGGATCGCCTGCTCGCGCCAGATATCGAAGAGATGCGCCTGTGGGCATGCCGCGATGAGTGGCCCGCCGCCGTCGCGGCGCTGCTGCCGGGTACCGCACGTTAATTCCCTGACGTTAAGGACTTCATCATGAATGACCCTGAGAACAACGCCCTGCCCCGTGAAGTTCGTGCGCCCCACGGCAGCGAGCTGCACTGTGCCAACTGGCTGATTGAGGCGGCGTATCGCATGATCCAGAACAACCTTGATCCAGATGTGGCCGAGCGTCCTGAGGATCTGGTGGTTTACGGCGGCATCGGTAAGGCCGCGCGCAACTGGGCCTGCTTTGAAGCGATCCTGCGCGCGCTCAGAGCATTGCAGCCGGATGAGACGCTGCTGGTCCAGTCCGGCAAGCCGGTGGGGGTGTTTCGTACCCATGCGGAGGCCCCGCGCGTGCTGATTGCTAACTCTAACCTCGTGCCGCACTGGGCGACATGGGATCACTTTCACGAGCTTGATCGGGCCGGGCTGATGATGTACGGCCAGATGACCGCCGGATCCTGGATATATATTGGTGCGCAGGGCATTGTACAGGGCACTTTTGAAACCTTTGCCGAAGCGGGTCGCCAGCACTATCAAGGCGACCTCAGCGGCAAATGGATACTGACCGCCGGGCTGGGTGGCATGGGCGGCGCACAGCCGCTGGCGGGAGTGCTGGCCGGCGCCTCCGTGCTGGCGATTGAGTGCCAGGAATCGCGCATCGATTTCCGGCTCCGCACCCGCTATCTCGATGAAAAAGCCCTTACCCTTGACGACGCGCTGGCGAAGATTGACCGGGCCTGCAAAGAAAAACGTGCCATTTCGGTAGGCCTGCTGGGCAACGCGGCGGAGATCCTGCCGGAACTGGTGAAACGGGCGAAGGCGGGCGGCATGAAACCGGATATCGTCACCGACCAGACCTCGGCGCACGATCCCATTAACGGCTATCTCCCGGCGGGATGGAGCCTCGCTCGCTGGGAAGCGGCGCGCCAAAGCGAGCCAAAAGCGGTGGAACAGGCGGCCAGAGCCTCAATGGCCGTACACGTTCAGGCGATGCTCGACTTCTGCCATATGGGCGTACCGACCGTGGATTACGGCAATAATATTCGCCAGGTTGCGCTGGATGAAGGCGTAACCAACGCCTTTGACTTCCCCGGCTTCGTCCCCGCCTATATCCGTCCCCTGTTCTGCGAAGGCAAAGGCCCGTTCCGCTGGGTGGCGCTCTCCGGCGATCCTGAGGATATTTATAAAACCGATGCGCGCCTGAAATCGCTGTTTCCGGATAATAAAAACCTGCACCGCTGGCTGGAGATGGCCCGCGAGCGTATCGCCTTCCAGGGGTTGCCCGCCCGCATCTGCTGGCTGGGGCTGGGGGAACGCCACCTCGCGGGGCTCGCTTTTAACGAGATGGTCCGTAACGGCGAGCTGAAGGCGCCGGTCGTGATTGGCCGCGATCACCTGGACTGCGGTTCCGTCGCTTCCCCTAACCGCGAAACGGAGGCGATGAAAGATGGCTCAGATGCCGTTTCCGACTGGCCGCTGCTCAACGCGCTGCTCAATACCGCAGGCGGTGCCACCTGGGTCAGCCTGCACCACGGCGGCGGCGTGGGGATGGGCTTCTCACAGCATGCCGGCATGGTGATTGTTTGTGACGGCACGCCGGAAGCGGATAAACGTCTGGCGCGCGTCCTGTGGAACGATCCGGCGACGGGTGTGATGCGCCATGCTGATGCGGGTTACGAACAGGCCCAGGCCTGTGCGGTCAGACACGGGCTGAATCTGCCGATGGCGCCCTGACCGTACCGGTCAGCGCGGCGTTAATCCTTCAGTGTAAAGACTGAGTGCGGTCGGTCGCCCCGCTTCAACGGGGCGGCCATCACCTGAGCTACGCGGCGGAATCTCTCCGCTCATCCCCTTTCAGCCTCCCTTTATGCTACCTTTAGCCAGTCAGTTATCGGGAATGACCCGGCAGAGAGAGGACGTTATGACAATCCCCGCATCACTGATAGAAGAAGCCACTGGCTGGCGACGGGCGCTGCACGCCCAGCCCGAACTCGGCTATTGTGAAGTGAAAACCGCCGCCTGGGTGGCGGACCAGCTGCGTTCATTCGGGCTGACGGTGCATACCGGCCTGGCGGATACCGGCGTGGTCGGCACGCTCGAAAATGGCCCCGGCCCCACGCTGGGCTTTCGCGCCGACATGGATGCGCTGCCGGTGACCGAACGGGGAACGCCCGCATGGCGCTCCAGCACGCCGGGCGTCATGCACGCCTGCGGTCACGATGGTCATACCGCGATGCTGCTGGCGGCGGCAAAGCACCTCAGCGCGACCCGCCACTTCAGCGGCACTCTCCATTTTGTCTTCCAGCCCGCCGAGGAGAATCTTGGCGGCGCAAGAAGAATGGTGGCCGAAGGCCTGTTCCGGCGCTTCCCGATGGATGCCATTTACGGCCTGCACAACTGGCCCGGGCTGCCGCTGGGCCATCTGGCGATCAACAGCGGGCCGATGATGGCCTCGCTGGACGCGTTCGAAATCACCCTGAGGGGCAGAAGCTGCCACGCCGCCATGCCGGAAAACGGCGCCGATCCGATTGTCGCGGCGGCACAGCTTATTCTGGCGCTGCAAACCATCCCGGCGCGGCGTCTCTCACCGCTGGCTTCCGCCGTGGTCAGTATTACCCAGATCAACGGCGGCGAGGCGATCAACGTTATTCCTGAAAATGTGGTGCTGCGCGGTACGCTGCGCTGCCTGCAGGCGGACGTGCGCCAGAAGGTGCGTGCCATGATCGATGAGTTCGTCACCACCTTCACCGCGCCGCTGGGGATTGAGGGAAAAATTGCCTATCTGACCGAGTATCCGGTGACCCATAACCCCGTCGCCGAGGCGCAGAAAGTGCGGGATTGCGCGCTGGCTATCCTGCCTGAGGCGCAGGTTCACTGGAATGTTGCCCCCTCGATGGCCTCGGAGGACTTTGCCTGCATGCTGGAAGCCTGCCCTGGCGCTTACTTCTGGATAGGTGCCGATGGCGCCACGCCCTCAGCGCCGCTGCATAACGCAAGCTACGACTTTAACGATGAGATCATCCCTGAGGGCGTGAGGTTCTGGTGCGAGCTTGCGGAGCGCTTACTGCCCGTGCCGTCTGGGCGATAACGGGCGTCAAAGTTCGCCGGTGACGGCGGCAGAAAGCGTTGTTCCGTGCGTGGGCACCGCTTTCTGCCGGTTCAGTAGCCCGCTTTTTCGAGCTGCTCCAGCGCGTTCTGCATATCCATCGCCCGACCCGTCGCCACAAAGCAGCAGGCTATTTGCAGCCTCAGCGCCTGCGGCACCGAAACTTCTTTATTCAGGCAGCGTCTTGTCCAGGCGGCGGTCGTCTCCGCCTCTTTCCCCTGCGGCAGCTCGTCGCGCCCAATCCCGCTCTCTTCCTGTCGCGCCAGCAGCACTTCCGGCGCATCACCGGCAATCAGCGTCAGTGACGGGCAGCGCTGAGGATTGGCATAAACCTCACCTTCCGTACCGTTAAGCAGCAAGCCCCGGCCGCCAATAGCCTGAAAGAATTTCCCCACTCGCGGAATGTATTCCGGATGGGAAACGCTGGAAAGGCGCAGTGCAGCGTCTTCCCCAAAGGGCGTGGCCAGCTTGGCCAGCGTATGGGCGCTGTTGCGTACGCCCATTTGCCAGCGCAGCGAAAGCTGTCTTGCCAGCGGCGGGCAGAGCGTAGTGACGCTCATAAAGACCAGTTCGCCTTTCTCCAGTTTCGCCTGCGCTTCTCCGGCATACTTTACCGGTTCAATCCCCAGCGCGGCGAACACCGCTTCGCTGGTGACGCGGGTCGGGTCGTCACTGACCCCGTGCACCACAACCGGAAAGCCAAGCGCTGCGAGCAGCATCGCCAGCAGCGGCGTCAGGTTGCCCTGCCTGCGGGCACCGTTATAGCTTGGGATAACGATCGGCATCGGCAGACTGGCGGGCGGCGACAGACGCATCACCCTCTCCTGCATCGCCCCGTAAAATCCCAGCATCTCCTCTTCGCCTTCGCCCTTAATGCGCAGCGCGATAAGAATCGCGCCCAGTTCGAGGTCGGCCACCTCGCCCGCCAGTATGCGGCGATAAAGCTCGTTAGCGGTATTGAGATCGAGATCGCGTGCATGGTTCTTACCGCGGCCAACTTCTTTAATGATCTTGTTATATTCCATGCTTCTGCTCTTTTCAGTAGTTAGCGACGACGGCGGACGGGCGGCTTTTTGCCACCCAGCGCCGGGCTGGGTTTCGGCAGTTCCCCTTCCGGCATCGCCGGCTGCGCGATGGGAAATACCGGCAGCGCCCCAAGCAGACGCGAGCCGTAGCTCTTGCTCAGTAAGCGTCGGTCATAGATAACGATTTCGCCAAAGCACTCATGGCTGCGGATCAGCCTGCCTACCTGCTGGATCAGGTTAAACGAGGCGCTCGGCAGGCTCTGGACCTCAAAAGGATAGCGTTTCAGGCTTTTCAGCCACTCCCCCTCTGTCAAAATAACCGGACTGTCTACCGGGGGGAAGGCGATTTTATGAATATGGACCTGGGAGAGCAGATCGCCTTTTAAGTCCAGCCCCTCCGCAAAGGACTGCAGACCGACCAGAATACTGGTTTCTCCCTGCTCCACCCGCTTGCGGTGCAGCGCCACCAGCGCCGGACGCGGTTTGTCACCCTGCACCAGCATCATCAGGCGCAGTTCGGGCAGATAAGATAAAAAGTGCTGCATTGCCCGGCCGCTGGCAAACAGCACCAGCAGGCCTTTATGCTTCGCTTCTTTAATCTGGTGCCGGAAAAAGTGCGCCATTTCCGCCAGGTGCGCCACCTCATTGGCCAGCATCGGCTCATAGCGCATCTGGGGAATAATCAGCCTGCCCTGTTCAACATGATTGAACGGCGAGTCGAGCGCCACAAAGCGATCGCCCACTTTATCTGTCAGGCCGGACATCTCCTGCAGCCGCTGGAAGCTGCTCAGCGAACGCAGCGTGGCTGAGGTCAGCACCACATGCGGGATTTTACGCCAGAGCAGCTTTTCCAGCTGTTCGCTGACGCGGATCCCGGCGCAGTGAAACAGCAGATGCGGGTTGCCTTCGCGGCTCTCCCTCGTCACCCACTTTGATACCGGCGCGCCCGACGCCTGTTCCAGCGCCGCCAGCCGCCAGAGCTTGGTGCTCGCTTCGAACCAGCCAAGCGACCGGTTCATCTGGATCAGGGCGCGGTGCAGACGCACCACGTCAAACTGCCCCGTTTTTTCGCTGAGGTCGTTCAGCAGCGCCTCCGCCAGTCCACGCAGGCCGTCGCTGAGCTTAAACAGCCGCGCGCAGAGGGTAAGGATCTCCTCCGGCAGTCGTCCCATCTCAAAGCGATACTCGCCCTCCTGGCTCTCCGGAGGCAGTAGCTGGATGAGGATCTGAGACAGCTGCTGGAGCTGTTCGCGGACTTCTTCACAATGCGCTTTCAGCCGATCGGGCTGGCTCAGGCCCGGCGGCCTTTTCGGGCGAAACTGCGCCAGACACTGCTCCACCAGACGACAGAAAAGATCGAGCTGGAGGGTGCTCCAGCCGGGGGTGATATCGCCGCTCATCTCCAGCGCATCACGGGCCACGTCCGGCAGATGATGGCCTTCATCCAGCACCAGCAGCAGGCTTTTCGGCGGCGGCAGCACCGACTCGGTTTCCAGTGCCGCCATCACCAGCGCATGGTTTGCCACCACGACATCCGCTTCTTCAATTTCACGGCGGGCGACGTAGAACGGGCACTCGCGAAACCAGTGACAGTTGCTGCCGAGGCAGTTCGCCTTATCGGTGCTCAGGCGCTGCCACAGCGACTCTTCAATCGATTCGTCGCAGTGGTCGCGCAGTCCGTCCCACTGATGGCGGTTAAGGTTTTTTTCCAGCACCGTACAGAGCGCCCGCTCATCCTTGCTGGCGGTCATCGCATCGTCAAGAAACAGCAGCAGATCGCCCTGCTTCTCTTCATCGGTAGCCAGCGCCGACAGGTTGCGCGGGCAGACGTAGCGCCGGCGTCCGAAGGCGGCGGTAAAGCGCAAATCGGGGATGATTTTTTTTAGCAGCGGTAAATCTTTGCTGTAGATCTGATCCTGAAGCGCCACGTTCGCGGTGCTGACCACCAGCGGCTTCTCTTGCCCCCGGCTGACGGCGATGCCGGGGATCAGGTAGGAGAGCGTTTTGCCCACGCCGGTGGGGGCCTCAATCGCCAGATGGCGGCCCTCATCGCCCGCCAGCGTTTTCGCCACTTCGGCGATCATCTGCCGCTGCGGGGCTCGGGGAATAAAGTCGGGAATTTGCTGCTGGAGGGCTTTATACCACTCCGCAATTTGCGCTTTTAACGCGGCAGTTAGCGCCATGACAACCACTTTTGACCAGAAGAGCCTGTATTTTTACACAGTATGGCTTCCGCGTCAGCCTCAGGGATCAATCTTGCTCTGCCTGGCCTGCAGCTGGCGCAGCCTGGTCAGTCTCTGACTCGCTGACTTGCTGACCGCGCAGAGGCTGTCATTCGCCCTTCATTAGCCTGATTCTGCCGTCCCGTCGGCGATCTGCTTCTGCTGCCCCAGCCTGCCGACAAACGGCAGTCGCAGCGCCGGGGAGAGAATATCCACGCCGAGATTCAGGCCGAGCAGATTGATTTCCACGCCCTCTTCGGCGCCCAGCGTCAGGCCAAGCACGCCGAGCACGGTAACCTGAAGGCCCCTGCCGGAAGGAGGCAGACCGACCGGATGCGCAAGCGAGCGGAAATCTTTGCCGATGGCGTTGGCGGGCAGATCCAGCCTCAGCTCAGGCACTTCCCGGCCGATGTGGGCCAGGAAGGTATTACTGTTTGGCCCCGGCCAGACCCGATAAGTATGCGGCCAGGGATAGCTCTCTATCGCGGCCTCGATGTGGGGGATCATCGCCTCCGCCGCCGCGCCGCGATGATCGACGATGGGCACGGGCTGCGCGCCAAACCAGTAACCATCCGGCAGGGCATAATTATGGCGTACCACATTACTGCTGCCCCAGCTGACAACCTCATAGCGCTGAAACCGCGTTTCTCCCGCTTTTTTAAAGATAATCCATGGATGCACGGCAAAGAGTCCCCGCCAGCCAAACGTCGGTGCCGTATAGACCTGCACGATAGCGGTCTCTTTGAACTGTAACGGGCTGGGAGCCACGCCCGCTGAGTCGCGGCGGGCCGTTGCCCAGTCTTGTCCGGTAATTTTTGCCCCGCTGTGGGTCGCTTTCAGGTAGCTCTGTCCGAAGGAGAGCAGCATGATGCAGAGAAAGCCAAGGCCAATCATTTTTGCAAAAAACATAGCGTCAGGTCGTCCACCCGCAGAGTTGGGTAAAAGGGTTGGCGGAAAGGGTAATAAGCAAGCAGAGCCGGGGCTCCGTCGCTGGGAAAGTGACCAGACTCACATTACGCAAATTGGGCCGGTCATTCAATCCCCGCTGAAGGAATGAATGACCGCAGCAGCGGCCAGGATGGATGGGCTGACCGGAGACGGCTGCGCTTCGCCATGATAACGCTAAATTAATTTGTACATCAGCGTCGTTGCATCATAAGCCCCGCCGGTGGACTGAGCGTAGCCGGGTATTTGCCCGCCTGTCTGCCAGTCAAGTGACCGGTAAAGCTGCTCCGCCACATCGCCCGTTCGCGTATCCAGCACCAGCAGCGTCAGGCCCATCAGCTTTGCCATCTGCTCCGCCCGCAGCATCATTTCACGCGCAATCCCCTGTCGTCTGGCCGCCGGATGCACCAGCAGCTTGGCGATCTCGGCACGATGACTGCCGTTAGGCATAACGCCAGGCTGGAGTATCACCGTCGCGACGATCTTCTCCTGCTGACGTGCCACCAGCAGCCGCCTGCCGCCGCTGGCGATGTCCGCGATCGCACCCTGCCAGAACCGTGTTACCGGCGCAGGATCCTGACTGATAAAGCCGATACTCGCTCCCTGTGCGACGCAGGCGCAAATCACCTCAGCCAGTGCCGCCTGTTCGGCTGCTGCCTGTTCCGCGCTTAATTCTTCATAGCTGATTGAACTATTCATCGACACACCACCAGAGCATAGTGCGCACCTGCTTCATCCGGTGCGTGAAAGGATGTTGGGCCAGAGAGATGAAAGCGCAGGCATTCACCCGCTTCCAGCCGCCACTGCCTCTGACTCATGCTGAAAATTAACGGCCCGCTCAGCACCCAGATATGCTGCTCCATTCCCTCAACAGGGGGCGCATGATATTCAATCAGCGCGCCGCCACGCAGCCTGCCTTCAATGATCTCCCCTTTAAACTGGCTGGCGGGGGGCGAGACGCCGCGTCGTTCATAGCCGCTTTCACGATCGTGCCAGACAGGCTGTTCCGCCAGACGCAAATATTCCGGTCCCTGCTCCTCCACTTCACTGAGCAGCCGCGACATGGTTAACCCATAGGCGATGCAAAGACGGTTCATCAGCGACGCGGTAGGGCTGCTCTCATTCCGCTCTATTCTTGAAAGGGATGCCCGGCTGATGCCGGTCATCTCCGCCAGGTTCTCCAGCGACCAGCCTTTTTCCAGGCGTAATTCATAAAGCCGCCGGGCCAGACGCGCTTCTGTTGAGGTTAATGTCACGGGTTATTCTCATATAAGGGAATTTATCTCTCTTTTGAGATATACCCGTTTTAGTGTCCGCGATCAAGTTGTACAGTTAAATAATAGTTGTACAGTAATGCAGAGTTCGCTACGGTGGGCAAACACCGGAAGGTAATGTAATGAGGGAACGAGGAGATGAATGGCATTGTACAGTATTGGTGACGTCGCCGAGCGTTGCGGCATTAACCCCGTCACGCTTCGCGCCTGGCAGCGCCGCTACGGCCTGATCAAGCCGCAGCGGACAGAAGGAGGACATCGTCAGTTTGACGATGACGATATCCTGCGCATTGAGGAGATTAAGCGCTGGGTAGAGAGCGGCGTACCGGTGGGGAAAGTAAAGGCGTTGCTGGAAGGCGGGAGCGTCAATATTCACGACGGCTGGACCGCCCTTCAGGAAGAGATGATGACCCTCCTCCGCCAGGTTAAACCCTCAAGACTGCGGACCAAAATTGCCACTATTGGCCGTGAACATCCGGCCGATGCGCTCATTGACCATATTTTTGTGCCTATCAGACAGCGTCTGGGGCTCGATCAGAACACCGCGCGGGTGATGTGCAGCCTGCTGGACGGTGCGATTATCGATTATGTCGCCTTTTGCCTGGCAGGCTCGCGCAAAAAAGCCGGTAAGGATGCGCTAATCCTCGGCTGGGAAACGGAAGACCGGACCCGTCTCTGGATGGAAGCCTGGCGTCTCTCGCAGCAGGGCTGGCGGATGGACGTGCTGGCAGAACCTTTAGCTATGCCCCGCCCCGAACTTTTTCCGGGCCAGCAGCTCTTTGTCTTCACCGGCAAGCCGCTCAGCCGCCGGCAGCAGGAACTGATGACGCACTGGCAGGAACAGGGCTATCTCATCACTCATCAGCAGAACTGAGGGGCCGGCAGCCAGCTCCGGGAATAATAAGGGCAGGTGCCCCCTGGCCCGTTACGCCAGCCGGCTAAAGAAGCAATAAAAAGCGGGCAAAGGCTTAACCCGCCCGGGAGAAAAACGGTATACTTTCCCCTCTCTCGGCTTCAGACAAACGGGCAACGGCATGAACCTGCAAAAAATTGGCGTGATCTTTATCTTTCTGCTGATGGCGCTCGGCGGCATTGGCGGCGTGATGCTGACCGGCTACACCATTCTTATCCGTTCTTAAACTGCCGCAGCAGGCGCTCAAACAGGCGATCCGTGACGATCGCCAGCAGCGCCACCAGGCAGGCTCCCTGAATCACATAGGCAGTATTAAATCCGCTCAGGCCGATAATTACCGGCGACCCCAGCGTTTTTGCCCCCACGGTAGACGCAATGGCGGCCGTACCGATGTTAATAATGACCGAGGTGCGGATGCCGGTCAGGATCACCGGCGCGGCGAGCGGCAGCTCCACCTTGCAGAGCCTCTGCCAGGCGCTCATGCCCACCCCTTCTGCGATCTCTCTGGCACTGGCAGGCACCTCCGCTATCCCGGCCAGCGTTCCCTGCAGAACAGGCAGCAGCCCGTAGAGCAGAAGCGCAACGATGGCGGGCTTCTCGCCGAACCCCATGACCGGCACCGCAACGGCTAACACCGCCACGGGGGGAAAGGTTTGTCCGGCCGCCACCAGCGTTTCCACCAGTGAGCGAAACTCTCGCCCCGCCGGTCGCGTCACCAGAATGCCCGCCCCCATCCCAATCAGGATGGCAAACAGGCTCGATATCGCCACCAGCTTGATATGCGCCAGCGCCAGCTGCACAAAACTCTCCTGCTGATAGAGCGGCCTGTCCAGCTGAGGGAACCAGCTGGCGAACAGCGGCCCGCTGTAGGGCATAGCCAGCAGCAGCGCGACAAACGCCAGAATCAGCCACAGCAGGGGATCGCGTACCAGCCGCATTACAGTGTCCCCCGCTGCCGCAGAAGATCGGCAAAATGCAGCACGCCCAGCGGCTGCCGTTTACCGTCGATGACCGCCAGCCGATCGGTTTTACGGGCAATAAATATCGACAGCGCTTCCCGCAGCGACATGCTTTCCGGGATCGCCTCCTCCTCCAGCCACTCCCCGCGCCGCGCCGCCTGACCGGCATTCCCCAGCGACAGCAGCCTGATGCCGAGTTCACCCCGGCCAAAGAAATCCCGCACAAAATCATTCTGCGGCTGCGTCAGCATCTCCACCGGCGTGCCCTGCTGGATCACTTTACCGCCATCCATCAGAACCAGCCGGTCGGCCAGCGTCAGGGCTTCATCAATATCATGCGTAACCAGCACGATTGTCCGGCCTGAAAGCTTATGTATCCGCACAATTTCCTGCTGAAGCGCGCCGCGCGTAACCGGGTCCAGCGCGCCAAACGGCTCATCCATCAGCAGCACTTCCGGATCGGCCGCCAGCGCCCTCGCCACGCCCACGCGCTGCTGCTGACCGCCGGAGAGCTGATGGGGATAGCGATGACGAAAGCGTTCATCGAGATTCAATAACGCCAGCAGCTCGCTGACGCGTTCCGCAATGCGCGGCTTCGGCCAGTTAAGCAGGGCGGGCACGGTGGCGATATTTTTTTCCACCGTCCAGTGGGGAAAAAGGCCAATCGACTGAATGGCGTACCCCATCCTGCGCCGCAGATCCTGAGGATTGAAGCGGCGGATCTCTTCACCGGCAAACTGAATGCTGCCCTCATCATGCTCGATGAGGCGGTTAATCATTTTCAGGGTGGTTGATTTCCCGGAGCCTGAGGTACCAATCAGCACCGTGAACTCCCCTTCGGCAATATTGAGCGTCAGATTGCTGACGGCAGGCTTACCCGCAAAATGTTTACTGACTCCGTTAAAATTAATCATCGGCGCTTCGCCTCAGCCACTGAAATAAGAAATTTGAACAGCGCATCGATCGTCACCGCCAGGGCAATGACCGGAATGACGCCCAGCAGCACCAAATCCAGCGCGCTGCTCAGCAGCCCCTGAAAGATAATGGCACCAAACCCGCCAGCGCCAATCAGCGCCGCAATCACCGCCATGCCGACGGTTTGCACCGAGACCACCCGCAGGCCCGCAAGCAGCACCGGCAGCGCCAGCGGCACTTCGGCATGCCAGAAGATCTGACGCGGCGTCATCCCCATGCCCTGCGCGGTTTCAATCACCTCTTTTGGCACCTGCTGAAGCCCGGCAACCACGCTGCGTACCAGCGGCAGAAGCGCATAGAGCACCAGAGCGATCAGGGCAGGCGCCATGCCAATCCCGCTGATCCCAAGACCGGAAAGAAAAGGAAAGGCTTTCGCGAGCCCGGCCAGCGGCGCGATCAGCAGGGCAAACAGCGCGACGGAGGGAATGGTCTGAATGACATTGAGAACGGCAAACACCGGCGACTGCGCGGCGCTTTTGCGGTAACAAAACCAGCCCAGCGGAATGCCGATCAGCAGCGTCGGCAACAGCGTTGCCAGCAGCAGCAGCAGATGCCGCGACAGCGCCCGGTCGAATACCTCGTGGCGGTTAACATACTCTTTTAACAGCGCCAGTCCGTCGAGCTGCCCATTAAGCAGGATAAAGATGACCGGCAGCCAGATCTGCCCGTTAAGCAGCAGTCGCCATAAGGGTCGCGGAGTCAGGCGGGAAATGGCATCCGCTGCCGCCAGCAGACAGAGCGCAGTTGAGAGCCAGAAGCCGCTGCCAAAGGAGGTGCGGGCCAGCGCGCTGCCCTGGAGCGACAGCCCGTCTGCCAGGCTACCGCTCAGCGCCACCAGCACGACCAGCAGCAGTTCGCTGATGCCCAGCGTCAGCACAAGCGACCGGGCAGAGACGGGCAGGAAAACGAGCAGGAACAGCAGAGGGACAGGCAGCAGCAGCAGCCAGCCGGTCCCCTGCAGCAGGCCGGACAGCGGCAGCGGCTGGCCGGAAACGAGGCGATTCGGGGCGTAATTAAGAAAAGGAAGCGCCGCCAGCGAAACGGCCAGCAGAATAACCAGCAGCAGCAGCACACGGTTATGAATAGTCAGAGGCAAAATTTTTCCGCCATGGCAACGGGCCGGCGCACCGGCCCTGAATCACTCCAGCAGGTTCTTCTGCTGCAAATAGTCTGCGGCCACTTTTTTAGCATCCTGGCCTTCAACGGCAATTTTCGCGTTTAGCTGCTGCAGCGTTTCCGCATCCAGCGAGGCAAATACCGGCTTCAGCCAGTCACCAATATCGGGATAGGCCTGCAATACCGCTTCGCGGATCACCGGCACTGGCGCATAGATTGGCTGCACCCCCTTTGGATCGCTCAGCGTTTTCAGTCCCAGCGCCGCAACGGGCCCGTCGGTGCCGTAGGCCATCGCGGCGTTAACGCCCGAGGTCTGCTGCGCCGCCGCCTTCAGCGTGACGGCCGTATCGCCGCCGGCCAGCGTCAGCAGCTGATCCTGCTTCAGGGTAAAGCCGTAGGCTTTCTGAAACGCGGGCAGCGCGTCCGGCCGCTCGATAAACTCCGCCGAAGCCGCCAGTTTGAACGTGCCGCCTTTTTTCAGCCAGGCGCTGAGATCCGCCAGCGATGATAAGTTGTTTTCCTGCGCCAGATCGCCGCGTACGGCAATGGTCCAGGTATTATTGGCGGGCGCGGGCGTCAGCCAGATCAGCTTATTTTTTTCCCGGTCGAGCTTTTTCACTTTCTCATAGCCAGCCTGCGCGTTTTTCCAGGCGGCATCCTGCTCGTCGTTAAAGAAAAACGCCCCGTTGCCGGTATATTCAGGGTAGATATCAAGCTCCCCGGCGGTAATGGCACCGCGTACCACCTGCGTATTGCCCAACTGCACTTTGTTGATGGTTTTCACGCCGTGCTTATCCAGCACCTGCAAAATAATATTGCCCAGCAGCGAGCCTTCGGTATCGATTTTCGACCCCACCTTAACCGGTTCCGCCGCGCCTGCGGCCTGGGCCAGACTCAGCAAAACGGTCAGCGCCAGCGCGCCGCTAATTCCTGATATTTTTGCCATTTTTAGGTTCCTTCTCATCATGATAGTTACAAGCGTAGCTTATTAACCCGGCGGGTAAAACCGGCAAAGAAAAAAACGCCGCCTGTGACATCGCCTCAGGCGAAAGCGGAAAACTGACGCATCGAAAAAACAGTTTGGTTGTAACTTATAACCAGCTGGAATTTAACTCTGCGCCCGGCAGCGGTATTCTCAGCGATTATTTCACTAAAAACAGACCCTCCGATCATGACAGACTTCACCTCTCCGGCGCACGTCGCCACCGCAGGCAGCGCCCCGCTGGGCGAGCCCGTGACGCTGCGTCAGGCTGCCGATGTTTCCCGACTCGTGAATACCAGTACCCAGGCGCGCAGCAATGCCCGCATCGTGATTGGCATCGCGCTGGGCGGCGTCTTTCTGGACGCTTACGATCTGGGGGCGCTGGCCTTTGGCATGAAGGATGTGACCCGCGAGTTCGGGCTCTCTCCCGCCGGGGCCGGCATGGTGGCCTCGTCAATCGCCTTTGGCGCGATTGTGGGTGCGCTTATCGGCGGTTATCTGACGGATAAAATCGGGCGCTACCGGGTCTTTATGGCCGATATGTTTTTCTTTGTGGTGGCTGCGCTCGCCTGCGCCTTCGCACCCAATGAATATGTGCTGACGGCGGCACGCTTTGTTATGGGGCTTGGCGTCGGTATCGATCTGCCGGTGGCGATGGCGTTTCTGGCGGAGTTTTCCAAACTGAAGGGGCGCGGCAATAAGGCGGCCAGCATTGCGATGTGGTGCCCCACCTGGTATGCGGCAATCTCTATCTCCTATCTGCTGGTGCTGTTCTTCTATGCCGTCCTGCCGGATGAACACGCGGGCTGGCTGTGGCGCATTATTCTCGGCTTCGGCGCGGTACCTGCGCTGCTGATTATCGCCATTCGCAGCCGCTATATGAGCGAGTCGCCGGTCTGGGCCGCGAATCAGGGGGATCTGGCTGGCGCCGCCGCCATTCTTCGCAGCTCTTACGGCATTAATGCCCAGGTTGCGAAGGATGCTGACCTGTCACCGGCTAAACCCGTCCGCCGCGCCAGCTGGCGCAACTATGGCGAACTGCTGAAAGGGATCTACCTGCGCCGCACCCTGCTGGCGACCGTAATCGCTGTCGCCTCCGCCTTTGCCTATAACGCCGTGGCCTTCGGCCTGCCGGTTATCCTCTCCAGCTTTCTCGCGCAGTCGATGCTGACCACTATTCTGGTGTCGCTGGCGCTGAACCTGCTGTTTGCCTTTACCGGCGGTTTGCTGGCGGTGCGGCTGGTTCCCCGCTTCGGCGCATGGAAGATGACCGTGCTGGGCTATGCCTGCCAGCTGGCCGCGCTGGTTGGCCTTGCGCTGGTTGGCAGGCCGGATAATGGCGATCAGGCCGCAATTTCTATCGCCATGCTGGCGCTGTTCCTGCTGGGACAGGGCTTCGGTCCCGGCTCTCATAGCATGACTTTCGCCTCGCTCAGCTATCCCACCTCGCTGCGTGGCGTGGGCGTCGGCTTTAACCAGACGCTGATGCGCGCCAGCTCAACGCTGTCGCTGTTTCTTTTCCCGCTGCTGTCGGCGGCGCTCAGTACCGACGTGTTCTGGGTGATTGCGCTGGCGCCGCTGGCGGGTCTGATTGCGCTGCTTGCCATCCGCTGGGAACCCTCCGGCTACGACGTGGATGCGGAGGATTTTGCCTGATAAGCGAGAGGGTTTTGCTGGACGGCGGCAGGCAGGTTCAGGCCGTTACCAGACTGCTGGTAAAGCGCCGCAGCTGTTCAGGCACGCGGGAAAAGGTGTAGCGGAACCAGGGGGTGAAGCGTTCGGGGTGGGCGGCGATTTCGGCCTCGATTTCCGCTACGCTGGCATAGCGCCAGCCAGCGGCTTCCTCCGCGGCGGGCTGCGGCAGCTCATCGCTGATGGCAAAATAGACGTGGCCGAACTCATGTTCCGACAGGCCGTTGCTGAGCGGCAGGTTATAGCTCACTTCAAACACGGGCTGGAGCGAAAGGCGCATCCCCATCTCTTCCCGCAGCCGGCGTTCAGCGGCATCCCGGGTCCGCTCGCCGGGAACGGGGTGGCCGCAGGTGGTATTACTCCACAAGCCGCCACAGTGATATTTGCCCATGGCACGCTGCTGCAACAGCAGCTGATGGCGTGAGTTAAACACATAAACGGTTACCGCCCGGTGCAGTAATCCTTTCTGATGTACCTCCAGCTTCTCCATCCGTCCGGTAGGGCGATCGTGCCGATCGACCAGGATCACTTCGATTGCTGACATGCTGATTCCTTGAGATTAATCTCAGGTATTGTGGCACATCGCCAGGGCGTCATACTGTATAAAATCGTGCGGCGCGTTCGCCTTGTGAGCGCGGTATAAAAAAGGGCAGCCGATGGCTGCCCTGACTGAGTGACTTATTACCGGAGGCGTTACAGCTTAAAGCTGCTGACAACCAGCTCAAGCTGGACGCTCTGCTCTTCCATGGCCTGCGCGGCGGCGGAGACCTGCTCCACCAGCGAGGCGTTCTGCTGAGTCGTGCTGTCGAGCTGGTTGATGGCGGTGTTAACCTGGTCAATTCCCATGCTCTGCTCACGGCTGGCGGACATGATTTCACTCATCAGCGTGGTCACGCTACTGACGCCGTTCATCAGTTCATCCATGGTACTGCCCGCTTCCTGCACCAGCAGGCTGCCCTGATCGATATTGGCGACCGACTCTTCAATCAGCTTTTTAATTTCACGCGCGGAGTTGGCGGAACGCTGAGCGAGGTTGCGCACTTCCGACGCGACGACGGCAAATCCACGCCCCTGTTCGCCGGCACGAGCCGCTTCTACTGCGGCGTTAAGCGCCAGGATGTTCGTCTGGAAGGCGATGCTGTCGATCACGCTGATGATATCCACCACTTTGCGGGAAGAAGTATTGATCTCTCCCATGGTGACCACTACCTGCTTCACGACGCTGGAACCGCGCTCGGCAACGCGTGATGCGTCCCCGGCCAGCTGGTTAGCGTGGGTGGCGTTATCCGCATTTTGCCGGACGGTGCCGGTCAGCTGCTCCATGGAGGCCGCCGTTTCCACGATAGAGCTGGACTGCTCCTCGGTACGCGCGGAGAGATCCATATTGCCGCTGGCGATCTCTTTCGAGGCGGAGGTGATTGCCAGCGCACTGTCACCAACCTGCCGCATCAGTCCCTGCAAGTATTCAATAAAGGCGTTAAAGCTCTGTGAGACGGCATTGAACTCCGGGCTGCTGCTGGCAGGCAGGCGCTGGGTCAGGTCGGCGCCGCCGGTTGAGAGCGAAAGGATATTCTCATTAAGACCGTTCAGACGAGTCATCATGGTGCGGATAAAGCCCAGCAGTACCAGCAGCAGCAGGATAGCCAGCGGGATCTGCACCAGGCCCAGGCGGGTCAGGATTGAGTTGGTCTGTTTCGCCAGTAGCGCGGTGGGCACGTCACTGGCGATGAACCAGGGGCTGCCGGAAATCTGCTGCACGAACAGCGTATGCGAACCGTCCTCACCTTCATAGGTGTTCTGCACCACATCGCTGCCTGCACCAGAAAGCATCGCCTTCAGCGGCGCCGCCATTGGCGTAGCGAAATCGCTCAGGTTGCCGAGCTTGGGCGCTGCGCCAACCAGGGTGGCATCACCCACGACTTTGCCATCCGCTTCGACGATAAACACTTTGCCGTCAATCGCTTCACCCATCTCTTTCGCCAGATGGTTAAAGAAGCCCAGCGTGACGTCAATAGTTGCCACGCCCCAGGCCGCGCCGTCACGGTAAATGGTCATGGCGCAGTTGGTGCGCGGCTGCGGGCTGGCCGCGTCCTGATAGGCTTTCGCCCAGGCGCACTGCCCTTTAGCGGCGGCCATGCCATCTTTATACCAGGGCTGCTCGTAGTAGTTTGGGGCTTCGGCCGAGTTCCAGAAGGTGTTGACCTTCAGCGCATTGCTGCTGTCACGGGCGAAGAAGGTGCTGAATTTGTCCGTGGCCGGATCGCGCATTTTAGGCAACGGCCAGATCCCGCCGCCGAAGACGTCCACATCCTGATACTGATTCACCAGCGCAGGAAGCACAGTATCAATGCTGGCGCTGTCGAGCACCGCGACGGTTTCCGTAATACTGCGCTGCTGCGCCTGAATACGGTTCATCATGGCGGTAATCCGTGAACCAATGCTGTCCACTTCGTAACGTACCAGCCGGCTCTCATTGGTCGTAAGCTGAGGCGCGACAAAAATTTTAATGACAACCACCGTGATCAGCAGCAGCAGCGCAAAGAAGCCGACGATCAACAGCGTAAATCTGCCCTGGGTTGTTTTTAACATGTAGAGCCCCATCCTACTCAAATTCGGCACAATTGCCTGATCGAATTAACGGCGGGGCCAGACGGAACTTGAGGTGATAGCAATCACATTTCAGGGAATATTTTCATCCATGCGGGCGTGGCGCGAAACCGGCAAGAATTTATTCTTGTGATTCAACCAGCTGCTGGCGTGGGCGAAATATATGTCCACCCCCCTCGGCAAGTAACCGGGTTACCAGCTGGTGGCCGCCGTTCTCTTCCACCTCAGCGAATTCCCGTTCGGCGGTTGTGACCGGCGAGGTCCAGAGCAGGTTAACCTTATCGCCCTCGCGTCTGGGCAGGGCAAACTGCCCCGCCTCACCGCCCAGCTCACCAGAAAGGATAAAGCCCTCAAAGCCCACCGGGGCCACGGCGGAGGTCAGCGTATGCCCTTCGCCCAGCCAGCTGAGGCGGGCCCAGGGAAAGTGCGCAAAGCTGGCAAGGGCGCTGGCCATCTGCACGGCGTTCTCTTCCGTCATCACTTCAGCATCAATCGCCATCCCCAGCTCGACGCGACGATAGTGCGGCGCAAGATCTTCATAAAGATAATCCACCCACGGCATCGGACGAATGCTCATACCCAGCGTCAGAAAGAACCAGCTGCCCTGATGATAGTGCTGGGAAATCGCCATCGGCGGCCAGTTGCCCTGGTCGATGGAATAGTACTTCAGCGATTCGCCATAATGAGATTCATAGCACTTCAGCATATCGCGCTGCATCGGTTCCCAGAGGTGTCCATCGTGCCAGTCACGCCAGAAATGCCGGTGTTTTTCCGCCAGCGCGTAGTAGTCATTGGTGGAGGCGGAGCCGAGCGGCGCCGTCAGGCGATTCTCTTTAATACAGCCAGCGGAGAAGCTGACCTGCTTCTGCTGGTAAAGGCTCCAGCCGGGAATGACCGCCAGCAGCTGCCCCTGATACCAGAGCGCGGCGCCATCGTCACCCGGCTCCCAGATAATTTGCAGTCCTGCCGGATCGAGGATCGGCTCAGCCTGAAGCGTACGGCAAAAGGCCGCGCTCAGCAGCGGAGGACGCCCCTGCTCTATCGCCTCCTGGTCTTCACTGGCGGGCGCAGGCAGCAGGTTTCTCAGCCAGCAGCCGCGTACGGCAAACTGCTGACGAAACGGCTCGGCGGGCCAGATATAGAAATAGGCGACGCGCTCATCCTGTTCAACGCTGGCGAGCAGGGTTTGTTGCTGATTAAAAACTTCAGCAATCCGGTACGACTGTGTCATAGAGCCTCGGCGGTGGAGGGTGATCTTTTTTCGGCAGAGTAGCAGAATGTCCCGTTACGCCACGCCGGGACAAGGGGAAGAGTCTCAAAATGTCCGCTGCTGACGCGCTGGCAGCCGATAATCGCGCGGTTTATTCACGCCCCATACGCGCCATCGCCCGCTGATAAGCGCCCCGGCGGATTGACCAGCGCAGCATGGCGGCAAGCAGGTTAATCCGCTGCCGGATAAACCCCCGACGCAGCGAAGTGAAGTGAAAGCCAAACTGCGCCTGCGCCCATTCCGGCAGCAGCTCAATCCCGGCCATCATCATCGCTTTCATCGCCGGACGGGCCTGCCAGCTGGGGGCCGGTGCGCTTAACAGCAGCGAAAGCACTTCACGGGTGCGCGCGTCACAGCGTAGCTGTGGGCGCATCGCCTCAAAATAGGCCTCTACCGCCTGCACCGATTTCGGCACCTGTTCCGCGCCCAGCGCTTCCGCCACCACGGCCGCTTCGGCATAGTAGCGATCCTGGTCGGCAAGGCTTAACTGTGGGTTTTTATAGCGCAGATGCGCCGCCAGAAAACGGCTGGTCTCCGCCACATGCACCCACGTCAGCAGCGCCGGATCGCTGGCCGAATAAGGCATTCCGTGCGCATCCACGCCCGTCACCTTAAGGTGGATCCGCCTGACCCGCTCAATCAGCGTGGTGGCATCGGCGGTATTTCCAAAGGTCGTGACGGCAATAAACTGGCTGGTGCGGCGCAGTCGGCCCATCATGTCGTCGCGAAAGGTGGAGTGATCCCAGACCCCGGCCAGCGCCAGCGGATGCAGCATCTGCATCAGCAGCGCCGAAATGCCGCCGCAAAGCATGGAGGAGAAATCACCATGGACGCGCCAGATAACGCTGTCCGGGCCATAAAGCCCCGGATCGCCCGGCGGCTGAGAGAGATCGAACTCGTTCATTGCCAGCCCGTTCAGACGAAAGATCTGCTGCTGAATTTTGTCCCGAACCGAAGGCATAAAAATTCCTGTTGAGAGGCAATCAGGGGCGAATCACTTCGCCCCTGATTGAGGGTGTTGTACCGGTCCCGCTAAAGGTATTCAAACTCCGCGTCGTGAGTACGTGCGGAATCCAGACCAATCATCACGCTGAATTTGCCCGGTTCCGCCACCTGCTGCATTTTCGCATTCCAGAACTGGAGCGCCTTCACGTCAATCGGGAAAGTGACGGTTTGCGTCTCGCCCGGTTTAAGGCTGATCCGCTTAAAGCCTTTCAGCTCCTTCACGGGGCGGCTGATGCTGGCCGTCTGGTCGCGCAGGTACATTTGCACCACGGTTGCGCCTTCCCGCTCACCGGTATTGGTGATCGTTATGCTGGCATCCACCACGCCGTTACGCGGCATGGTCGGCGCAGACATAGCCACTGGCGATAGCCTGAAGGTGGTGTAGCTCAGTCCATAGCCGAACGGATAAAGCGGGCCGTTTGCCGCATCATAGTAGTGGGAGGTGTACTTGTTCGGCTTATCCGCGTTATAAGGACGTCCGGTGTTCAGATGATTATAGTAAATCGGGATCTGCCCGACGGAGCGCGGGAAGGACATCGGCAGCTTGCCGGACGGGTTATAGTCGCCGAACAGTACGTCAGCGATGGCATTACCCCCTTCGGTGCCGCTGAACCAGGTTTCCAGCAGCGCGTCGGCCTGCTGATCCTCTTTCACCAGCGCCAGCGGACGGCCGTTCATCAGTACCAGCACCAGCGGCTTGCCGGTCGCCTTAAGCGCCTTAATCAGCGCCTGCTGGCTCTCGGGAAGCGTGATGTCGCTACGGCTGGACGCCTCGTGCGCCATCCCCTGGGCTTCGCCCACCACCGCTACCACCACGTCAGCTTGGTTCGCCGTGGCGACCGCTTCATCCAGCAGCTGTTGCGGCGTGCGGTTATCTACCGTCACCGCTTTTTCATAGAGGTTCAGGAAATCCTGAATCCCTTTATGATCGGTGGCGTTAGCGCCCTTGGCGTACAGCACTTTGGCCTCTCCGGCGGTGGCGTTTTTCAGCCCCTGCAAAACGGTCACCGACTGTGTCGCCACGCCTGCCGCCGACCAGCTGCCCATGATGTCACGCTGGCTGTCGGCCAGCGGGCCGATCAGGGCAATAGTACCGGTTTTCTTCAGCGGCAGCGTATTCTGCCGGTTTTTCAGCAGTACCAGGCTTTTGCGCGCCACGTCGCGGGCTTCAGCACGGTGCAGACGGCTTTCGGCATTGGTGTCCGCCGGATCGCTGCTTTTGTCACCCAGGTGGCTGTAGGGATCGTTAAACAGCCCCATATCATATTTAACGTTCAGCACGTGGCGTGCCGCGTCATCAATCTCTTCTTCACTTACCGCACCGCTTTTCACCAGTCCCGGCAGGTACTTACTGTAGTACTCGTCGCTCATGCTCATGTTGACGCCGGACTGGATAGCAATACGTACCGCGTCCTCAGGATCGCTGGCGACGCCGTGCTGGATCAGCTCTTTAATCGCACCGTGATCGCTAATGGTAATCCCTTTAAATTTCCACTCTTCGCGCAGTACATCCTTCAGCAGCCAGTCATCAGCGGTTGCCGGGACGCCATTGAGCGAGTTAAGCGCCACCATCACGCCGCCGCTGCCGGCATCCAGCGCGGCTTTGTAGGGCGGCAGGTAGTCCTGCGCCAGTCGCTGCGGGCTCATATCCACCGTGTTGTAGTCACGTCCGCCTTCGACCGCGCCATAGGCGGCGAAGTGCTTGACGCTGGTCATCACTGAATAGCGGTCAGCCGGGCTTTTCCCCTGCATCGACTCGACCATCGTGCGTCCCATCTCCGAGGTGAGGAAAGTATCTTCGCCAAACCCTTCAGAGACGCGTCCCCAGCGTGGTTCACGCGTCACGTCGACCATCGGCGCCCAGGTCATATTCAGACCGTCGTCGGCGGCTTCATGAGCGGAAACGCGTCCCACCACCGCGACCGCTTCCCGATCCCAGCTTGCCGCCAGGCCCAGCGGAATGGGGAATACCGTGCGCTGACCGTGCACCACGTCATAGGCGAAGAAAAGCGGGATCTTCAGGCGGCTTAGCTGCATCGCCTGATCCTGCATCGCACGGATATCTTGTCGCGTAACGGTATTAAAGATGGCGCCAACCTGCTCCTGCTTAATCATCTCGCGGATGGCTTCTTTCGGGTTATCTGGCCCAACGCTGATTAGCCTGAGCTGGCCAATTTTTTCATCCAGCGTCATTTTCTTTAGCAGGTTGGTGACAAAGGCATCGCGGGCTTCCGGCGTCAGCGGATGGTCACCAGAAAGGTCTTCGGCATGACCCGGCTGCAGCGCCAGTGCGACAGCGAGACTGACAGAGCAAATCCATTTCATCAGGTTGATTCTCTTAAGTAACTGCGTAGCAAGGGATTATTATAAGATAGCGTAACAGGACATTAGTGTGCCATAAGATGAGGATAGCAGGTAGTTTTCAACCCATTAACGCTACCCTTCTGATTATTAACCGCTTCACCGCCGGCGCGGTGCTACTATCAGGCAATCTGACAGAAAAGGACAATGGCTATGCATAACTCCCCGGTCCGGGCCAGCCTGCCGCTGCTGGCTGAACTGAAGCGCATCGTTGGACGCAGTCATCTTCTTACCGATCCCCGTGAGACGGAACGCTACCGTAAGGGCTTTCGCTCCGGTGAGGGCGAGGCGCTGGCGGTCGTTTTCCCCGGCACGCTGCTGGAGCAGTGGCGCATCCTGCAGGCCTGCGTGGCGGCGGACGTGATTATCCTGATGCAGGCGGCCAATACCGGCCTGACCGAGGGCTCCACGCCGCAGGGCAGTGATTATGACCGCAAAATAGTGATTATCAGTACGCTGCGGATGGATAAAATCCAGCTGCTCGACGGCGGCAGCCAGGTTGTCGCTTTTCCCGGCAGTACGCTTTACCAGCTGGAAAACGTGCTGAAGCCGCTGGGCCGCGAGCCGCATTCCGTGATTGGCTCCTCCTGCATCGGCGCCTCGGTGCTGGGCGGCGTCTGCAATAATTCAGGCGGCTCGCTGATCCGGCGTGGGCCCGCCTACAGCGAAATGGCGCTCTATGCGCAAATTGATGCCGGGGGAAAGCTGACGCTGGTAAATCATCTTGGCATCGACCTTGGTACGACGCCGGAACAGATTCTGACGCGGCTTGATGACGAAACCTGGCAGCAGAGCGATGTCCGGCACGACGAGCGTCACGCGTCAGATCATGAGTACGCCAGCCGCGTCCGCGAAGTGGAGGCCGACACGCCTTCCCGCTTTAACGCGGATGCCCGCAGGCTTTATGAAGCGTCCGGCTGCGCGGGCAAGCTGGCGGTGTTCGCGGTGCGCCTCGATACTTTTCCCGTTGAGCAGGCCCAGCAGGTCTTTTATATCGGCACCAACGATACCTCGGTGCTGGATGACATCCGTCGCCATATCCTCAGCAAGTTCAGCAATCTGCCTGTGGCTGCGGAATATCTGCACCGCGATATTTTCGATATTGCCGAGGTCTACGGCAAAGATACCTTTGTAATGATCGATAAGCTTGGCACCGATAAAATGCCCGCCTTTTTTACCTTTAAAGGCCGTGCCGACGCGCTGTTAAATCGCATTTCGTTTATCAAACCCCATTTTATTGACCGGATGCTGCAAAAGGTCAGCGGCCTGCTGCCCTCTCACCTGCCGAAGCGGCTGAAGCAATACCGCGATCGTTACGAGCATCATCTGATGCTGAAAATGTCCGGTGAAGGGACTGAAGAGGCGCGACGCTATCTGACCCGCTACTTTCAGCAGGGACAGGGTGAATTTTTTGAGTGCAGCAAGGAGGAAGGGGCAAAAGCGTTTCTGCACCGGTTTGCGGCTGCGGGCGCTGCCGTACGTTACCATGCCGTGCATCACGATGAAGTGGAGGATATTCTGGCGCTGGATATCGCCCTGCGCCGTAACGACCGTCACTGGTTTGAACGCCTGCCTGCCGAATTCGATGAGGCGCTGATCCACCGTCTCTATTACGGCCATTTCTTCTGCCATGTCTTCCATCAGGACTACATCGTAAAAAAAGGCGTTGATGTCCATGCGCTGAAAGAGAAGATGTTAGCGATACTGTCAGAGAGAGGGGCCGAATATCCGGCGGAGCACAACGTCGGACACATTTATGCGGCTAAACCGCAGCTGAAAGCGTTCTATCAGCAGCTCGACCCCACCAACAGCTTTAACCCCGGCATCGGCAAAACGACCAAAGCGAAGCACTGGGCTGGCTGCGGCTGCGATAAGGCCAGCTAAAAGGAAATGCATCAGCCCGGCTGGCCGCGTAACAGGTGGCCGGGCCGGGCTTAGAGCGTCAGGCGTCTGATTCCTTCAGCACGATATGTCCGTTGCGTTGCTCGACAATCATCGTCTGCGGCGTTGAAAGCACCACGCCCTCATCACGCAGCCGGGTCAGGATCGCAAACAGTAGATCGCTTTTGGCGCCTGAAACCCGGCGCGGGCTTGAGACATTGCCGGTCACCGAAAGAATAATGCCTGAGGCGGTGAGATCCTTAAAAGAAACCGAAGGTTCCGGCGTGGCGAGAATGCTCTCATTTTCATGGTAAACGTCAAGCAGCAGCTGGCGGACCTGTACCGGGTCGATATCCAGCGGAAACGTCAGCGTGACGGTTACCACGCCCTGGGCGTTACCCATGGTGGCATTGCGGACGTTTTGCGAAATAAACTGCGAATTAGGCACGATCACCGTGGATCTGTCGCCAAGCTGGATCTCCGTTGCGCGCACGCTGATGCGGCGTATGTCGCCTTCAATCCCGCTGATGCTCACCAGATCGCCGACTTTGACCGGCCTTTCCGTCAGCAAAATCAGGCCGGAGACGAAGTTTTTCACGATCTCCTGCAGGCCAAAGCCCATTCCCAGCGACAGGGCGCTGACGATCCAGGCCAGTTTATTCCATTGCAGCCCCATCACCGACAGCGCAAGCAGGATAATCAGTACATAGCCAACGTTGCTGAACAGGGTGATCAGCGAGACCCGCATTCCTTCGTCCATGGTGGTTTTCGGAAGAAAATCCCGTTCCAGCCAGCGCTTCACCGAACGCAGCACGTAGATGCCAACCACCAGGCAAAGCAGCGCATTAAGGACGTGAGCGGGCACGATATTCAGGGATTCAAGCCCCTTGCCGCCCCAGAATTCGATCGCCTTTTGCATCAGCTCAATCGGCGTGGCGCTGCCAAAAGTGCCGTTCAGTATCGCGACGGCCGCCGCCAGTACCAGTACGGCCCGGCTGACGCCGGTCAGCAGCGCGGCCGTCTGTCCCAGATAACGCTCGTCAATGTTAAGCGAACGCTGAATACTTTTGCCGGAGGCATTGTGGGTGGAAAACAGACTTTCAAAACTGTCGGCCATCAGCTGGCTGAGAATAAAGAAAGAGCCGAACACTATGCCTATCCAGATAAGCTCATAGCTGAGGAAGCGCGCCAGGGTCACGTAACCGATGACCAGCGAAACCATGATGCCGATGCCGACCAGCGTAATGGACATCTGAATCAGGCCGACCAGCGTGGACTTCGCTTCCGGCTGCTGCCCCTGGAGGATCATCCGGCGGCGTACGCGGTTAGTACGGAAACTGATGGAAAGTGCGGTGGCGCCAATCAGCAGCGCGGTCAGGCCGTTGGCGAAAACCGTGGTCGCCACGCTGGTATTGGCGGTGCTGTTCAGGGTTTCGCTCATCTGGCAAACGAAGACCAGTGCGGCCGTGAGCGGAGGAAAGGGTTTTAACGCCAGCGCCACTTCATCCGAGATATTGGGCAGCCGCCACGAGGAACGGCGGGTGGAAAGGAACGCCCTGCCCAGCCCGGCGATAAGCCCGCAGAGAATGCTTAAATTCACCAGCCCGTCGGCAAAATCACGCACCTCATCTTCAACAAGATCGTGGCGCGTAAAAGCGAGATCGAGGAAGTTAAACGCCAGCACAATCGCAACCAGCGACGTCAGGGCGGTTGCCGCCGCGAGGAAACTGCGCCGCAGCCGCCCCTCCGGCAGCAGGTGAATGCCGACCCAGGCCAGGAATTCTTCCAGGTAGCGTCGACCGGCCGTTGCCACCAGCCCGGCAAGCAGAAGCCAGAACAGCGTCCCGATACGCCATTCTGGCTCCCATGAGAGCGCTACCGCATCCCGCAGCTCGCTGATGAAATTGCCAATTTTTTTGCTGTCGTTACTCTGGTTGTTAAACACCGGCGCCCAGAAACGCGGCCCGAAAATACTGCCGGCGTTGAGCGCCAGCTGGGTTTTCAGCGCATCGCGCCGCAGGGTGACGATTTGGGCGGAAAGCGTGATCGCGCCGCTTTTAATCGCCTCAGCCTGCTTAATCTGATCGTCCAGTTTACCTTTCTGATTTTCCAGGCTTTTACGCTTTCTGGTGACGTCAGCGGTTTCGTTTACCCCGCTGTCAGCCTGGGGGGCCGGGCCAAGCACGGCAAGCTGGGCCAGTAGCTGGACGCGCTGAGGGATAAGCGCCTGCGTCAGCGTATCGGCGGTGCCGGAAAGCTCCAGCGCCAGCTCGTTAAGCGCGGTAAGCCTGCTGTCATTGGTTTCCCCCGACACCTGCTGCTTAATTTTATCCAGCACCTTCTGCATTTTGGGCAGTTCAGCGGCGGCATTGATCTTTACCGGAGCATCTTCACTTTGCTGAGGCCGATCGGCTGCCTGTGTCAGCAAAGGCGTCAGCGCAAACAGCGCCAACAAAAAAACCCGAAACCAGGTGAGTAACGTAGACATGGAAATTTCCAGATAGCCAGTAAAACGGCCCTGAAGGGGCCGGGGAGGTTCAGCCGCCAGTCTAGTCTTTTGACCGGACCGACACTATCAGATTCATAAACGAAAACAGCGCCTGTAACATTCTCCGGCGGGGCCCGGTTCGCGCCTGGCATTCCCCCCGAAGGACGGGGGGAGCGGTCAGCTATTCGACGCTCTCAGCGGGAACATCATTGCTGGCCGTCAGCGCGGCCTTCTGCTTCTTGTAGCTCAGCGCGGCAGCGGGCACCGGCGAGATTTTGCCGGTTTCCATCCAGCTTTTCAGCCGCCGGGCATCCGCAAAGTGGGTATATTTCCCAAAAGCATCCATCACCACCAGCGCGACCGGCTGCTGCTTAATAACCGTACGCATCACCAGACAATGTCCTGCTTCATTGGTGAAGCCGGTTTTGGTCAGCTGAATATTCCAGTCCGGCCGGTAGACCAGATGGTTGGTATTACGAAAAGGCAGCGTATAGGCCGGGCTGCTAAAGGTCGCCATATCCTCATGGGTTGTGCTTAGCTGCCCCATCAGCGGATAGCGTTTGGTGGCGATCAGTAACTTGATCAGATCGCGGGCGGTAGAGACATTTTTCGTCGACAGTCCGGTCGGCTCAACGTAGCGCGTATGGTTCATGCCCAGCGCTTTCGCTTTGGCGTTCATCGCGCGGATAAAGGCGTCATAGCCGCCCGGATAGTGATGAGCGAGGCTTGCCGCCGCCCGGTTTTCCGACGACATCAGCGCCAGCAGCATCATCTCTTTACGGCTGATTTCGCTGTTCAGCCGCACGCGCGAATAGACACCGCGCATCTCTGGCGTATGGCTGATATCCACGGCGATTTTCTCGTCCAGCGGCAGGTGCGCATCCAGCGCGACCATCACCGTCATCAGCTTGGTGATAGAGGCCATCGGCCTGATCCGGTCGGGATTGCTGGCATAAAGGATTTTATTGCTGTTGAGGTTAACGATCATTGCGCTGCCGGACGCGATTTGCGGACGCGGCGCAACCTCAGCCAGAGGCGGGCTGGCAGCAGCCTGATTCAGGGCGGCCTGGCCGGAAAAAAGGAGAACCAAACTCAGCAGAGACGAGCGAATGTGTGCAGGCATTTATTAAAACTTAACCGGAAGATGATTCTGGTGCGGCGTCGCCACACGCTGCCGTCGCGCAAACAAGCGTGCGCTGGGCTGGCGTGCGCATCATACGCTGACCACCGTTTTGTTGCCTACTGGATTATCGTTTCCGGGCATTACCGGAAAACCGCCGGCGAACCGGCGGCGCAGGGAATTACCGTATTAAGTGGCCATAGCCCCAAATCACAACCGTCAGCGCCAGCAGCACTTCAAATACCAGCACGCCAATCGCCAGCGTCGAACTGGAAAACCGCAGGCTCTCCTCACGATCGATATTCAGAAAGAGCGGAATCCCGATATAGAGCAGATAGCCGGTATAGACCAGCGCCAGCGCGCCCACCAGCACGCAGAGCCAGACCAGCGGATAAAGCGCCACTAAGCCGCTCAGAAACAGCGGAGTTGCGACATAGCCGGCAAATACCGTACAGCGTTGCAGGCTCGGGCGCTGTGGGTAGTCACGCGCCATCCAGTGAATAACCCTGCCCATCACCGCCACGCCGCCCAGTATCATCCCATAAAACAGTACGGCCAGGCCCAGCGCGCTGACCAGCGATAGCGGGATAGTTTCATTAGCGCCCAGATCCCAGCCAATTTGTGTCGTGCCGATAAAAGCGCAGATCACCGGGATCAGCGCCATAAGAAGAACGTGGTGGGTGTAGTGGTGAGAGACGGTTTCGTTTTCCTGCTTGATGTCACGCATCTCGCGGTCGGGATGCGCAAGAAGTCCCCAAACGTGGTTCATATCTTCACTCCTCTGCTACGACGATCACCCTGGATGGCCGGGTGGGTCATTCAAGTATAAGCGCATGCAGGCTGTTTATTTTTTCAACAGCGGAGATTTTGGCTAATGCGTTAATTTTGCAACTGAAAAAGGTAAAGCAGCTTTTCTCTTTCACCCTTTCAGCCGCAGCGTTTACACTCAGCGTCTGTTTGCGGATGAACCGGTGGGAAATAATGCCTGTTGATGTTAACGCTCTGATTTCGCAATACGGTTATCTGGCGCTGTTTATCGGCTGTATGGCCGAAGGGGAGACATTTACGCTGCTGGGCGGCGTGGCGGCGCATCAGGGACTGCTGCACTATGGCTGGGTGGTGCTGGTCGCCCTGGCCGGCGGCACGCTTGGCGATACGCTGCTGTTCCTGATAGGTCGTCGTTATGGCACGGCGTTGCTGAAGCGGTTTAAAAATCATCAGAACCAGATTAACCGCGCTAACCGCCTGATCCGTAAGCGTCCGGCGCTGCTGATTATCGGCGTCAGGTTTATGTATGGGCTGCGCATCATTGGCCCGATTATCATTGGAGCCAGCGGCATTAAGCTACGAAAATTCCTGCCGCTTAACCTTCTCGGTGCCGCGCTCTGGGCGATAATATTCGTCACGCTGGGCTATCTCGGCGGCCAGATTATCACGCCATGGCTCGCTGTGCTGGATCACCACATCAAGCAGCTTTTCTGGGTTGTTCTGACGCTGGTACTGGTGTGGGGAATAAGGATCTTTCTGAAGCGACGCGCCGGGAAAAAGAAAGAGGAAGCCGGGCGCGACTAGCCCGCCCGGCCCGGGCGTTATTCCTGCATATAATACTGAGGATTGGCCAGCGTGAAGCCGCCATCAATCACAAATGACTGCCCGGTGGTGTAGGTTGACCACTGGGAGCAGAGCCAGGCGACCATGCTGGCGATTTCCCGAGTATCGCCAGGGCGGCCTGCCGGAATTTCCGGTAGTTCAATGCTCTTCACATCCTTGTTTTCCATGTCGTTCATCGGCGTGGCGATAGCGCCAGGCGCCACGGCATTCACCAGAATGTTATGCGGCAGCAGGCTCAGGGCCATCGATTTGGTTAATCCGCCTAAGGCATGTTTGGTGGCGGTATAGGCAACGGAGCCAGGCAGCGGCGTATGCTCGTGTACCGAGGTGATGTTGATAATTCTGCCACCCTGCCCCTGCTTAACCATATGTCTGGCGGCGATCTGGCTGCAGGCGAAGGCACCATCTACGTTCACGCTAAAAACCTTGCGCCAGTCTTCAAAACGGGTTTCAAGGAAATCGCCTTTGACGTTTGTTCCGGCATTATTCACCAGCACGTCAATACGCCCCAGCCGGGCGATAAGCGTTTCAAGCGCGCGGCTTCCCTCTTCAGGCTCGGCAAGGTCCAGCCGTTCAACTTCCGCTTTACGCCCCAGCTCCTCAACCTGACGCGCCGTCTCCCGCGCCCCTTTTTCATCTGAACGCCAGGTAATGCCAATATCGAACCCCTGTCGGGCCAGCATGATGGCGCAAGCCTGGCCGATTCCCGAATCTGATGCAGTGACGATGGCAACCTTATCTTCAGGTGTACTCATGGTTTTCTCCTGTTCAGTAAAGTGAAGTTCGCAGCAAGTATAGTTGATGGAAATATCCTCCTGCTGATGCCGGGTTTCAGGCTCCCGCCCCGCTGTGAGCCGCAGGGACTATAGTTAACTCTGACAGTCTGTTAATTCACGATTTCCGGGAGAAAAATGAGTCAGATAAAACGCAGAATCGAAGATCATGGAATTATCGGCGACCTGAGAACCTGCGCGCTGGTCGCCTGCGATGGCACCATTGATTATTTCTGCTGGCCCGATCTGGACAGTCCGTCAATCTTTACCGCCCTGCTTGACGGCGACGAGGCCGGTATATTCAGCATTGAGCCGGACTGGTATGAGCCCCGCCGGCAGCAGCTTTACCTGCCCGACACCGCCCTGCTGCAAACGCGCTGGCTCGCTGACGAAGGCGTGGCGGAAATTACCGATTACATGCCGCTGTGCCAGCCGGATGATATGCAGCCGCGTATTATCCGGCGGATAAAAGTGCTGCACGGCCAGGCGAACTTTACCCTTCGCTGTGCCCCCGTACACGATTATGCGCGAGCCGATACCCTCGCCAGCCTGAAAGAGGGCAGCGTTCTCTTCAGCGCAAGTAACCAGCCTACGCTGCGGCTGTGCGGTAACGTGGAGTTCAAAATAGACGGCGGCGCAGCTACTGCATGCTTCACCCTGAAAGAGGGGGAACATCGGGAATTTATCCTTGGCGGCGCCGATGATAAGCATCTTGACGAAGAGAGTACGGCTCACTATTTCCAGGAAACGCTGAACTACTGGCGGGACTGGAGCGCCAGGAGCAGCTATCACGGACGCTGGCAGGAGATGGTCAACCGTTCGGCGCTGACGCTGAAGCTGCTGACCTCGCTAAAGCACGGTTCGATTGCCGCAGCGGCAACCTTCGGTCTTCCCGAAGAGCTGGGCGGCGAACGCAACTGGGATTACCGCGCCTCCTGGCTGCGCGACGCCTCTTTCAGCATTTATGCGCTGATGCGCCTCGGCTACGTGGATGAAGCGAAGCACTTTACCCATTGGGTGGGGCGCTGCGTGGAAAACAGTCACAACGATGTCGAAAGGCTTCAGGTTATGTATCGTCTCGACAGCGGCACCGAGCTGCATGAGAGCGAACTGCTCAACCTGTCGGGCTATGCCAATTCGACGCCGGTCAGGATCGGTAACGATGCCTGGAACCAGAAGCAGCTTGATATTTACGGCGAGCTGATGGATGCCATCTATCTGGCCAATAAATATGGCGAAGCGATTTCCCACCGGGGATGGCTGCACGTGACTAAAATGATCGATCACGTCTGTGAATGCTGGAATCAGCCCGACGCCGGAATTTGGGAAATGCGCGGCGAACCTCAGCACTTTCTGCATTCACGACTGATGTGCTGGGTGGCGCTGGATCGGGCGGTCCGCCTGGCCGAGAAGCGCTCCCTCTCTTTTCCGCGCGACCGCTGGTGCCAGGTACGGGATGAGATCCGCGAAGATATCTGGGAAAACTTCTGGAACAGCGAGCAGGGCCACTTCGTCTCCACGCGACTGGGTAAGTTTGTCGATGCCTCAATGCTGCTGATGCCGCTGGTGCGGTTTGTCAGCGCAACCGATCCGGACTGGCTTGCCACGCTGGATACCATCAAAAAAGAGCTGGTCAGCGACGGGCTGGTGCGCCGTTATAATATGTCCGAAACCCCTGCCGACGGGCTGGAAGGAAGTGAAGGCTCTTTCGTCGCCTGCTCTTTCTGGTACGTTGAGTGTCTGGCGCGCGCGGGCCGCGTGGACGAGGCGCATTTCGAGTTCGAGAAGCTGCTCACCTATGCCAATCCGCTGGGCCTTTACGCCGAAGAGTTTGATAAGCGCGGCCATGCGCTGGGCAATACGCCTCAGGCATTGAGTCACTTGGCGCTGATAAGCGCGGCATTTTTCCTCAACAGGAAGCTGAAAGGCGGCGATTTACTCTGGCAACCCTGAACGCAATCAGGCATGTTGAGCGGTAACAGCCGCTCAGCGGGACAATTTTGCGTAAAGTTAGTTCAACGGACAAAAATCCAGGTTTATTCCTTGCTGGCATGACCATATAATGTGCAGCCGCTCACATCCGGGCGGAACTGATTTATTTATCCACCGTTCACATGGCGCTATACCCTGAAGAATATGAAAAAGAGCATTCGCGCGTTAGTTATTTTCGTTCTGGCCGTTACGGCATACAGCCCTTCGGCCTTCGCCGTGGTCTACTCGCTTCCGGCCGCGAACAGCCGCCTGGTGGGTGAGAATATCGAAATTACCGTCCCCCAGGACAGCAAGCTTCCGCTGGAAGCCTTCGCTGCACAGTATCAGATGGGCCTCAGCAACCTCATGGAAGCCAATCCGGGCGTGGATGTTTATCTGCCAAAGCCGGGCAGTAAGCTGATTATCCCGCAGCAGCTACTCCTGCCCAGCGCACCGCGTGAAGGCATTGTGATTAACAGCGCGGAAATGCGTCTCTATTACTACCCGAAAGGCACCAAAACCGTGGTAGTGCTGCCTATCGGTATTGGCGAGCTGGGCAAAGATACGCCGGTGGACTGGACGACAACCGTACATCGCAAAAAAGATGGTCCGACCTGGACGCCGACTAAAAAGATGCATGAAGAATACGCCGCGCGCGGTGAGGTTCTGCCTGCGGTCTTCCCTGCCGGTCCCGATAACCCAATGGGCCTTTACGCGCTCTATATCGGCCGCCTGTACGCCATTCACGGCACCAACGCCAACTTTGGTATCGGCCTGCGCGTCAGCCACGGCTGCGTCCGCCTGCGCTCGGAAGATATCAAATGGCTGTTCGATAATGTGCCGGTTAGCACCCGCGTTCAGTTTATCAACCAGCCCATCAAGGCCTCGGTTGAGCCAGATGGTTCACGCCTGATTGAAGTGCACAACCCGCTTTCTGAAACCGAAGAGCAGTTCAATTCACGCGCGCCGGTTCCGCTGACGATCACCCCTGTGGTCAGCAAAGTGGTTTCTGATGCCAGCGTCGATACCGCTGCCCTGGAGGCGACCCTGAAAACGCGCTCCGGTATGCCGACTAAAATCAACGGCGCGGCGGCTGACAACACCCCTGAAGTTCCGGTCGCAGTTCCTGAAATGGAAGATGCTATGCCGGCCGAAGAGCCAATGACGCCTGTTATGCCGGAAGGTGCCAGCGAGGCGGCACCGCAGGCCGATCCCGCCACGGTGAATGCCGCAGCGCCAACGGTGGAGAACGCTGAACCTGACAGCGCAAATGAAAACACCACTTTTGTGGCGCCTGTTCAGCCCGGCCCAATCTATGAGCATAGCGCTACCGCCGTTCCGGCTAAAGCTGCCGCTCAGGCGATGAAAAAAGCGGTTACGACCCCTTCCTGATTATTATCCTGAAATGGGCCAGCTCTGGCCCATTTTTTCTGTCCTTCCTTTCCGGTCACAAAATTTCTTCTGCTGCTATTAAAAGCGGTGAGTCACGTTGACACTGATAGCTAATCGTACAACCACTTTCCAGCTTCAGCAGACTCAGCGAACATTCTTACGGTTAATGCCTGCCGTGTTTGTTCCACTTCATCCCGTTTAGCCTTAAACCATCTGGTGAGCAATGGGGTGTTTTCCCACGGGAAATAGCAAGACCAGTCCACATCGGATAAATCAACCCTGAACTCTTTTTCAAATCTGTCCAAAGCACTATGAAGATCATCGCTTGGTGCATCATACAAATCGGAGTCAAGTTCAAGAAGAATCTCTTTCCCATTGCTGTCAAGTTCACGTGATATTTCATCCCTGAATAGCCTAAGAACATCCTCCTGTATGCTCATCAGAAAGACGTCCATTGGACACGGTCTTTCGGTCTGGCTATAAGGTTGTATTTGTTTTGAGTCTTACGTGATACCTGATGCAGGGAATTAATCAGGCCAATCCAACCTAACCAGGGAAGTTTCATTTCATACCCCCTAAAGCGCGAAAGCCCACATTGTCAGACAGGCAGACTGACGCTATCGATGACACGGGCGATCTCTCCTGAGCTTTTCAGCGCACGGATCTGCGCGAACAGAGAGGTGGCTTCGTCATACTCTTTGCGCAGATAGCCCAGCCACTGCTTGATGCGGGCCACATGATAAAGTCCGGTATCGCCCTGCTTTTCAAGGCGCACATATTTTTGCAGCAGCGTAACGACCTCCGGCCAGGGCAGACGGGGCTCGTTGAATTTAATCACCCGGCTCAGGTTAGGCACGTTAAGCGCTCCCCGGCCAATCATCACCGCATCACAGCCGGTGGCCGCCAGACACGCCTGCGCGCTCTGCCAGTCCCAGATTTCTCCGTTAGCGATAACGGGGATCGTGAGCCGCTGGCGAATTTTGCCAATGGCCGCCCAGTTGATCCGCTCCGCTTTATAGCCATCTTCCTTCGTGCGTCCATGTACCACCAGTTCAGTAGCGCCAGCCTGCTGAACGGCGTCAGCGATTTCAAACTGACGATCGCCATTCTCCCAGCCCAGCCGCACTTTTACCGTCACCGGCAGCCCGGCGGGAACGGCCTCACGCATCGCTTTGGCGCCGCGATAAATCAGGTCGGGGTCCTTGAGCAGGGTCGCCCCGCCGCCGCTGCCGTTGACCGTTTTGGAAGGACAGCCGCAGTTGAGATCGACGCCCCAGGAACCCAGCTCCACCGCCCGGGCGGCGTTTTCGGCCAGCCATTGCGGTGACTGTCCTAAAAGCTGCACGCGCACCAGCGTGCCAGAGGGCGTACGGCTGGCATGGAGAAGTTCAGGGCAGAGGCGATGAAAGGATTTGACCGGCAGAAGCTGGTCAACAACGCGCAGGAATTCGGTAACGCAGAGATCGTAATCGTTGACCTCCGTCAGGAGTTCCCGAACCAGGGAGTCGAGTACGCCCTCCATCGGGGCCAGTAAAACACGCATATCACAACCTGTTCGTAGCGTTGAGAAAGGGGATCCGGAGATCCCCCTGGAGAAAAGACGTTAAGCGGGGTTGGAGCGGCGTGGACGGGTTTTGCCGCGTGCCGCGTCGCCGCCTTCTGGCCTTGCGCTGCGTCCCGCGCTGCTGCTGCCCGCGCCCTGACGACGCTGACCGTTACCGTTACCGTTACCGCTGCGCTCGCCGCCTGCGGACTGGCTGCGTTCGCCGCCGTTACCACGACCCTGCGCGCTGCCACGATTGCCCTGCGGCGCGCCGCGTCCACGGCCACCGCCTGCGCCTGCACCGCCGCGCTGCTGACGTCCGTTCTGAATCGGTTCAGCTTTAATCGACGGGTCCGGCTCGTAGCCTTCAATCGCAATGCGCGGGATTTCACGCTTCAGCACGCGTTCAATGTCACGCAGCAGCTTGTGCTCATCCACGCAGACCAGCGACAGCGCTTCACCGGTGGCCGCAGCACGTCCGGTACGACCGATACGGTGAACGTAATCTTCCGGCACGTTAGGCAACTCATAGTTCACCACGTGCGGCAGTTCAGAGATATCGATGCCGCGTGCAGCAATATCGGTCGCCACCAGCACGCGAATGTTGCCTTCTTTAAAGTCGCTCAGCGCACGGGTACGCGCGCCCTGGCTTTTGTTACCGTGAATCGCGGCCGCGGTGATGCCGTCTTTATTCAGCTGCTCGGCAAGATGGTTGGCACCGTGCTTGGTGCGGGTAAACACCAGCACCTGCTGCCAGTTATCACGGCCAATCAGGAACGACAACAGCTCCCGCTTGCGTTTCTTATCAACGAAATGCACATGCTGATCGATCTGCTCGGAAGCGGTATTGCGGCGGGCCACGGAAACCTGTTCCGGGTTGTGCAGCAGTTTTTCCGCCAGGCCTTTAATCTCATCAGAGAAGGTGGCAGAGAAGAGCAGGTTCTGACGTTTGGCCGGTAATTTGGCGAGGATGCGACGGATATCGTGAATAAAGCCCATATCCAGCATGCGATCCGCTTCGTCCAGTACCAGGATTTCAACTTTAGAGAGATCCAGCGCGTTCTGGTGTACCAGATCGAGCAGGCGTCCCGGCGTGGCAACCAGTACGTCAACGCCGCCACGCAGTTTCATCATCTGCGGGTTAATGCTGACGCCGCCGAAAACCACCAGCGAACGCATATCCAGATATTTGCTGTAGTCGTGAACGTTTTCACCCACCTGAGCCGCCAGTTCGCGGGTCGGGGTCAGGATCAGCGCACGAACCGGGCGGCGTCCTTTTGGATGCGGCGTTTCTGTACTGAGCAGCTGAAGCAGCGGCAGCGTAAAGCCGGCCGTTTTACCGGTACCGGTCTGGGCGCTGGCCATCAGGTCGCGTCCGGCCAGCACTACCGGAATAGCCTGAGTCTGGATAGGGGTCGGCTCGTTATAGCCCTGTTCTGCAACAGCACGCAAAATGTCGGCGTTAAGGCCGAGAGAATCAAATGACATAGAATTGAAAGACTCCGGTTCCGCCCTGACCGCCATGAGCGGTGTAGTTTCCAGGGGGATACTTGGACGCCAGGCTTCGCCTGACGTTTGAAAGGGGGCACAAACCACGGTGCGTAAGGGGCGGATTATAACAGATGTTGCGCTGACGGGAGAGATTCTTTTCAGAAGCGGCCCTTTGGGCGCACCTCTTTATAACCGATACCGGCACCAGGCGTTGCTGCCGAATGGTTATCTGTGCCTCAGCCACGCTGCGGGTCATGATGGCAGTGTTTCTGTCTGAAGAGGAGGGATTTTCAGCGAAGCGGGGCCACCGGAGTGGCCCTCAGGGATCAGCGGTGGCGCGCGCGAACGGGCTCTTTCGCCAGCAGCGAAACCACGGCGGGTCCGGTCAGCATCAGCACGCCCACGCAACCCAGCAGGAGGTTGTTATGGATCACGCGTGAGAGCAGATAAAGCACCAGCATGGCGGCGCCGAAATAGTAAGTGGTGGTAACGAACTCCAGGAAGCCACCCACGCGGCGGAGGCGTGGCAGGCGCTGGGTTAACAACATCGCGCCAAAGACGCCGGCATACATCGCCAGTAATATCGTTGAGACTTGCAGCAAGGCCTGATGCTTCCATCCCCACACCAGCGCGGCCATCAGCAGCAGGTGGAGAGCGATATGTACACAGGTTTGTCCGGTGACAATCTGGATACGATTAGACCATTTCATTTTCTTCTCCTGGCAGACCCAACAGAGGTCGCCCAGCCTTGTTAACACAGTAAGTGATAACGTATTTCCTCAGACTATCGTAGTTTTAGGATAATGCCCCAAACAACACAGCTTGTCGGCACTCTTTTGTGACAAAGACTACACTTTACTCCACACCAGTCGAAAAGGAGAGCGCGCACAGTATGTCACAAAAACCGCAAGGATTTTCATTAAAAGTCCTGACGATCAATACACATAAGGGTTTTACCACCTTTAACCGTCGTTTTATTTTGCCTGAACTCCGCGACGCCGTACGCGCCACCTCGGCAGATATCGTGTTCCTGCAGGAGGTCATGGGCAGCCACGCAATTAATCAACTTAAGGTGGATAAGTGGCCTGAGACGCCCCATTATGAATTTCTGGCCGACACGATCTGGAATGACTACGCTTATGGCCGCAATGCGATCTATCCGGAAGGACATCATGGTAATGCGGTGATGTCCCGCTTCCCGATCGCTGAATATGAAAACCGGGATATCTCGGTTGAGGGCACAGAAAAACGCGGCCTGCTGCACTGTAGAGTGGCGCTCCCTGCCCCGCATACGACCCTGCACGCTATCTGCGTCCATCTGGGCCTTAAGGACGCGCACCGCAATGCGCAACTAAGGCTCCTGTGCGATCTTGTAAACAGCCTGCCGCCCGGTGAGCCGGTAGTGGTCGCGGGTGACTTTAATGACTGGCAGCAGAAGGCCAACAGGATTTTAAAACAGGGAGCCGCAATGGAAGAAGTTTTCAGCAGTAAATATGGACGTCCGGCCCGCACCTTCCCCGCCCGGTTCCCGCTGCTGCGGCTGGACCGCATCTATGTTAAAAATGCCAGCATCAGTCATCCCCAGACCATCCCTCTGCGGCCCTGGTCACATCTATCCGATCATGCGCCTCTGGCAGTGGAGATTCATTTATGAACATGGAATGGCGCGACGGCAACAGCCTGCGGCTGCTGGAAAACGGGGAAGCCTATTTCCCACGAGTGTTTGGCGCGATCCGCCGGGCGCAGCAAAGCGTCCTGCTGGAATCCTTTATTTTATTTGACGATGAAGTCGGCCAGGAACTGCACGCCGTGGTCATCGAAGCGGCACAGCGCGGCGTAAAAGTCGAAATGCTGCTGGATGGCTATGGCTCAAACGACCTGCCCGACAGCTATGTCAAAAGCCTGACGGCGGCCGGCGTACGCTTTATTTTTTACGATCCCCGCCCGCTGGTGTTGGGGATGAGAACCAACATCTTTCGGCGGCTGCACCGTAAAACCGTGGTTTGCGACGGCGAAATAGCTTTCGTCGGTGGCATTAACTTTTCCGCCGAGCACAATTCCAGCTTTGGCAAGCAGGCCAAACAGGATTACGCCGTTGAGGTGAAAGGCCCCATCGTTGATGATATTACCCGCTACGTACAGCAGGCGATAAACAGCAAGCAGGAGACGCGTCGCTGGTGGGGGCAGCGTTCCCATCGCCCGACGAAGAACACCACGCCGGGTGACGCTCAGGTGCTGTTTGTCTGGCGGGATAATGATGAACATCGCAACGATATTGAGCAGCACTATATTGAAATGCTGCGATCCGCGAAGCAGGAAGTGATTATTGCCAACGCCTATTTTTTCCCCGGCTATCGTTTACTGCGGGAAATGCGGGATGCGGCCCAGCGCGGGGTCTCGGTCAGGCTGATTGTCCAGGGCGAACCGGATATGCCGATCGTCAAGGTAGGCGCCAAACTGCTCTATAATTATCTGGTCGGGGGCGGCGTGGAGATCTATGAATATATCCGGCGCCCGCTCCATGCCAAAATCGCCCTTCAGGACGATCACTGGTCTACCGTCGGCTCCAGCAATCTCGATCCGCTGAGCCTGTCGCTGAATCTTGAAGCTAATCTGATCGTTCACGATCGCACCTTCAACAATACGGTACGGGAGACGCTGAACCGTCTGCTTGAGGAGGACTGCAGGCGCGTTCACGAAAGCGAGCTGCCTAAGCAGAACTGGTGGCAGCTGAGCAAGGGCATCATTGTTTTCCATTTTCTGCGTCATTTCCCCGCTATTGCCGGCTGGCTGCCCGCCCATACGCCAAAACTGGCGCAGGTAGATCCGCCGGTCCAGCCGGAAATTGAAACGCAGGACCGTGCTGAGCCTGAAAATAAAAGGGTTGAACACTGATGCGCCGTTTTCTGATTCCCGTGATTAAGAGAGTAGAGCCTGATGTCTGAGTCGCATTCCCGCTGGAAAATGATAAAAAAAATCCTGACATGGCTGTTTTTTATTGCGGTCGTGGTGCTGTTGGTGATCTACGCCAAAAAGGTTAACTGGCAGGATGTTATAGACGTCATCGCCAACTATAACCGGCTGGCGATCCTGGCCTCGGTTGCGCTGGTCGTCGTCAGCTACCTGACCTATGGCCTGTACGATCTGATTGGCCGGGCTTACTGCGGTCATCAGCTGCAAAAGCGTCAGGTGATGCTGGTGTCATTCATCTGCTACGCCTTTAACCTGACGCTCAGTACCTGGGTGGGCGGCGTGGCGATGCGCTATCGTCTTTACTCCCGGCTGGGCCTGGACGGCAGCACCATTACGCGTATTTTCTCGCTAAGTATTGCCACTAACTGGCTCGGCTATGTGCTGGTGGCCGGCGTGGTGTTCAGCGCTGGCATGGTCCCCATCCCGGCGGGCTGGTTTATCGGCGACGGAACGCTACGCGTTATTGGTATCGCACTTCTTGCTTTTACCCTGTTTTACCTGGGGCTGTGCGCCTTTTCCCGGCGCCGTAGCTGGCACGTAAGAGGTCATAAACTGGCGCTCCCTTCCCTGCGTATGGCTTTGATTCAGTTTGCCGTTTCCAGCGCAAACTGGCTGGTGATGGGGACAATCATCTGGCTGCTGCTGGGACGAAATGTGGATTATCCCCAGGTACTGGGCGTGCTGCTGATCAGCAGTATTGCGGGGGTGATTATCCATATTCCGGCCGGTATCGGCGTACTTGAGGCGGTTTTCCTGGCGCTGCTGAGTGGGGATCATCTGTCCCACGGCGCGATTATCGCCGCCCTGCTGGCCTATCGGGTTATCTACTTTATCGCGCCGCTGCTGCTGGCGCTGGTGCTCTATCTCTGGCTGGAGAGCCGCGCCAGGTCTTTGCGGCAGAAGAATCAGCGAGATATGGGAAACGTACCCTGACGTCAGGCAATAAAAAAGGCGAATCGTAAGATTCGCCTTTTTTCCCTTCAGGGTTAGCGGCGGTTGCCGAAAATGCGTAGCAGCATCAGGAACAGGTTGATAAAGTCCAGATAGAGGGTCAGCGCGCCCATAATGGAATAGCGACGCAGATTCTCTTTATCCTCAACGTTAATCCCCTCCCCGATATTTTTCAGCTTCTGGGTGTCGTAGGCGGTCAGACCAACAAAGACCACCACGCCGATATAGGTGACGGCCCACATCAGCGCGCTGCTTTTCAGCCAGATATTCACCAGCGAAGCCAGCACTATCCCAATCAGCGCCATAAACAACATGCTGCCCATGCCGCTCAGATCGCGTTTAGTGGTGTAGCCCCAGAAGCTCATGGCACCAAACATCCCGCCGGTCACCAGGAAAGTGCTGGCGATGGAGGAGTAGGTGTAAACGAGGAAAATACTCGCCATGGTCAGCCCGGTCAGAGCGGAGTAGAGCATAAACAGCGCCGTCGCCGCCGCGCCGCTCAGCTTATGCACCATGCCTGAGAGCACAAAAACCAGCCCCAGCTGAACGATAATCAGACCGAAGAACGTGATCTGATTTGCAAAAACCAGCTCCATTACCGCAGGCGTATTCGCCGCGAACCATGAGACAAAGGCCGTCAGCAGCAGGCCACAGGTCATCCAGCCGTAAACCTGCGCCATGTAGGTCTGCAGGCCGGAGCTGGCCTGCGAGACAATGGTGTCGTTTGAACGTGGATATCGATCCATGATGCTCTCCTTATTCGCGAGTCGAAAATTAAACAGATTAACCAAAAAGTGTCGCTTAAGTCTGGCACAGTCCGGGAAGATTAAGCCAGCGCCCATCCTCTCTTTTTATGCAGGACGCCCCATTTCAGCAGGCAATACGCGCTCAAAAAGAAACCGATATGCTTAAAGGTTACACATTTGTTGCCGATAGGTTTTGTACAGGGAGATTCACTGACAGGAAGTACAAAATTTGCTTCACTCTTCAACACCGGGGAATCTCCATGAACAGTCAGCCAAATTCCAGGCGAAAAATGCGTACCCGAACCCTTATGCTGCTGGCTGGTGGGTTGACGATTACGCTCGGTTTTACCCTGACCATTGGTCTTCTTAGCTGGCAGTCGAGCCAGCAACAGCGCAAGCTGGCGGAAGACTATCTGGGTCAAATTGCCCTTGGCAACGCGCTCAGCGTTCAGAAAGAGCTGGATTACGCCCGCACCGTGGCAAGAGATCTGGGTCAGAGCATTATCGCCCTGCCGGCATCCGGTATTACTGACCGCAGCGTTGCCGAAAACCTGATGAAATATTCGCTCAAGCAAAATCCGGACTATCTGTCGATGTCGGTGATTTTTGAAGCGAACGCTTTCGATGGCCGCGATGCGGAATTCGCGCTGCTGCCCGACTCTGCCCCACAGGGACGCTTTGCCCGCTTTGTCGATCGCAATAGCGCCGGACAGTACGCCCTGCACAACCTTGACTCCTTTCTGACGCCGGGCCAGGGCGACTATTACCTGATCCCGCAGAAAGAGCAGAAAGATACCCTGATTGAACCCTACAGCTATGCCTATAACGGCGTCGATACGTTACTGACTTCGGTCGCCGCCGTGGTGATAGATGAAAACAAACTGAAAGCGGTGGCCACGGCAGATCTTTCGCTGGCCTCGCTGCAGAAGAGCATTGGCGCTATTAAACCCTGGGAAGGGACTGGCTATGCGCTGCTGCTTTCTAATAAAGGCCTGGTGGTTTCAGCCCCGGACGCAACCCTGGCGGGCAAGCCTTATCAAGGCGACACCAGCGATTTCAGCACGCAGGTTGTGGAACATTACGACAGCGTTCTGGGCGAGAACGTGCTGCAAACCTGGCGTCCCGTCACCATTGGGAACAGCGAACATCCCTGGTATCTTAGCGTCGTCGCGCCGGTGAATACGGTAATGGCCGCAGCTAACCGTCAACTGATGCACGCCCTTATCATGATGGTGTTCAGTATCATTATCGTGTGTACGGTTCTTGGCCTGCTCTTCAGCCGTAAAATTGCCCGGCCCGTTGGCGGCGAGCCTTCTCAGGCTGCAGAGATAGCCCTTGGCGTTGCCGAAGGGGATCTGACCGCCCATATCCCGGTAGAGAAAAACGACAGCCAGAGCATCTTCTTTGCCATGCAGACTATGCAGCAGCAGCTGCGTACGATGGTCGGTGAGATCATCTCCGCCAGCGACTCTGTCCGTCAGGGAGCCGGCGAAATCGCCAGCGGCAACCTCGACCTCGCCTCCCGCACCGAACAGCAGGCGGCGGCGCTGGAAGAGACGGCGGCCAGCATGGAGCAGCTCACCGCAACGGTAAAACACAATGCGGACAATGCTCACCAGGCGACTGCCCTGACCGATACCGCCAATGAAATTGCCGGGCGTGGGGAAGCGCTGGTGCAGCAAGTTGTGCAGATTATGCAGCAAATTGACGACAGTTCCCGCAAGATTGGCGCCATTACCAGTATTATTAACAGTATCGCATTCCAGACGAATATCCTGGCGCTGAATGCGGCCGTGGAAGCCGCCCGCGCCGGTGAACAGGGCCGCGGTTTTGCCGTCGTCGCGGCGGAAGTGCGCAGCCTGGCTCAGCGCAGCGCGAACGCCGTAAAAGATATTTCCGCACTGATTGATGAGTCAACCAACCGCGTTGGCCGTGGCGTCAGCCTGGTACAGGATGCAGGTAAAACGATGCATGAAATGACCGTTGCGGTGAACTCGGTGAAAACCATTATCGGCGAGATCGTTCACGCTTCTGACGAGCAGTCGCAGGGGATTGGCCAGGTGACCGTTGCCGTCAACCAGATGGATGGCGCTACCCAGCAGAACTCCGCGCTGGTGCAGCAGATGTCCGCCGCGGCCTCTTCTCTGGAAGATCAGGCGCAGCAGCTGGCGCAGACCGTGCAGCTGTTCCGGCTGGAAACCGCTTAAGCGCAGGCTGCTTTATCACCAAAAAAAGGGGTTAGCAGAGACAGATAGCATCGCCCCTGCACGGCTAACCACCGCACCGCTGTAAAAAAATAACCCGGTTTACCAGACCGGGTTATTTTTTATCTGCATCCGCCGCGATTTCCGCAGGCGCCGATCTTAGTCCCGCAATGCCGGTAGATTTTGGCGCGTAATCTGCGCTATTTTGCCCGTGACAGGCAGCGCTGGTAGCGGCTGTCGACACGCTGAGCAAACCAGGCGGTCGTCAGATTACGGGTGATTTTTGGGCTTTCCAGCTTGATGCCGGGCAGCATTTCCCTCGGCTGACGCCTGCCGGCGTTTTTATCCGCCAGCGCAAAAACCTTATTCCAGAGATCGGTTTCACCGAACTCAATACTGTTTCCTTTCTTCAGCGCACGACGAATGGCGCTGTCACTCATATCCAGCCGTTTGCCTAAGGTCCGGACTGCCAGCTCGGTCGAACCCGCCTGGTCCGATCCATAAAGGATCAGATCGCCGTCCAGCGCCAGCCTGATGCCGGTAAGCTGTGCCACGGCAGCCTGAAACGCCGCATTGCGGCTGGCATACCAGCCGGCATTAAAGTCAGCAAAGCGGTAGAGCGGTTTACTGTAGCTGGCCGGATAGCCCAGCAGATGCATCGTGCCGAAATACATGCCTCCCCGACGGGTAAAGACTTCACGCCGGACCGAATCCTCCACCGGGTAGGGGTAATCTTCCGCATGCGCCTCGGCGAAGGCGATGCTGACCTGCATCGGGCCGCCGGTATGGATCGGGTTCAGGTTGCCAAACAGCGTCTGCCCCATCGGCACCATGTTGATAAAATCATCAAAGATCGCGCTCAGCTCTTTTTCACTGCGCACATTGTCCAGACGCTCGGTATAGCTTTTCCCGTCCGGCGAAGGAATTCTGAGCGCGGTACGCACCACAAAGTTGGGGATATGCAGTTTGCCTGCCCGCCGGTCGATTTCGCCCCAGGCAATTTTGGCAAGGCCGGAAACGTTGGCGTCGGCGCTGAAGTTGGATTCCTGATCGGTCACGGCAATTACCGCGCAGAGGTTGCTCACGGAAGGATCGAGTTCCTGACTGTTAAAGGCGGCGAAAATATCGTTGGTCCACGCCTGACGATCGGCGATCTTCGGCGGAAGCAATTTGCTAATCTGCGCTTTAACGTCAGCGGGCTGGCGTTGCGGCACGGTTTTCTCTGGCTGGCTGCTACAGCCCGCCAGCACCAGCAGTGCCAGCAGCGACAAATGCCTTAGCGAAATAAATGACATCGCAATCCTTGTTAGATGAATTATGGCGGAAAGGGTACACAGCGGGGCGGCAATATGCCATCAGCGAGGCGGTTTTCCTGCCGCCCGTATTCTCAGGGCGGCAGGAAGGGTTATTCCCAGCGGGTGGCGGCGTCACGATCGCTGTCGCGCGCTTCAACCCAGTGCTCACCCTCCGGGGTAGCCTCCCGCTTCCAGAACGGCGCGCGGGTTTTCAGATAGTCCATGATGAATTCGGCAGCGGCAAAGGCGCTGCCGCGATGCGCCCCGCTCACGCCAACCATCACGATTTCGTCGCCGGGAAAGAGTTCGCCAATGCGATGGATCACCGTCACGCGCTGCAACGGCCAGCGCGTCCGCGCTTCGGCCACGATCTCCTCCAGCGCTTTTTCCGTCATACCGGGATAGTGTTCCAGCGTCAGCGCAGAAACGTTTTCACCAAGGTTGTGGTTACGCACCTTGCCGGTGAAAGTGACGACCGCCCCATCCTCATCACAGGCGGCCAGCCAGCGGTACTCTTCAGCCATATCAAAGGGAGCCTGGCCGACTCTGATCCGCGTCGCCATATCAGCCTCCGGTGACCGGTGGGAAAAAAGCGACCTCGTCACCCGCTTTCAGCGGATGCTGCGGCGACACCAGCGTCTGGTTAACCGCCGAGAGCAGCTTGCCCGGTTCCAGCGCCAGCGCCCAGCGATCGCCTTTCGAAGCCAGCGCGGCCCGCAACGCTTCCACGGTGGCATAATCTTCCGTCATAGTGACGCTGCCAGTGCCCACCAGCTCGCGCACCTGGGCAAAAAAGAGGACGTTAATCACGATCCACCGCCTGAAAATCGCCTGACTTGCCGCCGCTTTTGCTCAACAGGCGGCAGGTTTCGATGGTGATATCTTTCTGTACCGCTTTGCACATATCGTAGATGGTCAGCGCGGCGACCGAGGCCGCCGTCAGGGCTTCCATCTCGACGCCGGTTTTACCGGTCAGGCGGCACAGCGATTCGATCCGTACCCGGCTTTGCGCCACCTCCGCCGTCAGCGTGACCTCCACCTTGCTCAGCAGGAGTGGATGGCAGAGTGGGATCAGCTCCCAGGTGCGCTTGGCGGCCTGAATGCCTGCGATGCGGGCAGTGGCAAACACGTCGCCTTTATGATGGCTGCCCTCGACGATCATTTGCAGCGTATCGGGATGCATCACCACAAAGGCTTCCGCACGCGCTTCGCGCACCGTTTCACGCTTGGTGGAAACATCCACCATATGCGCTTCGCCGGCCGCATTAATATGGGTCAGTTGAGACATGGTTTCAGGACTTCTTCAGGTGGGAGACAAAATTACAGGGGCGGGTCCGGGCATCCAGCTGTTCGCGGATAATCCGTTCCCAGGCAATCTGGCAGGCGCTGGTCGAGCCCGGCACGGCAAAAATCAGCGTCTGGTTGGCGATACCGCCTAGCGCACGGGACTGAAGCGTGGCGCTGCCGACCTCCTCCCAGGAGACCATGCGGAACAGCTCGCCAAAGCCTTCGATCTCGCGATCGAACAGCGGCAGCAGCGCCTCGGGCGTGCTGTTTTTGCTGTTAAAGCCGGTACCGCCGTTGATCAACACAACCTGCACATCCGCGCTGGCAATCCAGCTGGAGACCACGGCGCGAATGCGATAGCGGTTATCACCGACCAGCGCATGATCGAGCACCTCGTGACCCGCTTCGGTCAGCGCCTCGCGCAGATAGTCGCCGGAGCTGTCGCTGGCCGCATCGCGGCTGTCCGAAACGGTCAGAACGGCCACGCTGAGCGGCATAAATTCGTTAACAGGTTTAGCCATGTTTGCCTCCTTAGTTAGCCACCGATATAAGAGAGATTCTGCGTCACGCCGGTATTGCCCTGATGCAGGAAATGCGTCTGCTTTTTGGTGCGGAGGCTGGCGGCGATGCGCGCCTGAAGCTCGGCCTGCTGATCGTCCGTCTGGAGCAAGTCACGCAGGGAAACGCCGCCGTCACCAAACAGGCAGAGATGCAGCTTGCCGGTCGCGGAAACCCGCAGCCGGTTGCAGCTGGCGCAGAAATCTTTTTCGTAGGGCATGATCAGGCCGATTTCACCCTGGTAATCAGGGTGGGTGAACACCTGCGCCGGGCCGTCGCTGCGCTCGCGCGGCTGACGCGTCCAGCCCTGTATCAGCAGGCTGTCGCGGATAACCTCACCGGAGATGTGGTGCTTGCGAAACAGCGAACCGCCGTCGCCGGTCTCCATCAGCTCAATAAAGCGTAGCTGAATGGGCCGTTTGCGGATCCATTCAAGGAAGGTGTGCAGGCTGTTGTGATTGACGTCGCGCATCAGCACGGTGTTCACCTTCACCTTACTGAAGCCCGCCTCAAAGGCCGCGTCAATGCCGCTCATCACCTGATGAAACTTATCCTGGCCGGTAATGGCGTGAAACTGCCGGGCATCCAGGCTGTCGATGCTGACGTTCAGCGCGGTCAGACCCGCATCCCGCCACTGTGCGACGTCACGCGCCAGCCGGTAGCCGTTGGTGGTGACGGCCAGTTTGCGAATAGCGGGGTTTTCCCGCACCGCGGCGATAATGTCGGTAAAGTCGCGCCGCAGCGAAGGCTCGCCGCCGGTCAGCCGCACCTTTTCCGTTCCCGCCGCCGCAAAGGCACGGGTCACGCGCCGGATTTCATCCAGCGTCAGGAAACTTTTATTGGCGACGCCCTGCGGCTTGTAGCCGTCAGGCAGGCAGTAGTTACAGCGAAAATTGCAAACGTCGGTAATCGACAGGCGCAGATAATAGAAGCTGCGGTCGAAGCTATCGGTAAATTGTGACACCAGGACACCTTTCCAAATACGGGAGATGCAGGCATTTCTTTCTGCACCCTGGCAACGGAGCGTTGCGGCCAGGGCACCCTATCAGGAGACGTAGGTGCCAGGGCTAAGTGTGATAAACCGGACATCGGTAAATCATGGTAGGAAAATTCTACTGCTATTAGCGCCATGTTACCAGCGTAGCGTTTCGCTATATATTTTGATATATAACGTATTTTCACAGCTTTTTCCCCGAAAGGCAGGATAAGATAGCGGGCAATTCCCGGCTTTGCGCTGGGTCAACGCGCCGCCCTATAACAATGAAGGAGTGATATGCGTAACCGCACACTGGCTGACCTCGATCGCGTGGTGGCTTTAGGCGGCGGGCACGGCCTGGGCCGTGTTATGTCCGCCCTTTCCCCGTTGGGTTCACGGCTGACGGGCATCGTCACCACCACGGACAACGGCGGCTCAACCGGCCGCATTCGCCGCTCCGAAGGCGGCATTGCGTGGGGAGACATGCGTAACTGCCTTAATCAGCTTATCGCTGAACCGAGCGTAGCCTCGGCAATGTTTGAATACCGCTTCGCGGGCAATGGCGAACTGGCCGGCCATAACCTGGGTAACCTGATGCTGAAAGCGCTGGATCATCTCAGCGTCCGGCCCGTCGAAGCGATCAATCTGATCCGCAATTTACTCAAGGTGGACGCTTTTCTGATCCCGATGTCCGAGCAGCCCGTCGATCTGGTTGCGATCGACGATGAGGGAAATACGGTTTATGGCGAAACTGACATTGATCGTATGCCACAGCCGCCGCGCGAAATGATGCTTTCACCGACGGTAAAAGCGACCCGGGAAGCGATCGAAGCCGTGGGCGAAGCGGACCTGATTTTAATTGGCCCCGGCAGCTTCTATACCAGCCTGATGCCGGTGCTGCTGATGCCGGATATGGCGCAGGCGCTGCGACGCACCCCGGCGACCATGGTGTTTATTGATAATCTGGGCAGAGAGCTCAGCCCGGCGGCGGCCCGGCTGACGCTGGCCGATAAGCTCGGGCTGATGGAGGGGACCATCGGCAAGAAGGTCATTGATGCGGTAGTGGTCGGTCCCGGCATTGATGCCCGCCACCTCAGCGATCGTGTGGTGATTCAGGAGCCGCTGGAGGCGAACGACGTTAAATATCGCCACGATCGCCAGCTGCTTCATGCCGCGCTTGAGCATGCCATCCAGTCGATAATCTGACATGCCGCCCGGACGCGGGTGGCAATGCGCACCTTCACGAAGCCCCGCGCTCATTGGGAGAAGTGGATTGCCCAAAACCTCCAGACACCAGATGCTTGTACTGCTCCCTACATCTGACCGTTGATATAAAACCTTTTAAAAACAGCCTGCCATGGGCGGGCTAGATCATGAACCGGTAACCTTCAAGAGCTTTAACGGTCATTGGTAATCCCAGCTTTAGAAGAGATTCCAGGTATAACGCTGCGCTCATAGGCAGATTTTAAGGCTTGATCGTTGCGTGCGTACAGCATTCAAAACCAGTGCCTGATTAAGATCGAATAAGTCTGAAATAAATTCATCCGGGTGCATCGCTTCAATACCAAACTGCGCAAAATTATCCTTGGGAAAATCCTTCATATTAAAGGTAACGATAACCTCTGCGTTGCACCTTGTCGCAGCAGCTAATACATGCCTGTCATCTGGATCAGGTAATGTTAGCCCCGGAATTAATGGCTCAAAACCAGTTACAAGAGCATCAGGAAGCGCTTTGTTCATCAGCGCCTCAACATGCTTAACCTTTTCCGGGATTACTTCCGGCATATTGTTAATTAAGTTTCTTTGCCATTCATCGTGAATAGTAGCAGACCATTTTGGCTGGTATAACCCACTTAGTCCAAGCCGCATAAGCAGGTCACGCAGCATATTTGGATAGATGACACAGGCATCAAGTACAACCGGATAAGGCGAATGATTCATTAGTAAAAACCGAGTTCCTGACTTACATCAGCCAACTCCTGCATGGCATCATTACTTTCACTTTCGCGCTGAGCTTTATAACGCATCAGATCGGCAAAGAGCACGCGGCGATGACGGCCCGTTTTATGAAATGGCAGATTCCCATCCTCTAAAAGTTTCACCATATGAGGACGTGAAACATTTAGAATATTGGCGGCTTCCTGTGTCGTTAATTCAGCATGAACCGGGACTATCTGAACCGCGTTGCCTTCGGCCAGTTCCCCTAAGATATTCATTAGCAGCGTCAATGATGACGTTGGTAGCTCGATCTGATGGGTTTTGTCGTTTGCATCCTGAATTGTAATGTTTTGCGTTTCAAATTTTGTAGAGAGAAATGTTGCAAGTTCTCTTTGTCCACGTAAAGCAACCTCAATTTCTTTCTGAGCTGGCAGGCTTAAATTGTCCAGAATTGAGCTTTTCATAAGTATCTTCCAGGTTTCTATGACTTTTCAGTTTTTGAGGTTTATGCGGCACGCTTATGGTGCAGAAACATCAATTTCTCAAGCTTAAACGAAACAAACGAAATGGGCAACATTCGAAACAAACGAAATGATACGGTGCGTAGAGCGATGCTTTCGACGAGTAACGCTTTTAGTTACGCACAATTTTCAGCGCGACCGCCGAAACCATCACAGCAACCAGAGAAACCGCCTTTACAGCTTTTTTTTGCTTTCTGAGGTGTAGTAATGGTTCAACGTATTCTTACCGCTACCTTATCTCAGAACAAGCCTGTGCTGGTGGAGTCTGTCTTTAACGATGGCATTTTTAATTATGGCCGATCCCGTTACCTACTCCCCTTGCCGTGACAATCTAATTACCGACATGCTTCCCGCCTCATTAAGTGACGTGTCAATGGGTTTAAAGTGCGGGTAGATGAAGTGTCAGGCGAGTTTTCAAAAATGTCTGGTGCGGGTCAGGTCAGGCTTAACGATCCGCATACTGATGGCGGACCGGTTAGCTCTGCTGCGCTCGACCACCACCAGGAAAGCGCAGGCCCAAGAGCATTATCACGTCTCAATCCGGGGCCAGGTTTGATATCCCACAAAGCCTTATTGATTCCACCAGCAATAGCAAAAACGAAACGGTTTACGACTTCAACTATGAGGCGGCGATAAACAGCTCGCGGGCTTCATGCAACAGATCGCGCACGTGCGCCGCCTCTTCAAACTCCAGGTTCTGCGCATGCTGCTGCATCTGGGCTTCCAGCTCGTGGATTTTCTTCTGGAGTCCCTTCGGCGACATATCCAGATAAGCGGCATCCTCTTCCACAATGCTGGCACGTCCCGATTTTGCGCCCCGTCCTTTGGTTTTGGCCTTGTTAATGCCCTGGCCCAGCTCAAGGATATCGGCGATTTTCTTATTCAGGCCCTGCGGCACAATGCCCCGTTCTTTGTTGTAAATTTCCTGCTTCTCGCGGCGACGCTCCGTCTCGCCGATGGCCCGCTCCATGGAAGGGGTGATCTTATCGCCGTAGAGGATCGCCTTACCGTTGACGTTACGGGCGGCGCGGCCAATGGTCTGGATCAGGGAGCGTTCGGAGCGCAGGAAGCCCTCTTTATCCGCATCCAGAATCGCCACCAGCGACACTTCCGGCATATCCAGCCCTTCCCTCAGCAGGTTGATGCCCACCAGCACATCAAATTTGCCCAGGCGCAGATCGCGGATAATCTCCACCCGCTCCACGGTATCGATATCGGAATGGAGGTAGCGTACCCGCTCGCCGTGCTCTTCAAGGTATTCGGTCAGATCTTCCGCCATACGCTTGGTCAGCACCGTGACCAGCACGCGCTCATTGATGGCCACGCGTTTGCGGATTTCCGACAGCAGATCGTCCACCTGGGTCGCTACCGGACGCACTTCAATCAGCGGGTCGAGCAGCCCGGTAGGCCGCACCACCTGATCGATAACCTCACCGCCGGATTTCTCCAGCTCATAGTTCCCCGGCGTGGCGGAAACATAGATGGTCTGCGGCGCGAGCGCCTCAAACTCTTCAAACTTCATCGGGCGGTTATCCAAAGCGGAGGGCAGACGGAAGCCATATTCCACCAGCGTCTCTTTACGCGCCCGGTCGCCGCGATACATACCGCCAATCTGTGGAATGGTAACGTGTGACTCATCCACCACCAGCAGGCCGTCAGCGGGCAGGTAATCGAACAGGGTCGGCGGCGCTTCGCCGGGGCCACGGCCGGACAGATAGCGGGAGTAGTTCTCGATCCCCGAGCAGTAGCCCAGCTCGTTCATCATCTCTAAGTCAAACTGGGTGCGCTGAGAAAGACGCTGCTCTTCCAGCAGTTTGTTATTGGCGAGCAGCACTTTCTTGCGGTCGGCCAGCTCATCTTTGATATCTTCCATCGCCTGGAGGATACGTTCACGCGGCGTCACGTAGTGCGTTTTCGGATAGATGGTATAGCGCGGGATAACCGAATCGATCTGCCCGGTCAGCGGATCGAAAATGGAGAGCCGCTCCACCTCTTCATCAAACAGCTCAACGCGCAGGGCGTAGTCATCCGACTCGGCCGGAAAGATATCAATAACCTCGCCGCGCACGCGGAAGGTGCCGCGCTGAAACGCCTGATCGTTGCGGGTGTACTGCAATTCCGCCAGCCGCCGCAGAATAGCGCGCTGATCGATAACCATGCCGCGTGAAAGGTGCAGCATCATTTTAAGATAGAGATCGGGGTCACCCAGGCCATAAATGGCCGACACCGAGGCCACGACGATAACATCGCGGCGCTCCAGCAGCGCTTTTGTCGCGGAAAGCCGCATCTGCTCGATATGTTCGTTTACCGAGGCGTCTTTTTCGATAAAGGTATCCGAGCTGGGCACATAGGCTTCTGGCTGGTAATAATCGTAGTAAGAGACAAAGTACTCGACCGCATTGTCGGGGAAGAACTCTTTCATTTCCCCATAGAGCTGGGCGGCCAGCGTCTTGTTAGGCGCCAGCACCATGGTTGGGCGGTTCAGATCGGCGATGACGTTGGCAACGGTAAAGGTTTTCCCCGAGCCGGTCACGCCCAGCAGCGTCTGATGTGCCAGCCCATCCTCCAGGCCCTCCTCAAGACGACGGATCGCTTCCGGCTGGTCGCCTGACGGTTTGAATTCGGAGTTGAGTTTAAAGACTTTGCTCATTGAGGGGCTACCTGGTGATGAATTTACGCGAACAGGGATCTTATTTTACTCTGCCATGGCGATTTTGCCAGCAAAAAATACTGGATATAAAACCAGTGATATTGCATGATGGCAGCAGAAAACGTCCGTAGTGCTGTGGCTCACTTTAGCGCACCCTGCCATCCCGCAGCCAGCACATGGGTTATCCCCAGCCAGGAGCGGCATTTAACATTTGTCAAGTGTCGCTGACAAAATGACGTCATCCGGACAAGTCAGATTATTCCAGCGCTTGATTTTCACCAACTTGCTGATTTTAAATAACTTCAATCGCAAGACGAGTTTCACACCAACTCGTAGCCAGCCCGCGCCCGCTCTCGTTTCGCAAGGGTTTTAAGCCACTCATACACATGGTTATCCACAGGAATGGTGGATAACTGATTTCAGCGCCCAACCAGACTGATGTGTATAAATCGGCGTAAGGCCGCCGTCGCCCGGCGAAATATTTTTTTTTGGTTTTTTTTATCCGCTTTTCGCACAACTGGCACGTTGGTTATGCATATTTCCGTCGCTGCTGCCAGCCCTTCAGGCGTGCTTTTTGCACCGATTATCCTCCCTTCTTTTGCCCTGATGACAGGCAATTGCACTACTTTTGATCCGCGCCCGGCACTGGCGAAGTGCAGCGAACAATTTCCAGAAGCAATTAATTAACAACATTGACTAATCATTGGCGCTAACGACCCGTTTTCATCATGCTGCAGCAAAAAAGAAGGTTCTGGCCCACGAATTGCAAGCTATCAGATAACCACCTCGCGTTTCTCAACACCAGAGCGAGATGCACAGAGCCGCAGGCTTTTCCTGCGAAGCGCTGAAGCTGTGTCACAGCCGGAGAGCTGATGCAATCAGGTGCGATCGAAAACTGTCTGGAGGAGAGAGTCAGATGCTCAGCTTACGTTCGGTAAATCAGTTCTATGGGCAAAATCATATTCTCTGGGATGTGGATCTGGATCTGCCGCCCGGCACCTGCACCGGCGTGCTGGGCCAGGCCGGCATGGGCAAAACCACCCTGGTGAACTGCATCATGGGCCACTTGCCGGTTAACAGCGGTACCATGATCTGGCAGGAGGCGAATCTGCCGCCGCAGAATCTGCTGTTGCAGCCGGTAGAGCAGCGGGCGGCGCTGGGGATTGGCTATGTGCCGCAACGGGGGCATATTTTTTCACAGCTCAGCGTAGAGGATAATCTGCATATTGCGCTGCTGGCTGGCGCAGGCGAGGATCGCCACCGGGCCATACCGCCCTCCGTTTATGCGCTCTTTCCCATGCTCTATTCCCTGCGGCACCAGCGCAGCGGAGAACTGCCGCCAGAGCAGCAACAGCAGCTTGCGCTGGCCCGGGCGCTGGTATTGCAGCCCAAGCTGCTAATTTTGGATGAGCCGACCGAAGGGATGTCGCCGTGGCTGGAGGAGGAGACGGGGAACCTGATCCATATTCTGAACCACGATTTTGGTCTGACGATCCTGCTTCTTGAACAGCGCCTCTCGTTTATCCGCAAAGTGGCTGATTACTTTTTACTGCTGCATCGCGGACGTAATGTCGCTCATGGTGAGGTTGCACAGCTGGATGAGAGTATGGTGAATACCTGGCTCAGGGTATGAGGAAAAGGCCGGAGCGCGCAGGCTGCTCCGGCAAGTCGATAAAAGTCAGGCAGGCAGCGTCACATACTGCCCGAGGTTATCGAACGCGGCGGCCTCCGTTAAGAAGGGGATTTCGCCGAGTTGCGGCGCGGGCAGCCGCAGCCGGAGCGTGTCGAGGTACTCCCTGTGCCGTTTTCCCGGCGGCTGGATATCATTGGCGATCCAGCCAGCCAGCCGCAGGCCGCTCGCGGCTATCGCCTGCGCGGTCAGCATGGCGTGATTGATACAGCCCAGCTTGATGCCGACGACCAGCACCACCGGCAGCTGCTCCAGCTCTACCCAGTCCGCGAAGGTTGTACTGGCTGACAGGGGAGTAAACCAGCCGCCCGCGCCTTCGGTCAGCACCCAGTCCGCCTGCTGCGTCAGCGCCTGAAGGCCAGCTGAAAGCTGCTGAAACGTGATGGGCCGGCCCTCTTCCGCGCTGACAATGTGGGGCGACGTCGGCTCAATAAAGGCCAGCGGGTTAATGCTGTCATAGGGCAGCGTCAGCGCAGAGTATTTTTGCAGGGCCAGCGCATCGCTGTTCCGCACGCCTTCCGGCGTCAGCTCACAGCCTGAGGCGACCGGTTTGTACCCTACGCTGCGCCATCCTGCCAGCTTCGCCGCCTGAAGCAGCGCGGTACTGGCGACCGTTTTGCCCGTTTCCGTATCGGTTCCGGTAATAAACCAGCGTTCAGTCACGGTGAATCACTCCATAAATCAGATGATAGCTGAGCAGGTAACCACGCCGATCCTGCGGCCACTCACGCTCAAGCTGTTGCAGGCGGGCACGGGTTAGCAGACCGCCGCTGCGCCCCTGGTGTAAATGGGTAGCTCCAATCCCTTTTAAAGAGCGAAGCAGGCTGAGCAGGTCGGGGAACGCCATGGTGATGCTGTGCGGCTGGAGCCTCAGTGCCAGCCCCTCTCCCGCAGCGGCAATCTCTTCTGACGTTAAAAAAGCATTTACCGGCGCGGCCAGGCCACAATTCTGCCAGGCGGTGCTCAGTTCATGCAGCGAGCCATCGGCGACCGTTGAGAAGAGCACCTGGCCTCCAGGACGGATGATTTGCTGAAACCCCGTCAGCACACGCCGCAGATCGCCACACCACTGCACCGCCAGATTACTCCAGCAAAGATCGAACGCCGGGCCGGTAAAGGGTAGCGCCTCAATATCGCCCTGGCGGTAGAGGTCCGCCGCCTGCGCGCGCTCTGCCTGCTGCAACATTTCCGCTGACAAATCCAGCGCGGTGACGTGATTGCCCGCCTGACGCCAGCGGCGGCTGAACCAGCCCGTGCCGCAGCCGGCGTCCAGCACGCGCATTCCCTGCTTCCGGCGGGCGAGCGCCGCCAGTCCCTCGCCGCTCAGCCGCTGGAGTTCAGCATGCTGGTTGTAATGCCGGGCCGCACGGCCAAAAGCCTGCGCGACCGCGTCTTTATTGACTTCCTGCGTCATGCAATACCTCCAGAAGTCGTTCTATATCTTCCGCCTGATGCGCCGCGCTGAGCGTGATGCGCAGCCGGGCCGTACCGGGCGGTACTGTGGGCGGACGGATAGCCGTTACCCAGCATCCCTGCTGGCGCAGCGTGTCCGCCAGCGTCAGTGCCCGACGCTCGTCCCCCACAATCAGTGGCTGAATAGCGCTGGCGGAGGGTGAGAGCAACAGCCCTCTTTCCCGCGCGCCCTGCCGGAAATGCCGGATATTTTTCTGTAGCCGCTCGCGCAAATCGTCAGCCTCCCGGATACGGCTGAGCGCGGCGTCCAGCGCGTAAGCCTGAGCGGGCGGCATCGCCGTGCTGTAAACCAGATGGCGGGCAAACTGCAACAGATAATCCGCCGTGTCGTTCTGGCAGAGCACCGCCGCGCCGCTGACGCCAAACGCTTTGCCGAAGGTGACCACCAACAGCTCGGGTTTGACCTTCTGCTGCCAGCAGCTGCCGCGCCCCTCTTCGCCGACGATGCCCACGCCATGCGCGTCGTCCACCATCAGCCAGCCGCCGTGCAGCCGGGTAATTTCCTGCAACGCCGCCAGCGGCGCGCTGTCGCCGTCCATGCTGAAGACGCCTTCCGTCACCACCAGCGCCTCTCCCACGGCGGGTTTAGCAAAGAGTTTGCTGAGGGCATCCGGCTGATTATGCGCAAAGCGACGCAGGGTCGCCGGGCTGAGCGCCGCCGCTTCCAGCAGTGAGGCGTGAGAGAGTTTATCTGCGTAAATGACGTCATTTTTCGCCATCATTGCCGCAATAATTGCCTGATTCGCCGCAAATCCCGAAATAAACAGCAGCGCGCGGGGAAATCCCAGCCAGCGGGCAAGACGCTCCTCCAGCGCCGCATGGGCCTGATGGTAGCCGGTGACGTGGCCGGAACCGCCAGCGCCGACGCCGTAGCGACCGGCACCGCGCTGCCACGCGTTGATAATGCTGGGATCCTGACTCAGTCCAAGATAATCATTCGCGGCAAAATTGAGATAGTCCCGCCCTTCAATCCTGATCTTTCGCACATCGCCCTGCTGATTGATCCGTCGCTGCCGGAACTGCGCTTTCTCACGGCGGGCGGTGAGCGCCAGATCGATCCGTTGCTGCCAGCTCATTCAGCGGGCCGCGTTATAGAACTGGTCGGTATCGGCCTGAAGCAGCTGCCCGGCCAGCGCCTGCTGCTGTTCGTTATCGCCCGCGTCGGTCGTGGTCTGACGCGGGTTCAGCCCGAGCTTACGGAACAGCAGCATATCTTTATCCTCTTCCGGGTTCGGCGTGGTCAGCAGCTTGCAGCCGTAAAATATTGAGTTCGCGCCCGCCATAAAGCACATCGCCTGGGTCTGCTCGCTCATCTGCTCACGTCCGGCGGAAAGACGCACGTGGGAGGCTGGCATCATGATGCGCGCCACGGCGATAGTGCGGATAAAATCGAAGGGATCGACATCGTCGTTATCCGCCAGCGGGGTGCCTTTGACTTTCACCAGCATATTAATCGGCACGCTTTCCGGCGGTGTCGGCAGGTTAGCCAGCTGCACCAGCAGCCCGGCACGATCGTTAACGGTTTCTCCCAGGCCAACGATGCCGCCCGAGCAGACTTTTATCCCGGCATCGCGCACTTTGCCCAGCGTATCCAGGCGCTCCTGATAGCTGCGGGTGGTAATGATGTTGCCGTAAAATTCGGGCGAGGTATCCAGGTTATGGTTGTAGTAATCCAGCCCGGCATTCGCCAGTCGCTGAGCCTGTGCTTCGCTCAACGTCCCCAGGGTCATGCAGGTTTCCAGGCCCATTTCCCTGACGCCCCGGACCATCTGCTCCAGGTAAGGCATATCGCGCTCATGCGGATTCTTCCAGGCCGCGCCCATACAGAAGCGATCGGACCCGGCCGCCCGCGCTTTACGCGCGGAGCTGAGCACTTCTTCCACCTCCATCAGCCGTTCCGATTCCAGCCCGGTCTTATAGCGGGCGCTCTGCGGACAATATTTGCAGTCCTCAGGGCAGGCGCCGGTTTTGATCGACAGCAGCGTACTGACCTGCACCTGGCGCGGGTCGAAGTGTTGCCGGTGAACCTGCTGCGCTTCAAACATCAATTCAAGAAAGGGCTTATCAAACAGGGCCTGTGCCTGCGCAATCGTCCAGCGGGTTGCCATTGCATGCTCCAAATAATTCTGTCGTTTGTGGTGACGGTCTGGTTATACTTGTAAACTAATTTTTTTAATTTTGGTTTACAAGTTTTTTATGACCCCTTCCGATCTCGCTTTTGACCGTGACCATATCTGGCATCCCTATACCTCGATGAGCGAACCGCTGCCGGTATGGCCGGTCGTGGCTGCACAGGGAACCTCGCTTCAGCTGGCGGATGGCCGTCAACTGGTTGACGGCATGTCCTCCTGGTGGGCGACGATACATGGCTACAATCATCCCCGCCTGAACCGGGCGATGACGGCGCAAATCGAACAGATGTCACACGTAATGTTTGGTGGCATCACCCACCCTGCCGCCGTGGCACTCTGTCGCCAGCTGGTAGCGATGACGCCCGAAAATCTGACCTGCGTCTTCCTGGCGGACTCCGGCTCGGTCGCGGTTGAAGTCGCGATGAAAATGGCCTTGCAGTACTGGCAGGCGCGGGGCGAAAAGCGTCAGCGCTTCCTCACACTGCGCAACGGTTATCATGGCGATACCTTTGCGGCGATGTCGGTCTGCGATCCCCAGAATTCAATGCACAGCCTTTATCAGGGATATCTGCCTGCGCATCTGTTTGCCGCTGCGCCAACCTGTCGCTTCAGCGACGACTGGCAGGAGAACGACATTGATGATTTCGCCCACCAGCTGGTGCAGCATGCCGGCGAGATCGCAGCCGTTATTCTGGAACCTGTCGTGCAGGGTGCCGGAGGAATGCGCTTTTACCATCCCCGCTATCTGCAACGGGTACGTGAACTGTGCGACCGGCACAACATCCTGCTGATTGCCGATGAGATCGCCACCGGCTTTGGCCGCACCGGCAAACTTTTCGCCTGCGAACACGCCGGGATTTCGCCCGATATCCTCTGCGTCGGCAAGGCGTTGACCGGTGGCACCATGACGCTGTCCGCCACGCTGACCACCCGCGAGGTCGCCAATACCATCAGCAACGGCAAAGCGGGCTGTTTTATGCACGGCCCGACCTTTATGGCCAACCCGCTCGCCTGCGCCGTCGCCAGTGAAAGCCTGGCGATGCTGCAGGAAAATCACTGGCCGCAGCAGGTTGCCGCCATTGAGGCGCAGCTGCGCAAGGCACTGCTGCCGCTTAACGCACACGCCGCCGTGAAGGATGCGCGGGTGCTGGGCAGCATTGGCGTGGTGGAAACGCACCAGCCGGTGAACATGGCGGCAATTCAGGCATTTTTTGTTGGACGCGGCGTCTGGATCCGACCGTTTGGCCGGTTAATTTACCTGATGCCGCCCTATATTATTGCTCCGGAGGCGCTGGCTTTACTGACCAAGGCCATCACAGATGCGCTGGATCGCCCCGATCTGTTTCTCTGCTGAGTGGCTTAACCCTGTCACAATCTCTTTATGGCACAGAGCGCCAGGCGGCGATGGCGCTGATGCACTACGCTTTTACGGGATAACATCTCGCAGAGGAGCAAATATATGCCGCAAGATAAACAAACTAATCGCCGCATCGTGCTGGCTTCCCGCCCTCAGGGCGCACCGACGGAAGAAAATTTCCGCCTTGAATCTCAGCACGTTCCCTCTCCTGGTAAGGGTCAGGTTTTACTTCGCACCGTCTGGCTTTCGCTCGACCCCTATATGCGCGGCAGAATGAGCGATGCCCCCTCTTATGTGCCACCGGTTGCCATAGATGAGGTGATGGGCGCAGGCACCGTGGCTATCGTTGAACAGTCCAGTCACGACGATTACGCGCCCGGTGACTGGGTGGTCAGCCAGAGCGGCTGGCAGGACTTCGCAATTTCCGATGGCAAAGATCTCTTCAAGCTGAGCGGTCCGGTACTGAAGCACCCTTCCTGGGCGCTGGGTATGCTGGGTATGACCGGTTTTACTGCCTATATGGGGCTGCTGGATATTGGTAACCCTCAGCCCGGCGAAACGGTCGTGGTGGCCGCCGCTACCGGTGCCGTCGGATCGATGGTTGGCCAGATTGCCAAACTGAAAGGCTGTTATGTGGTCGGCATTGCCGGCGGTGAAGAGAAGTGCCGCTACGCCGAGGAAGTGCTGGGCTTTGATAAGTGTCTGGACCACCGTTCGCAGGGCCTGGAAGAAGCGCTCAAGCGCTACTGCCGCGACGGAATAGATGTCTATTTTGAAAGCGTCGGCGGCAAAGTTTTCGATGCCGTCCTGCCGCTGATGAACACCAAAGGCCGCATCCCGGTCTGTGGCCTGATTGCCGACTATAACAGCAGCGAACCGGGCACCGGTCCCGACCGTCTGCAACCCTTCCAGAGCGCCATCCTGCGCAAGCGTCTGCGCGTACAGGGGTTCATCATTACCCAGGATTACGGCCATCGCTTCGGTGAGTTCTTCAGCCAGATGAGCCAGTGGGTGGCAGAAGACCGCTTCGTCTTCCGCGAAGATATCGTTGAGGGTCTGGATAAGGCACCTGAAACCTTTATCGGCATGCTTGAAGGTCAAAATTTCGGCAAGGTGCTGATCCGCGTCGCCGGTGATAATCCGTAAAGGAGAGCAGTATGAAAGTGCTAATGGTATTAACCTCACACGACAGGCTGGGCGAAACCGGCAAGAAAACCGGTTTCTGGCTGGAAGAATTTGCCGCCCCCTGGTATATCTTTCGCGATGCCGGCATCAATGTAGTACTGGCTTCCCCGGCAGGCGGTCAGCCGCCGCTGGATCCAAAAAGCGATGAACCTGACGCGCAGACCAGCGATACCGAACGCTTCCGCCACGATATCAGCGCACAGCAGTCGCTGGCGAATACCCAGCAGCTTGAGAAAATTGACAGCAGCCATTTCGACGCGGTGTTCTATCCGGGCGGTCACGGACCGCTGTGGGATCTGGCGGAAGATCGCAAAAGCATTGAGCTGATTGAAAATTTCTACGCTAACGGTAAGCCGGTGGGTGCCGTTTGCCATGCGCCGGGCGTACTTCGCCACGTGAAAAAACCTGACGGCACGCCGCTGGTGGCAGGTAAAAGGGTGACGGGGTTTACCAACAGCGAAGAAGAGGCGGTCGGGCTGACGAATGTGGTACCTTTCCTGGTAGAGGATGCGCTGAGATCGCTGGGGGCGCAGTTTGAGAAAACCGATGACTGGGGCGTGTTTACGCTGACGGATGGTCATCTGGTGACCGGACAGAATCCCGCATCCTCCGCAGCAGCGGCCGAAGAGCTGCTGAAACTGCTTCATCAATAAAACAGGAGGTGGAATGAAACTGCTAAGCCAGGATTTCAACGACGGCGATAAGCTGCCGCTGCGTCATGTCTTTAACGGCATGGGCTACGAAGGGGATAACCTTTCCCCGCAGCTGATGTGGGACGATGCCCCTGCGGGCACCAAAAGCTTCGTTGTGACCTGTTACGATCCCGATGCGCCAACCGGCTCCGGCTGGTGGCACTGGGTCGTTGCTAACCTGCCCGCTGACACGCGAGTGCTGCCTCAGGGTGCAGGCTCCGGCATCGCCGCACTGCCGTCCGGTGTGGTTCAGTGCCGCACCGACTTCGGCACCAGCGGCTACGGCGGCGCGGCACCGCCGAAAGGCGAAAGCCACCGCTATATCTTCACCGTGCACGCGCTGGACGTGGAGCAGATCGAGGTGGATGAAGGCGCCAGCGGCGCGATGGTGGGCTTCAACGTCCATTTCCACCAGCTTGCCAGCGCCTCCGTGACGGCAATCTACTCCTGATAAAGAGAGGGCGGAGACAACTCCGCCCTGCTTTCAGTCTGAAGTGACGCCCTCAGCGAAACAGCGCCGATAGATCACTCAGTCCAGACGATGAATCACCACCCACATTGGACCCTGACCAACGGCATAACGCGCCAGCGGCGTCAGCAGCCCCTGTTCACCGCTGATTTTGCATACTTCGATATGGTGAGACTTCTGTCCCGCCGCGATCAGATACTGGCCGCTATGGTCGATGTTGAAGCCGCGTGGCTGCGTCTCCGTCGGCTGATGGCCTTCCAGGGTCAGTAATCCGCCATCTTCGCTGATGCTGAAAATGGCCAGAACGCTGGCGGTACGATCGCAGCTGTAGAGATGGCGCCCGTCCGGCGTGATATGAATATCCGCCGCCCAGCGCGTTTCACTGAAGCCGGCTGGCATCATATCCAGCGTCTGCACCCTTTCCATTTCGCCATGCGCATTGTTCAGCTGCCAGACGTCAACGGTGCTGTCCAGCTCATTGATGCAGTAGGCGTACTGCTGGCCCGGATGAAAGGCCATATGTCGCGGCCCGGCGCCTTCCACGGTCGTAACCTGTGGCTGCGAATGCGGCACCAGCTCTCCATTCTCCTGAAGATCGAACAGGCAGATGCGATCCTGCTTCAGCGCCGGCACGTAGAGCGTTTTATTGTCCGGACCGATATTGGCAGAATGGCAACCATCCATCCCACTGACAACCTGAAGCGGTTCACCCGGCAATCCATCATTTCCGATCGGTGACACGCTGACGCAGGCATCGTTGTAGGAACCGACAAAGATAAAACGACCCTGGCGGTCGGTTGAAATATGGGTCGGGCTGCCCGGCAGCGAAGCCTGTCCCGCCTCTTCAAGCTTGCCATCCGCATCAATCCGGTACGCCACTACCCGAAAATCGGGACGGACGCCCACGTAGAGAAACTGCTTATCGGGGCTGACCACCATCGGCTGCACCTGCCCCGGCGCATCAATCACCTGCAAAAGCGCCAGAGCGCCTTCATCGCTGAGCTGCCAGGCATGGATCTGATGGCTCTCAGGGCTCGCGGTATATACGACTTGTTTCATGAATTCTCCTTTTTCTGGGTAATCGGCTTGTGGCAAAGCGTAGCGCGTTTTAACACCCTGCGTGGGGGAATTGTGGCGCATCATTTTGTCAGCCTCACCACAGGGTGTACACTTACCGGCTCTTATTTAGTCACTTCCGGAACTGTTTTATGAGTTATCGCATTATTGCGCTGGACCTGGACGGCACCCTGCTGACGCCGCGCAAAACCATTCTTCCCGAGTCGCTGGAAGCGTTAAAAAAAGCCCGCGAGGCCGGCGTGAAGGTGGTTATCGTCACCGGTCGCCATCACGTTGCCATCCATCCTTTTTATCAGGCGCTGGCGCTGGATACACCTGCAATCTGCTGTAATGGCACCTATTTGTATGATTACCATGCAAAAAACGTCTTGGCCTCCGATCCGCTGCCGCAGGATCAGGCGCTGGCCGTTATCGATATGCTGGATGCGGCAGCCATTCACGGCCTGCTTTACGTCGACGATGCGATGCTGTACCAGACGGAGACCGGTCACGTAGCGCGCACCATTAACTGGGGCCTGTCGCTGCCCGAAGATCAGCGTCCGGTATTCCGTCAGGTCGACAGCCTCGCGCAGGCAGCGAAAGCGGCGACCTCAATCTGGAAGTTCGCCCTCTCACATCCTGATACCCGGGCGCTGGATCAGTTTGCCGGGCAGGTGGAAAAAGAGATGGGGCTTGCCTGTGAGTGGTCATGGCACGATCAGGTGGATATCGCCAAAGCGGGTAACAGCAAGGGCCGGCGGCTGGCGGAGTGGGTGGCGTCGCAGGGTTTGCAGATGAGCGACGTGCTGGCCTTTGGCGATAATTATAACGACCTCAGCATGCTGGAAGCGGTCGGCCTTGGCGTGGCGATGGGCAATGCCGACGAGGCGATCAGGGCCCGTGCCGGTCGGGTGATCGGCACCAACCTGGAGCCCGGTATAGCGGAAACGATCTACCGGGAAATCCTCTAATCAGGGCGTGATGGAGACGCTTTTGATCTGCGCATAGAGCCACATTCCCGGTTTGATCATCAGTTCATCGCGGGCCCAGGGCGTGATTCGTGCCCAAAGCTCGCTCTGCCCCACCAGCAGCTTCACCTCTATCTGATCGTCAATCTCCAGCAGCTCGGTCACCTGCGCAGGGATGACGTTGCGGATCGTGGTGTTTACCGGCGGCTGTAGCACCAGCGAGACGTCAGCCGACTGAATGCGGATACGCAGCGCCGTTTTCAGCGGCGCATTGACGCGGCTGACCCAGATATGCTGATCGCCCAACGAGAGCGCGGTCATGGCGTAGCGCGGATGCTGCTCCAGCACCTGCACTTTCAGCACGCTGCTTTGCTCCGCGCGCGGCAGCCAGGGCCGCATCGCGCTGCTGGCCCAGACATTTTCCAGCGTGCCGAGCGCCTTCACTTTTCCCTCATCCAGCACCAGCACGTAATCTGCCAGGTGCAGGATCTCATCAAGGCTGTGGCTGACGTAAAGGATCGGGATCGCCACCTGAGCCGCCAGCTTTTGCAGATAGGGCAACAGCTCGCGTTTGCGCGGCAGATCCAGCGAGGCGAGCGGTTCATCCATCAGCAGCATTTCCGGCGCGGTCAGCAGCGCCCGCCCTATCGCCACCCGCTGTTTTTCTCCTCCTGAGAGGGAGGCGGGATAGCGCGAGAGCAGCGGCTCCAGCCCGAGCAGGGCCACCAGCGGGTCAAACTGAGGCCGCATACTTCTGGCCATGCCATATTCAAGGTTGCCGCGCACGCGGTAGTGCGGGAAAAGGCGGGCATCCTGGAATACGTAACCGATACGCCGCTTTTCCGGCGGCAGATAAATGCCCGGACCGGCATCGCACAGCACACGGTCATTTAGCAGGATACGCCCTTCCTGCGGTCGGGTAAGGCCGCCTATGGCGTTGATCAGCGACGTTTTCCCCGCGCCTGAAACGCCGAATACCGCCGTAATGCCCTTCGCGGGAAGCCGGGCGTTAACCGCCAAAGTATGGTCGCCGAGGCGCTGGGTGAAATTCAGTTCTAACATGATTCTCCCAACCTCTTACGGCCCCAGCGGGTCAGCCATTCGGAAAGCAGCAGTGAACAGAGCGCCAGCAAGATGGCAATCACGCAGAGACGGGCCGCCGCCGCCTCCGCACCGGGCGTTTCAATCAGGGTATACATCGCCGAGGGCAACGTTCTGGTTTCGCCAGGGATATTGGAGACGAAGGTGATCGTGGCGCCAAATTCGCCCAGCGAACGGGCAAAGGCCAGCACCGTTCCCACGATAATGCCCGGCAGCGTCAGCGGCAGCGTGATGGTGAAAAAGACCCGCCAGCGGCCTGCGCCAAGCGTTCGCGCGGCCTGCTCCAGCCGGCCATCCACGCCCTCCAGCGACAGGCGGATAGCGCGCACCATCAGCGGGAAAGCGATCACCGCCGAGGCAAGCGCCGCGCCGCGCCAGCTGAAGGCGAAGCTGAAGTCAAACCACGCATCCAGATACTGGCCGATAAAGCCGCGGCGTCCGAAGCTAATCAGTAAAATGTAGCCCACCACGACCGGCGGTAGCACCAGCGGCAGATGGATCAGGCTGTCGAGCAGCGCCTTGCCCGGAAAACGGCAGCGAACCAGAATCCAGGCCATTAAAATACCGAACGGCAGACTGGCGAGCACCGCCACCGAGGAAACTTTCAGGCTGAGCGCGACAGCCTGCCATTCAGGCTCACTGAGGATCATATTTCAGGGGTAAATCCATAGCGTTTGAAAACGGCCGCGGCTTCCGGCCCTTTCAGATAGTGATAAAAAGCGGTGACGACGGGAGAAGCGTGTCCCTTCACCATCGCCATCGGGTATTTGACCGGCCTGTGGCTCGCCTCCGGAAAGACGCCCACGACCGTCACTTTTTTACTGACAACCGCATCAGAGCCGTAAACGATGCCGTAAGGCGTTTCGTTACGCTCCACCAGCGCCAGCGCGGCGCGAACGCTGTTGCCTCGCGCCAGAACCGGCGACAGCGTATCCCAGGCCCCCAGGTTTTGTAACGCCTCTTTCGCGTAAATCCCGGCAGGCACATGGTCAGGATCGCCAACGGAGAGGCGCTGGCCCTTCAGCAGGTTTTTCCAGTCGGTTTTCGCGGTGATCGCCACCGGCTGGGGATGGTTTTCCACTGGCGCTATCAGCACCAGATCGTTACCCAGCAGCGTATAGCGGCTGGCCTTATCCATCGTATTTTTCTCTGTCGCGTAATCCATCCACTGCAAATCGGCAGAAATAAACAGATCGGCTGGTGCGCCCTGCTCTATTTGCCGTGCCAGCGTCGAGGAGGAGGCAAAGGAGGAGACGATTTCCACCTTTTTATCCTTCTGGTACTGAGCAGCAATTTCCCCGAGCGCATTGGTGAGCGAGGCCGCGGCAAAAACGGTAATTTTGTCAGCGGCGGCAGCGTTGCCCGCCACGCTGACGCTCAGCGCGGCACCGATAATATAGTGAGTTAGTTTTACAGACATAGTGTTCTCCTGAACGTTATATAAGTAATAATATAACGATTGCAAAAGCGCTGTCTTGACTAATATCGGCTGAAACAGAAAGAAGTTGAGCAGGGAGAGCAAAAATACGCGCCCGGCGGAGAGCCGGACGCGGCAGGAAATTTACTGGCGGTTTTTCGCCGGCTGGTTATTGCGGTGACCAATTTTCGAAATCACGTTAAACACTTCACCCAGCCCGTAAATCAGACCGAGGATAATCGCCATCACCACAGGAACCATGAGGATCGCTTCGGCAAGGCCTATCAATAATTCCAGCATAGTCGCCTCGATTGCTGAAGAAAAAAGTTATTGTAACCAGCGTGCAGAAAAGTGCACTGACCTTTTGTGCCTTTTACCCGTTTTTACGCGCGGCTGCGCAAGCGTGTACAATCCCATCATCTCGCGCGTTTATAAGGACCTACCATGCAGGCTGAACTTACCCTGATCCTGAAATTACAGCAGCGGCTCTTTGCCGATCCGCGACGGATTGCGCTGCTGAAGCAGATCCAGCAAACCGGCTCCATCAGCCAGGGCGCGAAGCTTGCCGGGATTAGCTATAAAAGCGCCTGGGATGCCATTAACGAAATGAACACGCTGGCGGACCAGATGCTGGTTGAGCGGGCAACCGGCGGTAAGGGCGGCGGCGGCGCCAGGGTCACACCCTACGGCGAAAGGCTTATTCAGCTTTTTGCCCTGCTGGAGCAGATCCAGCAGAAGGCTTTTGACGTCTTGCAGGATGACGTGCCGCTCGGCAGCCTGCTGGGCGCTATTGCCCGCTTTTCACTGCAAACCAGCGCCCGCAACCAGCTCTATGGCACCGTCGTTAAGCGCGATGAGCTGCCTGTGCAGCAGCGCGTTGAGGTGCTGCTGGCGGATGGCAGCACCCAAATCGTCGTTGCGCTGACCGAACAGAGCGCAAACCGGCTGGCGCTGACCAGCGGTAAAGAGGTGCTGGTTCTGATTAAGGCACCCTGGATAGATGTCACTACTGGCGCATCCTCTGCGGATAATCAGCTTGATGGCGTCATTGACCAGCTTGAGCCTGGGGAGACCCACAGCGAAGTGCTGGTCACACTCGCCAGCGGCGAGACGCTCTGCGCCACCCTCAGCAATGCGCGCGTCGCGGAGCAACAGCTGGCGGCCGGGCTGACGGTGACAGCACATTTTAACGCCGACAAAGTGATTATCGCGACGCTGCTCTGAATCACGCCGCACCATTTGACATTGCCGCCAGCGGAGATTATTACTCTGGTTACAATGCATATAATGGAACGAATAATGTTAACGTTGCAAATTTCGCAAGGCACGTTTCATCTTAACGCGGCCCGCACCCTGTCGCTGCCCGACCTGACTATCCGCGCGGGCGAAAGCTGGGCCTTTGTCGGCGCTAACGGTAGCGGCAAATCGTCGCTGGCCCGTGCGCTTGCAGGCGAGCTGACGCCAGCTAAAGGCGTGGTGAGCAATACATTTATCCATCCTTTTCGGCTTTCGCTGGAGCAGTTGCAGCGGCTGGTTGCCGAGGAATGGCAGCGCAATAATACCGACATGCTCAGCCCGGGCGAGGAAGACACCGGCCGGACGGCGGCAGAAATCATCCAGGAAAACGTTAAAGATCCGGCGCGCTGCCGTGAGCTGGCGACCCTGTTTGGTATCACCGCCCTGCTTGACCGCCGCTTCAAATACCTCTCGACGGGCGAAACCCGGAAAACCCTGCTCTGCCAGGCGCTGATGGCGAGCCCGGACCTGCTGATCCTCGACGAGCCTTTTGACGGACTCGACGTGGCTTCCCGCACTAATCTGGCGGCGATCCTGGCCGATCTCCACCAGCAGGGCCTGACGCTGGTGCTGGTGCTTAACCGCTTTGACGATATTCCTGATTTCACTGACCGGGTCGGCGTGCTGGCCGAATGTACGCTGATGCCACCCGGCCCGCGAAAAGAGATCCTCGCAGACGCGCTCGTCGCGCAGCTGGCGCACAGCGAGCGACTGAAAGGCATATCGCTGCCCGAGGCTGACGAAGCGGCCGGTAAGTCAGCCCTGTCTGATGGGGTGCCTCTCGTGGTGCTGCGTGACGGCGTAGTGTCGTACGACGATAAGCCCATTCTCAATCACCTCGACTGGCAGGTCAGTCCGGGGGAACACTGGCAAATCGTCGGCCCTAACGGCGCGGGTAAATCCACGCTGCTCAGCCTGGTGACGGGGGATCATCCTCAGGGGTACAGCAACGACCTGACGCTTTTTGGGCGGCGGCGCGGCAGCGGTGAAACCATCTGGGACATTAAACAGCATATCGGTTACGTCAGCAGCAGCCTGCATCTGGACTACCGCGTCAGCAGCAGCGTACGTAATGTGGTGATTTCCGGCTTCTTTGATTCGATAGGGATCTATCAGGCGGTCTCCGATCGCCAGCAGTTTCTGGCAGGTCAGTGGCTGGAACGACTCGGTATGGGAGGCTCGCTGGGCGAGACGCCGTTTCACAGCCTCTCCTGGGGACAGCAGCGGCTGGTGCTGATCGCCCGTGCGCTGGTAAAACACCCCGCTCTGCTCATTCTTGACGAGCCGCTACAGGGGCTCGACCCGATTAACCGTCAGCTGGTGCGCCGGTTTGTCGATGTGCTGATTGCGGAAGGCGATACCCAGCTTCTCTTTGTCTCACACCATGCGGAAGACGCGCCGGAGTGCATTACCCACCGCCTGACTTTTGTGCCGTATGAAAACGGCTACCGCTATCAGCAGGATATTTTGTCCTGACAGATCGGGGCTGAGCGCGCCGGAAGGCACTGAGTACCGGCGCGTTCAGACAGCAACGCAGGAATACCCGCAGATTTACCTTTCATCATGTAACCGCTACCATTAAATCTTCCTTTAGGGCGCATGGTTATGGACTAAACTGGCGTTAGCGTTGACACTTCAGAATATTCAGCTTGTGTAAACGATTCCATTTATACAGACTCGATCACGCTTTATTTCACCAGGCTGTGCTATTTTTCTTTAAGGCTATCGACGCATTAAGAAGGTTATCAGGACTCAACATGCAAAAATTTAATCCGGTCGATCATCCGCATCGCCGCTATAACCCACTGGCCGATCAGTGGATTCTGGTTTCACCTCACCGCGCCAAACGCCCCTGGCAGGGCGCGCAGGAGACGGCTTCGCAGGAAAAACTGCCGGTGCACGATCCCGACTGTTTTCTCTGCCCCGGGAATACGCGGGTGACAGGGGATAAAAATCCTGACTATGCGAGCACCTACGTCTTCACTAATGACTTTGCCGCGCTGATGACCGATACGCCAGATGCGCCCGAAAGCGAGGATATGCTGATGCGCTGCGAAAGCGCACGCGGCACCAGCCGGGTGATCTGCTTTTCGCCGGATCACAGCAAAACGCTGCCCGAGCTTTCCCTGACCGCACTCGAAGATGTGGTCAAAACCTGGCAGGAACAGACGGCCGATCTGGGGCAACACTATCCCTGGGTGCAGGTATTTGAAAATAAGGGCGCCGCGATGGGCTGCTCCAACCCGCATCCGCACGGCCAGGTCTGGGCCAACAGTTTCCTGCCTAATGAGGCGAAGCGTGAAGATGAGTTACAGCGCGCTTACTTTGCAAAGCACGGCTCGCCGATGCTGATGGATTATACGGCGCGCGAGCTGAAGGATGGCAGCCGCACCGTAGTGGAAACCGAACACTGGCTGGCCGTGGTGCCCTGGTGGGCGGCCTGGCCGTTTGAGACGCTGCTGCTGCCAAAAGCGGCCGTCAAACGCCTGCCTGACCTCTCAGAGGCGCAGCGGCAGGATCTGGCGCTGGCGCTGAAAAAACTGACCAGCCGCTATGACAATCTGTTCCAGTGCTCTTTCCCCTATTCAATGGGCTGGCACGGCGCGCCTTTTAATGATGACGCTAACGACCACTGGCAGCTCCATGCGCATTTTTATCCGCCGCTGCTGCGTTCCGCCACGGTGCGTAAATTTATGGTGGGCTATGAAATGCTGGCTGAAACCCAGCGCGATTTAACGGCGGAGCAGGCAGCCGAACGCCTGCGCGACGTCAGTGATATCCATTTCCGCGAGACGGGAGCATAACGATGACCTTAAAGACCTCTACCCATCAGATTTTCAATGACAAGTTCGGCTACGCCGCCAGCCATACCATACAGGCACCTGGCCGCGTTAACCTGATCGGCGAGCATACCGATTATAATGACGGCTTTGTGCTGCCCTGCGCCATCGATTATCAGACCGTCATTGCCTGCGCGAAACGCGACGATCGTACTGTACGGGTTATCGCCGCTGACTATGAAAATCAGGAAGACAGCTTTTCTCTGGACGAGCCAATTATGCAGCATAAGGACCAGATGTGGTCCAACTATGTGCGTGGGGTGGTAAAGCATCTTCAGCAGCGTAACAAAGACTTTAACGGCATGGATATGGTCATTTCCGGCAATGTCCCTCAGGGCGCGGGTCTCAGCTCGTCCGCCTCGCTGGAAGTCGCCGTAGGGACCGTTTTCCAGCAGCTCTGGCATCTGCCACTGGAAGGCGCTGATATTGCCGTAAATGGCCAGGAAGCGGAAAACCAGTTTGTGGGCTGTAACTGCGGCATTATGGATCAGCTGATCTCCGCGCTGGGCAAGAAAGACCACGCTATGCTGCTCGATTGCCGCACGCTGGGTACGCGCCCGGTCCCGATGCCGGAAGATATTGCGGTTGTGATCATCAACTCGAACTTCCGCCGTAATCTGGTGGGCAGTGAATACAATACCCGCCGTGAACAGTGTGAAACTGGCGCACGCTTCTTTACTCAACCCTCGCTGCGCGATGTTGAACTGTCGCAGTTCCAGGCCGTGGAGCATGAGCTGGATCCGCTGGTCGCCAAACGCGTGCGTCACGTACTGACGGAAAATGCCCGTACGCTGGAGGCCGCCGACGCGCTGGCGAAAGGCGACCTGGCGAGAATGGGCGTACTGATGGCGGAGTCCCACGCCTCTATGCGCGATGATTTTGAAATCACCGTGCCGCCGATTGATACGCTGGTAGAGATTGTGAAAGAGAGCCTTGGCGACAGCGGCGGCGTGCGCATGACCGGCGGCGGCTTCGGCGGCTGTATCGTAGCGCTGATGCCGCTGGATCGCGTTGAAAGCGTGCGGGCCGCCGTGGCGGAACAGTATGAAGCCAAATCCGGCATCAAAGAGACCTTTTACGTCTGTAAAGCGTCAGAAGGAGCCGGACAATGCTGACGCCGGACTCTCATGCCCCCGATGGGCAGCCGTGGCGTATCACCACGCTGCGCAACGCGGGCGGTATGGTCGCCACCTTTATGGACTGGGGCGCGACCTGGCTTTCCGCACGCGTTCCGATGAAGGACGGTACCGTACGTGAAGCGCTGCTGGGCTGCGCCACGCCTTCCGATTATCTGAGCCAGACCGCTTATCTGGGTGCTACCGTGGGCCGTTACGCCAACCGTATCGCACGGTCAACCATCAGCCGTGATGGTCAGACTTTTCACCTGACGGCGAACCAGGGCGCGCATCAACTGCACGGTGGCCCGGAAGGCTTCGATCATCGCCGCTGGCAGATTGTTCGCCAGGCCACGCAGGAGGTGGAGTATCGTCTGGACTCGCCGGCGGGCGATCAGGGCTATCCCGGCACCTTGCTGGTCAGCCTGATCTACCGGCTGGAAGATGATAATACGCTCTCTATCTCCTACCACGCGACGGTTGATGAAGCCTGCCCGGTTAATCTGACTAATCATGCTTATTTCAATCTGGATGCGCAGCATGGCGACGCGCGGCAGCACAGTCTGCGGCTGAACGCTGACTGCTATCTGCCGGTCGACGGTGAAGGGATCCCGAATGCCGATCTGAAAGCGGTCGCGGGCACCAGTTTTGATTTCCGTCAGGCGAAAACCGTCGCGCAGGATTTCCTTCAGGACGAGGATCAGCAGGCGGTAAAAGGATACGATCACGCTTTCCTGCTGAATGCAGGCGAGCAGCCCGCCGCGGAACTCTGCTCAGCCGACGGCAAGCTCAGGCTTGACGTTTTTACCACCGCGCCGGCCCTGCAGTTTTACTCGGGGAATTATCTGGAAGGCACGCCAGCCCGTGAACAGGGCGTCTATACTGCTTTTCAGGGGATTGCGCTGGAGAGCGAGTTTTTACCGGATTCACCCAATCATCCCGAATGGCCGCAGCCCGATTGCTGGTTAGCGCCCGGTGAAACCTGGCAGAGCGTCACTCGCTACCGCCTGACGGCGGTTTGATTAAGCGCATGAAATTCATGCATCGGGAGCGCTTCAGGCTTACTTGCCGCGAAGAATTCCGCTATGGTAGGGCACTATTAAATTGCGACGGCAATTTGCGGTTTACCATTATCATAGAAACGTCAGATTATTAAGGAGTTAAGCTATGGCTGTAACTAAGCTGGTTCTGGTACGTCACGGCGAAAGCCAGTGGAATAACGAAAACCGCTTCACCGGATGGTACGATGTGGACCTGTCCGATAAAGGCCGTACCGAAGCCAAAGCGGCAGGTGAACTGCTGAAAAAAGAAGGCTTTACCTTCGACTACGCTTATACCTCCGTGCTGAAACGCGCTATTCACACCCTGTGGAATATCCTTGATGAAGTGGATCAGGTCTGGCTGCCGGTGGAGAAATCCTGGCGTCTGAACGAGCGCCACTACGGTGCGCTTCAGGGTCTGGATAAAGCGGAAACCGCGCAGAAATATGGCGACGAGCAGGTTAAACAGTGGCGCCGCGGCTTTGCCGTTACCCCACCGGAACTGGATCGTGCCGACGAGCGTTTCCCGGGTCACGACCCACGCTATGCCGGCCTGAGCGCTGAGCAGCTGCCAACCACCGAGAGCCTGGCGCTGACTATCGATCGCGTGCTGCCTTACTGGAATGAGTCCATTCTGCCACGCATGAAAAGCGGTGAAAAAGTTATCATTGCGGCACACGGTAACTCCCTGCGTGCGCTGGTGAAGTACCTGGACGATATGAGCGAAGAAGAGATCCTGGAACTGAACATCCCGACCGGCGTACCGCTGGTGTATGAGTTCGATGAAAACTTCAAGCCGATCAAACATTACTATCTGGGCAATGCCGACGAAATCGCAGCGAAAGCGGCGGCCGTGGCAAACCAGGGTAAAGCAAAATAATCGCTTTAACTTAGCGATAAAAAATCCGCCTTCCGGCGGATTTTTTTTACTCAGCGAACAGAGAAGAGCTTCAGCCCCTCCCCGCGATCCGCTAGCCGCGACGCGCCTTAACCGCTGTGGCCAGCTGGCGAAGCACGGCTTCAGTATCTTCCCAGCCGATACAGGCGTCGGTCACGCTCTTGCCATAAACCAGCGGTTCACCGCTGTCTGGATTCTGATTCCCTTCCACCAGATGACTTTCAATCATCACCCCGATGATGGCGCGCTCGCCGCCGGCGATTTGCCGGGCGACATCCTCAGAAACGTCGAGCTGCTTTTTGAACTGCTTGCTGCTGTTGGCATGGCTGAAGTCGATCATGATCTGCGGCTCCAGCCCCGCCTTATCCAGCCCAGCCTTGACGGCCTCGACGTGCTGCGCACTGTAGTTCGGTTCTTTACCGCCGCGCAGGATGATATGGCAGTCGCCGTTACCGCTGGTTTCCACAATAGCGGAATGACCATATTTGGTAACCGAGAGGAAACAGTGCGGCGCGCTGGCGGCACCGATAGCATCAATGGCGACTTTGATCGTGCCGTCCGTGCCGTTTTTAAAGCCCACCGGGCAGGAGAGGCCGGAAGAAAGCTCACGGTGTACCTGAGATTCCGTGGTCCGTGCGCCAATGGCGCCCCAGCTCATCAGATCGGCCAGATACTGCGGCGTAATCATATCCAGGAACTCACCGGCGGCCGGCAGGCCCATGTCATTAATATCAAGCAGCAGCTTGCGGGCGATACGCAGACCGTCGTTAATCTGAAAGCTGCCATCCATATGCGGATCGTTAATCAGCCCTTTCCAGCCTACCGTAGTGCGCGGTTTTTCGAAATAGACGCGCATTACCACTTCCAACGAGTCACTCAGCTCTTCCCGCAGCTTAAGCAGGCGCTCCGCATAATCGATCGCCGCCTGAGTATCATGGATTGAGCAGGGACCAATCACCACCAGCAGGCGGTCATCTCTCCTTTTAAGAATATGGTGAATAGCCTGGCGCGCGTCTGACACGGTTTTCGCCGCCATCTCCGTGGCAGGGTATTTCTCAAGCAGGGCAACGGGCGGTAAAAGTTCTTTTATCTCTTTGATTCGCAAGTCATCATTCTGATAATTCATAATCATTCCAGTAATTTCAAAAGCCGTACTGCACACCTGGCGCATCAAATCCAATTTATCGCGTGGGGAGAGGAGTGTAAATGACCTTTACAGCTTTTGCCGCCGCTGAGGTTTGCGGTTTTTTTATTCTTGACTACACTTATTAACGTTGAAACTTAAAAAAACGCATACAGATCACCGACTTCAAAGGGGCGGCCCTGTTGCGTAATGCATTTTCCTCCCGGCCTCATATCGTATGATTAAGGTATTTTCCGGGATTTGGTTCGGCAATATTCACTAATTAACGGAGCCTGATAATGAATAAGTTCGCAATCGTTTTTTTAACAGCAGCGATGACACTGGGTAGTGGAGCAGCACTGGCTGAGAGCAATAATGGCGGCGCGAATCAGGCCGCTGACGCAGGTGCAGTATCGGGCAGCGCAAAAGAAAACTTGCAGCCAAACAATGTTGATAACAGCGATATCAACAATACCGGCAATGCCACGTCGCCTCAAACGCAGGCTGACGGCTCAACCAATATGTCTGCTGACGAAATGCATGAAAACTCGCAGTGTAAAGATGGTAAATGCCCGGATATGAACAAAAAAGTGGGTGATGGTGCAGATACCAAGACTGACGGCACCACGCACTAATCGCCGTTTATTCTGCTAAAGGAGGGCTGCGGCTCTCCTTTTTACGTTTCAGCCTGAGTTACATCCCTCCCCCGATTACGCTATTCTTTCACTCTCCTGATTTTCCCGGATAACGCCATGATTAGGCTACTGCTGATTGACGATCACCCGCTGGTGCATATTGCACTTGAAGCGGCCCTCTCCCGTGCGCCTTTTCCGGTGAAGCTGATTTCAGCAGAAAACGAAGCGCTGGCCCTGTCAGCGCTGGCTGCCGGTCCGGTTGAGGTAGTGGTGCTGGATATTGGCCTGCCGGATAGCGACGGTCTTCAGCTGCTGAAGTCGCTGCGTCGTCGCTATCCAGATTGCCCGGTGATTATTTACTCGGCCCAGGAGGAGCGCGTTTACCAGCGCCTTGCCGACGCCGCTGGTGCTTCAGGATACGTTGCCAAGCGTCAACCTATGCCCCAGTTGCTTTCCGCCATTCTTGCAGCGTTAGGCGGGCAGCGGGCATTTCCACCTCAGTCAGCAGAAGAACATAGCCGAAACGTGCTGACCGCCAAAGAGCAGCAGATCCTGCCGCTGCTGGCGCGCGGTCTCTCTAATTTGCAAATCGCCGGGCAGCTGAATATCAGCAATAAAACCGTCAGTACGCATAAGAAAAATATCATGGAGAAAACGGGCGCGGTATCGATTGTGGACCTGGCGGAACTTTGGAAGTCACAGCAGTGATAAAGCGGGTTTTACTGCTTCTCCTGCTGGCGCTAAGCTGTTCCGCCAGCGCTGAGCTGCGTCCCGTTGGCAGCGTCGCGATTCCGCAGGAGATGCTGCCGCTTGAGCCAGGCAGTGGTCAGGCCAAAATGCTGCGGGTCGGCATTCTGCGTGATAACGGCACGCCCTGGAATATGGTGGTCGGTCAGGATCTCTACGGCATCAACGCCGATTATCTGGTGGCGCTGAGTCAGAGTACCGGGATGCGCTTTGAGGTGGAAGGCTACAGCGACTGGCGCGAGCTGAAGCTGGCCCTGGCGCAGGGAAAGCTGGATATCATTTTTGGCGTGCCGCAGCGTGATGCCGGGACAGAAAATGCCACCCAACCCTGGTTTACCAGCCCGCTGCGCATCTACCGCAGCCGGGATAATTTACGTCCCGTCATGTTTAATTCCGCCAATGCCCGGATTGCCATCAGCCGTCCTGCGCTGGCGCTTGTCGATCCCGCCTTTGCTAAAAACCGCCACTGGCACGTTGTTGATAACGATCTGCAGGCGCTGTATGCCCTGTTGAATAACGAGAGCGACTATGTGATTGCGGATGAGACCAGCGCTGGCTTCCTGCTCAGCCAGCTTCAGCAGGGGCAGATCTTTCAGCTCGCCTCACCGCTGACGCCCGGCTCGCTGCAGCTACGGGCAATTACCGCTTCCCCCTTGCTTACCCGCCAGCTGGACAGGGCGATCCGGCAGTTGCCAATGGAAGTCGTCAACGGCATCCAGGGACGCTGGAGCAGCTCCCTGCCCCGCTACCAGGACACCAACACCGCCCGCCTTTCTCCCATGGAGCGGCGCTGGGTGGAGCAGCATCCGGTGGTCACTTATGCGGCCATCAGCGATGATTATCCCTGGAGCTACCGCGCCGCTGACGGCCAGCCCGGCGGCTACAGCGTCGAGTTGCTGAATATTATCGGGCAGAACAGCGGCGTGCGCTTTCAGCCGCGCTGGGTCAGCAATGCGCAGCAGGCACAGGCGCTGCTCGATCAGGGAAGCGTCATGATCCAGCTGACGCGCCCCCTGACCGGCGATGAGTCCGCGCGCAGCACCACGCTGCCGGTCTGGCGCGCGCTCTGGGGCGTTTACGTCGCGCAATCCCCGCAGCCTGTGACCCATTGGGCAGCGCTGAAAGGTAAGCGGATAGGTTTGCGCCGTGGCGATATCGCCCTTAAGCTGTTGCCCAGAGAGGTGAATGCCGTCCTCTTCGACGACAGTAAATCCCTTTATGATGCGCTGGCAAGCGGTCAGATTGATGCCTTAACCGATAACGTCCTTTCCGCCCGCGCCCAGATCCAGTCGCGCCATCGCGATGCAATACGTCTGGCTTTCGCGGCCAGCGATACCGCCTGGCCGGTGACGCTCGGCGTCACGCCGGACTCTCCCCTGCTGCTTACCCTGCTCAATAGCGGCCTTCAGCAAATCCCGGCGGATACCCAGCAGCGGATGCGGGAAAACTGGAGCAATAACAGTTCCGTGCTGGCGGAGGGGGATGGCAATACGATGCGCCCCGTCTCCCTTTTTGTGCTGATTGCCGCCCTGTTCGCCATCGTTTTCCTGCTAATCCTGCTGCTGCGCCGCTATCTGGAACAGCGCAGGGAGCGGATCCAGCGTCGCCAGCTTGAGCAGGCGCGGGAAGAGGCCGATCGCGCGAACAGGATGAAGAGTCAGTTCCTGGCCACGGTCAGCCACGAATTAAGGACGCCGATGCAGGCTATACTCGGCCTGCTGGAGCTGGAGGTTTCCCGCCAGCCCGCCGCCCGTAACCTGGCGGTGATCCACAGCAGCGCCGCTGCGCTCCTGACCTTGCTCAACGATCTACAGGATCATGCGCGCGTAGAGAGCAACAGTTTTACGCTGGCACCTCATCCGCTCGATCCTGATAAATGGCTGAAGCGCCTGGCGGAAGTGTACCATCCGCTAATGCGTAAAAACGGGCCCGCTTTTCGGGTGGAGGCGCTGACGCCGCTGCCGCAAACTATCGCTATTGATGGTGAGCGCCTGCAGCAAATCGCCAATAACCTGATCGGCAACGCCATTAAATTTACCCGCGAGGGGGAGATTAAAGTGACGCTTGCCGCCGGGGATAACGGTAACATGCTGCGGCTACAGGTTATCGACAGCGGTAGCGGCATTCCTGAAACGGAGCAGGCACGGCTGTTTGAACCCTGGTATCAGACCCCTTCCGGGCGCCAGCTTTCGGTTCAGGGCAGCGGCCTTGGCCTCTCCATCTGTAAAGAGATCGTCTCCCGGATGGGGGGTGAGATCGCGCTGGAATCGGGCGCGGATAAGGGCACAACCGTGACGGTCATGCTGCCGTGGCAGCCGGTAGACGAAAGTGAGAGTGGTGACAGTAGCGCCTCCGCCTCTCCCGCGACCCGCCCGCTCACAGCACTTCGCGTGGCGATCGTTGACGATCACCCGACAAATCTGCTGGTCATGCAGCAGCAGCTGGCGTGGTTTGGCATTCAGGCTGACTGCTATCCGGACGGACGCGCCCTGCTGGCTGGCGTAAAGCTCTGGGATCTGCTGTTTATCGATTACAGTATGCCGCACCCGGACGGCATTACGCTGGCAAAAATTATCCGCCGGCGCGAACGGCATGGGACACCGCCTGCCCGGATCGTTATCTGTTCGGCCGATGCGGATATACTGAAGCGGCCGGAAGTCATCCGCCTGGCAGACAATGTTCTGCTTAAGCCCGTCGGACTGCGGGAGATCGAAGCGCTCTTGCCCCGTGAACCCGCCACCGGGTTTGACGATCTTGCTCAGCGTCTGGATAACCTTGCGGGGCAGCAGAGCCATTTTCTCGCGAAGATCTGCGGGACGCTGCGTCTGACCCTCCGCGAAGACATCGATCGGCTTCGGGGAGCGGTAGCCGGGCAGGCCTGGCCTCAGGCTGAAACAGCGATACACCGCATAAAGGGCAGCTGGCAGATGCTGGGGTACAGCGAGGAAGCCACATTATGCCAGCGGGCGATCGACAGGCTCAGCGCGCCGTCACGCCATACTGAAGAAGTGGATTTATTGATATCATTAACGGAAAGTTTACTGACTGAACTGGAAAACTATGGCTCACGCGCACACTGAAAAGGATGGAAACCGCCATCGCCTGCTGGCGGCATTTGTCGTCACGACGGGTTTTATGGTTATCGAGATTGCCGGCGGCCTGATTTCAGGTTCACTGGCGCTGCTGGCGGATGCCGGTCACATGCTGACCGATGCCGCGGCTCTTCTGATGGCGCTACTGGCGGTGCAGTTTGCCCGCCGCAAGCCCAATGCGCGCCATACGTTTGGCCTGCTGAGGCTGACCACGCTGGCGGCCTTCGTCAATGCCATGGCGCTGCTCGTTATCACCCTGCTTATCGTCTGGGAAGCCATTCATCGCTTTATGCAGCCACAGCCGGTGGCCGGCGGCCTGATGCTCGGCGTGGCGGTGGCGGGCCTGCTGGCTAACCTGCTCTCCTTCTGGCTGCTTCATCGTGGCAGCGAAGAGAAAAATCTGAACGTCCGCGCTGCGGCGCTGCATGTGCTGGGAGACCTGCTCGGCTCAGTCGGGGCTATCGTCGCGGCGCTTATCGTTATGTATACCGGCTGGACGCCTATTGACCCCATCCTTTCAATGCTTGTTTCAGCGCTGGTTTTGCGCAGCGCCTGGGCATTAATGAAAGAGAGCCTGCATGAACTTCTGGAGGGTGCGCCTGCGGCCATTGATGCGGATAAGCTGAAAAGAGCGCTGACGCTTGGCATCGCGGAAGTGCGTAACGTGCATCATATCCATCTCTGGCAGGTCGGCGAAAAGCCGGTTATTACGCTGCACGTTCAGGTTATTCCGCCCCGCGATCACGATGCCCTGCTGCACCGTATTCATGCCTGGCTGCATGAGCATTACCAGATAGAACATGCCACGGTGCAGATGGAATTTCAGCGCTGTGAAAACGGCGATTGCGATCTGATGTGGGGACCGCCTGAGCACGCCCCTCACCACCATCACCATCACCACTAAATCATGAAAGCGCCCTGCCGCCGCGTTCCCGGGCGCTTTTGATCCACAGCCAGGCACCGTTGAGCGCAATCAGCGTCAGAATGGCGTATTCCAGCGCCATCGCATAAACGCCCTGGCGGGCAAAGATCATCACGCTGATCACATTGATAATCACCCAAAGCAGCCAGTTTTCGACATATTTGCGGGTCATTAAAATCATCGCCACCACCGATAGCACCATCAGACAGGAATCCCAGAACGGGAAAGCGTCGGGCTCAAGCACCGGCATGGCGACGGCCAGCCCCATTCCCTGCATAACGTTGACCGCAACGCGGGTCAGCCAGGCGAAAACCGGATTGATATAGAGCGTCATCAGGCCAATCGCTATCACGCAAACCGCCAGCCAGCCCAGCGCCTTTGGCAGACTCAGCCAGCGGATCTTCAGCGCAAGCTGGTTTTCCCCCGTCTGCCTGCTCCACGCGTACCAGCCGTAAATATTGGCACCAAAAAAGAACACCTGAAGCAGCAGGCTGGCATAAAGCTGGATTTGAAAGAAAATCACCGCAAAAAGCGTGACGTTAATCAGGCCAAACGCATAGTTGACGATTTTCTCCAGGCTGGCGAGCCAGATGCAGAGCAGACCCGCAACGGTCCCGATAGCTTCAATCCAGGAGAGATCGTAGCCGCCGGCGCCCAGAGGGATATGAACCAGAATATTGTGCGTGCTGAAAAAATCCATATTAACAATCTCTCCCGATCGGTGAGGGGCCAGGTGTTACCCTTTCAGACTTGCTGCAAAGGTTAGCATACGGTTTAGAGGGATCAACGCCGCTTCACGCAATGCAGCATCAACATGGATCTCATGTGCGCTACCGCCCTGATCCAGTCCATCCGCAATGGCCTTCAGGCCGTTCATCGCCATCCACGGGCAGTGCGCGCACGTCCGGCAGGTGGCGCCTTCACCCGCAGTCGGCGCTTCCAGTAGTTCTTTGTCCGGACAGGCCTGCTGCATTTTGTAAAAAATGCCGCGATCGGTTGCCACAATCATCTGGGGATGCGGCAGCGTTTTTGCCGCCTGTATCAGCTGGCTGGTCGAGCCGACGGCATCGGCCAGATCGACAATCGCCTGCGGTGATTCAGGATGAACCAGCACGGCCGCGTCAGGATAGAGCGTTTTCATTCGCTGTAGCGCCTGAGTTTTGAACTCATCATGTACGATGCAGGCGCCCTGCCAGCAAAGAATGTCCGCGCCGGTCTGGCGGGTGACATACTGACCCAGGTGACGATCGGGTGCCCAGATGATTTTCTCACCCAGCCCGTCAAGATGCTCTATCAGATCGACCGCGATGCTTGAGGTGACCACCCAGTCCGCCCGCGCTTTAACCGCCGCTGAGGTGTTGGCATAAACCACTACGGTACGGTCGGGATGCGCATCGCAAAAGCGCGAAAACTCCTCAGCCGGACAGCCGAGATCGAGCGAGCACTCTGCCGCGAGCGTGGGCATCAGAATGGTTTTTTCCGGGCTGAGAATTTTAGCGGTTTCACCCATAAAACGCACCCCGGCAACCAGCAGGGTGCTGGCCGGATGCTGGCTGCCAAAGCGGGCCATCTCCAGCGAGTCAGCGACGCAGCCGCCGGTTTCCTCGGCAAGCGCCTGAATTTCCGGATCGGTGTAGTAGTGCGCCACCATGACCGCATTGCGCGCCTTCAGCAGCCGCCTGATTTTATCGCGATAAAAGGCCTTCTCATCGGGGGAGAGACGCGCAGGCTTGGGCGGGAAAGGATAGACGGCGGTTTCAGGATCGAACATCAGGCTCATATCGCGACTCTCGTTTCTTCAACTTAACGCAGCTTGCGGGATCATGCGTAACCGCCGGCAAAACTGCCCTGACTTGTTTTATATGCTAAACAAGATAGCCGAAATGTTCGCCTGTGTCGCTCTCTTTTTCTTCCTGTCGTGCGGCTAAACTGCGTCCTGTTCCAGCGTAAAAAGCAGCTGGCTTTGCTTCATTGCCTCGATCTTTAACAGCAGCGCTTTGGCCGCCAGCCCACCGGCAAAACCGGTCAGCTTGCCGTTAGCGCCGATTACCCTGTGGCAGGGCGCAATAATGGAAATAGGGTTCTTCCCGTTTGCCGCCCCTACCGCACGAACCGCCGCAGGATGCCCTATCTGCCGTGCAATTTCTGAATAACTTCGGGTTTCACCGAAGGGGATAGCCACCAACGCCTCCCAGACCTTTTTCTGGAATTCTGTGCCGACAAAGTCCAGCGTCATCGTAAACTGAGTACGATTCCCGGCGAAATATTCAATAAGCTGCCGTTCCGTTTCCAGCAGGACAGGATGGGTGGGGTTTTCTTCGGGCGCCATCTGCCGGACGCGTTTCGGATTTTCATTTTCCCACAGTACGGCGGCCAGCCCTTTGTCGCTGGCGATCAACGTCAGATCGCCCACCGGGGAAGGCATAATTTTAAAGAAGTAGCTCATCAGAATTCACCCTGCTTCACGCTCTGTCGAATTGATAAGTGTGATTATCCGTGTTACCACAGCTCTTGCTGGCGGTTTCCGGACATCAGCCTCAATGCGTTATCTGTCCGGAAACCGCCAGCGCAGGCAATAAAATGCCCTTAACCTGGTAAAAAAGCCAGCGCATGAGGTAAGAGAGATGATAGACAGAATGGTGGCCTGGCGGGCGATGACCTCCCGCGATGTCCGTTTTGACGGCGTATTTTTTGTGGGCGTGACTTCGACCGGCATCTATTGCCGGCCCGTCTGTCCGGTAAAAGCCCCTCACCTGAAAAACTGTCTCTTTTTTGACAGTGCAGAAGCTGCCGAAAAAGCCGCGTTTCGCCCCTGCCTGCGCTGCCGTCCCGAGCTGGCCCCCGGCAATGCGCCCGTTGACAGCAGTCACCGTATTGCCGATCTGCTGATACAGCGCATCGAGGAGAGCCCGATCGATAATCTGGAGGGGCTGGAAGCGATCGCGGCCCGGTTTAACCTCAGCTCGCGCCAGCTACGGCGCATCGTGCAGAAAGAGTTAGGGGTTTCGCCGGTCGAACTCAGGCAAACGCGGCGCTTACTGCTGGCAAAGCAGCTGCTGACCGAAACTGCCCTTCCCATTACCGAAATCGCTTATGCCAGCGGGTTTGCCAGCCTGAGACGTTTTAATGAGGTGTTCAGCCAGCAGTACCGGATGCCGCCCAGCCGCCTGCGTAAAGAGGCGGGTAAGGGAACATTTTTCGCCAGTGAAACCTCCACGCTGCTGCTGGGCTACCGTCCTCCTTTTGACTGGATCGCTCTGCTCGACTTCCTGCGCCTGAGGGCCATTAAGGGCGTGGAGAGTGTCGATGCACAGAGTTACGCCCGTACGGTACGTCTGGGAGCGTATCAGGGGTGGATAAGAGTGAGTGAGGCGAAGGCCAGAAACAGCCTGAGCGTGGAATTCAGCCATTCGCTCACGCCTGTGTTACCGCTTCTGCTAAGAAGGCTGAAAAATCTGTTCGATCTGGATGCGCATCCCGAACGTATCGCAGCGCATCTGCAGCTGACGCCATGCCTGGCCGACAGCCTGCAAAAAAATCCGGGGTTAAGGGTGCCTGGGGCCTTTGATGGCTATGAAATGGTGGTCAGGGCGATACTGGGTCAGCAGATCACGGTGAAAGCGGCCACAACTGTGGCCGGGCGCTTTGCTCAGGCCTTCGGCGAGGCTATAGAAACACCCATTGCCGGATTAACGCATCTGTCGCCGGTCGCCGCCAGAGTAGCCAGCGCGAGCCTGGATGAGATCGCCAGCCTGGGCATCGTCAGCGCCCGCTCCCGGACGCTTATCGCTCTGGCCAGAGCCTGTGAGAGCGGTGAGGTGACGCTGGATACCGTTGCGCATCCGGAACAGGCAATAGCGCAGCTGTTGCAGCAACCGGGCATCGGGCCATGGACCGCCCACTATATCGCTATGCGCGCGCTGCGCTGGCCGGATGCGTTTCCAAAAGAAGATGTGGTCGTGAGGAGTAATCTGGGCGGCATGACGGCCAGAGAGGCTGAGGCGGCGTCTCAGGCATGGCGACCCTGGCGTAGCTACGCGGTGATGCATATCTGGAAAAATCTGACGCCGGTTAAGGGCTGAATTGGGTGTGGTGAAAAGGTGCCATTTAGGTAATGAGCTGACTGTGATACATTTTTCCAGGCCTGACATGTTGGTTTTTTCAAACAGGCAACGCTGTCTCCCTCTGGTCGACCCGACCTGCGGCAGGCCCGAACCCTGCCGATTTTACATAGCAAAAAGGCGCCTTTAGGGCGCCTTTCTACACTGGTGGGTCGTGCAGGATTCGAACCTGCGACCAATTGATTAAAAGTCAACTGCTCTACCAACTGAGCTAACGACCCGCTGATGCGGTAATTCCGGTTGCCGTACTGGGTATTCACCACAAAACTTCTGCGAGGAATGGTGGGTCGTGCAGGATTCGAACCTGCGACCAATTGATTAAAAGTCAACTGCTCTACCAACTGAGCTAACGACCCGCTGACGCGGTAATTCCGGTTGCCGTACTGGGTATTCAACACAAAACTTCTGCGAGGAATGGTGGGTCGTGCAGGATTCGAACCTGCGACCAATTGATTAAAAGTCAACTGCTCTACCAACTGAGCTAACGACCCGCAATGCGGTGTACTGTCTGTAAACTTTGTTAGTGGTGGGTCGTGCAGGATAACTCGGCTGACGCTCGGCCTTCGGCCCGTTGCAACTGGCAACGTTGTGTCGCTTCGCTCCACTCGAACCTGCTACAGGTTCTCATCCTTCACGCTTAACACTTTTAAACTTTGTTAGTGGTGGGTCGTGCAGGATTCGAACCTGCGACCAATTGATTAAAAGTCAACTGCTCTACCAACTGAGCTAACGACCCACTTTTGCATCGCCAGAACGTTTTAATATATGTCCCGGCAACGGCGGCATATATTACTGATTTGACGATTCAGCGCAACCACTATTTTAAGATAACCCGTTCAACAGACTACCTTTCAGCCGCTAAGACCAGAAATCACACGATATCTGGCCATAACGTCGCACTTACAGCCCCGCAGCCCGTTTTTGCGCATTTTTTGCGGCATCGGTATTTGGGTACTGTTTCGCCACCTGCTGATAAACGGCTTTCGCTTTCGCGGTGTCGCCTTTTTCCTGCATGATCACGCCAACCTTGTACAAGGCATCTGCGCTTTTCGGTGACTTAGGATAATTTTTAACGACGGTGGCAAAGTAATAGGCCGCGTCATCTTTTTTACCCTTGTTGTAATTGAGCTGCCCCAACCAGTAATTTGCATTTGGTTGGTAAGTGGAGTCAGGATATTTTTTGATAAACGCCTGAAAAGCAGTGATTGCCTGATCAAACTGCTTCTTTTCCAGCACCAGCGAAACGGCCGTATTGTAATCGCTATTCGCATCGCCACTTTGTGTCGGTGTCGCAGCGCTGTCATTAGCCGCTGCATTACCGGCAGCAGCAGCCGCAGCGGCAGGTGCATCATCTGACGCTGACGGCGTCTGAGCCTGCGCATTCGCACCGCCACTGCTTAGCGCGTCCATCTGCTGATAGAGCCCTTTTTGGCGCTCAACAACCTGATTGAGTTGATACTGACTCTCCTGAATCTGACCACGGAGAGAATCGATATCGCGCTGGTTATCGGAAAGCTGCTGCTGAAGCTGTTGAAGGAGCTGACCCTGAGCGTCAGAAATGCGCTCAAGTGTGGTGACGCGGTCTTCGACCGAGCCTGAACCAACGTTACTGATTGACGCCTGGGCATTAGCGGCCCAGGGGGCCGCTACGCCAACCAGTAACGACAGACCCAACAGGTGAAGTCTGAAGTTACTAATCATATGATTCTCTTAGTATACCAGTACGGCACGACGGTTTTTGGCATAGGCCGATTCGTCATGACCCAGTACCGCAGGTTTCTCTTTACCGTAAGAAACGATAGAGATCTGGTCAGCAGAAACGCCTTTACCCTGCAGGTACATTTTAACGGCAGAAGCACGACGTTCGCCCAGGGCGATGTTGTACTCTGGCGTACCGCGCTCATCCGCATGACCTTCAATGGTCACTTTGTATGATGGGTTGTTACGCAGGAAGGTCGCATGCGAATCCAGCATCTGAGCGAAGTCAGACTGGATGTCATATTTGTCCAGGCCAAAGTAAACGATGTTGTTTCTCTGCAGTTCCTGCATCTGCAGGCGAGCCTGTTCGTCAGAGGACATGTTGCCACCGTTGGTCATGCCGCCATTCATACTGCCGTCAGCGCCCATACCGTTGGTCTGATCGTTGTCGTTATTTTTGTGTGAGCTACATGCAGCCACTGCGATTACTGGCAGTGCCAGCATTAAGCCTTTCAGCACTTTATTCAGTTGCATTTCTACAATCCTATTATTGTTTGCCATACATATTTACACATGCATCACAGATACGGCGACCAAGCAGGAAATTTGACCTGTCCATCGGTTGCCGGAAGACGCGCTTTGAACCGCCCATCCGTTGAGACCAGCTGCAGTATAGAACCCATGCCCTGCGTAGAGCTGTAGATCACCATAGTGCCGTTGGGCGCCAGGCTTGGCGTTTCATCCAGGAACGTGTCCGTTAATTGTTGAACGGCTCCCGTTTCCAGATCCTGTCTGGCGACGTGCTGCGCACCGCCATTGGTGCTAATCATCACCATTGATTTGCCATCAGAGCTGACGTCGGCATCCTGATTCTGGCCACCTTCCCAGGTCAGGCGCTGTGGCGTACCGCCGCTTGCGCTGATTTTATAAATTTGCGGACGTCCGGCCTGATCGGAGGTGTAGGCCAGGCTCTGGCTGTCCGGGAACCATGACGGTTCGGTGCTGTTGTAACGGCCATCGGTGATCTGACGGATCTGGCCCGAGGCTAAATCCATCACATAGAGGTTCAGGCTGCCGGTTTTGGAAAGGGCAAAGGCCAGCTTGCTGCCGTCAGGTGAAAATGCAGGCGCACCGTTATGACGGGGGAAAGAAGCAACCTGTTTGATTGCGCCATTGGCTAACGTCTGTACCACCAGCGCCGATTTGCCGCTTTCAAAGGTGACGTACGCCACTTTGCTGCCATCTTTAGACCAGGCTGGCGACATCAGTGGCTGCGGTGAACGGTGCACCACAAACTGGTTGTAGCCATCATAATCGGAGACGCGCAGTTCGTAAGGGAACTGTCCGCCATTCGTCTGCACCACATAGGCGATGCGGGTGCGGAATGCGCCCTTAATGCCGGTCAGCTTCTCGAAGGTTTCATCGCTGGCGGTATGCGCCGCGTAGCGAAGCCACTGCTTCGTCACTTTAAACTGGTTTTGCGCTAGCACGGCGCCAGGATTACCGGAAGTATCCACCAGCTGATAAGAAACCAGATAGCTACCGTCAGCGCCAGGCTGGACCTGACCAATTATCACGGCGTCGATGCCCAGCGCGGTCCAGGCAGCAGGCTGTACTTCTGCCGCAGAGGTTGGCTGCTGCGGCAGGCGGCTACGGTCGAGCGGGTTGAACTTACCGCTGTTGCGTAAATCCGCAGCGACGATGCCACCGATATCTTCAGGTGCGGCGCCCTGCCCTTCCCATTTAAACGGCACTACGCCGATCGGACGGGCCGTGTTCACACCCTGGGTAATCTCAATCCGAACTTCTGCATGCGCCACGGCGACGAACAGCAGTAAAAAACTCACTGCAACACGAAATACCTGCTTCATCTTATCTCCCTTACCTGAACGCAACGTTCACGATAATTCGCCCTGTTTTAGCGAACCATGAATGCATCTATAGAGTCCGGCAGCCTGACCTTAGTTCAACCTGCCGGAGAACACCGAATTATTAAGGCTTGAATACTAACGTAGCATCTTTCACGGCCTGATAGACATCCGCGCTTGGGGGTTTCGGAATCCTCGCCATGCGGGCGGCATTAATGGCGGCCTGACAAAGTGCCGCATCGCCACCTGCCGACGTGGCGGAAATTAACAGCCCGTCTGGCGCAAGCTTGATATGGACGTTACAGGTCCTGCCCTTAAACGTATCAGAGTCGTAAAATTTACTCTGGATAGCGCCCTGGACCAGCCCCAGATAGCTGTCAATCGCGGCTCCGGAAGCGCCCGCTTTTTTCTGATTGCCCTGCCCTTTAGCAGCACTACCCTGCTTCGGCGCATTCTGGCCGGAAGTCAGACCGCCCAGCAGATCGTCAACGTCGCTGCTCTCTTTAGCCTCAGCGGCCGCTTTTTTCTTCGCGTCTGCCGCAGCCTTCGCTTTAGCGGCGGCATCTGCTTTGGCTTTTGCCGCTGCATCCGCTTTCGCTTTCGCGGCTGCATCTGCCTTCGCTTTGGCGTCGGCGTCAGCTTTGGCCTTCGCTGCCACAGCAGCCTGCTGCTTCGCTTCCTGCGCCGCTTTGGCTTTGGCATCGGCCGCCGCCTGGGCTTTCGCTTCCTGCGCGGCTTTCACTTTCGCCGCTTCGGCAGCAGCCTGCTTAGCCTCAGCGTCTGCCTGCTTTTTAGCATCCGCAGCGGCTTTTTTAGCGTCGGCTTCCGCTTTCTTCTGCGCGTCAGCCGCCGCTTTCGCCTGCGCGTCAGCCTGAGCTTTCGCATCTGCTTTCGCCTTCGCGGCTGCCGCTTCGGCCTGTTTTTGCTGCTCCTGCGCCTGTTTTGCGGCTTCCTGCGCTTTTTTCTCTTCAGCCGCCTGCTGCTTCATTTCCTGCTGCGCGGCAAGCCGTTCTTTTTCAAGCTGCTTGAGGCGCTGCTGTTCGGCCGCCTGTTTCTGCTGGAGCTCTTCCGCCTGCTGCTGAGCCGCTTTCTGTCGCTGCTGTTCGGCACGCTGGCTGTCGCTCTGCTGGTTCTGCTGACGGTTATACTGTTCCACCACCGCGCCGGGATCGACCATGACTGCATCGATATCGCCGCCGCCACCACCGCTGCTGCTGGATTCGATTTTTTCGTCAAACGAGCTCCAGATCAGCAGCGCAATCACAACGATATGCAGGAGAACTGAAACAATGATGGCTCGTTTTAACTTATCGTTTTGCTCGGTTGCCTTCGACACTCTCGATTCCCAAAAACGGTTCGAATGAATTAAATCGGCTGCGTCATCAGGCCAACAGACTTCACGCCCGCCTGATGCAGCAAGTTCAGCGCCTTAATGATTTCGTCATAAGGAACGTCCTTTGCCCCGCCAATCAGGAAAACGGCTTTTGGATTGGCCTCAATCCGGCGTTGCGCTTCGGCAACAACCTGTTCGGGCGGCAGCTGCTCCATGCGATCGTGATCGACGACCAGTGTGTACTGCCCCACGCCCGCCACTTCAACGATCACCGGCGGGTTATCCTCGCTGGCGACGGTTTTTGAATCCGTGGCATCGGGCAGATCCACTTCCACACTCTGAGTAATAATGGGTGCTGTCGCCATGAAAATCAGCAGCAGCACCAGCAGCACATCCAGCAGCGGAACAATATTGATCTCGGACTTCATTTCGCGGCGACGGCCGCGACCACGCGTTCTGGCCATGCGTACCTCCGCTCTTACTTGCTGACGTCGCTGGAGAACGCCTGACGATGCAGAATAGCCGTGAACTCTTCCATAAAGTTATCGTAATTCTGTTCCAGCTTGTTCACGCGCTGATTAAGGCGGTTATAGGCCATTACCGCAGGGATGGCGGCAAACAGGCCGATTGCCGTGGCGATCAACGCTTCGGCAATACCTGGCGCAACCATCTGCAAGGTGGCCTGCTTCACCGCGCCCAGCGCGATAAAGGCGTGCATAATGCCCCAAACCGTACCAAACAGACCGATATAGGGACTGATTGACCCCACGGTGCCCAGAAAAGGAATATGGTTTTCAAGCGTCTCCAGCTCGCGGTTGAGTGAAATCCGCATGGCGCGCGTCGCCCCTTCCACTACCGCTTCCGGTGCGTGGTTATTGGCGCGATGCAGCCGGGCGAACTCTTTAAAGCCCGCATAAAAAATCTGTTCAGAGCCGCCAAGCTCATCGCGGCGAGCCTGACTTTCCTGGTAAAGACGGGAAAGCTCAATGCCCGACCAGAATTTGTCTTCGAAGGCATCGGCTTCGCGTCCGGCCGCATTCAGGATACGGGTGCGCTGAATAATGATTGCCCAGGAAGCTATAGAAAAGCCAATCAAAATCAACATGATAAGTTTGACCAAAAGGCTAGCCTTAAGGAACAAATCAAGAATGTTCATGTCAGTCACTGCTTGAACTCCGCGACAATAGACTTGGGAAGCGCAATCGGCTTCATTAGGTGTGGATTGATACAGGCAATCAGAACTTCCGCTTCGTTCAGCGTCAGCCCTTCTGCGTTAACAATACGTTGTGCGAAAGTCATGGTCGTTCTGGTCATCTTCACCACCTCGCTCTGCACCTCAAGCAAATCATCAAGGCGGGCAGCGGCAAGGTAGTCAACCGTGAGACGACGCACGACAAACGCAACCTGCTGTTCCAGCAGCGTCTGTTGATTGAAATGGTGCTGGCGCAGCATCTCAGTTCGTGCCCGTTCATAGAAAGCGACATAGCTGGCATGGTAAACCACGCCACCGGCATCCGTGTCTTCGTAGTAGACGCGAACCGGCCATCGAAACAGTGTTGTACTCACTCTACATCCCGGTCATGCTTTTATAACGTTGCTACTATACGCAAGAGCAATCGCCTTTGGAATGGATTGCCAGAGGGGAGAGAAAATAATTATCGCAGTGAAACAACTTGAGAAATTCCGGAGCCGTTCTCAGACAAATGCTGACATAAGTAGAGGAAAAAAAAGAGTCTGTGGCGGGATGGCGTAACAGATGAAGCGGAGCGGCACGCTGTACCGCTCCGGTATGCTCATCTAAAAAAGAAAAACAGTCCGGTCAGCAGGATGATAAACGCAGGAAGCGGCGAGAAAAAAGCCTGCCAGCGCAGCCGGCGGGGATGAAAACCCACGCCATGGATCACCCCGGTGCACACTGCCCACACCAGCAGTAAACCCTGCCAGATCTTCAGATGCCCGCCGTTGGCCGCAAAGCGCGCCGGATCCCAGAAGATGCATCCCGCCAGCAGCAGCGCCATCAGCAGTGAAAGCGCCCTCAGGGGGCGCTTATCCATGACCCTGTACAGGCGACGAATCAGTTCAGCCATCAGGGTTATTCTTTCGCTTCGCTGTCTTCAATATGCTCAATCGCCAGCGCGGTCACGATGCCGAAAGCACAGGCCAGTAGCGTGCCGAGGATCCAGGCAAAATACCACATAGTTCAGCTCCTCAATCAGTAAAGGGAATGGGTATTAGTTTCAATCTGCTCTCTGGTCAAACGACCGAACATTTTGTAGTAACACCAGGTTGTGTAGATCAGGATAATCGGCACAAAGATGATGGCAGCTACCGTCATGATTTTCAGCGTCAGCAGGCTTGAGGTGGCATCCCACATGGTCAGGCTCAGGTTTGGCACCGTGCTGGAAGGCATGATGAACGGAAACATCGCCACGCCCGCCGTCAGGATCACCGCTGCCAGCGTCAGCGAGGAGAAGATAAAGGCCCAGGCCCCCTTCTCACAGCGCGAACAGAGTACGGTCAGCAATGGCAACACTACGCCGAGCGCCGGGATCGCCCACAGGGCAGGCAGGTTATTGAAGTTAGCCAGCCAGGCGCCCGCCTCACGCGCAACTTCTTTCGTCAGCGGATTCGATGCGGCATTATGATCCAGCACCGACGTCACGACGTACCCGTCAATCCCATACATTACCCATACGCCAGCCAGCGCGAAGCAGACCATCATGACCAGCGCTGAAATCTGCGCGGCGGCCCGGGCGCGAACGTGTAGCTCACCCACAGTACGCATTTGCAGATAGGTGGCACCCTGAGTAAGGATCATGGTCAGGCTGACGATCCCGGCCAGAAGCGCAAAGGGGTTAAGCAGCTGGAAGAAGGTTCCGGTATAAAACAGCCGCAGATACTCATCCATATTAAAAGGAACGCCCTGAAGCAGGTTGCCAAACGCCACGCCGATCACCAGCGGTGGTACGAAGCTACCAATGAAGATGCCCCAGTCCCAGGTACGACGCCAGCGCGGATCTTCAATCTTCGAACGGTAATCGAAGCCGACGGGACGGAAGAAGAGTGAGGCCAGCACCAGGATCATCGCCACGTAGAATCCTGAAAACGCGGCGGCATAGACCATCGGCCAGGCGGCGAACAGCGCGCCGCCTGCGGTAATAAGCCATACCTGATTGCCGTCCCAGTGGGGCGCAATGCTGTTGATCATAATGCGTCGGTCGGTGTCGGTGCGCCCCAGGATCCGGGAGAGCATTCCCACGCCCATATCAAACCCGTCAGCGACGGCGAAACCAATCAGCAGGATGCCGATCAGTACCCACCAGACGAGGCGCAGCAGTTCATAAGTGATCATCGAAATACTCCTGTCTTAGCGTGCCGGTTGAGGTGCAGTACTTTGTTCGAAGTGATAGCGTCCGCTTTTCAGGCTGCTCGGGCCAAGGCGGGCAAACTTGAACATCAGGTACATTTCAACCACCAGGAAGAGCGTATAGAGGCCGCAGATCAGGATCATTGAGAAGAGCAGATCGCCAACCGTTAGTGAAGAGTTCGCGACTGCTGTAGGCAGCACCTCCCCAATCGCCCAGGGTTGACGGCCATACTCGGCAACAAACCAGCCAGATTCAATGGCGATCCAGGGCAGAGGAATGCCGTAAAGCGCGCACTTAAGCAGAAAGGTGCTTTTGCCGATACGGTTGCGGATGACGCTCCAGAAGGCACAGCCGATAATCAGCAGCATCAATACGCCACAGGCGACCATGATACGGAACGAGAAATAGAGCGGCGCAACGCGGGGAATGGAATCTTTGGTTGCCTGCTGAATCTGTGCCTCGCTGGCATCGGTAACGTTAGGCGTGTAGCGCTTCAGCAGCAGACCGTAGCCCAGATCTTTTTTCACGTCGTTAAAGGCGTTACGGATGGCCGGATCGTTATTACCCGAGCGCAACTGTTCCAGCAGATGGTAAGCGGTCATACCGTTACGAATGCGAACCTCATGCTCTCCCATCAACTCCTTCAGACCCGTCACCTGTCCGTCGAGGGAGCGGGTTGCGATCAATCCCAGCGCCCAGGGGATCTGTACGGCATAATTATTACGCTGCGCTTCCTGATCCGGGATACCGAACAAGGTGAAGGCAGCCGGTGCAGGTTGCGTTTCCCATTCGGCTTCGATCGCGGCAAGCTTGGTTTTTTGTACATCGCCAACTTCATAGCCGGACTCATCCCCCAGCACGATAACGGACAGGATTGCCGCCATGCCAAAGCTGGCCGCGATGGCGAAAGAGCGTTTGGCAAAGGCGATGTCGCGACCACGCAGCAGATAGTAGGCGCTAATGCCCATAATAAACATGGCGCCACAGGTATAGCCGGCCGCCACGGTATGCACGAATTTCACCTGCGCAACCGGGTTAAAGATCAGTTCGGAAAAGCTGACCATTTCCATACGCATGGTTTCGAAATTGAAGTCAGAGGCAATGGGATTCTGCATCCAGCCATTTGCCACCAGGATCCAGAGTGCCGAAAGATTAGATCCCAATGCCACCAGCCAGGTCACGGCCATATGCTGAACTTTGCCAAGCCGATCCCAGCCGAAGAAGAAGAGCCCCACAAAGGTCGATTCAAGGAAAAAGGCCATTAATCCTTCAATCGCCAGCGGCGCTCCAAAAATATCGCCCACGTAATGCGAATAATAAGACCAGTTAGTCCCGAACTGAAACTCCATAGTCAGACCGGTAGCCACACCCAGGGCAAAGTTAATACCAAATAACTTGCCCCAGAATTTGGTCATATCTTTATAAATAGGTTTGCCTGATAGCACATAAACCGTTTCCATAATGGCCAGCAAAAACGCCATGCCGAGCGTTAGTGGAACAAACAGGAAATGGTACATAGCCGTCAGAGCAAACTGTAAGCGCGACAGTTCGACAATATCAAACATCTTGACTCCTTGCTCCTCGCACTGAGGTATGGCGCAGCGGGCAGACGCCCTACAGGGGCTGCCGCTGGCCAGTGCCAGTAATTTAAATAAACTTCCCCGGTGACGTTACAGAAATGATAAATAGATGTATCAATTCAAACGCCGAATTTACTGATGACGTTTTTAAAAACGTTTTAATATTTCCACGCGTAGTCTACGCCTTTATAGGTAGCTGACAAACGAAATTTACACTGGTGAGGCGATTCACGTTACTGAATCAAATAAGCAATTAAACAACAAAACAGGCTAATTTGATAAGGGACAATTTAATAGAAAAACGCCGGCGTTTGCCAGAGATAAGAATTGATTTAGATCGCATTTTATTGATATAGAACAAGGAGTGAAAAATATTTATGTGCCAAAAAATTATTAATGTTAATTTGATGTAATTATATTTATTTTCTCGCAACAAAATAAACATACTTTGGCAAACGTAACCTGAAACAGGCGGCCTTTTTCCGCAAACGCTTTCTATATAATAAAGGATGATATGCCGTCGTCTGATTAAACTGTACCGGGCTTCACAAAATTGGCTCTAACGTATCGCGCCGGAAGTTCTTCTCATTAGCATCACGATGATAAAAAAGCCGCCGACGCCAGCGGTAATGATCCCTACAGGTAGCTCCTGATCCTTTATCAGCATCCGGCTGAGAATATCACCGCCACAGAATAATATTGCGCCAGGTACCGCCGAGAGCGGTAGCGTCAGTTCGCCGAGCCAGCCGCCAATACGGGTGATAACCAGAACCGCACCGGCAGAAGCCCCCCGAAGATAGGCCAAACAGAAAGGGATCGGCCAGCTCATTTCGCGTGCATGAAATGAAATCGCTGGCCCTCTCTCCCGTCAGCTGTATGCGGAACCTGTTATAGGCTATCACTGCGCCTTCTGTACTCAGTTAAGGCGCTGAACCCGAAACGCTTCAGGGTGGCTTTCCCGTGCCTGCATGTGGTGCTCTCAGCCGCAGGCAGCGCCGGATCTGCCATAAAAAAGGCCGCCCGGAGGCGGCCTTCTGGCAAATGTCAGCGTTACTGAGGAAGTACGGCTTTTACCGCATCGCCAATATCTGCCAGGCTGCGAACGGTTTTCACTCCGGCCGCTTCCAGCGCAGCAAACTTCTCGTCTGCCGTCCCTTTACCACCCGCGATGATAGCGCCCGCATGACCCATACGTTTGCCTTTTGGCGCGGTTACGCCTGCGATGTAGCCCACAACAGGTTTGGTAACGTGCTCTTTAATGAAAGCCGCCGCCTCTTCTTCTGCGCTACCGCCGATTTCACCGATCATGACGATCGCTTCCGTCTGCGGATCGTCCTGGAACAGCTTCAGGATATCAATGAAGTTTGAACCCGGAATAGGATCGCCGCCGATGCCGACGCAGGTGGACTGGCCGTAGCCGATGTCCGTGGTCTGCTTAACCGCTTCATAAGTCAGCGTCCCTGAACGGGAGACGATGCCGATGCGGCCCGGCTGGTGAATATGGCCAGGCATAATGCCGATTTTACATTCACCTGGGGTGATCACGCCCGGACAGTTCGGTCCAATCATGCGTACGCCCGCTTCATCCAGCTTCACTTTAACCGTCAGCATATCCAGCGTTGGAATACCTTCGGTGATGGTGATGATAAGCTTAATGCCGGCCTCAATCGCTTCCAGAATACCGTCTTTGCAGAAAGGTGCCGGAACGTAGATAACTGACGCCGTTGCGCCCGTCGCCTCTACCGCTTCGCGCACGGTGTTGAATACCGGCAGGCCCAGATGCTCAGTGCCACCTTTGCCTGGCGTTACGCCGCCTACCAGCTGAGTGCCATACGCCAGCGCCTGCTCGGAGTGGAACGTACCCTGTCCGCCGGTGAAGCCCTGGCAGATTACCTTGGTGTTTTTATCGATCAAAATGGACATTATTTTCCCTCCGCTGCGGCCACAACGCGCTGCGCTGCGTCGCTCAGGCTGGTTGCTGCAATAATATTCAAACCGCTGTCGGCCAGTTTCTGGGCGCCCAGCTCGGCATTGTTCCCTTCGAGGCGGACAACAACAGGCACGTTCACGCCGACTTCTTCAACCGCGCCGATGATGCCATCAGCAATCAGGTCACAGCGAACGATGCCGCCGAAGATGTTAACGAAGACCGCTTTTACCGCATCATCAGAAAGGATGATTTTGAACGCTTCGGTCACGCGCTCTTTGGTTGCGCCGCCGCCCACGTCGAGGAAGTTTGCTGGCTGGCCGCCGCTCAGCTTAACGATGTCCATCGTGCCCATCGCCAGGCCAGCGCCGTTAACCATACAGCCGATGTTGCCTTCCAGCGCCACATAGTTCAGCTCCCACTGCGCCGCATGGGCTTCACGGGAATCTTCCTGGCTTGGATCGCGCATTTCGCGCAGTTCTGGCTGACGGAACAGGGCATTGCCATCGGCGCCCAGTTTGCCATCCAGGCAGATCAGATCGCCCTGAGTAGTGATAACCAGCGGGTTGATCTCAACCAGCGCCAGATCGCGCTCCAGGAAGAGGTTTGCCAGACCCATAAAGATCTTGGTGAACTGGCCTACCTGCTTGCCGGTCAGACCCAGTTTGAAGGCCAGCTCGCGACCCTGATAAGGCTGCGGTCCGGTTAACGGGTCGAGCGCCATTTTATGGATCAGGTGCGGGGTTTCTTCCGCCACTTTCTCAATTTCCACGCCGCCTTCGGTGGAGGCCATAAAGACCACACGGCGGGTACCACGGTCAACAACCGCGCCCAGGTAAAGCTCCTGATCGATATCGGTCGCCGCTTCAACCAGGATCTGGTTGACGGGCTGGCCGCCCGCGTCGGTCTGATAAGTTACCAGGCGTTTGCCCAGCCAGTGTTCAGCAAAAGCGCGAATCTCTTCTTTGCTTTTAACTACCTTCACGCCGCCCGCTTTGCCGCGGCCACCGGCATGAACCTGACATTTCACGACCCACGGACCGGCGCCAATCTTTGAGGCGGCTTCTTCAGCTTCACGTGGTGTGGTGCAGGCATAACCGGTTGGTGCCGGTAAACCGTACCGTGCAAACAACTGTTTTGCCTGATATTCGTGTAAGTTCATGATGTTCTATCCATTCAGGTCGGAAAAGACTTGGCCGAACCAGGCATGTTACCTGCGTGTCGGCCACACATAGGGCTGGGCGCGGCGTTGCCACCGCGCCCGACAGGGATTACACGTCCAGCAGCAGACGAGACGGATCTTCCAGCAGCTCTTTGATCGCCACCAGATAGCTCACGGACTCTTTCCCATCGATCAGACGGTGATCGTAGGAGAGGGCCAGATACATCATTGGCTGAATGACTACCTGACCGTTCACCGCCATTGGACGATCTTTGATTGCGTGCATACCGAGGATCGCACTCTGCGGTGGGTTGATAATCGGTGTGGACATCAGCGAGCCGAAAACGCCACCGTTAGTGATGGTGAAGTTACCGCCGGTCAGTTCATCAACGGTCAGCTTACCGTCGCGCCCTTTTACCGCCAGCTCTTTGATTTTTTTCTCAATGTCAGCCATACCCAGTGCATCAACGTCTTTCAGTACCGGCGTGACCAGCCCGCGAGGGGTGGAAACGGCGATGCTGACGTCGAAGTAGTTGTGGTAAACCACATCTTCACCATCGATCGAGGCATTGACTTCCGGGAAACGCTTCAGCGCTTCGACAACGGCTTTCAGGTAGAAAGACATGAAGCCCAGACGTACACCGTGACGTTTTTCAAACGCTTCGCCGTACTGCTTGCGCAGGTTCATGATCGGCTGCATGTTGACTTCGTTGAAGGTCGTCAGCATGGCGGTGCTGTTTTTCGCTTCCAGCAGACGTTCAGCTACGCGTTTACGCAGGCGGGTCATCGGTACGCGCTTCTCGCTGCGGCCTGCAAGCGCAGGTGCTGGCGTTGAGGCTGCCGCTGGCGCTTTCGCGTCGCTGGCTTTCGCGTCCGGCTTATTCGCCAGATGCTTTTCAACATCCTCACGGGTCAGCCTTCCACCCACGCCGGTGCCTTTGATTGCCGAAGCATCAAGGCCGTGCTCAGCGATCAGACGGCGGATTGCCGGGCTGAGTGCGTCGCTGCTCTCTTCTTCAAGAGAAGCATTCTGCCGCTGTGAAGGCGTGGACTCATTGGATTCCGGCTTAGCTGAACTCTCTTTACCGCCGCTGTTGCCTTCTTTCAGACGACCCAGCGCCTGACGTGAGGTCACGGTCGCGCCTTCATCTTCCAGGATAGCTTCCAGAACGCCATCCGCAGAAGCAGGCACTTCCAGCACCACTTTATCGGTTTCGATCTCCACCAGCACTTCGTCGCGCTGAACGGTGTCGCCCGGTTTTTTGTGCCAGGTCGCCACGGTGGCATCGGCAACGGATTCAGGCAGGTCAGGAACGAGGATATCTACGCTACTCATTATTTTTCCTTTAAATTAATTAACGTTCAGCGCGTCATTTACCAGATCTTGCTGCTGCTGCTGGTGAACGGACATATAGCCAACCGCCGGAGAGGCCGAAGCAGGCCGGCCGGCATAACGTAATGAAGCCCCAAATGGCACGACTTCGCGGAAGTGATGCTGACTGCAGTACCAGGCACCCTGATTGAGTGGTTCTTCCTGACACCAGACGAAATCATGCACGTGTGAATATTGCTGAAGCACGTCCTGCACCGCCTTGTGCGGGAAAGGATAGAGCTGTTCAATACGCACAATCGCCACGTCGGTCTGTTCGTTTTTGCGGCGTTTATCCAGCAGATCGTAATAGACCTTACCGGAGCAAAGCACAACGCGCTTCACGCCCTGTGGATCCAGATCGTCAATCTCGCCGATGGCAGGCTTAAAGCCGCCGGTTGCCAGCTCTTCCAGGGAGGAGACAGCCAGCGGATGACGCAGCAGGGATTTCGGTGACATCACCACCAGCGGACGGCGCATACCGCGCAGCGCCTGGCGACGCAGCATATGATAAACCTGAGCCGGCGTGGACGGCACGCAAACCTGCATGTTCTGCTCAGCACAGAGTTGCAGATAGCGCTCAAGGCGAGCGGAGGAGTGCTCCGGACCCTGACCTTCATAGCCGTGCGGCAGCAGCATAACCAGACCACACATGCGGCCCCATTTCTGTTCGCCAGAGCTGATGAACTGATCGATAACGACCTGCGCGCCGTTGGCAAAGTCACCGAACTGCGCTTCCCAGATCGTCAGGGTGCGGGGTTCTGCGGTGGCGTAGCCATATTCAAAGGCCAGTACCGCCTCTTCAGAAAGCACCGAGTCCCAGACCTTGAAGGTTCCCTGACCGTTATGAATATGCTGTAACGGCGTATAGGTGGAACCGTTCGCCTGATTATGGATCACTGCGTGACGGTGGAAGAAGGTGCCACGGCCCATATCTTCACCGGAGAGACGGCAGGGAATGCCTTCATCAACCAGCGTGGCGTAGGCCAGGTTCTCTGCCGCGCCCCAGTCAAACAGCTTGTTGCCTGCGGCCATCTCGGCGCGATCGTTGTAAATTTTCGCCACGCGGGACTGCATCTCGATAGATTCAGGCACGCTGCTGATGCGCTTAGCCAGATCCTGTAAACGTTTTGGATCCAGGCTCGAAGGATAGCTCTCATCCCAGTCGTGATTAAGGTAAGGCGACCAGGTAAACGAGTGCAGGCTCATCGGACGCCATTCCGGCACCACGCATTCGCCCGCGTCCAGCGCGTCACGATACAGGTTGACCATTTCCGTGGCATCTTCCAGGCTGGTGACCTTTTCGTCTTCCAGTCTGTCAGCGTAAATCTTACGTGGCGTCGGATGCTTTTTGATCTTCTGGTACATCACCGGCTGAGTCGCACTCGGCTCATCGGCTTCGTTATGGCCGTGACGGCGATAGCAAACCAGATCGATAAAGACGTCGCGTTTGAAGGTGTTACGGAAATCCAACGCCAGACGGGTCACAAAAGCAACGGCTTCCGGATCGTCCGCATTGACGTGGAAAATCGGCGCCAGCACCATCTTACCAATATCGGTACAGTATTGTGTGGAGCGGGCATCCTTCGGATTGGAGGTGGTGAAGCCAATCTGGTTATTGATAACGATACGGACGGTGCCGCCGACTTCGTAACCCCGCGCCTGGGACATATTCAGGGTTTCCTGAACCACGCCCTGGCCGGTAACGGCAGCATCACCATGGATAGTAATAGGCAGAACTTTGCTGCTGCTCGGCTCGTCGAGGCGGTCGAGACGTGCGCGCACTGACCCCATCACGACCGGGCTGACAATCTCAAGGTGAGACGGGTTAAACGCCAGCGCCAGATGGACCATACCACCTTTGGTTTCCACGTCAGACGAGAAGCCCATATGGTACTTCACGTCACCCGTGCCAAGATGTTCTTTATGCTTGCCGGCGAACTCATCAAACAGATCCTGCGGCTTTTTGCCCAGCACGTTAATCAGCACGTTCAGACGACCACGGTGCGCCATGCCCAGCACCACTTCACGCGTGCCGTTTTTGCCCGCATGGTGGATCATTTCGTTCAGCATCGGCACCAGCGCATCGCCGCCTTCCAGCGAGAAACGCTTCGCGCCCGGGAATTTCGCGCCCAGGTAACGTTCCAGGCCTTCTGCCGCGGTCAGCTGCTTCAGGAAGCCCTTTTTCTCTTCCGCAGAGAAAGAGGCCTGCCCCGCCACCGATTCGATGCGCTGCTGGATCCAGCGCTTCTCTTCGGTATTGGTCATGTGCATATATTCCGCACCGATCGAGCCGCAGTAGGTCTGCTTCAGCATGGCGAAGAGATCTGCCAGCTTCATGGTGTCCTTGCCAAAGGCAAACGACCCCACATTAAAGGTTTCCTGGAAATCCGCTTCGGTCAGATCGTGAAAGGCTGGATCGAGATCCGGCACCGCATCCTGCTTCCACAGCCCAAGCGGATCGAGGTTAGCCAGCTGGTGACCACGAAAACGGAAGGCGTTAATCAGCTGCAATACCTTCACCTGCTTGGCGTTGGTATCGGGATCGCTGACGGAAGAGGTGTAGCGCGTGGCGTCTTTCGCCAGACGCTTAAAATACTCGCGGGTGGTTGAATGGAATTGTTCAGGTCTAACCCCTTGACCTGGAAGCTGCTCAAACAGCGATTTCCAGGCAACGTCAACAGAGTCAGGATCGGTTAAATAGTCCTCATAGAGCTGCTCTATGTAGGTCTGGTTCGCGCCGGCCAGCCAGGAAGAGTCCAGCCAGGGTTTCATCGCGCTGTTCTGCATTGTGATCCCTTAAGCATTTGTGCTTTTTTTCGCCGTGATTAGTAATGGAACCTTTGCAAGTCCCCGCCGCGTTAACGGCTTGCCCCGGGCCGCCTTCCGCCTGATGGAGCGGGACGCGGCCAGAAAGTTCTTCGATACGGGTACAGTGCGCAACGGCTGGCGCCCGGCCCGTAAGGGAACCTTCCACAACAGTCAGCAACCGCTCTGGAAGGCCTCCTGATAAAACAACCGGGAACCTCGGGTTCCCGGTCAGTCGAGGCTTAGGCGCTTCGCTGCAGCAGCATTGACTTAATATGGCCAATGGCTCGCGTAGGATTAAGCCCTTTAGGACATACGCTTACACAGTTCATTATGCTATGACAGCGGAATACGCTGAAAGCATCATTCAGATCGTCGAGGCGCCCATTGGTTTCCGTATCGCGGCTGTCGATCAGGAAACGGTAAGCGGCCAACAGACCTGCCGGCCCGATAAATTTCTCCGGGTTCCACCAGAAAGAGGGGCAGGATGTGGAGCAGCAAGCACAAAGAATACATTCGTACAGGCCGTCCAGCTTTTCCCTCTGCTCCGGTGCCTGGAGATGCTCACGCGCGGGAGGATTCTCGCCATTATTCAACAAGTAAGGCTTGATCTTCTCATATTGAGTGTAGAACTGCCCCATGTCCACTACCAAATCCCGGATAACCGGCAGCCCCGGCAGAGGCCGGATGACAATTTTCTTCTTGCCGCCGCCCAGTGCCGAAACCGGCGTGATGCACGCCAGGCCGTTTTTGCCGTTCATGTTGAGGCCATCGGAGCCGCACACGCCTTCGCGGCAGGAGCGGCGGAAGCCCAGCGTGGGATCTTTTTCCTTCAGGCGAATCAGCGCATCCAGCAGCATCATGTCGCGCCCTTCTTCCGACTCCAGGCTGTAATCCTGCATCCGTGGCGCATCGTCAACGTCCGGGTTGTAACGATAAATTGAAAATTCGAGTCTCATCGTTTTATCTCCGCAAACTAGTAAGTACGTGCTTTCGGCGGGAAGGCCGCGCGCAGTTTTGGCGACATGTTCACCTCTCGGCGGGTCATGCTTTCGCTCTGCGGCAGGTACACGCTGTGACACAACCAGTTAGCATCGTCACGCTCAGGATAGTCGAAGCGGCTGTGCGCGCCCCGGCTTTCGGTACGGAAGTTTGCAGCGACTGCAGTGGCGTAGGCCGTTTCCATCAGATTATCCAGCTCCAGACATTCAATACGCTGGGTGTTGAAGTCACTGGAACGATCGTCCAGACGGGCATTTTTCAGGCGCTCACGCAGCAGCTTCAGTTCAGCCAGGCCTTTCGCCATCGCATCCCCTTCACGGAATACAGAGAAGTTGTTCTGCATACAGGTTTGCAGCGCTTTACGCAGCTCAACGGGATCTTCGCCGGTCGTATTATTGTTCCAGCGATTCAGACGAGCCAGCGAGGCGTCGATTTCATCATCGGTCGCATCACGCAGTTCGCCCTGCTCCTGGATAGATTCCTGTAAATGCAGCCCAGCCGCACGGCCAAAGACCACCAGGTCCAGCAGCGAGTTGCCGCCAAGACGGTTGGAGCCATGGACCGATACGCAGGCGATTTCACCTACGGCAAACAGGCCTGGTACGACGGTGTCTTCACCCTGCTCGTTTACCGTTAGCGCCTGGCCCGTCACGCGGGTAGGAATACCGCCCATCATATAGTGGCAGGTCGGGATAACCGGGATCGGCTCTTTTACCGGATCGATATGGGCAAAGGTCCGCGACAGCTCAAGAATGCCTGGCAGACGCGCTTCCAGAACTTCGCTGCCCAGATGGTCCAGCTTCAGCTTGATATGAGGACCCCATGGGCCTTCACAGCCACGGCCTTCACGGATCTCAATCATCATGGAGCGGGCCACGACGTCACGACCGGCAAGATCCTTCGCGTTTGGCGCATAGCGTTCCATAAAGCGTTCGCCATGCTTGTTCAGCAGATAGCCACCTTCACCACGGCAACCTTCTGTCACCAGCACGCCCGCGCCGGCGATGCCGGTTGGGTGGAACTGCCACATCTCCATATCCTGCACCGGCACGCCTGCGCGAAGCGCCATGCCTACGCCATCGCCCGTATTGATATGGGCGTTGGTGGTGGACTGATAGATACGTCCTGCGCCGCCGGTCGCCAGTACCGTCGCGCGGGCTTTAAAGTAAACCACTTCACCATCTTCGATATTGATCGCGGTGCAGCCAACAATGGCGCCGTCAGCGTTCTTCACCAGATCCAGCGCATACCATTCGGAGAAGATGGTGGTTTTGTTCTTCAGGTTCTGCTGATAAAGCGTATGCAGCAGCGCATGGCCGGTACGGTCAGCGGCTGCGGCGGTGCGGGCTGCCTGCTCGCCGCCAAAGTTTTTGGACTGGCCGCCAAACGGGCGCTGGTAGATGCGGCCATCATCAAGGCGGGAAAACGGCAGGCCCATATGTTCCAGCTCCAGAATCGCTTCCGGACCGGTTTTACACATATATTCGATCGCGTCCTGGTCACCGATATAGTCGGAGCCTTTAACCGTGTCGTACATATGCCATTCCCAGTTGTCATCATGGGTGTTACCCAGCGCAACGGTAATGCCGCCCTGCGCAGACACGGTATGGGAACGGGTTGGAAAAACTTTAGATAACAGGGCACAGGTCTGGCCCGATTGGGAAATCTGCAGCGCGGCACGCATGCCTGCACCACCTGCGCCGATCACAACGGCGTCAAATTCTCTGACTGGCAACTTCATTACGCACCCCACACAACAACAGTTCCATAAATCGCATACACTAACAGTGCCATCACGACGACCAGATGCAGCGTTAACCGCAGCGCCAGTGATTTGACATAGTCCGTCAGTACCTGCCACATCCCGATCCAGCCGTGCACCAGAATGCAGAGCAGCGTCAGAAGGGTGAACACCTTAGTCATGGAGGAGGCAAAGAATCCCCGCCAGATTTCGTAAGTCAGGGTATCAGCCATCATTACGAAGCCGAGAATATAAAGCACGTAGAGCGTAATAACGATGGCGGACGCGCGGAGCAGCAGCCAGTCATGGACGCCGTTACGGCCCAGTGAAGAAGCATTGCTTACCATACGAGGACTCCAGCCAGAATTGAAAGCACGACAGTGATACCAAACGCGATTTGCGCCGAGCGCTTGCCAATTTCCATCGTTTCGCCGAGGTAGCCAAAATCCATCAGCATATGACGAACGCCACCCACGATGTGGTATGCCAGCGCGGCCATAATGCCCCAGACGATGAATTTGACAATGAAGCTGTCCATAACGGCAGAGGCCTCAAGGAAGCCTTCGGGTGAGGAGAGTGACAGGCCCAGTAACCAGAGCAGTATGCCAACGGCAACAAACGTAATGACGCCGGATACGCGGTGGAGAATAGACGCTATTGCAGTAACGGGAAACCGGATCGTGGAGAGATCCAAGTTGACAGGTCTTTGTTTTTTCACGGTTTTGCCCACACAGCCTTTCTTATTTTGCTTCCTCCGGTCCTGAGGGCGGGTCAGACAACGTTTCATGAAGCACTGCGCCAGGCACTAAAACTACAACGTCCAGTGTCAAAACGACGCGTATAAAACGCTGGGTGGCTCCTACAGCAGGGTATTCCCGGAGACCTGGCGGAAGTATAGGGGGTTCACAAACTCATTACAATTCCCCTACAAACATCTTGGAAACATTTGAGTGGAACAGTGACCCCCCTCACATTTTTCACATTCCATACATTTTTAATCAACTGATTTGACAAAAGTTAAACATTTCTGTTACAAACTGACGATTAAAAGTTCTGGGATTCATAAAAGTTATGGGGATACACTTTCTCCAAGCTATAAGTTATGTAAAAGTGAGTTCCAATTGACTTAAAGTATCAGGTAACGGTTACCAAGACGTTATGACCAGACCGGATCTTTAACAACCGCGAAACGCAGCAAGATTGTGCCCTCCCGGCCTGCAAACGCCCGTCACTCTGTACCCTGCACGTTTAAGATGCCACAGAGACGAGTATCTGCCATTTAGCACGCCGCCGTGGACATAATGGCATTTCTGGTGTCAAAGATTCATAGATAAGGCGCTAAGGAGACTGTAAATGGCTGATAAAAAAGCAACGCTAACCCTACAAGGCGAAGCTCCTATTGAACTGGATGTGCTGCAAGGCACGTTAGGACAGGCTGAGATAGACGTCCGCACCCTGGGATCGCAGGGCTATTTCACTTTCGACCCAGGTTTCACCTCAACGGCATCCTGCGAATCCAAAATCACCTATATTGATGGTGATGAAGGGATTCTGCTGCATCGTGGTTTCCCCATTGACCAGCTTGCTCTGCACTCAAACTATCTTGAAGTCTGCTATATCCTGTTAAACGGTGAAAAGCCGACAAAAGAACAGTTTGAAGAGTTCAGCACTATCGTTACCCGCCACACTATGATTCATGAACAGATTCACCATCTGTTCCGCGGCTTCCGTCGTGATTCTCACCCAATGGCGGTGATGTGCGGCGTGACCGGCGCACTGGCAGCGTTCTACCACGACGCGATGGATGTGAATATTGAGCGTCACCGTGAAATCGCGGCGTTCCGTTTGCTCTCCAAAATGCCAACCGTTGCGGCGATGTGCTACAAATATTCGATCGGCCAGCCCTTCGTTTATCCGCGCAACGACCTCTCTTATGCGGGTAATTTCCTGAACATGATGTTCTCCACGCCTTGTGAAGAATATGTCGTGAATCCGGTGCTGGAGCGCGCAATGGATCGTATTCTGATCCTGCATGCCGATCACGAGCAGAACGCATCCACCTCTACTGTACGTACCGCTGGCTCCTCCGGTGCTAACCCCTTCGCCTGTATTGCGGCGGGTATCGCCTCTCTGTGGGGACCTGCGCACGGTGGCGCAAACGAAGCCTGTCTGCGTATGCTGGAAGAGATCAGCTCCGTTGAGCACATCCCTGAATTCCTGAGACGTGCGAAAGATAAAAATGACTCTTTCCGCCTGATGGGCTTCGGTCACCGTGTGTATAAGAACTACGATCCGCGCGCCACGGTCATGCGTGAAACCTGCCATGAAGTGCTGAATGAGCTGGGCATGAAGGACGATCTGCTGGAAGTCGCCATGGAGCTTGAGCATATTGCGCTCAACGACCCGTACTTTATTGAGCGTAAGCTCTATCCAAACGTCGATTTCTACTCTGGCCTTATTCTGAAAGCGATGGGTATTCCTTCCTCCATGTTTACGGTTATCTTTGCGATGGCGCGTACCGTGGGCTGGATCGCACACTGGAAAGAGATGCACGATGACGGCGTTAAAATCGCCCGTCCACGCCAGCTCTATACCGGCTACGATCAGCGTGATTTTGAGTCCAATCTGAAGTAAGTCATTTTACTGACTAAAAAGGGGAGCCCTGTGAAGGGCTCCCCTTTTATTTGCACGAATAATGCTGAATATTGCTGTATTAAGCCGCTGAGAAGCCTGAAACGGCACGCCGTTCACCGCTATGCCATTTTAATGCTGGCAGCCCGGACACCAGTAAAACGGACGGGATGAGAGCGTGGTTTTTTCAATCATACCGCCACAGCGTTCACAGGGTTTGCCGGCACGGTGGAAAACCTTGAAGCGGAACAGCGCACCATGATGCTTTTTATCATCCGCTACGCCGCGCGTCTGGTAGGAAAGCCTTGGCACCGCCAGCAGTGCATCGGCCAGTTTCTCCAACTGGTCCGGTGACAAATCTTCCGCCCGATGGTGCGCCGCCAGCCCTGCCAGCCAGAGGATCTCCACCCGCAGATAATTTCCCAGCCCCGCCAGAAAAGCCTGATCCAGCAGCAGTCCGCTGAACTGGCGCCGCCGGAAGCGTCTGGAGAGCAGCCGTTCCGCCACGCTTTCCGGGGTCAGCGTCATATCCAGTACATCCGGCCCCACCCGCAGCAAAAACGGATGCGTTGCCAGCGTTGCCGCATCCAGCATCTCAATATCCGACGCGCTGTAAAGAAGGACGGTTTTATCCGCCGTGCTCAGGCGGACCCTGAGCACGCGGTTGGTTTGCGGCTCCTCTCCCCTGTCGGTAATCCGCCAGACGCCGTACAGCTGGTTATGGCTGTAGAGCGTCTGACCGCCAGAGAAGTGCGTCAGAATCGCTTTACCCCGCGTCTCAACAGACTGGACCTTTTCACCCAACAGCACAGGCTCCCAGACTTTAAGTTCGGGAAAGGCAAACCAGACATCAGTCAGCGTTTTTCCGGCTAACGCTGCTTCAAGCTGGTCTGCCGCCCGTCGAATTTCCGGCCCTTCAGGCATAACAACTCCCTGTCTGTGATAATCAATGCGTGGCGCCGCCGACAAGACGGATGTCTTCCTCAACCGTCAGAGCGATACTCAGCGCCATTTCGAGCGCCAGAATCACCGTCGGGGCGGGCATACTTGCCGCACCAGGGTGCTTAACCGCCTGCTCCGGCAGCCACGGGATATGAATAAAGCCACCACGCACTTTATTCTTGCCTTTCAGTTTGGCGAGCTTATGCAGAAGACCATACATAACGTGGTTACAGACAAAAGTCCCTGCCGTCTGGGAGACCGAGGCGGGAATACCCGCCTCGCGGATCCCCTCAACAATTGCCTTAACCGGTAGCGTTGAGAAATAGGCCGCCGGACCGCCCTCAACGATGGCTTCATCAACAGGCTGGTTACCGGCATTATCCGGGATGCGCGCATCATCAACGTTGATCGCCACCCTTTCAACCGTGACATCAACACGCCCTCCCGCCTGGCCGACCGCAATGACCAGGTCGGGCTTCAGCTCATCCAGGCTGGAGGCTAGCGAAGCCAGCGATTCACCAAAGACGCAGGGTAGCTGCTTCGCCACCACGCGCGCGCCACAAATCATCCGCTCATGAAGCTGGCTTACCGCTTCCCAGGAGGGATTTAACTGTTCGCCGTCAAAAGGTTCGAAGGCGGTAATCAGTACCGTTTTCATCTGAGCCTCACAGGAACATCAGGAAATAGAGAAGGAAAATATTGGCTATTAACAATAGCACGCCGGTCGGCACCTGGGCCTTGATGACCGCATTGCGATCGGGCAATTCAAGCAGCGCCGCCGGGACAATATTGAAGTTCGCGGCCATCGGCGTCATCAGCGTGCCGCAGTAGCCGGAAAACATCCCAATGGCCGCCATTACCGCCGGATTGCCGTGATGCTGAAGGACCAGAATCGGAATACCGATCCCGGCGGTGACAATCGGGAACGCCGCAAAGGCATTGCCCATGACCATAGTCAGCAGCGCCATGCCGATTGCGTAGGTGGCGACAGCGATAAATTTATTATCCACCGCAAGGTAAGTTTCAGTCAGATGCGAAATTGCCGTCCCCACGCCTGCGGTGGTGAACAACAGGCCCAGCGTTGCCAGGATCTGCGGCAGGATAAACGCCCAGCCGATAGCATCCAGCAGGCGGCGTGCTTCCTGAACGGACTGCGCCGGAGTGTCATGCGTCAGCTTTAACGCAATCAGCCAGCCCACAACGCAGCCCACCATCATGGAGAAGAGCGTGATCAGCGTGGAATGATTGCCCGCGCCGAACACCATTTCCCGCAGGCCCTGGATGTTATTAAACGTAAGCACGCCAATCACGGTCACGACGGGGATCGCCAGCGCGGGCAGGAACAGACGATTACGCAGCCGTTTTGCGCTCTCTGCGCGCTGCTCCGGGGTGCGCTGATGGTAGGAGCCCAGCCGCACGCCACCCAGCCCGGCAATCAGGGCCATTACCACGACCATAACGCCAATCGTAATGTGCAGCGAACGCTCGCCGAGCAGCCTGACCGACCAGTCACCGACAAAAAAGACCAGGCCGTACAGCGCCCAGAAAAGTCCTGTAGTCAGACGACGCGGATTCGCTTTGTCGCGCCAGGACATCACCGCCACCACTATCAGAATGAAGCCCGCCAGCCAGAAAAGATATTGCTGCTGAAACATTAGCGACCTTCCTTAGCTTTCAGGGCATCGGCATTCAGTGCGGCAAGCTCGGCCGCCAGCGTTTTATCCAGCCGGCGCAGCCGCACGGAATGAATAATAAAGGCACAGACCGCCGTCGGGATGCCCCAGGCCGCGATATGCAGCGGCTCCGTCTGAATCCCGGCTGACTCCTGCATAAAGTTATGCATAAAGATAATCGCGCCAAAGGCGACAAAAATATCTTCGCCGAAAAACAGACCAACGTTATCCGTTGCGGCTGACATCGCACGTAAACGGTGACGGACATGATCCGGCAGTTCGCCGTAGCGATTCTCCGTCGCGCCCTCCGCCATCGGTGCCAGCAGCGGACGCACCATCTGCGGATGCCCGCCGAGGCTGGTTAGCCCCAGGGCAGCCGTTGCCTCACGCACAAACAGATACACAATCAGCAGGCGGCCCGCCGTGGCGGTTTTGATCTGCGCAATCCACGCCTGGGCGCGCTCCTTCAGGCCGTGACGCTCAAGCAGGCCAATGACCGCCAGAGGCAGCAGCAGGATCAGCGGCAGGTTGCGGGTGTTCAGAAACCCGGAGCCCAGCTTTTCAAGAATATCGCCGAATGGCATATTGGCGGCGAATCCCGTAATCAGGCCGGCGACAATCACCACCAGCACCGGGTTAAAGCGTAATAAAAAGCCGACCATGATGGCGGCGATGCCGGCCAGCGGCCAGAGGTTCACTGCATTTTCCATACTGTCTCCAGATATCCTGTCCCCTTCCCATTCAGAGAAGGGATCGCCCATCGGGCACTTAGTGAGCCTCAGAGGCTGGTAATCTCAATATTACGCTGGGCAAAGGCTTTGCGAATCTGGCTGGCAAAGGCGAGCGCATGCTCGCCGTCGCCGTGAAGACAGACGGTATCCGCCTTCACCTTCACCCATTCGCCGCTCAGCGACTGCACCTGTCCCTGCTCAATCATGGTCAGCGTCTGGGCAATGGCCTGTTCATCACTCTCCACCATCGCGCCAGGCTGAGAACGCGGCACCAGCGATCCATCAGCCTGGTAGCCGCGATCGGCAAAAACTTCTTCACGCGTGACCAGCCCAAGCGCCTTCGCCGCCCGAATCGATTCACTGTTGGCTAAACCAACCAGGATCAGGGCAGGATCAACCGCTTTTACCGCACGCGCAATCGCCTCTGCCAGCACGGGTTCCTGTGCCGACTGGTTATAGAGCATGCCGTGCGGCTTGACGTGCACCAGCCTGCCGCCTTCACTTTCAGTAAGCGCTTTCAGTGCACCTATCTGATAGATCATCTGTGCATAGACCGTTTCGGGCGGCAGCTGCATCGGCGAACGGCCAAAGTTTTCCCGATCGGGAAAACCCGGATGGGCACCAATCGCCACGTTAAACGCTAACGCCCAGCGCACGCTTTGCAGCATCGTCTGGGCATCGCCCGCGTGGAAACCGCAGGCGATATTGGCGGAAGAGACGTTCTGCAACAGTTCACGATCGTGAGCGCAGCCCTCCCCCAGATCCGCATTAAGATCGACTTTCATGTTCCAGCCCCCATGCCATTTGCGCCATAGAACGTTCCCGTTCCTGCTTAGCCTGTAGCGCCACGTCTAACGTGCAGTGAACAAAGTGAATGGGTTCGCCCAGACGGATCTGCGCAAGATGATAGAGATCGGCTTCGATCACGCAGGCAATGCGCGGATACCCGCCGGTAGTTTGTGCATCCGCCATCAGGACAATCGGCTGGCCGTTCGGCGGCACCTGGATCACCCCGGGTATCAGCCCGTGCGAGAGCATCTCGCGGCTGGTGGTACGCGTCAGCGAACGTCCCTGAAGGCGATAGCCCATACGGTTACTCTGCGGTTGCAGCTGCCAGGAAGTACGCCAGAAGGCTTCACGGCTCTCACGGCTGAACTCATGGAACTCCGGGCCGACCAGCGCCCGCACGCGGTTACCAAACAGCAGCTGACGAACCCCGGCTGGCTTGCTGAAGGTACGTTTTGCTTCTGCGAGCGGTAACAGATCGCCATCGGCGATGGCTTTGCCACCGAAGCCGCCAAAACCGGCCTTGACGTCGGTGCTACAGGAGCCCAGCACGGGCGTCACGGCAAATCCGCCGTCGAGCGCAAGGTAGCTGCGCATCCCGCGCGTTGGCATTTTAAGCGTAAGCCGCTGTCCTTTTTTTACCGCAGTACGCCAGCCGGTCCAGACAGGTTTACCGTCAAGATCGGCGTTACAGCCCGCGCCGGTCAGCGCCATCCAGCCATCACGGCCGAACTCAGCGCAAAACTGGCCCAGCGTGATTTCCAGCACGGCGCTGTTTTTATCGTTGCCCACCAGCAGGTTGGCGGTTTCCATAGCGGGCTGATCCAGAACGCCACTCAGGCAAACGCCAAGCTGCCGCCAGCCGGGCCGGCCCGCATCCTGCAGCGTAGTGCTGATCCCGGCACGAATAATTTTCAGCATATTCCCCCCTTCTGTGGCACAAAGCGCACGCTGTCCCCAGGCCTCAGGAAAGCAGGAGGTTCATGCTGCGGATCAAACAGGTTAAGATCGGTACGGCCGATCAGTTGCCAGCCTCCCGGCGCGGTAAACGGATAAACGCCGGTCTGACTGCCGCCAATACCGACAGATCCGGCCGGTACCGCTACCCTGGGTTCGGCGCGGCGCGGGGTATGCAGCCGTTCATCCAGCCCACCCAGATAAGGGAAGCCGGGCTGAAAACCGATAAAATAGACGACGTAGGCCGCCGCCGCATGGGCCGCAACGACTTGTTGCGGGGTCAGACCGCTGTGGCGTGCGACTTCTTCCAGATCGGGACCTGCCGTACCGCCATAGATAACCGGGATCTCAACCTCGCGGGTTTCCAGCTCCAGCGCTTCGCTCTTTTCCCACCAGAGCTGGAGCCATTCAATCGCGTCCAGCGCGGTACTTTGCGGCTCGCTCAGCATCACGGTGATGTTATTCATCCCGGGCACCACCTCGATCACTTCCGGACGCCCTTTAAGGCGCGCGGAAAGCCCCCAGATGCGCTGCTGGCTACTAAGCGTCACGGGGGGTTCCAGCTCAAGCACAACCGCGCGTTCGCCTAACAGGTAACAACGTGCTCGTTGCAAAACACTCCTCCTGACCTGTCTGTCAGGCCGTCTGATTATGTTATTAGACAAACAGTTATGCTGAAATGTAATGAGAGTGTCAACAGAAGGCTTGAGCGGCGCGATCGCCGCTCAGCGTAAATCAGGCAGGATTAGGGATATCGATGAAGGTGACCTCAAGGCCGTAATTCCCGGCCAACCACTCGCCCAGCGCTTTGATGCCGCCGCGTTCCGTGGCGTGGTGACCGGCGGAGAAGAAGTGTATACCCTGCTCGCGCGCGCTATGGATCGTCTGTTCTGATACCTCACCGGTAATAAACGCATCCACACCAGCCGCTGCTGCGGCATCAATAAACCCCTGACCGCCGCCGCTACACCACGCCACACGGCGGATCTGCGCTGGCGCATTGTCGCCGCAGTGCAGCGGTTCGCGCCCAAGCCTTTTGGCTATGCGGCTGGCCAGCTGCTCGCCGGTCAGGGCATCGTCCAGCTCGCCCCAGGGCACCAGCGGCATCACTTCTCCTTTAACCTCAATGCCCAGCAGCTTCGCCAGCTGGGCGTTATTGCCAAGTTCCGGATGGGCATCCAGCGGCAGATGCCAGCCGAAAAGGTTAATATCATTAGCCAGTAAGGTTTTCAGCCGGTTCCGCTTCATACCTTTAATCACCTGCGCTTCGCTTTTCCAGAAATAGCCATGATGCACCAGTACCGCGTCCGCGTTCAGGCGAACGGCTTCATCCAGCAGCGCCTGACAGGCGGTAACGCCCGTGACGATTTTCTCGATCTCAGGGCGCCCTTCAACCTGAAGTCCATTCGGCGCATAATCGCTGAAATTCGCGCTACTCAGCTGCTGATTCACAATTTGTTCAAGTTCTGTATTACGCATAATCTTTCCTGAAAGTTCCGCAGTCCGGCGCCTGCTTATGATTTTCTGGCGGCTTCGTACGCCTCCAGCGTGCGCTTACGCGCCTCTTTATGATCGACAATCGGTGCCGGATAATCCAGTGATATCTGGTTCTTTTCAGCCCAGCTATGCGGCTGGTGGATATGCTGGTCGGGGACGTTTTTCAGCTCCGGTAGCCACTGGCGGATAAAGCTGCCGTCCTTGTCAAAACGTTCACCCTGGGTTGTAGGGTTGAATATGCGGAAATAGGGTGCCGCGTCGTTGCCGCTTGATGCGGCCCACTGCCAGCCACCGTTATTTGCCGCCAGATCGCCATCGAGCAGCTGTGACATGAAGTAACGCTCACCTTCGCGCCAGTCGATAAGCAGATCTTTAATCAGGAAGCTGGCCGTGATCATGCGCAGGCGGTTATGCATCCAGCCAAGGCTGTTCATCTGCCGCATGGCCGCATCGACGATCGGATAGCCGGTTCTCCCCTGCTCCCAGGCCTCCTGCTGGGCCTTATCCTGCCGCCACGCAACCTTTTTGGTCCAGCCGATAAAGGGCTGATGGCGGCAGAGCGAGGGCCAGGCAACCAGCAGATGGCGATAGAACTCACGCCAGATCAACTCATTGAGCCAGACAAAAACGTTTTTATCCTCCAGCCCGGCTGGATGCTCCCTCAGCAGGCGATGCAGGCACTGCCGTGGAGAAAGTACGCCGGTCGCAAGGTAAACCGATATACGACTGGTGCCATCGACGGAAGGAATATTGCGGTTTTCGGGATATTCCGTAACCGGCTGCTGGCAAAATTCCCGTAACCGCTGAAGCGCAGCGGTTTCGCCCGCGGTAAAGAGATTTCGATCATAATCCTCAAAGGGATAATCAAACGGTAGCAGTTCGGGCAGCTTAGCCAGCGGCGCGTTCTTGCGGGGTTTCGGGGCGGGCACGCACTCCGGCAACCCCTCATTGAGCCTTTTCACAAAGGCCCGGCTGAAGGGGGTAAAGACTTTATACATCTCGCGGTTGCCGGTCAGTACGCTGCCAGGCGACAACAGCAGGCTGTCATCAAATCCCTGCGCTATCACATCATTATCGTATAGCGTCCGTTCGACAGCCGCGTCACGTTGACGCTCATTCACCTCATACTGATAGTTATAAAACAGGCGATCGATCTTGTGCTGTTCACAAAACGCTTTCAGCACGTCAGGTACAGCAGCAAAGTCATCGCAGTGCAGAACGTGTAGCGGGATCCCTTTTTCACCCAGCGCATGCTGCATCTCTGTGAGGCTGTCATAAATAAAGGCCGCCTGTTTTGGCGCCATGGTATGAGACTTCCACTGTGCGGGCGTGGCGATGAACAGCGCCACTACGCTGGCTTCCTCGCTGCGGCAGGCCGCATGTAATGCGTAATTATCATGGATGCGCAGATCGTTGCGCAGCCAGACCAGGTGCGTGGTCATGTTACTTCCTGTCAGGCAGATTCAATGACCGTAGCGCAGACGAAGCGCTTCCGGATAAGGTTCAAAATAACGCTGCTGCGCCAGATAGGCGTCAGGGAATTCCGACATGTAATGCTTAAGCAGCGTCATCGGTGCCAGAAGCGGCTGCAGTCCCTGACGATAGTGATCGATAAGCGCAGCCAGTTCCTGGCGCTGCTTCGAAGTCAGCTGTGGGCGGAAGTACCCCTGAACGTGCATCAGCACATTGGTATGGTTACCCCGGGTCGCCTTATTTTTAAGAAGATCCATTAATCGCTGACGGTACTCAAAGGCGTAGGCTTCCAGCGATGACCAGCTTTCCATCCCGGCCACAAAACGTCCCATTTCGCGATATTGCGGCTGGGAGTGCGCCAGCAGCGAAAGCTTGTAGCGGCTGTGGAAGGCGATTAATTTGCCGCGCGTCAGTCCGCTACGCCAGAGCGAATTAAATTCATGCAGGGTATAGATGCGCTCAACAAAATTTTCGCGCAGAACGGGATCGTTTAACCGGCCGTCTTCTTCTACGGGGAGCCAGGGCATCTGCTTCATCAGCTCGCGGGTAAAAATCCCGACGCCTTCTTTACGGTTATCGTTATTGTCAGGCTTATAGACACGCACCCGCTCCATACCGCAGCTGGGCGATTTTGCACAAACTATGTAACCACAGAGGTGATGCAGCTTAGCGATTTTACTTTCTGAAAACCGCTGCATCTCATCGGTCAGCGGATCGCCATTACCGTTACTGAAGCAGAGCGCCACCTCATCCTCCGCGCTTTTGGTCAGACGTAAAGCGGGGCGCGGCGTGGGCAACCCTATCGCCATTTCCGGGCAGACAGGTTCGAAACGCATAAAGGGGGCGAGATCTTCTGCGGCAAATGCGCAGCGTTTGTGCCCTCCATCGAAGCGGACGTTATCTCCAAGCAGGCAGGCGCTGATGCCGACAGGAATTTTTTCGCTCATAGTTGTACAACCTCCAACTTCTTGTAGAGGTTTAAGTGTAGCTGATATGGAAAGGATAAGCCCGCGCTGCTTAAAAAAAACGGTACTAAGGGCAAAAAAATTCCCGCCGGAGCGGGAAGGTTTTTAATAGAAATCGCAGGCTGCGGCCTCCGACTGCGCCAGCCATACCGGCTGACTGCTCGTCTTCGACCATATCCGGTGAAGGTAGCTGTAAAACCGGGCGCGATCTTGACGAAACAGCATCACAGGCAGCGCGAGGGTACCGACGATCAACACCGCCAGGCGGCGCAGTACGATTCGGGTTAATGAGTAAGGTTGATAAAGACGCATACGTCCTCCGGGCAAATTAAAAAAAGGTAATCTGTACAAAATAATAGCGCCAGTTGTGTAATTTTACTACTCATCCGACCACTATTTTGCAGAAAAAATCACCAGATCGCCCTGCACCTCCGTTATAAAGTTACAGAATAGTTAAATAACAAGATGATATTAACAAGCCCGTCACTTTGCCCTATATCGCTTTACGCCCCCGGCAGCGCGCCCATAAAAAAGGCGCCGCAAGCGGCGCCTTTTCAGCAGAGCATCAGACTCAGGCGTTTTTCAGCACTTCGCTGACAATTTCTACGGCTTCTTTTTCGATCTTTTCACGGTGCTCAGCACCCAGGAAGCTTTCACAGTAGATTTTGTACGCGTCTTCGGTACCGGATGGACGCGCCGCAAACCAGCCGTTTTCCGTCATCACCTTCAGGCCGCCGATGGAGGCGCCGTTACCTGGCGCTGCCGTCAGGCGGGCGGTGATCGGATCGCCTGCCAGCGTGTCAGCACTGACCATTTCCGGAGACAGCTTCGACAGCGCCGCCTTCTGGGCTGAGGTCGCTGAAGCCTGCAAACGGTTATAGCTTGGCGCACCGAAGCGCTCCGCCAGTTCATCATAGTGCTGCTGCGGATTTTTCCCGGTAACGGCGGTAATTTCCGCTGCCAGCAGGCACATAATGATGCCGTCTTTATCGGTAGACCATGGCGTTCCGTCAAAGCGCAGGAAAGACGCGCCAGCGCTCTCTTCGCCGCCGAAGCCAAAGCTGCCGTCAAAAAGACCGTCAACAAACCATTTGAAACCCACCGGCACTTCAACCAGACGGCGGCCGATGTCGTTAACCACGCGGTCGATCATCGCGCTGGAGACCAGCGTTTTCCCGACCGCAACCTCTTTGCCCCACTGCGGACGGTGCTGGAAGAGGTAGTTGATCGCTACCGCAAGGTAGTGGTTAGGATTCATCAGACCCGCCGGAGTGACGATGCCGTGACGGTCATAATCCGGATCGTTAGCAAAAGCGAGATCGAATTTATCACGAAGCGCCAGCAGACCCGCCATGGCGCTTTCGGAAGAGCAGTCCATGCGGATCGCACCATCTTTATCAAGGTGCATAAAGCGGAAGGTCTGATCCACTGAATCGTTAACGATGGTCAGATCCAGCTTGTAGAACTCAGCGATGCGCTGCCAGTAGGCAATACCCGAGCCGCCGAGCGGATCGACGCCGATTTTAAGGCCGGCCTTCTGAATGGCGGCAATATCAACGATCTCCGCCAGCCCTTCGATATAAGGCTGAATCAGATCTTTTTCCTGCAGGTGTCCGCTCGCCCAGGCTTGATCCAGCGCGATGCGTTTCACTTCTTTCAGGCCATCTTTGATCAGCGCATTAGCGCGATCTTCAACGACTTTAGTGACGTTTGTGTCCGCTGGGCCACCGTTTGGCGGATTGTATTTAATGCCGCCATCTTCCGGTGGATTATGCGAAGGCGTAATCACAATTCCATCGGCCTTAGCGCCGCCCGCCTTATTGTGTTCAAGGATGGCATTGGAAATGGCCGGGGTCGGCGTGTAGCCGTTGTCCAGCTGAACGATAACGTCAACGCCATTCGCCGCCAGCACTTCCAGTACGGAAATCAGGGCTGGCTCGGAGAGCGCATGGGTATCTTTACCCACGTAGCAAGGACCGGTGATGCCGTTCTTTTTACGCTCTTCCGCAATCGCCTGGGCGATGGCCAGAATGTGCGTCTCATTGAAGCTCTGACGTCCCGCGCTACCGCGATGGCCTGAGGTTCCAAATTTCACCGCATGTTCCGCATTGTTCAGATCGGGCTGCAGGACATAATACTGCGAGGTTAATTGTGCAACGTTAATCAAATCGCTCTGCTGGGCAGGCTGCCCGGCACGGGGGTGATTAGCCATTGGCGCTTCTCCCTGACACTTAGTTCTCAGTTAGAGGGTGCCGCAAACCTTGTCAGTGAGCTCCGTCGGGAACTGCATTGACTGCATGATATGTTCGACCATGCTGCGTTTACGGCCTGTGTTGGTGTTGGTGATCACCCAATACGGCGTGCCCGGAACGTGCTGGGGCTTGGTATGGATGCCATTCTGTACCAGGGTTTGTTGATTACCCGCAAAGTAGACGCGCGTACGACCATGAAGCGATTCGGTCGCGGCGGCAAATGCCTTGGGATCAAGATTGTATAAAGTCGACAAAATCAGCATAAAACGGTTCACTGCTTTTTTCTGTTCAGCATATTCATCAGAGAGCAGCAGCTCGCGCATAGCGCGGACGCGATCCAGAGGGCGCGCCTCTTCCTTCACCGCAGCACTCTCTTTTGCAACAGGCGCAGAAGTCGCTGCCACACCGCTGGCCGCTGGTGCGCGCTGACCGGCCGTAAATTTAAGCATACGCCGTAAAATGTCAGAGGCGCTTTCACCAATGTGCTGGGTATGGCTGGCGATATAACGGTACAGTTCTTCGTCGACTTCGATAGTTTTCATCTTTATCCAGTACGGTTAGTGCTTGAGAGCCGGTCAGCACGCACGCTGTGGATGACAAACGCACAATAGCCTTTCGAACCAGCTCTAACATGAGGATTATAAAGTTAAATCCTGCCGGGGTGTAGCGCCAGTCCTGAAAGCCGGCAAAAGTCAGAATATGCCGCAAAAAGATCGGAGGCCCCACACCTGCCGTTTCGGCAGAATACGTCCATCCATGATACCCTAACCCCTCGTTTCCACTGTAAGAACTTTACTATGAAATTGAATGTTCGCCTGCAATCTGAACAATCCGCTACCGACGCCGCGCCGGTGGTGCTGATTCACGGCCTGTTTGGCAGCCTCGACAATCTTGGCGTGCTGGCCCGGGGGCTGAAGGATCGCCGCCGTGTGGTGCAGATTGACGTGCGCAATCACGGCCTTTCTCCACGTTCAGAGGAGATGAACTATCCCGCTATGGCGCAGGATGTCGTGGAGACACTTGACGATCTGGGAATCGATCGTTTCACCGTCGTGGGCCACTCTATGGGCGGTAAAATCGCGATGGCGCTGACCGCGCTGGTCCCCGGGCGCATTGAGCAACTGGTAGTTATCGATATTGCCCCCATCGCCTACCGGGAACGTCATCACGACCGCTTTTTTGCCGCCCTCGATGCGGTCAGCGCGGCGGGAATCACGTCACGCAGTGAGGCGGCCGCCCTGATGCGTCAGAGTATAGATGAAGAAGGGGTGATTCAGTTTTTACTGAAATCATTCCATGAAGGTGAATGGCGCTTTAACGTGCCAGCCCTCTGGAATGCCTACGATGAGATCATCGGCTGGCAAACGCTGCCCGCCTGGCCGCATCCTGCGCTCTTTATCCGGGGTGACCGCTCAGCGTATCTCGCTGATGAATACCGCGAGGCGCTGCTCGCTCAGTTTCCGCAGGCGCGCGCCCATGTTATCAGCGGCGCAGGTCACTGGGTCCATGCGGAAAAACCTGAAGCGGTTTTACGCGCCATCAGCCGCTTTTTCGCGCTGTAACAACAAAAGTTTTATGGGGATGTTAAATCATTGTCGTCCCCACTTTCACAGGGTATGATGGCGCGCTAAAAATTTGTCGCTGATGAAATTTCAGCCGGCAGCCTGACCAATTCATCAGCAATCCAGCCTTTTCAGTATCTCGATTCTATGGCAAAAGAAAACACGGACCGCACCACGATCGATCTGTTTGCAGATGAGCGTCGTCCGGGACGACCTAAAACAAATCCGCTAACGCGTGATGAGCAGCTGCGTATCAACAAACGCAACCAGCTTAAACGGGATAAAGTGCGTGGACTGAAGCGTGTCGAGCTGAAAATGAACAGCGACGCGGTGGATGCCCTTAACCAGCTCGCCGAGCAGCGCAATATGAGCCGCAGCGAGCTGATAGAAGAAATGGTGATGGCGCAGTTAGTCAGACAGAACGGTTAAAAGCCCGCCGCCAGGGCTTTGCACGCAGACCGGGACAAAGCACAAAGCGACAAAAGCAGGAGTATTACTCGTTTATCCCCCTGAGGCTGTCTGCTATCATTGTCGTTATCTGTCTTTAACAGCAGTCACCATATCATTAAGTTTCAAGAGGTTATTAAACTCATGGCAATCGTAGGCATTTTCTTTGGCAGCGATACGGGCAATACCGAAAACATTGCAAAAATGATCCAGAAGCAGCTCGGTAACGAGGTGGCTGAGGTTCATGATATCGCGAAAAGTAGCAAAGAAGACCTTGAAGCCTTTGATATTCTGCTGCTGGGTATCCCCACCTGGTACTACGGCGAAGCCCAGTGCGACTGGGACGATTTCTTCCCTACTCTTGAAGAGATCGACTTCAACGGTAAGCTGGTGGCCCTGTTTGGCTGCGGCGATCAGGAAGACTACGCCGAGTACTTCTGTGACGCGATGGGGACTATTCGCGACATCATAGAGCCTAACGGCGCGGTGATCGTTGGCCACTGGCCGACGGAAGGCTATCATTTTGAAGCGTCTAAAGGCCTCGCGGATGACAATCATTTCCTCGGCCTGGCCATTGATGAAGATCGTCAACCTGAACTGACCGCTGAACGTACAGAGAAGTGGGTCAGGCAGGTTTACGAGGAGCTGCATCTGAAGGAAATCCTTGAGGCCTGATTCTGGCCGCCTGATGTGGGCGCTATCTCACATCAGGCGCATGGTTTTTCCTATATTAGTAATAGGCACTTTTTTGTAACTTTCACCTGCAAAACTGTACAATATCGCCATCGGTCATCCGGCTTTCTCAGCGCCTTTCGCCCTAAAGGCGGCTTCGATGAGACAGCGCGAAATGTAATCCACCACAGACGGGCCCCTGCTTTTCAGGATGTAACGGCTTCTCCCTTACATCCCACAGCGGTGAAGCGCCTCCGCGGTTTTCATTTCGGCGTATCAGTTCTATACTGAGGCGCCTGGTTTTTCAGCGACGACCGATGCTCAGGGCTTTTCAGCCACTTAGTGACTAGCAAAGTAACAGGACAATATCCGCATGACTGACAATAACACCGCATTAAAGAAGGCCGGCCTGAAAGTCACACTTCCACGACTTAAAATTCTGGAAGTGCTTCAGGAACCCGTAGGCCATCACGTCAGTGCGGAAGATTTGTATAAGCGCCTGATTGATATGGGCGAAGAGATTGGTCTGGCGACGGTTTACCGCGTTCTGAACCAGTTTGATGACGCCGGTATCGTGACGCGTCATAATTTTGAAGGCGGCAAGTCGGTCTTTGAACTGACCCAGCAGCATCATCATGACCACCTTATCTGCCTGGACTGCGGCAAGGTTATTGAGTTCCGCGATGAGTCTATTGAAGCCCGTCAGCGTGATATCGCCACGAAGCACGGCATCAAGCTCAGCAACCACAGCCTCTATCTCTATGGTCACTGCTTTACGGGCGACTGCCGTGAAGATGAGACGCTGCACGATAAGTAACCAAAAATTAACCCGGCAGCAGGATTCAGACCTGTACGCTTTTACGTTCCGGTGATGCTGCCAGATCGGCACTCGCTCTGTTTACTGAAGCGACTGCGGCTCAAAAAGAAAAAACCGGTGAGGACCTCACCGGTTTTTTTCGTCTGTAAAACAGGTTAAGCAGGGATTGCGATACCAGATCGATTGCGTCCTCTTTATCCCGCGCCCTGTCCCTCTTCTCCATGACGTGACATAAAAAAATCCGTAATCCTGAAAAAAGGATTACGGATTTTAACCTGTACAAGTACGCCACCTCTGTCAACGCTAGCCCTGACAGAGGCCGGAACGTTTATACGCCTGCTTTTGCCCAGGTATCGCGTAAACCGACGGTACGGTTAAATACCAGCTTGCTGGCGCTGGAGTAGCGACTGTCAGCACAGAAGTAGCCTTCGCGCTCAAACTGATAAGGGCTGGAAGGCTGTGCATTGCCGAGGCCTGGCTCGACGAAGCCCTGACGGATAACCAGCGACTCAGGATTAATCGTCGTCAGGAAATCTTCCGCCGCACCAGGATTTGGCACGCTGAACAGACGGTCATATAACCGGAACTCGGCCGGCAGCGCATGCTCGGCAGAAACCCAGTGGATCACGCCCTTCACCTTACGGCCATCAGCAGGATCTTTGCTCAGCGTTTCCGTATCGCAGGTGCAGAACAGGCAGGTAATATTGCCCTCTTCATCTTTTGCCACGCGCTCAGCCCTGATCACGTAAGCGTTGCGCAGGCGAACCTCTTTGCCCAGCACCAGACGTTTGTACTGCTTGTTGGCTTCTTCACGGAAGTCAGCGCGATCGATATAGATTTCCCGGCTGAACGGCACATCCCGCGTTCCCATCTCCGGCTTGTTCGGATGATTAGGCATGGTGATGATCTCTTCGTGACCCGCCGGCAGGTTCTCAATGACCAGCTTCACCGGATCGAGTACGGCCATCGCCCTTGGCGCATTCTCATTCAGATCGTCACGGATGCAGGATTCCAGCGAAGCCATCTCCACGATGTTGTCCTGCTTAGTGACCCCAATACGGCGGCAGAACTCACGGATAGAAGCCGCGCTGTAACCACGACGGCGCAGACCGGAAACGGTCAGCATACGTGGGTCATCCCAGCCTTCTACAATCTTCTCGCTGACCAGCAGGCTGAGCTTACGCTTGGACATGATCGCATACTCAAGATTGAGGCGCGAAAACTCATACTGGCGCGGATGCACCGGAATGGTGATGTTATCCAGCACCCAGTCATAGAGACGGCGGTTATCCTGAAACTCCAGCGTGCAGAGCGAATGGGTGATCCCTTCCAGCGCATCGGAGATGCAGTGGGTGAAATCGTACATCGGGTAGATGCACCACTTGCTGCCCGTCTGATGATGGTCGGCGAACTTGATGCGGTAGAGCACCGGATCGCGCATCACAATGAAGTTAGACGCCATATCAATTTTGGCGCGCAGGCAGGCAGTGCCTTCGGCAAACTCACCGTTGCGCATTTTCTCAAACAGCGCCAGGTTCTCTTCCACGCTGCGATCGCGGTAAGGACTGTTTTTACCCGGAGAAGTCAGCGAGCCGCGATATTCGCGGATTTGCTCAGGCGTCAGCTCGTCAACGTAGGCGAGGCCTTTATTAATCAGCTCAACGGCATAGTGATGCAGCTGATCAAAGTAGTCAGATGAGTAATGGACGTTGCCGCTCCACTCAAAGCCCAGCCACTGCACGTCTTCTTTGATCGACTCAACGAATTCCAGGTCTTCTTTCACCGGATTGGTATCGTCAAAGCGCAGATTGCACTGGCCCTGGTAATCCTGGGCGATGCCAAAATTGAGGCAAATCGATTTGGCATGACCAATATGCAGGTAGCCATTAGGCTCGGGCGGGAAGCGGGTATGCACGCTGGTGTGCTTACCGCTCGCCAGATCTTCGTCAATAATCTGACGAATAAAGTTAGTTGGGCGGGCTTCTGCCTCACTCATCTCAATTTCCTCAGGAATGCTTAGCGCAATTAGTACGTGAAATAACGGAGTATGATCCACAAAGCGGCGAAGGGAAACAACCGTTTGTTAGGGCTTAACGATAAAAAAAGGGCGGGAATCGCTTCCCGCCCTGCATCAAGCTGGCCTTAGCCGTTAACCATTAATCTCACAGAGGCGGCTTTCGCCCGCCACAACGGTTTCACCCGCGAGCAGAGTAATGCCGCTGTAGTCCTCAATATTGCTGACCACGACAGGGCTAATCATCGAGCGGGCATTGGCATTCAGCCAGTCGAGATCCATCTCAAGTACCGGCTGACCGGCCGTAACCTGAGCGCCCTCTTCAACCAGACGCGTGAAGCCTTTGCCGCCCAGCGCGACGGTATCAAGCCCCATATGCACCACGACTTCGATGCCCTTTTCCGTTTCAAGACAGAACGCGTGATTAGTGTTGAAGATTTTCACCACGGTGCCTGCGGCTGGAGAAACAACGGTTTTGCTGGTTGGTTTGATTGCCAGACCATCGCCGACCGCCTTACTGGCGAAGGCTTCATCAGGCACCTGGTCCAGTGCAACCACTTCACCGCTGACCGGTGCCACGAGTACCCCGATCACCCCTTTTGCCACTTTAGGTTCAGCTTGCGCCACCGGGGAGGCGATGGACGCCGCAGAGGTTGCCGCCGCCGCAGCGGAAACAGGGCCTTTACTCAGTACGGTTTTCATCGCAGAAGCGATGGTTTCCGCCCGCGTGCCGACAATAATCTGAATACTCTGCTTATTCAGACGAATAACGCCGGACGCGCCCAGGCGTTTAGCCACGGCTTCGTTTATGGCCCCGCTGTCCTTCACGTTCAGGCGCAGTCGCGTGATACAGGCGTCGATGCCGGTCAGGTTATCCGATCCCCCTACCGCACTGATGTAATGACGCGCAAGAGACTCAGTATCAGTTTCTTTATTACCGCTATTCTCCACGTTCACGTCATAACCATCGCTTTCATCGCCATCCACCGCCAGTTCGCGACCCGGCGTCAGCAGATTGAATCTTTTGATGGTGAAGCGGAAGACCACGTAATAGATGACGAAGAAAACCAGCCCCTGCGGGATCAGCATATACCATTTGGTCGCAAGCGGATTTCGTGACGAAAGCACCATATCCACCAGCCCGGCGCTGAAGCCGAAGCCGGAAATCCAGTGCAAACTCGCGGCGATAAATACCGAGATACCGGTCAGCACGGCGTGAATTAAATAGAGAACCGGCGCCACAAACATGAAGGAGAACTCGAGCGGTTCGGTAATACCGGTAAAGAAGGCGGCAAAAGCAGCCGCCAGCATAATCCCGCCGACCTTCGCGCGGTTTTCCGGACGGGCGCAATGATAGATCGCCAGCGCTGCGCCAGGAAGACCGAACATCATGATTGGGAAGAAGCCAGCCTGATAGCGGCCAGTGATACCGACAACGGCCTTACCGCTTTCGAGCGACTGTGCACCGCCGAGGAAATTAGGAATGTCGTTAATGCCCGCCACGTCAAACCAGAATACGGAATTCAGAGCGTGGTGCAGGCCAACCGGGATCAGCAGGCGGTTGAAGAAGGCATAAACGCCGGCGCCGACCGAGCCAAGTTTCTGAATGCTTTCACCGAAGCTGACCAGACCGCCAAAAATCAGCGGCCAGATATACATCAGGATAAAGGCAACCAGAATCATCAGGAAGGAAACCAGAATAGGAACCAGGCGACGACCGCTGAAGAAGGAGAGCGCCTTAGGCAGCTCAACATGGCTGAAGCGGTTATACATCTCCGCAGAGATGATACCGACCAGGATACCGACAAACTGGTTCTCGATTTTTCCGAACGCCATCGGAACCTGCTCGACCGGAATTTTCTGAATCATAGCAACCGCTGCTGGAGAACAGAGCGTTGTTACCACCAGGAAACCGACAAAGCCGGTCAGCGCTGCCGCACCATCTTTATCTTTTGACATGCCGTAAGCGACGCCAATGGCAAACAGCACGGACATATGTTCAATGATCGCGGCACCGGATTTAATCAGCAGCGCAGCGAAGGCGTTGCCCGCCCCCCATGCGTCAGGATCGATCCAGTACCCAATCCCCATCAGAATGGCGGCGGCGGGCAGCGTTGCCACCGGCACCATCAGCGCCCGTCCTACTCTTTGTAGATAGCTTAAAATATTCACCTTTCCCCCTATAAGACCCGTTAAGGCGCCATGAGCCGTTTCGTTTTATTATCACGGCCTGTTGGTTTCTGAATAACAGTTAAAACCACGAAGCGGAGTGTAAGAAAAATTTAATTCGCTTCGCAAATTAAAACCGCTGCAACTGTGACTATTATCACCAAAATAGGCACTATTTCTTCCGTGCTTCTGGCTATCACCGGAAACTTATTTTATGATCCGAAAAATCAGGACGGATTTATCCCTCGCGGATATGCCCCCGGAGACGTAGGCTTATCGTCAGTAACAAGGGCACCGTCAACCTTCTTCTAATTTTGCTTAAATGAGGTGATACATGAGACTGATTCCTTTGGCTACCCCTGACCATGTTGGAAAATGGGCCGCCCGTCATATCGTTAACCGCATCAATGCCTTCAGTCCTACTGCCGATCGCCCCTTTGTTCTCGGACTGCCTACCGGCGGTACGCCGCTGGTCGCCTATAAGCATTTAATTGAGATGCATAAATCAGGCCAGGTTAGCTTTAAGCACGTTGTCACCTTTAACATGGATGAATACGTCGGTCTGCCTAAAGAGCATCCGGAAAGCTACCACAGCTTTATGTACCGCAACTTTTTTGATCATGTTGATATTCAACGCGAAAACATTAATCTTCTTAACGGTAACGCGCCAGATATTGACGCAGAATGCCGCCAGTATGAAGAAAAAATTCGTCGTTATGGCAAAATTCACCTGTTTATGGGTGGCGTGGGCAATGACGGTCACATTGCCTTTAACGAACCGGCTTCCTCGCTGGCTTCCCGCACCCGCATTAAAACCCTGACGCATGACACCCGGGTGGCGAACTCCCGCTTCTTTAACGGCGATGTTGATCAGGTGCCGAAATATGCACTGACCGTGGGTGTCGGCACCCTGCTGGATGCCGAAGAAGTGATGATCCTCGTTACCGGCCATGTGAAAGCCCAGGCGCTTCAGGCGGCGGTTGAAGGAAACGTGAATCATATGTGGACCATCAGCTGCCTTCAGCTGCACGCCAAATCCGTGGTGGTGTGCGATGAGCCTGCGACAATGGAACTGAAAGTCAAAACCGTTAAGTATTTCCGCGAAATGGAAGCGGAAAACGTGAAAGATCTGTAAGAACTCAGAATACCGTTGGGCCGCGCCGGAACGGCGCGCTCAGCCAGACACCGCCGGGAGAGATTTATGTACGCATTAACTAATGGCCGCCTCTATACCGGCCATGAAATACTGGATAATCATGCTGTTGTTATCGCCAACGGCCTGATTGAGCGCGTTTGCAGGCTGGAAGAACTGCCAGCCGGCGTGACCGTCCGCGACGTCAACGGCGCGCTGATCGCTCCCGGCTTTATCGACGTACAGCTTAACGGTTGCGGCGGCGTGCAGTTTAATGATGACCCCAGCGCGATCAGCACAGAAACGCTGGATATCATGCAGAAAGCGAACGAAAAATCAGGCTGTACCAGCTTCCTGCCTACGCTTATTACCAGCAGCGATGCGCTGATGAAGCGCGCGGTTGACGTTATGCGCAGCTACCTGGCGCAGAATGCCAATAAAGCGCTGGGCCTGCATCTCGAAGGTCCCTGGCTCAATCCCCTTAAAAAAGGGACCCACAATCCTGACTTAATTCGTGAGCCGAATCAGGAGCTGGTGGACTTTCTCTGCGCAAACGCGGACGTCATCACCAAGATCACCCTGGCTCCCGAACAGGTCGAAAGCCACTTTATCCGCCAGCTGAGCGAAGCGGGTATCGTTATCTCCTGCGGCCACTCCCACGCGACCTGGGATGAAGCCCGACGCGGCATTAATGCCGGCATCAGCTTCGCCACGCATCTCTATAACGCCATGCCGACAATTACCGGCCGTGAGCCTGGGCTGATTGGTGCGCTGTTTGACTCCCCTGATATTTATTGCGGCATTATTGCGGATGGATTACACGTTCATTACGCTAACGTCCGTAACGCCAAACGCATCAAGGGCGATAAATTAGTGCTGGTTACCGATGCCACCGCGCCAGCGGGTGCCTCGATTGACCAGTTCATTTTTGCAGGAAAAACAATATACTACCGGGATGGGCTCTGCGTTGACGAAAACGGCACGCTCAGCGGTTCTGCACTGACAATGATCGAAGCGGTAGCGAACAGCGTCGAACATGCAGGCATTTCCCTGGACGAATCGTTAAGAATGGCAACGCTTTACCCTGCACGGGCTATGGGTGTAGAGAAGACGTTAGGCTCGATTGAGGCCGGAAAAGTGGCAAACCTGACGCTTTTCACCCGTGACTACAAAATAATCCAGACTATCGTTAATGGTGACGAAGTCTTAAGCGAGTAGATACTGAATGACCACTGGCGGCCAGGCTCAAATAGGAAATGTCGATCTTGTTAAGCAACTCAACAGCGCGGCCGTTTACCGGCTTATCGACCAGCAGGGCCCGATTTCGCGCATTCAGATTGCCGAGCATAGCCAGCTAGCCCCCGCCAGCGTCACCAAGATTACCCGCCAGCTTATTGAACGCGGGCTGATCAAAGAAGTCGATCAGCAGGCCTCGACCGGAGGCCGCCGCGCCATCTCCATCGTGACGGAAACCCGCGGATTCAATACCATCGGTATCCGCCTCGGACGTAATGACGCCACGCTCACGCTGTTTGATCTCAGTGGAAAATCTCTCGCCCAGGAAGACTATTCGCTGCCGGAACGGACCCAGGAGACCCTGGAGCACGCCCTTTTCAACGCCATCGCCCACTTTAGCGAACAGCATCAGCGCAAGCTGCGGGAACTGATTGCGATCGCGGTCATCCTGCCGGGGTTGGTCGATCCTGATAACGGCGTGATCCGGTATATGCCGCATATTAATGTAAGCTGCTGGCCGCTCGTCGCTAACCTGAAAAAACGCTTCGGCGTAACCAGCTTCGTCGGCCATGATATACGCAGCCTGGCGCTGGCCGAGCACTACTTTGGTGCATCGCGAGACTGCGCGGACTCCATCCTGGTGCGCGTTCACCGGGGAACAGGAGCTGGCATTATTGCAAATGGTCATATCTTTTTAGGCAGTAACGGCAACGTGGGTGAACTGGGACACATTCAGGTCGATCCTCTGGGTGAACGCTGTCACTGCGGCAATTTTGGCTGTCTGGAAACTATTGCGGCCAATGGCGCTATTGAGCATCGCGTACGTCATTTGCTGGCGCAGGGCTATCCAAGCTCACTGACGCCCGATGAGTGCCATATGACGCAGATTTGTAAAGCCGCCAACCGGGGCGACGTGCTGGCCGCAGAAGTGGTTGAATATGTCGGCCGTCATCTGGGTAAAGCGGTAGCCATCGCCATCAACCTGTTTAATCCGCAAAAAGTGGTTATTGCCGGTGAGATCACCGAAGCAGATAAAGTGCTTTTTCCCGCCATTGAAGGCTGCATTAATACGCAGGTTCTGAAGGCGTTTCGTAAAAACCTGCCGGTTGTCCGCTCGGAACTCGATCATCGCTCGGCCATTGGCGCCTTTGCGCTGGCGAAACGTGCCATGCTTAACGGCATTCTTTTACAACATCTACTGGAAGGCTAATGAGCGCTTTAACTCTGAACGACAGCGAAAAGATGAGCATCAAAAACGTCATTTGCGATATCGACGGCGTCCTGATGCATGACAATACCGCCGTTCCGGGCGCGAATGAGTTCCTGCAACGGATTCTGGCTAAAGGAATGCCGCTGGTCTTGTTGACCAATTACCCTTCCCAGACGGCGCTCGATCTTGCTAACCGGTTCGCTTCCGCAGGCATCGATCTGCCGGACAGCGTTTTTTATACTTCGGCGATGGCCACTGCTGATTTTTTACGACGTCAGGAAGGTAAAAAAGCGTACGTTGTGGGAGAAGGCGCGCTGATTCATGAACTCTATAAAGCGGGTTTTACCATTACCGATATCAATCCGGATTTTGTCATCGTGGGGGAAACCCGCTCCTACAACTGGGATATGATGCATAAGGCCGCTTTCTTTGTGGCTAACGGTGCCCGTTTCATTGCCACCAATCCCGATACGCATGCCCGTGGCTTCGTGCCGGCCTGTGGCGCCCTCTGTGCGGGCATCGAGAAAATTTCAGGCCGCTCGCCTTTTTATGTGGGCAAGCCCAGCCCGTGGATTATGCGTGCCGCACTGAACAAAATGCAGGCGCATTCCGAAGAGACGGTGATCGTGGGGGATAATCTTCGTACCGATATCCTTGCCGGTTTCCAGGCGGGGCTGGAGACCATCCTGGTGCTGTCGGGCGTTTCCACGCTCAGTGATATTGACGCCATGCCTTTCCGGCCCAGCTGGGTTTTCCCCTCAGTGGCGGATATCGATATCCTCTAGCAATCAGGCCTGGCCTAAAGGCCGGGCTTTTTTACGCCGCACACCTGATTAAATATTAACCGTATCTCTATAAAAATTATCATATCGGCAATTTTTCACCTCTTTAATTGAATAATCATCAAAGTTTGAGCCGCGTCAACGGACTATTTTTCAGAGAAACGCTAAAATGCTTGCGTCAAGGGGGGGAGATAGCGCATTTTCTTATCTATCGGACGACAAACCTCGTCCTACTGATTACGTTACCATCATCACCGTTCTGGGATGTCGATAGGGAGTTAGCTATGTGTTCTATTTTTGGCGTACTGGATCTTAAAAGCGATCCAGTCGAACTGCGTAAGAAAGCTCTGGAGCTTTCCCGTCTGATGCGTCACCGCGGCCCGGACTGGTCTGGCGTCTATGCCGATGACCAGGCAATCTTGTCGCACGAGCGTCTTTCTATCGTTGACGTAAACAATGGCGCACAGCCTCTCTATAACGCAGACCATACGCATGTTTTAGCCGTGAACGGTGAAATCTATAACCATCAGGCGCTGCGTGCAGAGTTAAGCGATCGTTACACGTTTCAGACCGAATCAGACTGTGAAGTGATTCTGGCGCTCTATCAGGAAAAAGGGGTGGATTTCCTCGATGACCTGCAGGGCATGTTTGCCTTTATCCTGTATGACAGCGTGAAGAAAACCTGGCTGATTGGCCGTGACCATATCGGTATCATTCCGCTCTATATGGGCAACGATGAGCACGGCAACCTGTTTGTCGCTTCTGAGATGAAAGCGCTGGTGCCGATCTGCAAATCGATTAAAGAGTTCCCTCCGGGAAGCTATATGTCCAGCACCGATGGTGAAATTCACCGTTACTGGCAGCGTGACTGGTTCAGCTATGAAGCGGTTGAGCATAACAAGACCGATGCTGCTGCGCTGAAAGATGCGCTGGAAGAGGCGGTGAAAAGCCACCTGATGTCGGACGTGCCTTATGGCGTACTGCTCTCCGGCGGCCTGGATTCCTCCATTATTTCTGCTGTAACCAAGCGTTATGCGGCGAAGCGTGTGGAAGATCAGGACAAAAGTGACGCCTGGTGGCCGCAGCTGCACTCCTTTGCCGTCGGCCTGGAAGGTTCACCCGATTTAAAAGCGGCGAAGTCAGTCGCCGATCATCTTGGTACGGTGCACCATGAAATTCACTTCACGGTACAGGAAGGCCTGGATGCCATCCGCGATGTGATTTATCACATTGAAACCTACGACGTGACCACGATTCGTGCCTCAACGCCAATGTACCTGATGTCCCGTAAGATCAAAGCGATGGGCATCAAAATGGTGCTTTCAGGCGAAGGCGCGGATGAGGTCTTTGGCGGTTATCTTTATTTCCACAAGGCGCCAAACGCGAAAGAGTTTCACGAGGAGAACGTCCGTAAGCTGCTGGCTCTGCATATGTTTGACTGCGCCCGCGCGAACAAAGCGATGTCCGCCTGGGGCGTTGAGGCACGCGTACCGTTCCTGGATAAAAAATTCCTCGATGTGGCGATGCGCATCAACCCGGCCGATAAAATGTGCGGTCCGAACGGCAAAATGGAAAAACATATCCTGCGCGAATGTTTCTCCTCTTACCTGCCGGAAAGCGTGGCGTGGCGTCAGAAAGAGCAGTTCTCGGATGGCGTGGGCTACAGCTGGATCGACACCCTGAAAGAAGTTGCCGCGCAGCAGGTTACCGACCAGCAGCTTCAGACGGCCCATTTCCGTTTCCCGTACAACACGCCAACCTCGAAGGAAGGCTATCTGTATCGTGAAATTTTTGAAGAGCTGTTCCCGCTGCCGAGCGCCGCAGAATGCGTACCTGGAGGCCCTTCTGTCGCCTGTTCGTCGGCAAAAGCCATTGAGTGGGATGAAGCGTTCAAAACCATGGACGATCCTTCCGGGCGCGCCGTTGGCGTACACCAGTCAGCCTATAAATAACTGACGGCGGACGGATCAAAAACGGGCCTGTAACGGCCCGTTATTTTTTATATTGCGCGTGTTAGCGTCAGAATTTGTTGATTTAATCAGCATGCTGGTTATAAGCCAGTCAAACAAAACGTTCAGGGCAAAAAACGGGAAAAAACTTGTTGACGCTTTTAGGTCAACTCCGCATAATGCGCCCCGCAACGCCGATGAAGGTAACGCGAAAAAAGATGGCTACGTAGCTCAGCTGGTTAGAGCACAGCACTCATAATGCTGGGGTCACAGGTTCGATTCCCGTCGTAGCCACCATCTTTTTTGCGGGAGTGGCGAAATTGGTAGACGCACCAGATTTAGGTTCTGGCGCCGCAAGGTGTGCGAGTTCAAGTCTCGCCTCCCGCACCATTTCCATAAGCGGCTTTGCACGGATGGGGTATCGCCAAGCGGTAAGGCACCGGTTTTTGATACCGGCATTCCCTGGTTCGAATCCAGGTACCCCAGCCACTTTTTTAAAAAGTATGTTACAGTTATAACGCAGTAAAATTAGGCTACTTAGCTCAGCTGGTTAGAGCACAGCACTCATAATGCTGGGGTCACAGGTTCGATTCCCGTAGTAGCCACCAATTTTATTGGGGTGTCGCCAAGCGGTAAGGCACTGGTTTCTGATACCAGCATTCCGGGGTTCGAATCCCTGCACCCCAGCCATAAAAAAGACGATTTGCATTGCGGATCGCACCGAAAAATTGGGGTGTCGCCAAGCGGTAAGGCACTGGTTTCTGATACCAGCATTCCGGGGTTCGAATCCCTGCACCCCAGCCAGACGTAAAAAAGCCCGCTTTATGCGGGCTTTTTTACGTCTGTTGTCCGGCCTCTGTCGCTTTACCTTGTGCGCCTCCCTTTCTGTCTCAGAGGCGCATCTCACTCCGCTTCCTTATAGTCCCAGCGCGTACCGCAGCGCCTGCCGCTTAAGCACACCTGAGCGCTCGGCCATCATCAGACTGAGGTTGCGTACAACCCGCAACGGCGCGAAGGGATTACTGAAGGCAAAATAGAAAAGATCCATACCGGTTTGCATCAGTAAATTATCTTTCTGCCTGCGCCGCTGATAGCGGAGCAGCACCGCTTCCGAGGCCCAGTCCTCAGCGCGCTCGCGGGAGGCGGTCAGCGTGTCAATCAGCGCATCCACATCGCGATAGCCAAGGTTGACGCCCTGCCCGGCCAGCGGGTTAATGGTGTGCGCAGCATCGCCCACCAGTGCCAGCCCCGGCTGCACATAGCGCGTGGCGTGACGGCGAACCAGCGGGAATGCACCCGCAGCAACCGGCGTCACCCGGCCAAGCCGGGCGGGGAAATGGTTTTTTATCTCCTGGCTAAGCTGCACCATATTCATTCCCTGAAGCTGACGAATCCGCGCCGGTCGGTCGTACCACACCAGAGAAGCCCAGCCGTCAGAGAGCGGCAGGAAAGCACGCGGCCCTTCCGGCGTAAACTGTTGCCAGGTGCAGTCACCTGCCGCCTGCTCACACTTCACGCTGATCAGCATGCAGGACTGCGCGTAGTTCCAGCCATGTATGCCGATACCGGCCAGCTGGCGAACCTGTGAATTGGCCCCGTCGGCACCAATCACCAGCCGCGCATTCAGGGTTTCGCCGCTTTCAAGCATCATCTTCCATCCACCGTTACAGGGCTGCAGATCCTTTAACCGCGCCGGTGACAGGAGTTCGATCTCCTGCGCCTGCAGACGCTCCCAGAGCGCCCGCTGAAGGACGCTGTTCTCCACCATAAAGCCCAGCTCGGGCAGGCCAAGGGAGTCAGCATCAAAGCCGACGCGGGCGGTATGCCATTCCCAGGTCTCCAGGCGACGGTAGGGGGTACAGCGCTTCGCCACGACAGACGGCCAGACTTGTAGCTGCTTCAGCAGGTCAACGGAGGCCGCGCCAATAGCGGAGATTCTGATATCAGGATCGCTGGCCGGGTCAAATTCAGCAGGCGCCTGCTGATCCAGGACGGCCACCTGGAAACCCTGATCCGCCAGGCCGCTCGCCAGCGCAGCGCCAACCATGCCGCCGCCCACGATGACGACATCCCATTTTTTTGTCTCAGTCATGTTTTTATCCTGTCCGTAAGACATCTGCGAGCCCTCTGTCTGTAACGTTCAGGGCGAATTCTGTTACGCTAAGTGTACCGGAATTTTAGGGGCCAATTGGAATTGCTGACAGAAAAGCTTGCGCGCTGGTCACAACAGCAGCAAAGCATTACAATACGCGCCCCGTACTTCCTCCTGCTTGATAAATGGCAACCAGATGACTAAAAAATTGCATATCAAAACCTGGGGCTGTCAGATGAATGAGTACGACTCATCCAAGATGGCTGACCTGCTAAACAGCACCCACGGGTTTACCCTGACCGAGGTGGCGGAAGAAGCCGACGTTCTGCTGCTTAACACCTGTTCCATCCGTGAAAAAGCGCAGGAGAAGGTCTTCCATCAGCTTGGGCGCTGGAAATCGCTGAAAGAGAGTAATCCCGAGCTGATCATCGGCGTGGGCGGCTGCGTTGCGTCGCAGGAAGGCGATCATATCCGTCAGCGCGCCAGCTATGTCGATATCGTGTTTGGCCCGCAGACGCTTCACCGCCTGCCGGAAATGATCAATACCGTGCGGGGTTCCAAAAGCCCGGTCGTGGATATCAGCTTTCCGGAAATCGAAAAATTCGACCGTCTGCCAGAGCCAAGAGCGGATGGCCCGACCGCGTTCGTCTCCATTATGGAAGGCTGCAACAAATACTGTACGTTCTGCGTGGTGCCTTACACCCGTGGCGAAGAGGTCAGCCGGCCTTGCGACGACATTCTTTTTGAAATTGCCCAGCTGGCGGCGCAGGGCGTTCGTGAAGTTAACCTGCTCGGACAGAACGTAAACGCCTACCGGGGTGAAACCTACGATGGCGAGGTCTGCAGTTTTGCCGACCTGCTGCGCCTGGTCGCGGCGATTGACGGCATCGACCGTATTCGCTTTACCACCAGCCATCCGATTGAGTTTACGGACGATATCATTGAGGTCTATCGCGACACGCCGGAGCTGGTCAGCTTCCTGCACCTGCCGGTCCAAAGTGGCGCCGATCGCATCCTGACCCTGATGAAACGTGCGCATACCGCGCTGGAGTATAAGGCGATTATCCGCAAGCTGATTGCGGCCCGTCCCGATATCCAGATCAGCTCCGACTTCATCATCGGCTTCCCGGGTGAAACCCAGCAGGACTTTGAGCAGACCATGAAGCTTATCGCTGACGTCAATTTTGATACCAGCTTCAGCTTTATCTACTCTGCCCGTCCCGGTACGCCCGCGGCCGATCTGCCTGACGACGTGCCGGAAGAAGAGAAGAAACAGCGTCTGTGGCAGCTTCAGGAGCGTATCAGCCATCAGGCGATGACATGGAGCCGCCGCATGATGGGTACCGTCCAGCGTATTCTGGTGGAAGGCACCTCACGTAAAAACGTGATGGAAATGTCGGGCCGTACCGAGAATAACCGCGTGGTCAATTTTGAAGGCACGCCAGCGATGATCGGTAAATTCGTCGATGTGGAAATCGTTGACGTTTACAGCAATTCCCTGCGCGGCGTTGTGATTCGCACCGAAGAGCAGATGGATTTGCGCAGCGTTGAAACCCCGGCCTCGGTTATTGCGCGTACGCGCAAAGAAAACGAACTGGGCGTGGGTCTTTTCCAGCCTTGATCCTCCATTTCCTGCGGCGGGCTTTGCAGGCCCGCTGTGGGTATTCAGTCAGTTACCCTTGCTTTCTTAGAGCAGCGCCCAAATATTTGCTTCAGCGCTTGCGCCTTTTGGCCGCGCCATAAATAATTCCCTTATGGTACCGCCGTTTACTCCTACGGCGCGCCCATGACATGCCATCCTCAACCTGGCCCTGAGCGACCCAAAGGATTAGTTTGAATATTGAAACACGCGAAATAACGCTGGATCCTGCTGATAACGCCCGCCTGCTGAGCCTTTGCGGGCCTTTTGATGACAACATTAAACAGCTGGAACGCCGGCTGGGCATTGAAATCAACCGTCGCGACAACGCTTTCAAGCTTGTCGGCAAAGCGCCGTCCGTCAACGCTGCCGTGACCATCCTGCGCAACCTGTATGTCGATACGGCACCGGTACGTGGTCATATCCCCGATATCGATCCCGAGCAAATCCATCTGGCTATCAAAGAGAGCCGGGCGCTGGAGCAGTCTGACGACAGCGTTCCTGAATACGGTAAAGCGGTCAATATCAAGACCAAACGTGGTGTGATTAAACCCCGTACGCCCAATCAGGCGCAGTATGTGGCTAACATGCTGGATCACGATATCACCTTCGGCGTTGGTCCGGCGGGAACGGGGAAAACCTATCTGGCCGTTGCCGCCGCGGTCGACGCGCTGGAGCGGCAGGAAGTTCGCCGCATTCTGCTCACCCGCCCTGCCGTTGAGGCGGGAGAAAAGCTGGGCTTTTTGCCGGGCGATCTCAGCCAGAAGGTGGATCCTTATCTGAGGCCTCTCTATGACGCCCTGTTCGAAATGCTGGGCTTTGAGCGGGTTGAGAAGCTGATTGAACGCAATGTGATTGAAGTTGCGCCGCTGGCCTATATGCGTGGCCGCACGCTGAATGATGCGTTTATCATCCTGGATGAGAGTCAGAACACCACCATTGAACAGATGAAGATGTTCCTGACCCGCATCGGCTTTAACTCTAAAGCGGTGATCACCGGCGACGTTACCCAGATCGACCTGCCGCGTAATCTGAAATCGGGGCTGCGTCATGCGATTGAAGTGCTGGCGGAAGTTGACGAAATCAGTTTCAACTTCTTTCACAGCGAAGATGTGGTACGCCATCCGGTCGTTGCCCGCGTCGTCATCGCCTATGAAGCCTGGGAGGCTGCCGATCAGAAGCGGCGCGATGCGCTGGCGGAAGAACGCAAGCGTGAAGCCCTGGCCGCGCAGGTGCCGAAATGAGCACCGTGATTCTGGATCTTCAGATCGCCTGCGAACAGCCAGAAGGCCTCCCGGCAGAATCTGATTTTCGCCGCTGGCTGGAAGCGGTTCTGCCACAGTTTCAGGAAGAGAGTGAGGTTACCGTCCGCGTGGTGGACGAGGCGGAAAGCCGCGAGCTGAACCATACCTATCGGGGAAAAGATAAGCCGACCAACGTGCTCTCCTTTCCCTTCGAAGCCCCGCCGGGCATCGAACTTCCGCTGCTGGGCGATCTGATCATTTGTCGTCAGGTCGTTGAGCAGGAAGCGGAAGAGCAGGAAAAACCTTTACTGGCCCACTGGGCCCATATGGTGGTGCATGGGAGCCTGCATTTGCTGGGCTATGACCATATTGAAGATGACGAAGCCGAAGAGATGGAAGGGATCGAGACCGAGATAATGCTTGCTCTTGGTTATGACGACCCGTACATTTCGGAGAAAGCGTTACCCTGACCAGGCTGATGCCTGACATTGCCCCTTTTCCGACCCATCAGTGGAAAGGGGCCTCTCCTAATCTGACTAGAGTGACATAAACAAAAACGCCATGAGCGATGACCATTCACAGAACAATGACAGTCCCAGTAGTAAAAAGGGATTTTTTACCCTCATCCTCAACCAGTTGTTTCACGGTGAGCCTAAAAACCGTGACGACCTGCTGGAACTGATCCGCGACTCCGAGCAGAACGATCTCATCGATCCCGATACCCGTGACATGCTCGAAGGGGTGATGGATATCGCCGAACAGCGCGTTCGCGACATTATGATCCCCCGTTCGCAGATGATTACCCTGAAGCGTAACCAGACGCTGGAAGAGTGTCTGGAAGTGATCATTGAGTCCGCCCACTCCCGCTTCCCGGTGATCAGCGAAGATAAAGACCATGTTGAAGGCATTCTGATGGCCAAAGATCTGCTGCCCTTTATGAGCAGCAGCGCGTCGCCGTTCAGCATGGAAGCCGTGCTGCGCCCGGCGGTCGTGGTGCCAGAAAGCAAGCGTGTCGACCGGATGCTGAAAGAGTTCCGCTCGCAGCGCTATCACATGGCGATTGTCATTGATGAGTTTGGTGGCGTCTCAGGACTGGTCACGATTGAGGACATCCTGGAGCTGATTGTCGGTGAAATTGAAGATGAGTATGACGATGAAGAAGATCGTGATATCCGTCAGCTAAGCCGCCATACCTATACCATCCGCGCCCTGACCCCGATTGAGGACTTCAATGAGGTCTTTGACACTAACTTCAGCGATGAAGAGGTGGATACCATTGGCGGTTTGGTGATGCAGGCGTTCGGTCATCTGCCCGCGCGCGGCGAGAGCATTGAAATTGATGGCTACCAGTTTAAGGTCGCCATGGCTGACAGCCGACGCATTATCCAGGTCCACGTTAAAATTCCGGAAAACTCGCCGCAACCGACTTTGGAAGAATAATTCTCAATGATTGCTTCTTTATATCAGCGCCAGCGGGTCCGCCTGCTTTTAGCGCTGTTGACGGGTGCCGCTGGCACCCTCTCTTTTTCGCCTTATGATTTCTGGCCTGCCGCGCTGGTGGCGCTGTTTGGCCTGTTAGCGCTGACGCTTAACCGCACCACCCGCCAGGCGACCGCTATCGGCTTCGCCTGGGGCTTTGGCCTGTTTGGCAGCGGCATTAACTGGGTGTATGTCAGCATCGCGACATTTGGCGGCATGCCGGGCCCGGTCAATGTCCTGCTGGTCGTCCTGCTGGCGGCTTACCTTTCACTCTACACCATGCTGTTTGCTGCCCTGCTCAACCGGCTGTTTCCAAAGACCTCCCTTCTCCGTCTCGCCGTGGCTGCGCCCATCCTCTGGCAAATCACCGAGTTTTTGCGCGGCTGGATCCTGACCGGCTTCCCGTGGCTGCAGTTTGGCTACAGCCAGATTGACGGGCCGCTGAAGGGCCTTGGCCCGCTGATGGGCGTGGAAGGTATCACTTTTGTGCTAATGGTGACGACCGGCCTGCTGGTCTTTGCCCTGGCTAAACGCCGCTGGATTGCCGCCGTAGCCGCGCTGGCCCTGCTGCTGCTGCCCTGGCCGCTGCGGCTGATAAGCTGGTATCAGGCCATACCTGAACGCGCTGTCGAAGTGGCGATGGTCCAGGGAAATATTCCCCAGTCACTGAAGTGGGATCCTAATCAGCTGATTAACACGCTGAAAACCTACACCTCACTCAGCCGCCCTTACGTCGGTAAAGTCCCGCTGATAATCTGGCCTGAGTCGGCGATCCCCGACCTGGAAAGTAATCAACAGCCGTTCCTGAAGTCTGTCGATCGCGAACTGCGGGCTGAGGGGAGCAGCCTGCTTACCGGCATTGTTGATTCCAGGCTGGAGGATAATCGCTATCACGATTACAACTCCATTATCGTGCTCGGCGGCGAAGCGCCGTATGACTACGCCAGCCCGAACCGCTATCAGAAAAACCACCTGGTACCGTTCGGCGAGTTCGTACCGCTGGAGTCGTTACTGCGTCCGCTTGCACCGTTCTTCGACCTGCCGATGTCCTCTTTCAGCCGCGGCGGCTATATCCAGCCTCAGCTGAAAGTGGCTGGGCTCAACCTGACCGCCGCTATTTGCTATGAAATCGTCCTGGGCCAGCAGGTCAGGGATAATTTCCGCCCCGATACCGATTTTCTGCTGACTATTTCAAACGATGCCTGGTTCGGGCACTCGATCGGTCCATGGCAGCATTTTCAGATGGCGCGGATGCGGGCGCTGGAGCTTGGTCGCCCCCTGCTGCGTGACACCAATAATGGCGTAACGGCCGTCATTAATGCGCAGGGTGATGTGGAAGAGATGATCCCGCAGTTTGTTGCCGGGGTACTGGCAACTCAGGTTACGCCGACCCAGGGATTAACGCCTTATGCCCGTTTCGGCAACTGGTCTGTCTGGATTATCACGCTGCTGTTCGGCCTGACCGCGGCAGTTTTACGCTTCAGGCAGCGCTAGTCATCTCCAACGCTGGCCCTTTCCTGGGGCCAGCGCTTCTTCTCCCCCGCGTTCTCTCACCTGCACTGCGCAATCAGAGCGCTTTCTGGAAACTTTGGCATAACAATTGCTTGATAGGGTGGCAGGCCTGCTGCGTTGCCCGTCATGGCCGCTACGGCATACGCTTATGCACCATAAAGGACCAACACGTGCCCTGTGGCGGAGCATTGCCCCTGAAATGCGCCGCTTTGGTGCGGCGCAGTTCGCAAAAAAGAAACTTTATTGTTTCATTGCGTTAACAATCAGCTATGTTAGGGCTAAGGGTGTGGTTACCCCCAGAGATAAAAAGAAAAGCAGCAGGAAATACACATAACATCATAATCGGCGCAATTTTATTTTTGCGCCCCACCATGAAGGAGTTGGAACATGCAGATGCGCAAAGTGGCGTTATCGCTGCTGCTGTTAAGTGCAGCGGCAGGTGTCGCCCAGGCAGAAGAACTCACCGGCACCCTGAAAAAAATTAACGATAACGGCGTTATCGTTGTGGGTCACCGTGAATCCTCCGTTCCCTTTTCTTATTACGACAATTCGCGAAAAGTTGTCGGCTACTCACAGGCCTATTCCAGTCAGATCGTTGAGGCGATTAAAACCAAGCTGAACAAGCCCAACCTGCAGGTTAAAATGCTGCCAATCACCTCCCAGAACCGTATTCCGCTGCTGCAAAACGGCACCTACGATTTTGAGTGTGGCTCCACGACCAACAACGTTGAGCGTCAGCAACAGGCGGCCTTCTCCAACACTATCTTCGTGATCGGTACCCGCTTGCTGGTGAAGAAAGGCGGCGATATCAAAGATTTTGCCGATCTGAAAGGCAAAACGGTCGTGGTTACCTCCGGCACCACCTCAGAAGTTCTGCTGAATAAGCTGAACGATGAGCAGAAGCTGGGTATGCGCATTATCAGCGCCAAAGATCATGGTGACTCTTTCCGTACGCTGCAGAGCGGACGTGCCGTGGCATTTATGATGGATGACGCACTGCTGGCGGGCGAACGCGCTAAAGCCAAGCAGCCGGACAACTGGGAAATTGTCGGTACGCCGCAGTCGAAAGAAGCTTACGGCTGTATGCTGCGTAAAGATGACGCGTCTTTCAAAACGCTGGTGGATGAAACCATCGCCAAAGCGCAGACCTCAGGCGAAGCGGAAAAATGGTTCGATAAGTGGTTCAAACAGCCTATTCCGCCAAAAGATCTCAATATGAACTTTTCCCTGTCGGACGATATGAAAGCGGTATTTAAAACGCCTAACGATAAGGCTCTGAACTAATAATGAAAATAAGGGCAGCCCTTCGCTGCCCAATGATTGTTGAATAAAGGCCCGGACAGACAACAGCCTGAGAGACGCCCGGTGCGTCGGACCTCAGGCAAAGGCAGGTGATGGTCGTTCCCCAAAACCTGCATCAAGCGGCCTCTCATCAATCTTCAGGGTAGCTTCGCTACCCTTTTTTTAGCGGAGTATTTTATGTCAATTGATTGGAACTGGGGCATCTTCCTGCAAGAGGCGCCGTTCGGTAATACCACCTACCTGGGGTGGCTCTGGTCAGGTTTTCAGGTCACCATCGCCGTCTCCCTCTGCGCGTGGATTATCGCCTTTTTTGTCGGTTCGCTGTTTGGCATTTTGCGTACCGTACCTAACCGGCTGCTCTCCTCAGTCGGCACCTGTTACGTGGAGCTGTTTCGTAACGTTCCGCTGATAGTGCAGTTCTTTATCTGGTATCTGGTGGTGCCAGAACTGCTCCCCGTTGATATCGGGATGTGGTTTAAATCTGAAATCGATCCAAACGTTCAGTTCTTTACCTGTTCGGTGCTCTGCCTCGGCCTCTTTACCGCTGCGCGCGTCTGTGAGCAGGTGCGTGCGGCGATTCAGTCACTGCCCACCGGCCAGAAAAACGCCGGTCTGGCGATGGGGCTGACGCTGCCACAAACTTACCGTTACGTTTTGCTGCCAAACGCCTACCGCGTTATCGTTCCACCGATGACCTCGGAAATGCTGAACCTGGTGAAAAACTCCGCCATTGCCTCCACTATCGGGCTGGTGGACCTGGCGGCACAGGCGGGTAAGCTGCTGGACTATTCCGCGCACGCCTATGAATCTTTTACCGCTATCACCCTGATTTATATTGCTATCAACCTGGTTGTCATGTTCGTGATGAGCCTGGTCGAACGTAAAGTCCGGCTGCCTGGCGGCATGGGAGGCAAGTAATGTACGAATATGACTGGAGCACGATCGCCCCTAACCTGCCTTACCTGGTTAACGGCATGATCCTCACGCTCAAGATAACCCTGACGGCGGTGTTCTTCGGGATTCTCTGGGGCACGCTGCTGGCGGTAATGCGCCTGTCCAGCTTTAAGCCCATCAGCTGGTTTGCCCGGCTGTACGTCAACCTGTTTCGCTCCGTCCCGCTGGTGATGGTGCTGCTCTGGTTCTATCTGATTGTCCCCAGCTTCCTGCAAAAGGTGCTCGGCCTGTCGCCGAAGACGGATATCCGTCTGATTTCTGCAATGGTCGCTTTTTCACTGTTTGAAGCCGCCTACTATTCGGAAATTATCCGCGCGGGCATTATCAGCATCGCCCGTGGGCAGGGTAGCGCTGCGCTGGCGCTGGGCATGACCCAGTGGCAGTCGATGAAGCTGATTATCCTGCCACAGGCTTTCCGCGCCATGGTGCCGCTGCTGCTTACCCAGGGCATTGTTCTGTTCCAGGATACGTCGCTGGTCTACGTGCTCAGCCTGGCGGACTTCTTCCGTACTGCCGACACCATCGGCATCAATAACGGTACCGAAATTGAAATGGTTCTGTTTGCCGGTGCGGTCTACTTTGTTATCAGCCTTAGCGCTTCGCTGTTGGTCAGCTATTTAAAGAAAAAAAGGACAGTTTAAATGATTACCCTGAAAAACGTTTCTAAGTGGTATGGTCACTTTCAGGTGCTGACCGACTGCTCAACCGAAGTGAAAAAAGGCGAAGTTGTGGTGGTTTGTGGGCCGTCGGGTTCGGGGAAATCGACGCTGATCAAAACGGTGAACGGCCTTGAGCCTGTTCAGCAAGGCAGCATTGAGGTAAACGGCATCGCCGTTAACGATAAGCGCACAAACCTGGCGCAGCTGCGTTCGAAAGTCGGCATGGTATTTCAGCACTTTGAGCTGTTCCCGCACCTGAGCATTGTGGAAAATCTGACCATCGCCCAGGTAAAGGTACTGAAGCGTAATAAAGAAGAAGCGCGGCAGAAAGGCTTAAAGCTGCTGGAGCGCGTCGGTCTTTCCGCCCACGCCAACAAACATCCCGGACAGCTTTCGGGCGGCCAGCAGCAGCGCGTGGCTATCGCCCGTGCGCTCTGTATGGATCCTATCGCTATGCTGTTTGACGAGCCTACCTCGGCGCTCGATCCGGAAATGATCAATGAGGTGCTGGACGTCATGGTGGAATTAGCCAATGAAGGCATGACGATGATGGTTGTGACGCATGAGATGGGCTTTGCCCGCAAGGTCGCTAACAGGGTAATTTTTATGGATGAAGGACGCATCGTGGAAGATTCACCGAAAGATGACTTCTTCAACAATCCGCAATCCGATCGCGCTAAAGATTTCCTGGCGAAAATCCTGCATTAATCCCGACGGAACGGGACGCCGCATTACCCTGCGGGCGTCCCGATCGCACTGATTTTTCAGGGTTCAAAAGGCTCCCGCTGAAACTGATCGTGTCCGCACTCAGGACAGCGGGTCAGGCTTTCCGGGGTATAAATAGCGCGGGTAAAGTGACATTTCTCGCAAACCAGATTGCCCAGACCGACCACCTCACCGCTTTGATAAACGCCGTGATGGTTCAGATCCTGAAAGACTTCCCGCCACTCCAGCTGGCTCTTATCCGTGATATCCGCCAGTTCTTTCCAGATGCTTTCACGGATAACGCGCATAAAAACGCTGTCGCTGGTGGTGTCCTGCGTTTCGGTATAGCTGCGGGCGAACTCCTCCAGATCCCGCCTTACCGCACGCGTGACATCATCTATCTGCGTACGGGTAAGCTCGCCTCTGTTATACATACGCTGCCGCGCACTTTCGACCAGCGCATCAATATCGTGCTCTCCCCGATTGATCCTTTCAGTCAGCGCTGAAACCAGCTCCCGGTAGTACTGAGCGACCTTGTTCATTTTTTCTCCTTAACGTTCCAACACGTTACGCTTTAAGTCTAGCGTGAAACCTCATATTGCGTGGAGAAGTGACGCATTCACAGTGAAAACTGCACAGCGTCTTCCAGCTTGCAGAGAAAAGACCGAAGAGGGGGCGGTTACTGTTGTTGCGCTGGATGCTTATCAGCTATGCTATGCGGATCTAAACGCACTCAGAAAATTGCTGACATCCCCTGACATTCAGGAGGCCGCCAGGCGGCGACAGGCTCCCTTACTGAAAGCATACGTTCAAGTAACCTACGCGACGTAAGGTAAGACGCCTGCCCCTGATGCCCGAATGTCGAAGGATTTAGCGCTATTTACAAAGGACCACTGGCTACCATGCAAGAGCAATATCGCCCGGAAGAGATAGAATCCCACGTTCAGCAACACTGGGAAGAGAAGCAAACGTTCAAAGTGACGGAAGAGGAAGGTAAAGAGAAGTATTACTGCCTCTCCATGCTCCCCTATCCTTCTGGCCGCCTACATATGGGCCACGTCCGCAACTACACCATCGGTGATGTGATCTCCCGCTATCAGCGCATGTTAGGTAAAAATGTTCTGCAGCCGATTGGCTGGGATGCGTTTGGCCTGCCGGCAGAAGGCGCAGCCGTCAAAAACAACACGGCTCCTGCCCCCTGGACCTACGATAACATCGCCTATATGAAGAACCAGCTTAAGCTGCTGGGCTTCGGCTACGACTGGAATCGCGAACTGGCGACCTGCCAGCCTGAATATTATCGCTGGGAGCAGTGGTTCTTTACCCGCCTCTATGAAAAAGGGCTGGTTTACAAAAAGACCTCCGCCGTGAACTGGTGCCCGAACGACCAAACCGTTCTGGCCAATGAACAGGTTATCGACGGCTGCTGCTGGCGCTGCGATACCAAAGTCGAACGTAAAGAGATCCCGCAGTGGTTCGTCAAAATTACCGACTACGCCGATGAGCTGTTAAACGATCTCGATACGCTGGAAAGCTGGCCTGAGCAGGTCAAAACCATGCAGCGTAACTGGATTGGCCGCTCTGAAGGGGTGGAGATTGAATTCAGCGTTAAAGAGAGCAGCGAAAAGCTGAGCGTTTATACCACCCGTCCCGATACCTTTATGGGCGTGACTTACCTGGCCGTGGCCGCAGGCCATCCGCTGGCCGCCCAGGCCGCCGCGTCCAATCCGGCGCTGGCTGACTTCATCGCAGAATGCCGCAACACCAAAGTGGCCGAGGCCGAGATGGCCACGATGGAGAAAAAAGGAATGGCTACCGGCCTGTTTGCCGTGCATCCACTGACCGGTGACAGCGTGCCGGTGTGGGTCGCAAATTTCGTGCTGATGGAATACGGCACCGGTGCGGTGATGGCGGTTCCTGGCCACGATCAGCGCGACTGGGAGTTTGCCAGCAAATACGACTTGCCGATCAAGCCTGTCATCCTTAACGGCGACGGCACCGAACCGGATCTCAGCGCCTCTGCAATGACCGAAAAAGGCACGCTGTTTAATTCCGGCGAGTTTGACGGCCTGAGCTATGAAGAGGGCTTTAACGCCATTGCGGACAAGCTGGCCAGCACAGGCGTCGGCACCCGTAAGGTGAACTACCGCCTGCGCGACTGGGGAGTTTCCCGCCAGCGCTACTGGGGCGCGCCTATCCCCATGGTGACACTGGAAGATGGCACCGTAATGCCAACGCCTGAGGATCAGCTGCCGGTGATCCTGCCGGAAGATGTGGTGATGGATGGCATTACCAGCCCGATCAAAGCCGATCCTGAGTGGGCCAAAACTACCGTAAACGGCCAGCCGGCCCTGCGCGAAACCGATACCTTCGACACCTTTATGGAGTCCTCCTGGTACTATGCGCGCTACACCTGCCCGGACTACGATAAAGGCATGCTGGACCCGGCTGCGGCCAACTACTGGCTGCCGGTCGATCAGTATGTGGGCGGTATTGAGCATGCGATCATGCACCTGCTCTATTTCCGCTTCTTCCACAAACTGCTGCGCGATGCCGGGCTGGTCAACTCCGATGAGCCTGCCAAACGTCTGCTGTGTCAGGGGATGGTACTGGCTGACGCCTTCTACTATCACGGCGTAAACGGCGAGCGCAACTGGGTTTCACCGGCTGATGTTACCGTTGAGCGCGACGAGAAAGGCCGTATCCTCAAAGCCACCGACGAAGCGGGTCACGAACTGGTTTACGCCGGTATGAGCAAGATGTCCAAGTCAAAAAACAACGGCATTGACCCACAGGTTATGGTTGAGCGCTACGGCGCGGATACCGTCCGTCTGTTTATGATGTTTGCCTCACCGGCAGAGATGACGCTGGAATGGCAGGAGTCGGGCGTTGAAGGCGCAAACCGCTTCCTGAAACGCGTCTGGCGTCTGGTCTTTGAACATACTGAAAAAGGCGCGACGGCAGCGCTTGATGTGGCCGGTCTGAACGATGAGCAGAAGGCGCTGCGCCGCGATCTGCACAAAACCATCGCCAAGGTGGCCGATGATATTGGCCGTCGCCAGACCTTTAACACCGCTATCGCGGCCATTATGGAGCTGATGAACAAGCTGGCTCGTGCGCCGCAGGAAACGGAGCAGGATCGTGCGCTGATGCAGGAAGCCCTGCTGGCCGTGGTCCGCATGCTTTATCCGTTCACGCCGCACGCCTGCTTCACTCTCTGGCAGGCGCTGGGCGGGTCGGGCGACGTGGACAACGCCATATGGCCGCAGGCTGACGAAGCGGCCATGGTTGAAGACTCTTTGCTGGTGGTCGTGCAGGTTAATGGTAAGGTCCGTGGCAAAATTACCGTTCCGGCCGATGCCACTCAGGAACAGGTTCAGGCGCGTGCCGCGCAGGAGCATCTGGTCGCCAAATATCTTGCTGGCGTTACCATTCGTAAAGTGATTTACGTACCGGGCAAGCTGCTTAACCTGGTCGTGGGCTGATGTCAGGAGGAACTGTGCGACATCCTATTATCTCTCTGGTTGTTGGCCTGGCGGTGTTGATCACCGCCGGTTGCGGCTTTCATCTGCGCGGGACCACCTCGGTCCCGCCCGAGATGAAAACCATGATTGTTGACACGTCCGATCCTTACGGGCCGCTGACGCGTGCGGTACGCGAGCAGCTGCGTCTGAACGATGTGACTATCCTTGACGATCCCGGTGAGCGTACGGATGTTCCGTCACTGCGCCTGCAGGGCGCAACGCTTGGCCGTGATACCGCCTCAATTTTTCAGGACGGTAAAACGGCGGAGTACTCAATGGTCATGACCGTCCGCGCCCAGGTGTTGATCCCGAATAAGGGGATCTATCCTATCCGCGCCACGGTTTATCGTTCCTTCTTCGATAACCCCCTGGCGGCGCTGGCGAAAGACTCAGAGCAAAATATTATCTACAGTGAAATGCGGACGCAGGCCGCAGAACAGCTGGTGCGTAAATTGCTGACCGTACACGCGGCGGAGAAGGACAGCTCAATAGATACGCTGAACGCCACGCCGTCAGCGATGGATCAACCATCTCCCCGTACCGCCATGCCTGACGATACCTATGCCAAATGATCAGGATCTATCCTGAACAGCTGAGCGCGCAGCTTCATGACGGGCTGCGCGCCTGCTATATTCTTACCGGCAATGAACCTCTTCTGCTTCAGGAAGCCCAGGATGCGGTGCGCGCTGCCGCGCAGCAGCAGGGGTTTACTGAACACTTCAGCGTAGCCCTTGATGCCCAAACAGACTGGGACGCGATTTTTTCTACCTGTCAGGCGCTCAGCCTCTTCTCCAGCCGCCAGACGCTGATGCTGATGCTGCCGGAAAACGGCCCCAATGCCGCTATCGGCGAACAGCTGGTCAGGCTCTCCACGCTCCTTCATCCGGATATCCTGCTGCTGCTGCGCGGCGGGAAACTGACCAAAGCCCAGGAGAACAGCGCCTGGTTTAAAGCCCTGAGCGCCCACGGCGTGGTGGTTCCCTGTCAGACGCCGGAACAGGCACAGCTGCCGCGCTGGGTGGCGGCCCGTGGAAAGCACCTCAGGCTGACGCTGGATGACGCGGCGATACAGCTTCTCTGCTACTGTTATGAAGGGAATTTGCTGGCGCTGTCGCAGGCGCTTGAGCGCCTGTCGCTGCTCTGGCCGGATGGCAAACTGACGCTGCCGAGAGTCGAAGAAGCCGTTAATGATGCGGCTCACTTCACGCCATTTCACTGGGTTGATGCCCTGCTGGCCGGCAAAGCTAAACGGGCGCGCCATATTCTGCGTCAGATGAAGGCGGAAGAGAGCGAACCGGTAATTATGCTGAGAACGCTGCAGCGTGAGCTGATGCTGCTGCTGACGCTTCAGCGCCAGATGCAAAATACGCCGCTGCGTACCCTGTTTGACCAGCATCGCGTCTGGCAGAACCGCCGTCCCCTGTTTACCGAGGCGCTGCAACGGCTCCCGGCCCGCCAGGTTGCTCAGGCAGTCAGCCTGCTGACCCGCGTGGAGCTGAAGCTCAAACAGGATTATGGGCAGGATGTCTGGCCGGAACTTGAAACTCTGTCGCTGCTGCTGTGCAGTAAAAATTTTCCGGAGCATTTTTGTGATGTCTGAGAATACGCTGCACGCGCTTTTTGGCGGCACGTTTGACCCCATTCATTATGGTCATCTGAAGCCGGTAGAGATCCTTGCTGAACAGGTCGGGCTGAAAAAAGTCACCCTGCTGCCAAACAATGTCCCGCCGCACCGGCCACAGCCAGAAGCGTCGCCCGCTCAGCGTATTGAGATGGTGAGGCGGGCGATAGCGGGTAACTCGCTTTTCGATCTTGATTTGCGGGAAATGGATCGGCAAACGCCCTCTTACACTATTGAGACGCTGGCCGCGCTCCGGGAAGCCCGCGGACAGGCGCAGCCTCTGGCTTTTATCATCGGGTATGACTCTCTGCTCTCTCTGCCCAAATGGCATCGCTGGCAGGATCTGTTGTCATTTGCGCACCTGCTGGTCAGTAAACGTCCCGGCTACGATCGCGAGATGGCCAGTCCACTATTACAAGAGTGGCTGCATCAGCATCAGGTGCATACGCCTCAGGCACTGCATGAGAGCGCCGCCGGTAAAGTATTTCTGGCAGAGACGCCTCTGCTTCCCATTTCCGCAACGGAGATCCGCCAGCGTCTGCATTGCGGTGCAGCCTGCGACACGCTTCTTCCCGCCGCCGTTCTGGCCTTTATCAATGATGAGGGTTTATATCGAAAGCCCAAACCTCATGGTATACTTCGCCGCTAAATTTTCCGGAACGCTTCGGAAAAATCGTATGCCACACTCACACACCCGAGGGGGAACCTTTTGCAAGGTAAAGCACTCCAAGACTTCGTCATCGATAAGATCGACGATTTGAAAGGCCAGGATATTGTTGCTGTCAACGTGCAGGGCAAGTCCAGCATCACCGACTGCATGATTATCTGCACCGGTAATTCCACGCGCCATGTTGCGTCCATTGCCGATCACGTGATGCAGGAAAGCCGCGCTGCCGGCCTCAAGCCGTTAGGCATTGAGGGTAAAGTGACCTCAGACTGGGTCGTGGTCGATCTCGGTGACGTCATTGTGCACGTAATGCAGGAAGAGAGCCGCCGTCTGTACGAACTCGAAAAGCTCTGGAGCTAAAAAGTGAAGCTCCAGCTGGTCGCCGTGGGAACCAAAATGCCGGATTGGGTACAAACCGGATTTATGGAGTACCTGCGCCGCTTCCCGAAAGATATGCCTTTTGAGCTGACGGAAGTGCCGGCGGGCAAACGGGGCAAAAACGCGGATATCAAGCGCATCCTTGAAAAAGAGGGAGAGCTGATGCTGGGAGCCGTAGGTAAAGGGAACCGCATCGTCACGCTGGATATCCCCGGTCACCCGTGGGAAACCCCGCAGCTGGCTACCCAGCTTGAACGCTGGAAGCAGGATGGCCGCGACGTCAGCCTGCTGATTGGCGGCCCGGAAGGGCTTTCACCCGCCTGCAAGGCGGCAGCGGAACAAAGCTGGTCACTCTCTGCACTCACCCTGCCCCATCCGCTGGTTCGCGTGTTGGTTGCAGAGAGCCTGTATCGTGCATGGAGCATTACTGCGAATCACCCCTATCATCGCGAGTAAGCGACAGGGTTAACCGGACAGACTTAAGCAGCGGATGAAATTAAAACGTAACTCATTTCGTGACTATACCGCCGAGCAGACGCTGTTTGTTCGCCGGGCGCTGATCGCTTTTGCAGGGATTTTACTGCTTTCTTCCGTTCTGGTCGCCAATCTGTATCATCTGCAAATCCTCCGTTACAGTGACTACAGTACCCGCTCCAACGCTAACCGCATCAAACTGGTGCCGGTGGCACCCAGCCGTGGGATCATTTTCGATCGCAACGGTATTCCGCTGGCGCTGAACAGGACCATCTATCAGATTGAGCTCGTGCCGGAAAAGGTCGACGATCTGCAAAAGACCTTGCAGGCACTCCGGCCTATCGTCGATCTGACCGATGAGGATCTGGCCGCTTTTGAAAAAGAGCGCAAGCGCTCCCGTCGCTTTACCTCTATTACGATTAAAACCGGGCTGAACGATGTTCAGGTCGCCCGCTTTGCGGTAAATCAGTACGCTTTTCCTGGCGTCGAAGTGAAAGGCTATCAGCGGCGTTACTATCCCTATAGCTCGGCGCTGACGCACGTGCTGGGCTACGTCTCCAAAATTAACGACCGTGATGTCGAACGCCTGGATAAAGAGGGTAAATGGCCTAACTATGCGGCCACCAACGATATCGGCAAGCTGGGCATTGAACGCTATTACGAAGATATGCTGCACGGCAAAACCGGCTTTGAAGAAGTTGAAGTGAATAACCGCGGTCGGGTAATCCGCCAGCTCCATGAACAGCCTCCCCAGGCCGGTCAGGATATCTACCTGACTATTGACCTGGCGCTACAGCAATATATTGAAACCCTACTGGCCGGCAGCCGCGCCGCCGTGGTGGTGACCGATCCCAGAAATGGCGATATTCTTGCCCTGGTTTCTACGCCCAGCTACGACCCAAATCTGTTTGTGGATGGCATCAGCAGCAAGGATTACAACCGGCTGCTCAACGATCCTGACCGGCCGCTGATCAACCGTACCACGCAGGGCGCCTATCCCCCGGCTTCCACCGTGAAGCCTTTTATTGCCGTTTCCGCGCTGACCAGCGGCGTTATCACCAAAAACACCAGCCTGTTCGATCCCGGCTGGTGGCAGCTACCCGGCTCTGAAAAGCGCTTTCGCGACTGGAAGCATTGGGGCCATGGCCGCCTGAACGTCACGAAATCGCTGGAAGAGTCGGCGGATACCTTTTTCTATCAGGTCGCTTACGACATGGGCATCGACCGCCTCTCTGAATGGATGAGCAAATTTGGCTACGGTCATCTTACCGGTATCGATCTGACCGAAGAGACGGCGGGCAACATGCCGACCCGTGAATGGAAGATGAAGCGTTACAAAAAGCCCTGGTATCAGGGCGATACCATCCCGGTCGGCATCGGCCAGGGCTACTGGACGGCCACGCCGGTGCAGATGAACAAAGCGATGATGACGCTAATCAACGACGGTATGGTTAAAACGCCGCACCTGATGAAATCCTATATGGAAAATAATGTGAAGGTGCCGTGGCGTCAGCCGGAATCCGCGCCGATTGCCGATATCCACTCCGGCTACTGGGAGATCGCAAAAGATGGCCTGTACGGTGTGGCGAACCGCCCCAACGGCACCGCACGGAAAAGCTTTTCCGACGCCCCTTATAAAATCGCCGCGAAGTCCGGGACGGCTCAGGTCTATGGCCTGAAGGCGAATGAAACCTATAACGCGCATAAAATTGCCGAACATTTGAGGGACCACAAGCTGATGACGGCCTACGCCCCTTATGAAAACCCCCGCGTGGCGATCGCGATGATTCTGGAGAATGGCGGCGCAGGCCCGGCGGTCGGCACCATCATGCGCCAGATTCTCGATCACATCATGCTCGGGGATAACAATACCAACCTGCCTGACGCCGCCCCGGTGCCGTTGGGCTATGAGGGTGAATAATCATGAATGACCGTCACCAGAAACGTACGATCTGGACCCGAATTCATGTCGACCCGACGTTTTTCCTGCTGATCTCAGCGCTGCTGGTTTTCAGCTGTCTGGTGATGTGGAGCGCCAGCGGACAGGATCCGGGCATGATGGAGCGTAAGCTTGTCCAGGTGGCGATAGGCGTTATCGTGATGCTGGTTATGGCCCAGATCCCGCCCCGCGTTTATGAAGGCTGGGCACCCTATCTTTATATTGTTTGCGTGCTCCTGCTGATTGCCGTGGATGCGTTTGGCCACATCAGTAAAGGGGCACAGCGCTGGCTGGATTTGGGGGTAGTGCGTTTTCAGCCTTCTGAGATTGCCAAAATTGCTGTGCCTTTGATGGTGGCGCGCTTTATCAACCGCGATGTCTGTCCGCCGACGCTGAAAAATACCGGTATCGCGCTGGTGCTGATCTTTATGCCCACGCTGCTGGTTGCGGCCCAGCCCGACCTGGGCACCTCGATCCTGATTGCCTCATCCGGCCTCTTCGTGCTGTTCCTTTCCGGGATGAGCTGGAAACTGATTGCGGTAGCCGTGGCGCTGGTTGCGGCCTTTATTCCCATTTTGTGGTTCTTTCTGATGCATGACTATCAGCGGGATCGCGTCATGATGCTGCTCGATCCGGAAAGCGATCCGCTCGGTGCCGGCTATCACATTATCCAGTCCAAGATTGCTATCGGTTCCGGCGGCCTGCGCGGAAAGGGCTGGCTCCATGGCACCCAGTCCCAGCTGGAGTTTTTGCCGGAACGACATACGGACTTTATTTTCGCCGTGCTGGCAGAAGAGTTAGGATTGGTCGGCGTGCTGGTGCTGCTGGTGCTCTATATTCTGCTGATCATGCGCGGTCTGGTAATGGCCGCCAGAGCCCAGACCACCTTCGGACGGGTCATGGCTGGCGGCCTGATGCTGATTTTCTTCGTCTATGTTTTTGTTAATATCGGCATGGTTAGTGGCATACTGCCGGTAGTCGGGGTTCCCCTGCCGCTGGTCAGCTATGGCGGCTCTGCCCTGATTGTCCTGATGGCCGGATTTGGCATTATTATGTCGATTCATACTCACCGAAAACTGTTATCGAAAAGCGTTTAAGAGGCTTGAACATGCGTAAGGATTGGCTTTGGATTAGCCTGGCGTCAGCGCTGCTGGCAGCCTGTACCACCAGTGACCAGCAGGCGCCAGTCGCGCAACAGCAGGCCGTGTATAACGGTCCTGTCGTTGAAATCGGCGGCGTGGAGCCGCGCTATGAGCCCGTCAATCCGGACACGAATCAGGACTATAGCGTAAATGGAAAGACCTGGCACATCGTCAAAAACCCGGCCAATTTCAGCGAAACGGGACTGGCCTCGTGGTATGGCGAAGAAGCCAACGGCAACCGCACCGCGACCGGTGAACAGTTCGATCCGGAAGCGCTGACCGCCGCGCACCCCACGCTGCCGCTGCCGAGCTATGTCCGCGTGACCAACCTCGCCAACGGACGCCAGATTGTCGTCCGGGTTAACGATCGGGGGCCTTTTACCCCAGGCCGCATCATTGACCTTTCCCGGGCGGCGGGCGACCGGCTGAATATTTCCAATAATACGCGCGTCAAAGTTGACTACATCAGCGTCGCGCCTGACGGCACCCTCTCCGGCCCAGGCACGATTGGGACGACGGTCGCCAAACAGAGCTATGCGCTACCGCCCCGCCCGGAGATTGGCGGAGGCATGACCATCATGGGTGGCAGCGCTTCCGACGCAGCCTCAACTCAGCCTGCACAGTCCCCTACGGAAGCGGTTAACGTCCGTCCGGTGGAGAACAATAGCCTGAGCAGCGAGGATAATATGGGCGCGCCGGTGCGCAGTAGTGGTTTCCTGGGCGCACCTCAGCCGCTGCCTGATGGTGTGATTGAGGGGCCTGAAACGGTCGCCCCAGCCGCGCCAGTCGCGGCGGCTGCCGCCGCTCCGGCCGTCGCCAACAGCCAGTCCGCCGCGGCCTCAGGTAGCTTCGCGGTTCAGGTCGGCGCGCTGCGTGATGGCGCGCGCGCGAAAACGCTGATGCAAACCCTCAGCAAACAGTTCGGCGTGCCGGGCGCGGTAAGCCACCAGGGCGACGTCTATCGCGTTCAGCTCGGGCGGTTTACCTCCCGTCAGCAGGCCAGCGCCCTGCAACAGCGCCTGACCAGCGAGGCAGGCCAGTCATCCTTTATCACCACCGTCGCACCAGACCAAATGTAATGCCTTACCGGCAGGCCGTCAGCTGCTAACAGTTTGATACATCTGTTAACCTTAAGCAGGTAAAGACGGATGCCGGTCAGGACTGCTTTTGCTATAGTGAGTCACTTTTTTAACTCAGCCCACGGATGTTGTAGTCCTTACATGAACAATCTGACTTCCCCAAAAATGCTCAAACGCCTGACGGCAGGATCGCTGATACTGCTCAGCCTCTCCACCTTTGCCCACGCCGATGACGTGAATATCAAAACCATGATCCCCGGTGTGCCAGACATTGATGCTGAAGCCTACGTCCTGATCGACTATAACTCAGGAAAAGTGCTTGCCGAGAAAAATGCCGACGCGCGTCGTGACCCGGCCAGCCTGACAAAAATGATGACCAGCTATGTCATCGGTCAGGCCGTTAAGGCGGGGAAAATTAGTCAGGATGATATTGTGACCGTCGGCAAAGATGCATGGGCAACGGGCAATCCGGTGTTCAAAGGCTCCTCACTGATGTTTCTTAAGCCAGGCGACAGGGTGCCGGTTTCCCAGCTGACCCGCGGTATTGTACTGCAGTCGGGTAATGACGCCTGTGTGGCAATGGCGGATTACGTCGCCGGTAGTCAGGATGCGTTCGTCGGGCTGATGAACAATTACGTTAAAGCGCTTGGCCTGAAAAACAGCCACTTCCAGACCGTTCATGGCCTGGATGCTGACGGGCAGTACAGCTCCGCACGCGATATGGCGCTGATTGGGCGCGCCCTAATCCGTGATGTTCCGGATGAGTATGCTGTCTACAAAGAGAAAGAGTTCACTTATAACAACATTCGTCAGACCAACCGTAACGGTCTGCTGTGGGATACTAACCTGCATGTTGACGGCATCAAGACGGGCCATACCAACGCCGCAGGCTATAACCTGGTGGCGTCGGCAACCGAAGGCCAGATGCGTCTGATTTCTGCCGTAATGGGCGGCCGGACCTATAAAGGACGTGAAACAGAGAGTAAAAAGCTGCTGACCTGGGGCTTCCGCTTCTTTGAAACCGTGGCACCGCTGAAAGCGGGTAAAGAGTTTGCCTCCGAACCGGTCTGGTTTGGCAACAGCGATCGCGTACAGCTGGGCGTGGCGAATGACGTTTATCTGACCATTCCCCGCGGACGTATGAAAGATCTCAAAGCCAGCTATACCCTGAGCAATACGGAGCTTCATGCACCCTTAACCAAAAATCAGGTTGTGGGCACCATTAACTTCCAGCTGGATGGCAAAACGATCGAGCAGCATCCGCTGGTCGTGCTGAACGATATGCCGGAAGGTGGATTCTTTGGCCGCATTGTTGATTACATTAAGCTGATGTTCCACCACTGGTTTGGCTAACGTTTTGCATTTCAGTTGACAGAGTGTCCTGCTAAGCACAGCACTCACCGCTTGATTTCGACATAAATGCCCCCCATATTTGAAGCATCTGTAGACTCCCGCTGCGGCGGGAGTCTTTGTTTTGGCGTTACCGGAGCCCCCATGAAAACCAACCTGAAAGAACTGCTCGAATTCCCAACGCCCTTTACCTATAAAGTAATGGGTCTGGCACAGCCGGAACTGGTTGATCAAGTTGTGGAAGTTGTTCAGCGTCACGCGCCGGGCGACTACTCCCCGGACGTGAAGCCCAGCAGCAAAGGCAACTATCATTCCGTTTCCATCACCATTACTGCGACACATATCGAGCAGGTGGAAACGCTGTATGAAGAGTTAGGTAAAATTGAAATTGTTCGTATGGTGCTGTAAGCACCGTTACCGGCAGAGAGCGTCTGGCTGTTGCTCTCTGCCGGCGCTATACTGCCCTTCACTCTCCTAACGGACCACGCGTTTTGCCGCAGAACACTCTATTTATCCGTCAACTGGGCCTTCAGCCCTGGGCGCCTGTTTCAGAGGCGATGCATCATTTCACCGACCGGCGCAATGATGAGACGCCTGATGAAATCTGGCTGGTTGAACATCCTCCCGTTTTTACGCAGGGCCAGGCTGGTAAGGCGGAGCACTTGCTGATGCCGGGCGATATTCCGGTGATGCAGAGCGATCGCGGCGGCCAGGTGACCTATCACGGTCCTGGTCAGCAGGTAATGTACGTTATGATCAACCTGAAGCGCCGGAAGGTAGGTGTGCGTCAGCTGGTTACCGCGCTGGAACAAACGGTGATTGAGACGCTGGCCCATTTTGCGATTGAGGCCAGAAGCCGTCCCGATGCGCCTGGCGTTTACGTCAGCGATAAAAAAATCTGTTCGCTGGGCCTGCGCATTCGCAACGGCTGTTCATTTCACGGTCTGGCGCTGAATGTGGATATGGACTTAGCGCCCTTTCTGCGCATCAATCCCTGCGGCTATGCTGGCCTGGAGATGACGCAGCTTAGCGCCCTCAAGCCAGGCACGATGCTGGCAGACGTACAGCCGCTGCTGATTGAGCATCTTGCCAGACTGCTTCATATCGACAGCGTCCGCTGGCACGAGGGCGAAAGCCTGCCTGAAGCGTGACCGTACGTGCGGATTTACAATTACGTCACATTTTCTGTCGCGGGCTGGCTGAAACTCGCCCGGCGAGATGATATAATTTTTGCGCTTTTATCAAAAAAAGTTGAAGACCTCAATCTGAAGCATTCACGATGCGGTCATTCCCCATCCTGAGGGATGACGGTTCAACAACTCACTGAGTTTTATGCGGACCTCAGCGCATGCCAACCTGGAATTTGCAAGATTATGAGTAAACCCATTCAGATGGAACGCGGCGTAAAATACCGCGACGCAGACAAAATGGCCCTGATCCCGGTAAAAACGGTGGTCACCGAGCGCACGGAGATTTTACGCAAGCCGGAGTGGATGAAAATCAAGCTCCCGGCTGACTCCAGCCGCATTCAGGGCATTAAGGCTGCCATGCGAAAAAATGGCCTGCACTCCGTCTGTGAAGAGGCCTCCTGCCCTAACCTTGCAGAATGTTTTAACCACGGCACCGCGACCTTTATGATCCTCGGGGCTATCTGCACCCGCCGCTGCCCGTTCTGCGACGTGGCACATGGCCGTCCGGTTGCGCCCGACGCCAACGAGCCTGAAAAGCTGGCGCAGACCATCGCGGATATGGGGCTTCGCTATGTGGTGATCACTTCCGTTGACCGCGACGATTTACGTGACGGCGGCGCTCAGCATTTTGCTGACTGTATCACGGCCATTCGCGCTAAAAACCCCACGATAAAAATCGAAACGCTGGTGCCTGACTTCCGTGGACGTATGGATCGTGCGCTGGATATTCTTACCGCCACGCCACCGGATGTTTTCAACCATAACCTTGAAAACGTGCCGCGCGTTTACCGTCAGGTTCGCCCCGGCGCCAATTACGAGTGGTCGCTGAAGCTGCTTGAGCGTTTCAAAGAAGCGCACCCTGATGTGCCGACTAAATCGGGACTGATGGTCGGCCTGGGCGAAACCAATGCAGAGATCGTGGAAGTGATGCGCGATCTGCGCCGCCACGGCGTAACTATGCTTACCCTGGGTCAGTATCTGCAGCCAAGCCGTCATCACCTGCCGGTACAGCGCTACGTCAGCCCGGCGGAGTTTGACGAGATGAAAGAGGCCGCGCTGGAGATGGGCTTTACCCACGCAGCCTGCGGCCCCTTTGTCCGCTCTTCCTATCATGCGGATATGCAGGCGAAAGGACTGGAAGTGAAATAAATCATCAGGCGTGATGCTAACGCCCTGCGGGTTACACTCATTTACACTTTCGGCACCGCATAAAAAAACGGATGATTTTATCATCCGTTTTTTTATTGCCTGCGGGGCGATTACTCTTTGTGCGTTACCTGCCCGGCCGGCTTCTCATCTGCCACAGACGCTTTCTGCACGGCAGCATCATCTTCACTCATCGCCTTTTTAAACCCTTTGATCGCTGCGCCAAGATCGCCACCAAGGCTACGCAACTTATTCGTTCCAAAGAGTAAAACGATCAGAGCACCGACAATCAGCAGTTTGGCAATACTGATACCTTCCATACTTACCTTCTTTAATTAACCCGAAAAAGATTAAGGTCATAGTCAGAGCCTGTATTAACGCGCGGTTGATCGGTTAATACAACTGCAATCTGTAACAGAGTAATATCGGCTCCCCGCAGGAAAAGCGCTGACGTCAGGAGACGCTGATCCACCGGTGCCTCTCTTTGCTCCGCCACTTCGTGTTTTATTTCAGTTCAGGAGGGGCAAAACGGCAATTTTCGAGCACCGGCAGCACGCTCCGGGCATGAGCGATACGGGCAGGATCCAGCACGGCAAAGATCAGTCCTGCTCCTTCACCCGCTTTAACAGTTGCGACACCCAGCGGATCGACCACCAGACTGTTGCCAATATTTCGCGGGCCACACTCGCCGACCGCGACCATATAACAGGTATTTTCCAGCGCGCGGGCTGTCACCAGCACTTCCCAGTGCATCTCTTTCAGCGGGCCTCTGACCCAGGCGGCCGGCAGCACCAGTACGTCGGCCCCTTCCAGCGCCAGGCGGCGCGCCAGTTCAGGAAAACGCACGTCATAGCAGGTCATCAGCCCCACTTTCATGCCGGCCACCTCGACCAGCGGCGGCACTTTACTGCCAGAAATAACCTTCCGTGATTCCTGCATAGCGAAGGCGTCATAAAGATGCAGTTTTTCATAGCGCGCAACGATCTCTCCATCCCGCACCACAACCAGCACATTCTTTACTTTCCCTTCCTGAGCAGGAACATGGACAGTCATGATCGTGGTCAGCTGATTATTCCGGCTGGCGGCAAGTATCCTTTTCAGAAAAGGGCCATCCAGCGGCTGGGCTGCCTGAATAACCCGGTCGGGATCGCTTATATCCTGTGCCAGTACAGCTTCCGGCAGCAGCAGCAGGTCGGCTTCGCCCGCCAGCGCCCGCCTCATCAGGCTGATGCAGGTTTCGCTATTGTCCTGCCAGTCGCGGCTGACCGCAAACTGCCCAAGTGCAACTTTCATATTGATGCTCCCTGAAGGGCCTGCTCGCCAGACGCTGACAGAGCCGGATGCGCTCTTATCCCGTACAGGTCGATTGTGGAAGTGATAGCAAGCGTCTTGCCTGCGTGGTTAAATCTGGGCCAGAGGCTTTATCAGGTAACGCGGTGACTCTCTGTAGCCTTCCCGCTCATAGAAAGCATTAGCCTTGATACGGCGCTCATGGCAGTGTACCTCCAGACGATCGCAGCCGTGCGCCCCGGCCAGCTGTTCTGCGAACTGGAGCAGCTGTTGTCCCGCCCCTTTACTTCTTTCACCTTCGGCGATACAAAAATAGCTGATGCGGGCAAAATCCCCCGCCAGCGCCAGCTGGGGAATAAAGTGCAGCGAAAGAAAGCCGAGAATGGTTTCTCCCTGTTCGGCAATCAGCAGGCGCTCAGTGGGATCGTCGATAAGCTGTTCCAGCCGCCGTCCGATAAACGTTTCCGTCCCCTCATAGCCAAGTTCAGCTAACAATGCACTCAGTGCAAAACTGTCATTCGCCTGCGCAAAGCGGATCTTCATCGTTCTCTCCTGTTATGAGCCTGCTTACTATGAGGGGGATCGGTTTATCACCTATTGTTATAGCCTTCAGCCAGGGTTTAGCAAGCAGGCTATGTTAAGCGGATGTAATAAAGGATGAATGCGGTAGCAGGAGGTAAGCCTTTTCGCTGCAACCTTTTTATCTGCCAGCAGTAAGAAGTCTCATTTGCTGGAGGAAAAGTGAAGTATCAGGCAAAAAAAAACCCGCCAGTCGGCGGGTTTTTAGAATTCTGTCTGATAACTTAAATGGCGGCAACGTTAGCAGCAGATGGGCCTTTGGCACCGTTGGTGATTTCGAACTCTACGCGCTGACCTTCAGCGAGAGTTTTGAAACCGTTGCTCTGGATGGCAGAGAAGTGTACGAACACATCTTTGCTACCATCTTCAGGAGTAATGAAACCGAATCCTTTGGACTCATTAAACCACTTAACGCTACCTTTGATCTTAGACATCTATATTACCTTTACATGAAAAATGGACACTAAACTGTGTCGGCAGTTAGTACAGCAATTGCCGAGGCTTTTGTCCAGTAGTCAGTGACGAAAAAGTGATAAATATCGCCTTTTTTGCCGGTACAAGATGATTTCAATGCAGCTCCCTGGTCAAAACTGCCAGCGGAACCAGGCAAAGAAGACGTTGCCGTTATTGTGTGTGCCTGGAATATAAGTCATCTGGAAGGTCGCCTTGTTGTAACCTATTGATGCGAGAGGCAGCAAGGCAGGAACCGGGATATATTTCCAGTTGTCGCGCGCCGTGATCCCGGCCGTATAGCCCAGCCCAAGGCGAAAATTATCATCGTCCAGCGGCCGCCAGATCTTTTCCCAGCCGTAGCCGCCAAAGGGTTCCCATTTGTTGAAGGAATCCTTAAAGGCCATCACATAGAGGCCGTTCCAGTTGCCCTTATCGTCATAGCGCGACATGCCGCCGCCCGCTCCCCAGGGACGCTCATTGTACTTATCAATATGCTCGCGATCGTAAGTAGCCCGGTTATGCCAGGTGATGGCGGGCACATAGAGGTCGTAGTGCTCCGGCTCATTCCAGGTCGTAGCAACTTTACCGCTGAAACTTTGCCAGGTATTGGAGATCCCCTCACCCAACGTGATGGCTTGCGCCGTTCCGGCAGTAGTGAGTAACAATAATAAAAGGGTAATCGGTAGAGTAAGAGTTAACTTCATGTGGTGCCGTGCCAGTGAGTACTATCAGTAGAAATAGAAAACCAGCTTTCTCATGAAAGCCGGTTCCCGCATCCAGCTATAGTAAGGCCGCCTACATGAACGCTCAATAAATAGACTTATGTTATTTTAACACCGCGTCTCAAAATACTGGAAACATTCAGCGCGTTAATGCTTAACACCGCCGTAATATTTTGCCTCTCCTGGTCTGAATGAGGGAGCGAATCTCAACAAAAATCACAGTCCCTTAAAGCGCATTAAATAAACATGACAGCTGAAATCGATTTTAAACTGGTTTTTTCTTTCATCTAATGGGAAATAAACAGGATTAAAGAAAGAAATTTTATCGTGAATACGCTCACTTTTCATTCTACCTGCGGCTGCGAACAGCTTAAAATCAAGTTGTTAGAAGTGAACATCCCCCTCAATAATTAATAAATAAAATTTATCATTTTTTTGACGCATTTTGATAAAATAAATGCTGGTGACGTACCAGATTTGTAGCGAAAGGGAGAAGCGTGTCGTGATCATGCGTTGCGGGCAATGTGGATGTGGTAAATTTTTGTTTTCGACTCGCGGTAGTCGTTATGGCAATCATCATGGCGCAGTTTGCGCAAACTGCCATAAGCCGATGACTTTGCTGGATACGCCTTATTACGCGGCGGCAGGAGGACCTGTTTCCCGACGTAAAAAAAGCGCGCTTATCAGAAAGAGCGATCGACAGCCATCAAAGGGAATATCGTCACAGGCTAAAGGGTAACGGGGAGAAGCTTCCCCGTTACGGGGAGGCGTTTAGAACAGGATTTTAAACACGCCAGTCAGCGTCAGCAGGCCCACAATAAAAATAATTGCGATGATCCAGAGTATTATCTTCATTCCATTTTCCTCACCAAATTAAAAAAGTCACTACAGTGTAGCCACTTAAGTGTAGAAGAAGATGTGCGGTTACGCTTTCAGCTAAGCGTTAAGCTTACGGGCGATGCTGGAAAAAATCACCCTGGTGCTTTTACCACATTACATTGTTATCAAAGGGTTAGATAAATAGATCCTGCTCGTTTCTGCGAGCTTTTTTTCGCGATAGCGATCACGCTCTGCGCTTTGTTTACAGAAAATTCTTAGATGCGCAGGCCCGCCCTGGCTAGAATTATGGCAGTCATTTGCTATGGACTCACTTGCTATGACTTATCCACGATGGTTAACAAGGAGATCATATGAGCACCATTAACAGCAGTATGGGCCGTTACAGCCTGAAAGCGAAAAACGCAGGTAATCATATCCACGGGTTTATTGCTATCAATGATGAAGGCGGTTCACAGCTTACGCGGCAGGAGTTCGATGAACATTACCTGGACGATGTGGTAAATAACGTTATCTTCCCCGTCACCGGCGGTAACCGCGCCATCGCGAATGCGTTCCGGGAAGAGATGGTGAAAGCGGGATTTGAGCAACCTCATTAACCCCAGTACCCGCAGGGCCTCGCAGGAGGCCCTTTTCGCGTTATGCTGCGAGCAGAACTCAGGACTGAGGCGTGGGGTCTTCTGCTTTATTCAACTCTCCGGTCTCCGTTTTGCCTGCGGCGTCATCCAGTTCAAAGTTCCTGTGCAGCCGCTTGCTGACCAGAAAAACCGGCGTGGCAAGGAACAGCAGCAGGCTTCCCGCCATGCCGCAAATCAGCAGGCTGATGCTCCCTGACCATCCTTCCCCGGCCGTCAGCCCCGCGACCACCATAGAGAGTATAAAAAAGAAGGAGAGCGTAATACTGATCGGCCAGATATTGGTGATATCCATATCGCTCAGCGCCATTTTGACCGGTTTTACCGCCTGCCTTTCTGCTTCATTCTCTGCCCGGATGGCAACCTTCAGTGCCTCCAGATCCACGCAGGGAGCAATAAAATCTTCCGCAGGCTGAGGCTGATAAAGCTCATCGAAAACACGGCTTACTGGCGGAAAGGTTAGCGGCCAGCTGCCGCTGTGCACGCCATAGGTTTTTAACGCGGGCAGAGAGATGCGCGGCCACTGTATGGGCTGCAGATAACGGTCATTAAGCACCACCCAGCTCTGTCGCGTATTTCCCCGCGTAACATGATAAAGGCGGAAACGATCGGCTGGCGGATAGTTAAGGTTGCTGACGCGGGCAGACATTAACGGGATATGTCGCTGGCGACAATAATTTACCCGGCTCTGTCCCTGCGCCGCCAGCAGCACGCCCAGAGAAGCAATAAAGTAAAAGGACGTGCTCTCCGCCGCGAATGGCCCGTTAAGGTGTTCAGCCAGTCGGGCCTCGCTGTTCGCATTCAGATGCTCAGGCCACCAGCGCCAGCTGCGCCCGATAACATGTTCCGTCGGCACCTGAAAAACGCCCAGGGGCTCGGTTTCCGCCGGCAGCCGGGCAAAGGGGAAAACTTTGCTGAAAAAGGTGAGCGCATCATCGGGACCGTCCCACTCCCCGCTCGCCTCAAGACCATGCAGGTTGCCCGTCAGCTCGCCCCAGCCGTTTTTTCCGAGTGTATCAATCTGATATTTAGTGTCCGCAAGGCGTTTTCCGAACGTGACGATCTCCGGGGCGATCCCCACGAATTTCAGTTCGGGCACGATATGCGCGTTACTCTGTTCACTTTCCATACTGCAATAGTCCCCAAAGGCAGCTGCCCGCAAACCAGTTCACGGTATCAGGAGAATCAAACCGTTAACGCAAAGGTTAAGGAAATAAAAACGCGCCGGGCAGCCTGCCTCGCAGAGGCGGCAGAATAGTGTCATCAGATTACGTGTGATCCGGGCCCGGTCAAAATTTGGCTTTAGTAAAAAAAATCAAATAATTTCAAGGCGATAGTATACTTACTAAAAGATATTGATGGCAACTTCCCGCGTCATTTTCCTCTTTTTCCCAGAGACGACTGAAAATGGTCAGGCCAGTTTGCTGACGCGCAAGAATTAGCTTCTTGAAATTAAACGGTAAAAAACAGCAGTGTGAATGCCTTTCGGCAAGAGGAAGAATAATTTCATTACCTTCCGGCAGTGACCTGCAGGAGACAAAAGCCAGACAGGACAAAAAACAAGCGAAGGGGGACAGGGAAATAAAGGCAAGCAGAAAGCAGAAAGCAGAAAGCAGAAAGCAGAAACAGTATGCCGCCGCAACGGCGGCATACTGGCTAAACAGATCAGATAACGGCCTGTAGCGCCAGACACCCTATCAGGCCACACACGGCGATAATGGTTTCCAGCACTGACCACGAGCGCATCGTTTCGCCAATGGTCAGGTTAAAATACTCTTTAAACAACCAGAATCCCGGATCGTTAACGTGTGAGAAGATTACGCTGCCGGAGCCCACGGCAATAACCATCAGTTCCGGACTAACGCCGGTGGTTGCGATAATCGGGGCGACGATACCGCCAGCGGTGATCGCCGCCACCGTAGCTGACCCCAGCGCAATGCGCAGCGCGGCAGCGATAGACCAGGCCATCAGGATCGGAGAGACGGTGCTCCCTTCCATCATCGCAGCGATATATTTATCGACGCCGCTGTCTACCAGAACCTGCTTAAACGCCCCGCCGCCGCCAATAATCAGCAGCATCATCGCGATAATCTTAATGGATTCAGTCAGCGTATCCATTACCTGATCCATCGTCCGGCCACGGTTAAGGCCGAAGGTAAACAGGGCGATCAGCACGGCAATCAGCGTAGCCATGATCGGGTCGCCAAAAAATTCCGCATAGGCCAGTAAGCCGTGCCCTTTCGGCAGCACCATCTCGGCAACGGCGCGAAGCGCCATCAGCACTACAGGAACAAGAGCCGTCCAGACGCTGACGCCAAAGCTTGGCATCTCTGCTTCGGTAAAGGTTTTTGGATTATAGAGGCCTTCAGGAATGGGCTTATCGATGTTTTTCAGGAAACGCGCAAAGACGGGCCCTGCCAGGATCACGGTAGGGATGGCCAGTAGTGTCCCAAACAGAAGTGTTTTCCCCATATCGGCGTGGAACAGCGTGGCGATGGCTGTCGGGCCTGGATGAGGCGGTAAAAAGCCGTGGGTTACGGAGAGCGCGGCCGCCATCGGCACGCCAACAAAAAGCAGAGGAACGCGGGCGGAGGCGGCGATAGTCAGCACCAGCGGCAGCATCAGCACGAAGCCCACCTCATAAAACAGGGCGAAACCTACGGTAAAGCCCGTCAGGACCACCGCCCACTGAATGTGCTTCTCGCCAAACTTCGCGATCAGCGTGGTGGCGATACGCTGCGCGCCGCCGCAGTCAGCCAGCAATTTGCCCAGCATGGCGCCAAAGCCCATGATCAGCGCCAGTCCGCCGAGGGTTCCGCCCACGCCCGCTTTTATCGAGCCGATAACTTTATCGACCGGCATTCCCTGCATGACGCCTACCGCCAGCGCGACCAGGATCAGCGCGATAAATCCGTTCAGTCTGAATCGTATCATCAGCAGCAGCAGCAGCAGGACGCCAATCGCAACAATGACTAAAGGCATAGTTTTTCTTCTCCGGTGCGTATAGCCTGCCCGACAGACAGACTTACGTTATTTTTCCCTTACTGCTCAGCCGCAGCGGGTGATTGTTAGAGGGTAGCAGAGCCGTACTCTGGTGTTGTTACCGGGAACATGTTAACGGTAACATCCCACTACGGAAACGTTGTGCCAACGGGAAATTTACATTTTGGGAGAGAGATCAAACTTTCAGGAGTAAATGGGAAACCGGAAACGCCTTCTGGCGCGCCTGACCATCAAACGACCGCCAGGTTGCTCTTTATGATCCTGCCGACAGGCTCCCTGTCTCCTTTTTTAAGCTCCGACCCGGATCGCATACTGCCTTCTTATGCTGTTAATGCCAGTTCATGGCGCTCTGCTTCAGTTTATACGAGATGAGAAATACCTTCTGTTTGCAGTCATAAGCTTGTAACCCGCAATAGCCCCTCTGGAAATGATTGGTTTTTTCCGGGCGAGCACAGCGTCGCTGATGCTTTATTAAGTAAACAGAACGCAGAGAAATTAGAATAGAAGATAACTCACCCTAAAGAGCGTCTTCAGTTAAAAGCTACGGTGATGGGTCTATTCCGGAGCATCTGACGTGAGCTTGCAGAAATAATTTTATCCGGCCATCAGGAAATGGCTTATGGTCAGTTAAAACCTGTAGATCGCCTATTTTTCCGAAGATGCGCGATCAGAATGCGAGAGGCGCTATAATTGGGACTTTCCTCTTCTAATCCCCTGTTATATTTAGCTCTGAATTTATCTGCCGCTTAACTTTACTCCGGCACTTTTTATAATGTTTTCATCCGGAAGAGGTCATCTCATCAGGTTAGTTCATAGCGCTCTCTCGCCGGGGCATTGAGGATGACTCTTCCACCAAAAATTAAGACCCTGATCTAAAACAAGCACAGGTAAAGTAAACCCGGCCAACATGTAACAAAATGCTTCACGGTGAAACTGATTACATCGGTAAACGTTAACATTTACCGTCTTTTGCAAAATCCGCAGTTGCGTCCCCCTCCCCTTTGCCAGGAAGAGCCTGGCTGCTAAAGGATCCCACGCAGCGCGCTTCGTTGTTACAAACCGGTCACATTAATACCCTTACCAGCTTTGCATGCCCGTCCCTCAGTCCCAGTCACTGCGAAGCGATTAACGGCAAGATAAAAAGTTTTATTCACCGCAGATGTTATAAATCGCGCACTCTGTGAAAACGCTCAGTCCCGCTTCGCTTAACGCACTGCACTGAGCGTAACGGTAGCCGGCAACACATTATTTTTACATCAAAAAACCAAAATGAATAATCGTATTAACAATAGGGAAAAATAATTTAACGAAAAAGGGAAACAAATCTTCGCAAAGTTCTATGCTGTTATAGGTAAGAAAGGCCTTACTGTTTCTTCTCCTTCACCTGTTTTGGTCTCAGGATCAAACCTTCGATGAAATTACCCATTAATGGCACGATAACGTGCTGACCAGGCACGCTTTGGTTAACGGTGGGTAAATAATAAAGAAAGGGCAGTGTATGTTAGATCGAGGTAAGCAATGTTTGGATTAGATGCATTTGAACTGGCAAGGATACAATTCGCCTTCACCGTTTCCTTCCATATAATCTTTCCGGCTATCACCATCGGCCTCGCCAGCTTCCTGGCGGTGCTCGAAGGTCTGTGGCTGAAAACCAGAAACCAGGATTATCGCGATCTCTATCACTTCTGGTCGAAAATCTTCGCCGTCAACTTCGGTATGGGCGTGGTTTCGGGACTGGTAATGGCTTATCAGTTCGGCACCAACTGGAGCGGTTTCTCCCAGTTTGCCGGGAGCGTGACCGGTCCCCTGCTCACCTACGAGGTGCTGACCGCCTTCTTCCTCGAAGCGGGCTTTTTGGGGGTGATGCTTTTTGGCTGGAATCGCGTGGGGCCAGGGCTGCATTTCTTCGCCACCTGTATGGTTGCGCTGGGCACGCTTATCTCAACCTTCTGGATACTCGCCTCTAACAGCTGGATGCATACGCCTCAGGGCTACGCGATTCAGGACGGCATCGTCATCCCGGTAGACTGGTTCAAAATTATTTTTAACCCGTCATTCCCTTACCGGCTATTGCATATGTCGACTGCCGCCTTCCTGGCCAGCGCCTTTTTCGTCGGGGCGTCTGCCGCCTGGCACCTGCTGCGTAAAAACGACACGCCGGCTATCCGTAAAATGCTCTCTATGGCGATGTGGATGGCGCTGATCGTGGCCCCGATTCAGGCGATGATTGGCGATGCTCACGGCCTGAATACGCTGAAGCATCAGCCGGCTAAAATCGCCGCCATCGAAGGGCACTGGGAGAACGTCGCCAATGAGCCGACGCCGCTTATCCTCTTTGGCCTGCCGGATATGGAGGAGGAAAGAACCAAATATGCGCTGGAAATCCCCTATCTGGGCAGCCTGATCCTGACGCATAGCCTGGACAAACAGATTCCGGCGCTGAAGAGCTTTCCGAAAGAAGACCGGCCCAACTCCACTATTATTTTCTGGTCCTTCCGCGTCATGGTCGCGCTTGGCTTGCTGATGATACTGCTGGGCACCATCAGTCTCTGGCTACGCTTTCGCGATCGTCTCTACACTTCCCGCCCCTTCTTGTGGTTTGCGCTGCTGATGGGGCCCTCGGGGGTACTCGCCATTCTGGCGGGCTGGTTCACCACCGAAATAGGTCGTCAGCCCTGGGTGGTTTATGGCCTTATGCGCACCCGGGATGCCGTTTCCGCCCATGGTGAAATGCATATGAGCCTCAGCCTGCTCGCCTTTATCCTCGTTTACTCATCGGTATTCGGCGTGGGCTATATCTACCTGATCAATCTGATCAAGAAAGGCCCTAAACCGGGCGAAGGCAGTGATGAACCTGAAGGCGGCCCTGGCACGCGGCATACGCCTGCACGCCCGTTGTCTGCCGTGAAGGAAAAAATTCATACGCCGGAAGAAGAGGGGAAATAACGTGGGTATCGATCTCTCAATTATCTGGTTCGCCATCATCGTCTTTTCGACCCTGATGTATATCGTGATGGATGGTTTCGACCTGGGCATCGGTATCCTGTTTCCGTTTAATAAGGATGCCGGCGAGCGGGACATGATGGTTAACACCGTTGCGCCAGTCTGGGATGGTAACGAAACCTGGCTGGTGCTGGGCGGTGCCGGGCTTTTCGGCGCCTTTCCGCTTGCCTACGCGGTCATTATCGATGCGCTCTCCGTCCCGCTGACCATTATGCTGATTGGTCTGATTTTTCGGGGTGTGGCCTTTGAGTTCCGCTTTAAAGCGACCGAAGAGCACCGGGCGTTCTGGGACAAATCCTTTATTGCCGGATCCTATATCGCCACCTTCAGTCAGGGGGTGGTGCTGGGCTCCTTTATTAACGGCTTTGAGGTGACTAACCGCGCCTACAGCGGGCCTGAACTGCTGTGGCTGACGCCTTTTGCGCTCTTCTGCGGGCTTGGTCTGGTGGTTGCCTATGCCCTGCTGGGCAGTACCTGGCTTATCATGAAAACCGAGAATGAACTGCACCGCAAAATGACCGCGCTGACCAGACCGCTGCTGCTGGTCCTGCTGGCCATTATTGCCGTGGTGAGTGTCTGGACGCCGTTACAGCATGCGAACATTATGCATCGCTGGTTTACGCTGCCTAACCTGTTCTGGTTCCTGCCGGTGCCGGTGCTGGTGCTGCTGGTCTCCTGGTCGCTGCTGCGGGCGCTGAAGCGTCACGCGCACTATTCGCCGTTCCTGCTGACGCTCGCGCTGGTTTTCCTGGGCTTTACCGGGCTTGGCATCAGCATCTGGCCAAATATCATTCCGCCCAACATTACCATCTGGATGGCAGCCTCTCCGCCTCAGAGCCAGGGCTTTATGCTGGTGGGCGGCCTGCTGATCATTCCGGTTATCCTGGTTTACACCTTCTGGAGCTACTACGTGTTCCGCGGGAAAATCAAACCGGATGAAGGTTATCACTGATGATGTCGTCCGGCGTCTGCCGGGCCGCATGGGCCGGGTAAACGCCGGACGTAACGGGAGGACCCAATGACTGAAACTGAGCAGACGCCAAAATCCCCGTTGTGGAAACGCATATTGTGGATGGTAGTCATTTATGCCGGCAGCATCCTGGCGCTCAGCCTGGTAGCAACGCTGTTCCGTATGATGATGACCGCAGCCGGGATGAAATCACACTGACTGCAAAAGCGGGTAAGCCGGCAATATTGTCGGCTTTTTTCTGCCTGTCTTAAGGTGCCTGAGCGCGTGAAAGAGAGACGGCGGGCTGCCGGAAAATTAAGTTACGATGGCCACACCTTCGCCCGCCGGAAACCGAAACTGTCAACGCACTGTCATATTTTTAAACACAACCGCAGCGGTAAGCTGCAGAAGTTGGTCTACGCTTAATGTTCACCCATGAGGAAATCATCTCATTAAGAAGGAGGCACTATGAGTCTGTTAGACAAAGCCAACGATAAAGCTGATGAAGCAGTGGGTCTGGGCCAGGAACAGTTCGGCAAAGCCACTGACTCACCGGAGCATGAGTTTAAAGGTAAAGTGCGTCAGAACGCAGCGAAGGCCAGCTATGCGGTTGATGACGCGCTGGACTGCGTGAAGACCAAAACGCAGGATTCGCCGTTTGTCTCGCTGGCGATTGCTGCTGGCGTCGGCTTCCTTGCCGCGAAAATTTTTGGTCGCCGCTGAGCTGCCAGCGCGTGACCCGCTCACGCACGTTTCCAGAAAGGCCGACGCTGTCGGCCTTTTTTATGCCTAAAGTCTGCCGCGTTTACCCGATTTTCCGCTCATTTCTCCAGCCTGAGCTGTGCCCGTGCCGTATAGAATCGCCCATACGCCAGATAGCCAGCAATGATGGTGGACAGGCTGGCCGTGCCCAGCAGCATAAAGGTCACCATAATCTGATACTTAATCGCCTTCACCGGATCGATACCGGCGAAGATCAGGCCGGACATCATTCCCGGCAGGCTGACCAGACCGACGGTTTTGGCGGCATCAACGGTTGGGATCATGGCGGCGCGAATGCTGTCGCGCAGCAGCGTACCCGTTGCCATTTTCACGGATGCGCCAAGGCTGAGCCTTTCCAGAATCTGCTGCCGGTTATCCCGAAAGCGCTGGTTAAGGTTGCTGTAGCAAAGCCCTACGGCCACCATCGCATTCCCGGCAATCATGCCGCTGAGGGGAATGACCTGCATCGGTACAAACTGAATTGCGCCGCTGAAGATGAGGATCAGGAGCGTCAGCGCTGTGCTCAGAGCGATGGCGACAAATGAGATCGCCAGTCCATGATCCATATTGAGACTGCGCTTGCGGGCGTTCAGGGCGGCATTGATGCAGATAAAGAGTACCATCAGCACCGTAAACCAGCCGTTATCCAGTTCGAAAACAGACTTCAGCACATAGCCGATAATAATCAGCTGAACGACGGCGCGCGCCACGCTCCAGAGAATACTTTTCTCCAGCCCCAACTGCTCTTTCCTGCTGACAAGCAGGGCAATGACCACCAGCATCAGCGCCAGCGCGAGAGACTCATTGGTAATATTATGCCGATCCATCAGCGCTCCCTCTTTCCGGCTGGACTAAGGTCAGAACGCTGGCGGCTTCTGAGATATCCTTGCTGTGGTGGCTGACCGCTATCACCGCCACCCCTCTCTCCTTCACCAGTCCGGCAATCAGCTGGTTGATGCGCTGCCTGTTCTCCTCGTCCAGCGCGCTGGTAATTTCATCCAAAAGCAGCAGGTCCGGCAAAAATTGCAGGTTACGCAGCAGCGCCACCCGCTGTTTCTCGCCGCCGGAAAGCTGCCCGATTTTTTTATCCAGCATATCCGCTGGCAGATCCACCTTCGCTAAGTCCTGCTTCAGCCCTTCACGCGGCGCCTTCTTCTGGCGAATCTGCCAGGGCAGCGCAAGATTGTCATACACGGTTTCGCCAAACAGCACCGGCGACTGAAAACAGTAGGAGACACGCTGACGATAGGTTTCCGGCGGCAGTGCCGACAACGGCTGGCCTTTAAACGCGATGGTGCCCTGTGAGGGCTCAGTAAGAGAGGCGATGATTTTCAGTAACGTGCTTTTCCCACTGCCGGACGGGCCGCTTAACAAGAGAGACTCACCGGCGTTAAGGGTCAGAGAAACGGGCATCAGCAGCGGGATACCGTCCTGCATATAGCCCACGTCCCGCACGTCAAGCAGAGGGGGAGAGATCGACATAATGGCTTCATCCTGAAAAGAGATACGGCCCGATCATAACCCTAAATCTCATCAAAATACCGCCTTAGTTGCCAAACGGCGGATACCGGAAAATAAACGATGACGCTACCGCAACGGCGGTGACGTCATCGCTGACTGCCAGACGATTATTTACGCGCTTCCAGTAACTGGGCGGCATTCGCGGTGGTCACTTCAGTCCACGGCACAGAGTAGCGTTTTGCTTTGCCATCATCCCATGCCATTTTCCCTTCATACTGTTTCCAGATGTCGGACTGTGGCTTGTAGCTGTCACCTTTTACCGCACGCACCGCCACGTCAATGGAGCCCTGCATCTGCGCGTGCGCATCCTGAAGGATGGAGACCATTTCCCCCGCCTGCACTGCCCGGATGGCGTCCGATACGCCATCCACGCCGGCAATGGCAAAATCGTTCACGTTCAGATTGGCGCCTTTAATCGCCTCAATCGCGCCCAGGGCCATTTCATCATTCTGCGCAATAACCCCGTTAATCTGACCACGATGCTTCTGCAGCCAGTTTTCCATCAGCGGCAGCGCTTCAGCCCGCGACCAGTTCGCGGTTTTACGCTCAAGCACCTTGATATTGCCCGCACCGCATTCGGCAATGGCCTTATCATTTCCCTGTCCGCGCTGTATTTCTCCACTGCCGCCCTTCGGTCCCTCAATGATCACGACATTGCCTTTGCAGTTCATCTTTTTCAGTACCGCTTTGGCTTCCATATAGCCGCCCAGCACATCATCAGACACCACTTCCGCCGTCATTTTGTCGGTGTTCAGTCGGGCATTGGTGACAATGACAGGAATTTTGGCTTCGTTCGCCATAGTCACTACGTCAATATTCGCTTCATAATCCATCGGGTTGATGATGATGGCGTCGGCATGCGTCTGAATCGCCGTTTCCGCCTGGTTGTTTTGCACCAGAGGATCATAGCGACCGTCATACATGGTGAGCTGCACCTCGCCGCTTTTCACTGCGGGATGGGCTTTAGCCGCCTTTTCCATCAGCTGCACAAATTCCGCCTTCATGCCATACATCAGCACGGCGATTTTCACCGGCGCAGCCTGAGCGGCAATACTGTTGCCCAGCAGCAGGCTGGAAGTCAGTAACGCCATTTTGGTCATCTTATTCATGAAAACTCCTGGTCTTGTAGGGGAGAGATTGTTGTTATCTGAGTTTTAATCGCGCTGTTGTTTACGCGACGGGTCAAGCAATACAGCCACGACAATTAACGCCCCTTTAATAATCTGCTGGTAATAAGACTGCACGCCCAGCAGATCCAGGCCGTTATTCATTACGCCAATAATTAAAATACCGAAGAAGGTGCCCACCAGGGTTCCTACGCCGCCCGCCATACTGGTTCCGCCAATCACCACCGCGGCAATGGCATCCAGCTCGTAAGCAGCCCCCGCGCTGGTCTGCGCCGAGCCGGTACGGGCGGTCAGGATCAATCCGGCCAGCCCCGCCAGCGCGGCACAGAGGGTGTAAACCAGAACCTTGATTTTCACCACGCCAATCCCGGACGTACGTGCGCTTTTCTGATTGCCGCCCACCGCATAGACATAGCGACCAAAGAGCGTTTTATTCAGCAGGACCCAGCCGAGTGCGAAGACGATCATAAAGATAATCACCGGCACCGGAATGCCCACCACGTAACCATTGCCCAGCGAGCGGAAGTCCGGATTAAGCTGGGAGACCGGGTTTCCGTCCGTGGTTAACAGCGCCAGTCCGCGGGCGGCGGAGAGCATGCCCATGGTGACGATAAAGGGCTGGAGCCGGTAGCGCGCCAGGATGGTGCCGTTGATCAGTCCGCAGACGATACCGATGCCCAGCGCTACAATCATCGGTATCATCACCGCATTAGCGCTATCGCCGATGGAAAGGCCGCTATTGGTAGTGGCGAACCGCGCCGCCACAATGCCGCTGAGTGCCAGCACCGAACCTACCGACAGATCGACACCGGCGGTAATAATGACAAACGTCATCCCGATAGCCAGAATGCCGTTGATCGAAATCTGACGTAATACAATCAGCATATTTTCCTGACTGAGAAAATAATTGCTGCTCCAGGCCCCCTTAGCCACCTGGATTTCACCAATAACGGATACGATCAGGCAAAGAACAAAAAAAGCGATAATAATGCCGTATTTATGCAGGTGTCTTTTATTACGCGTAATAAAGGTCAGCCCCTGGTTCAGCGAATGGGTAGCGTTCATAATGGATGATCTCATAAAGGAAAATTAGGTCAGCGTTATACCGCCAGCTTCATTAATTCAGCCTGGGTAGCCCCGGCCGCCAGCAGTTCACCCGCCAGCTGACCATCTCTGAACACGACTATTCTGTCGCTCATGCCGATAATTTCAGACAGCTCGGAGGAAACCATGATGATGCCTTTATCCTTCAGGGCAAATTCAGACATAAAACGGTAAATTTCTTTCTTGGCGCCGACATCAATGCCGCGCGTCGGCTCATCCAGCAGCATGACCTGCGGATCGAGCAGCGCCCAGCGCCCCAGCACCACTTTCTGTTGATTACCGCCGCTCAGATTACCGACGATGTGGTCGCCGTCCGGCGTTTTGACATTGAAGCGTTTGATCATCTCCGCCGAGCGCTCCCGCTCCAGCCGGTTATTGACAAAGCCTCCCCGGCTGATGGCAGGGAAAGAGGCGATATTGATGTTTTCCGTTACGGACCGGCAGAGCACCAGCCCGGTAGCCTTACGATCTTCGGTAACGTAGGCGATGCCGCTGGCAATCGACGCCTGGGGAGAGTGGCGATCCAGCTGCCGTTCGCCGATCTTCACCGTGCCGCTGTCGGCATGGCGGATGCCAAAAATCAGATCGAGAAATTCGCTGCGGCCGGAGCCCACCAGTCCGTAAATGCCCAGGATCTCCCCGCGCTTGAGCGTCAGGCTGATGTCATTAACCTTGTTGCCCCAGCGCAGGTTTTTCACCTCCATCATCACTTCTTCGCCCGGCTGATTGAATTTGGCAAACTCATCCTTAAACTCACCGCCAATAATATGTTCGATCAGCTGTTCGCGGGTAATATCAGCCAGCAAGCCCTCGTGAATATAAGTGCCGTCGCGAAAAATGGTATAGCTGTCAGCAATCTGGAATATTTCCGACAGGCGGTGCGAAACATAGATAATCCCCTTCCCTTTTTCCGCAAGTCGGGTAATTACCTGAAAGATCTTCTGCACATCCTCTTCGCCTATGGCGGAAGTAGGTTCATCCATAATGATGATGTCAGCATTGGCATGTGAGAGCGCCTTGGCAATTTCCACCAGCTGCTGCTCCGCCACGCTCAGATTGCGCATTTTTTCCGTCGGGGAAACGGTAAACTGCAACTCCTCCAGCAGGGCGGCGGTTTGACGGTTCATCTTGCCGAAATCAACAAACCCCAGCCGGCGTGGCTCACGACCAAGCCAGATATTTTCCGCTACCGTCAAATCGGGTATCGCACTCAGCTCCTGCTGCACGATAGCAATACCTGCTGCCAGCGCCTCCTTCGGGTGGGCGAACTCACAGCGCTGACCGTTAATAAAAATGTCGCCGCTGTCTGGCTGAATAAATCCCATCAAGATGCTGAGAAAGGTCGACTTTCCGGCGCCATTACCGCCGCACAGCGCATGAACCGAGCCCCGGCGCAGACAAAATTCGGCATTTTTCAGTGCCACAACCGGCCCGAAACTCTTCTTCACCCCGGTGACCTCAAGCAGGTAGGCTGCTTCTTTGTCTGGGTTTTTCTCGCTCACAGGCTCACCTCATACTCATGTTGCAGCAGGCGCAAATAGCGCGGATACAGTTCGGCGTAACGTTGCTGCCGTGCCGCCACCGGCTGGCAGCGGCTGGCGTCATCAAGCTGCACGAAGCGTGTGCATATCTCCCTCAGTGCTTCTCCGGCGTTCTGCTCTGGCTGCACCATCAGACGGTGACACCAAATCGCCTGAATGGCGGCGCCCAGCGCGGCGGCTTCTTTCTCCGCCGGGCAGACCACTGGACAGTTCATCACGTCCGCCACTATCTGCCGCCAGCGCGGGCTGCGTGCGCCGCCGCCGGTCAGGCGGATTTCAGCCACCTCTATCCCCTGCTGACGGAACAGATCGATGCCGTAACGCAGCCCGTAGGTGGCACTTTCCACCACGGCCAGGCACAGATTTTCCGCAGTGAAATTGTCGCTATCCAGGTTATGCAGGCTGGCCCTGGCGGCAGGAAGTTGAGGCACCCGCTCGCCGTTGAAAAAGGGCAGCATCATCATGCCGCCGGCACCCGGCTCCGCCTGTTCCAGCGCCAGGTTAAAGGCGCGGATATCCTTATCCAGCAAACCCTGTACTGACCCGCTGGCCGACGTGACGTTCATGGTGCAAATCAGCGGCAACCAGCCGTTGGTACTGGAGCAGAAGCCAGCGATCATTTCTGATTCCACCGCCGGAGGCGCATCGGCACAGGCGAACAGCGTACCCGACGTGCCAAGGCTCATGGTCAGTATGCCCGGCTGAATGTTACCGGTGCCGATAGCGGCCATCATATTGTCGCCGCCGCCGCTCGCCACTGGCGTGCCCGCCTTTATACCGAGCAAACGTGCAGCGCTTTCGCTGACCCGGCCAATACAGGTTTCGGCACTGACCAGCGGCGGCAGCGCATTCCATAACCGGCCGCTCGTATCGATCTGCTCAACGGTAAAGCGATCCCAGCAGCGGTCGCGCACATTAAACAGACCCGTGCCGGATGCATCGCCATACTCCATCACACGCTGCCCGGTGAGCCAGAAGTTGAGATAATCGTGCGGCAGCAGAACCGTTGCGAGTCTTTCCCAGAGCGCCGGATGCTGCTGTTTAAACCAGATGATTTTCGAGGCGGTATAACCGGTGGCCACCGCCAACCCCAGCCGCGTCAGCGATCCGCCTGTCCCGCCGAGTCGTTCCAGCAGCCAGGCGTTTTCCGCTGCGGTTTCGGTATCGCACCACAACTTGACGCTATGCAGCACCTCGCCCGCCTCATCCAGTGCCACAAAACCATGCTGCTGCCCCGACACCGCCAGCGCCGCGATCCCGGCGGGATCGATCGCAGCGGCCCGGCAGGCCTGTTGAAAGGCGAGGATCAGCGCGTCCGTCCACCAGACAGCGTGCTGCTCACGACGACCTGAAGAGTCGCTAATCATAGGGTGGGGAGCGCTGCCTGCCCCCAGAATGCTGCCGCTCTGGTCATCCACAATAAGCACTTTTGTGCCCTGCGTACCGCAGTCAATCCCCGCATAGAGCGCCATAAGCTATTCCATTTCCAGCATGATTTTGATGTCGCCAGGATGGCCGGCGGCAGCGCGATCGAACGCCTCCACGCTCTGGGCAAACTTGTAGGTCTGGGTGATCAACGGCTGGACATTCAGCTTGCCGGAACTGAGAAGGCGCAAGGTGCGGGGATACATGTTGGCGTAACGGAAAATGGTTTTGAAGGTGACTTCCTTCGCCTGCGCGGCGACGATATCCATCGGCGCGGCATCGACAGGCATACCAACCAGGACGGCGGTGCCGCCGGGGGCAATATGGTCGCTGATGCCGGTAATAGCCTGCTTTGCGCCACTGCACTCAAACACCAGATCGACCCCGTTGCCGGATGTCAGACTGGCGACTTTGTCCGCCAGCCCACCCGAGTTGATATTGACCGCATGGAGCCCTTCATAGTGACCGGCTACTTTCAGCTTCTCATCAAAGAGATCGCAGATGATAACGTCGGAACAACCGCCCGCGAGTGCCGCCAGCGCCGTCACCACCCCGATAGGCCCGGCGCCGATCACCAGCGCAATATCGCCCGGCCTGATCCCCGCTTTGGTAGCAGCATGCATGCCGATAGCTAACGGCTCCACCATCGCCCCTTCGCTGAAGCTGACGTTATCGGGCAGGCGGAAAGTGAACGCGCCCGGGTGGACAACGGTTTCCCGCAGGCAGCCATCCACCGGCGGCGTGGCCCAGAAGCGGACGGCAGGATCGAGGTTATAGATGCCTGCACGTGACTGGGCCGACTGAGGATCGGGAATGCCGGGCTCCATACAAACACGATCGCCTGTCCTGAGATGCGTCACATTTTTCCCCAGCGCCATCACCACGCCTGCCGCCTCGTGCCCCAGCACCATCGGTTCCTTCACCACGAAGGGCCCGATACGGCCATGCTGGTAATAGTGCACGTCGCTGCCGCAAATCCCGACGGAGTGGATCTTGATCAAAACGTCGTTATCGCCTGGCTGCTGATCAAACTCGCGATCCTGAATCGCTATTTTCCCGGCTTCTTCAAGGACTAATGCTTTCATCTCAGCTCTCCGGTGGTTCATTTTAATGGTATCGTTATCATTTAACTGCGGAGATAGTAAAAGAGTCCCGCGTTGAAATGTGTGATATTGGTTAAAAAATTAGCATAAATGTAAACAAACAAGAGAAAGCTGCCCTGATAATAGCCATATGACGCCAGTCACCAGAAAAAAAGAGTGATACCGATAACATCAACAATGCAGGGGTTTTCATGAAAGATCGGCAAAAAATGCGCGAGCAGACCGCCTTATTGCTTCAGAAGGCCGGGATTGTCCTGACGGATGGAGAGAAAAACGCCATTGAAGTTACCGCCTTTGGCCTGCCTGACTATCCGCTTTCCGGGCTGCAGTTAGTGACCTATTTCAATTCTCCCCGCTATTGTGCAAAAGAGCTGGTGCTTTTCCCCGGACAGACCTGCCCCGAACATCGCCATCCTCCCTTTAACGGAACGCCGGGCAAGCAGGAGACGTTTCGCTGCCGCTGGGGAGAAGTTTATCTTTTCGTGGATGACCTCAGCCTGACGCTCAGTCAGGGCGAGATTGCCCCTCCCGACGATGCCGCGCAGTGGTACAGCTGTCAGCGCTATATCTTGCTGCGGCCAGGCGAGCAGTACACTATCGCTCCTAACACCCGACACTGGTTTCAGGCGGGGAAAAAAGGGGCTGTTGTCTCTGAGTTTTCCTCGGAAAGCCGCGACGATCTGGATATTTTCACCGACCCGCGCGTCAGTCGGGTCGATCGGCACTCGCATCCGGCTTCAGGATGTGCCATGATAACTAAATGATATAAAATGATAACATTATGGAGCATATTTTGGCGGCAGGCAGGAAGGGTAAAGCGACGCTGGAAAGCGTGGCCGCGCAGGCTAACGTCAGCAAAATCACCGTGTCGCGCGCATTTTCTCATCCGGCGAAGGTTCATCCCGATACGCTGAAGCGGGTGCTGGAAGCCGCTGAAGAGATGGGCTATGTGGTCAATACTGCGGCGCGTAACCTGCGGGCCAGAGACAGCAAAACCATCGGTATAGTCAATCCTGATATGGGCAATCCTTTCTTTGGCGGTCTGACCAAGCTGATGACGCTGGAAGCGCAAAAAGCGGGCTATGACACCCTGGTGTTTGACTCCTGGGAGTCGCAGGAGCAGGAAAGCCGCATCATTGATAAGCTGATTGGCTATGGCGTCGATGCGATAGTGCTCTCGGTAATCTCCGCGGATAAAAATTACCGCCCGGCCTATTTCAACCGTCTCGAATCACTGAATATCCCGGTGATCCTTGTGGATCGCGAGCTAGGGATCAAATCCTGTAGCGGCGTCTATATTGATAATCTCGACTGCGGCCTGCAGGCCGGGCGCTATCTGCAGGAGCAGAATGCACAGCGGGTGGTGGTGGTGTCAGGGCCGGAAGACTCTAACGTGGCAGGTGAAAGGGTGACGGGCCTTACAGCGGCGCTGCAGGGGAAAATAGCCCGGCTCGATATCCTCTATGCCGACTTTTATATGGATGCCGCCTGCAAGGTGACGAGCGGTTATCTGAAGCATCATCCCGCACCTGATTATTTTGTTGGCTGCAATAACCAGATTTCTCAGGGCATTATCAAATCCTGTATCGATCATAACCTGCGTCCAATGCAGGATGTGTCGCTGTTCAGTATTGATGAAATTTCGAATGCGTCCGTGTATGGCTTCACATTTCCCTGCATCGCTCACGATCTCGCTGAAATGGCCTGGCAGGCGATTAACCTCGCCGTGCGTCGCGCAACGGACAGCCATATCAAGCCGGGTAAAGTAATTGTACGCGGTAAGATTATGGGCATCTGAGCATCAAAAAAGATGGCAATATCCACCAGTAGCGCCGTCTGCTCGTCTCTCGCGCTGAAAAAGGAAAACTTCTGTAAGCTTGTGCGGGCGTGTGCTGAGGTTAAGCCTGTTCGCTGAATGGAGCTGCATTAGCCATAAAAAAAGGCGATCCCCTGCGGGATCGCCTTTATTCTTTGTCGCGAACGGCCAGCTAAGATTCGCCGGGGGCGATGCAAACGCCGCCCGGGGAAATATTACTTAGCGTCGTCCGGCAGCGCATAGGCAACAATATAGTCGCCCATTTTAGTGCCGAAAGAACCGTGGCCGCCGGCAGAGATCACCACGTATTGCTTACCGTTCACCTCATAGGTCATCGGCGTCGCCTGACCGCCTGCTGGCAGACGGCCTTCCCACAGCTTTTCACCGTTGTTCACGTTGAATGCGCGCAGGTAGTTGTCTGCGGTTGCCCCAATAAACATCAGATTACCGGCCGTGGAGATTGGACCGCCCAGCATTGGCATCCCCATTTTGAACGGCAGCGGAAGCGGCGAGCTGTCGCGCACGGTACCGATGCGTTTCTTCCAGACAATGTCGTTCGTTTTCAGATCGACCGCGGAGATATATCCCCACGCTGGCTGTTTACACGGAAGACCAAACGGCGACAGGAACGGGTTCAGCGTGACGCCATAAGGCACGCCATACTGTGGCTGAACGCCCGTTTCTGAACCTGTACCGCCTTTGTCTGACTCGTTTGGCCAGATAGGGTTTTCAGGGCTGCGTGGGATCAGACGGGAAACAAACGGCAGCGCCATTGGGTTCATCAGCGCGATCTGGCGATCGGTGTTGACGGAAATACCGCCCCACTCGAACATGCCCAGGTTACCGGGGAAGACCAGCGTCCCCTGCTCTGACGGCGGCGTGAATGGGCCTTCGTAGCGCAGGCTGTGGAACATCACGCGGCAGACCAGCTGATCGTAAACCGTGGCACCCCACATATCCGCGCCGCTCAGATGCTGCTCCGGACGGTAGGTCAGCTTAGAGTAAGGCTGGGTAGGTGAAAGACGATCGCCCTTCGCCGGACCTTGAGGAACCGGTGTTTCAGGCGCAGGAACGACCGTTTTACCGGTCCGGCGGTCCAGGACAAAGATGTCACCGGTTTTCGCCGGCACATAAATAACCGGAACGGTATTGCCGTCTTTATCAGTAATGTCCGCCAGCGTTGGCTGGGCAGGCACGTCCATATCCCACAGATCGTGATGAACGGTCTGATAGAACCAGGCCACTTTACCGGTAGTCGCGTTCAGCGCGAGCATGCCGTTCGCAAAACGCTCCATTTCCGGCGTACGGTTACCGCCCCAGATATCAGGCGTACCTACGCCCATCGGTATATAGACCAGATCCAGTTTGGCATCATAAGCTAAAGGCGCCCATGCGTTAGGCGAGTTAGCCACGTAATGCTGATCTTCCTCAGGTACCAGATTAGGATCTTTCGCACCCGGGTCAAACGCCCACAGCAGCTCACCGCTGTTAACGTCAAAGCCACGGATAACGCCAGAGGGTTCACGGGTAGAGTAGTTATCGGTAATCGCGCCCGCGATCACAATGACTTTGTCCGTGATAATCGGCGGAGAAGTTGGCTCATACGCACCGGCACGGGCGTTAGGCATGTTCTTCTGCAGGTTCAGCTTGCCGTTCTCGCCAAATTCCGGGCACAGTTCGCCCGTTTCAGCGTCCAGCGCATAGAGGCTGCCATCGTTAACCGGCAGGATAATGCGGCGCGAGCAGAGTGCTGGCTCGCTGCCAGCAGGCAGCGCTGCCGCCTGTGGCGTTTCATGATAGGAAACGCCACGGCAGGTCACATGCTGGAAAGCCGGTGTGGTCTGCAGCTGTGGATCAAATTTCCACTTTTCCTTACCGGTTGCCGCATCCAGCGCGAACAGGATCTGGTGCGCGGTGCAGAGATAGAGCGAATCACCAATTTTGATCGGCGTCACTTCGTTAGTGATCTCGCCCGGATCGGAAGGGCGCTTGACATCACCTGTCTGGAAGGTCCAGGCCTCTTTCAGCTGACCGACATTTTTATCGTTGATCTGCGTCAGCGGCGAATAGCGGGTGCCTGCCTGAGTACGGCCATAGGCCGGCCAGTCACCGTCTGCGATACCCTCCGGTGAAGGCGCAACGTTAACCGCCTCATCGGACTTGAATGTACCGTCAATAACCTGCGGATCGTTAAATACCGAATAGGCCAGCGCGATCACAGTGACCAGCAGCACGGCAGCCAGCGAACCCCGTGACGCTTTGCCCGGATTCAGGCCTCGATAGACGAACGGCAGCACCAGCCAGAGTCCGAGGAAGAACGTCACGTCCAGACGTGGGGTTAGCGCCCAGAAGTCAGAGCCCACTTCCCAAAGGGACCAGACCAGCGTGGCCAGCAGAAATATCGCATAAAGCATCAGCGCTGATGAGCGACGACGGAAAAGCAGCCAGGCGACAGCCAGCTCAATCACACCGGCGATGATGTAATAGAACGAGCCGCCCAGTTTCGCCAGCCAGATACCCCCGATCAGCAGGTATAACCCACTGATAGCGGCAAATACAGCCGTAATAATCACCAGAATCCGTGATAACGGTGTTTTACTTTGCATAGTATGAACCTTACCAAAATTTAAACGTCTTCGATTTAGCGCCTGTGCCAAATCGTAAAAAACACCCGGCTTATCTTATTTATCCATCCCGGTGCTTTGAACCTGTCGACCCGGCCACGCCGGAGGACAGGTTGTTCTGGATACTGTTACTGGAAACTATAGGTAAGCGTAGCTCCACCACCGTAGTTCCGCCCTGGCGCAGGCTCGTAATAGCGCCCGTTGCCCTCATTGACAATGACCGAACCGACGTAGGCTTTATCAAAAAGATTATCAACGCGTCCAAAGAGATCGAGTGACCACTTATCCCAGTTAAGCCGGTAACCTGTATTCAGGCTGGCAACCGTATAGGAAGGCGCTTTTGCCTCGTTTTCATCATTGGCCTGCACGCTGCTCATATAGCGCACCTCTGCCCCGGCGTGCCAGCCTGCTTCCGGCGCCCACGCCAGCGAGGCATAGCCCATATTCCGCGCCACGCCCGGCAGGCGGTTGCCGGACGGCGTGCAGCTGCCGCCGTCGTTACAGGTTTCATTACGGTAAGTGGCGTCCAGCAGCGTCCAGGCCATCTTCATCTGCCAGTTTTCAGCAAACTGCTGGTCAAAGGCGAGCTCAACGCCCCGGCGACGGGTTTTACCCGCATTCTTATAGACCGAGCGGCCATTGCTGCTTTCCGCCACCACCAGCTCGTTATCGGTGTTGGTCTGGAAAATCGCCGCCGTCAGCAGGCCATAGCCGATACGGGTTTTACTGCCCAGTTCGAGGGTATCGCTGGTGGCCGGCTTGAGACCAAGATTGAGTCCGGTCTGATTGCCGCTGACTGAGCGGTAGGAGAGTTCATTGATAGTTGGCGTTTCAAAACCGCGTCCGGCGGAAACGTAGAGATTCCAGGCATCGGTAACCGCGTAGTTCAGCGAGCCCATCGGCAGCAGTTTATGATAGCGCGTACTGCCGCTGTCATCGCCGTTGCCGGGCTCAATATAATAGTCTTCCGAATCAAAGCTAATCGTGCTGTAGCGCAGCCCGGCATCCAGCGTCCATTTTGACGTCAGCTGCCAGCTGGTCTGCAGATAGGGATCGAGATTCCACATGGTGTTTTTTTCGTTACGCCGCTGGCTCCCCTTCTCGCCATACTCCAGCGTGCCGTTAACATAATTGAAATTTTCGAAGCCCTGGCGACGCTCGGTCAGGGTTTCATAATCCAGCCCGACGATCGCCGTAAACGGCAGCGAGCCGATGCGATCTTCATGCTTCCAGCGGGTATCCACGCCGGAATATTTGCGCTCAAGGACGATCACGCCCCCGGCCTGGGTCGGATTAAGCTGCGGCGCGCGTGGGATAGATTGATACTGCGTGGTGTGCCGCTCGCCGTGCCAGGTCGTCAGAGTAAGCTGATCTTTCTCGCTCATCTCGCGCTGATAACGCAAACCAACCTGCGTCTGATCGAGGCTTTTGCGGGTATTGAAGCTGTCACCGCGCGGTGACTGACGCGGATTCTGCTGCCACTCTTCTTTGCTCAGGCCGCCGGGATCGTTGGCATCCACCGACACGCTGTTAAACATCAGCGTCAGCGTACTGGCCTCATCGAGACGGACACCCAGCTTACCGTTGCCGAGGCTTTTCTGCGTCCCGCTGTGATCGCGGTAGCCATGCGTCGTAAAGCGTGAGCCGGACAGCGTGTAGTTAACGTCACCAACGTGGGTGCCGTCTCCTGTTGCGCCGCTGGCCTTAACGCTGTTGCGCCAGCTCCCGTAGCTGCCAAACCAGGTTCCGGCGCTGAGCGTCGTGGGTTCAGCGCCGGTTTCCGTTTCAATGTTCACCACGCCCCCGGACGCATTGCCGTAAAGCGCGGAGTAGGGTCCGCGCAGCACTTCTACCCGGTCTACCGAATTGATATCAATGTTCGAGGTCTGTCCCTGGCCATCCGGCATCGTCGAAGGGATCCCGTCAACGTAGACCCGCACGCCCCTGACGCCATACATTGCCCGGCTGCCGAAGCCACGCACGGAAAGTTGCAGATCCTGCGCGTAATTTTGCCGGTTCTGTATTTGTAGTCCGGGTACGCTGCCCAGCCCCTCGGAGAGGTTGACCTGGGCAGAATTATTGCGAAGCGTCTCGCCGTCAACAATGCTGACCGCAGCAGGGGTATCCAGCGCCGACAGGCCGGTGCGCTGTTTTATGACGATCATGGCGCTTTCCTGGCCTGATACGTCAGCGCTGTCTGATATCCCGGAGGCGTGGGCATAGCTGGCAGACGCTGGCAGCAGAAATAGCGGCGTCAGCAAAAAAGCAGAAGTTTTGTTATTCACAGGAATGATTCAGTCTGTTGTGTTCGTCCGTCAAAAAGCTTCTCAGCCCGGCAGCGCCGCTGAGAAACGCGTGTGCATCACTGCAACGAAAGTATATAAGTAGTTTCAAAACTTGCGCTATTCGCCCCACCATTGGTGGGAGAAGTCCCCTTAAGTCGGGAAAGATGGCTGTTATCATGCAGAATGACAGAAGATTAGGTTGCTGACGGCGGCGATTGTAGCATTACCTCACCGTTTTGCGAACCGTTGTTAACATTTTTGCTGAATTGATTCAGTCAGACGTTGGCATTTTGTGAAAAAAAAAGGCAAACCCCGGGAAGAAGGCAGCTTCCGGTCGGTTTTTGTCCGCGTAACGCCTGACTCAAACCGCCGGGGCCGACTATACTTACTCCCTTAACATACTTAAGGACGACGTATGCGCAGCCAGGACTTACAACAACGCTCAGCGGGAACGGTTTTCGCCAGGGGAGCGCTATGTGCCGCACTACTCCTTCTTACCGCCTGTTCCGGCGGTAATAAAGGCATGCCCTGCCATGGCCGGGTGGAAACGCTGAGCGGCAAGCAGCAAGGCCTTGTGGAAGGCACCATCATTGACCGCTTCACCTCTTTTCGCGTCAGCATGCCCGATATCACCCTGGAGAGCGGTCCGCTTTACAGCAGCGATCGGCAGCGCTACCTCCCCTCGGCCGTCACCCGTGAAGGATGGCTGGCTCAGCGCCTCTCCGATACCCGCTTCAGCGTGATCAACGCGCCACAGGATAAAATGATTACCTTCTCCTGCCCTGCGCGCGCAATCTGACCTTACGGCTCTTCCCCGCAACGTCTTCACTCACCGGTCTGCCTGCCCCCCCTGAAAGCGGCTTATCTGAAAGAGACGGGCGGGCGGGAAAACCTGCACAGGGCTGTGTTATAACCTCTCCTCATCCCTCTGTCTGAAAAGGATAATAAAAATGAACACCAGTCTGATGATTGCCAACCGCCAGACCTTTTTCGGTCCCGGCAGTTTACGGGAGCTGCTGCCGTTGCTACAGGGTAACAACCTGCCGACGCTGCTGTTTTGCGGCCAGTCTTTTTTGCAGGGCGAGGCGTGGCAGGCGCTGGAATCCAGGCTGGCGCCGCTGCTGACCGGTATGGAAATTGTCAGACATGAAGCCTCACCGCAGGAGATTGACGCCTGGGTTGAACGCTGGCGCGGCAAGGTTCACCGGGTGGTGGCTATCGGCGGTGGCAGCGTACTCGATGCCGCTAAGGCATTTGCCACCATGAGCCAGCATCCTCTTGCCACTCTGCGCTATCTGGAAAAGGTGGGGGATATGCCCGTGACCGGGGAAACGCTGCCGCTGATAGCCGTGCCGACCACCGCAGGAACGGGCAGCGAAGTCACCCAGAATGCCGTGGTCACCGATAAAAAAGATATCCAGGTCAAAGCCTCGCTTCGTCACGCCAATTTTGTACCTGACGTCGCTATTCTCGATCCCGATCTGCTTAAAGGGACGCCGGACAATATCCTGGCGTGCTGCGCTGTCGACGCCTTTACCCACCTTTTTGAAGCGTACCTGTCCAGTAAGGGCAACCTTTTTACCCGGCAGACGGCGCTCAGCGGCCTGCGGGCCTTCGTGCACGCCTGGCCCAACCTCAACCGCGCTGACCAGGCGGGCGATGAGGCCCGCGAACAGATGCTGCTGGCTTCCTGGCTGGGGGGCGTCAGCCTGAGTATGGCCGGACTGGGCATAATCCACGGTATCGCAGGGGAGCTGGGCGCGATCCGGGACTTCCACCACGGCGAAGTTTGCGGACGACTATTGCTGCCCTTCCTGACGCTGCTGGCCGATGAAGAGAACGCGCAGCAGCAGGCGCTGATGAGTGCACTGGTGGAGGAACTCTTTCCGGGCTTTACCGTGCCGCCGGCACGCCTGCTGATGGCCTGGCTGAAGGACAACGCCATTACGCCGTTCTGGGAAGCACCGCCTTCGCTGAGCGAAGAAGAGGTCAGCTGGGTGCTGGCGCGCGCAAACAGCAAAAATGCCCTGGTGAACTACAGCGAGGCGCAGCAGCGCTTTATGATTGAGGAAGCTTATCGCATCGCGTAAATGTTCAAACCGAAGCTCGCTCTGACGGACTATGCTGGCCCGGGCGGGCCAGCTGGCAGGATCACTGCATAACGTTATTCAGTAAAATAGAGGTGATCACGCCTGTCGCGGCGGCAATCAGCACATAGTTGCCGTCGATATAGGCCCAGTGCTCACCGCGCGACGGTCTGTGCAGCCCACGTTCATGCCAGTTATTTACGCGATAATCCCTTTCACGGAAATGGGCCGGTAACGGCTGGCCGCGCCGGAAGTGATAACCCTGCCAGGCAAAACGATCGCGTTGCTGATAGTGGCCGTGCTCATCCCGGTGAGAATTATCGTTATGATGCGCAGCGGCGTGGTGACGATCGCTATCGCGATCTCTTCCCTGCTGGTGCCATTGCTGGCCACGAGGGCCGTCAGCCCGGGCCAGGGTGGAAAATGCGCTGCCTGCGGTAATCACCGTGATGAGCAAGGCGAGTGTCATTTTTTTCATCCGATCTTCTCCATTAACGCGCGGCTTCTTAAGCGCCGCTGAAGGAGACTATCGGCTAAAGTGGGCGGGAAAAACAGTGCTCGCGCCCCTGATTACCTGCCTATTACGCTACTTTACCGCGCCTTATCGCTTCCTTAACACTGTGTGCAGATTAAGGTGAGCGCAGGCCGGGTCAGGAGAACGGGAAAAGTACAGATAAGGGAAAAGCGCAGGAGCGAGCGGGCCTGTGAGAGATGCCTCCACCAGCGGGCCAGCAGAGGCATTGGGCGTCAGGGTTTAATCAGCCGGATGGCATGTTCCAGAACTTTCTGTTCATCGCGCTCGCTATCGTGACGATCCTGCCGGGTTTTAATCAGCAGATCCGCGATAACCGCCCTGTCGGTTTCATAACCGCTTTCGGCCAGAACGATCACGGCATCGCCGATGACCCGACAGACTTCGTCATAGTATTCTTCGCTTAAAACGTCTCTTTTCATTGATTTTCCTCCTTTAAATAACCTGGCACAGTCGTGCAGAAAATCCAGCCGGGAAGCCGCGATAGCGGGTGACTTATTGAAAACCTGTTGGTATTCAGGAAAGTAGAGAAGCGGAAGAGGCGGCGATGAAACGGAATGAAGATCAAACGGAGAAAAAAGAGAGTGCCTCTTAAGCCCTCTGACAAACGCTTATGCAGGTGGCAGCGAATGCTCAGCGGCAGGTAAAGCAGCACCAGCAGGTTCGCGCCCTCCCTGGCGCGATACGCTTGACTCCCCGGAAGGCCACGGGGCGGGACAGCCTTCCTAACAGAAGAGTGCGTTTTCCTGACTTAGTGTTCCTTAAGGCTTTTTCTGACCTTCGCCACCTGCTCTGCGGTCACGGCATCAGCGTTATTGCTCCAGCCCTGGCGAACGAACGTCGCCAGCCGGGCAACCTCTTCATCACTCAGACGATGGGCAAAACCGGGCATGGCCAGCGTTGAAGGCGCTTTGGCGGTAGAAGGCTGCTGCGCGCCCGCCAGGATGGTGTGGATCAGTCCGCCAGGATCGCCAGCGTTAACGATGGTTGCCTGATCCAGCTGCGGGAAGACGCCCGGCGCGCCTTTCCCGGTAACAAAGTGGCAGGCACCACAGTTGTCGAGATAGAGGCGTTCGCCTTCGGTCAGATTCTTCGCCGCCGTCAGCTTCGCAACCGTCTCGTCGCTCGCTTTTTTATCTACCGCTGGGGCTGGCTGATTATCGCCAAGGAACTTCAGATAGGCAGTAATCGCTTTAAGATCCGCGTCGGTCATCCACGAGGTACTGTGCTCAACCACCGACTTCATCTCGCCGCCAACGGCCGCTTTGTCATTGCGGCCTGTCGCCAGATAATCCACGGTTTCCTGTTCAGTCCAGTGCGGCAGACCGCGCAGCGACGGCACTTCCCATCCGTTCAGATTACCGCCGGCGAGGAACGCCTCGCTGCTGCTGTCGAAGGCCTTCTCATTCATTCCCAGCCCGCGCGGAGTGTGGCAGCTACCGCAGTGCCCCAGGCTTTCCACCAGATAAGCGCCGCGGTTAATCTCTGCCGATGCGCCGCCAACGGGTTTAAACGGTTTATCCGAACTGAACGCCCAGTTCCAGAAGCGCATTCCCCAGCGCTGGCTGAACGGGAAGCTCAGATCGGTTTCGGGCGGCGCTTCCGCGCTCGGCTTCACGCCATGCATAAAGAAGGCGTAGAGCGCGTGCATATCCTTATCGGTGATTTTTGCATAGTCAGGATAAGGCATTGCCGGGTAGAGCCGGGTACCGTCCGGCAGAACACCTTTGCGCACCGCATCAGAGAACTGCGCTTCGCTGTAGCTGCCGATACCGTGAGCTTTATCCGGCGTGATATTGGTCGAATAGATCGTTCCGAGATTGGATTCAATCGCCAGACCACCCGAAAATGCAGGTTTCCCCGGCAGGGTGTGGCATGCGCCGCAGTCGCCCAGACGGGCGATATATTCGCCCTGCTTGATCAGCGCCGCGTCTTCAGCCTGCGCGCTGGCCGCAAATCCCAGGCCTATCAGCACGGCGTTGGCGATAAAAAAGTTTTTAAATTTCATCAAATTCATCTCCTTATGCCTGCACCAGCGGACCAGGGTTTTTCAGATAAAGATCTTTGATTGCCTGAGCGGCCATCAGCGTTATGGCGCCAATGGTATCGGTCGGGTTCGCCTGGAAGTTCTGCGGGAACGCATTACCGCCCGGCACAAAGACGTTGTGCACGTCCCAGCTTTGCAGATACTTGTTCAGCGCCGAGGTTTTTGGATTATCGCCCATCACTGCCCCACCCACGTTATGAGTAGATACATATTTGGTGAGGTCAAAGTGCGCGTCCATCGGCAGGAAGCTTTCGCTGTAGCTGTCCGGGTTAAGCTCTTTGGTGATGTTGCCCACAATGCCCTTCAGGTACTGCTGGAGCTTCAGTTCGTTCTCTTTCCAGTCGAACGTCATGCGCAACAGCGGGTAGCCGTACTCATCGTTGTAGTTCGGATCCAGATCGAGATAGATATCACGATAAGACTGGCAGGTGGTGGTGATGCTGATCTTCATCGAATGGCCATACCACTCTTCCAGACCCTCTTTCCAACCCGTGCCCCAGGCAGGCGTGCCTTTTGGCAGCGCAGTGCTGATTGGCGTCCCCGTGGCCTGAGAGCTGTGAATTTTAGCTCCACCGATAAAGCCCAGCGATGGACCATCAAAATTACCTGGAGAGATGTCGTTGAACATCTGGCCTGTGGCGCCTGCGGTTGCAAACGGGTTGAAGTTTTTGTCCTTGAAGAACAACGTTGCTCCACCGTTACTCAGGAAGGCATAGTTACGACCCACGACACCTTCTTCGGTGATAGGGTTATAAGGTTTGCCGATGCCGGACAGCAGCATCAGACGCACGTTACAGAACTGGAAGCTGCTCAGTACCACGATTTTCGCTGGCTGAAAGCACTCGTTGCCCTGCTCATCAATGTAGATAACGCCTTTTGCCGTTTTCTTGTCGTCATGCAGCACCACTTTCATCACGTTGGCATGCACTTCGTAGGAGAAGTTATCCATGCGCTTCAGGGCGTCCATAACCGCCGTCTGAGGTGAGGCTTTGGAGTAGTTCAGACAAGGATACTTACTGCAGTAGCCGCAGTAGTTGCAGGGCGCAATCTGGTTGCCGTAGGGGTTTGTCCAGGCGCGAGAGACGCAGGCAGAAGGGTTAGGGAATGGGTGATACCCCATTTTTTTTGTCACTTCGGCAAACATCTTCGTGTTCAGCGTGTCTTCCAGCGCAGGCAAGGGATAGGGCTCTGAACGAGGTCCTTCAAAGGGATCGCCCCCTTCAAGGATTTTGCCGCGCAGGTTGCCCGTATTACCAGACTGGCCACAGATACGCTCGAATTTGGTGAAATAGGGTTCAATTTCATCCCAGGTGAACGGGAAGTCCATGATGCGCATATCGTCCTGCAGAATACCCGGCTTATAGGCCTCGTCCGCATAGGTTTTCAGCTTAATGTCGGTGGGTGTTGGACGAAGTAACACACCGGTCCAGTGCAGACCCGATCCCCCCACGCCGGTACCCGGCGCAAACGCACCCCATTTACGGGTTGGCAGCGCCGTCTCGCTCATGTTGTAGCGTACGGTTACCGCGGCTTCTGCCGGGGTTGCCATCACTTTGTTGCGAACCGCGTAAGCGTATTCATCCGCCGGTTTTGGGTAAGTGAACTCTTCGTATCCGCGATCGCCACCACGCTCCAGCGCGCGCACCTTTAGTCCGGCCATCGCCAGTTCAATACTCATCAGTGAACCGGCCCAGCCCAGGCCGACCACAACAACGTCGACTTCTTCTTTTTTTACCAATGCCATCTTACATCCTGCAATCTTCAGAAAACGGAAAAATAACAGTCAACTCAGGCGCGCTGGCCCAGAAGGCTGACCGGGCCAAGCGGATAGGGAACGTTATGCTGTTTGACCCACTCGGTATAGCTGGCGCGCGCGCCCGGGAAGCCGATGGCGATCCACGCCTTCATCCCTTTATTGCCGCCGTACATAGGGTCAGAGAGATAACCATGTTTGGTATCCGAAAGGAGTTCACTGAAGAACTGCGAGCCTTGCAGCGCGTCTTCGCCCAGTTCGCTAAAGTGAATGCCGTTTTTCTGAACCTGCGTCAGCACCGCGTCTTTCTCCGCTACGGAAAGCGCGTGGAAAGGTTTTTGATGCTGCTGCTGGCACCAGTCGTTAACGATCCGGATGCCGATTTTATAAATCTGCTGTGGCCGGTAGGGGATCTGGTAGCCCATTGTTGCCGGAGCGCGAGGGTCAAATGGCCCCTGAAGGTAAATTTCATCGCCTATATCGCCCTGCATTTGCTGGTCGATAAAGATGGGAACGTTCGTTTCTAATGCGCCTGGTGCCTTACCGTTACCGCCGGCGGGGATCAGACGATCGCAGGCAGCCATAATAAACTGCCACTCATCGGTGGAAAAAAAGACGGGTTGATAATCGACCAGATCGGGCGCGGCCATTTCCGCAGCCTGGGCTGCAGTTAATCCTCTGACGATCATGTCACTAAATGGCAATGCCAGAAGCGAGCCTAGTAAAAACTTACGGCGGGTTGTTTCTTTTTGAAGAAGCATAACATTACGACTCTCACATGCTAAAAAATGTAATTTGGGTTAATTAATTTTTTTGCTATCTAACCTGAGCGCAATATCATGGAAACAAACATTACAAAATGTAATTTTTGCGTCAAAAATGTTTATTGTTAAGTTTATGTCAACTGGCGAAAAGAAGCCGGTAACATTAAAAGCGGCGGGTAAGAATTATTTATCTGTTTTATCCGCTATTGTGCTTCTTAAATCTTCATTTCCTTTGTAATCAACGAGAAATAGTTAATGGGAGTGACCATACCGCCGGTGAACAGATGGAAATAATTCATCTGGTCATCCGCCCTTAATTTAACTTAAATAAAACATTTAAGCTTCAAATATTAAACATCACCTCCCAGGCTGGCCGGTTTAATGTGCTAATGATAAGCGCCGAAACAGGTTAAAAAGTGACTCTGTACAGGTAAAAGGCAGGCGGGAAGATCTTAAGGGAAAACGGCGCTTCATCTGTACAGGCAGGCGGGAAAAAATGACGGAGGTAAATAAAAGACCAGCAGTATTATGAATGGAGTGGCGCTTAAATAATGTTCACTGGCGGCCTGAGCGGGAATGAATAGAATAAACATTGTCCGCTGCGCCGGTCGGCGAATTGTCCGGAGAGGCGAAACGCGCATTATAACGCAGGCGGAATTCGTGCATTTCCTGGGCATCAGGTTCCATTTCCTTCAGGAAACTCAGCGCCAGCCTGACATGCTCGCTGCTCAGCTCCAGCGGCAAATAGGCCTTGCGCAGAACGCCACGCCAGAACGCAATACTTTCATCCGATTCATCCAGCATAAATACCTGGTAGATAAACAGGACGCTGGCCGCGTTCGCCAGGTGCGCTTCATTTTCCCTGGCGATATAGTCGACAAACGCTTCCCCGGGCTCTTTTCCCATCTGGCTTATCAGTGACTCAACATAAACAGGATCGAGATTCAGCCGCTTTGTTAATGCCCGTGTGGCGCGGCGGGTACGTGAGTTGAGCACCCGAAAGCCAATGATAAATACCACAATCAGGGTCACGAGCATCAGCCAGATCATTCAGGTTCCTGTTAAAAAAAGTACCGTTGCAGCGGGAAAACAGAGAAGGCCGACAGAGTAGCAGTACGCTACGGGGCAAAGCAACCGGAAGTAAAGCGGCTCAGGGCAGAGCTGCCTTACCCGCTTTGCGAACGGCACAGCGAATAAAATCCGCTATGCTTCCGCTTTCCCGATCCCGTCGTCAGCAGGTGAAGCGGTAGCGCCCTTTTTTGTTTTAACTCAAATCACAATTCATAAATAAAGGTTATAATTCCGCACTTAAATCACCTGTCAGTGAGGACACATGAAACAATCGCTAGTGAAAGCAAGCCTGTGCCTTTTTGCACTTTCATTTTTTTCCCTCCAGGCCAGCGCCGCGGCAAGCGGCTGTGCCGGAAAAAAACAGGAAATTGAGCAGCAGATAAAATACGCACAGCAACATGGCAACACCCATCGTATTGCCGGTCTGGAAAAAGCCCTGAGCGAAATTGACGAAAACTGTACAGAGAGCGGTCTGCTCAGAGAGCGTCAGGATAAGGTGGCTGAGAAAAAACAGAAGGTCATGGAGCGCGAACAGGAATTGAAGGAGGCCAGGGCCGACGGCAGAGAGGAGAAAATCGAGAAAAAAATGGAAAAGCTGGATGAGGCGCGCGACGAGCTGAAAGAAGCCGAAGCCGATCTTTCCCGATAAGTTCCCTGCCCTGTTACCACGCCGGAGCCCTTCCGGCGTTTTTATTACCCCCCTGATATCGTCTTAGCCAACCCGTAGCCGGATAATGCCGCTGCCTCCTGGCGGATGATTTCCACCAGCGAAAGTAATATCCATACAGGGCGCTCTTTGGTAAAGAGGCGCATTCAGCAGACATCCGCATCGCTATTCGGTCCCGAAAACAGGATGGCAAAAAGGAGGTTATATCTCCCTTTTCTCCTGACGTTACAGCAAATTAAGCTGTTCTGGCGCAGCGGTATTTTTCCGTACTTTTTTCTCCGGGGCCGGTTTTTCCATCTCCAGTCGAAGCCAGCAGGTTATCACCTCAACAACCCAGGACTGCTGTGCCGGGGTCATCTCCTGATGCCGGGGAATGCCATGCCATTGACTCAGGCAGCCCCGACAACATGTCGCGGTGGCATGCTGGGCAATAAAAACAGGATGGCCGCGCATGGGCGTCTGTTTGCCATCGTTTACCGGCGCCGCGGGAGAAAGCCTTTGCCTGATAAAGTCAGCCGCATGGACGCTTATCGTCTCCCCACCCTTTTTCAGAAAGTAATCGTACTCCGCCCGGGTCAGGTGAAAACGCTGACGGAAAGGGGAAGCGGAAAGCCGCTGAAAAAGCGCTTCTGGTGAAGGCATGATTTTTCCGGATTGAGGCAACATAGCGCTTATTTTAGCATCTGCACATATTTCCGGTAAGCCTGCGGCGCTTTCAGTATGCAGGATTAACGCTGCCTGAAACCAGGTTAAGCTATTCATTGCATTGCGCTTTAAGTTAGGCGATGCTGTTTTCGCATCCGTTTTGACTGTTCAAGATGACTGAGGAAGAAACCATGTCGGAAGAAGCAAGAATCAAAAAACTCGAAGAGATTGTGCAACGGCTCAGCACCGAAACGCGGGCGCTTAAAGAGATCCTTGGCCAGCAGATTGCGTTAAATAACATCACCTATAAGGGAAAGTTTGACGACGTGCTGGAAAAGCTGGCGAAGGAATTTGCCGACAAAGGGCTTGATGAAGCTGAGAACCGGGATGTCCATGATGCTATTCGCGAATATATAAAATACCAGCCACCTTCTGTTCCCTGAACGACATAACAAAGGCCCGGCACCGGCGGGCCTTCACAGGTTTATCCCTGCTTATACGGATCGACCTTATCATCCTGGCTGTCATCACGGGTTCGCGGGACCTCACCGTGTTCATCCGGGTTTTCTTTTGCCGGATGCTCTTTTACCGACATTTCATCTTCTTCATAAGCATTGCCCGCCTCAGGTGCCGCTTCCGGTAATCCTTTGCTGACATCGCCTTCTTTATTGCGTTTGCTGTTTGTATTTTGATCTTTCATCAATTTTCTCCTCTTACTCTACGTTTCTTAAGCTTAGTCGAAAGTGATTAAAGCGATGCGGTGAAACGGACTTATCCTGGGGGAATAAAAGTGCATCAGAAATACACCTACGACCGCACTTTTTGCACAAGGATTGATTGTACAAGTTTAGCATCTTCGTATAACTTTACTCGCCGTGGATATCCATCCACAGTAACGAATGATGCTTTGCATCGCCTCTGAAGGTGCCAGTGGATTTCCACTTTCAGAGGCCATTTTTTTGTACAACTTTTAAGAAATCTCTACAATGCTGTTTGCCAGTCCTGCATCTGGCTTCGCCGCAAAGAAAAAAAATTCCGGAGGCTACAACATGCAGCAACATGATTCTATTGAGTCTCAAATCAATACTTATTTTCAAAATTCTGGTGAGCTAATGTCTGGCGAGTCTGATGTTCTTGATGAAATTACCGCCGAATTAACGGCAACGCAGGGCTCCGTGACCAATAAGGCCATTATTCTCAAATTGCTGGCAAAGATGGAAACGGAAACGGATGTGGTTCAGCTTGATATTTACCGGGGCGCGCTGGAAGAGATCGTTCATCGTACGCCGGACGATCTGATCGCCTGACCGGGCCACTGAAAGGGCTGAGGCGGGATTATGACTCCCCTGCTTCAGCCTTTTTCGTGCATTAAAGCAGGGTCGGGGAAGCCGCTATGCTGAATTTATCACTTCCCTTCAGGCATTAAGCGTGCAAATCCAGATGCTGATGAAAGGCGCGACGGTAGGGCGTATCTAACTGTGCCGGCACCTGACGGATGTAGTCAAACGCATGCGCCCGCTTTTCCCCTTCCAGCGAGCGAAGATACTCCAGTGCATCTTCAGATGAAGGGATCAGCCCTTCCACGCCGGCAAAGCGCGGCGGTAATGCCGTCCATATCAAAGCATCAATTTCACGCTCAGAAGCCCATTCAGCCAGCTTGCTGTGCGATCTCCTTTGCGCCATCAGCATACCGACACCATCTTCGCGTTTTGCCGGAATGCCTTCTCGCTCACGTAAGGCTGCAACAGCCAGCTCAATGCTCTCCGTAGCCAGTATTGCCCAGCAAGCCTGCACCAGCGGTGCGCCCATGCAGATAGCGGTAGCAAGCTCACCGCCATCTCCTATCCGTGAAAACTCAACCGGCATCATGGGGCCATCCGGATGCCATTCACTTTCCAGCGGCAGCGCTTCCGGTTTCCAAATCAGAGAGCCCCAGCCGAGACAGGCGATTTTCATTACTGACTCCTTTATTATTACCGGACATCTTATGCTGACCTGACGGCGTGAGAGCCACTTCCCAGGCATTCTTTACTCTGTTGCCATCACCAGCGCCCTGGATTGGCCCCATGCTCTTTCAGGGGCTTATCAACCCGGCCCACCTATTCGTCAGTTATTTTACGCTTCCCAGGCCATGTACACTGACTGGCCGCTTGTACAAGTTATCAGGTGAACAACGGGCGGGAAAGAGGGATTGTGAGTTGTTCGCTGTCGTGTGGCTGGTTCTTCAAAGCGAAGGGAGTTCAGACGCTGTCTCCGGATACGGGCAGGCTTACCCTGGAGAGGGTTCGCCCTTACGGAACACCCATGACCTGACGCTTCTGGAGAGGATGCTTTTAGCCAGCAGGCTTGCCGGGCGCATTACGCGCGGGAACAACGCGGCCTCAGGCTGCGTCAGAGGCGTCCCGCGAGGAGAAGCGTTTAACGTGGATCAGCTCAGTCAGTTTAATCACCGGACGAAATATCAGCTCAACGCTCCCCGCGACGAAAAACCATGTGCCGACGGTCATCAGTGAGTCATAAAAGAAAAAAATACTGCCTGCCAGGAACCAGATCCCAATCAGCAAATCGTTAAGCGCGCTCAGCGCCCGGTAGCGTCTTCTGATAATAATACGGTCTGATCCAACATCTATTTTAGCTTTCTTCGGACACATCACGGTTTCCTGTACCAGTTTTCACTTTCTCACTAAGCGTAGCAGCCATAACAATGGGTAAGGCTGACAGCGTGACCGGAGAGCGTTACGGTATGTTACGCTCGCAGCAAGTCCCTGTTTGTACGTAAGTCCCTCAAGTTAAAAGCATCAGTCCCGTAACAACCCTGCTGAGCGCTTTTCATGCCATGACGTGCCAGGCCCTTTATATAAGGAAATTCCGAAAATTGGTTAAAGTTTTACCGCTTCCTGTCGATGACTCATTCATGTGAGTGGGATTAATTGAACAACCGGGGCGTAAATATGAACAATCAACTTAAGAGCTGGTCAGTGCAGTATGTGGTTAAGAAAAGCGGACAGGCTACAGAAAGCACCCTTATGATTCAGGGCGAAAATGCCGTCCGTGCGCTGAATGATTTTTTTGAAGATCAATCCAAAAAGCTTGGCATTTTCCGTTCGGATATTGCCGTAACGGCCCTGAAAACGGCCTGAAATACCTTGACTACCCATCAGGTCGCTCCGGCGGCCTTTTTTATTGCCTGAATTCAGGCCTTCATGGCATGCCGGCATCAACGATCCGTTCACGGCAGAGCCGGATGAATAAAAAGCGTCTGGTATAAAAACAGAGGGAATGTATTATTCAGGAGGCGAGATGATGTGGTAAGAATCAGCCCTGACTTAACGCCAGAGAACAGACGTCAACCACAGGGCCGCTGATGTCCGTAAAACGAAGCCACGCGCGAAATCATTAATGATATGGCCCGTCCTGTATGCCCTGTCAGCCACGGCGCAGCACAACGGGCACTGCAATCCCCTGACGCAACTATCGGGACACCCTTGCGACCGCTTCAGGTTCAGTAAACCAGGTGCCGAAGGACTTAAAAATTGAACTGGATATGTAACCACAAGCTGGGCATTCTGCTGACGCTGGTTATCGTGCTTGAGCTGGTTATGTTCGCTCTGACGCATCACTGGATGCCCTGGAACTGGGCGTAGCGACCCCCATCTGCATAAGAAACCGGCATGGCTACACATTTGATCATCGCAGTGCCGATGATAACGGCTGGAATAGTTCTGTTTGCCCTGTATTACAGGAAGATAAACAAAAATTTTCTGGTGCCCGGCTTCGTGTTGCTGGCGGCTGACTTTGTGAATATGTTGCCGGACATGAGCCTGGGATAAAGCAGAGAGCCTCTTTTTTGATAAGAACGCCTTCCCCCGCTGCTTTTCCCTCTGAGAGCGTCATCATTATGCCAGCGTTCTGTTTCCGGTCAGGAAAAGGTTTGGAGTCCGGACGTTAAACCGCCAGGATTCCCCGGAAGGGATTTAATACTGGCCGCATCAAATAGCCAGGTACGAAAAAAGAAAAGGCCAGCCCGGTGGCTGACCTCTTTAATTCTTTGGCGTAATAAGAATGCGCTTATACGCTGTTTGCATCGATCAGGCTGCATGGCCTCCAGCCGTTCCGACCTCAAGAAAGCGGCCCAGACCTTTATGAGCACTATCTATAGCAAACTGATTTCTGGCTTCGAGGTAGAAATTACCATAAATGGCATAGGGTGCATTCTCAGGCGGTAATACAGAATATGTCGCCACGTTTGCCCCATGGTTATAGCTGCAATTCATGACCCAACCTCCATCTACTTCTTGATTTGAAAGGCATTTACCCGGGCCGTATGTGGCCTGAAGTATATTATTTGCGCCCTTTTCAGCCAATCCTACATATTCAGGACGGCTTCCACCGATTGAATAGCTCGTATAAGCAGCCAACGCAGCTAAGGTAATAGCTGCCCCGAGAATAAAGGATGATTTTCTCATTGAATACAATCCATTGTTTTGATTGGAAAGGCAATGATATAAGAAACCTCTCAAACGATCACCTAATATCACAATAAATGTTTAAGTATATTTCTAATGTAAGTACTAACTTACATGCGTCGGGTTTTGCACCCGCTGCCGGACGCGCGGGCGCAGGATATAGCGCAGATTGTAGGTATATGAACGTATCGGGATGCTTCTGGGATTTTCCGATGACTGGCGCGGGAGTACGTATAATATCCTGCGTAATGTTAAACGGGCGTACGGCCAGGTGCAGACCGCCAGAGAGCGCCGCAGCTCAACGCGGGCCGGGCGGCCATTTGCCCCATGCACTCGGGACGTGAAGAAGGCAGACGCGCCATAAATGGCGCGCTCTGCCGTTCCCCAGACAACCTTTCTCACAGAGGACTTACTGGCTTTCCGGCGATACCGGCGGCCAGCACCGGGCTGTATGGATCAGCGTCACTATCCAGACGATACCGGCTTCTTCATCCGTCTCGTACACAAGCCGGTAATGCTCATGTGGTATCAACTCCCGGGTGCCGGCTATTTTTCCCGGTACGCCCATCAGCGGATGCTCTGCCAGCCTGGCTGCTGTCTCGTTGAACCGTTCATCCAGTTCTGCCGCAGCCAGCGGGTTTCGTTCTGCCAGGGATTCCCATATTGCTGTACGGTTGTTGAGCGCTTCCTGCGCCCAGAGTACTTTCACGTTCTCCCGCCAGTTTCGCACGACGCGCGGCGAACTGCGCTTCAACTTCGTCGTTACTCACAACATTACCTGCCCGTATATCCTGGCATCCCTGCTCCACTTTCTGCGCAAGGTAAATATCATAAGCCCGGCTCTCGTTCTGACGCCTGATATAGTCCCGCATCAGCTCGCGTACCACCTGCGAGGCCGGTCTGTCGCTGGCTTTCGCTGCGGCAATAAATTCTTCCCTGAGGGCGCTTTCCAGCTTCATTGTGAATACCGCTTCTTTAGGAATAATTCTTTCTCCCAATCAGCTTAAGTACTGGCTGAGTATATATTTTATCATCACCTTCATTCCATATTGTCTGGCTTCTCGTTGTCCCGCCTCGTCGCCGGATGCGTTGAACCATACATATCGCCTGAAATGCTTTTATGCTCACATCTCCGTGCCTTCCACGCTGCGGTGGCCCAGCATCGCCTGTATCCTGCGCAGGAGGTCCGCGCCGTTCTCCAGCATCTGCGTCGTCATCGTGGGGGGAACAGGTGGCAGCTCCCTTTTTCGATACCTGCCGCTCTCAGACAGGGCACAACGCGTTAGTAATGCAGTTTGCCGTCAGGCCCGCCATACATTGCCGGACACAGTGCCTGCCGTCATCATCAAGTCGGCGGGCTGGCAGCGAAGAAGGTGCAGGAGAGCGTACGTGAAGTGCTGAAAAAGCTGATTATCAACTATTATTCCCGCGGCTGGGACTCTGGGATAATTCTATGAAGTCTGCTGGCAGCATAGCGGATAATAATTAATGAATCTCTGGAGATGCTTTGCATTTTATTGAGGCTGTTACAAAGAGTTTGCAAAGCGAGAAGTGTATATTTGCACAGGCCACACGCGGTAATAAAGAGCGATATGGCGTATTGATAGCGCGGCAGTATTGGGTTGCAGCCCTTTACCGCCGCTGACCACAACCAACTAGTAAGGAGTTGATCATGGCTGAGACACATCATAAGCCAGAGACAGGCACACACACAACCCGTTGTTATACCGTGGGTTATGCCAGCGACGCGAAGTATCAGCCGCTGCCGTCCATTACCCTGAAGGGGCACTAGCTGGAAGAGGCAGGATTTGGGACGGGGACGCCGGTTGACGTGCGGGTGATACAGGACTGCCTGATTATTACCAAAAAGGAACCGCAGCCGGAACTGCCCGCAGAGCCGGAGGTGGTGACCACGCTGAAGCGGGCCTGCAAGAAGCTGTCGGGCCGCAAGCAGCAGCAGATCGCCGAGTTTATCCGGGTGATCGCCACGCCGCAAAAGCGACCACGCAAGATCCCGGGCGGCGTGATTGAGTGGCGCAGCCTGGGTTAACTAACTGGTTATAAAGTAAAACTCTCGGTCACGGCCGGGATTTTTTGTTAATTACCTGCTATCCATACTTCATTTATCCAGTTGGCTAAATTAGGCCATTGATCATTACTGTAACCATCTGTTGTCCAGTACCTGATTGTTCCTTCAGGAGTAATACAGTAATAGCTACCATTATCTTCACAGATAGGTAACCAGTCATGTGGTAACCCCTGCTGTCGTGCATCAGCTAAAGCCGAGGCCAATTCGCTATAATATGTATTATCTTTTGTTAAAGATAAAAGCTCTATAGTTCCATAAAATATATTACCGGCTCTCTTAAGCGATTCTTTGTAATCCACTGGAAAAGTAAACCCAGTATTTTTTTCATACTCAGATATCAGATAATCATCTGGCAAAGGTAAATTGTTTCTTTCATCGCCAGATAACGTTATTAAATTATTGATAGCATCATCTAAATCATCTTTCATAATTAATCCTGTTTAAAGTCATTAGCTCTCTGTCTCCAGTAGTCAGAACGCCACTTATTGAACTCTGCGCGATTAATTCCTGAAGGTATACTGTTATCATTAATATGTATAACCCTATGATTATCCTTATTAAAACTCTTAGTCACTTCTGCTATAGGGCCATCCTGCTTTTGTAGCATGTGATGCAAGTTAACAAGTTTTCCATCGGTATCAACTGGAGCGCGACCAATTTGCATCAACTCTAAGTTTGTCTTTCCTGACTTAGGATCGACATATTTAGGATCAAACAGATCATTCCTCTGATAAACTTTGCTCCCATTGATATTAACCGGATCAGCACTCCAGTACTTACGTTCCTGGCCAAAATAGTTAACCGAGCTGACTTCATTACTGGCTTTATTGATCAGCTTCGAAGCTTCAGCAACATCCCCTTTATTCAGCGCCGCTCTTGCTGCCCTGAATATCTTACCAGCAATCCGTTCACCCGGAATGACTGAATCAACAGCTTCAAGATATCCAAGCGCACTTTCTGCTTCCGCCACGCTTTTCAACGTACCCACTACCGGCACAAAATCCAGGCCGAGAGACACTGCCCCTGCAACCATTTCCTGCCGGTAAGCTTCCAGCCTGACAGCACATGCTTCCGCACCCAGCCCCGCACACTGCTCTTTTTTAATCTCTTCGAGCGTTTCTTCAGTGCGTACTCTGGCAACCTGTTACGGTGTTTTATTTGCCGCTAATGCATCTGTTAAATCACTCAGCGCATTATTCTCAACATTAATTCAGAAGATCCACTGAAACATTACCGGTATCGAAAAACTCTTTGAATGTCCTAACGACAAGATCGAAATCATTCGTTAGTTGGTGTTCAGGCCAGTAATCCCCATAAATCTGTATTTTTTTATCGTTATCAGATTTTGATTTATCCCAATAGGTACGGACCGTTAAATCACATTCCGAAGATTCTAGTAACGTCAAGAGATAGAAACCATCATCTGTAGAAACATCTAAATTCATTGGGCCAATATCAGGTTCAGGTATGATACGGAGCCTTAGACCACCTGAGCCCCCTTTCAATTTTATAAGAAATTCTTCTACATCACCCCACCTGGGACCACGAACTCGTTTAAAAGAGTCTTTAGCGTGGAGATAAAAATCGACTTCGAACTCATTTTTCATAAGTTTATTTCCTGGTAAATTTTTTCATTCCTTTTTCCCAATACAAAGTGTCGCCACTTTTCTCTTCAAAAATCGTAAGAGATTTCAAACCAGATTTTTCAGCCATGCTTTTTATATCGCTGAGACAGTAACCGCAAACCGGCTTACCAGATACACTCATTTCCATGCTACGACCCGCAGTCATACCTTGCTCATAGGCTTGTTGGTTAGTACCGACCTCAGCATGAGCTGTAGCCATATTTCCATTTGGTAAATTTTTATCCGGTTGATTCATTACTTTTGCCTATACCACATCATTTATAAGCGTTGGCTTGCTGGCATCCCCCAAGAAGAAATCAGGTCTGTTACCCTGATTGGTATCCGTAAAGACTTTTCCAGTCTGAGGGTCTGTCAATTCAGCCGTAACTTTCGGGATAGAAGAATGTGCATTTTTATCAATAGACTGAGAATTCTCTGTCCACTCAGCACCTTTAGTTGGAGAAATAATACCTGCTTCAGTTTTCGTGATAACACTATTTCCAGCCACACCACCAAAGATAGCCGATGTACCCAAGCCTATATTAAGTGCACCTTCTCCATAGTTACCATCAGTAATCTGACCTATTCCTGTACCGGTTTGATATCCCCCTCCTGCTGCTAATGCTGAACGAGCGATGATACCCGGTGCACCCGGTAAAGCGAGTAAAGCATCCGTTCCTAATGCAGCCTGGCCAGACTGCACGCTGTATCCTTTCAGGTAACTGAGTGCTTCATTGTAAGCCTGTGTATCCCCTGTGGATGCAACAAATGCTTTGCCAGTAAGAAGTCCTTGTATAGCCTCCTCAGCCTTCTGCGGGGTATATCCATACATTGTCTGTAATTCGTACCCATATTGATTGAGTAAACCTGCCAGCTCCTGTTTCTGATCATCACTGAGAGGCTGGCCTTGCTGGTATTTTTCCAGCAAAAGGTTACTGGTACGATCTTCATTCGTCAGTCTTAGGATAGTCTGCGAGGCTTCCACCAGGTTCTTACCGGCTTTCTGGTCTTCGATCGCTTTATTCAGCATTTCAGCTTTGTGTGGGCTAAGGAAATTATTCTCAACAACAGTCCCGGCTCTGGCGGCCGGGACTTATGACTTACTCGGGATCGGATGGCGGTTTTCTACGTTCGTTAAATTTATCAATCAGATTAAAGACAATTGCGGCTAATGTGATCGCTGCTCCTGCAATAATGCTTTTGAAAAAATTCCTCATAACTTCTTGATAAGGTAAATAGAACTCACCTATATGAACAAAACCAAAAACAACTTTTATGATTAAACCTAATAAGAATAAACCAGCAGTAAAATAAGCAAAAAGAGCTATGTATTTAAGAGTGCCTTTCATCATTTCCCACTCTCCTGCTTTTTGATAATACTTTTGCCTGCATCAGTGGAAGCTTCGGAAGCAAAAGCGCCTCCAATATCGTAGATGAATCCAGGCAGCTCCTTTCCTGTTACCGAATTAACGATTCCCGGTGCATACTCCCCGAACATCCCGCCAGCCCAAGCACCAGCTGCCGAAGCCCCAATCGCTCCCGCATTCGGCCCGTCCGTAAACACCGCACCCCCTGCCGCTATGCCCACGTTCTGCCAGACTCCACGGCCCGGAGCCAAGCCACCCATAATCGCTGCCGAGCCGGTGCCCAGGTAATCGTATGATTTACCCTCATTCCCCGGCTGACTCATATCAAACCACTGATAAGAACCATTGGTGACAGCACCTATCACGCTACCGCCAATCACTTTACTCACAGATGCCGCAGGCCCTAAATAACCTGCACCGGCAATCAGCACGCCATCCTTATAACCTTCAACGATAACTTTAGTGATATTGGCACCTTCCGGCATATCCCCTTTCGCCAGCTTATCAAGCCCCGCCTGTTTCTGCTCTGGCGTCAGACCGTTTGCTTCCGCATACTGGTTCCACGAAGCCGCTGCCTGACCATAACTCATCAGGCCACCCGGCAGGCTCAGCGCATTATTCTCAACCGCATTCTTCCCGGCCTGCGCACCGGTAGTGATGGCCGCCGTACTGTTACCCGCAAGCCCCCCCGCAAGACCTGCCGCCAGCGTACTCATCAGGCTCAGCTCATGGCGCTCCTCCTCGCTCAGTCCAGCAACTTTCTCCGCCGAATCAGCGCCGTAAAGATGCTCTGCAATAAACCGCCCTGCCAGCTCGCCACTGAAAGCTCCCGCCGCACCCGCTCCGGCATTCCCGCCCGACATCTGTGCCGCCACCGCGCCCCAGACCGCATGCGTCATCAGGTTAGCTTCTTTATTAGACGTGTTATCCGGGTTGGTCGTGTACGCCTTAATCGTCTGTGCCATCAGCGGGTTAACGCCGCCCGCCACCGCCTGCGATATACTACCGTTCACCAGGCCCTGCAGCACGCCACCGATGGCCTGAACCACCATCTGGTTTTACTGCCGGTGCCATACTCACCTATGACGTCCTGATAATATTGGCTGCTGCGCCGCTTTTTGACTTCTTCAGCACGGTCTTCCTCACTGAGGCCTTCAGGTACCGGACCCAGTGCTGCATTGGCTTTTTTCATCGCCTCGATATCGCCCCAGGTATTCACCATGGTTGCCATCTGTCCGGCGATGTCGCCCACCAGTTACGACGCCTGCAGCCGCTTCTGGTTTTTATCCTTATCGAAAACTGGGCTGATGCTGACGTCCATTACGCTGAAAGGCCACTGGCTGGAAGAGGCGGGATTCACGACAGGGACGCCGGTTAACGTGCGGGTGATGCAGGACTGCCTGATTATTACCCGACAGGAGCCGCAGCCGGAACCGCCCGCAGAGCCGGAGGTGGTGACCACGCTGAAGCGGGCTTGCAAGAAGCTGTCGGCCCGCAAGCAGCATATCGCCGAGTTTATCCGGGTGATTGCCACGCCGCAGAAGCGACCACGCAGGGTTCCTGATGGGGTGATTGAGTGGCGGCCTCTTTAGGATAATTTGCTGGTTGTAACGTAAAAACCCCGGCTCGGTGGCCGGAGTTTATCTAACTTTTAAATATAGTAGATCTTTTTTCTAAATAATTTTTCCACTTGTTCATTAAATGATTAATATTTTCCATCTGAGAGTGTTTTGATGGATCATATCCATCAGAAGGAGGCATATATTTAATAAAACCTTCTATTTCAGATGGATAATCAAAATCCGCATAAATCATTTCGACTTCAGCTAATGGGTCTTCAAAACTATTACGATTATTCCAGAGCCAGTACAGAACAATAAACAGCCACTTTCTTTTGGTGATCAGATCATCTTCCGGATCAAGTTCCGAACATAGATCCTTCAAAAAATGGGCCACATGATTTACTTCGCCAGGTATAATGAATGATAATTCAAGCTCAGAGTTAGTATAATTTCCTGCTAATACATTTTTTTCTGCTTTCTTTATTAGCACGTCTGAGGTAATGAGGTTATTTTCATAACCCCACTTCACATCACACCATGAAAGATGAGAGTTTTTATCAATAAAATCAAAAGGTATTGGATATAAATTCATGTCTTTTTACCTTCGGTGGTCGTTGGTTAGGAGTGCCGGTAATGCTGCCACCTTCAATAAACCTTTGGTGTGTTACGTTTCCTTTATTATCATAGATATATTCATATATACCTTTCTTATCATTAAAGGAGCCTTCAGCTTGAAGTGATTTTTTTATACCATCACCGCCTTTGATAGTGAATACTTTTCCATCCATCAATTGTTCACGGTTCAGATAACTTGCACCTCTATGAGTAGGATCTGGTTTTAACCCACGGCCAATTCGGTCTGCTTTCAGAATTTTATTAACAACCGAAGATTTTAATACTGTTTCCACCATACCAGTGGTTTCCGCGACAACTTTCTCCGTCAGTACCGCGCCACCTTTAGCAACACCTGCACCACCAGCCAGCAGTCCGGCAATATCCGTTACCAGCTTACCGCCTTCAACACCTGCATTAAACGACCCGCTGGCTCCGGCTTTCTGGTACTCCGCTTCCATATGATCAATACGGTCAATATAGGACTGCTTCACCGCATCCGAGACGTTACCTAACACATCGTCGCTGTTAAACAGTGCTTTCAGTGCTTCGTATGTTTCCACCGGACTACTGGCCGTTTTCACAATGCCGTCAACCGTGTCATACAGCCCTGCCGGAACCCCAGCCACCATCCCCGCCGCAAAACTGCCATCCTGCCCGAGGTCGATAGCCGTCCATTTAGCTTGTGCACCTGCTCTACAAGCCACAGTCTGACAGTCAGCGATTTCCTTATCTTTCTGAGCCTTCTGGGCGGTGCTCAGATAGTTATTCTCAACCGCATTCTTCCCGGCCTGCGCACTTGTCACAGTAGCAGCCATACTGTCACCAATCGACCCGCCCGCGGCGCCGGCTGCCAGATCTTTGGCCCGATCCTGGTTTTGCTGGACGCTCAGTGCATTATTCTCAACAGTAAAATCCCGCCACTGAGGGCGGGATTTCGCCATTTACATCTGTAATTTCCAAAAATTCATGCCATTAATAAGCCAATATTGCTCTTTGTCTGGTACTAACAAGCCAAAATCACTATTTGCTTGAGCGTTCCAATCAGAAGGTACAGACGCTTCGTGACTTCTATCCCAATCAGTATGACGATATATTTTTTTGTCAAAATTAATGTAAAATTTAGGTAGCCGCATTCTCCAGCTATCCCACTCAACTGATACAGAGTCTGTTAATGTAGATAAAAATCGCTCAACATAATCATAAAAACTGACAAGCTGCCCGTCATCTCTACCCAATGTGAAGAATGATGTCATCCAGTCAACTGTATAAACAGCAACATCATTTCGAGTTATGTAATCTTTAAAGCTATCCTTAGATAATACAGTAATTCCATTTCTGAATGAGCTTACTGCCTCGTCATACAGAGACTCTTTCATCCATCCTTTAGCTATATACGCTTTATATTCCGGCCTAACGTCGATGCAGTAATTATCCTTATTATCAACAAGATAATAATGAATACCATCCACAACAAAGATAGCTATATCTTTATCGCCATTAAAAATGGCATCGAGTAAATTCTGATAATCATTTGTTAAATTCATTCAGAAATTCCTCTTTTGTTAATACGCGAGCTTTTGATGAGTTTTGCTCTATCAGCCTATCCCACATCTTAAGTAGTTCAAGATAAACACTAGGTTGACCTTTTGTAGGATCGACAATCTTAGGAGCATACGGATCTTTTGGCACCCCAGGAATTGGCCTTTGAGGTACTGCTGCATCCATTATCTGTTTATGGAGAGCCGCATCGACTTCAAATACTACTACACTACCATCCTGTCTTCTATTAGTCAGGTAATAAGCGGCATGATTTGGTCCATTAGTGCTAACACACAATTGCCCACTACAACCTGAGTTAATAGTTACACTGCCGTCAGAGTTTACATTAATTCTGTTCTGACTTGTTTGTGTACCATTTCCTCCACCTTCAACCCGAAAATAAGTTTCAGATGAGTTTGGTACATTTTCTATAGGTTTTGCCGTCGAGCTTGCAGGTTTCGCCCCCGGAGCTACATCCTTCCCGAACTGCTTTACCAGTGCTCCAGATGCCACTACTGTACTCACACCACCCGCGATATACATCGAACCAACATAGGCTCCTGCTCTCGCCTTGGCCTCATCCTCCGTGTACCCAAACGACATAAACGCATGCGTATACCTTTCCAGAATATTGAACACTTCCTTCGCATTCGGATCTGTAGAGTTCAGCAAGTTTATTATCTGCTGATAACCCGCCTGAGCCTCTTTCGGATTCTGGTAAGTTTGGTTGAAGTAGGTGTCTTGCGCGGCCTTCGCTTTCTCTCTTTCTGCCTGACAGTCAGCACCTGTGCCACTACAGGCCACGTAAACAGTCATATCGCTTTCCAGATCCTTACGATTTAACCTCTCCTTATCTTTCTGCTCCTCTGGCGTCAGGTTCTGTTTGTTGTTGAGATATGTCTGGCGGCTCTTCTCCGTGCTACTCAAATAGTTATTCTCAACCGCATTCTTCCCGGCCTGCGCACCTGTCACCGTAGCAGCCATGCTGTCACCCATCAACCCGCCCGCGGCGCCGGCTGCCAGGGTGCTCAGCAGGCTGATTTCCTGATGGTCGCTTTCCGGCAGACGACTGATTTCGTCAGTTGTCCTGGCGCTGTAGTAGTTTTCGGTTATGTAGCGCGCCGCCAGCTCGGCACTGAAGGCCCCCGCAGCGCCTGCTCCGGCATTTCCGCCCGACATCTGTGCCGCCACTGCGCCCCAGACCGCATGCGCCATCAGGTTAGCTTCGGTATTGACCTTACCGCTTGCGTCCGTAGTCAGGTTGTGGATTTGCTCCGCCAGATACGGACTTGCCGCGTCGCTTATCGCCTGATCGATATTGCCGCCCGCAAGCCCCTGCACCGCCGCCGTGGCCGCCTGAAATCCCTGCTACAGCGCGCTGCCCGTGCCGAATGGTGCCATCACCGTGTTGTATGCCTGCTTCGCTATCTCATCGGCGCCCGGATTCAGCTTATCTTTACCCGTCTGCCCGCCATGCGTCCTGGCGATATCTGCCGCCTGGCTGCCGATTTCTTCTATCAGCTGTGCCTGCTGCTGGCGACATAGGCTGGTTATCGTGGCCGTTGAACGCGGGCAACTGACGATCCGGCCTGCCGAGTGACAGGTAAAAAGATCCCGGCTCGGTGGCCGGGATCGTTATTTCATGGCTGGTAGTCTTCATACTCCCAGGCAAAGACGCGGGAGAGTTTTTGCGCGATCTCCATCCAGTCATTGCCTTGGCACTGGTCGATATAATCCGTGATGGTCTTTTTGATCTCATTCAGATCGTATTTACGTACCAGCAACGTGTGGCGCATCAGTTCCGGTAGCCAGTGGTGTTTACAGAGCCATTCAGGGGTGCAGATGAATAACTGATAATCGTGCCCCCCCTCTTGATCTTCAGGACCAATACACAAGTTGACCCATAGTCCAAAACAATCGTCTTCTTCAGGTTGGTATGTTTCAGGGCTAAAATCTGCTGAGTTGACCCCTACGTTTTTAAGTATTCCTTTCACTGAGTAACCCCCATGTGACCATTACTAACTCTTTAGCCATCTTTCAGCATTTCAAAGTTAGCCTGTACTCCAGTTGGATTCAGGTCTTGCGGTGTATTTGGTTTGGAAGCTGGGAAACGATACACTCTTGTACCATCAGCACTAACCCAGCCTTTACCATCAGTTAGCAATCTGGCACCATCACCAACCCATATTTTACCTAACTGATTTGCTTCCGCCGCTGTTCCCGTTCCCACAGAAAAATTAGGATTTGTCGTTCCACTTCCTTTAACTACCGCACCCAGCCTCGGATCCTGCTTCGCAATATTGTTCAGGTTCTGCTGGGCCAGATCATCTTTCAGCTTTGGATAAAGCGCAATATTTTCCGCACCGCTGGATGGTTTACTGCTGACAACACTTTCTACAGACTCTTTACTGACTTTACTTCCTGTCTGCTTCTCAACCTCCATCAGCGCCTTCAGCTCTGACAGTTCTTTGGCCGACATCTTGCTGACCGTCGCTACCGTCAGGCCTGCCGGTAGCGCATCCCCGGCGGCCATTTCTGCCACCCAGATGCTGACTTCATTAATACACAATACCGAATTCGCGCCGCATCCGCTGAATGCAGCCTGTACTGCTGCAATCAGTTCCGGTGTTACAACTGCAACTGCACCACCTGTGGCACCGGCCCCCAGAGCGACGGCTATCGCTTTATTCACCGCCTCGCCGCGCTGACAGCTGGCTGAAGAAGGAGCGTCCGCACAGGACAGCATGTCTTTGCCGTGTTCCTGCACGAACTTCGTCTGGCCGTCTTCCGTACCACCCATCAGATTATTCTCAACCGCATTTTTCCTGGCCTGCGCACCGGTAGTGGTGGCCGCCGTACTGTTAACGTGCGGGTGATGCAGGACTGCCTGATTATTACCCGCCAGGAGCCGCAGCCGGAACCGCCCGCAGAGCCGGAGGTGGTGACCACGCTGCGTAAGGTCTGCAAGAAGCTGTCGGCCCGCAAGCAGCGGGAGATTGCGGCATATATTGAGCTGGTTGCCAAGCCGCAGAAGCGGCCACGCAGGATCCAGGAAGGGATGATAGAGTGGCGGTCGTTTTGAGGTAAGTGCTTGGTTGAAAAGAAAAATCCCAGCCGGTTGCTGGGATTCGTATTATTTAATAATTGTAACTCTGCATAATTTATTATTACGAGAAAATTGTAGATGTAATGCATAGCTCCTTTTCTCATATTTTACCCAGCGATTAGTATAACCAAGGGGCATATCTATTTTCCAGCCACCGGATGTCGAAGGACAACCCAATATTTTAGTGATTTCAGACTCTGATCCATCAACTGGTATAGGCAACTCCCCTTCATATACGTTAAAACCCTCACCTGGTTGTATATACAGTGAAATTTGCTCTACCACTTCATTTTCCAGTAAAAATAAAACGCCTGATTTTAAAAAAGAATAATAGTTTCGATCACCTAACATGCCATCATCAAGACTGGGCAACTCATTAAAATAACTGGAGAGGTTTATAAATTTCTCATCATGTTTTGAGCAACCTAACATTTCGATAAAGTCATTCCATATCAGCATTATTTCGTCACTCCTATTTCCCGGTTTCTTTCCATGATCTGTTTTATTGCATCATCAACCAAAACCGGATCATAACCACGTTCTATCATGTTTTTTCTTAAAGATTCTGTGTCTCGGCATTCTGCACCACAAAGGTTCATTGCATCTTGTTTTACCTGAGAAGATGTATTTTTGCCACCATAAGTAGGGCCAGCTTTATGAACATCTTTAGGTACTTCAACAGCAGTAGCATTCTGATATAAAGTTTTTTCTTCTGTTGGAGTCAACTTTCTACCTAGCTCATTTTCTTTTGCCTGACGAATGGCGGCAAATAATGTAATATGATCATGCTCCAATCCATCACCAACGACTTCACGCGCCTTCAGTTCTTTATATGAACCAACATCAAGCGCCTTGACTTGACTTTAATTTCATCGCTGGCTTTATTGATCAGCTTCGACGCTTCAGCAACATCCCCTTTATTCAGCGCCGCTCTTGCTGCCCTGAATATCTTGCCAGCAATCCGTTCACCCGGAATGACTGAAGCAACAGCTTCAAGATATCCAAGCGCACTTTCTGCTTCCGCAACGCTTTTCAACGTACCCACTACCGGCACAAAATCCAGGCCGAAAGACACTGCCCCTGCAACCATTTCCTGCCGGTAAGCTTCCAGCCTGACAGCACATGCTTCCGCACCCAGCCCCGCACACTGCTCTTTTTTAATCTCTTCGAGCGTTTCTTCAGTGCGTACTCTGGCAACCTGTTGCGGTGTTTTACCTGCGGCCAGAGCATCGGTGAGGTCGGACAGCGAGTTATTCTCAACAAAAAAAACGTTAATTATACAATTTCTTCAAAGCAACCTTATAACCTATAGCAACAACCTCTGAGTCATTTTCATCAAATCTACCTAAGAGGAAAAAAATAACCCCATCGTTATGTAATATATTCTCAATCCATTTTGTTAATCGCCCAACCGAAGGAGCATCTGCATCACTCAAGTTTGGTGATAAGTTAGAAAAAAACAACTTTTCTTGAGAATTTATTAATTTCTGAATCTCACAACATAGAGAGTTAGCAACACAACAAATTCCTGCTAACATTAGCCCATTACTTCCCTTATCAATAAAGGATTTTTTATCCTGGAAATTATTTACCTTTATCCCTGAGCTTCCTATTAATCCCCATGTTTTTTATAATTAACTATTGCGTTATTAGGCTGCTCTGGTACTAACTGTACCATCACATGGATAAAATCATCATCAGTTACAACGGTATATATATCTTTCAACAGCCGTTCACCAAATTCTCTTCGGGAACAATTAGGTAGCTCCCAACTTACAGCTGAAATTCCATTTATTTCAGGAATCAAATCACTAAAATCACAAATATCATTTTTGATGCTTATACTTTCTGCATATCGCCTGACATAATTAATAATCATAGTGGTTACCTTTTTCATCATTAAAATGTGGCCCCCTATTTTGACTTGAGTCATCTGTAAAGAAATGACCACCGGCATCATCACGAATATATACTTTCTGGGTTCCACCGCCTGGTTTTGGTACATCAAACTCATATATATATATCCCGGTTGAGGGTTTTTTCTCCTATCAACATTTGGGTATACTTTACTCGGGCTTTGACTTACAGGAATACCCGATTGTCTTTTAGCTTCGTTGAAGGCTCCAGCCCTTGCGGAGCCCTCAGGAGACAAGTTTGCAGGTTTATCCAAATAAGCCAAATCATCCTTACCTGGCCCATCTGGTCTCGGCGTTACTGTAGTATTCCCATCAGCATCCGCTATACCACCAGTATTTCCGGTATTTGTTGCCCCCTGCCGATCTGACTGATCCGGCGTTGTAAGCGTAGTTCCCTTGTTTTGATCCTGAACCGGATTAACTAGTTTCCCACCTGTCAGATCTCTGTCCGGTTGTGGGAAGATAATGATCAGACCCTTCTGATCCTGACCTACCATGTAATCGTAAGCTTTCCGCTGCTCGAGCGTCAGTTTCTCAATCAGGTCAGCCTTACCTGTCATGGCAACGTTAAATACATATTCCTGTTCTGAAACAGAGAGATTATCCAGAACGGTTTTAGTCGTGCTAATACCAAGCAATGCGCCAAGACCTTTCTCTACCATCGCATTCCGGCATGCAGCAACTTTGGTACAGCCCTGAGCAGCCAGTTCCCTGCCCGTACTACAAGACTTAGTGAGTTATTCTCAACAACAACTCGCTCGAACACGATTGTTGAGCCGGAGTCAGTTTTTCCTGTGCTTTCCGCCAGTTACAGCCGCTTTTTCCTGCTGCGTTTACGGCGTGGAAACTTCGCTCCGACGCACCTTTTTCAATCCCGTTACGCCATTTTCATACGCTTTTAAAGAGCAGAATCAGTCCCCCTGCCACACTGTGTATGAAGCACTTGGAACTTAGAAATAGTAATCGCTTCAGGTTGGCTGGATAGCACCATGCTCAGATTAGATCTTCACCATTTAGCAATACAATGACATTGTCTGAACCCAACTCTTTTCTGATCATGTCAGCCATTTCATCCGTTGATATTTCGAGAAATTTATTATTTACCGATATATAACAATAAGATATCGGATCCAATCCAAACTCATTAGATACCTCTTTTTGGGCTGGATGTGGTATACCAGCAGTAGACAGATAGTAGTGAGCGGGAAAGACATCCGGATATCGCTTCGCAAACTCGTTCAACTTACGCTGTAACTCTGCAAAAGGAAGCTTAGTAAAACATGTTAATCCTATAGACATACCACCCTCACTTCACCCTTATAGCATTACCGGCTTTATCAACAACGATTACTTTATCAAGCCCCATTATTGGCCACTTAGTTAACTGCTTTTGGAGTTCTGGGACGCTAACGTTAGTGTCAGACATATTGATCACAACATTAGATGTCTGGCCTTTATCTATCTTAGATTTAACTTCGCTGTAAATATTCCTCACGCTGTTAGATTTAGGAGCATAGTTATCAAAGATCTCGCCATTAATTCGATAATCTGGATTTTTATTTCCTGCTACTGAAGGATTTTGCTCCACATGAAAACCTGAGTGTGAGAGGGTTTGAGCACTTTCATTTTCACGATTAAGAGAACGAATATTCTCCTTTGTCATCTTCGGATCTACAGGGGTTGGTCGGCCAGTTAATGTTCCATCAGACTTTACAATATTGTTACCAATGGTACTGTTTTGCCAGAAGCGTGTATCTCCCTGAGAGATAATACCTCCGCCAGGTTTAGAAACGGCTCCTTGCCCAGCCACACTACCGAATATAGCAGCCGTCCCAAGGCCAATATTCAGAATGCCATCTCCATAATTGCCATCAGCAATTTGACCTACCCCTGTACCTGTTTGGTATGCACCTCCCGCTGCAACCGTTCCACACACCAGAGCGCCGGGAACTCCAGGAAGTACCATCAAGGCATCTGTACCCACAGCGGCTTGACCCGACTGAACACCATACATCTTCAGATAGCTCAACGCTTTGTTATACGCTTTAGCATCCGCAGCAGTTGCTACAAACGCCTTACCTGCCACCGTGGTGCCTTCGGCATGCCCACTGCCGCCCAGC